>CAMTUP010000005.1:0-214469 GCA_947084945.1 uncultured Ignavibacteria bacterium | reverse complement strand
TCCGCCACGGCGGATTAGTTGCTTAGCGGGATTTACTTTTGCCTTTTACTTTTGCTTTTTACTTTTGCCTTCTTACTTTTGCCTTCTGCGCTTTCCAGCAGTCCCGCATTTTTCTGTCCGCCACGGCGGATTAGTTGCTTAGCGGGATTTACTTTTGCTTTTTACTTTTGCTTTTTACTTTTGCCTTCTTACTTTTGCCTTTTTACTTTTTATGATTCCTTAATCAGCTTTTTTTCTTTATACAACTGTCCCATTTCTGCACCTATCACAAATGTTAACGATGAATAATACAACCAAAAAATTACCGCCACAATTGCTGCATACGTTCCATAAACTCTTTGATAATTTGCAAATGATACAAGGTAAAATATAAATAAATATTTCAATATTTCATAAAGAACCGAAGCAGTAACGCTTGATATTAATGCTACTTTTTGACTTACATATCCCTGCGGTACAAGTTTAAAAATTAAATAGAACATTATAAATGTAAATATAAGTCCAAAAAGGTGAGTGAAAAGGCTGCTTACAAAGCCAAGCTGTAAAATAGTATCACCAAAAAAAGATTTGTCTATTGCTTCAAAAATTGATAGGATAAATGTAGTTGAAAATGAAAGCAGAAATACGGTTAATAAAAGGAAAACCATACCCATATCACGTAATTTTACCCATAAATAGAATGTATCGCTTCGGGTTTTGTATATTCTGTTTAATACATCCCTTAATGTACTGAATAAACCGCTTGATGTCCACAAAATACCTATCGAGCCTAATATTGCAGTAAGTAATGAATAACTTGAAAGTTCATTTATTGCTCCAATTATTAAAGTAGAAATCTTCTGCTTTAATTCAGGTGTAATACCAACTACTTTGTTTAACGATTCATTAAGATAATTCTGTGCTCCATCACCCTGTAAATAAATACCAAGAATTGAAAATAATATCAGGGTAATTGGAATTATGCAAATAATAATATTAAATGCTATGCTGGCTGACATAATCCAAATATGGTCTTCATCAAACTTATTATAAAACCCTATCGCGTAATATTTAATTTCGCTATAGATTTTTTTAATATCAATTCGCTTCTTTTTAACCACTGATTTTATCAACTAAGACTTCCTGATGTTTTCTCAACTTTCAAAATAAAATCCTCTTTATATATTACATCGCAAACTGATTCTATCATTTCATTCATTATAACATCCTCATCAATATGTCTAACTGATCTGCGTACTATATTATATGCAGTACCGGTTCCTTTCCCGCATTTGAGCGGCTTTAAAAAATCTATTCCCTGGCATGAGCAAAGAATTTCTATTGCAAGTATTTTTTCACAATTAACCAATACTTCAAAACATTTCCTTGCGGCAATAGAGCCAAGTGAGTTATGATCTTCCTGATTGGCGCTTGTTGGTATTGAATCAACCGATGCAGGGTGGCTTAACACTTTATTTTCTGATACCAATGATGCTGCTGTGTATTGCGCTATCATCAATCCGGAATTTAACCCTCCTTTTGAAGTTAAAAATCTTGGCAACCCGCTAAGTGATCCATCAACAAGCCTTGCTGTTCTGCGCTCACTTATATTACCAAGTTCACTCAATGCAATCTTCAGGAAATCCATTACCAACGCAACAGGCTCTCCATGGAAATTACCGCCTTCGATATGCTCGTTGGTTTTGGCAAATATCAAAGGGTTATCAGTAGCTGAATTAATTTCAGTTTCTATCACTTTACTTGCATATTCAATTGTATCTTTTACTGCGCCGTGAACTTGTGGCATACAGCGGAGCGAATAAGCATCCTGCACCTTACCGCAATCAATATGCGAAAGATTTATTTCACTATCCTTTAATAATTTTCTTAAATTTGCTGCGGTATGTATCTGACCTTTATGTGGTCTAACTTTTTGAAGATTATCTTTAAATGCAACCTCTGATCCTTTTAATGCTTCTACGCTCAATGCCCCCGAAATATCAGCAAGATTAGAAAGCTTTTTCGCCCTGCCTAATATCTCAACCGCAAATGCTGTCATCATCTGCGTTCCGTTTATTAAAGCAAGACCCTCTTTAGCCATTAGCTTAAATGGTTTTAATCCATGTTTTGCAAGAACAGTTTTTGATGGCAATACTTCCATTCCTGAATACGCATAACCTTCACCTATTAAAACACAAGCTAAGTGAGCAAGCGGTGCAAGATCACCCGATGAACCAACAGAGCCTTGCGATGGAATATATGCAGTAATACCGAGATTGAAAATTTTTATTAGTTGTTCAATAAGTTCAAGTCTAACGCCGCTATAACCTTTTACAAGTGAATTTATCCTTAATAGCAGCATAAGTCTAACGATATTTTTTGGCAGTGGCTCGCCAACTCCGGCAGAGTGAGATATGATAAGATTATGCTGAAGTTTTTCTATATCTTTCTGTGGGATTTTTACATCTTTAAATTCACCAAAACCAGTTGTTACACCATATATCACTTCACCATTTCGTATCCATTTTTCTATGACATTCCGTGAACTTTTTATCTTTGGAAGGGCACTTTTTGATATACCGATTTTCAGTTGTTTATCAACAATTTCTTTAGCGTGAAAATTCGTTAAATTTTCACCGTTTAATAGCACTTTTTTCATATCTACAAATATAATTACATATGTTTTAACATTAAAGATATTTACAATTTAGCTTGATTTATGCTTAAAAATTATTTAATTTTATATAATTAACTTTGTGTTAGTTATGAAGAAAATCATAATTATATTCCTTACATTTAATACTTACTTAAGTGTATCGTATTCGCAAAACGGGTGGGTTCAAATGGCATTTGGACTTGCCAAGCCAGCAAAATCAGTATTTTTTATCAACGAAAATACAGGTTGGATTACTACTTCAGGCTCAAATGGTTTTACAACATTAGGCTCAATCCTGAAATCTACCAATGGAGGTATTAGCTGGACAGAATCTATGAGCGGAAATATCGGTTTTGAAGGGATTAGTTTTATAAACGATAATACCGGGTGGGCTATCGGGAATTTTGGAAATGATGTCGGGGGAAGATCCAGTTACATTTTTAAAACAACAAATGGAGGCATTAATTATTTTGTTCAATATCAGGATTCGCTTTTCACTCTTTTAATTAAGTTAGCAGTAGCCAGCGAGAATGCTATTTTTGCGCTAAGACAAAACGGTCAGTTGATTAGCACTTCTAATTCAGGCTTGAACTGGATAAATCAAATTGTGTATAATAGTTACTCATTAGTTGATATGCAATTTGTGAATGCCCAAACCGGATGGATACTAAGCGGTTTCAATTTTGTTTTGAGAACAACAAACTCAGGTATTAACTGGCAAACTATATTTTATGGCGGGAAGTTTTTTCCGCGGTGCTTTCATTTTATAGATCAATCAACTGGATGGGTGATACAAGGACCCAGTTATAAAACCACTAATGGCGGTACTTCCTGGGACTATTTTTCAGCAAACGGTAATATTGCCCCGTTAGATATTGTCTTTGTAAATTCAAATTCTGGATGGATATGCGGGGGTAACGGAATAATTCAAAGAACAACTGATGGTGGCTCAAATTGGATTTCTCAAATTAGCGGTGGAAATTACTCGACGATTACTATAAATAGTATGAATTTTATTAACCAAAATACAGGGTGGGCTGTTGGATGGGGAACAATATCGCCTTACGTATATTTATCACTGATTTTAAAAACTACCACTGGTGGTATAACTGGATTTAATCCAGTTTCAACTGAAATCCCTAATCAATTCTCCCTCTCCCAAAACTATCCCAACCCTTTCAATCCATCAACAAAAATCAGGTTTGAAATTCCTCCGTCTGCTTCAGTAGCACAGACATTCTTGTCTGTGTATGATATATTAGGTAAAGAAATCGCAACTCTTGTAAAACAGCAACTAAAACCCGGAACATATGAAATTGAATGGTCAGCCGAAGGCGGAGCATCAGCATATCCTAGCGGTGTGTATTTTTATACTTTAAAAACATCAGGCTTTACTGAAACAAAAAGAATGATATTAATTAAATAAATATCACCAGATATGAAAAAAATAATTGTAATTTTATTTTCTACTGTTTTTATAATCTTGACCGCTGTTATGCTTTATGCAAATTCTAACGGGATTACCGGATTGACTCGTAAAACTGGCGGCGGAGGATGTTCATGCCATAGCGGTTCACCATCGCCAGGTGTTGTAGTTAGTATCACCGGTCCCGATACTGTTGCCATCAATCAAGTCGTAATTTATACTGTAACAATTACCGGAGGTCCCCTTGTCAGAGCAGGTACGAACATTGCAAGTAGATTAGGTGTGATAGATACAATAGGAACTGCCGGTACGAGGAAAATTGGAGCAGAGATAACACATTCATCACCAAAACTTCCTAGCGGAGGTTCTGTTAGCTTTCAATTCCGATATAGAGGACCTACTTTTGATGGAATAGATACTTTGTATTCAGTTGGCAATAGTGTAAATTTTAATAATACTACATCAGGTGATCAGTGGAATCATTCACCTGAAAAGTTTATTAGAGTGATAAACACATTGGGTATTACCCAGACCTCAACTGAAATACCAGCATCTTTTTCTCTTAGCCAAAACTACCCCAACCCGTTCAACCCAATGACAAAGATAAAATTCCAAATGTCAAATGAATCATTTGCGAATTTAATAATTTATGACGTACTCGGTAATGAAGTTGCAACTCTTGTAAACCAACAACTACAGCCCGGCACTTATGAGGTTGAATGGAACGCATCAGCATACCCAAGTGGTGTGTATTTTTACAGATTAGAAACTGAGTCATTTGTAGAAACTAAGAGGATGGTGTTAATAAAATGAAAAAAATGATAATGTCATTGATATTTATTAATTTCTCATTATTTTTTGTCTATGCACAGAGCGGCTGGCAAAATATGTTAATAACGAACGACCCTACACAATACAATTCTATACAATTTGTAGATGCGAACACCGGCTGGGCTGTTGGCTGGGTCTCTGGTTTTGCTGTAGGTTGCAGAATTGCGAAAAGCATTAATGGCGGGGCAACGTGGCAATGTCAGCTGGATAATCCATTCCCTGCTTTATTTGACTTGCATTTCATTAATAGCAATACTGGCTGGGCTGTAGGACTCTGGGATGCATGGAAGACTACCAACGGAGGGACACAGTGGATAAATATTTACAATAGTGGAGGTTTATCAATTCGTTTTGTTAATGAAAATACAGGTTTCATACTGGGAGCCAGAAATGTCACCGGTGGAACAATAGGCTCAATTTCCAGGACAATAAACGGAGGTGCGAATTGGGATACATCTTCGGTACCCAGCTGTACAGCGTTGAAAGGGATTTTTTTCATAAATAATTCAACAGGCTGGATCTCCGGAAATGGAGGCACTTTATTGAAAACAACAAACTCCAATGTTTTTGTGCAGGAAAATATTGGTACTCAGGCAGACCTTTATTCTGTATTCTTTTATGATGAGCTCACCGGTTGGGTTGGTGGCCGCAGTGTGCTTTTTAAAACTTCTGATGGCGGACTGAATTGGTTGAATCAAATCTCAGGATTCGGAATAAGTGTAAAAGAAATTCAATTTGTTAATTCCAGCACAGGCTGGTTTAGCGGAGATTCTTCAGCCGGAGTAAAAGTGTATCATTCTACAAACGGAGGTATCAGCTGGAATCAACAGTTTGTTACTGGTGGCAATCATCCTACTGTTTACTTCCACAATACAAATACAGGCTGGTTCGTAGGTGGTTTTGCAAGTATGAAAACCACAAATGGGGGTGTAACTTTTATCAATCCAATTTCAACTGAAATCCCAAAACAATTTTCTCTTAGCCAAAACTACCCTAACCCATTCAATCCGGTAACAAAGATAAAGTTTGCAATACCCCCACTTAATCTCCCCCTGTCAGGTCAAAGAACTGGTTTTTCAGTGGGAGACAGAGAGGGGGTCTTATTAATAATTTATGATGTACTCGGCAGAGAAATTACAACACTCGTAAACCAGCAACTACAGCCCGGAACTTATGAAGTTGAGTGGCCTGCCCCTTCGGGGGATGCCTCACAATTTACAAGTGGTGTGTATTTCTATAGAATCTCAGCAGGTGATTTTGTTGAAACTAAGAGAATGGTTCTGGTGAAATAAATTTCTTAATCTTTTCAAGTACTATCTCAGGTTTTATATCAACCATACATTTAAAATGCCCTTTAGGGCATTTTGATTTTCCGTAATGCGAGCATGGTCTGCATTTCATATCATTATTTTCTAATACAACTGATTTCTCATTCTGCGGATAAAAGCCAAATTCCTTTACTGATGAACCTGCCAGCATTATCAATGGAATATTCAATGCCTCAGCAATATGCATCGGACCCGTATCTCCGCAAATTACCAGTGAACATCTTTTTATCAATGAAATCAGGTCGGAAATATCCAGATTATTGCATAGGTCATAAACTTTCCTGTTCTTTGTAAGTGATTTTATGATATTGATATTAATACTATCTGTGCCGGTACCTGTCAAGAAAAATGCTGTGTTTTCATTGGGGTATTTATTTATGACTTCCGCATAATATTCAGTTGGGTATGTCTTTGTGAAATGTTTTGATACAGCAGGTAAACAAACTAATTCATTCTCTTTGGTCAAGTTCAGGCTTTCAAGCATTTTATCTATTGAGCGCTCAGATACCGCATCTGTAAATACTTCAGGTAAAGTTTTTTTCTTTATATCCTCAACAGAAGCAAACTTTGCAATTATCTTCCTGTATCGCTCGGAAATTGAGGGAATATCTTTCATTAAATTTACTTTGAACTTAACTAACAGGAATTTCCTTATTGAATATTTCTTAAATACAAGAATCTTTGCATCCTGAAATGACCTTAAATAAATGCTTCTAAAGTTATTATGAGCATCTATTATCATATTGTAATTGCTCATTTTAATAAGCTGTCTCAATTCTTTTAAATAGCTATTGGTAATATCATTCTTTGCTTTAATTACCTTATGTATTACAGGATTGCTTTTTAGAATATATGAATATTGCTCTTTAGTGCAGAAATCAATCCGTGCAAGCGGAAACGTTACCTGAATTAAGTTTATTAAGGGTATGGTTAATAAAATATCACCCAAAGATGAAAGTCTTATAACTAATATTCTTCTTACTTGTTCGTTTTTCACTTTAGAGGTGCTCTATTTACACTTCAATAACCTGGTGATTGAAATTTGTAACATCAATTTCATGAAATAACTTTTTAATAAAAGAATCATCATATTTGTTCAGGAAATATAAAATGCTTATAACTCTTTCCTGCAGGTTATTATTGGGGAATATGTTGTTTGTTACTTTATCTATTTGTGTGGTTGTTGTTTCGCTTTTTTTAGCCTGTGCATTTATCAGCTTGCTTTTAAACTGTTCTAAATTTTGTTTTGTCTTATCTTTTAAATTATCCACAACATTAAGTAATGTCTGGTCAACTTTAACTGTCATATTGCGCATATCATAAAATATCTTATTCAAATCATCAATATATTTTGAAATTTCATCATCAACCTTAACTTCAGAAAGTTTATCAACCACCTTTGATACCAGAAAGCTTTGATGGAAAATATCTTCAAGCTTAACATTAAAATTATTCATAAATTTTGCTATTTTCCCCTCAATAATACTCACAGAAGCTCTTGGATAGATTACAGGCATTGTAATATCATAATGCTTATAAGCCGGTTTAAACTGGGCAAAGTATGATATTTCTCCGGGACCGCCTATATAAGCAACAGTTGGCAGCAGATAATCCTGGCAAATTGGTCTTAATACTACATTTGGACTGAATAATTCGGGGTTTTCATTAAGCATGTTCATCATTTCTTCATTTTCAAACCTGCGTTTGGAATTCCTTAATGCAAATTTTCCTCCTTCTCTTGGTTCAATAAGCAGCCTGTTATTGTTGTGAAGAAAAAACATGTTAATAACTTTTGGCTTAACCTGTAGGTCGTAATTTTTTTCAAGTTCTGCGCTTTGTGTGATAATAGTCTCGCATAATTTTGGCGAGCTTGTTAGTTCTTTTTCAAAAACAGGTACCAGCAATCTTTTAATTTCATGGTCAGCGGGGTCTATGAAAATTACTCCATAGCCTTTAAATATATCGTTCATTAAACCTGCAAATGCGGTTTTGTAATCATTTCCTTCTTTATAATTCTTTGTTACCATGTTCATCATCTTTTCCTTAAAATCGGTATCTATCATTGTGCTTCTTAACTGTTCATTAATACTGTTTATCAGTTCACCAAATTCAATATTGCCAACAGGTGGATTGTTTTTGCGGGGTACATCTTCATCATTCCGGTTTTCAGAATCAAATCCAACTCTTACAAGCTCGTTTTGCTTATCTATAAGATATGTATGATTTGCTTCTTCAATATCATGGTCTTCACTTTCAAGCCAGAATACAGGAACAAAATTGAATTGTGGAAATCTTTCTTTAAGCTCCTTAGCTAACTTAACAATTGAAATTGTTTTTAGTATTGTATATAACGGACCTGTGTATAAACCTACCTGCTGACCGGTTACTACTGTAAAAGTATTTTCACTTACCAGCATTTCAATATTTGATGCTGTTGCATCATCTCCCCCAAATGTAACATTCTGTCTCTTTAATATATCTATAAGTACATTTTTATCAAAGTACCGGCTTGTATTGTAATTATGTATTTTCTCATCAATGACCTTGAATATATCTTCATTATCTCTGAATTGAGAATTAAAAAAAGTTTTTAGTTTTTTGTAATCTTCTTCACTTGCAGATATATAGTCAAGGTAAAGATTATTGAAATTAGGAAGTTTATTGAATTCTACTATATACATCAGTTATTTTTCTTTCTTTGTAATTTCTGTTTTTTGTGTATCTGTTGAGCTTCTTGATTTATCCTTTGATTTATCTGTTGATTTATCTGTTGGTTTATCCGATGATTTATCTGATGATTTATCTTTTGATTTATCCATTTCTTTTTTACTCTCCTGAGTTTTAGATGTCTGTGGAGTGCTTGATTCTGACGTAGGCTTTTTCTTGTAATCAGTTAGATAAAAACCGCTGCCTTTAAATATCAGTCCGCCGCCAGTACCTATTAGTTTCTGCAAAGTATCTTTATCGCATTCGGGACATTTTATTAAAGGAAGGTCGCTCATCTTTTGCATCTCTTCCAACTCAAATCCGCAATTTGAACATTTGTATTCGTAAAATGGCATATAAAATTCTTATTTATTAAAAGTAAATTTACTTATTTCTTCATATTCCGAACCGCCGGGCAGAAGTTTACTTCTCATCAAAGAGAACGAATCAAATTCAATTTTTACGGGAGATAAATTAAAATCAACATTTGATTCAATTTTCCTTCTCTTATTTCTGTTAAACCGCCCAAAAGTGATATGCGGTATAAATTTTTTATCAGGCTTAACCCCGAAATTATAAATTATTTTATCAATGAAACCAACAAGTATTTCTGTCCGCAATGGCTGATTTCCAATTTCTCTTAATCCGGCATAAATGATATTCGGAAATCTTCTGTTTGGGAAAAAACCAATATTTTCAGTTTCATATTCAATTTTATCAAAATCAAATTTCAGCCGTTCAAGTGTATTTATCAGCGGCTCAATATTATCTTCATCCATATCACCCAGAAAGCGTAACGTTAAATGAAATTTATCTGGCTCTTCCCAGCGCATATTTTCAGTGCCAATGATACCCTTTATTACAGCCTGGTCCTGTTTAAGTGATACAATTCTATTGCTATCTATATTTAATGATAAAAATAACCTGATTTTTCCCAATTCTTACCTCAATAGTCTCCCATAAAGACAAAATTACCTATAATTCTTGTTATATTCAAAGATACTATTAATTACTATTTTAAATTAAGTATTCATTTGTCATATAATCTTATAATGAGTTTTTTTATATTTGTGCTTTAGTAACTCCTTCAAGACTGGTCTTCTTGACTCGTAAGCCTGGTCGCTCAGGTTTTTGAGTTTAGTTGGAGTGTAATTTAAAACTTATTAAAATGGATACAATATCACCGGATGTTAAAAGCAACGAAAAAGGCAAAACAGAAGATTTTCTGCCGATAAAAAACTGGGATCATATCGAATTCTTTTGCGGCAATGCAAAACAAACATCTATTTACTACCAGTACGCAATGGGTTTTAAGCTTACAGCTTACAGCGGGCTTGAAACCGGTAATCGTGAACGGGCTTCATATCTGCTTGAGCAGGGTAAAATAAAATTTGTCCTTTCTACTCCTTATCATCCCGATAATTTTATGTCAGAGCACATTAAGCAGCATGGCGATGGCGTTAGAGATATTGCCCTTGAAGTAGATGATGCCGCAAGTGCTTTCAATGAAACTGTAAAACGCGGCGCTATACCTGTTTTAGAACCAACTAAGATCGAAGATGAAAACGGGTTCATAATCCGCTCAGCAATTAAAACCTACGGTGATACTATACATTCTTTCATACAGAGAAATAATTACAATGGGCTTTTCCTGCCCGGTTTTATAGATGCTTCCGGGAAAGCTGTGCAGGGTGTGAAGGATGTGGGGCTAAGATCTGTCGATCATATGGTAGGTAATGTTGAGCTTGGTAAAATGAATTATTGGGTGAATTTCTATGCTGAGGTAATGGGTTTCAGCCAGCTTTTATCTTTTGATGATAAGGATATTTCTACAGAATTTACAGCATTAATGAGTAAGGTAATGCAGAACGGTACAGGCAAAATTAAATTTCCTATTAATGAACCTGCCGCTGGAAAGAAAAAATCTCAGATAGATGAATATCTTGAATTCTACCACGGAGCCGGTGTTCAGCATATTGCTATGAGTACTACTAATATTGTTGAAACTGTCAGCGAACTTAAAAAAAGAGGAATTGAATTTCTTCGCGTTCCTACTTCATATTATAAAGAGCTTGAAGCTCGGGTTGGAAAAATTGATGAAGATATTGATGAGCTTGCTAAACACGGAATACTTGTTGATAGAGATGAAGATGGCTATCTTCTCCAGCTATTTAGTAAACCCATTGAAGATAGACCAACAGTTTTCTTTGAAATTATACAGCGCAAAGGAGCTAAATCTTTCGGCAAAGGTAACTTCAGAGCCTTGTTCGAAGCTATCGAAAGAGAGCAGGCTGTTAGAGGAACGCTGTAATAACTAACAATGAGTCCCGCAGAGCGGGATTTCGCTTCGCTCAACAATGAACAATTTATCTTAGCTCCGTAGGAACGGAATATTTGTAGTAAGCATTAATAATCAATTTTATAGCTCCGTAGGAGCGATATAATTTTCATTTGTGATTTATTTCTCATTAAAATATATTACTATTTCACTATTTCGCAAATTCACTATTTAACTATTTATTATGTCATTCTATCATAAGCTGGGGAAGATACCTCAAAAAAGACACGTGCAGTTCAGGAAGCCTGATGGCTCATTATATCAGGAACAGGTAATAGGAACAGAAGGATTTTCAGGAATATCTTCTATACTTTATCACATCAATCCGCCCACAAGAGTAAAAAAGATAAAAGAGGTTGAAGATATTGGATATAAAGAGTGGGACGAAGGTTCTCTTAGGCATTATCACTTAAGAACTCTCGATGCAAAATCTGAAGGCGACTCCATTTCTGGTAGAAAAGTAATGCTCTTCAATAATGATGTTTCTATGGGCATTTGTAACCCTGATAAACAAATGGATTACTTCTATAAAAACGGTGAAGGTGATGAAGTTATCTTTGTGCATTATGGAAGCGGTACACTTGAATCACAATACGGCTCTTTGGATTACCATGATGGAGATTACATAATTATTCCAAGAGGTGTAATTTATAGAATTATCACTAAGTCAGAAAAGACAAAATTCCTCGTAATTGAATCAAAGAACCCGGTTTACACTCCCGCAAGATATAAAAATTCTTATGGTCAGTATCTGGAACATTCACCATTTTGTGAACGTGATTTCAGACTGCCTGAAACATTATTGACAGTTGATGAAAAGGGTGAGTTCCTTGTAAAAATAAAAAAATTCAATAAGCTTCATCATTACATTTTTGATTACCACCCTTTTGATGTTGTTGGCTGGGATGGTTATTTCTACCCGTGGATATTTAACATAAATGATTTTATGCCAATCACAGGAAAGATACATCAGCCACCTCCTGTTCACCAGACATTTGAAGCCAGAAATTATGTTATATGTTCGTTCTGTCCAAGATTGTTTGATTATCATCCTGATGCAGTTCCTGCTCCATACAATCACAGTAATATAGATAGCGATGAAGTTCTGTATTATGTTGAAGGTAATTTTATGTCACGCAAGGGAGTTGATCAGGCTTCATTCACTCTTCATCCGGCAGGTATTCCACACGGACCCCATCCCGGAACTATGGAAGCATCAATCGGCAAAAAGGAAACCCTCGAGCTTGCCGTAATGCTTGATACTTTCCACCCGTTAAAGCTGACCGAGCACGCTAAAGCATTTGACCTTCCAAACTATCCTTATACATGGAATGAAGAAGGCCACGAAGCGGAAATAGAATAGCAATTATCAATTAACAATTAACAGTTAGCATTTAAGAGTTAATTTATGTCAGCGAAAATATTTAAAGATAAAATAGAATTAGACAATTTTAACAGAAATACCTAATCATTTCTCGCTTTCACAAAACTACCCCAATCCGTTTAACCCTGTTACAAATATAAAATTTGATATAAGTGGCAAATCAGTAGCACAGACATTCCTGTCTGTGTACGATATCCTCGGTCGTGAAGTTGCAACACTTCTCAACGAACAGCTTAAACCCGGAACTTATGAATTTGATTTTGATGGCTCTAATCTTCCAAGCGGTGTTTATCTTTATCGTTTGCAGGCAGGCAATTATTCAGAAACAAAAAAAATGCTACTAATCAAATAACGTTAGTTATTTAATTGTAGTCCCGATTTATCGGGAATGTTGATAAAATGACGCAGTCATTTTAAAAGAAATCCCGACCATTCAGGAATGCTGATAAAATAGAATTTTCCCCAATTCTACTATTGATTAAGCCCGTTTATAAACTGGCTTTTTTTGTAATAAAATTTGAGTATTTCATTAAATTAATTCCCTTTAAATTTGTAATATGCAGGCGATATGCGTTAGTGATATTCATGGTAATGAGGTGAAGTTCAGAAAACTTTGCGGTTATATCAGGCTTCATTTACCGGAAGCTGTTTTTATTGCAGGTGATATATTGCCTAATTATTATGTAACTGATCCTGAAGTTTATATCAAGGATTTTCTTAAACCACTTTTTACTGATTTAAAAGAAGAACTAAATCAAAATTACCCTGATATTTACCTGATACCCGGCAATGATGATGCTGCAGTTAGCTGTGAGTATTTTGAATTACTTGAAGTAAAAGAACTGCTCTATTTTGTTAATAATGAAATAATATCAAAAAAAGACTATTCAGTTATCGGATACCCGTATATTCCTCCTACTCCCTTTTTACTTAAAGATTGGGAAAAATATGATGTATCAAGATATTTGCCAAGAAATACTGTATCACCTGAAGAAGGTTTAAGGACAATTAATATACCTGCTAACCTTCAAAGATACTCAACTATTATTGATGACCTTAATATCTTATCTGAGGAAATAGAAGATTTTAAAAAAACGATTTGTTTATTTCATTCACCGCCATATGAAACAAATCTTGATAAAATTTACGGAAAGAATATTCACGGACAAATTGAAATTATGAGTGTGGGAAGTATTGCAATAAGGAGATTTATAGAAAAACATCAGCCATTAATTACTTTACATGGTCATATTCATGAGTCTTCGGAAATTTCAGGCAATTGGCAGGATAAAATAGGGGAGACGTATTGCTTCAATACTGCATACAATGGAAGTGAACTTGCAGTTATTCAGTTTGATACTGATGATTTAGAGAATTCAAAAAGGATATTGATTTGAAAGAATTTAATTCATCCGATGACTTTAAGTCATCGGATGAATAAACGTCATAATCACTTCCCCAACTTTAACGGTTTTGCAGGATCGGTAATAGCACCTATTTTACTTGCAAAGCTGGTTCGATTTTCAATATCCTCATCAGTAACATAATGCATATCCAACAATCCTTCAGATTGATAACCTGTTTTTAAAAAATTCAATTCACCTAAACACTGACTCCAACCTTCAAACCAAAGGTTGAGTTTTGTGATATCGGCTTTATCATCTATATGAATAATCAGATCTATATCACTTGCTGGACCTGCATTTGCATTATTCGAGCTTCCAAAGATATAAAATCCTTTAACTCCAAAATCTTCTGCTGGTATCAAGGCTGCCATTCTTTCCGCCATTTTATACCGCCACTGCCAGTAATTGCTTGGCTGCCACTCAACATAATCCGAAGTATCAAAAGTGGCAATTTTACCTTTTATTGGTTCATTTAAAAATGCAACTGCTTCTTCAAGCTCGGCATTTATCAAAACACGCAGGATATTTCCATCAGATGCCTGTGTAACATCTATGACCTTTATTGTATCCTCAAGATGCTTATATTCAGGTACAATGTGTGCAAGCATATTATCTGATTTACGGAAAAACGGTTCGTTGAAAATTATTTCTTCTTCATCAGGATATAACGGCAGATACCTGATTGAAGCCTCAACTAAGTCCTGAAAAAAATGTGTCCCGAAAGAAAGATCAGGTGTATAATTACCCATCTTCTTTGCTATTTCAATAAGCATTGTTGTATTATTAATATCTGAATAAGTAACATTAACTCCAAGCTTAATATCTCCGCGGCTTCCCCACCTGCCGGGTCCCATAAGTATAAATTTTCGCTTAGGAAGCATCTTATTCAGCTTGCTTACAGCCCGTCCTACTTCTACAAGCTCTTCACGCGATGATATGTTGTAGTAACTCTCAGGATCAACATAAACAATATGAGAAATTTCGGGAACCTTTCCGTTTGAAACATATTTATGAGCCGTAAAAATAATTTTCTTTCTGGGTATATCTCTTGGAATAGGGTCAGGTTGAATTTCCTTTGATTTTGTCTGAGAGCGGCATTGTAAAATATAAAAATCAATTCCGTTTGATGCAAATTCAATATCAACCGGACTTCGCATACCTGCTGCCAATGTTTCAAGCAGGAATTTGACTTGCTGAACAAATGCACCGTTCTGGATTAATCCTTCAAATGTTAAAATTATATCATCGTTTTCATAATCAGTATTCAAACCAAATGGCTGTGTGATATGATCATCTTTTACAATAGATATCATATTTTTTATATCGGGATAATCTGTCCCTGTTTCTTTTATGATGTTTCTTATTTTCTTTGATTCAAACTGATTTGTTTCAAGATTGATAAGATCAATGTTCTGTGGGGTGTATTTCCGTCTTTCTAAAAACGAAACATTTACTCTCAAATTTGGTTGTCCGGGCGCTATAAGTATTGGGTAATCATCGCCAAGCCTGTCAACAGCGCGGGTCCCAAGTCCGGGTACAATCCTTATCAAGCCATCATCACGTTTAATCCTGGGCGACCAGCGAAATTCATTATTGCTGAATGCAACACCTGCATATGACGGCATATAATAATTACCAATTTTAGTGCCTACAACTTCCTGTATCATTATACCCATTTCTTCATGGAAATCAAGAAGGTTTCTCTCGGCGCGGTATTCAATTGGATCCGGTCCAAATGTTGATGCATAAACTTCTGAAATTGCATCCAACAAAGCTGCAAGTCTTTCGTTTTTTGTGCCCTGGTTTGCTATGAAAAGACTTTTATATTTACCTGAAAATGCAGCTCCAAACTGATCTTCAAGCAGACTTGAACTGCGAACTACTAACGGGCAATCTCCAAAATCATCAAGTGCAACTGATACTCCATTGATGAACTCACTTGTGAAATCAGAGTTCTTAAATATCTGTACAATGTGAGGATATTCTCTTCTTATTTCTTCTATATCTTTATACTTTTGCTCTATTACTTCTTCAAGCTCGTTGTAATGCAGAAAGTGCATAATACCATCACTGGGAATAAACCACGTTTTTGGTAACTTAATATTGTTAAATTTATCAGATGTCTTTGCCTTCTTAGCAATGATCTTTGATGCAATGAACATTCCTGCGCTTTTACCGCCAAGTTTTCCATAACTCTTTGATGGAAGTATTATCCTGTTTGTTAGCTCATAGAAATCACTAATTTCCACAAATTCTTTTGCTATAGAAATAAATTCTGTCTGATTGGTGAAAAATCTTCTGATTAATGATACTTTTAAACCTTTTTCGATGGATGGTGAAAGCTCGCCATTTGATAGCAGGGGATAGTATTTATGCAAAGCTTCGGCTATTTCATTTAGAGAAGTTTCCATACTTTCTACTGTTTTTACTAAACCACTGCATTTATCTTCATATATCCACTTCTGAAGCTTCCCGAGTATTTCATCATCACGAAGGTTGTCGCCGGCAAGTCGTATTACAGATTCAACAAATTCATCGTTATCTAAAGATTTTTTCTTCAGTGGTTTATTTTCTATAAATATTGTCTCACCATCACTATTAGTTTCTGATTTTTCTTCTGAGCTTGCTTCTTTAAGTAATTGCTGTGCCTCTTTTATTTCCTGCCAGCATAAATTATGAAGCAGCTTTCTTACAATTGTATTAAATAAGGGCTTATCAGTTTTCCTTAGCATATCAAGAACAATTTGCCATTTATGTTTATAGTTATCTGATGATATATCCCTTATTTCCTGCAGCTCTGAAATGAATGAAAAGGTATCTTTGTGATGTATAAAATGTCCAAGTCTTTCAGAAATTGTATTGAGTAGCTTTCTTTCTTCTTTTAAAAAAGGACCTTCATCAAAATATCTTGTTGGCTTTATGTAATAAACCGTAATATGACCAACAACTTCATCATTAATTTTTATTTCCGATTTCTGAAACCAATCACTTTCTTTAAAGTCATCATTTGTGTAGATATTTCCTTTATAATCTATTTTAATGCGGGTAATATCCGGAAACTGCCAGCCAGGTGGAATGGAATCAATTACCAATCTAATTGCTTCGTCAAGTGTTATTTTTGAATTATTTAAGGATTCTTCTATCTTATAAAGACAATTTAGCTCTTTTGCTCTTTCTTCAAGCTCTTTTACAAGATGATCAATTGGTTGTGATATTTTATTCATTTAATGAAACCCCGTTTTTAAAATTTTTACAATAAATAAGGAAAATCAAGATTAATTTCCCATTTGTTGGTGTACAATTAATGGTTTTGAAGCATGAATGATGGTGCAGTTTCACCAATTAATTATTATGGTTGTTGAAAATGGAAGTTACTTAATTAGTACTGTTTACCCCATTTGTTGGTGTTATCACCAACAAAAAACTCACTCCATTCACCCCATTTGTTGGTGTTGCTTGACTTGTTTTTAAGGTCACCAACAAATAATTATGGTTGTTGGTCACAAACTGCGGAGCAGTCGTAGGAATAACAACGTGGAATTTACCTATTAGAACGGCAAACTTGAGTAATTCACCCCATTTGTTGGTGTTATCACCGACAAAAGATTAACTCACCCCATTTGTTGGTGTTATCACCGACAAAAGATTAACTCACCCTATTTGTTGGTGTTATCACCAACAAAAAACTTACTCCATTTGTTGGTGTTATCACCAACAAAAAATTAAATTTATAAAAAAACATATAGCCGGCTTTTAGCACCGGCTATTAATTTTAATATTCAGTTATATTAAATCCAACCCCTATCTTTGCATGCCTGTGCAACACGGCTAATGGATATTACATATGCTGCATCCCTCATATAAAGTTTATTCTTTATAGCTGTATCGTAAACGGAAATAAATGCAGCCGACATTATTGTATCAAGTTTTGTCAGTACTTCATCTTTTGTCCAGAAGTAGTTCATGTTAGACTGAACCTGCTCGAAATAACTGCATGTAACTCCCCCTGCATTTGCAAGAAAATCAGGAATAACAAAAATACCTCTATCCATAAATATTTTATCTGCTTCAGGGGTAGTTGGTCCATTTGCGCCTTCAGCAATTATCTTTACAGTATCTGCAACTTTTACAGCATTATCACCCCTAACCTGGTTCTCAAGTGCTGAGGGGATGAGTATATCAACTTTCTGCTCTATCCATGCATCGCCATCAAGTATTTCATAATCTAATTTTTTTGCTTCTGTTTTATCTATACCTCCGAATTTATCTGTAATTTTCATTAGTTCATCAAAACTTATACCAGCTTCTTTTTTAAATGAATATGATGTCTGGTCTTTCTGGTCCCAGCACGATACACATATAACTTTCCCGCCAAGTTTATTATATAACTGAAGTGCATATTGAGATACATTCCCAAATCCCTGAAAAGCTGCCGTAGTTTCTTCAATCTTCATTCCTTTTTTCTTTAACGCTTCACGCAGAGTATAGATAACTCCGTATCCTGTTGCTTCTGTTCTTCCCAATGAGCCGCCCATACCAACAGGTTTACCTGTTATGAAACCAGGGTGCTTTCCACCATGAATTACTTCAAACTCGTCAAGCATCCAAAGCATATGCTGTGCATTTGTCATAACATCAGGTGCCGGAATATCGTTTATAGGTCCAACATTTTTTGCAAGCTGTCTTACCCATCCTCTACAGATCTGTTCCTGCTCTCTATTACTTAAATTATGCGGATCGCAGATAACTCCGCCTTTACCACCGCCTAATGGAATACCTACAACTGCACATTTCCATGTCATCCACATTGCAAGCGCGCGGACTGTATCAATTGTTTCCATAGGGTGAAACCTTATGCCGCCTTTACATGGTCCGAATGCATCATTATGCTGAACTCTGAAACCTTTGAATATCTTTGTTGTACCGTCATCCATTTTTACGGGAATACTGAAATGATATTCTCGCAATGGTTCACGAAGTATTTGCCTTGTAGCTTCATCTAATGATAATATATCTGCTACTTTATCAAACTGTGTTTGTGCCATCAGGTAGGCATTGAAATTTTTATCGCTCATTTATTACCTCGGGTATTTTTTTATATAATGTTATTAGAATTATAAATCTAAACATCTGTAAATTATAGGTTAAATAGTATGCCTATATACAAATATCATACTTTTTTTATTAAAAAATTATGATATTAATCATACTAATTTTGTAGGGTTAATTTTTGATTTTTGTTGGAGTTAAGTAGTTTTTTAAAGCATTTCAACAACTTAAGAGAGCAGAACTTAGCCTCATCGCTATTGGATTAATTTCAAGTTGGATAATAAAAAAGTTGTTTTTTCTTTAAGTAGATTGATGTAACGAAGAAGGGGTTTGAGAAGTTGGTGATTTCGAATCACAAAACTTCAAATTTGCACATCAGCCCTCTTTTTGCAAAACCCGTGTTATAAGCTGTTTTTTTACGAATTAAATTACTTAATTTGATTCTCTGTATAATATTTTACCAACTTTTCCATTATCGCCTAGTGCACGACCTTTTATTAGCCAAGATGCTCCAAAAACGAAAAGCATAAGCGCTTCAAATATTAATGTTGAATAATTAAAGCAATCAAAAGTTGCGCAAATTGGGGTTAGTAATATAAAAAGCAACATTAAATAGCCGCATATTTTATAAATATTATTCTCATTGAACTTGCTTAAAGGAATCTCTGGGTTTTTTGCCTGACCTATTGTAAATACATTAATTGATATAATTGCGAGAGTAAGAAATAAAATGCCCGCAAATCCATAATGAAGCCATCCTAACTCTTTATTGCATAAAGGGATTAATGAATATATTTTATCACTACATGAATTAGGAGAAGTTGGCATAAGGGCAACGCCAAATGCCATGAAACCTGCAATGTTAGTAAGTTTACTATCATTTTTAAAAAAATTAGGGTTTGAATGTCCTTTATAACGTATCAAGAATAAACCAACAGCGCATAACACTCCTGTAAATAATTCTCTTAGATTAGTATAATAGTAATTGCTTATTGTAGGTTGAATTGATGTTTTGAAAAAAGGAATTAAGGAGAAAAGGAATAAAATAATTGGCAATGATATACCTAAAACACCAATAGATTTTCTAATTCTCCTAAAAGAATTAACATCATTATTGTTATCAGTAACCAATGATTTTGCTTTCATTTATTGTTAAATTTGTATGACAAAATCGTTTAATGGTTTATAACTACAATATCACTGTTTATCTTAAGGTTCTTTAATAGCATTAACTTTTCTCATTCATAATTGCTTATAGCATCCTTTGCAAGATTTATAACTTTTTCTCTCAATTCCTCCGGCTCTATTACTTTTACACCTTTACCTCTGCTTACTATCCATGAGGCAAGTTCATCTAATGAATTTACTGTTGTTTCATATGTAAATGAACCATCCCCGGTTTCTTGGAATGTTTCATTTTTCATTAACTGTTTTGGCTTAATTCTTTCCTTCCAGATTTTGGAAAATGAAAGTTTAATATTATGTTTTTCATTCCCAACCCAGCTTTTCCATGAAAACTTAAACACTTCTTCCAGTGTTCCTTCATCTATTTTTTCAAAATACTTTTCAGTGTTTCTTACTTCAAGTATTTTATTCAAATGAAATTGTTTAAATGTATTGCTTGAATATGTTAATATTCTCCAGTAATTATCACTCTGAAATAACAGTACAGGATTTACTTCTCTGCCAAAATCAAGCATTCCGTTATCTTTTTCATAATCAATGGTAACTGTATTATTTTTTTCAGAGGCTATTTGCAGAACAACAAAATTTGCTAACGATTTCTCTCCTAGACGGCTTACCAATAGGTTTGTGGATTTATCAACAAAAGTAACTGATGAACATAATGAAGAATATTGCTGAATCAATTCCAAAAGCTTATTATCTGATATTTTCTTACTTATACATACTCCATTCTTTTTGGTTGAATGTATATCAATCCCTATAGCCCTCAATTGCTGAAGGTCTCTTAATATAGAAATTTCTTCAATATCAAATAAATATGCCAGATCAGAAGATTTGATATAACCCGAATAATTCTGTGATAATATTATTCCAAGTATCTCTAACTGTCGTTTTAATTTATACCTAATATCCTGCATTCTGCAAGTTACTAATTTTACATAGAATAATAAATAACCAAATTGTAAGCATTTAAACTATATGTAATTAACAAATTCAGTTAGTTTAAATAGTTAGAAAATAGCAAATATTTATCATGCAATGATATGAAATTCAGGAAATAGAAAGGTAGATTGCATTAAACAAAAGAGGAGGATATTAGAATGAAAATTGTAACAGTCTTAAACAAAAGAACTAACAGCTTATCTGAAAAACCAGATTTCCAATCTGAAAAACCAGATTTTCAATCTGAAAACAATTCATCAATTAATAATGAAAGGGCAAACATGCCTGCCCTTAGACGTGACTTTAGGTATTTATACTGGTTATTTATTGCTGTTCTTGTTATATCAGTATTTTCACTATTAACTACTGCGTATAGCTCAAGCCCTGTTTTTAAGTTATATCTGGATTCTATTAATAACTCAGATATTATTTATTTTGATTTTGGAAAGTATGAATTAAAAAGTAATGTACATCCCGTTATTGATAAAATAATTAATGAAATGGATAATAATAAAAACTACCATCTCGAAATTAAGGGATATACTGATGATATAGGAAGTGATTTATTCAATAATGAGCTTTCTATAAAACGAGCTGAAGAAGTGAGGAATTATATTTTATCAAAAGGGATCGATAGCTCAAGAATTATTATAACCGGAAAAGGGGAACAGGAACCACTACGTGATAATTCAACAGATCAAAACAGAGCTTTAAACAGAAGGGTTGAGTTTTCATTAATTGAAAATAAAATCATAACTGAAAAAATTAATATCCCTGAGGATAATGAGTTTGTGAATTCTAACTTTATAATTACCTCAAGAAATGAAATTAATACCGATATATCAATCAGGGATACAGCAGGAATTCCCATAGAAAATATTAAAGAAGAAGATATTAATGCAGTTTTACGATGGGAAACTGATAACAAACCCGATTCTACCTCTGGATACCCAAGGCTTATCCCTATTGATGACAAGAAAAAAATTGCTTTTACTTTAACTATGGATTATAGTGGCAGTATGTATGGTACTGAAAATGATGATAAAAAAATACCTAAGAGCGATAAGATAATAGCTATGGAAAAAAGTGTTAAACTGTTCATTGACCAATTGGGAAATAATATGTTTTGCAAAATAATTAAATTTGGAGAAAAAGTTTTATCGCCAATAAGGTTCACTAAATCAAAAGAGTTACTATATGGTATCCTTGAAAAAAACAGTTACCCAATGGGTGGAACAGCATTATACTCATCAATTTATACAGCTTTAAGTGATACTACATATCAGAGCAATCCAACTGTTATGAAAACCGTAATTGCATTTACTGATGGTATGGAAAATTCTTCCGGCAGAATTACAATTGACTCTATTTACAAAAAAAGCAACTTAACAAACACAAAAGTATTTACAGTTGGTTTGTTTAATGATGTTGGTAATTATCAACCAAGAGAAGATGAACTCATCAGAAGAAGGGCTGATATGCTGAAAATTGCCCAAAACACAGGCGGATTTTTTTATCTGGCAAATGATAACAATAAATTAACAGAAATTTACACTAATATTATGAACCAGGTGCTTAAATCTTACAATGTTAGTATTGTTTGGGATAGTGATAAGTTGCCCCCAAAAGGTACAGAGGTTAAAGTTGAACTAAAAATAAAAGTAAATAGTAAGATAAGAGTATTGTATAAAAATTACATTATGGAATAAAACTGATTCAGTTAATATGAAATCAGGATAATATATACCATGTTTTTTATACCCTCAATGCTATACTCTGGTCTTTTACCTTTGCTGCTAAACTGGTTTTTTTTTACCCTCGCTGCTAAACTGGTTTTTTTACCCTCGCTGCTAAACTCCAGTTTAGCAGCGGCTTTTCTATTTATTTTTTTTGTGTAACACAGACTGAAAAGTCTAATAAAAAAGAAAGGTCATAAAAAATGAAAACACTAATCAAAATCTTGTTTCTTATTACAGTTGTAGCATTCTTAACTGGATGCTCAACAATATGGCAAAATATGAAAGATAATTATGAACATCAGTTTATAGATAGTAGAGAAGACGATCTAGATGGAGAATACTGTGCAGATAAACGTCTGATAAATGATTCAGCGATGTACTTAATAGAACTCACTTACAAATTTAAAGGTAAAACAATCACAAAGGGAGATGTTCTATGCGATACTTTAACTATAGTGTTAAATATAGACCGAGAAGAGTTAGTAGATTCTCTACTAATAGAAGTCAACTGTAAGTGGTGGAGGGCTAAGGCATATCATATGATGTTCATTACTGTAGAAAACTGGACATATCACATAGAATTTAAAGCAGGAGAAAGAGGTGAAATTTGCTTTTATGAAAGAATTAGAATTCCGAGAAGAGGTAACTTCTTAGTAAGAGCAGGAGTAAGATCGATTTGGGATTAAATTACCCTCGCTGCTAAACTCCGGTTTAGCAGTGGCTTACCCTCGTTGCTAAACTCCAGTTTAGCAACGATTTACTATTTTTTTTGTAACACAGGCAAATTATTTTTTACCCATTCATTTATCCCGCCTAAAATATAATGAACTTTACTAAATCTTTGCTCTTTCATTAGCTCAAAAGCCATTGCAGCTTTTATCCCGTTATCATCTATAATTATATATCTTTTATCTTTATCAAGTTTTTCAGTTATATCAGGGAAATCAGGTTTAGTAAAATCTATATTAACAGAATTTTCAATATTTATTGAATCATATTCTGCTTTTGACCTGATATCTAATAAAACTACTTTCGTATCTCCTTTGTGCTTATTAAGGAAATTTGATGCTTCTTCTACTGTAATTTTATCTAACCTTAATGGTGGAAATAAGTAGTCGCAACCAGAGAACAATAAAATTGAAATAATAAACAAATTAAATGTGAAATGTTTTTTTATTTTTAGGTAAGTAAAATGCATACTGTGAACAGGTGATTTTTTCATTGGCAGTTTTTCTTTGTATCAAAAATACACAAAATTTGCTTAAAATTCAAAAATTACGCAAAAATATTTTATACCAGAATGTAATTAATTTTACTACAATGCTTTCATACTTATAACTATTTTTCAGCATAGGTTTAATGTGTTATGTTTGTATAGAAAGAATGAAATCACAAATAAGATAAACATAAAAATAGTTAATTAGATCAGCCCTTATGATTTTCAAGATTTTCTCTTATGATTTTCAAGTTTTA
Source organism: uncultured Ignavibacteria bacterium (assembly GCA_947084945.1). Classification (GTDB taxonomy): domain Bacteria; phylum Bacteroidota; class Ignavibacteria; order Tepidaquicellales; family OLB5; genus OLB5. The sequence continues at coordinate 190,027 of CAMTUP010000005.1, read as the reverse complement.
CTCTTACGATTTTTAAGATTTACCCTTATGAGTACAAGAAAGCCCTTATGATTAGTTGATTTACCCTTATGAGTACAAGAAAGCTCTTATGATTAGTTGAATTAACCCTTATGAGTACAAGAAAGCCCTTATGAAAATGCAGCACCTTATAAGTATTAAGATAGTTAAAGCCGGTTATTTAGGGAGGTTAAATCCCAGAATAACCGGTTTGTCTTTTATATATATACATACTTGTTATTCAAAATACAATAGTCTGTAGAGAGAAAAATTAAATAATACTATATTCAGGTATTGCTGTTTTTGCTGTATATAATAAGACTTTTGTAGTCTGTATAATTTAAAATGATTTTTGTCTAAATTTATGGATGAAGAAAAGAGTAAATCTTGGAATTATCGGTTGTGGTACTGTTTTCAGGTTAATGCATTTGCCTGCTCTGTTAAGGCATAAAGATAAATTCAATATTGTTTCGGTTTATGATATAAATAAAAATGCATTAAAGTTTACTAAAAAATTATTTAGCATGAATGTTTCCTGTATTTATGCCAAATGTCCTTCCGAGATATTTTCAAATCCCAATATTGATGCAATAGCTGTACTTACTTCAACATCATCTCATTTAGAGTTTACACTATCAGCTTTGCAGAGCAGGAAACATGTTTTCCTTGAAAAACCTGCTGCTGTACTCCCAAAAGATGTAGTAAAGATCATTAAGTTCGAAAAAAAATATAATCGCTTCTGCCAGATTGGAATGGTCCTTAGATACAGTTCTTTTTACAGAGAGCTGCAGAAAATAATTTATTCCGGTAAATATGGAAAAGTGCTGTGGATGAATTGGCTTGAAACCAGACCTTTTGATCCAATGATGTGGCGCTACAATAGCACTGCAATTAATGGTGATGCAATTATTCACGATAAAGCTGTTCACCAGATAAATCTTTTTAATCAATTTGCAGACTCAAAACCCTCTGAAGTATCAGCGATGGGAGGACAATACCTGATTAATCCAAAAACTTATAATAAAGTGCGGGCATTCAACCGGGAAGTAAAACTCAAAGGTGAATCTAACGATAACCTTATGGCACTGATAAAATATAAAAACGGAGCCAAAGCATCGCTTACAGTTTCGTATGTTAGCCCGCATGCAAGGGAGTCAAGGTGGGTAATTCAATTAGAAAAAGCAAAAATTGTTGCGCATTTTGAAACATTTGTTTATCCAAATGAATGCTCAAAAAGAAAATGGAAAGGAAATCCATCAAGTATTTATTTGTTTAAAGATAATTATAAATATCCTGTTGTGTGGAAGTATCCTATGTCATACCCCCCTTCAGATAAAAATCTTGTGTTCTATGATGAGTATAAAGATGAGCCGCTTCACCCGGGTTCTGGTGCGCAGTGGGAAGCGTTTTATAAAACTGTAGTTAATAATATAAAACCCGAAAGCAATACCCAAATAGCTTTACAGGATATTATTGTAGCAAAGGCAATCGATGATTCAATAAAAAAGAAAAAGGTGATTGTTATTAAATGATTTTTTTAGAACAGACTACAAAAGTCTGATCAGCTTTAAAAAGTTGCATCAAGATTAAGTTTTAAAATGTTTTATAATAAACAATAAGACTTTTGTAGTCTTAAATTTGAGTATTAAATGATTTTTAGAACAGACTACAAAAGTCTGCTCAGCTTTAAAAAGTTGAATGAAGATTGGGGTTAAAAGTGTTTTACAATAAACAATAAGACTTTTGTAGTCTTAAATTTGAGTATTAAATGATTATTAAAGAACAGACTACAAAAGTCTGTTTAGCTTTAAAAAGTTGAATGAAGATTCGGGTTAAAAGTGTTTTACAATAAATAATAAGACTTTTGTAGTCTGTTTATAATATAAAAATTTAAAATGAATATAAAACACAATAATAGAACCATAAAATTATTTGCAGCAATATTTTTACTTTTAGTTAATATCAATTGCCACTCCGAAATCCCAAAGGTTACTGAGGTTAAATTCAGGCTGGGTAACGAAGTATTACTTGATAAAGCTAATGATTTTAAAGATAAAAGAATTGCTTTATTGACGAACCAAACAGGAGTATTATCAGACGGAACACATATAATAGACGCACTTGTAAGCAAAGGTGTAAATGTTGTTAAAATATTCTCTCCCGAGCACGGCATTAGAGGCGATGAAAAATACTCTCAAGTTGATGAAAAAACGGGTATTCAAATAGTTTCTTTATATAACGAAAAAACAAAACCATCAAAAAGCGATCTTGTGGATGTTGATATATTGATTTATGATATTCAGGATGTTGGAGCTAGATTCTATACATATACTTCCACACTATATTATGCTATTGAAGCAGCTAATGAAAATAATAAAATTATATGGGTATGCGATAGACCAATGATAACAAATCCAAACTACACTGATGGATTTATGTTGCATAGAGGGTATGAATCATTCGTTGGTAAAATCCCAACTCCAGCCGCATACGGTTTGACATGCGGTGAGCTTGCTGCATTCCTGAATTCAACAGTTTTTGGTGGAAATGCAAAGCTTGATGTAATTTTAATGGATGGTTATACCAGAAATACTGAATATACATCCTTAAAACTTACATGGGTAAAGCCTTCACCAAGCATGTTCTATCCTTCAACAGCAACATGTTATTTAGCAAATTGTTTCCTTGAAGGTACAAATGTCTCTGAAGGCAGGGGAACCCCAAAACCATTTGAGTATTTTGGCGCTCCTTGGGTAAACCAGCAGGTTATTGCAGATGAGCTTAATTCATACAAATTTGAAGGGGTTATTTTTGAACCTGTTACATTTACACCATCCGAAAAAATATCAGCATATCCGCCTAAGTTTTTTAATAAAGAGTGTAACGGGATATTTATTAATGTTACTGATAAGAATAAATTCCAACCCGTAAAATGCGGTGTTGCAATTTTAATAGCATTGTATAAAAACTGCACAGAGTTTAAATTTAACAAAGATAATTTTATAGATAAACTCTCCGGTACAGATAAACTGCGGAAAATGATAGTTGCAGGAAATACTGTTGATGAAATTGAGGTAGCTTGGGCTGATGGATTGAATAACTTTATTGAACAAAGAAAAAATTTTCTGTTATATAAGTAGTTTTATATTAATAATCTTAAAAATACTGTAATATGCTGCAAGAAGAACTGATATCAATATTTAAAAAACATAAAAGCGATAACGAAATCTATCACGATCTTGCACAATTCCATGTAAGAGAAATACTGCTTGTAACATCACTCTACGATGCATTTATACTTGAAGAAGAAGAAAAACTTAACGAAAAAATATTTGGCGAGTATTACGGTCTAGATTTATCTAATGTGCCTAGGATAACAAGTGCCTCGGATGAAAATGAAGCTGAGTCGCTATTAAAACAGAAATATTATGATTTTGTTATCATTACAATGCGAACCCAAAACCTTACTCCAATAGATCTTGCCATAAAATTAAAGAAAATTAAACCTAATATGCCTGTATTTCTTCTGCTTTATGATAATAGTGATATTGCCTTTGTAAATCAGGTGAGAGATAAAATTGATATCTTTGAAAAAGTATTTGTGTGGAACCGCGATACTAAGATATTTCTTGCTATTATTAAGTATTTTGAAGATAAAAAGAACTGCGATAATGATACTAAAGTAGGATTGGTTAGGGTAATACTTCTTGTAGAAAATTCTATAAGGTATTACTCGCGTTATCTCCCGATACTATACAGCGAAATTATCAAACAAACTCAGAGATTAATTACAAAAGATAACCTTGATGGGGTGAAGAAAATACTTAGGATGCGTGCCAGACCAAAAGTCCTGCTTGCCGTAAATTATGAAGAAGCAGTTGAGCTTTATGAGAAATTTAAAAGTACTATGCTATGTGTTATTTCTGATGTAAAATTTCCGTATGAGGGTATGATTAACGAAGAAGCTGGAATAAAGCTTTTACTTAAAATTAAATCTACTGATGCCGATATTCCTTTTTTATTGCAATCATCTGAAAGTACTTTTTCTGAAACTGCCATACTTCACGATGCCTCTTTTATTAATAAAAATTCCGTAACTCTATCAGAAGACCTTAGAGAATTTATTCTCGATAATCTTGGTTTCGGTGATTTTATTTTCAGGGATAAAACAGGCAACGAAATCAAAAGGGCATCATCAATTGAAGAATTTAAATATCTCCTAAAAAAAGTACCGTCTGAATCTGTGTTTTATCATGGCAGCAGGAATCATTTTTCAGCCTGGCTTATGGCAAGAGGTGAGATACAAATTGCAGAGCATCTCGAAGTACTTAAAATTACCGATTTCCCTACCGCTGATGCTATCAGAGATTATATTATACGTGTTACCAAGAATGTTGAAACAACCGTATCACGAGGAGGAGTTGTAGATTTTAGTCCTAAGTTCCTTGAAGAAGATAACCTTATACTAAGACTCGCAGGCGGTTCATTTGGAGGAAAGGGAAGAGGCATAGCTTTTATTAATACTCTGCTGCAGACCAAAGAATTATTTCAGGGAATTGAAAATGTATCAATTAAAATTCCAAAGACGGCTGTTATTGGAGCTGAAGAATATGATAGTTTTATAAATCAAAACGAACTATCTGGCATTCAACTGGATCATACTTATGAAGAAGTAAAACAGATATTCCTTTCAAAACAACTTTCCGAAGAACTGGAGTCTAAGCTCAGAGTATTTCTTGATAAAATACTTTCACCCATTGCTGTTAGGTCATCTGGTATGTTTGAGGATTCAATTTCTGAATCATTTTCAGGGATATACCAGACCTTTTTATTGCCAAATAACCACGAGTCATTAAACGAAAGGCTTAAAAATCTTACTGATGCAATTAAGCTTGTATATGCCTCTATTTATTCAAAGCATGCCCGCTCATATTTTGAAGCTATAAACTACAGAATAGAAGATGAACGTATGGCTATTGTATTGCAGGAAATTGTCGGCAATCATTTTGAAAATATATTCTTCCCTCATATATCGGGTGTGGCTCAGTCTTATAATTTTTATCCCATAAGCCGTTTTAAACCCGATGACGGTATTTGTATTGCAGGTGTTGGGTTGGGTAAATATGTAATTGATGCAGAAAAGGCTTACAGGTTCTCACCTAAATATCCTAAAATTGATATTATCGATCCTGAAACTCAATTAAGGGATACACAATCATTTTTCTATGCGATTGATATGGAAAGGGGAATTTCAAACCTTGCCGAAGGCGAAGATATCACGCTAAAGCGAATTGAAATTGCGGATGCTGAAAAACTAGGTGTACTTGATGACATTGTTTCAGTCTATGACCCGCAGGATAATAATATGAAAGTAGGCTTAACAAATAAGGGTCCAAGAGTAGTAAACTTTGCAGGAATATTGAAGTATGATCTATTCCCGTTTGCAAAAGTTCTAAGCCGCCTCCTTGAAATAATTGAAAGTTCAATGGGTCTGCCGGTTGAAATTGAATTTGCAGTAAACCTTGATGAAAACAATCCTGGATTTTATATACTGCAACTTAAGCCGCTTATTAGAAGTTCAGACTTCTTTTCGATAGATATTGAAGATATTAAAAAAGATAACTTAATTTTATATACTGAGCGCGGTATGGGTAACGGCAAGATTGAAAATATTACTGATATTATATACGCAGTCCCCGAGCTTTTTAATAAAGCTATGACACAGCAAATGGCTGTTGAAATAGAAAAGCTGAACGATTTAATGAAAGCTTTGAAGCGGAATTATATACTCATCGGTCCCGGAAGGTGGGGAACGCGTGACCGATGGCTTGGAATTCCCGTAACATGGCCGCAGATATCAAGCGCTAAGATCATTGTAGAAACCGATCTGGATGATTTTAAAGTTGATGCTTCGCTTGGATCTCACTTTTTCCATATCATAACATCTATGAATATCGGTTATTTAACAGTACACCAGTACAACGGAAGGGATTTTATTAATTGGGATTACCTGAAATCCATAACACCTGAAAATACTTCAGAGCATTTCATTCATCTGCATTTACCAAACCCTGTGAAAGTGCTTATGGATGGAAAGAAAAGCATTAGTTTGATAGAGAAGTGAGGATTATTAATCATTCATCGGATGACTGCAAGTCATCCGATGAATATAAAATTAATTCACAGGATTTACTGCCCACACTCCGGCTTCCGGTATAAATCCTTTATCATCCATTTCAAGCATTGATTTAATTAAATGAGCAATATGTGTTCCTTCAAGTTTTGTCGGATTGAAATCCCTCGGCTTTCCGCCTGCATTTATGCCGAAACTAGTCTGTACTTCACTTGGATTAACAAGCATTACACGTATGTTATGTTTCCTAAGCTCTGCTCTCCAGCACTCGTTCATGCCACGCAATGCGAATTTTGTTGCACAGTAGGGTGAACCGTTTGCAAATCCCCCTGTACCTGCGCTTGATGCTATGTTTACAATATTGCCATAACTTTTTTCTATGAAATGCTTTGCCGATTCACGTCCGCATACCATTGCACCTGTAATATTAGTCATTAACAGCTCATTGAATTTTGCTGTATCTATACCTGTTAACGGACTGAAATATCCATAAGCCGCATTATTTATCAAAACATTATAGCCTCCCAGTACTTCAATTGTTTTAGCAATAAGTGAAATTACATCACTTTCTTTGCTTACATCAGCCAATACAGGAATTGCTCCAAGCTCTTTTGCAGCCTTATTTAACCTTGCCTCATCTCTTCCGCAAATTACAACTCTTGCGCCTGCATCAATCAATATTTTTGCAGTTGCGTAACCAATCCCAAGACTTCCCCCTGTAACCAATACTTTTGCGTTCTTTAGATCCATATTATTTTATTTGAGTTATATAATTACTGCAATTATACCGCTTAATTATCCATTGTTAAAGGCATTTTAAGGGAAGAAGTTCTTCATATGTAAAATTACTTTGGGGAAAATAATTCATAGTAAGAAATTTACGCAATGCGTATATTTGGAAGTTAGAAGTTATTTATTGACAACAGTTTCAGGATTCAATCATTAAAATGAAATAGTAACAAGGTAACACAAAAACCTAGCATCTCAGAGGGAAAAATACTTAAATTGTAAAGAGTAATGAGTAAAATAAAAATAAAAAATTTCGGTCCAATCAAAGAAGGATTTCTTGTAAATGACGGCTACCTTGAAGTGAAGAAAGTTACTGTTTTTATCGGTAATCAAGGGAGTGGGAAAAGTGTTGTAGCAAAACTAATCACCACCTTACTATGGATTGAAAAGGCACTTACTAGAGGTGACCATGATAAAAAATACTTTTCTAAAATTTTTTCTAAGAAAGACCAGGCTAAAAATCAATTTCTTACTTATTTCCGATTAGAGAATTATTTTCCAAAGGGAACTCTGAGTAATACATTTATTGACTATTATGGAGAATCTTATCATATTTCGTTTCAAAACGGTATTCTTCAAATTGAAGATGCTCAGAATGGTGATTATCCATTGCCACAAATTATGTATGTTCCCGCGGAAAGAAACTTTATAGCAAATGTAAGAACTCCTAAAGCTTTAAAACTGATTTCTCCTTCACTATCGGAATTTGTAACTGAGTTTGACAATGCAAAAAATGAAATGAAAGAGCCGATACTTTTACCTATTAACGATGTTTATGTTGAATATAATAAATTGAATGACATCGTTTATATCAAGGGAAGCGATTATCGGATAAAATTAACAGAAGCATCAAGTGGATTTCAATCATTAGTTCCTTTGTTTCTTGTTTCATGGTTTCTTTCAAATTCAGTTAAGCGCCAAAGCAATAGCACTAAAGATTTAATGACAAGTGAACAAAGAGAGAGATTCCGGAAAAGGTTTCAAGCAATAAATGATAATCCAGATTTAACCGAAGAGCAAAAACGAATTGCAATTTCAGAAATCGCGAAAGAATTTAATAAGACAGCTTTTATCAATATTGTAGAAGAACCTGAGCAAAATTTGTATCCAAGTTCGCAACAAGCAGTTTTGTATCGCTTAATTGAATTCAACAATCTCAATAAAGCAAATAAGTTGATAATGACAACACATAGCCCATATTTGATTAATTATTTGACATTGGCTGCTAAGGCAGATGTATTGAAACAAATGATACGAACGGAGGAACTTAAAAAACAGCTAAATCACATTGTACCCTTACGTTCGACCACGAAACCTGATGAACTTGTTATATATGAACTGAATATCAATGACGGTACAATTAATAAGTTAGAAGACTACAAAGGTTTGCCTTCTGATGAAAACTACTTGAATGAACAACTTGCTGAAAGTAACGAATTATTTGCAAAACTTTTAGAAATCCAGCAAGCAATATGAGTATAAATTTTGCAAAAGCAGAGTGCCTAGACAACTCTGATAAAAAACTATTTGGTCTTTGTGATGACAAACCAGATCAGCGGGCATACTTAGACGAAGATGATGGAAGCAAGTGGATTGCTGTAGTAGTTAATGAAGAAAGATACGAAACAACTTTCACTGCAGTTGACCACTGTATAGATATAAAAAGAGAAGACGATAAAATGGCAAAACGATGCGATGGTTTTTTATCTTATGGTGCTACTGTGATCTTTATTGAGTTAAAAGAAAGAGATGCCTTTGGTAATAAATGGGTTACGGATGGTGAAAAGCAATTACGAACTACAATAAAATACTTTATAGTAAGTGAATATTCAGAGCAGTTCAAGGAAAGAAAAGCTTACATTGCTAATAGCGAACATCCGAAATTTAAAGTAAGTCAACTAAGACGGATGGAACAGTTTCTGGATGATACAGGTTTTGTTTTGCGAATTGAAAATAGAATTATTCTACAGTAATGCCAATCCCCAGACTTCCGCCTGTAACTAACACTTTTTGCGTTCTTAAGATCCATGATACATCTCCTTAAAATTTAGATTATTATTGCAAGTATACAGTTTAATATCACTTTGTTAAAGTCAAATTCAGGTTGGAGAAAATAGTTCATAGCAATAAATTGACGTAATGCGTAAATTTGGAATGTTAGCACCAATTTTAAGACTATAAACAAAATGACAAAAGAAACGAAAATCACCTGCCCGAACTGTGGACACGAAATAGACGTGAATAATGTAATTACTCTTCAACTTGATGAAGAATACAAGAAAAAATATAATGCACAACTAACAGAAGAGAAGAAGAAATTACAAGAAGAGTCGGATAAACTTAACAAACAAAAGCAAGACCTTGAAAAGCAGACAAGATAAATTAATCGCAGAAAAAGTCAGCACTCAAGTTAAGAACGAAAAAGTAGCATTTGAAAAAGAAATTAAACAAAAAATACAAGACGAACAATCTGAAAGAATTGAATTAATTGAAAAGGAACTGAAAGAAAAATCCGAACAAGTAAAAGAACTCAATAGAACAAAAGCAGAAATTGAAAAAATAAAAAGAGAAAAAGATGAATTAAAGGAAAGTTTTGAAGCAGAAAATGAAAAAAAATTGAATCAACAAATTTCTGAGGAAAAAGAAAAAATTCGCAAGACAGAACAAGACAAAAATGAATTTGTTGTCAAAGAGCTTCAAAAACAACTTGATGACCAGAAAAAGCTAACTGAGGAAATGAAACGTAAGCAAGAGCAAGGTTCTATGCAATTGCAAGGCGAAGTGCAAGAATTGGGCATTGAAGAATGGTTATCTGACAAATTCCCACTTGATACAATAACAGAGATTAAAAAAGGTGAACGTGGAGCTGACTCTTTACAAGTGGTTCATACACGGACTAAACAAAACTGCGGGACAATTTATTACGAGAGTAAAAGAACAAAAGACTTTAAAAATAATTGGTTAGAAAAGTTCCGAGATGACATTAGGGAAAAAGGTGCAAATATTGGTGTTCTTGTAACAGATGTATATCCAAAAGGGATGGAAAGGATGGGACTTGTTGACGGAATTTGGGTATGCTCATACGACGAGTTTAAAGGACTTTGTGTTGTGTTACGTGAAAATATCATTCAGTTGAGTTCAGTTGTTTCAGCTCAAGAGAACAAAGGTGAGAAAATGATAATGCTTTACGACTTTTTGACAAGTAATGAGTTCAGACTACAAGTAGAGGCAATAGTTGAAGGATTTACCCAAATGCAAACCGACCTAAATTCAGAAAAACGTTCAATTATGGGACATTGGAAAAAAAGAGAAAAGCAATTACAAAAGGTTTTATTGAATACAAATCATATGTATAATTCAATCAAAGGGATAGCAGGTTCTGCAATTCAACCAATCAAGACATTAGAGTTACCCGAGATGATAATAGATGAACTGGAAGACGGAGAATAGAAAAACTGGCTGTTACATCGCCAAGCTCTGAAACGTTATAAACCATTTTAATAAACGACACCGACAATGTTCAGCAGACTAATTCCATCTTGGGAGCAAATAAAGGACTTCAAGCAACCGCTGACTGACGGAGAAGCATATCTATTAAAATTTTTAGACGACACATTAAAAAGAGATGAAATTTTCAAAGAAGGTGGCGACTTGACAAAATATAACGGGTGGCTAATTTTCGTCCAACCATTTCTTAACGGTAGCCGACCTGATGTAATTATCTTCAACCCGAAAGTAGGCGCACAAATTATTGAAGTAAAAGATTGGAATTTAAACAACTATTCGTTTAACAAAAATAGCCTTGGCAAATGGGATTTTTATTTTACAGATAGCAAAGGAAGTTATCCAATAAAATCACCTGTTAAACAAGTCGAGTATTACAAAGAAAAATTAACCGGACAGCTTATTCCACAAATAGGCGAAGAAATTGACAAGAATGTTCAACGATACGGCCTTATAAAGACATCAATCTATTTTCATAAAGCTACGACAGAAGATGCTCAAGAACTTTTTAAAAACAAAGTAAAAAACTATACTAACTTCCCAGTTTTTGGCAAAAACTCTTTGACAGCTTCTAATCTAAAACAAATCGTTCCTGATAGCTATTTAAATCAAAGTTATTATTGGACAAGAGACTGGAATAAAGAAATTTTATTCTGGTTAATTCCGCCATTTCACTCAATAGAGCAAGGCATTAAACTTAGATTAAATACATACCAAATGAAGTTTGCAGAACCACAAAAAGGACATTTTAGAGTTAGAGGTGTTGCGGGTAGCGGCAAGACACAAGTATTAGCATACCGAGCTGCAAACCTTGCTTCGCAAGGCTACAGAGTATTATTCCTTTCATTCAATATTACTTTATGGCATTACATACAAGATATGGTTTCAAGAAGTCCGTTTGGTTTTAGTTGGGGCAAATTTACTATCGGTCATTTCCACGGATTTTGCAAAGACATATTAAATGAATTTGGTGAAAAGTGGCCAAGTGAAAACGGTGGAGACGAAGCGACTTTCAGAGAAATTGTCCCAAATAAAGTTCTTGAAGTAATTAAAAGAGGAAATTACGAAAAGTATGACGCAATATTTATTGACGAAGGACAAGACTATTATATAGAATGGTATAGTATGTTATGCCATTTCTTAACAAGTAGAGATGAAGTTGTCGTTGTTTGCGACAAAAAACAAAATATTTATAGTCGTGAAATGGAGTGGCTTGACAAAAGAAGAAGCGGTGTTGAGAAATTTAGTGAATGGATTGAATTAAAAACAACAGTAAGACTTCCAGAAAAAATCGCTAGAATAACAAAAGAGTTCAGTGAAAAATTCAACTTGAACCAAGACATTAGAGTTGGTAAAGTTGAACATCCAGACCAGTTTGAAGAACATACTATTTGGTGGAATATAGAAGAAAAAGATTGGTTGAATAAAGTTAATGAAGGTTTTGAAATCATCAAAGAAAAAGGAACTTCTAAACACGGCTCTGACACAGTAATTTTAGTGCCTGACAAAAACTACGGACTTGAATGTGTGAAAAATTTTGAAACTAAAAATATTAATGTAAACCACGTATTTGAAAATGAAGAAGAGAAACGTTATCATAAACACAAGAAAGCATTTTGGATGGGTGACAGTAGATTGAAAATATCTACAATCCATAGTTTCAAAGGTTGGGAAGTTTTAAATGTGATTTTATACATTCCAGAAAGTTTTTTTGTAGGAGACGATGTTTATGACAAGATAGTTTATACAGCTATGACAAGAACAAGACAAAATATAATTGTAATCAATGCAAACAAAAGATATTGTGAGTTCGGTGACGTACTTTCCAAAACATGGTAATAGAAAACGGCTTATAACATCGGTTTGACAATATGGCAGATGAACTGCTTCGTAGAAACATTCATGCTTTTAAGCACCCACTTCCCAAACCCCCAAAACGTTATCTGCAACCCTATGCCGATATACAAACAGTAAACAAGATATTTTAAAAATGCTCAATAAAAAAGGGCACCCTAAAGCGCCCCTATTGTTGAAATTAGGCAATCCGCCGTGGCGGACTAATTGAAATCCCGTTTGCGGGATTAATTACTCATTACTAATTACTCATTGATAATAGAACTACACTATTCCATAAGCAAGCATTGCATTAGCAACTTTAACAAATCCGCCAATGTTTGCGCCTGTTAAATAATCGCCTTTTTTACCGTAAGCTTCTGCGGTATCAAGACATGTTTTGTGAATGCTCTTCATTATTCCAAGTAGCTTAGCATCAACTTCTTCGCGGCTCCACATTAAGCGCATACTGTTCTGGCTCATTTCAAGTCCTGATACAGCTACACCGCCTGCATTAGCAGCTTTTGCCGGTCCATATAGGAAGTTATTTTCCTGATAAACCTTAATAGCATTTAAGTCACTTGGCATATTTGCGCCTTCGGATACACAGTAACATCCGGCATCAACCAATCCTTTAGCAAGGCTTTCATCAAGCTCGTTCTGTGTTGCGCATGGCAGGGCGATATCAATTTTCAGACCGTGCTCTTTAATAACCTGCCAAACACTTAAGCCTTCATAGTATTTTACATTGTGTTTATCAGCGTATTCTTTTATTCTTCCGCGGCGATTGTTCTTAAGATCAAATAAGAATGCAAGTTTGCTTGAATCAATACCCGACTCATCAACAATTGTACCGTTTGAATCTGATGCAGTCATCGGAATACCGCCTAAGTGGTTAACCTTTTCAATAGCAAATTGTGACACGTTACCTGATCCGCTTACTGCAACGCGTTTACCTTTAAAATCTTTGTCATTGGATGCTAGCATTTCTGCTGCAAAGTAAACTGTTCCGTAACCTGTAGCTTCGGGTCTTATCAAACTTCCGCCGTATCCCAGTCCTTTTCCGGTTAATACTCCGGTATGCTCGTTCATTATTTTTTTATAATAGCCATATAAGTATCCAATTTCTCTTCCCCCTACGCCTATATCACCTGCAGGCACATCTCTATCGGGTCCGATATGACGGAATAGCTCTCTCATAAATGCGTAACAGAATCTCATTACTTCATCATCTGATTTTCCTTTAGGTTCAAAATCACTTCCGCCTTTACCGCCGCCCATTGGCAAAGTGGTTAAAGCATTTTTGAAAATTTGTTCAAAGCCCAGGAATTTTAATATTCCTAGATTAACTGATGGGTGAAACCTTAAGCCGCCTTTGTATGGACCGATAGCGTTATTGAACTCTACCCTGAAACCGCGGTTAACTTGTACTTCGCCTGCATCATCAACCCAGGGTACGCGGAATAAAATTGCTCTATCAGGCACAACTATTCTTTCATAAATTTTTGCTTTTACAAACTCCGGGTGTTTTTGAACGGTTGGCTCAAGAGTTGATAATACTTCTTCTACTGCCTGATGAAATTCAGGTTGAGCAGTATCTTTAATTTTAACTTTTTCAATTACATCTTTTATTACTGAAGATGATTTAGACATTAATATGCTCCTTTAAGTGTTGTTAATTTGTTTGTTCAGGTTCTTTTTGCATTATTTACCTGTTAATATACACAAAAATAACGTTTTTTTACTATTTTAAACAATGATATTAATCATTAATCATCAATTAATGTATTTTGTTTTATAATATTTCTTGTGAAATTGTGTTTAAATGCTTTAAAGTTGATATATTTATCACCAAAAATCTATACTTTTTAATAAAATGAAGATAAAAAAGTTTACTTGTGTTAGTTGCGGCGCCCCAAAAGTGAATGAATACAAATCACCATACATTATGTGTGATTACTGCGGCTCGTTTACTGATATTGATTATACCCTTGGACTTGATAAGTGGAATGAATCTACTGTAAAGACCCTGAACTACCAGTCAACCAAAATTGCGCTTATGAATAAAATTCAGGCGGCTCTGCAGCGGGGAGATAAGCAGGATTATTATAACCTGCAAAAAGATTTCTGGGATTATTATTACCGCACATTTCCCGCATACCTGCCGCCATCAATTGATGACGGTTATAAATACAGAGATTACCTTGAAGTGTGTGCGGAATCAAGCACAGAATACGGCTTTGATCCCAAATGGCAGGAATACGGAGTTAAACAGCAGCAGCTTCAGATTTCTTTGACATATTACAACGATGGTACTGGAAATAAAGTTGAGAGCAACGGATTTTTCAGGCTGGCGGAATTTTTTGTGGGAATGACAAAAGACGGGATGCGTGTGTTTTACGAAAATCCGAAGTATGCCATTATGCATGATCTTATTCCTGAGCAGGTGCACATGAAAATGAAGCTTTCAATGTTCGTGCAGGTGTGGATTCCTTATCTTACCGATGATGACCAGGATAAATTCCTGAAGATGACGGGATTCAGTATGCAGTATGTGGAGATCGAAAAACCAGCCGGAAGAACAGGGGAGTGTGAGCATTGCAAAGCTGAAATTTATATTCCGGAAGGTTCATTCAAAGTGCATTGCGAAAGCTGCCACAAAACAACTAAAGTTCAGCAAACTTTTAAATGTATGTCATGCGGGGCTGATAATAAGGTACCTGAGTATCCCGCAAAACCGATTGATTGCGAATTCTGCGGAGTAGAAAACAGGCTGATACAGAGGTTGTTTGGGTAAGACCTACCCTAACCCTCCCTTAGAAACAAGGCTTTCAGCCCAAAGGGGAGGGAGAAGGATAAATTTTTAGTAGTAAAGTAATTGTAATAGCCACGACCTTTAGGTCGTGGGAAAAAGTTCAAAAGAATTCGGGCTTTAGCCCTGAACATTCATTGCAAGTATATGAGTCGTGAAGTTTGAGTCTGAAACTTTTTTTGAAATTTATCAGTATATTTATTAAGATAATTTAGGTAAGTATGCGTTTAAGATGAAAATATAGTACAATTAACTCAATGCTTAAAGTAACACATTGGCAGTAACCTTTAGGTACAGGCTATCGTGATACTGATGGTATAAATTAACTACAGAAAATACTATTTATGATTTTTTGGACTGACAACAAAGCAATTCTTTTTTTGGCGGATTTTAAATTCGCCATTGAAGATACAGTTAAAATCCAACCATTTTTCGTCAACAATGGAAATGAGATAAATCATCAAGACATTTCGCTGGTAATTTCCAGTAAAGAATCTAATCTTGATTTCTTTGTTGTATATGATAGCGAAGAAGGGCTTGAGACAAAGGAAAAAGACGGGAGAATTTATCACAATAAATTCTATCGCTTCTTTTTGCGAAAGTATTATTCAAGCAATAATACTTCTTTTAACGCTCTCTTTTTAGCAGCACTTCAATGTGAGCCAAAACATACATTTATCAGGTTTTCGGATGCTGAAAAATTGAGGGATTATGAGTTAAAACCATTTGGGACAGTGTTGCCCATTCCAGATCTCAAATGTTTAAAATACAATTATCTCAAGCAAAATATTACGCCAAAAGATACTATTAATTTAGCAACTTGGATTGAAAAGAACCATAATATTTCTGTAGTTGTAGAACCAAATAGCACAATTGTTAAATCTTCAGTTAGCTTAGATTTTCTGCGCAACAATAGTTTACGATTTATTTCAGAAGAAGTTGGAAGCCAATCTGCAAAGGTTCTCTATTCTAAAACTTTGATGAAAAATTTGAACAGAGAAGAAGTTGAATTAAAATCAGGCCATGAAGTGGTTTTCACTAAAAATTTCATTTCAGACGAGGACGAGAAATTTTACATCAAGAAAGGGATAGGGTTTTTCTTTGAAGCCCTATTAGGTAAGAACACAATTGCATTTAATTACACTAACTTTCTTCGTTCATCAAAGCCTATTACTGAACTAAATATTAAAGAGCCAATTGACCATAAGGAACATCAATTTGTAAATATTGCAACAGGAATACGATTGCCAAAAAGTATTAGTGAAATAAGTAAGATTAATCATCCCGAGAATTATTTTGAGACATTTACAAATACTGATGTTTTCGACATAAGAGT
Source organism: uncultured Ignavibacteria bacterium (assembly GCA_947084945.1). GTDB lineage: Bacteria > Bacteroidota > Ignavibacteria > Tepidaquicellales > OLB5 > OLB5. The sequence goes on along the minus strand of CAMTUP010000005.1, from coordinate 173,623 downwards.
AGGTAAAATAAGATTTAGCCAAAAAGCATTTCATTTCGAGCAAACAAATCTGAAGGAAACCGTTCATTTGATTTCAAAATTCAAAGATTGTCTTAATGGATTTCACACAGAGTTTGACCTTGAAAAGATAAACGATTTAGAATGGCAATACGCATTTGTTAAGCGAGCAAGAAAATTGATTTTTCACTCTGGAGAACTTCATTATACCTCCAGTAAGGGACTTCATCATTCAGGAGTTTTGCAAATACCGGCAAATCTGAAACTTCAAATGCTTGTTTCAAAAAAGGCAATAGAAGTACACGGAATCAATAGAATAATTGACATAATTAATGAATCAATCGTATTTCTTTACAAGGACAGCGTAGCCAAATTGACTGAAGATGATGTATTAATTTTTGATTATAATGATTTTAAACATACTTCTTTTTCGGGTAAATTGAGTATTGAAGCAAGCGTTCTCACATATCTGATTGATCCTGGTAAGTCCAGTTATCGCCTAAATTATCTACAAATAGAAAAAACAACTTCTATAAATCAAGAGATTATTGGCATACTTGAAAAAAAGTCATCTGACTTTTCTCTAATAAATGACATAGACAAATATGTTTTTGCAAATGCAATTCTAAAAATGGGGCTTCGAAAAGGAGCAGTTCCATGGAAACTTGATTCCATAGACAAAAATGATTCAAACCATATTTTTATAGGTATCGACCTAGGGCACAATCATCAAACTAGAAAATCAAACTTAACTTTAACAGCTATAAATAATCAAGGTTGCATAATAGATTATGCTAAAATGGACAAGATGGAAATGAATGAACAGATACCAATAAATATTCTTCAAAAGACTTTTCAAAGGTTATTTAAGAAAATTCAACATAAGAATTTGATTATTCAGCGTATTACAATTCATAGGGATGGGAGATATTTTGAGAGTATTTCCGAATTTACTAATGCAGTTAAAGCCGCTATACCAAATGTCACTAATCTAGTTATCAATCTAGTAGAGGTAATAAAAAATGAAGTTCCTTTAATCGGTTTTAAATGCAATGAAAATTATCTTGACTCATTTGAAGGACTTTACTTTTTGGCGGGTGACACTTCTTATCTTATAACAAACGACCAAAGTTTAAATACTAAAACAGCACCAAAGCCACTTAAAATTAGAAAGGTTGCAGGAGAAAAAAAAATTGAGGAATTGACTGAGGAAATTTATTGGTTAACAAAACCTTATTCAATAAATCTATTTATGCCAAGCAAATTACCAATTACTACTCTTTTAGCTAACAATCTTTCATATAGTAAAGTACTCAATCATTTTATCTCCGCATGAATTCTTATGGCCTTTTGGGTCATATAACCAATATCTTCTCTTCTGTCATTTCATTTATCGCATAACGAATACCTTCGCGGGTGTTGCCGGAATCTTTCACTCCGCCATAGGGCATTGCATCCATCCTGTATGCTGAGGCTTCGTTAATTATCACTCCTCCTGTCAGAATATTATTGTATGCATACATAATATCCGGCATGTTGTTGGTAAATACTCCCGCCTGCAAACCGAAACGTGAATTATTTACCCTCTTTACTGCATCATTAAAATCAGTGAACTGCTCAATTGTTATAACGGGAGCAAATACTTCGGCGCATTTAACTTTAGCTGTATCAGGAGCATTTTCTATCACTGTTGGCTCAACTACTGCACCATTTCTTGAGCCGCCTGTCAGTATTATTGCACCACTTTGTTTTGCTTCATTTATCCATTTCTCAGCGCGAATAGCTTCTTCTGCATTTATCATTGGTCCTGTTATTGTATCAGCTTCATATGGATCGCCAAATTTTATTTTCTTTGTTGCATCAATTAATTTACTGCGAAATTCCTCATAAATATTTTTGTGAATATATACTCTTTGCACTGAAATACAGCTTTGACCCGCCTGTGAGAATCCGCCAATTGCAATTTTGGATACTGCGGAATCAATATCAGCATCATAATTCACAATTACTCCCGCATTTCCGCCAAGCTCAAGCGAGACTTTCTGCCTATCCGACTTTCTCTTTATTCCCCAGCCAACATCACCCGAGCCTGTAAAGCTGATGAGCTTTACCCACGGGTCAGCAATATGTCTATCCATATTGCTACCGGATATTGGCAGGATGTTTAAAGGAATTGAGGATATACCGAGCTCATTGCATGCATCAAAAACAATTTTTCCCAGCGCAATTGCTGATAACATAGAACTTGATGAGGGTTTTATCATAATAACATTCCCCGATGCAAGCGCTGGCGATATTTTATGTGCGGCTAGATTAATAGGGAAGTTCCACGGGGTTATACCAAGTATTAACCCTATAGGAAATTTTCTTACAATCCCCATTTTATTTTCAGAACCCGGAAGTAAGTCTAATGGCAAAACTTCGCCATAAATTCGTGAACATTCTTCTGCACCCAAACGAAAAGTTAATACTGCGCGGTCAACTTCTATCAATGAAAACTTAATTGGCTTACCGGTTTCATCAGTAATCAGCTTTGCAATCTCATTCTTTTTAGCTTTAACTGATTCGGATATTTTATATAGTAATTCCTGCTTTTTATAAACAGGAAGTCTGCTGTATTCTTTAAATGAATTTGTAAGATATTCTTTAGATATGTTGAATTCATTTTCACTTGCTATGTAAACTTCACCAACAGTTTTTTTTGTAAAAGGATTTATTACAGGCTTTACTTCATCGGTTGATATGAATTCATTACCGATTAATATTTTCTCAGGCATTGTGTATTGTTTTATTATACAAAATTAAGGAAATATTCAGAGGGTTAAAAGAGAATTACGTTAACCTTTTGTAGTTCCTCGTACCACGAATAGATACATTGATTTCCTTTAAAAAGAAATATTCCCGAATCTTAATTGAAATATGATAAAATCTAATTTCGTGGAACGAGTATTTTTATTAATTATGAGACTACTCCGAAGGAGTTCCCGTAAAGGTCCTTCGGACTTCGGAACAAAAGTCTGCTCATTCTTCAGAGTTAATATTTTTTTTTAGGATTTAAGGTATTTTCAATATATGAAAAGACTTTTGTAGTCTGTTATTGAAAAAAAGGAGATTGTTTGAAAATTACCTAAAAAAAATATGTATAGATACTTCACTTCGTTCAGCATAAAAAAAAGGGCGATTGAAAATTCAATCACCCTTTTAAAAAATATGTATGGTTTCTTCGTCCCTGCTTCGCAGTTACTCAGAGTCTGATTTTACAACTGTTTTGAATCATTTGATTTCTGTTTGCCTGATGGACATTCTTTTTTAGTATCGCATCCATCTTTTTTCTCACCCGATTTTTTGCCATCTTTATCGCAGCTTTTGCCTGAACAATCCATATTATTATCTTTTAAATATGATGCAATATTTTCTTCACTTGTTTCACCAGATGAATACATTACAGTTACATTTGTCATCTTTGAAACATTGCAGGTTGTACTGAACTTTACTTCCTTTATTCCGGCAACTGTAAGTAAATTTTTCTCAAGGTCAGCTCTCATTCCATCGCAACAAGCTTTATCTGTTGTAAACAGGTAGCTTTGAAACTCGCCGCCTGCTTTTACTTCGTTTGTCTTATCACTGCACGATGATTTTTCACCTGTTGTTTTGTCACAGCCCGATTTTTCACCTGTTGTTTTGTCACAGCCCGATTTAACACCAGTTGTTTTGTCACAGCCTGATTTATCACCTGTTGTTTTATCACATGTGCCTGATGTTATATCATGTGCAACAAGATAAGCCTGGTTTAAATACAAAAAACCGAAAGCAAAAATTATCACAAGCACTGAAACTGAAAGAAGTTTTTTATTCATATCTGTTGATTTATTTAAGTTGCTTTAATTATTAGTCTGCAAAGATATTAATTTATTGTTGTTATTCCAATACTTAAAATTTAAAATTTAGCTAAGTATCAATAAAACCTAATCTTAATCATATTATTTTACTGCTATTTTAGCTATTTTTGTTAGTTATGTTAATGAATTATACAAAGAAATAGTTAGGGATTACAATGAAAGAATTTAAAAACAGAAAAGAAAAATTTATAACTGATTCAGGTATTGATATACCTGCCTTTATAGAAGACAATTCAGAAGAATATAAAGAAAAACTTGGCAACCCTGGCTCATACCCTTTTACACGGGGAGTGCATGAGCAAATGTACAGAAGCCGTTTTTGGACAATGAGGCAGTATGCAGGTTTTGGCGCTGCTGAAGAATCAAACAAACGGTATAAATTCCTTTTAGAGCAGGGCACAACAGGCTTAAGTATTGCATTTGACCTTCCAACCCAGATTGGTTATGATAGCGATGAACCAATTGCTGATGGTGAAGTTGGTAAAGTTGGTGTTGCAATTGATACACTCAAAGATATGGAAATACTCTTTGAAGGCATCACTCTTGATAAGATTACTACATCAATGACAATTAATGCGACTGCTGCAGTTCTGCTTTGCATGTATGTTGCTATTGCAAAAAAACAGGGTGCTGACCTTAAAAAGATAAGCGGTACTATTCAAAATGATGTTCTTAAAGAATATATTGCAAGAGGAACATACATATATCCCCCAAAGCACTCTATGAGACTGATTACCGATATTTTTGCGTGGTGCTATGATAACCTACCAAGCTGGAATACGATTTCTATCAGCGGTTATCATATCCGCGAAGCTGGCTCAAACGCTATTCAGGAAGTTGCCTTTACTTTAGCTGATGCAATTTCATATATTGAAGCAGCAGTTAGCCGCGGACTTGACGTGGATAAATTCGCATCAAGGCTTTCTTTTTTCTTCAACGGACAGATAAATTTCCTCGAAGAAATTGCCAAGTACCGCGCAGCAAGAAGGATATATGCTAAAATTATGAAAGAACGTTTTAAGGCAAAGAGTGAAAAAAGCATGATGCTTCGCTTTCATTGTCAGACTGCGGGTTCATCACTTACAGCACAGCAGGTTGAAAATAATGTTGTTAGAACAACTATAGAAGCTATGGCTGCTGTTATGGGAGGGTGTCAATCCTTGCACACAAATTCAAAAGATGAAGCGCTTGCGTTACCTACTGAAGATTCCGTTACAACTGCATTACGCACACAACAGGTTATAGCTTATGAAAGCGGAATTGCTGATACAGTCGATCCGTTTGCAGGTTCTTATTACATAGAATACCTTACCAATAAAATTGAAGAAGGTGCTTGGAATTATCTTAACAAAATTGATGAAATGGGTGGGGCAGTTAAATGCATTGAACTTAATTATCAGCAGGATGAAATTGCAGCAAGTGCTTATGAATTTGAGAAGGAAATTGAATCCGGCGAGAGAGTAATTGTTGGTGTAAATAAATTTGCAGATGATGGTAATTCTGAAAAAATTGACCTGCTGCATATTGATGAAGAAATTGGCAGGAAACAGGTAGAGAAACTGAATAATGTTAAAAAGAACAGGAACAATGATGAAGTTACAAGTGATCTTGAGGCATTAAAGAAGGCTGCTGAAGGAAGTGATAATTTGCTGCCGTATATTCTGAAATGCGTTGAAAGTTATTGCTCTATTGGCGAAATTTCAAATACACTACGCTCTGTTTGGGGCGAGTATTAGAACTAAATTATAATTTATGAATCGAGTTGTCTGGATCACTGGAGCATCAACCGGAATTGGATTTGAAATCGCTAAAGTATTTGCGAAATCCGGTTACACTATTGTTGCAACTGCAAGAAGAAAATCAAGGCTTGTATCACTTGTGAGCGAAATACGTTTTGCAGGACACGAGGCATATGCTTTTGTATGCGATGTACGCTCTGAGCGAAGCATTATCAGTACAAAGAAAAAAATCCTTGAAAAATGCGGTACTATTGATATACTTATTAATAATGCTTCAATTACTACATTCAAATCCTTTATTGAAACCAAGCCTCCCGAGTTTGATGATATAATTGAAACAAACCTGCGCGGAAGTTACCTTGCGACCCGCACTGTACTTCCTATTATGATGAAGAAAAAAAGTGGACATATTATTAATATTCTTTCGGTTTCCGCTAATACTGTATTCACAAATAGTTCAACATACTCAGCATCAAAGGCGGGAATGCTTGCAATGTTCAATGTATTGCGGGCAGAGGTGAGAAAATATAATATCAAAATTTCCAATATTATGCCCGGCGCTACTGATACTCCAATGTGGAGCCCCGCATCACGTCAAAAGTATTCATCACGTATGATGACGCCCCGTGATATTGCTGATATAACCTTTCAGGTTGCCAACCAATCAAAAAAAGTTGTGATAGAGGATGTAGTAATTAAACCTATCAAGGGGGATTTGTAGTTATTGTGTCATTCCCGCGTTACGCCTGCCTATGGCATGGAATGCGGGAATCCAAACTTTTTACAATTGAAGCTTTTCGATTGTTAAACTTTAAGCTTTTTTTTGTATCTGTTAGGATTGCTTCGTATTAAATCTGGCAATGTAATTCAATCCTGCAATATTATAAGACTACAAAAGTCTGATCTATCTATCTAAAATAATTGAATAATAAAGTTTTAATTAATTAATAAATTATGTAAAGACTTTTTAGTCTGAAGATAATATAATTTAAAGTTGAGATTATGAAATTACAAAACAAAATTGCGGTAATTACAGGAGCCGGAAAAGGTATCGGCAAAGCTACCGCTGAGCTGTTCTTACACGAAGGTGCCAAAGTTGTACTAACTTCAAGGAATTTATCTGAACTCGAACAAATTGTAAGCAATAACGATAAAAAAAAGGATAACATTACAATTATTGCCGGTGATATCTCAAAGGAAGATACCATCAGTAAAGTAGTTGATGAAACTATCGGTAAGTATGGTAAGATAGATATTTTAGTTAATAATGCGGGATTTGGGATATTTGATAACTTGGTTGATTCAAAACTTGATGATTTTGATACTGTATTTAATACAAATGTTCGTGCTTTATACATGATGACAAAGGGTTTTTTACCGAATATGATAAAGGAACAATCAGGAACAATAATAAATATTGCCTCTGTTGCTGGTAAACAGGGATTTGCAACAGGCTCAATTTATTGCGCAAGTAAACACGCTGTTTTGGGTCTAAGCCGCGCATTATTGCTTGAGGTGAGGCAGTATAATATTCGTGTTGCTGTGATATGTCCGGGCAGCGTTGCAACAGATTTTTTCAGAACGGAATCTCAGACTTCACTATCATCACACAAGGATACTGTTCTCCAGGCAGAGGAAATTGCTGAGACAATTCTGTTGACTACATCATTACCTGAAAATGCCATGATAAGTGAAATTGAAATAAGACCAACAAATCCGAGGAAAAGAAACTAGACCATGATTCGCATGATTATAAGATTAACATGATTTATAATTATTTTAATCAAGAAATCCTATAATCAGGAAAATCAAGGTTCAGACAATAATAATCCTTCAACTATTTATTTTTTAATGTATTGATTCCCGCCTTCGCCTTAGAAACAAGGCAAGTGTGAATGACAAAGAGTAAAAGCTGGGATAGTGAGTATGCTCATCCAACTTCATATAATACTCTGTAATCACCTATTCTTATTCGGAAACCTTTTTCATTGTGAAGTTTTTTGCAGCCGGAAAGTCTTGGATTATTCTTTAATAGAAGTAACTTCGTAGATATTCGTTTAACTTCATTGTAACTAATTTTATCAAGTTGTTTCTGAACTGAATTATTTATACTAAGTTGATAAACGTTTTCGTTTAGGTTGAATTATTTTTACTTTTTCTATTTTATCACGTTGTTTTAAGTAATTTTCTAGTTTAATAAAATACTTAGATTCTTTTTTAGCTATTTCAAGTTCTGCTGTTTCTTCAATTACTTCTAAAAGTTCTTTATAATCCTTATCTTTTTTAAGGATATCCCATGTCTTTTTAGAAATTACTATTTGTTTTTTATCTACTAAAACCATATCGATATCCTTTCTATTTAAATATACAAAATCTTAAATTAAAAAACCCCAACTTTCATCGGGGCTTAATTTTTCAATCTGCAATCTGATAAATCTGTTAATCTTCGAATCGATTATTAATACATATCACCGTAACCGCCGCCTGGAGGCATCATTGGGGCTGGTTTTTCTCTTTCAGGTTTTTCGCAAATAACCGCTTCAGTAGTTAATAACATCGAAGCAACTGAAGCAGCATTCTCCAAAGCTACTCTTGTTACTTTTGTTGGATCAATAACACCGGCTTTTATTAAGTTCTGGTATTCTTCTGTTAATGCATTAAAGCCGTAATCATCTTTGTTCTTTTTAATTTCATTGATAACTACCGATGCTTCTATTCCTGCATTTTCAACAATCTGCCTTAAAGGTGCTTCTATAGCTTTCTTAATTATTTCAATACCAATTCTCTGGTCATCATTATCGCATTTTAATTTATCCAATGCGCCTGTTACCCTGATAAATGCAACACCGCCGCCCGGAACAATACCTTCTTCAACTGCTGCGCGTGTAGCGTGTAAAGCATCTTCAACTCTTGCTTTCTTTTCTTTCATTTCAATTTCTGTAGCTGCGCCTATCTTTAATACAGCAACGCCACCCGAAAGTTTTGCAAGTCTTTCCTTTAATTTTTCTTTATCATAATCGCTTGTTGTCTTTTCTATCTGTGCTTTTATTTCATTAATACGTTTCTTAATATCTTCCTTCTTGCCTGCGCCTTCAACTAATATAGTGTTATCTTTATCAATAACAACTTTCTTTGCTGTTCCAAGGTAAGTAACTGTTGCATTTTCAAGCTTATAGCCTTTCTCTTCCGAGATAACAGTACCGTTTGTTAAAACAGCAATATCTTCAAGCATTGCTTTTCTTCTATCGCCAAAACCAGGTGCTTTAACTGCAGCTATCTTTAATGTGCCTCTTAATTTATTAACAACAAGTGTTGCAAGAGCTTCTCCTTCAAGATCTTCGGCAATGATAAGCATTGTTCTGCCTGACTGTGCTACTTTTTCAAGTATTGGAAGCAGATCTTTCATTGTTGAAATTTTCTTGTCATATATTAAAATGTAGGGATCCTCAAGAACTGATTCCATTGTATCGGCATCTGTTACAAAGTATGGTGAAAGGTAACCTCTATCAAACTGCATACCTTCAACTATATCAACTGTTGTATCTGTGCCTTTAGCTTCTTCTACTGTTATAACGCCATCAGTACCGACTTTCATCATAGCATCTGCAATAAGCTCGCCTATAACCTTATCGTTATTTGCAGAAATTGAACCAACCTGCGCTATTTCTGTCTTGCTGGTTTTATCAATATTTTTACTGAGTTTTTTTAATCCTTCTACTATACTTAATACAGCAAGATCAATACCGCGCTTTAAATCCATTGGATTTGCGCCTGCGGTTACATTCTTAACGCCTTCTGCGTAAATTGCCTGTGCCAGAACGGTTGCGGTTGTTGTACCATCACCTGCAACATCGCTGGTTTTGGAAGCAACTTCTTTAACCATCTGCGCACCCATGTTTTCAATTGGGTCTTCAAGCTCAACTTCTTTTGCAACTGTAACACCATCTTTGGTAACTGTTGGTGAACCGAATTTTTTATCAATTACTACGTTTCTGCCTTTTGGTCCAAGTGTTACCTTTACGGCATTTGCTAATTTATCGACACCTTTTTTTAAGGCACTTCTTGCCTCGGTATCAAAATGAATTAATTTTACTGACATGTTATTTTATCTCCTAAGTTTTTTGTTAAATTAATGAGACCCTTTGCTACGCTCAGGGGTATTTGTTATCCTATTACTGCGTAAACATCACTTTCGCGCATTATTAAAAATTCTTCATCGTTCAACTTAACTTCTGTGCCGCTGTACTTGCCATATAAAACTTTATCGCCTACTTTCAGGTCCATTGCAACTTTCTTGCCTGCATCATCGGTCTTGCCGCTACCTACTGCGATAATTTCGCCTTCCATAGGTTTTTCCTGTGCTGTATCCGGTAAAATAATACCGCCTTTTGTTACTTCTTCGGGAGCCTTAGGTTTTACTATAACCCTATCTCCGAGTGGTGTTAATTTCATTTTAAATCCTCCTAAATTATTGATTTATAAGTATTTGTAATATTTATGCGTTAGTTAGCACTCTGCTACTACGAGTGCTAATATAATGTAATATGTTTTTTAAAGCAATGGTTCCAATTGTGCCTAAAAGTGTACCTAAATATTCAGTTATAAAAACATAAATTTATGCTTATATTTGAATAAGAATCTTTAAAACTTTTTTAAAAGGAGTTAATATGAACAGCCTTGTTATAGTTTTACTCGCAATTATCCTTTCAGGTAATTTATTTCACACATACAGTTGGGATACAACCGCAGCTAAGTATATGCCATTGCAGGTAGGGAATGTTTGGGTGTATAACTGTTCAGCAATCGGTATGGCTTGTAATTGTAATATGATATATCGTTACAAAATCATTTCATCTATTGTGATAAATTCAAAGATGTACTTTATTTTCCAGCAAAATTCTTTTACAGGCAATTGCTGGAACGGATGTGTTATTTCAACAATTTATGATTCCTTGCGGGTAGATAGTATTAATGGCAATGTTTATAAATATTCTACTATTGGCTGTTCATTTTCTCCATTTGAAATATTACAGGATAGTTTGAACGCCCGGCAAGGTGATACCGTAAAAAATAATTGCGGTATATCTCAATATAAATATATATGTAATGACACATCTATCCAAATTGTTTTCGGGTTTCCAAGAAAGACAAAAGGTTTTTCAGAAACCCAATTTGAAACAGGTTATGGCAGGAGTTATGCTGAAGGAATTGGCATAGTTGCATCAGGATATGGAAGTATTAGGTGTTCAAATAATTCCTTGTTGAAAGGTTGTGTTATAAATGGAATTTTATACGGTGATACATCTACTGTTGTTGGCATTAACCAGATAAGCACAGAAATCCCCGATAAATTTTTTCTCTCCCAAAACTACCCCAACCCATTCAATCCTGTAACAAAGATCAAATTTGATATTCCTAATACTCCCTCCCCTTCGGGGAGGGTCGGGGTGGGGTTGATTATATACGATGCACTTGGCAAAGAAGTTCAAATATTGGTCAATCAACAACTCTCACCCGGCACATACGAAGTTGATTTCGATGGCAGTAATTTGCCGAGCGGAGTATATTATTATAAGCTAGAGACAAATAATTTTTCTGAAACTAAAAAAATGGTTCTTATCAAATAATTTTTTATAAAAGAATAATAATGAATTATACAAAATTGCTTTTTTCACTGATTCTAACATTAATATTATCCGGAAATATTTTTTCGCTGGATACATTATCTGCGAAATATTTTCCCCTAAATGTTGGAAATGTTTTTTATTTTAAAATTGAAGATAGAAATCCGGGGGGTTTGATTGTTTCTTATAACTCATCACGAATTTTAAGAACACAAAATTATAATGGCAAAACATATTATTATTGTACTAATTTTTTAGGTTTTGGAAGTATAGGTGATAGTGCTAACTATTATTTGAGATATGACTCTCTTTCAGGAAATTTAGTTAGGTATGATCTCTCACTGCCTTTTTGCAATTATGAGTCTATACTTTATAAACTTTCAGCAAATATCGGTGATTCGACAGGAACACAATGTTTGGGGAATACAAACATGAAATGTGTAAGGATAGCAGATACTCTAATATTTGGGAATACTATTGCATTCAAGAAGTTTAGATATTATAGTTACAGTAGTAATGGTTATACATTTATTAAGGAAACAATATTTGCAAAAATGATTGGTGGTTTTTATGCTTTTTCTAGAGGCGGTACTGGACAATCATTTCAGGAGAAAAAGGTTATTTTAAAGGGTGCAAAAGTAAATGGTGTTATATATGGTGATACTGTATTGAATGTTAATAATATTTCAAATGAGATACCAGAACAATATACCTTATCACAAAACTATCCAAACCCGTTTAACCCTGTAACAAATATTAAATTTGATATAAGCGGTACATCAGTAGCACAGACATTTGGTACAACCGGTTTCTCGGTCCTGTCTGTGTATGATATCCTTGGTCGTGAAGTTGCAACATTGGTAAATGAAAAGCTAAAACCCGGAACTTATGAGGTGGATTGGGATGGAACAAATTATACCAGCGGAGTTTATTTCTACAAGCTAATTTCTGCAGATTACGCAGAAACCAAACGCATGATACTTATTAAATAGCAAGTTGAGAAAAGAGTGTAACTCTTTTCGAAATCCCGCTTTGCCGGACGGCACATATTTTTATCGTTTGCAAGTTGGCGATTGTACCGATTTTTAAAAAATCCCGTCCTGACTAGTTTTTGAGTTAAGTCTGCGGGGCTGTTGATATTTTTTTTTTCGTGATAATTAGTGAAATTCGTGTTTGTGTTTTTTTTTGTTTTTGAAAGGATGAGGCGATTTCAAAAAAGGCTGTTTTATAACAGCCTTTTTTGTTATAACTCAATGATTTATTTTTGTATTCTATATGATACTCTCAGAAATTACTCAGCAAAATATCCACAAAGCCCATTTTGTAAATGGCATTGCTTCCGATAATTATCTTGTTAAATACAGGAATTTATTCGAACTGCTCGAATATCGCGCACACTTACAGCCGGATGATAATTATATCACATTTTATCCCGATAATTCAGCTAAAACCTCATTAAGCTATAATGATTTTGTTCAAAAGGTCTTTAAGACTGCAAATTTTCTGAAGAGCCTTGGAATTAGCTCAGGTGATAGAATTGCTACAATCTCTCATAACCACATAAATACAGTAATACAGTATTTTGCTGCTTGGACTTTGGGTGCAACTGTTGTGCCTGTGAATGTTAACGAAGAACCCGATAGAATTAAATATATACTTAAAAGTTCTCATACTAAACTGGCATTTATTAAACAGGAATACTTTGAGCGATTTCAAGATACTGTTACAGAACTAAAATTACAGGTAATAATACACGGTATTGAAGGGTATAATAACTCCGAAGGAAATCATCAAGTATTTGAAAATGAAATTGAAAAACAATCAGCAATATTTGAACCGGATGAATCAGTAAATCAGGAAACTGAAGCATTGATTGTTTATACATCAGGTACAACCGGACTTCCCAAAGGTGTTGTATTGACCCAATATAACCTCATGGCTGATGCCGAAGGGATAAGCAAATGGCATAATATAGAAAAAGGTACTGTAATGATGTGTGTTCTGCCAATTCATCACGTAAACGGATCGGTTGTTACAATTATGACACCAATGTTTGCTGGTGGTTCACTTATATTAAATCAAAAATTCCATACTGATAGATTCTTTAAAATACTTGCTGATGAAAAAGTAAATATAGTTAGTGTTGTTCCTACATTACTGCAATTCATATGCCACGATTATGAATCTGATACTGAATTTATAAAGGACATCACCCCTCTCCTTTCAGGAGAGGGGACGGGGGTGAGGTCATTAAGTAACTTCCGTCATATCATCTGCGGTGCGGGACCCTTAACCTGTGAACTTGTCTCTAAATTTGAGGGAATGTTTGGTCTTAAGATAGTACACGGTTACGGCCTTTCTGAAACTACCTGTTATTCAAGTTTTATACCAATTGATCTAAATGAAAATGATCATAAAAAATGGCTTATTGATTATGGTTTCCCTTCAATTGGAATTGCAATTGAACCGAATGAAATGGATATACAAAACGATTTAGGTGAATCATTGAATGAAAATACTAGGGGAGAAATAGTTATACGCGGACATAATGTAATGAAGTATTATGATGAAAACTCCGAAGCCAATGATAAAACATTTGAGTTTGGCTGGTTCAGAAGCGGTGATGAGGGCTTTTATATAAAAGATGAGCACAGCAGAAAATATTTCTTCATTACAGGTAGAATTAAAGAGCTTATTATCCGTGGTGGAGTAAATATTGCTCCATTAGAAATTGATGAAGTATTGATGGCAATCCCTGAAGTTAAATCAGGCATTGCAGTTGGTTTTGATAATGACTGGTATGGCGAGGAAGTTGGAGCGTTAATATTACTTAAAGAAGGAGTTAACCCAACTGAAGTGCTTAAAACAAAGATTATTAATGATTGCAGAATAAAACTTCCATTTTACAAATCACCTAAAGCAATATTATTTACAGAATCAATACCTGTTACAGCAACTGGCAAGTATCAGCGAAATAAAGCGAAAGTTTTGTTTGAGATTTTTAAAAAAATACAATATACAGCATGAGCTTAATCCCAAAAAAGTCAGAAGTAACTCCCCTAAAGGTCCTTTCCAAAGTCCGAAAGAACTTTACGGGAAGCCTTTTGGGTCGGACTTCGGAGAAAGAAATATATTTTACAAGCGATACTCTGGATTACGAATCAGAAAAAATGCTTGAAGAAATAAATTGCAATCAAGAAAACAGCCTTTTTAAATCTGATATAAATTATTGTACCCTGTTAGTACTTGATATGCAGGAGTTTTTTCTGAATCCTGCTTCACATGCATTTGTTCCGTCAGCTCCCCATTTAATTAATAGAATAAATGCGTTAATCTATACATTCAGGAGAAAGAATTTGCCTGTAGTTTTTACAAAACATATTAATACTTCTGAAAACGCAGGTCAAATGAAATCCCATTGGAAAGATCTCATCACAATAAACAATCCTTTAAGTTCTATAGCTTCCGAAGTATCCATCGAAGACTCAACTGTAATAGTAAAATCTCAGTATGATGCTTTCTATAATACTGATCTTGAATCAATTCTAAAAATGGCGGGTTGCAAATCCATAATTATTTGCGGTTTAATGACACATCTATGCTGTGAAACAACAGCGCGCTCTGCATTTGTCAGAGGTTTTGAAGTTATCATGCCGGTTGATGGCACTGCAAGTTACAACAGAATGTTTCATTTATCATCAATCTATAACCTATCACATGGTTTTGCATACATTACAAGAATTAAAGAAATTTTAAACTGGTGTGAAAAAAATTAAAATAGAAGATGTGATAATAATAGGCGCAGGTCCTGCCGGGATGAGTTGCGCAATCCAATTGAAAAGATGCGGTATTACACCACTTGTCTTTGATTCAGATAATAATGGCGGGCTGTTAAGGTATGCCAACCTTGTAGAAAATTACCCGGGTTTTCCAGGTGGTATCAAGGGTATTAATCTGGCAAAGAGATTCAGTGAACAATTCAAACTTGAAAAACTAAAATGCATCAAACAGAAAGTTCTGAATGTAAAATACAACAGAGGATTATTTGAAGTAATTACCAAAAATAATTATTATACATCAGAATATCTTGTAATAGCATCAGGCACTAAACCTAAACGGGATAATGATTTTTATATTGAACCATCACTATCTAATTCAATATTTTATGGAGTATCAGGTTTATCATATAAAAAGAACAAGCATTTTGTAATTATCGGCAGTGGTGACCTTGCATTTGATTATTGCCTTAGTTTAGGGAAAATGAATGAGGTTACAATTCTAAATCGGTCTGATTTGCCTAAATGCATTCCATTATTGTACCAAAGAGCAGAAAAATTAAAAAATTTTACATTTTACAATAATACAGTATTAAATCAGGTAGAAAGATTAGGGATAGATAAACTAAGTATTATAATCAAATCTCCATATGGTTATACAATTCTTATTGCAAATTATTTGATTTTTGCAATAGGACAAGAGCCGAATCTTGATTTTGCTGATGTTGAATTTAAAAAGGAATTTAAGTTGTTAAGTAAAATAGGAAGGCTTTATTTAATAGGCGATGCCGCAAACAAGCAATACAGGCAAACTGCAATTGCAGCCGGAGATGGTATTAAAGCAGCAATGCAAATTTATGAAAAAATAAGGAGTATTAAATGAAAATTGTTTCATCAACTGGCAGAGATGATATTGCTGTTGTTTATCTTGCACAAACTTCAAATGGTGATCTAATCGAGTTTGTTGAATCGCTGCAACCGCCTAAAACCAGAGAAGAAAAATGGGTATTGATAGTATCTACTTTATTGGGATGCCCGGTTGATTGCCAAATTTGTGATGCAGGATTATATTATCATGGAAGGATAAGTAAAGAAGGTATTTTCTGGCAGATTGATACTATGGTTACAAACCGTTACCCTGATAGAAAAATACCATCAAAACAGTTTAAGATACAGTTCGCCAGAATGGGTGAGCCTGCATTCAATATGAACGTGCTTGATGTCATTGAAGAATTTGAACTTTATTTTGATGCTCCGGGATTCATGCCCTCAATTTCAACCATTGCTCCAAAAAGTTCTGAAGCGTTCTTTGAAAAACTTCTGCTGATAAAGAATGAAAAATTTAATTCAGCAAATTTTCAAATGCAATTTTCAATTCATACTACTGATGAAAAAAAACGGAACGAACTTATTCCGGTTAAAAAATGGAACTTCAGAGAAATAGGGGAGTACGGCAATCGATTCTTTAAACCTGGGGATAGGAAAATTACACTGAATTTTGCGGCATCAAATCAGTACCCAATAAACCCAAAAGTATTGCTGGATTATTTTGATCCGAAAGTCTTCCTTGTTAAGTTCACTCCGCTGAATCCTACATACAACTCCAGAAAAATGCAATTGACTTCTTTGATAAATGAAGCGGATTACAACGTATCATCAGCCTTTTTTGAGGATTTCCGTAAATGCGGATATGAAGTTATAGTAAGTATCGGAGAAATTGAAGAGAATTATATTGGAAGCAATTGCGGACAGAATATTCTGACCCATGCTATAAATCCCGAAAAACATTCTTCCGGCTACCCCGTATTAGATGTCGAGCTTGAATCTAAAATACAGGAACGTTTACAAAAGTTATAAAACAGACTACTCCTTAGAAGTAGTCTTATGCCTTTATGTTCTATCAGTGTCTCCCTAATCCCTTTAGCTTGAGTGTTTAATAAATACTAATGTGAGACCTTTAGGTATGGCGACTCTGCGTCATAACTCTCGCTCTTTGAAAGTTTTGTGGAAGTTTTTTGTTTTGCATTTTATTTTTTTGCGTTCTTTGCGCCTTTGCGAGAAAAAAAGTTTTTATATTTTTTATGTCTAAGCAAAGTCTCCCTAAGCCTTTAGCTTGAGTGTTTAATAAATACTAATGTGAGACCTTTAGGAAAGGGGACTCTACGTTAATAATAAAAAGCCCGTCTTTATTTCTATAGACTGGCTTTTTATTTCTGTTATTAATTCAATTTTAGGTGCTAACAACTTAACCATCAATCCCGCAAAATCAAAAACCTGAGAGACCAGGCTTACATGTCAGGTCGGGATTTCTGATAAAATAGCTATCCCTATTTTATCATCAACATCTTCTTTGTCTCGGTAAAATTACCAGCGTCAATTCTGTAAAAATAAACACCGCTTGAAAGATTTGATGCATCATAGTCCACAACATAATTTCCTGCCGGTTTAACTTCGTTAACAAGTGTAGCAACTTCTCTGCCAGATACATCAAAAACTACAAGTTTTACCAATCCGCTGTTTGGTATCGAAAAATTAATATTGGTTGTAGGGTTGAACGGATTTGGATAATTCTGCTCAAGTGAATAATTTTTAGGAACAAGGTTGTTTATTGGTGTAATACCAACAAGCGGACCTAATAACCTGATAAAATCTACACCAATATAATCACTATTAGCACCTGATGGACCACCACTTGCTACTCTATAATTAATTGCAAATCTTCCAGTTGCACCTGCTGAAGGAAGTGTGTATCTTCTTTCCTGCCAGCCTGATGTTGATACTTTGAATCTGCCTATTTCAACGAAACTTCCTGAACCAGGAACTGTATCACCGTTTGATGCCCAAAAAACCCTGATTGAATCAGGAAATGTTGATGCGTCAGGTGATCTGGAATATAACGAAACTGTATCACCTGATGCACCGTTTACAACAGGTGATATTAACCAAAGGTCAATAGTGTTTGTACCTGTAACATTGTTGAAATTAGCGCCAACATACCCGGTTGCGGGTCCTTCAAAAGCACTGAAAACGGTTGAGTTACCCTGGAACCAATTTGGTGTTGAACCTGCAGGTCCGCTTAAAGGTCCTCTTCTTGGAATCCATCCTCTTGCACGAAGTCCTGCTGTATCATTGGCACCATTCATTCCATCAATAAATTTTACATCATTTGATTGTGGTACTACCGGGTTATAATAGTTATCTGATGAATTGTTTGACCTGGAACCGAATGGATCTGAGTATATCAATCCAAAGAAGAATACACCAATAGCTAAAATACTAATAAATGGAAATAATTTTTTCATGATTGTGTTATCTTTTCTGAGTAATTTATTACAAAAATATGTTAATTTACAACTATAATATGATACATTTTTTATTGATTATCAACATAAACAACTGGTATCATTTTATTACGTTCTAGCAGAGTCTCCCTATGCCTATATCTTGAGTGTTTAATAAATACTAAAAAAGGGGACTCTGCGTTAAAATAACTTTTTTTTGCTTTTCTTTGAGCCTTTGAGTCTTGGTGGCTATTTTACGTTCTAGCAGAGTCTCCCTATACCTATAGCTTGAGTGTTTAATAAATGCTAAAAAAGGGGACTCTGCGTTAAAATATAAAAATTCCGCAGAGACCTTCAGGTATGACAAAAAACCTTTGCGTTCTTGGCGGCTTGCCTTACTACTTGAAGAGTAGGAAGGTTAATTGCTTTTCATGGTGTCTATGCATCAAATGCGCCTACTATTCCAAAGAATTTCATGTTCTAGCAGAGTCTCCCTAAGCCTATATCTTGAGTGTCTAATAAATACTAATAAGGGGACTCTGCGTTAAAATAAGTAAATCAAAAGCTTTCAACACAGAGGGCACGGAGTACACAGAGAAAAGCTAAATACTTCCCCCACGTTGTTGGTGTTATCACCAACAACTACCATTCCTATGTTCTAGCAGAGTCTCCCTAAGCCTATATCTTGAGTGTCTAATAAATACTAAAAAGGGGACTCTGCGTTAAAATTTTAAAAAAATTCCGCAGAGTCCTAAAAACGGAGACTCTGCGGTTACGAAAATACAACTTAATCTCATCAAATGCGATTACTACTTCATTAATTTCTTTATCTTTGGATTTGCTTCCAACAGATTCAGAACATACTTACCCAGAAAATCAAATTCAATATTGACCCTATCGCCCTTTTTTAACTTTCCAAATGTAGTATGCCAAATAGTAAACGGAATTATCGCAACCTTTATATCAAAATATTTACCTTTTGGCTTTGTAACCTCGGCTACGGTCAGGCTTACACCATTTATAGCAATTGAACCTACATAAATTACATATTTAGCATGTTTCTTATGAATCTTTATCCAGTATTCCCAATTATCGGAATCTTTTAAGACTGGTTTTCTCCCGATGGGACGGATTCCCGCTGACTTGTTCCTGAGTTCAGTTTTCTGTTCATCTTTAATCTGCGTTACCTTTGTTACTACACCTGTATCATCAATATGCCCGAAAACAAAATGACCGCCAATTTTTTTATTTAAGGTGAGCGAGCCTTCAAGATTTACTTCTTCGCCAACATTTAATTCACCAAGGTTAGTTTTTTTCAGAGTTTCGTGAATTGATGTAAACTCAAATTCTGTTTTATTTCTTGAGGTTACCGTATGGCAAATACCGTTTATGCAAACGCTATCTGAAGCCAATAGCTTTTTTGCAACATGTTTTGACTTAACCCTGAATTTAAAACCTTCATTAATCTTGGTTTTTTTTACTACTATTCCTTTTTCTTCTACTATACCTGTAAACATAATATTTGATTAATTTATTTTTAAAAGAATTCTATTGTAGAGACGACCCGCCGGGTCGTCTCTACAGATTATCAATCTATGTAAAATTCGTCATCACTCCATTTTAATGGATTGTAATGTATATAAGCTCTGATATTATCTAATTCTTTCTCATTTCTGATAATTCGGTCATGAAATCTTCCCTGCCATTTAAAATCAATATTGAATTCCCAAATTCGTTTTGTACATTTAGATTTGAATTGCCCTATTATTGAACCTAAAGAATTTGGAAGTAAAGTAGTTGATTTTGTAGAGACGACCCGGCGGGTCGTCTCAAGTGCTGATTGATCGTTTATCTTCTCTAATGCAATGATCCCATGAAAATGATTTGGCATAACAATATATTCATCAAGTATAACATTTTTTCTGATTGTTCCAGTTTTTATCCATTCTTCATTTACAATACTTCCTTCGTTTGTCAGATCAACCTTGCCATTATTAATTTTCCCAAAACATTTTTTCATATTTTCCGTGCAAATTGTTATATAGTAAATTCCGGTATTAGAATAATCCCATCCTTTTAACCGGGTTGATTCAATCCTGTATTTATTTTTAAATAATGTCATCTTTAATTAAGACGACCCAGCGGGTCGTCTCTACAGAGGAAATAATATTAATTACAATTATTTTTTTAAATTTACCAATATATCCAGTCCGGATGAATAATAATCATTTTGTGTAAAATCCTTGAAAGCATTTTTATCTTTAAATGCTGTAATACCACTGCCCATAATGCGGGGAGCGATAAATATCATAACTTCATCAACTAATTTTTGTTTCAAAAAACCACCATAAGTAACAGCGCCGCCTTCAACCATAATGCTTGCAATTCCAAGTTTAGCAATTTTCAATAATGCATCTTTAAGATCAATATTACCGTTTTTTGATTTGCAATTAATAACTATGATTTCTCTATTTATGTATTGTTTAACTTTTTTGTGATCTTCGGCAAGTGTTGTAAGTATAATAGTTCTGTTATCTTTGTTGTTTTTGAAAACATTAAAATTTAATCCTAAAGAAAGGTCTTTATCTATCATTATCCTGTATGGGTTTCTTCCCATAACACTTCTAACGTTTAGTTTTGGATTATCATACTTCACTGTATTAGCTCCAACTATAACAGCATCATAAATAGCGCGCAGCTTGTGAACTGTTTTTCTTGATTCCGCTGATGATATCCATTTTGATCTGTATTTATCATCTGCAATTTTACCATCAATTGTTTGGGCAGCTTTTATCAATACATAAGGCAATCCTGTATTAATATATTTAAAGAAAAATTTATTAATCGCTATTGCTTCTTTTTCAAGTATTCCGGTTATAACCTTAATCCCGGCTTTCTTTAAAAATTTAATGCCTTTACCTCTGACCCTATAATATGGATCCTTAACGCCAATCACAACCTTTGAAAATTTATGTTCAGCAATTAATTCAGCGCATGGCTCTGTCTTGCCAAAATGTGCGCATGGTTCAAGGTTCACATATAAATCAGCTCCTCTTAAATTGATCCCTTTGCGTAATGCACTATTTAGAGCATTCTTCTCAGCATGATTTGTACCATATTTTCTGTGGTATCCTTCAGCAACTATTTTCCCGTTCTTCACAATCACACATCCTACCAATGGATTAGGCGAAGTATACCCAGCCCCTTTTGAGGCAAGCTCAAAACAGCGAAGCATATATTTTTCATCGTTTATCATATACCATATAGTAAAATTATAGAAACATCACACCGGAAGTCTCTATTTATGAATTTACATGTTTGCTTTCAAGCTTCTCAACCCTTCTTCTCAAATCCATACTCCTGTATATTAAATGGAATATAACTGCCAAAAGCAGAATTATTATACTGATAAAGAAAAAACCTATCCTGTAAAACATAATTACCAGTTCATTTATTGGATTATATATATTCCTTGCAAATACTTCATTCTTAACTCTCTGGTATTTACTCTCATCAATTTCCTTATCAGAAAAAATATTCTTTAACTTATCAATTTGTAATTGTATCTTTTTCAATCCAAACATCATATCATCTAAATTGCTGTCCAATGAATCCAGCGAAGTTTTCTCCAACCCCGCACTTTCAATTGTCTTTGTTGAAAAATTATTGAATATTGGCTTTGTTACAGTTCCGCCTAATATTATAATCAAGAACAATAACCCTGCAACTCCATATAGAATCTGATATATATTTTTCATATAAATTTGAATTAAATTTACCACCTCCCAAGTTGTTGGTGTTATCACCAACAACAAGATAAATTTACTACTCCAAAGTCCGTAGGACCTTTACGGGAGTCCATTCAATACAAAAATAACAAAGATTGTATCAATTAATTATCTTAAATTTTATCCAGAATTTATCAATTGAATTGCTCATAAAATATTGGTAAATTTATATAAATAAGGGCAAATTTCAATATTATTTTGACATTTGGATTTTGATATTTGACATTTTGTTTCTGAAAATGCACCCGTAGCTCAACTGGATAGAGCGTCTGACTACGGATCAGAAGGTTGAGGGTTCAACTCCTTCCGGGTGTACAAAAAATAGCAGGTTATTTATACCTGCTATTTAATTTTACATTAACTCACCAGCTTCCTTATCCATCATCCAAAACAGCTAACCTATAACCTGATTTACATAGCTTGATTTGTGTCATTTTGAATTACTCAGATAAAAATCAGTAAACCAATTGATATTAGTCATATTTTTCGCTCAAGTTATGTATTATATTACACTATTCAAAAATATTACGAGCATAACTATATTTCCTGTTAACAGAAATTATAGTTTATCTGCCCGAAACATTGAATGGGGGATACTAAAATGCCATTGAAAATATCAAATGTCTGCTCTAATTGCGGTATTTGTGAAATTCTATGCCCTTACAATGCAATTTATCCAGCAGGTGTGAATTGGCGTAAAATTCACAACAGGTACTTTGTTTTTTGCGAGGAAACATTAATTCATGATGATTTTTGGTCACAAAATCATTATTATGTCGTTCCTGATAAGTGTACTGAGTGCGTTGGTAAATATCCAGTTCCGATATGTAAAACTGCATGCACCAAAGAAGCAATGATAAGTGACCGTGACCATTGGGAAAGTGAAGAGCATTTATTTGCCAAGAAAGAGTATCTTGAAACTATGCCGGGGTTGATATAACGATGAAAAACTTAGTAAATCATAACAACCAACATTCCAGCAGGAAGATTAATATTAAAAAAAAGAAATCCCATCATAATTCAAGGAATATTCTTTCAATTTTATTTGATGAAATTAATTTAAGTGACGAAGAATTTGAGCTCATAAAAAAAGAACTTCACTCTAAACATCATTTTCATTTATTGATGAATAGGGGAAGCTCTTGTGATGTGTTTAATCAATATACTTAAATATACATATCATATAGGAATCATAGAAGTATTGATATTTATTCTATTTTTAATTACCCCAGTTGTTGGTGTTTTCACCAACAACTAAACATTTACTTAAACTTTGCGCCCTTTGCGTCTTTGCGAGAAAGAGCTTTGCTTTTCTTTGTGTCCCACGACTTTCGCTTTCTGCCGTAAAAGGTCTTTAGAAAAGTTTTTTTTATGTGTTTTGAACAGATGTGATTTGAAATATTGTGATCATAGAAGTATTGATATTTATTCTATTTTTAATTTGTTAATTTTCCATATCCCCTCTGAATATTCCTTAATAGCTCTATCACTCGAAAATTTTTCCATCCTTGCTGAATTTACTATTGACATTTTTGTCCACATTTCAGTATTCATATACGCAAGTTCAACTCTGCTTTGAGCCGTTCTATAGGCTTCAAAATCCTGCATAATAAAATAATAATCTCTGTATAATAATTCATTCACTATCTGGTCAAATATGCCGGGTTCTGATTTGTTGAAGTAATTAGTCTTAAGCATATCAATTATAAGTTTCAATTCTGGATTTGTCTCATAATACTTTATAGGTGTATAACCTTCTTTTCTTCCTGCTATTATTTCATCTGCTGTCATTCCGAAAATGAAAATATTATCATCGCCAACTTCATTTTTAATTTCTACATTTGCGCCATCAAGTGTACCAATTGTTAATGCACCGTTGAGTGCAAATTTCATATTCCCAGTGCCCGATGCTTCAAATCCGGCTGTTGAAATTTGCTCGGATAGATCGCTCGCAGGAATTATTCTCTCAGCAAGTGTTACCCCGTAATTTTTAATGAAAAGTATTTTTAGCTTGTCTCCAATAACCGGATCATTATTCACATATTCAGCAACTGAATTTATCAGCTTTATTATCAATTTTGCCATTAAATATGATGGTGCTGCCTTACCACCAAAAATTATCGTTCTTGGGACAAAAATTTCTTCAGGATTCATCTTAATTCTGTTATAAAGAGATATTACATGAAGTATATTCAACAACTGTCTTTTGTATTCATGAAAACGCTTAACCTGTGAATCAAACAGCGAATCAGGATTGATATTAACATCATGGTCTCTGCTTATAAACTCTATCAGCCTTAACTTATTCTTTTTCTTTATTGAACGCCATTTGCTTCTGAACTTATCGTCATCCAGAAAATTTTCTATTTTTCTAAGCTCCTTCAGGTCTGTTATCCATTTATTTCCAATCTTTGATATAATCAATTCCGATAGCTCCGGGTTTGCCTGTAGTAAAAACCTCCTGATTGAAATACCATTGGTTTTATTGCTGAATTTACCAGGCATGAATTTATCCATATCAGGGAATATATACTTCCTTAAAATATCTGTATGAAGTTCGGCAACTCCATTTGTTGAGTAACTTCCTACAATTGCAAGGTTTGCCATTTTTATAGTGTTACCGTTGGAATCATGTCTTATTATTGCCATTTTGGAAACAATATTCTCTTCTTTGCTGTATTTATCCTTTACTTCATTTACAAAGCGTCTGTTAATTTCATTAATTATCTGCATATGCCTTGGTAACAATGCCTGCATTAAACTTTCTGACCACTCTTCAAGTGCTTCTGGTACTATAGTATGATTTGTATATGCAAATACCTTTTGTGTTATATCCCATGCATCATTCCACTCCAAACCTTCATCATCCATTAATATTCTCATTAGGTCAGCAATTGCTATTGCAGGGTGAGTATCATTCAATTGTATAGCAGCTTTATCGGGAAGTAGTTTAAAATCAGTATTATGCAGCTTAAAGTTGTACATTATATCCTGTAGTGTAGCTGATACAAAAAAATACTGCTGGCGAAGTCTTAATATTTTTCCCTGTGGAATTGAATCATTTGGATACAATACCTTTGAAATAGTTTCAGTTAAATTCTTGTTTTCTACTGCCGATAGATAATTACCCTGGTTAAAATTATTAAGGTTAAATTCATCAGTTGATTTTGCCTGCCATAATCTTAATGTATTTACTGTCCTGTTCTGATAACCCGGTATGGGAACATCATTTGCTATCGCAAGAACATCATCAGTATTCACCCATGTATATCTTGTCCTGCCTGTTGCATCATAGTAAGTGGAAACACTGCCATTAAACTGTATCTTATATGTAAATTCCGGGCGAAGAATTTTCCAGGGATTCCCATATCTAAGCCAATGGTCAGGCTTTTCTATCTGATAACCGTTTTCAATATCCTGCTCAAATATTCCGTATTCGTATAGTATCCCATATCCGTAAGCAGGTAACTCAAGCGTTGCGAGTGATTCCATATAACATGCCGCAAGCCTGCCCAATCCGCCGTTGCCAAGACCCATATCAGGCTCATCGCGCATTATCTTTTCAATATCATATCCAAAACCTCCAAGAAGCTGTTTTATTTCTTCATACAATCCAAGGTTTATTAATGAGTTACCTAAAAGACTTCCCATCAAAAACTCTAGCGATAGATAATTAATTCTTTTTACGTTGCTCTGGTTATACTCTCTCTGTGTTTTTAGCCAGTTTCTTGTTAGCCTGTCTCTTACTGCAAGCGATATTGCTTCAAGTATATCATGGTCTGTAACCGTAGTCCTATCCTTAATTAGGTCAAATTCAAGTCGTTCTACAAATTGTGTTATTATTGAGCTTTGCTTAACCTTAGCTCCATCAGTAAAAAATATAGAAGTATTTTTCTTATCCATTAGTTTAATTAAAATTTTTTCATCCTATGTTATAGCAAAATCTCCCTTAGCCTTTAGCCTCAGAGTTTCATTAATGATATTAATGAAGACTCTGCAGGTACGAAAGAAAATCGTCCCCCCTCAAGAAAGTACGCAGTGCTTTCGCAGTCCCGCTTGCGGGATAAAAAACGGGGACGATTTCTTTCATTTTTCGTAATTCCCCAATTAATCATAAAATATAATCCAACACAAATTCTCAATGGGGGTTCTGCTTCCTCGTTCCCGCAAAATCTCTCTTATCCTTTAGTTTAAAAGTTTCATTAATACTAATAAATAATACCCTGCGTCAATAAATAAAATCCTTTTCAATATCATTGAATAATTTTGCTTCAAGATCTTTTTGTGAAATAAGCGGCTCGGTTATATTCCAGTCTATATTCAGAACTTTATCGCTGTATAAAATTGCTCTTTCGCTATCTTTATCATAATAATTGGTGCATTTGTAATGAAATATTGCTGTTTCAGATAACACCGAAAAACCGTGTGCAAAACCAGGGGGAATCCATAATTGCTCATGGTTATCCTCCGATAGCTCAGTGGCTACATACTGCCCAAAAGTAGGTGAGCCAAATCTTATATCTACTGCTACATCTAAAACTCTGCCAAATAATACTTGACATAACTTTCCCTGGGCAAATTCTCCCACCTGATAATGCAGCCCCCGCAATGTATTTTTCTTTGATTTTGAAATATTATCCTGTACAAAATCTAGATCTATACCTCTGGAGGCAAAAACTTTTTTTCTGAATGACTCAAGGAAATATCCCCTGTCATCACTCAAAACTTTAGGAGTAATTATCAATACATCTTTTATCTTTGTTTCCTGTATATTCATTATATATCTATTTACTATTTCCGTTGGCTTTTACTATTTATTTCTATCTGATAGTATCTTTGCTAAATACTCTCTGTATGCACATTTTGGCATATTGGTTATAACTTTTTCGAAACCATTAAGGTCTATAAAATTCATATGTAGTGCAATTTCTTCTATGCATGCTACTTTAAGACCCTGTCTATCTTCAATAGCGCCAAAAAAGTTTGATGCCTGTAACAACGATTCAGGTGTCCCTGTATCAAGCCATGCAACTCCGCGGCTTATCTTTTCAACATTTAGCTCGCCTTGGTTTAAATATACATTATTTACATCTGTAATTTCAAGCTCACCTCTTGGTGATGGTTTCAGGTTCTTGGAAATCTCCACGACATTATTATCATATACATATAAACCGGGAACAGCAAAATCTGATTTTGGTTTACTTGGTTTTTCTTCAATTGAAATTGCTTTTCCTTTTTCATCAAACTCAACTATGCCATATCTTTCAGGATCATTAACTCTGTAACCAAATACTGTAGCTCCATTTTTGCGTTCTAATGCCCTTTGAAAAAAATCCAGATTACCATAAAAGATATTATCACCTAAAATAAGTGTAACGCAATCATTACCTATGAATTTATCACCTAAAATAAACGATTCCGCTATTCCATTTGGAGCTGTTTGCAGTGCATACTCTATATTAAGCCCTATATGCTTTCCATCACTGAATAATTTCTTGTAAAAAGGTATAGTCTCTTCGTTAGATATTATCAAAATATCTTTAATACCACCAAGCATTAATATTGATAAGGGATAGTAAATCAGTGGTTTATCGTATATTAATGTAAGCTGTTTGCTGTAAAGCTGTGAAATTGGGTACATTCTTGAGCCTGCACCGCCTGCTAATATTATGCCTTTCATGGTGTATTCCGGTTTTCTGTGGTTTTATTAGTATTAATTTGTAAAGATAATTTTACTATATATTTATTACAATGAAATAAGAAAAACAAGCAAATTTAAAGTTAATACTCTGAAACTTGTAGAATTTCCAAAGATTTACTGGTATCTAATGGATTTATGTTATCAAGCAGATATGCAGGGTCTCCTTCCAGAAATTCAATTGCTTCATCAATCATTAAAATATAAGGCGAGCGGTGATGCGGTATTTTCTGCAGGTCTTTATGAGGCGGGGTTGTAATCATACTGCAATAATTCATATCTTTATTCCATACATAAATGCCTCCTATAAAGAAAAATTCTTCACCTTTTAGTGCGATATTAAATTTTGTTTTTCGCTTGCTCTTATTTGCTTTCTTTAGCTTTGTTATATCAGGCGGGTCGTTTTCAAATGGTCTGTATTCATAAAATGAAGTTGCAGGTATCAAACATCTGCTTTTATTAAATATACTTTTCCATCTCGGCTGATCTCGTATTGTTTCTACTCTGCTATTATAAATAGGCATCTTAGGATTCCAGTTAATTGACCATTTCATAATTGTCATAACTGGTTTCGTATCTTTGAGATTGATAGCAAGAATATCAGAAGTTATCCTTATATCTTTCTGCTTTAAATTCTCAAAATCATCATCTGTGAAATCATCATCATATTTGACGGGATAATCTTTCTTCATCATTTTCTTGCGTATCTCTTTATCTTTTATATATCTATCGTAATTTGAACACATGGCATTGTCTAATTTCTCAATAATACTAAAATTTATATAGGAATAATATTGCAAATATTTTATTCAGAAATATATAATCTCTTTAAGTATCGTGCCACGAATATTTACATTGTTAATCCAAAAAAAGACCTGACAGGTTTTTAAAACCTGTCAGGTCTGATGTAATCTCTCCATATGTTCGCACAACAACTGTGCGAACTATAGGGGTCTTATTTTAATAGCACCATCTTCTTCGTATCACTATACAATACCCCGCTGTTGTTGTCCCCAACAACCAACTTATAAAAATACATGCCACTTGCTAGGTTCGAGCCATCAAACCTAACTTCATAACTTCCCGCTTTTTTGTATTCATTTATTCTGAAAATTTCCTTACCCAGAATATCATATATTTTGAATGAAACATTCGCATCATTAGGTATTTCGTATTTTATGCTTGTCGTTGGATTAAATGGGTTTGGATAGTTTTGATAAAGCTTAAATGTTTCAGGTATATTGTTGTTAATGCTTGTAATGTTTTGATTTAATGGCTTACCACAAATAAGCGAAATAATATTGGCTTTATTATTTAAACCACCGCTGCTTATTGGGTTATCACCACCTGATAACATTTGCAAAAGGCAAAGTTTGTTTAAAAGTGCATGCTGTCCTTTATAGTTATTTTGATTTGACTGGTAGATATTCTCATAATCAGTTACAGCTTCCATTATGTTATTCTGCCGTACTTTTGATTTTATTGCAAAATCTTCCGCTATTTCTCTCGATTCAGTTGAATTATTGGTATCTGATTTAATATTTGAGTAATAGCTTTGTATTTGGCTATAAGCTGTAGAGTTACTGTTATTCTTTTCTAAGCAGTTGAATATCCTTGCAAGCGATACTGGCGCAAAAGATGAGGTTTTGTATTCTGTAACAACATCTTTGTATTTTGATATAGCTATAGTATAATTACCCTGCATTTCATTTGTATATGCCTGCATAAATAATGAACCTGCTGTAGGATTATCTCCGTTATCCTTTACATATTCGCTATCATACATTCCAAAGCCTATGTTATTCAGCTCATAATAATCAGTTGAAGGCAAACTTGAGCCATTAAATGTTGGGTCATAATAAACAGTACCGCCTGCAGTATTGAAAAGTGATGAATTGGGTGGGTTATCATACCAATTGTTAATTGTAGCATATAAATCGCCCTTTAAATCACCTTGAATATAATTTGAGCTTGTTACATTTATAATATTATAGCCTGAATCCATCATTGGATAGCTTTCCTTTTCAATTACAATTGCTGCAGTTGAAGGCAAACCTGTAATTCTGTTATTACCACCAAGCCACCTTGTTAATGTGCCTGAAGTAACAGGTTTCATAACAGGAACAGAAGAAGAATACAATTGTATTGATTTGTCTGAAGCATCTGAAAACGTATTTTTCAGTAAATATGGTGAAGAATAACCGCACTCAATTGATTTTTCAAACCTTGCAATTTGATTATACTCAATTGTTCCGTTTGAGTTATCAAGATAAATACCAACACCTGAACCTGTTAAACCTGTAATTACATTCCTTGCTATATAAGGTGATGATTGAATTGCAGTAATCCCAATATCGCATTTTGCAAATGAATTATCAGTGATTACAACACTGCCTGAATGGCTGTATTGCATTACTATACACGATGCAAAACCTGATGAAATATTTGATTCCGTATTGCACCCTTTAATCAGAATGCCATTCGCTCCATTAATATAAACCTGATTTAATAGTTGAGTATTAGTTGTATTTTTAAAAGTACAGTTTGTTATTTCAGTCGTATATGGAGTGAAAGATGTTGGAGCAGATATATTTATTCCATTATATGCATTCTGTATTACACAGTTCTTAATTGTATCATTTGCATCATTAGAAAGATAAATACCATCCCATGTTGAATCCGTTTCCAAAGAAGAAAATGAACAACTATCAGCAAAAATTCTTGCCCCATCTCTGAACACAAGCTTAGAGTTAGAGCCAAACTTCATCTGTGTACCAGGTTCCATCTCAAGATTAGTTCCATTTCCTTCAAAAATAACTGTGCTCCCTGACGGAAGTTCCCAACAAGCAGAATCCTGCAGAACTACTTGTGTACTATCTCCAATTACAAAATCCTGATAATCTGCACATCTCAATCTGCCTTCAAATATAATTCTGCCTGCGCCAAGTATTCTGCCACCATAATTACAAAATCTGCCTAAATTTTTTATGTAAAGTGTACTGTTGTTCTGAAATGTTAAAATACTTCCAGACAATAAATTAAATGTTGCTGCATTTTCAACATACATTGTTTCATTTTGCTTAATATAGGCATGATGACCAGAAGCGACACTGAAATTCACGTAGAGACTACCATAATCAAAATGCGAAGAAAAACCCGTATAGCTTGTAGCTTTAATTGGAAAATTTAAATATGATAAGCCATTGGTTGTTGTAGTTGTTTTAAAATTTCCTTTATTTTGCGGTTTAGTCCATACTGTAGGTGGATTTGTATTTAAATAGTTAATTTGGTACCACATTTTTAAATCTCTATTTGCATAAGAATTATTGATATTAATCTCATCACCTGTAAATCTAAACGTAATGTTATTATCAGAATAATATCTTATCCAAACATCATTATTTTGATAACCATTGGCTGGGTAATCATAATCACTAAAATCTATATAACAGTAATCAACTAAGCTTACAGGCATTCCATCATCTTCCCTTACATTCCAAAATTCAATTTTATATTTTCCAATACCAATCAGACTATCGCATCCATAATGGGTTGAATTATCTGTTGAAAGATAAAATCCATATACACCAATACTATTTTTTTTCAATATATTTTTAGAACCACCAAAAATAAAATTAGGACGTTCTTGTATAAGGCGTCTTGCCGCTTCTACTGAATACCTATAATCATGTACAGAATATGTAGTATTGTAATTTCCATTAAAAATATAGCCTATTGGTATTACCTTTACATAAATGTTTTTTGTTGTGTTCCAGTTTTCTATAAATATTTCCGCATGAACATTTAAATCTTGTGCTAATAAATTAATATTCGTTAAAATAAAATATAATAATTATTTAAGTGTTTTCATGATTATAAGATTAAATTTATTTTATTAATACTATTTTTTGTGTTTGGTTGAAACCGGTATTTGCAGTAAATTTAATGATATAAATACCACTTGATAAATTGTTAATATCAATATTTATTTCATACTTTCCCGGCTGATATAACTTATTTAAGACTTCTTTTATTTCCTGTCCTAAAATATTAAATAATTTAATTGTAACAAAAGAATTTATAGGAACATCAAATAAAATTGTAGTGTACGGATTAAAGGGATTGGGATATGCTGGATATAACTTGAATTTTACAGGAAACTCTAATTGATTATTATTAATCCCAATAGGGTTTATTTCACCTTTCTTATTGGTTTTTATCACATACAAATACTGTGGTGAAGTAAGGTTTTGTGTTACAGGTGGGTCTAATAGGTCACCTGTAATAATATACCCGCTATCTCTGCAAATATCTACTGACGAACCGGAAATATCCACAGTATCTTTATAGTAAAATTTCTCCCATAATTTATTCCCCAAAGAATCAATTGATAATAAAAAACATTTAACAGTATCAGCTGTACTTAAGCCAGTACTAAATAATCCAGTTATAACATAAGTATTATTATAATTAACTTTAACTGCACAGTCTGTAGATCGCAAATAGTAAATTCTAAGTGTATCACCATAAATCTTGGACCATATTAAATTACCAGTACTGTCTGTTTTAGTTAAATATAATCTTGTTTGCCCATTAAAATACAAAATACGACCAATTGCAAGAAAACCTTTATCATAAGTTTGAAATACCGAATAGCAATATTCATAAAAACCTGTACCATATTTATTTGTCCATAGTGTATCCCCATTGCTATTTGTTCTCACTAAAAAGAATTGACCATTGTTCTGAAAATTATTCCCGCCGGATAGAATAAAATCATTATTATTTAATTGCTTTAAGTGACTCAATACAATATGAGTATTTTTAAAATCAAAAAATTTTGCCCAAATTTTTGTTCCATTTTCATCAAACTTCACAAAATATCCATTTATATTTGTTGCATTATAATTAATTGCTTCTCCTACAAATGCATACTTACCATCATTTGTTTTACATACATGATATGCTCTGGTATCGTAATCTGGCTCAATAATTTGTTGTGTCCAAATTACATTACCAATATTGTTAATTTTGACAATAAAAACATTATATGTCCACCCCACAGCCAAATAATTCCCGTCATTTGTTTCAATAATAGAAGTGAATTCTGCAACAGGAAAATATCTTACCCAAAGTGTATCTCCTAGTTGATTAAGTTTTGCAACAAATCCACCATGACTTACTCTTAATCCACAAATAATATAATTGCCATCACTGGTTTGTTTTACAGAATAGCTTGATGTCCAGTTTGAATATAAGTAAGATCGTTCCCAAGTAATAGTTTGGCTAAAACAATTTCCAATAATTGAAAACAGGGCAATAGCGAAAATTACAATTTGAATTTTCTTAATAGATTTTGTATTATTTTGAGGTTTTGAACTCATATCTCCATATAATATTTTTCAGTAGAATTCCAGTAAATTGTTTCTTAAAATAATACAGTTTTTAGCAATATACAACCTCAAAAAATCACGGGAATCCGCTCCTTCGGTGAAGGAATCGGGTCTTAGTATATTTATCGGTTTCTATACTAAAATAATACATTATTTAAGGTAATACAATGATTTATACCATAAATTCAATAATTTATTTTACACACTTAATTGTATCTCAAAGTATGAATCCTCGTACAATATCTGATAGATACGAAAATAAATATATTTTAGGGTGAGCTTAATAAATCTTATCATTATCTTTACATAAATGAAAACAATTGAAACAAAATTTACAAATAAACGTGGCATAAATCTTGCCGGAAAACTGGATATTCCTGATATCGCAAAAATTTCAGCATATGCCATATTTGCCCATTGTTTTACATGCTCTATGGAACTTAAAGCTATAGCGCATATTAATTCTGCATTAACAAGCCACGGCATAGCAGTATTAAGATATGATATGACAGGTATTGGCGAGAGTGAAGGCAGTTTCCCGGATTCAAATTTTTCTACACAGATAGAAGATGTTCTTGCCGCCGCAAAATATCTTGAAGAAAGTTTTGAAGCTCCAAAATTATTAATTGGTCATTCCTTAGGCGGCAGCGCCATACTTTTTGCAGCACATCAAATTCCATCAGTAAAAGCTATTGTTACAATTGCATCCCCAGATGAACCGGCAAATCTTTCTGTTAAATTAAAGCGGACAAAAGCCCGTAGTATAAAAAGCGGTATTTCGGAAACTGAACTTGGGGGAGTTAAATATTATTTCAAACCGCAATTCTTCGTTGATATTGAGAGCTATAATCTAAGTGAATTACAAAAAAATCTTCACATTCCATATTTAATAATGCATTCAACAGCAGATTCATATTCGGATATACAAAATGCTGAAGTACTTTTCAAAAGGGCAAACCAGCCAAAAAGTTTTATTTCGCTTGATGATATAGACCATTTAATACTGAAGAAAGAAGATGCAGAATATATAGGTAATTTGATTGCTGTATGGGCAGGCAAATATATCTTAAAAGAATAATATCAAATATCAAATAACAAATATCAAAATCATATAAAGAATTCATATGATGTTTTGTTACAAATCCTGACGGTTTTGTAATAAATTAAAGTATTTTTTGATATGAGTCCCATAAGGACGGAATATTTGTACTTATCTCATATATAATGTTTTATAACGATTCCTGAAGGTTGTGTGAAAATTAAAGTTTTTTTTTCGATTTCAGTCCCATAGGGACGGAATATTTGTAACTATCCATTAAACAATCAGCATAGCTCCGTAGGAGCGGCATATTAATTTATAAAATTTAAAATTATGGCAAACACATTTTCTCAAATATATCTTCAAATTGTTTTTACCGTACATGGCAGGCAAAATTTAATAAAAAAAGAAAATAAAGATGAATTATATAAATATATTACCGGGATAATTAAAAACAATAATCAAAAACTTCTGGCTATTAATGGAATGCCTGATCATATTCACATTTTCATTGGTCTTAATCCTAATATTCATATTTCTAATCTTGTTCGCGATATAAAAGCAAATTCAAGCAGGTTTATTAATGAAAAGGGATTTGTTAGAGGTAAATTCTCTTGGCAGGAAGGTTTTGGTGTATTTTCATATTCTCATTCTCATATTGACAGAGTAATAAATTATATTGTTAAACAAGAAGAACATCATAAAAAGAAAACTTTTAAGGAAGAATATCTGGAGTTATTAGAAAAGTTTAATATAAAATTTGAACCAAAATATTTGTTTGTGTTTTATGATTGAGGTATATGCCACTCCTACGGAGTTCATTATGTTAGTTTATTCCTATTACAAATATTACTTCCCTACGGGACTCTGCTAAAGTTGTTGTAAAGTTTATATCTGGTAACCTATCTCTTTCAATGAATGCAGTCACTTTCTTCCTTCGCTAACGCGAAATAAGACAACCGTTCAGAATAAAAAAACCCGAAAGCAAAAAAAAACTTTCGGGTTAAGCATGAAAACAAAATGGCAAACTGCAGGCATCTAAAGGAGAAAACAATACAGGAGGAAATCTGCAAGAATCGCGATTTCACACACTGCTTACCAGGAGGCAGTTTAGGTAAGCAGCTATTTGTTACCATCCCACAGTCTGCCATATATAATAACACAAGTATATTTAAAAAAATTTCAATCATTAATAAAATTTACTCTTTTCCCCCGAAATGTTTTGAATATCTAATGAAATATCGGTATATTTAGCTAAATTATGCAGGAAAATGAATTTTTTACCGATAAAGATAACTTTACCGAAGCCGAAAAAAAGAAAGCTTCACATAGCCTTTGGTATTATTCCTGGATAAGATTTAAACGTAATAAACTGGCGATGGCTGGTTTAATTACCCTTTCTTTTTTGATTTTAGTTGCTATTACTGCCGGAATTATAGCGCCATATGATCCAAACGATCAGACCCTTGAATATGCTACAAAACATTCAGGATTTGTAGGTAACGTTATTGTAAAAAAGGCACTTGATGGGTCTGATTTCATACCAATAAAGATAATTAGCAGTATTTCTCAAGATTCAGTGTTCTATGTTGATTATAGCGGTATTGATAAATCTATCGCTAAATTTGAACTAATTAGTAGTGATGAATCTAAATGGCATATTGAACCAAAATATTTTTTAGGAACTGATCGCTACGGACGTGATATTCTAAGCCGTTTGATTTATGGCAGCAGAATTAGTCTCTCTGTTGGAGTTATTTCCGAAAGCATTGCTATTATTATTGGAGTGTTTCTTGGAGCGCTTGCTGGTTATTTCCGCGGAAAAACTGATGCTTTTATTATGTGGTTTATCAATGTTGTTTGGTCTTTTCCTTCAATTTTATTTATCATTGCTCTTTCTGTTGTTTTAGGGAAAGGTTTCTGGCAGTCTTTTGTTGCAATTGGCTTAACCGGATGGGTTGATATTGCAAGAATTGTCAGAGGACAGTTCTTTTCTTTGCGTGAAACTGAATATGTAGAAGCAACACGCGCTTTGGGCTACAGACCCACAAGAATTATATTCAGACATATTCTGCCAAATACAATCGGTCCTATTATTGTTACAGGTACTGCGGGTTTGGCTACTGCTATAATATTCGAAGCTAGCTTAAGTTTCCTTGGGCTTGGAGTTCAGCCGCCAACTGCAAGCTGGGGGCAAATGGTGTTTGATGGATACAAGTATATTGTTGCCGGTACAAATTATGGTTTAGCTTTATACCCATCTATAGCAATTATGATAACTGTCTTTGCGGTTAACCTGATTGGTGATGGGTTAAGGGATGCTTTTGATCCTAAAATGAGAAGATAATTATTTATCTAAGTTGAGCTTTTTAACGGATTCTTGTTACTATGTGGTCATCCTAAAGGTCAAAATCCACTTGAGTAAGTTATAATTTACATAAGACTACTCCTTTGGAGTAGTCTTATTAACTGTTTTACGGTTTATATTTATAAGCAGTCAACCTAAAGGTCAAAAATCCACTTGAGTTATTTATTTAATATTTACAATGTTTTTTAATGATTAATTCTCATATCTATTTTTTTATTCTAAAATGCAGTAACTTAATAAATGAAAGATCTTAAACACTTATATTTTCTTACTAAAATAGATGGCTTAGGCTCAGTAAGGATAAAAAGGCTGCTCGATAAATTTGGCACAGCAGAGAATGTTTTTAATGTAGGATATGATGAACTTTCCGAAATAGAGAATATCAGCAGAAAAACCGCTCTTTCTATACTTGATTCAGTTAATTCTCATATAGAGTTTGAAAATGATTTTGATGAACTCCTATCTAATTCAGAAAAGCTTAATATTAAAATATTATCACTTACTGATGATGACTACCCGGATCTTCTGAAAAAAATTTATGACCCCCCGCTTATTCTTTATGTAAGAGGTATGTACGATAAAAATAACCTTGTAAATTCTATTGGAATTGTAGGCACAAGGAAACCAAGTGATTATGGTAAAAAAATGTCTGAAAAATTTGCCAATGAGCTTTCATCTGCGGGTATTTCAGTGATAAGCGGTTTTGCAAGGGGAGTGGATACAACTGCGCATAAAGCTGTACTGGCAAATAAGAATGCAATTGGTTTGACAGCAGCTGTTTTTGGATGTGGTGTTGATGTTATCTATCCCTCT
This sequence comes from uncultured Ignavibacteria bacterium, assembly GCA_947084945.1. GTDB lineage: Bacteria > Bacteroidota > Ignavibacteria > Tepidaquicellales > OLB5 > OLB5. The sequence goes on along the minus strand of CAMTUP010000005.1, from coordinate 136,208 downwards.
GAAAATAAAAAGCTGTATGAAGAAATGCTTGAAAAAGGTATATTGATATCTGAATATGATATATCAGCATTTCCTGATGCAGTTAATTTTCCCAGAAGGAACAGGATTATAAGCGGATTATCGTTTGGCACTATTGTAATTGAAAGTGATATTAATGGAGGCGCTCTGATAACAGCAAGATCAGCGCTTGATCAATCAAGAGAAGTATTTGCTATCCCAGGTTATATTACTTCTAAAGTCAGCCATGGGACTAACGCTTTAATAAAAAATGGACAGGCTAAGCTAATTGAAAATATTGATGATATTCTGATTGAAATACAAAATAAATTAATCGGAATAAAAACAAATAATAATGGCAATCCGGGAAATGAATTTAAAATATCCCCTGAGTTATCCGGAAATGAAAAGCTTATATATGATGCATTTTTAATGACAATTGAGCCGCTTCATATTGATGAAATTTCAGAGAAATCGGGATTAAATATATCAGATTCATTGGTTACTTTGCTTAACCTGGAGTTTAAAAACTGCATTGAGCAATTGCCCGGTAAAAGATTTAAAATTAAAAATTGATTTTTTTAAAATGCATTGACTATGCTTTCTCCGCCTCTGGCGTGATCAGTGCAAAAAGTATTAATCTAAAATTTTGTTAAAAAATTCACAAGGTCAAATATTACAGCAAAAGCTTTCTCCGCAGGCTATTCAGGCTCAGCTTTTGCTTGCTATTCCAACTATTGCGCTTGAACAGGAAATAAAAAAACAGGTTGAAGAAAATCCTGTCCTTGAAGACAGCAATGAAGCAACTCAAGATAATAATTTTGATTCAACATCTGATGATAATAACGATACACTGAATTGGAATGATAACTACAACAGCCGTGATTTTAAAAATAATGACTTCTCAGGCAGTGATGAGGAAAGAACAGAATATCTTATCAATAAGCAGGCTCGCTTAAAAGAAACTCCACTCGAACAGGTTTATAAACTTGGATTAAATAATGAACAATTGGTAATTGCTGAGGAGATACTTGGAAATCTTGAAGATGATGGATATTTACGCATTTCACTCGAAGAAATTATTGATGATATTAATGAAAAATATCATTTTAATACCAGAATTGATGATGTTGAACAAGTCTTATATATTGTCCAAAAATTAGATCCTGTTGGAATAGCAGCACGGAATCTTAAGGAATGTTTATCTATACAATTAAATGACCAAGGAAACGACTTAGATGATAACCAAAGGGTATTATGCCTAAAAATGATAAATCTGTATTTTGAAGATTTTAGACATAAACATTTTGAGAAACTTTCTAAACTACTGAATGCGCCGCTTGAAAAGATAGGTGAGTTGTTTGAAATTATTCACAGGCTTAACCCCGCACCCGGAAAGCAGGATGTAGCCGCTGATTATATTAATCCGGATTTTATTGTAAGGGAAAATAATGGAAACTTAACTGTTGAACTAACAGGTGATTCTAACCCTGGTTTAAAGATTAGCAAAAAGTATCTTGAAATGCTTAAAGATAAAAAAACCCAAAAGGATACTAAGGAATTTCTCAAAAATAAAGTTGAATCGGCAAGGTGGTTTATTAACGCAATTTTATCACGCAGAGATACTATGTTAAAAGTTATGAATGCAATTGTTAATAGACAGAATGAATTTTTCCTTTCGCATGGCGAGAATTTAAAACCTATGTTTGAAAAAGATTTAGCAGTAGATATTAGTATGGATATTTCTACAATAAGCAGGGTAGTTAGGGGTAAATATGTTCAAACTGATTTTGGTATATTTGAACTTAAGTATTTCTTTTCAACCGGTTTAAAAACCCAAAGCGGTGAAGATGTCTCAAATAAGATTTTTATGGATAAAATTAGAGAAATGATTGAAAATGAAGATAAATCTAGACCTCTAAGCGATGATAAAATTACCGATATTATGAATAATCTAGGTTTTAACCTTGCACGCAGAACTGTTGCCAAATACAGAGAAAACATGAAGATTCCAAAGGCTTCTATGAGAAGAAAAATAATATTGAACTAATTGTATTATTAAACAATATTACAGTGATTTAAGGAATTATTTAACTAATTATTTGATTTTGTTAGTAAAAGAAACTATAAGAGAGGTATAATTGAAAAGTAAAATTTTAAGTACAACAGTTATTGGATTAATTAAAGACGGAAAAGCTGCTATGGGAAGTGATGGTCAGGTAACTGTTGCCAATACTGTTTTAAAACATAATACAAAAAAAGTAAGAAAGATTTATAACAATAAAGTCTTAGCCGGATTTGCAGGTTCTACTGCCGATGCTTTAACATTGTTTGAGAAGTTTGAGTCAAAACTTGAGCAATATAAAGGCAACCTGCCAAGAGCTGCTGTTGAGCTTGCTAAAGATTGGCGTTCAGATAGATATTTAAGAAGACTTGAAGCGTTACTTGCTGTTATGGATAGTAAAAATGCTTTTATTATCTCAGGTAATGGCGATGTAATTGAGCCAGATGACGGTATTGTAGCAATTGGCTCTGGTGGAAGCTTTGCAATTGCAGCAGCAAGAATGCTTGTTAAATATTCATCACTTTCTGCTGTTGATATTGTAAAGGAATCACTTGATACTGCTGCGGATATTTGCATTTATACTAATCATAACGTTACAATTGAAGAATTATAAATAATCCCTTAAGACTGGTTTTTCAGTTAAGACTGGTTTTTCAGTTTGTTAATATAAAATAATAGAAAGAAAATAAATTTTAAATGTCAGATAAAACAGAAGATAAATTATCAGAAGTAAAAAAGGGAATTAACACTGGTTCTAACGGCTCAAAAAATGAAAAACCAACGGTAAATGGGAAACCAGAAAAAAAGTCCAGGGCTAAAAAAGAAATTATAGCTGATGACCATTCACTTTCCAAAGAGCTTACTCCATCACAAATAGTCGCAGAACTGGATAAATATATCATAGGTCAAAATAACGCAAAAAAATCTGTAGCAATTGCCCTCAGAAACAGGTGGAGAAGAAAACATATACCCGAAGGACTTCGAGAAGAGATTATGCCTAATAATATTATTCTTATCGGACCCACCGGTGTTGGTAAAACTGAAATCGCTAGACGTTTGGCTAAACTTTCCAATGCTCCATTTATTAAAGTAGAAGCTTCTAAGTTTACCGAAGTAGGATATGTTGGCAGAGATGTTGAATCCATTGTGCGAGAACTAACCGATCTTGGTGTTACAATGGTTAAATCAGAAAAAAGTATTGAAGTAAAGAAAAAAGCTGAATATCTTGCTGAAGAAAGAATTCTTGATATTCTATTGCCCCCTGTTAAAAAGAAAACAGATGATAATGCAGCAAATCAGGCAACTCTTGGATTTACCCCGGCTGTAACAGTTGAAACTGAGAAGGAAGATAACTTCAAAACACGTGAGAAATTCCGTGAAAAGCTCCAAAAAGGTGAAATGGATGAACGAGTAATTGAAATTGATATCAGCGGAGATGGCAGTATACCAATGATGCAGGTTATGGGACCAATTGGTATGGATGACCTCGGAATTAACCTGCAGGATCTTTTTAGCAGTGTTATGCCAAAAAAGATTAAGAAACGTAAAATGACTGTAAAAGAAGCACGGGTTGTTTTGGTGCAGGAAGAAGCGCATAAGCTAATTGATATGGATTCTGTTATTAAAGAAGCTATTGAAAGAGTTCAGGAATATGGAATAGTATTCATTGATGAAATTGATAAAATTGCAGGACCTTCTTCTAAATCACAGGGACCTGATGTTTCAAGAGAAGGTGTACAAAGAGATTTACTGCCTATTGTCGAAGGGTCAAGTGTTTCTACAAAGTATGGTATGGTCAGAACTGATCATGTACTCTTCATTGCTTCTGGTGCTTTTCATGTTTCTAAACCAAGCGACCTGATTCCTGAATTGCAGGGAAGATTCCCAATAAGGGTTGAACTGAACAGTTTAACCGAAGATGATTTTGTCAAAATTTTAACTCAGCCGCAAAATGCATTGTTAAAACAATATATAGCAATTTTGAAAGCTGAAAATATTGAGCTTGAGTTTGATGAAGAAGGTATCATTGAAATTGCCAAAATAGCAGCCGAAGTTAATGAACAGGTAGAAAATATCGGGGCAAGAAGGCTGCATACAATACTTTCAACACTGCTTGAAGATATTTTGTTTAACACACCTGATATTATTAAAGAAAAAAAGATTGTAATTGATAAAAAAATGGTGGATGATAAGCTAAAAGATATAGTCAAAAACAGAGACTTGAGCAGGTATATTCTTTAAATATTTCGTATCTTTGTAAATTAGTAAGTTAAAATCAGCATACAAATAGGAGAGTACACAATGCAATATTTTTTTAAATTCCTTCTGCTTTTTGTGATAATTTCAGGTAGTATATTATCACAGCAAAATTCAGTTTTAGAGTTAAGCAGTGATAAAAATTCTTTAAAAGAGTTAGGATCAGGCAATATTAATAATTCGTCTTTAAATTCTGATCTAAATAAAAATTTCCAGCTTAAGAAACGGAAAACAGTTACATCTTATTTCGGGGCAGGATATTCTTTCATGATTTTTACCAATAAATATATGAGCACTGCTTTTCCGGTACTTGATACAAGAAACGGAACCTTTTTAACTAATATTAATTTGTTCTTTGGTTTTGCAATTGCTAAAGCTGTTACACTGGAATTTGAACCTACAATTTTATTTACAAGTAATAATAAACAAGCTGATTATCAATTATCCCCAAAATATACATCCGGGTCAAGTACATATGAATATGCACATACTTCTACTAATGGTATAATTGCTTTACCTTTAGCCCTTAATGTAAGGTTTTTCCCGTTGTTTAAACAAAAAGGTTTTGCGAGATTATTTTTTATAGGCGGCGGAGTAGGCGCAGCTTGGATAAAAGAAGAAAATGATGTTTTCTATAATAATAGTGTAAGTACTTATTCAGCATACGATAAATCAATTGTAGGTATTTCAACAAGTCAATGGGCACCATTATTTAAAGCAATTGCAGGTTTTACAGGTACAGGTGGACAATTCGGTTTTGGAGGAGAACTGCGGTATAATATTATTCCTTTAAAACAAGATACATCACAGCCATTTGCAACAAGATTTGCTAAAGATTTTAACAGCGTTGATATAACTTTAAGGTTTTATTTTAGTTTGTAAATATTTTTCTTTTAGAGTGCATCAACACAGTTGTTGAGCACCCATAAAAAGATTATTAAAATAGGGAGCAATTGCTCCCTATTTTAATAATCTAATAATCAGTTAATCTTCTAATCTTCTAATCCATTAATCCTTCAGCATTGCCCTTGATATCACAACTTTCTGAATTTCAGAGGTTCCTTCATATATTTCTGTTATCTTTGCATCCCTTAAATATCTTTCAACAAGATACTCTCTTACATAACCATAACCACCGTGTATCTGTATTGCTTCTAATGCATTATTTACTGCCGTTTTACTTGCAAGTAGTTTACCCATTGCTGCTTCTTTTGCATAAGGTAAACCCTGGTCTTTTTTCCAGGCTGCCAATAAAACCAGATTCCTTGCTGCTTCTACATTTGTTGCCATATCGGCTAACTTAAACTGAATTGCCTGCAAGTCAGAAATTGGTTTGCCAAATGCTTTTCTCGTCTTTGCATATTTTGTAGCTGTTTCAAGAGATGCCTGTGCTATTCCAATTGCTTGAGCCGCTATCCCTATCCTGCCGCCATTGAGAGTTTCCATTGATATTTTAAATCCATTGCCTTCTCCTCCTAATAGCTGGTCTTTATGTACTTTGCAATTATTAAAACTTACGGTACATGTATCAGAACTCCTTATCCCAAGTTTATCTTCTTTTTGACCTGTTTCCAATCCAGGGGTATCTTTATCTACAAGAAAAGTAGATATACCTTTATGTTCTTTACCTTTATCTGTCATAGCCTGAACAAAATATATATCAGCATATTTACCATTGGTAATCCAGTTTTTTATTCCGTTTAGAATAAAATAATCACCGTCTTTTACTGCTTCTGTTTTCTGCTGTGTTGCATCACTGCCAGCTTCCGGTTCTGATAAACAAAAACAGCCAAGTTTTTCTCCCGATGCTAAAGGCTTAAGAAATCTTTCCTTTTGCTCATCAGTGCCCCATTGGTTTATACCATGACAAACCAATGAATTATTTACCGACATAATCACGCCAACCGAAGCATCAACTTTAGATATTTCTTCTACTGCCAATACATAACTAACTGCATCAAAGCCTGCGCCACCCCATTCAGGAGGTACCATCATCCCCATAAAGCCAAATTCGCCCAGCTTTTTTATTATTTCAAACGGAAATTCTGCTTTAATATCGCGTTCAATTGTTGTTGGTGCTATTTCATTCCGGGCAAAATCTCGGGCTGTATCTCTTATCGCAATTTGTTCTTCACTAAAATTAAGATCCATTATTATGTTCTATTAATTGTTTTTATTATTTCTTAGCGTATTCATAAAAGCCTTTACCTGATTTTCTGCCCAAATATCCGGCTGCTACCATTTTCTTTAAAAGGGGACATGGACGGTATTTTGAATCACCCAAACCTTTATGCAGCACTTCCATTATTGATAGGCATACATCAAGACCAATAAAATCAGCCAGCGTTAACGGACCCATCGGATGAGCCATTCCAAGTTTCATAACATTATCTATTGACTCGGGAGTAGCTACACCTTCCATTACACAATACATTGCTTCATTCAGCATAGGTAACAATATCCTGTTTGATATAAACCCTGGGTAGTCATTAACCTCAACGGGAACCTTATCTATCTTTTCTGATAGCTCTTTAATTATTCCATATGTTTCATTACTTGTTGCAAGACCGCGTATAACCTCAATAAGTTTCATTACCGGTACAGGATTCATAAAGTGCATCCCTATTACCTTATCGGGTCTCTTTGTGAATGCCGCAATTTCTGTTATTGATATTGATGATGTATTAGTTGCTAAGATTGCGTCTGCTTTACAATTATCATCAAGTGTTTTGAAGATATTCTTTTTTATTTCAAAATTTTCTGTTGCCGCTTCAATTATTAGGTCGCAATCTTTTGCATCTGTTAGATTTGTTGTTGTTTTGATGTTAGCCAAAGCGGAATCCATTTTCTCTTTTGTAATGGCTTCTTTTTTTAGCTGTCTTTCAAGATTTCCTGTAATAGTTTTTAAAGACCTTTCGAGGAATTCTTCCTTAATGTCAATTAAAGTTACTTTGTAACCGTATAATGCAAATACATGGGCAATTCCATTACCCATTGTTCCTGAACCTATTACTGCTATGTTATTTATGTTCATTTTAATTTATTCTCCAAAAAAAATTGTTACGTTTCAGCATGACAGAAAAGGATTAAATCTTTTCTATGATTAACGCTGTTGCTTCACCGCCGCCATTGCATAAAGTTACAAGACCGTATTTTTTGTTCAGTCTGTGTAAATTATACATCAATGTTATAAGCAGTCTCGAGCCTGATGCCCCAATAGGGTGTCCTATTGCAATTGCGCCGCCTGTTACATTTACCTTTGTGGGGTCAATTCCTGCAATCTGATTTACTGCACAGCTTACAACTGCAAATGCTTCGTTTATTTCAAACAAATCAATATCATCCTTAGTTAAGCTGGCTTTTTTGCAGACTTTATCAATAACAAAAGCAGGTGCTGTTGTAAACCAATCAGGTTCTTGTGAATGTGTTGCCTGTGCTACAATCCTTGCCATAGGTTTTGCTCCTACAGTATCTGCTTTTTCTTTTGACATAATTACAACTGCTCCTGCACCATCGTTAATACTTGATGCATTGAAAGCAGTAATTGTACCATCTTTTGCAAAAACAGGCTTCAATGAAAATGCTTTATCAAAATTTACTTTTCCAGGGTCTTCATCTGTATCTATTAAAGTAACATTACCTTTTCTGTCCTTTATTTCTACTGGTATTATTGCATCTTTTAAATAACCGTTCTTAATTGCTTCAATCGCTTTTTCATATGAACCCTTTGCAAATTCATCCTGCATTTCGCGTGTTACCTTATATTCCTTTGCGCACAATTCACCAATGTTGCCCATGTGCTTATTGCCGTATGGATCCCAAAGTCCGTCATTTATCATCAGGTCAATAATTTCGCCATTTCCCATTCTGTAACCATTACGCGCTTTTTTTAGTATATATGGTGCATTAGTCATTGATTCCATTCCGCCTGCTACGATAATTTCTGCATCTCCGGCTTTTATTGCCTGCTCACCCTGCATTACCGATTTTAATCCTGAACCGCATACCTTATTTATTGTTGTAGCTGATACTGTGTTTGGTATTCCTGCTGCAATTGCTGCCTGTCTTGCAGGTGCCTGTCCAATACCCCCTTGCAGAACAATGCCCATTAAAATTTCGTCTATTTCTTCAGGCTTTATTCCTGCTCTTTTAACTGCTTCTTTTATAACTATTGCTCCAAGTTCGGGTGCTGTAAACGTGCTTAGATTGCCGTTAAACGCCCCAACCGCTGTACGTGCTCCTGATACTATTACTACTTCCTTCATTTTATGTGTACCTTATATAATATTTTGATTTATTATTAATTATTAACGTGTGCTGAATTTACTATTTTTACAAAATTTTCTAAATCAAGCGATGCTCCGCCTATCAATCCGCCATTTACTGTTTGAACTGCAAATAATTCCTTTGCATTTTCTGGTGTTATGCTTCCTCCATATATTATCTTTGTATTCTTTGCAACTTCTTCATTGTATATCTTCTTTAGCTTTTTCCTTAAGAAGTTATGAACATTTTCAACCTGATGAGCGGTTGCATTTTTGCCTGTGCCAATTGCCCAAATAGGTTCATATGCAATTGTAACATTTACAATTCCTTCTTCGCTTACATGATTAAGACATGCTGATAATTGTTCTTCAATTATTGGCTCTGTTAATTTATCTTCGTGTTCCTGCAAGTTTTCGCCAATACATAATATTGGCTTTAAGCCTTCATCAAGTGCTTTTAGAACTTTCTTGTTTACAATTAAATTTGTTTCATTGAAATATTGTCTGCGCTCCGAGTGTCCTAATATTACAAACTCACAACCGCATGATTTCAGCATTCCCGCAGAAATTTCTCCTGTATATGCTCCAATAGATTCAAAATACATATTCTGAGCGCCAAGCCTTACCTGTGTGCCGTGTATCTTTTTATTTACTGCATCAAGTGATGTAAATGGGGGACATAGTATAATATCCGCATCTATCACTCTATGCTTTTCTATGAATAACTTTAACTCGTCTGCAAATTGCTGTGACTGTACAAGCCCTTTGTTCATTTTCCAGTTTGCAATTATTACTTTTTTCTGTGGCATTTTCCTACTCTCCATTAGCTTACGGTTATTTACCGCTTGCATTTTATCCTAAATTAGAAATTAATAATTCATTTACAACTTTTGGGTTAGCTTTCCCTTTTGATTCTTTCATAACTTTACCGACAAAAAATCCAAGAAGTTTAGTATCGCCTGCTTTATATCTTCCGGTTTCGTTTGGATTATCTTCAATTACTTTCCTTACAATGCTTTCTATTTCATTTGTATCTGTTACCTGTAATAAGTTCTTTTCCTTTACAATTAATTCGGGGTTCTGTTTATTGCCGTCATTACTTACGGTATTAAGCATTTCTGCATAAACTTCCTTTGCAATATTGTTAGAAATCCTACCTTCTGCAATCAAATTAATTAATGATGCAAGATTCTTTTCATTTACATTGAACTCAGTTATATTTATCTTCCTGTCATTCAATATTCTCATCACTTCACCCATTACCCAATTGCTTGCTGTTTTATAGCTTCTCTTATCAATATTCTTGCATACAGTTTCAAAATAATCAGCTATTCCCCGGTTTTGTGTCAATACATCAGCATCATATTGGGGAATTGAATATTGACTAATAAACCTTGCCGTTTTTTGATTCGGAAGCTCAGGCAAACTGCTTTTTATAGAGGCTTTCCACTTGTCATCTACATATACTGTAACAAGATCAGGCTCGGGAAAGTATCTGTAATCATGAGATTCTTCTTTTGAACGCATTGGTGTTGTTGCTTTAACTTTTGCATCATATGTCATTGTCTGGTGAATAACCTCACCGCCTGATTCAATCAAATCAATTTGTCTTTTAATCTCGTATTCAAGTGCATCAGAAACATTCCTGAATGAATTCAGGTTCTTCACTTCGCATTTTGTACCGAACTTTTCTGTTCCTTTAAGCCTGACCGATACATTTGCATCACATCTTAAACTTCCTTCTTCCATATTACCATCACAAATATCAAGATATATCACCAATTGTTTTATCATTGTTAGGTAATCATAAGCCTCTTTTGCTGTTCGCATATCAGGCTCGCTTACAATTTCTATTAGTGGTACACCGCATCTGTTCAGGTCAACCAAAGTTTCATCCGATTTCATATCATGTATAGATTTCCCCGCATCTTCTTCCATATGTATCCGTGTAATACCAATTGTTTTACCTTCTATATCAACGTTTCCATGTTCGCATATTGGCTGGTCAAACTGTGATATCTGGTAACCCTTAGGCAGATCAGGATAGAAGTAATTCTTTCTTGCAAATATTGATCTTTCCCTTATCTTACAATTTGTAGCTGTTCCAAGTCTTAAAATAAATTCAACTAAGTTCTTGTTCATCACAGGCAGTGTCCCCGGATGACCTAAACACACAGGACATACATTTGTGTTTGGCGGAGCATTAAATTCAGTTGAACAACTGCAAAAAGCTTTGCTCTTAGTCTTTAACTGTGCATGAACTTCAAGTCCTATGACCGGTTCATATTTTGAATAAATATTGTTCAATACAAACTTGTTTTTAAATGGTTAAAGTTTTCAACAGGGATCCCAATGAATGTTAATTTCAAATATAATTCCAGATCATCAGTAATTACAAGATATTTTCCTTTTTTTGCAACTTCTATAATGCTGCAATCGGTAAAACCTAATTTATGAAATAAAGGATTTATTAAAATTGTATTTTTATCTCTATTAATTTCTTTAAACTTGAATAATTCATTGCAAAAAGATTTAAAGTATGATTTCAATAATTTGCTAGAGAGATTGAATGACAAGTTAGACAGTTCAGTAACAATTGGTTGAGATATTATAACTTTATTTGAGTTAGAGTAAATATCTTTTAGTATTCCAAAATCTCTTAAGTTATATTTATTTACTCTTTTAAATTTTGTTATTAAAGTTGGATCATATAAACCAATTAACAGCAAAAGTAAAATATTGGTATCAAAAATAATACCTTTATTATAATATTTAGAGATTTGATTGATATATTTCAAATTTCTCGTATTTTCATTGATTGAATCATACCGGTTTTTTTATCCAGCCTGATTACTCTGTAACTCCTATTTAGAGGTATAGTTAAGTAATCGTTAATAGTTTTTTTTCTTTTATCATCTGCAAGTTTTTCATGGCTTAAAGTTATTAACCAATCTTTGCCATCTTTTGTCTGATCGATTTCTTCCAGTAAAATGGAACTTACATTTAACATTCTTTTGAGATAATTCATTGCTACCCTAACAGCATCTTTATCAGAAGGTTTCTCTGATTGAGGGTTTCTTCTAACGATAGATTTTTTTATTTGATTTTTTGTAATCATTGACTTAAAATTATTTATTTAGTACTTGTGTTATCTTCTCTGCAGCATCCTTAAATCCTTCAGCGCTGATAATATTAAGACCTGATTCATCAAGCATTTTCTTTGCAATATCGGCATTTGTTCCCGCTAGTCTGACAACAACCGGGACAGTTATATGAATATTCTTTGCAGCTTCAATTATACCGCCTGCAACTCTATCACACCTTACAATACCGCCAAATATATTTACAAGTATCGCTTTTACATTTGGGTCAGATAAAATAATCTTGAAACCGTTTTCAACAGTTTCCTTCGAAGCCCCACCGCCAACATCCAGAAAATTAGCAGGCTCGCCGCCGGCAAGCTTAATTATATCCATTGTTGCCATTGCGAGTCCCGCGCCATTTACCATACAGCCAACATTGCCATCAAGTTTTACGTAGTTCAGGTTAAAGCTTGATGCCTCTACTTCCAACGGGTCCTCTTCATTAGTATCCCTTAAAGCAGGGTAGTCCGGGTGTCTGAACATTGCATTTTCATCAAGTGTCATTTTCGCATCCAATGCTACTATCTTATTATCGTTAAGAATTGCCATTGGATTTATTTCTAAAAGCGAAGCATCGCTATCTTCATAAGCTTTGTATATTGTCTTTATGAATGGGATAAAATTCTTGAATACCTCACCGCTTAAACCAAGTCCAAAAGCAAGTCTCCTTGCCTGGAATGTCTGAAAGCCAATACTAGGGTCTATCCATTCTTTTATGATCCTATCGGGTGTTTCTTCAGCAACTTTTTCAATTTCAACACCGCCTTCTGTTGATGCCATTATTACATTCTTACCAACTGTTCTATCAAGCAGTATGCCAATATAAAATTCATGTGTATAATCTAATCCTTCGGTTATGAAAAGTGTTTGTACTAATTTACCTTCTTCACCGGTTTGATGTGTAACAAGCAGATTACCAAGAATTTTCTGTGCATATTCTCTTGCTTTTGAGGCATCAGTTGTAAATTTTACACCACCATCAAGTATCAGTTCATCACGGTTGGATGGATTGTAAACTTTACCCTTTCCTCTGCCGCCTGCATGTATCTGTGCCTTTACTACAAACTGGTTTATCCCGTGTGATTGAAGCGTACTAATAGCTCCGTCAAATTCTGAAATGTTCTTGATAGGTATTCCGTTCTGTACCGGAACACCGTATTTTAATAAAATCTGTTTTGCCTGGTATTCGTGAATTTTCATCTTTGGATTGTAATTATTTATTTAATGCATTTAGGTTATTTAATGTTTTTCAGAATTTTGATGCTTTTTTCAAGCTCTTTTTCAAGTGAATCTGTGCTTCTTTTTAATGAATCCAGTTTATATTGAAAATTGTTATTTACTGTATCATTTAATTGTTTAAAATTCTGTCGTTTGATTGAATCAAGTTTCTTATCGGTTTCTTCCTGCTGTCTTATTATTTCTTTATATGCTTCTGTATCTTCAAAATTTTTTTTACCGCAGCCACATAATACAATAACAGCCAGAATGAAGCAAACCGATAATATTTTCATTGTCTTATTCACCTATTAGTTGAACTGCATCAATTTCATTCCATCCCTTAACACTATTTGTTGCAAGTGTTATTCTTACTTTTTTTGTCTTGTAGCTTGTTTTCTCAAAACTAGCGTTGAACCAATGAATCGTGTTTAATTGATATTTTGTTTTATCTATATCATCCCATACAATCTCGCGATTTCCTTTTTCATCATAAAAAGCAATCTTAATTATTGCTCCCGGATTATAGTTTTGCCTGATTTTTAATCCTGTAGCATAAACAGATTTCGGGAATGTAAGCTCTACCCATTCAATTCCCTTATCAGGGTCTTTTGAAGCCCAGGCTTTTCCGTTATCTCCATATTTCTCTACATTTGGCTCGCCTGTCATTTGTTCTGCCGACCATGATTGGTTCTTACCCACTGCTGAACCATAACTTGAGCTTGCCTCTGCATCAATAGCCCACTGACCATTTGGGTTTCTCAGAATTTTTTCATCTTCTAATGCTTCTTTTACTTTTTGATTTTTGTTCAATTCTTCATCGGCAACTTTAAGCAAAGAATCTGCCTGACTCATTTGCTTATTTACTTCTTCTGTTGTCTTTTTAACCTCTTCATTCACTTTTTCTTCAACCTTTTCAGTGAATTTATCTGTGATTTTACTGCAGTTTAATACAGTAATAAGTATTGCAAACGCTGTAATAATTTTTAGTGTTTTCATTTAAGACTGGTTTTTCAGTTTGTTTAAAGTTTATTAATTATTAGTTTAGAAATTGTTTCTCCTATAGCCAGACTTGATGTTGCAGCAGGGGATGGTGCATTCAGCACATTTACAATATTACCATTATCATGGATTAAAAAATCATCTATCAATTTTCCATTAATGCTAATAGCCTGCGCCCTTACACCTGCTCCACCCGGTAAAAGGTCATCTTCCTGAATTTCGGGCATTAGTTTCTGCAATGACTTAACAAATGCTTTTTTGCTAAATGACCTGTAAAACTCTCCAAACCCTGTTCTGTAATATTTTGATGCAATACTGTAAAATCCCTTCCACGTAAATATTCTAAAGCTATCCTTTAAACTGAAACTTGTCCTCTTATATCCTTCTTTCTTGAATGAAAGAACTGCATTTGGTCCTGCTTCTACTTCTCCATCAATCATTCTTGTAAAATGTACTCCCAAAAAAGGGAATGCAGGATCAGGTACGGGATAAATAAGGTTTTTTACAAGCGATCTTTTCTCAGGCTTAATCTTATAATACTCTCCCCTGAAAGGTATAATTCTTGTATCAACTTTATTTTCACTCAAACCTGCAACTTCATCTGATTGCAAACCGCAGCAATTGACAAATATTTTTGTGTTAAAAGAACTGTTTTGTGTTATTACTTCAATCCTGTTACTAGTATGATTTAACTTAACAACTTTTTCATTATACCTGATTTCCCCGCCAAGTTTTAGTATGCATTCTGCATATTTTTTGGCAACTTTTCCGTAATCAATTATGCCTGTATATGGAACGTGTATTGCTTTTACTCCTTGAGTATGCGGTTCAATTTCCTTTAACTCATCTTTATCTATAAGCCTAATTTGTGTTAAACCGTTTGCAATGCCTCTATCAAATATACTATTAAGTCTCGGTAATTCCGCATCATTTACTGCAACTATTACTTTACCGCAAATATCATACTCAATTTCGTTCTGTTTGCAAAACTCAATTAACTGGTTGTATCCATTTATGCAGTTTTGTGCCTTTAAACTTCCCGGCTTGTAGTATATCCCGGAGTGAATTACCCCGCTGTTATGCCCTGTTTGATGTTTTGCAGCACCATTTTCTTTTTCAATTACAGTTAGTTTTGTAGCAGGTTTTGCTTCAAGCACCTTCAAGGCTGTTGCCAGCCCTATAATCCCTGCACCCGCTATTATTACATCCTGTTCAGGCAATTTACCTTATTTATATATCTTTTCAGCAGTAATTTTTGTCTGCATAAAAAGAAGAAGGTAATCAAACCCGCCTGCTTTAGAGCATGTCCCGCTCATATTGTAACCGCCAAACGGATGAACACCAACTAATGCGCCTGTACATTTCCTGTTAAGGTATAAGTTACCTACAAATATTTCTTCAGCGGCTTTTTTGATCTTCTTTTTATCTTTTGAATATGCTGCGCCTGTCAATCCATATTCAGTATTGTTTGCTACCTCTATACCTTCATCAAAACTCTTAACCTTAATTACAGCCAGTACAGGACCAAATATTTCTTCCTGAGATATTGTATCATTTGGCTTTACATCTGCTATTATAGTTGGTTGTATAAAGTAACCATTATCGTTAATTTTTTCGCCGCCAAATACAATCCTTCCGCCTTCATCTATACCTTTTTTAATATAATTCAATATTTTTTCTTCTGAACGTTTATTTATTACCGAAGCCATTCCCGGATTTTCATCTGCGGGTCCTACCTTAATACCTGATGCTTTATCAACTAACAGGTCAATAAACCTATCATATATCTTTTCGTGAACAATTACCCTCGAGCAAGCTGAACATTTCTGCCCCTGATAACCAAATGCAGCCGAGGCTACTCCTGTTGCTGCTTCTTCAATTGATTTAAGTTCACTATCAACAACAATTGAATCCTTACCGCCCATTTCAGCTGTAACACGCTTTATCCATTTCTGACCCGGCTGCGCTCTGGCTGCAAGCTGATTTATCCTCAAACCAACTTCTCTTGAACCGGTAAATGATACAAATCTTGTCAAATGATGCTCTACTATCATATCACCAATCTGTCCGCCTGAACCAGGTATGAAGTTAACAACTCCTGCTGGAAGTTTTATTTCATCAAGCAATTCCATAAACTTATAAGCTATAACAGGTGAATCACTTGAAGGCTTTAGTACAACCGTATTTCCGGTAACAAATGCTGCTGTTGTCATACCTACAAGTATAGCAAGAGGGAAGTTCCAAGGCGGAATAACAACTCCAACTCCTAATGGAATATAATCCTGCCGGTTATCTTCACCTTTTATCTTTACCAGCTTAATCCCTTTATCGTATCTCAACATTTCTCTTGCGTAGAATTCCATGAAATCAATTGCCTCGGCTACATCTCCATCTGCCTCTGCCCAGTTTTTCCCTACTTCATAAACCATCCACGCTGCAAACTCAAATTTTCTTTTGCGCATTATTTTTGCTGCTTTAAAAAGATAACTAGCTCGCTTTTTTGCTGGAACCCTTTTCCATTCATCAAACTTGGCATAAGCAGTTTCAATAGCCCTGTTTGCCATTTCAGGGTTAGCCTTTGATACTCTGCCAACCGTTTCTGTTGTATTTGATGGGTTGATTGATGAAATCTTATCTTCTGTATAGATCTTTTCTCCTCCTATAACGAGAGGATACTCTTTATTAAATTCATTGTGAACTTTAGCAAGTGCATCACGGAATTTATTTGCATTTTTGGGTTTCGTAAAATCTGTAAACGGTTCGTTTCTGAAAGACTTCATATTATATTTCTATCTTTATTTTTTTTAAATGATAATAGTTAGATACAAAATTTCCTAAATTGTCAATTTTAATAACCCAAAATTTTGGATACTTCATCGTGTATCTTGGGTCTGATACTTCTTACTTCTTCGCTCGTTCTGTTTGGATACACTCTGTTTGTCAGAAAAATAACAATTAAATCCTTTTCCTTATCACACCATACTGATGTTCCGGTGTAACCTGTATGCCCAAAACAATTCGCAGAAAACCTGTTTCCGCATGCAGGTGGATATTTTGTAGGCTCTGGTTTTGTTTCCCAGCCTAAAGCTCTTGTATTACTATATCCTAAACTAGTAACTTTTGCGGTAAATAGTTCAACAGTTGAGCTTTTAAACATTGTATCCTGCAATGCTTGTGGCGACATTCTTCTCGCATCAGTGTATCTGCCAGTGTTCAGCATCATTTGCATGAATATAAATAAATCAGGTCCGGTTGAAAAAAGTCCGGCATTACCCGATACACCTTCTAACATTGCCGCAAACTCATCATGAACATATCCTACCAATAGCTGATTACGCCAATATGTATCATTTTCTGTTGGGGCTATCCTGTAATCTTCGCTAATAGGCACAAGGAAATATGTATCACTCATATCAAGCTTGTTGAAAATTTTTTCTTTACAATACAAATCAAGTTTCTTTCCGCTTATACGCTCAACTATTTCTCCAAGTAAAAAAGCATTATAATCACTGTATAATGTCCTTGAACCCGTTTCGTATTCTTTTGAGCAATTGTAAATTGCATCCTTAACTTTTTGAGGTGAATCCATATTCGGGTCTAAGTAAAATGGTGTCCATGCTTTTAAACCTGAATTATGAACAAGCAAATTGAAAACTGTAATATCACTTTTACTGTTATTATTAAACTCAGGGATGTATTGATATACAGGTGCATTAATATCTATCTTGCCATCATCATAAAGTCGCATAATAGCAGCAGTTGTTGCTATCACTTTTGTAACTGATGCCAGATCATATATAGTTCTTGTCGTTGTTACCTCTGATGAATCACTATATGTCAGCCTGCCATAAGCATTTTGGTATAGAATACCTTTTGAATTTCCAACAATTAAAACTGCCGATGGATATGCCTGAGAATTGACACCATTTTCTATTATCCTGTCAACTGCCGAAAAATCCAAAGTTTTCTGCTGTGCGTATATCTTCGGGAAAACTATAAATAGAACTATTAAATAAATCTTAAAAAAGCTGTGTAAAAATGACATATTATTCCTCAAAAAGCTGTGAAATATATGACATTTAGAATTAGACATTTAAAATTTTTATTGTATTACAAATATACCTATTAAGCATTTAAGTCTCAATGAACCACTATTTATTGCATATTTTCAGGACTACACAAGTTATTAACTCACCTTACGCAACGTTACGGTCTGCCCTGTATTAGGGCAGATGGTGAGTTAGTAACACAGACATTTGGTACATCCGGTTTCTCGGACCTGTCTGTGAATCATGTTATATGCGTAAGGTGGGTTATTAAAACAAAAAAGCCCTCATTTAAAATGAAGGCTTTTTCTTTCAAAAAATTTCTATAATTATTGTTTGGTTGAAATTACTTCCATTGACTTATATTCCTTACCTTCCGCTCCAGGTGCGTACATTTCCATTTTTGTTGTTCCGTCGCTGTTATATGTTACAACCTGCCTCACATCTATCCAGTTACCTGACATTGGGTCAACAGCCTTGCCTGTATAAGTTATCTGTTTAGCCGTTTCATCCCAAGTGCCTGTCATATACATTATTCCCGACCCCATATTATCTATCCAGGTTGTCAAAAATACTTTCGCAGCATTATCATAGCCTTCAAGTGAGATTCCTTCAAATGGCATACCCATCATATTCCCTGTAATCTTTGTTGTTAGATACCTGCCCCCTAATATCATCTCGGATACAGCCGTTACTTCAGAAACCATAGGTTCTGTTCCGGGTGCCATCCAGTATGTGGTTTTCATTTTCCAATTACCTACACCTTTTGCAAGCATTTTCTGCATATCACCCGGTGTCATGTAATCCATCCACTTCTTCATACTTTCATCCTGCGTAAAAGAAATGTTAACAACAAACGTTAAAACGAGGGTTGTTAATACTATTAATTTTGTCATAGTTTTTTATGTTTAATTAATAATTATAAATGAATTTTTTGTTTGAATAATCTTTTTAACTTTACTGGTGGTTCAATTGGAGCGAACCTGCTGGAAGAATACAGGTAATCCTCCATGGATTCATCAATAACTCTTATCAGGAAGTCTTTGTTTGCATCTAAATCAGGAATTACCTTGTATATTTTCCCAAATTCTAATGAAGCTTCATAACCTTGATTATTTAAGCAAACAACATAAAATGATTTATATATATTAGTCCTCATTTTGTTTTGTATTTAATTTTAATGTCTTTTTTCCCTAAACCATGAGCTTCATACCAATGCAACTCGGCTAAATAAATTCTTCCAGTCTTAATTATCCTTACTTTTGCAATTCCTTTAAGTTTACGCCATCTGCCTTTTCCGTATATTTTTCTAAGTCTATTTATATCTCTGATTGATGAACCAACAGCTATAGTCTGAATGTGTGTAATATTGTTGATTATTTCAAATTCTTCCAAAGAAAATTATCTTTATTTCTTCTTTTTCCTCTGTGTATAATATGCAAAACCAATTAACATTCCTCCCATAGACAGTCCTATAATTCCACAAAGTTTGCCTTTTGCTTTTTTTACCACCGTTGTCAATTCAATATCTTTCCCTAAGTCTGAAAGTGTGTATGAATATTTTACAGTTTGTCCGTCCTTGCTTCCATTTGTCGAAACTATTTCTGACGGCATTGTGAATTCATATGTAACCTTGTAATTACTTGCGTCCATCTGTTTTGCTGCAGTTGTATCCTGAAGTAATGTATATTTAAGCTCCATTCCATCTGGAACTTCCTTCCATGTTACTTTTGCGCTTTCAAAACCTTTTGCATCCGAGAGCTTGTTAATATCTTTGAAAGTTAGCTCAACTTTTACATGCTTAGTTGAATCATCTAAATTATCTTCAACTTTTATGCTTGTAACATCTGAATTACCGCTTTTATATTTATCTTTTGCTTTTTCTTCATCAAATTCAAATTTCCCTAATGTTGTTCCCATTGTAAAACTCTTCATGCTTGACCAGTAATGTACTTTCATTGAGCCTGATCCATCTTCTTTTAAAGTGGTTTTCTGGTCATAATTTACACAGCCCACTAAATAAATTGATGCAGCAAATATGAACGCTGTTAAAATTGATATTAAATTGAACCTCTTATTCATTTTTAATTCCTCCATGTATAGTTTGTAATATTTACAAATATAAATTAATTTACTTTAAATTGAAATACTGCTAATGCATTGTTTTGATAATTATTTACTTAACCCCGTACCAAATTTATGGCTCTCGTTAATTGTTACAGGCAATTTACCTTTAAATTTAATCTCGCCTGTTATTGCTTTTAAGGAGGCTTTTATAGAAAAATCGGAATCGCCATATGCGCAAATATATGATGAAACTGAACGAAATTCCTTTAGTAAATACGGATTTCCAAAAGATACAATTGTCATATTTTTATTTAATCTATTTAATCTGTTTATTAGCTCAACATTTTTTATAGAAATTGAAATTTTTCCGGTTCCAAATCTTACTTTTGCATAAACAGCAATTATTATATTATCATAACTTGTAATAGCATCCATATTCCCCGATAACTCTGCATCCATTGAAGTACTTGTAGCAGTATATGTAATATTATCTTTAAAGTAATCAGTAACTATACTTTTCATATATGAAGTATTATCCTGCTCTCCGCCTTCACTTATTATAATCATTGCGGTTTTTTTGTTTGCTTTTTCTTTTAATGGTAATACATTATTATCATCTTTAACTAATGTTATCGAGGCATCTGCAATCTGCTGTGCTAGTTCATTAGCTTCCATTGTATTTATTGATTTGTAAATATCAGCTTCCTGAACATATCTATTATCAAACAATCCCAGCCATTCTTTTGCCTTTAATATTTTTTCTGCTGAACGGTTAATTCTTTCTTCTGTTATCTGTCCGTTATTCACTGCATTTTCAATCGCATTAACTGTCTTAACTTCATCCAATGGCATTAAGATAAGATCAATTCCTGCTATAACACACATAACTGCCACTTCTGAAGTTGAAAAATATTTTGTGATACCTTTCATGTTTAATGCGTCTGTTACTACAAGTCCGCCAAATCCCATTTTATCTATAAGTAATTCCTGTACTATAGCAGGGGATAGTGATGACGGAATATTAGGTCTGCTATCAAGCTCAGGGAATGCTAAATGAGCTATCATAATTGATAATACATTATGTTCAATTGCATTCTTAAACGGTACAAGCTCTATGGAATTCATCCTATCCATTGTAAAATTTAATTGAGGCAGGTCGTTGTGTGAATCTATATCAGTATCACCATGACCCGGAAAGTGTTTTGCTGTTGCTATTACTTTACCTTCCTGCAAGCCCTTTATCATAGCCTCTGACATCCTGCTTACTAATTGCGGATCTTCTCCAAATGACCGTACATTAATAATTGGATTGTTAGGATTGTTATTTACATCGCAAACAGGTGAGTAGTTTTGATGTATTCCAAGAAGCCTTGTTTCTCTTGCAACCTCTAAACCCATTTTGTAACATAACTCTTTATTATCGGCTGCCCCAATTGCCATATTATTTGGGAATAATGCTCCATCTGATACACGCATTCTTGTACCGCGCTCAAAATCAGATGAAATCAATAATGGTATATCTGAAAATGATTGAAGTTTATTCGAAAGTTTAACATAATCGGTTGAACTGCCTTTAAAAAATATGAATCCGCCTACTTTTGTGTTTTCACAAAGTTTCTTAAATTTTTTAAAATCAGCAGAACCTACTGTAAAGTTTTCCGGAACTGCATTTGCTATTATCATTTGACCTATCTTTTCTCGTAAGGTCATTCCTTCAAGTTTTTTTCTCACTAAATCACTTGTTTTTTGTTTGAAATCTAACTCTATATTAACATTATCTTCTTTACCTAAAACCTTTGATGATTTATTAATTGTTAAAACAGTAATGGATATTATTGATACTATAATAAGTCCAATTATTATTTTCATTTTTTTGGTCATTAATTTTTCCTTTTAGGAAGACTTACTTACAAATTTACGATTTTTTTGCTAAATAATGAAGTATTTTAATTTAAAATTTTTTGCATAGCTATAATTACTAACTAAACCGTTTATTGACTTCACGGAAATTGTTAGCTAACTTGATGTCAATCAATTTTATTATTTATCAATTAAATTCCGGTAATACGGATGGGGGAAGAGATGAATAAATTAATATTTACTTTATTATCAGTTCTTGTATTTGTAACACAATCTTTTTCAATCGGTCAGGAGTGGGCTGCAAGATATAACGGATCAGGTAACTCACATGACTGGTCTTACGCAATTGCTATGGATCCCGGGGGCAATATTGTTGTAACAGGCTATAGCACAGGTGCAGCAACCAGCAAGGATTACAAAACCATTAAATACAATCCATCAGGCAGCATAATATGGGAAGCTGCATTTAACGGACCAATTAATGGTGGCGATTATTCAAATGCTCTTGCAATTGATCCTTCAGGAAATATTTTTGTAACAGGAAGAGTTGACTTTGGTACTACTGGCTCTGATATTATTACTATTAAGTATAATTCAGCAGGTGTACAGCAATGGGTTGCAAGATTTACTGGTCCTTCTAATGGTCTTGATGAAGGCAGGTCCATTCGTCTTGTTAGTGATGGAAGTGTAATAGTAGGTGGAAAAACTACAGGTATTACTTCCGCGCTGGATTTTGTTACTATTAAATATAATCCGGATGGAAGCCAGGCTTGGGCAACTCTTTACAACGGACCCGGAAATAATGAAGATTATGTTGTTTCTGTTGATGTTGATAATAGCAGCAATATTTATATTGGAGGGTGCAGTATTGGTGCAACTTCCGGACAGGATTTTGTTATATTGAAATACAATAGCTCTGGTTCTCAGCAATGGGTAAGAAGATATAATGGTGCCGGTAATGGCGGTGATGCTGTTGTCAGTCTAAAAGTAGATGGGGCTGGTAACATTGTTGCAGGTGGATTTACTGACATGGGGTCTGCGCAAAAATTTAACTTTCTTACGCTTAAGTATGATCCTAACGGAAACCTACTATGGGAAAAACAATATAATGGCAGCTCAAGTGATATTGATCTTGCTACTGCATTGACTATTGATGCTGTTAATAATATTTATATTACAGGATTAACTTCTCAGCTATTTGGAACGAGGATTGATTCAAATTATTGTACTATAAAATATGACCAAAACGGAAACCAGATGTGGATCTCTTTCTATGATGGACCTAATAATTCTGTTGATGTTTCGCGTTCTATTTTTGTAGATAACAGCCTGAATGTATATATCACCGGTAGCAGTAAAGGGATAGGCTCTGATGATTATGCCACTATAAAGTATTCACCAAACGGTGCTATAGTTTGGGTTATGGCTTATAATGGAACAGGAAATTTAAATGATTACAGTTCTTCGGTTGTTGCAGATAATATCGGAAATACTTATGTTACCGGCAGAAGTTACGGAAGCGGTTCTGATTATGATTACGCAACAATAAAATATGGCGATTTAGTTGGAATAGAACCAGTCATTAATCAGATACCTGATAATTTCAGTCTATGGCAGAACTTTCCAAATCCATTTAATCCTTCAACAAAGATAAGATTTGATATAGGCGGTACATCAGTAGCACAGACAGTCCTTTCTGTGTATGATATTTTAGGCAGGAAAGTTGCTACACTTGCTAACGGGCAACTAAAACCCGGATCTTATGAAGTGGATTGGAACGGGACAAATTTAGCTTCAGGAATTTATTTCTATACAATCAGAACTGAAAGTTTTAGCGATACAAAAAAAATGTTGATGATAAAATAACGAAGTTTTTTAATCAGAAATCCCGATTCATCGGGGCTACTAATTAAGTAATGCTAATTACTTAATAGTCCGAAGTCCGAAGGACCTTTACGGGACTCCTTTGGAGTAGTCCCGATTCTTTGGAGATACTTGTAATCTAAGTATTTTTCTTCTTCAACAGTTTGCCGGGTAATTTTTTACCCGGCTTTGTTGTTAGTATATAGTGTAAACTAATTTTTCAAAATAGATTCATATATTGTTATTCAGATTTTTATTCTATATATTTAAAATATTCACATAAATTATTCGTTTTTTGCTGTAAAATTTATATTGATTCACGCTTATACGGTATTGCCTTAATACCGTATAACAAGTAATTTAAGGTTATAAAATTCGAAATTTTTAAATACATTTCTATATGAAAAAAACATATCAATTATTTTTTATTGCATTTTTCTGTATCATTTTTGTACAAACTAATGTTTATTCTCAACCCATCGCAGTTTGGGCAAAAATATATAACGGTCCTTTAAACCAACAGGATTCATCTGTCGGTATAAGTATAAATCCGGCAGGTAATGTTTTTGTAACCGGTTGGAGCGTTGGTTCAGGTACTGCTGCCGATATTGTAACTCTAAGGTATAACCCTGCTAATGGCGATACTCTTTGGGTAAACAGATATAATGGAACTCCAAACTTAGAAGATAAAGTAAGCGCTATTACAAGCGATAATAACGCTGTTTATGTTACTGGGTGGTCTTTTACGCCAAGCAGGGATATTGTTACAATAAAATATGATGCTGCAACAGGTAACAGGTTATGGGTTAGAACTTATAACGGAACTGGCAATGGTGGCGATTATGGTTTTGCGATTGCAGTTGATGCCTCAGGGAATGTTTATGTTACCGGCAGAAGTGATGTTGGTGGTGCGCAAAAATTTACAACTTTAAAATACGATGCCTCAGGTAATGTTGCTGCTGGATGGCCAAATGTTTATACTGGAGGTTTATCTTCAATTTTTGACCAGGCGCAGGCTATCCAAGTTGATGGTTCTGCTAATGTTTATGTTACAGGTAAGTCAGGTACAGCTGGTACAGAAGATTATTTAACATTAAAAATTAATAGCAACGGAACTGTTGCATGGGCTAAAAAGCATAACGGTACTCAAAACGGTGAAGATAATGCCGTAGCTCTTGTATTAGATAATTCTGCGACTAATGTATATGTAGGCGGTTACAGTTTCCGTACAGGCGGTGTTCAGGATTATATGACAATCCGATATGTAACAGCAACAGGCGATAGTACTGCTGCTGCTTCTTACAACGGACCCGGTGGAAGCACAGACCAGATTACAGCTATGACAATTGATAATACAAACAATGTCTATGTTACCGGTTATAGTGTTGGTACTGGAACAGGGTTTGATTATGCAACTATAAAATATAACTCCTCACTTGCCCAGCAATGGGTTCAAAGAACTACTAATTCAGGAAGTGATTTCCCATTCAGCATTGCTATTGATAACTCTGCAAGTCAGGTTTTTGTTACTGGGTCAAGTGTAGGCTCAGGCACAGGTTATGATTATTTAACTATTTCATATAGTTTTAATGGAATATTCAACTGGGAAAAAAGAGAGAATGGCTCTACTAACAGTAATGATTATGCATCTGGTATTGCTGTGCAGGATACAGATAAAGTATATGTTACAGGTTCAGCTAATTTTTCTACAACAGGTATTGCATTCTATACTTTAAGGTATTCAACTTTTATCGGTATTGAGCCTATTTCTACTATTATACCGCAATCATTTCAGTTGAATCAAAATTATCCTAATCCATTCAACCCGGCAACTTCAATAAGGTTTGATATACCTAAGCTATCTTTTGTTAATATTTCAGTTTATGATATTCTTGGAAGAAAAGTGGAAAATCTGGTTAATGAACAGTTAAAAGCAGGTGAATACATAGTAAAATGGGATGCTGCCAAATATTCCAGTGGTATCTATTTCTATTCAATTGCAACAGATGGTTATCAATCTACAAAGAAAATGATTTTAGCTAAATAAAATAACAGAAATAATTTTTTTTAATACCACCTCTGTTATTTAGAGGTGGTTTTTTTTATGTCTTATACTTATCCTAATTTTTTTGTAAATTTGTAAGTTTTATAACTTAAAAATGATATTTTATTCAAAATTTTACGTGCCGCAGTTAAAACGCTCCTTTTTTATTGCTAAAAATGAACAGGGTATTTGTTATATTGATCTAAATGATAATGAGAAGAAATTCATTAAAAAAGTTAAGAATTACATGAATGATGACTTTAAAAAAACAAATTCAGTTATTTCTTATGAAATCTGTCAGATAAAAGATTACTTTAAAGGAATAAGGAAAAATTTTGACCTGAAAGTTTTTTTAAAAGGTACCGGTTTCCAGACTGCAATATGGCAGGAATTATCACAAACAAAGTATGGAGAAACTATCGCATATTCTGAACTTGCTAAAAGAGCAGGAAGTAAAAATGCTTATCGTGCAGCAGCAACCTGCTGTGCTATCAATCCTGTTCCTATTATTATTCCTTGTCACAGGGTGATTGCAAAAAATGGTGCTATCGGTGGATTTGGAGGAGGTATCAATATGAAACGTTTGATGCTTAAACTTGAAAAAGAAAACTGTTTATAAAATTGATAAAAAATATTATTTTCGATCTTGGGAATGTACTGGTAAATGTTGAATATGAAAGATTTATATACAAGCTTAAGGTTAATGGAGTAGATGACGAAACTTATTGCAATTTTTTTAAAGGTGGTAAGTACAGGCTTCTTGGTTATGAATCAGGTGAAATATCAACTGATGAATTTATTGACAAATGTATAAATAGACTTAATCTGAAAATGGAACGAAATGATTTTGCTGATGCTTTTAATGATGTTTTCAGTGAAATTACGCCGATGAGCAGTTTGGTAAGAAAGCTTTCTGTTGAAAATAATTATAATTTATTCCTGCTTTCTAATACAAGTCCGCTTCATTTTGAATACATAAAGCAAAAATATGATTATGTAAATTTACTCCAAAAATTTGCTTTATCTTATGAATTGAAATCTTTAAAGCCGGATGATATTATCTATGAACGGACAATTGAACAACTTGCAATTGAACCGGCTGAAAGTGTTTTTATAGATGACCTCGAAGAAAATTGTATCGCTGCGCAAAAGTATGGTATCAAAACTATTTGTTATGATAAAAATGATCATAATAAATTTGCAAATGAATTTGATTCAATATTAAGATCGTAATTGTTGAAATTAGGCGATCCGCCGTGGCGGACTAATTGAAATCCCGCTTGCGGGACTTATTGTTAATTGAAAAATATATGCCTGTATCACCACAAAATTTGCGAATTGGAACTAAAGCAGAACAATTTAGACTTATTGGTACTGACGGGAAATACTATTCATTAAATGATTTTGATGATAAAAATATCCTGTGCATTATCTTCACTTGCAACCATTGTCCCTATGCTGTTGCAGTTGAAAACAGAATAAATAATATTGCTAAAAAATATTCTGATAAGTCTTTTGCACTGGTTTGCATTAACTCAAATGATGAAAATGTATATCCTGAAGATTCCTATGATGAAATGGTAAAACGTTCAAACAATAAAGGTTTCGTTTTCCCATATTTAAGAGATGATACACAAGAAGTAGCAAAAGTATATGATGCAGTTTGCACTCCCGATATTTATTTGTATGATAAAGAGAGAGTTTTAAAGTACAGAGGCAGAATTGATGATAACTGGAAAGATGAATCAGCAGTAAAAAGTAAAGACCTTGAAAAAGCAATTGACTTGCTCTTAGAAAGCAAAGATATAGATTTTGATATGATCCCTTCAATGGGATGCAGTATTAAATGGAAATTACTCTGAACGAAGTGAAGAGTTTCATTCGGAGAATATATTATCTGCATCCCAAGCCCCAGCTTGGGAAGTAACTTGAAGATACATTCCCAAACCGGAGTTTGGGAATGAGAAATCACTGAACGAAGTGAAGGGTCTCATTCGGAGAACGTAGAATAAAAGTTTGACAACTTGCTTCCCAAACTCCAGAGGCTGTCTCAAAAGTGCTTTGTCATTCCTGCGAAAGCAGGAATCTTTAATAATTTGAACATAAATTTTTCAAAATTAAGATTTTTGAGACAAACTCTCCAGCTTGGGAAGTAACTTGAAGATACATTCCCAAACCGGAGTTTGGGAATGAGAAATCCCTGAACGCAGTGAAGGGTCTCATTCGGAGAACGTAGTATAAAAATTTGACTACCTGCTTCCCAAGCTCCAGAGGGTGTCTCAAAAGTGCTTTGTCATTCCTGCGAAAGCAGGAATCTTTAATAATTTGAACATAAATTTTTCAAAATTAAGATTTTTGAGACAAACTCTCCAGCTTGGGAAGCTACTTGAAGATAAACAACTCTGAACGCAGTGAAGAGTCTCATTCGGTAAGCAATGAATACAAAGTATTACGTCTATATCTTAACAAATAAACACAATAAGGTACTTTATACAGGAGTTACCGATAATATTGCAAAGCGTACTTTTGAGCACCAAACAAAGTTTTATAATGGATTCACAAAAAAATATAATGTTTTTAAATTGGTGTATTACGAAGAACTAACTAACGCCAGTGATGCAAATGCAAGAGAAAAACAAATTAAAGGCTGGTTAAGAAAAAAGAAAATCGAGTTAATAAACACTAAAAATCCGGAATGGAATGATCTTACAATTGAAGTGAATCAAAATGAATTTATACCATAAAAAAAATTTTATAAATAAATAATAACCTGAAAACGATGGCTCTCCGAATGAGATCCTTCCTGCCTGAACTGCCGTTGATACATTCCCAAACTGGAGTTTGGGAATGAGATTAGTTAAAGAGTTTAATATAATATAATATAATATCTGCTTCCCAAACTCCAGTTTGGGAAGCTCAAAGGATCTTAAATGTTCAATTTATTGACCATCTGCTTCCCAAGTCCCAGCTTGGAAACATCTTGAATCTAAAATTACTAAGTTTAATATAAAAATAAATGTTTAAAATACTCAAAAAAATATTCCCATCAAAACACGAAAAGGATGTAAAAGAATTACGTCCTATTGTTGATGAAATAAATGAATTTTACAAAGAATACAACAGCCTGACAGATGATGAACTTCGGGCTAAAACTGCGGAGTTTAAAGAGTTAATCAGGAATAATACTCAGGAATTTGAAGATAAGATTATTGAGCTTCGCTCAAAGCTTACAAATGATATAACCCATGATGAAAGAAAAGAGATATATGATGAGCTTGAAAAGACTGAAAAGGAACTTGATGAAACTATCGAGGATACATTAAATGAAATTCTTCCGCAGGCTTTTGCGGTTGTGAAAGATACTTGCAGAAGATTATGCGGTACTGAATGGCTGGCTGCAGGTCAAAGAGTCCAATGGGAAATGATTCCTTTCGACGTTCAGCTAATAGGTGGTATGGTCCTGCATCAGGGTAAAATATCTGAAATGGCTACAGGTGAAGGTAAAACCCTTGTGGGAACACTTCCAACTTATCTTAATGCTCTGCCCGGTAAAGGCGTACACATCATTACTGTTAATGATTACCTTGCCAAACGTGATAGTGAATGGATGGGTGAGATATTCAAATTCCATGGTTTAAGTGTGGGTGTGATATTGAATGATATTGATAATGATAAGCGCCGTGATTCTTATGCATGTGATATTGTTTACGGTACTAATAATGAATTTGGGTTCGATTACCTGCGTGATAATATGGTAGTAGATAAAAAGTTTATGGTTCAGCGCGGGCATAATTATGCAATTGTTGATGAAGTCGATTCAGTGCTTATAGATGAAGCCAGAACACCACTTATTATTTCTGGTGCTGTTGAAATGAGTGAACATAAATTCGATGAAATGAATCCCCGCGTTAAAAGGCTTGTTGATGCACAAAAAAGTCTTATTTCAAAATTTGTAGGCGAAGCTGAAGCTATCATTAATAAAGGTGATGCAGCTACAAAAGATGAAATCCATGAAGCAGGTGTTGCCTTATTAAGAGCACATCGTGGTTTTCCTAAGAATAAAAAACTTTTAAAGATTTTCGCAGAACCTTCCAATAAAACCTTAATGCAGACTACTCTAAATGAATTCTTGAGGGATAATGCAAAGAGATTACCTGAAATTGATGATGTTATGTATTTTGCAATTGACGAAAAAGGACATTCTATCGATCTGACTGAAATTGGACGTGAATTTTTAACTACTTCAAATGAAGATAAGGATTTCTTTGTACTGCCTGATATGGGTACTGAAATAGCTCAGATTGAAAATGACGAAAATCTTAGCGAAGCAGATAAGATAAGCAAAAAAGATGCTCTTGGTGAGCTTTATTCTCTAAGGAGCGATAGGATACACACTATTCAGCAGTTGTTAAGAGCTTATGCTCTCTACGAAAAAGATGTTGAATATGTTATACAGGATAACAAAATAATGATAGTTGATGAATTTACAGGTCGTGTACTTGCCGGAAGAAGATATTCCGAAGGTCTGCATCAGGCTATTGAAGCTAAAGAAGGTGTTCATGTTGAAAAAGACACGCAGACTCTTGCTACTGTTACATTGCAGAATTACTTCCGCCTGTATAAAAAACTTGCAGGTATGACAGGCACTGCCGAAACTGAAGCCGGTGAGTTCCTTGATATTTACAAACTTGATGTTGTCGTAATACCTACCAACCGCGATTGCATTCGCGATGATGCAAACGATTTTGTCTATAAAACAAAACGCGAAAAATATAACGCTGTTATTGCCGAAATTGAAAAAATGAAACTAATTGGCAGACCAGTACTTGTTGGTACTACATCTGTCGAAGTATCTGAAACTATTTCCCGAATGCTCAAACGTAAACAGGTTGCTCATGAAGTATTGAATGCTAAACAGCATCAACGAGAAGCACAGATTATTCAGAATGCTGGTTTAAAAAGCGCTGTTACCATTGCAACAAATATGGCTGGTCGCGGTACAGATATTAAACTTGGCCCGGGTGTTGGTGATTTAGGCGGTTTGCATATCATTGGTACAGAGCGCCACGAAGCAAGACGTATTGATAGGCAGCTTAGAGGGCGTGCTGGCAGGCAGGGCGATAAGGGGTCATCCAAATTCTTCCTTTCGTTAGAAGATGACCTGATGAGGCTATTTGGAAGTGAAAGAATTTCCAGGGTTATGGAAAAACTTGGTATTGAAGAAGGTGAAGCTATTGAACATTCAATGATAACAACTTCTGTTGAGCGTGCTCAAAAGAAAGTTGAAGAAAATAACTTTGGCATCAGAAAAAGACTCCTTGAGTATGATAATGTTATGAACCAGCAGCGTGAAGTTATCTACGATAGAAGACGACAGGCATTGATGGGTGAAAGAGTAAAAGATGAAATATTTGATTTTGCGTCTTCTTATGTCGAAAATACTGTTAATAAATATTACCCTGAAGGTGATTACGATGGCTTAAGAGATGAAATTCAAAGGACATTTACTGTCCTGATGGATGTTTCACCTGAAAAATTCCAGCAGATGGGTGATAAAGGGCTTGAAGATTACATAATGAAGCTTGTTCACGATAACTATGCCCGTAAAGAAGAAAAATATGGTATCGAGCTTATTGCTCAAATAGAAAGATTTGCAATGCTTACCGTTATTGATGATAAATGGAAAGAACATTTAAGAGAAATGGATGACCTTAAAGAAGGTATCAATTTCCGCGCTTATGGACAGAAAGACCCGCTGATAGAATACAAGAAAGACGGTTTCGCTCTGTTCGTACAAATGCTTGAAGATATTAGCAAAGATGTTATTAACTTTGTATTCAAGTTTACTACACAGGAACAGAAAGTTGAAATACCTCAGCAAAGACAAAGGCTTCCGCAGAGAATGACGACAATAAAACAAAGTGCCGATGGCGTTGGTATGAGAATGACTCCTGAGCAATCTGATAATATGCAGGGGCAGCCAAATGATACCAAAAAGATTCCTTTTAAAGTTGGTCCTAAAATTGGCAGGAACGATCCATGTACATGCGGCAGCGGCAAAAAATATAAAAATTGCCACGGTAAAGAAGTTTAAATTCTGAACGAAGTGAAGAATCTATACATAAAGGCATTCAAATTGAACGCCTTTTTTATTTTCATTTAATTATTTCCAGCTGTTGGTGTTCACGAAGGATTTTACATTCACCAACAACTGCATAACTCACCTTACCTAAATAAGGAAAAATTTCAAAATATTCAAATTATGTAGCTCCGTTAGGAGCGGAATGTTGGTAACAAACCCTAATAATCGATATATTAGCTCCGTAGGAGCGACAAATTTTTTGGATTCTTGCTTTGGCTCAAATGTTTTACGTTACATCTGTAGATAATAAACAAATCATTTTAAGTGTTAATTTATATTATTATTTTGCATAATTATAAATTTCATACAGTATATTAATGAAAAGAAGAGACATGTTACTAAAAGCATTCCAGGCTGGTGTGCTTTTATCTTTACCAAAACCTTTACAATTTTTCGCAAATGAAAAGAAAAATGCAGTATTAACAGAAGTTACAGGCAACCCTTTAAGATTCCCCCCTGTTTTCACAAATGGCGGAATTATGACTCTCGCTAACTCAGTTGTTCAGGTATATCCCTCGCAAAACACAAATGTCATTGCAATTAACGGCTCATATCCTTCTCCTACAGTAATTATACAAAAAGGGCAGACCTTTACTGCAAATTTTATTAATAACTTAACCGAAGCCACTACTATTCACTGGCATGGACTATCAGTACCTGAACTAATGGATGGTCACCCTAAAGATGGTGTCCTGCCTGGTGCTTCTAAAACCTACACTTTCCCGGTAACAAACAGGGGCGGAACATATTTTTATCACTCACACGGTCATATGGTAACTGCAAAAGAAGTTTATAAAGGTTTCGCAGGTTTTTTCATTGTAACCGATCCCGCTGAGAATTTTAATCTGCCTTCAGGGGCTTATGATATACCTCTTTGCATTCAGGATAGAAGAATTGCTGATATTCCCGAGTTCACTTACAATCCCGGTTCACCTGAAATGTCTTTCGGGTATCTTGGTGACAAGGTTCTTGTCAATGGAACTCCGGATGCTTATTTCGAGGTTGGCAGGACTTTATACCGGTTCAGACTTTTGAATGGTTCTAATGCACGTGTTTATAAAATAGCTTTTTCTGATAACCGTACATTTAACATTATTGCAACTGATGGCGGGCTAAAAGATACACCGGTCGCTGCAACAGGTTTTTTGCTTTCACCGGGCGAAAGAGTTGAAATACTTGTTGATTTTTCTTCTAATACCATTGGTCAAAACGTAACTTTACGATCATTGGCTTTTTCTCATTCCGGAACATTACCATACAAACAGGGGATTGCTCTTGATATTATCAGGTTTGATGTAACAAATAATAATTCTTCCGGCGGAGTTGTGCCATCGGCTTTTAATCCAATTAATTATTATAATCCTGCTGAAGTTATTACAACCAGAACCTTTAATCTTACTATGACTAGTCCGCCAAATATGCATAGAATAAATGGATTAACTTTTGATATGCACCGTATTGATTGGGAATCACCATTAAACTCTCTTGAAAGGTGGAGAATTGTAAATCAAACTGCTGATTTTCACCCTATGCATACCCACGAAGCGCAGTGGCAGGTATTATCAAGAAATGGGAATACAAATCTTCCTCCTGTTGACAAGGGATGGAAAGATACTGTATTGCTCAATCCCGGAGAAACTGTTGAAGTTCTTATAAAATTCACTGATTATAAAGGTATTTACTTATTTCATTGTCATAATCTTGAGCATGAAGATGATGGCATGATGCTTAATTTTAAAATAACAGATCCTATCGGTATTCAGCAGATAAGCAGCGAAGTTCCGCAGAAATTTGCGCTTCATCAAAATTATCCAAATCCGTTTAATCCTTTTACAAAGATAAGATTTGATATAAGTGGTAAATCAGTAGCACAGACATACCTCTATGTGTATGATATTCTCGGTCAGGAAGTTGCAACTCTGGTGAACGATCAATTAAAACCCGGAACTTATGAGGTGGATTGGGATGGAACAAATTATACCAGCGGAGTGTATTTCTACAAGCTAATTTCTACAGATTACTCAGAAACCAAACGCATGATATTGATAAAATAGCTCTGCTATTTTAGAAATTCCTGCCTGCCTTTGGCATGGTGGTTTTTCAGACTAATTAAATAGCAAGTTGAGTCCCGAGAACTCGGGACGAAATCCCGCCTAAAGGTCTAACATTTGCGGGACGGTACTTATTTCGCAAAACTTTCAGCGGGTGATTTTGTGAAAACGATCAAACTTGTTTTCGCTAAATAAATTGTTCACAATTTTTAATGATAAATTCCCTCATAGAAAACTTTGAGGGAATTTTATTTATACATTTCATATAAACTTCCCTTTATATAAATTAATATTAATTAAATTTATAAATATGAAAAAACTATTTGTTACAGTTATTGCTGTATTTATATTTACTTCAACATCTTTTTCTGATAATTTATTTCTAACCCCGCCTTTTATTCCTGTAATGACATCGGGTGCTCCTATTACTGTGGGATTGCGTTATCCAGGTGGCGCCGGTTACTCAAGAAGTGATTCAGCATGGGTTTATGTTTCGGGTGGCTTACAGGATGGGAATGTTATTACAAATACTGTTTACAGGTATAATGTTTTAGCTGATTCATGGTCAACATTAACAAATTTTCCGGATGGAAATTTTTGGATCAGCGCTTCTACTGTTTTAGGTAATAAATTATATAGTTTAGGAGGAACATATACGCTTGCTCTGAATGAATGTACACCAAGAGTAAAAATTTATAATTTAGTTACTAATACATGGTCAAGTGGCGCTAATATGCCATATGGCAGAGTGTTTCACTCTGTTTGCGCATATCAGGATAGTCTGCTTTATTGCGCTGGTGGATGGGGATTCCCTGGAGGTACGGTTTATAATGATGTTTACTTATATAATGCAAACAATGATACATGGAGACCTGCAACTAATATGCCTGCCCCAAGAAGTGGTGGAGTGCTTGCCGTAACAGGTGATACTCTGGTTTATGTTTGTGGTGGTCCTGAATGGTTTAATCCGGCTGCAAGAAATACAGTATTTCGTGGAAGAATTAATCAAAGTGATAGAACTTCAATAATATGGGATTCTGCCGGAACAGTTTATCCGGGTGGTGTTAGGAATTCTATTTACGGTGCTTCATGGGGTAATAAAGGAATTATCGTTAGCGGAGGGTTTCAGATAAGTACTGCTACAAATCAATGTTATGTGTATAGCCCCGGAGCAAATGTGTGGACTGTACAGCCAAATCTTTTAAGCACCAAAACTGATCATGCAGCAGCAAGCATCAATATTGGAAATATATGGAAATTCTTAAGTATATCAGGTACTTCAAATCGTTCAGGTACTAACTCAAATACAGTTAATATACTAACAGATACTATGTCTGCTATTACTGGGATAAATAATAGCGGTAATCAAATCCCAATAACATTTAATTTAGAACAAAATTATCCAAATCCGTTCAATCCTTCTACAAAAATAAGATTTGATATAAGTGGTACATCAGTAGCACAGACATACCTCTATGTGTATGATATTCTTGGTCAGGAAATCGCAACTCTGGTGAACGATCAATTAAAACCTGGTACGTATGAAGTAACTTTTGAAGGGACAAATTGTACCAGCGGAGTGTATTTCTACAAGCTAATTTCTACAGATTACTCGGAAACCAAACGCATGATATTGATAAAATAGCTCTGCTATTTTAGAAATTCCTGCCTGCCTTTGGCATGGTGGTTTTTCAGTTTTGTAGTCTTAATGTGTTTTACTTAACAATATTAAATTTATAGATGATATTGTAAACCGTATGGTTTATCCCAGGCAAACGTAGGTCAAACGCATGCGTTTGACTGTTACTCTTATCGGGTATATTAAATTCGTGTCATTCGTGTCTAAAGTTTTTAAAACGGTCTATCAAAATATATTGAAAAACCTACTCGTGCCGAAATATCAGTAAAACGGAATTTATTTGTTTTGCTTTCCATGAATGTATAAGAATTAAATGTGGAATTATAATCCGCATCCCAAATATCTTTCTTCTGATAGCTGAATGTTGCATTGTATTCTGTAAATAAACTGATACTTCTTGCAACAAACCACTCCGCGCCTACTAAACCGGATAGACCGATTGACCACGATTTATTTCTATACTTATGTTTCAACGTGTCAGGTTGAGATGTGGATTGACGATACTCAAAATGATTAGATCCAAAACCAAAACGAGGACCTATTCCAAAAAATAAATTTACATCAGATTTTGGTGACGGATAAAATAAATAATTTAATGACACATTATACCTTTCGATAGTCCTGCCAAAGCGATTAAAGTGATCATTATTATACATCGTATCATTAAAATTATCTCCCATGTGCATTTTACCTTTACCGTGATTTCTTCCTGTGCCGTTTAATCCAAAACTAAATCGTAAAGCTGATTTATCTGTGAGATGATATTTTAACGAAAATACAATTGGTACAAGTGATCTGCCCGAAAAATTATATCCCGCCTCATACTGAAAAGCTAATTTCTGTTTCGTAAGTGAATTGCTTACTATTTCTTTTGTTATATTTACTTCTTTTACAATTATCTTAATTGAATCTTTATCCTGTGCTGTTAAATATAAAACAGAAAAAAGATTTAATGTAATTACTAAGAATAAATTTATAATTTTTCTAATGACCTTTTTCGGCATAATTTCTTATTTTTTTAGTTTTTAAACTGCAAAATATTAAACATAACCTTTAATATGAAAGTTCCTATTTTTCAATACTATAATATTGTATTAAAATGAGTTTCCTTGCATGATAAATATAAATAACTCTAGTGGATTTTGACCTTTAGGTTGTCCGTTTTATAAGTTAAATTTTGAAATTGAATATTTTAAAGCACACGACTTCAATAGTGGAGTTTCAAGACAAAACAGAAATTACAAACCGTTTTAACTGTTTAAAGCACTTAAGCAGTGAACTTGAGTTATTTATAAATTTGAAATAACTAATTATTATCCCGCAAGTGTTAGACCTCTAGGCGGGATGATTTGCTTTCTGCGTTTTTAGCAGTCCCGCGCTTCTGCTTAGCGGGATGATTTTTCACATTTCACAGCTTGTCCCGCCTTGGCGGGATTACCCCCTTTGTTGGTGTTATCACCAACAAAATAACACCGCATTTCTCCGTGCCCTCTGTGCCTCTGTGTTGAAAATCTTTCTGCGCTTTCAGCAGTCCCGCGCTTCTGCTTAGCGGGATGATTATTGACATTTCACCACTTGTCCCGCCTTGATAGTGATAAACTTATATATTTTTATTTCAAACATTTTTTAGTTATATTTGCTATGGCACAACAAAAAATAATCACAAAAGCAATCACCTTTGATGATATTTTGCTCGTTCCCGCAAAATCAAAGGTCTTACCCAGGGACGTAAATATCTCCTCCAGATTAACCAGGAACATCACGCTCAACACTCCAATTCTTTCTGCGGCTATGGATACCGTTACCGAATCAGAACTTGCTATTGCTATGGCTCGCGAAGGCGGCATAGGCATTCTGCATAAGAATATGTCAATCGAAAAACAGGCATCGGAAGTTGATAAGGTCAAGCGCTCTGAAAGCGGAATGATAATAGACCCAATTACGCTTAAAGTTGATCAAACCGTTGGCGATGCTAACCGATTGATGGATAAATATAAAATTTCCGGCTTTCCAATTATCAATGATAACAATGAACTAATCGGAGTTTTAACTAACCGTGATCTTAGATTTGAACCTAACCAGAAAACAAAGGTATCAGAGCTAATGACAACAGAGAACCTTATTACTGCTCCCGTTGGAACTACACTTGAACAGGCAGAACGTATTCTTCAGAAATACAAAATTGAAAAACTTCCTGTAGTAGATAGAAACGGTAAAATTAAGGGGCTTATCACCTTTAAAGATATTATCAAACGAAAAAAACATCCATTTGCTGCTAAGGATTCACACGGCAGGCTGATATGCGGAGCTGCTGTTGGTATTGCCCCTGATACATTAGATAGGGTAGCAGCGCTTGTAAAAGCAAGCGTTGATGTTGTTGTTGTTGATACTGCTCATGGTCACTCATTAGGCGTTATTAATATTGTTAAACAAATTAAAAAGAATTTTGATATTGATGTAATTGCAGGTAATGTTGCAACTGCTAATGGTACTTTAGATCTTATTAAAGCCGGAGTTGATGCTGTAAAGGTTGGTATAGGCGCTGGTTCAATCTGTACCACAAGAGTTGTTGCAGGTGTTGGTATGCCGCAAATAACCGCAGTTTTCAACGCAGTATCTGTTGCAGCTAAATATAAAATACCAATCATATCTGATGGCGGCATAAAGCAAACAGGTGATATCCCCAAAGCAATTGCGGCGGGTGCTGATTGTATCATGGTAGGTGGCTTACTTGCCGGAACAGAGGAATCACCCGGCGAGAAAGTACTCTACGAAGGCAGAGTATTTAAAATGTACCGTGGAATGGGTTCTCTCGAAGCTATGAGAGCCGGAAGTGGTGATAGATATTTCCAGGACCCTGAATCTGAACTTTCTAAATTAGTCCCTGAAGGCATTGAAGGCAGGGTACCATATAAAGGTCCCTTAAGCGATGTAATTTACCAGATGGTAGGCGGCTTGCGTGCAGCGATGGGTTACTGTGGCTGCGCTACAATTGCCCAGCTGCAGAAAAACACCACCTTCATCGAAATTACAAATGCAGGTTTAAAAGAATCACACCCGCATGATGTAATTGTAACCAAAGAAGCGCCTAATTATCAGGTGAGGCGATAACTTCTAAATGCCAAATTACAAAATCCAAATGTCAAAAGTATTTGAGCTTTTTTTTATTCATTTTTTGGTAGAGTCCTGCTTCATAGAGAGGAAAGTTTGTCATTCCTGCGCAGGCAGGAATCTTAAAGATATATTTTGTAACCGTCAAGGCTTGCCTGACGTGTTACTGTAAAGCTCAAATTTCAAAATGCATTTGGGCTTTGGCATTTGAGCTTAAACATTTCTTTTATATTTCTAAAGGGAGTGCCGGTGAAGTAAGAAGTATGCTATACCTTGCAAGTGAATTAAAACATATTGCCGATGTAAAATTCAAAAGCATTTTTGATTTATCATTGATAGTATCAAAAATGCTCGCAAATTTTATAAAAAAACTATAAGATAAATTAAACCGTTTTTTGGCTATAAACCTTTTAACTTTTAAACCTAAAAACTTTTTAACTTATCTATCTAATTTTCTTTTTATGTCTGTTTTTTCTCAGTCTTTTCTTCCTTTTGTGTGTCGCCATTTTATGGCGTTTTCTCTTTTTACCGCTTGGCATTTATTGCTCCTTAATTGATTTTTTTATTATTAAATTATTTTTATTTATCAAAAATTATTGTAATACCTATTACTATTTTTGCCTTTTTACTTCTGCTTTTTTACTTTTTACTTTCCTTTATACTTTTCCAGTAAGTTATCGTTTACCGTCTTTTTAAATTCTTTTGATACTTTAAACATCGGAACAAACCTTCTGCCAAGCTCAACTTTCGCGCCTGTTTTTGGGTTTCTTGCTATCCTTGGTTTGCGTTCTTTAACCTTAAACGTTCCAAATCCCCTTATTTCAATGCTTTCCTGCTCCTTTAATGCATCAATAACGCAAAGTATAAAACCTTCAACAACTGTTTCGGTTTCCACTTTGCTTAAACCTGTTGCATTTGCAATTTTGTTCGCTATATCTGCTCTTGTCATAAATTAAAAAATTATAATATTTAACTTACCCGTGTTTTCCTTTAACCAAAAATAATCCAAAACCTTTTTCTGTCTTACGGCTGAAACTTGTATTGTAAAATTGGTTCATCAAAAAGCTTACTCTTTATATCAGTAACATCTTCAATCTTTGAGCCTAAAAGTTCTTCAAAAAAAGAAAATTTCTTTTTCTCTCTAACAATTCTTGGTTCACCTTTTATGTCTGCCATTTTACCGGTTATCCTAATGGCATCTTCAAATGTACCAAGTGAATCTATCAAACCGTATTCCTTAGCCTGCAAACCCGTAAAAACTCTTCCGTTTGCATATTTCTTCAGGGTTTCCATATCCATCTTTCTTTCCCTGGAAACTACTTCAATGAATTGTGAAAAACTGTTATCAACAACATCCTGAAAATAAGCTTTATCTGAATCGTTCATTTGTTTAAATGGACTGCCGGCATCTTTAAGATTACCGCTCTTTATTGTGGTTTGAGAAATACCTAACTTTTCTGCAAGATCTTTAATACTCATAAATTGAGCTATTACTCCAATACTGCCTGTAAGTGTACCCGGATTAGCAATAATTAAGTTAGAACCAACAGCAATATAATATCCGCCGCTTGCTGCTATTGAACCCATTGAAACAACAATTATCTTACCTGAATCTCTGGTCTTTTTTACCTCTTCATATATTTCCTGTGATGCTGCTACACCTCCGCCTGGTGTATTTACCCTTAAGATAATTGCTTTAATGGATTTATCTTCACGGAAGCGTTTTATCTGCTCAACTGTTTTTTCAGATGACATTATTACATCGTTCAATTCAACAATTGCAATTTTATCGCCTGAACCGCCGGAAATATACTCAACACCATCTCGCTTTAATGCAGAAGCAAATATTATAAAACTAATTGCTACAAACACCAATCCTAAGAATACCAATCCTAGAAAAATCCCCCAAAACCATTTTGAACTATTTTGCTTTGAAGAATTTTGGTTCATTATTATTTACCTTCGCCCTTAAGCTTGTCTCGCATTTTTATAGCATCTGCAGCTTTATCCGTCATTCCTAAATTTGCGTAAACCTGGATAAGAAGCTCATATGCCAACAAAATGTTATCCTTATCTTTTGATAATGTCAACTCTTCCAAAAATGGTAGCGCGGCACTATATTTATCTTTATATGTAGGGTCTTCTGAGTTAGTTTCTCTCATCTTCTCACCCCATTTAAGGTTTGCTAAGCCGATGTTATATATTATAACTTCATATGCACCTGAACCTTTGGAAACTTTTTCTAAACCTTTATTGTATTCAGTAATTGCTCCGCCAAAATCACCGTTCTTTTCAAGCTCTACACCTCTATCAATTGTTGGTTTTACTAAAATAGTATTGATCCTGCTATTAAGAGCAACAATGTTATCTTTTACAAATGCGCTATCAGGCTGTAAGGCGTATGCAATTTCAAAATTGTTCAATGATTCCTGAAATTTCTTTACAGCTTCATCATCTTTCCCAGTCTTTGCAATTTTTTCACCATCTTCATACTGCTTATAAGCTCTATCATACATTGTGCCCCAGGCTTGGGTAAGCTCAATCGAAAATGTATTTTTACCAATTCTTCTATACTGATCAATTGCTATTTTCACACCATCAACTATGCTCTGCTGTGCTCTTGACATAGCAAGGTAAAACCATGCTTCTTCGTTAGCTGGATTTTGTTTTGTTTCTTTTTCAAAT
The DNA here is from genome assembly GCA_947084945.1 of uncultured Ignavibacteria bacterium. Classification (GTDB taxonomy): domain Bacteria; phylum Bacteroidota; class Ignavibacteria; order Tepidaquicellales; family OLB5; genus OLB5. The sequence goes on along the minus strand of CAMTUP010000005.1, from coordinate 94,757 downwards.
TCAATTTCAGCTTGTTTAAAATCACCTTTTGCATATGCAAGTTTTGCTGTGGTCTGTTCAGCCGAACTGCAGCCGTTGAAATAAAATATTACTGCCGATAATATCAAAAATACCGATAATACTTTTATGGATCTCATTCCTGAAATTCTCCTCTAATTTTATATTATTCTTGTAATCGCCTTATTCTTAAGAACTTAAATATACTCATAAAAAAGATTATTAAAAAGTTAAAATTTTATTTACTTTTTAGTAATTGATCTTGCAAGTAAATACTCAATTATCAGGAATATAATAGCAAAAATAAGGAAATATTTCCATAAGTCCTTACCAATTCTCAAATCTAATAGTGATGATGTCAATTGTTCTTCTGGTGATATAATGTTTGCTTCTAATTTATAGCTGTTAGAAACATACTCCTTAATCTCCGTTGGTTTAAGTCTAATTGTAATTGATTCTTCCTTGTTAAAATTATTTGGTATTGCTAATACTTCAATACCTGAATTTGTTACTTTAATATTCGTTGCATTATTCAGATATTTGCCAATATTTAATAACCCATCATTACTTTCTAAAGCTATTATCTTATTCTGTTTGCCCTCACGAGTGCGGGGTTCGTCTTTTGTATCTGAACTTAATATTAAAGTATCGCTTTTAAGGCTAATTTTATTCAGATCAATAAAATAATCTCTTCCTGTAACTGCAGGCTTTATTCCGTTTATATTTGAGCAATACAATATACTTCTTATTGTAACAGGTGAGAACAGATTTTTGGCAGGAAAGTCAGAACTCGTCATATCAGGCGGAACTGCAAACATTATCAATTTACCTTTACCTTTGGAATACTCCACCATAAAGTTTGTGCCATTAAGCAATGTAACAATAGTTACTGAGTTTTTCCCGCCGCCTATAGCTATTCCGCTTTTTATTTCAGGTGATTCTAAGGTAATATTATTTTTGTCAGTATCTTTCTTAAATATTCCTTCAAATACAGGGTTATCAAAATCTATCTTATCAAATTTAACCGATGTATTTAAAGTATAACGCAAACCTATATATGGTAAATCCAATTGCTTCATTAATTCAGTATTGTAATTTTCAATATCTGTATTGCTTCCAGAATATATTACTGCTCCGCCGCCATTATCAATATACTCCTTTAATTTTGCTGACTCACTGCTTGTAAACCTGCTCTTATTAATAATTACAACTGAATTATACCTCTCAAGATCTTCTGATGAAATATCAGCAGAATTAATTTCTTTTATGTTAAAGTATGTTGATTGCTCTATACCCTGAGTAATTTCCTGTGAGGATTTAAGAACAAGTTTTATATATTCGGCATCAAGTGGTGTACCAGATGCTATTAATACATTTACTTCTTTTGGAACGAAGAACGAAAAATACTGCCTGTTATCACCTGATATTTCGTCATCTGATATATCATTCTGAACAAGTTCTATTTTGCCTGATATGAATCCTGTGTTTTCGGGTTTTACAATAAATTCAGATTCAACTGTTTGATTTGCCGGCACATCAATTACTTTTTCTTCTTTATAACTACCCATAGTTAATATAACACTTTTATTGGCGGCATTAAAATTATTATGATTATTAATTATCGCTTTTATCTTAACAGGTCTCATCTTTTCAAATATCTTAGATACAATGTTCAGCGTATCTATTGAAATATTATTAGCATCTCTATTACCTGTTAGAATAAAATTAATATGCACATTTTTATTATCTTTAAACCTGCTTCCCCAGGTTATTTCATTGGTAATAAATGACCTCTGCCCGTCTGTAAACAAATACATTTCTTTTTGTGTATGTGATGATGAACTCAAAATGTTCTCAGCATAATACATAACCTCATTCAGGTTCCTTGATATTTCCGAAGTCCTCAACAGCATAAGGGTATCTTTAAGTTTGTTTAGGGCTTTTATTGGAATTGTTGATGAATTCTTATCAATTGCAGAAACAGTTGTAAAGAATATTTCATTGTTATCGCCTAATGCATCAAGTGTTTCTGTGATTTTCTTCTTTGCATTATCAAAATCATTGCCGTTTTTATCTCTTGACTGCATACTGAATGAATCATCTAATATCAATAACACAGAGCTTTTTGCTTTTTCACCCGGAGTTCCTAAAAAACCCTTATCAAAAGGCTTGGCAAACATCATCACTAATAATATTATAAAGGCTATCCTGCATAATAAAATAAGCAGTTGTTTCAGCTTTATCTTTTTGTATTTTGATTGCTGGATTTCCTTTAAGAACATTAAGGTCGAAAATTCGATCTTTTTTGTCCTTTTCAGGTTAAAAATGTGTATTAAAATGGGAATGGATATTGCTGCCAAACCCCATAATATTGCAGGATTGATAAATGTCATATTTGCAAAACTAAATAATTATTCTCTTTATTGAACTTACTTTATTTATCCTCTCTTCCCGCTAAAAGCATTCGGTAAAAATGGCTGTTTAAATAGAAAAGCATACAACATTGTAAAGGATTATTTTTGCGAATATTATTGTTGTATTTTATAAAATTAATTATGATATTTGGAGTAAGTTTTTGCTTTTTTTTGGCTCCATGTATGGTGATTACTCTTAGCAAGTTTAATTTTATCGTATAACAATAAAAATAGCTTCAAGTCTTTAGTTATTCAAATTATTGAATGTTTCATAATAAAAATTGACGCAATGCATATCTAAAGACCTTGACGGTATTTGGATCTTGGCAACAATAGAAAAAGGACTATGACATGTTAATCCAAATTCTTCTCCTAACCTTAGGGCTTGTCTTTCTCATAAAAGGAGCAGACTTGTTAGTTGATGGTGCCTCTGCCCTTGCAAAAAGATACAAGGTATCAGACATTGCTGTTGGGCTAACTATTGTTGCTTTCGGTACATCTGCTCCCGAATTGGTGGTAAACTCTTTTGCGTCATTTCAAAATCATCAGGATCTTGTTTTTGGAAACGTTATAGGGAGTAATATTTTCAACTTGTTCATAATTCTTGGAATTGCCGGACTTATTACTCCTTTGACAGTTCAGTCAAGCACAGTCTGGAAAGAAATACCACTGTCATTCTTTGCAATTATTATTCTTTTTGTGCTGACTAATGACTTTCTTTCTAATGATACCAATATACTAACACGGATTGATGGATTCATTCTACTGTTTTTATTCGTACTATTCCTTTTCTATGTGTATAAGCAACTTAAGACTGACACCGCAGAACAAAAAACAATCGTAAAGAACTACACTTCCTTAAAAATATGGGGGTTTATGATAGTCGGATTGACAGGTTTGCTAATTGGAGGATGGATGGTTGTAACAAATGCTGTTGAAATAGCAACAATTTTGGGTATGAGTGAGAAAGTAATTGGGTTAACAATTATTGCAGCAGGAACATCCTTACCCGAATTAGCGACATCCGTTGTCGCAGCAATAAAAAAGAATAGTGACATAGCGATTGGCAATATCATTGGTTCGAACATATTTAATATCTTCTTAATTCTTGCGGTAAGTTCAATTATCAATCCAATTAATTATGATAGATTATTCAACACAGACTTATACATACTTGCAGGCGGAACAATTTTTCTGTTCATAGCAATGTTCACAGGACAAAAGAAAAAACTGTGCAGATGGGAAGCAGCTATTTTACTGATTAGCTATATTGGTTACATTACGTACTTGATTGAAAAAGAAATATAAAAACTATTGCTGCCAAACCCCATAATATTGCAGGATTGATAAATGTCATATTTGCAAAACTAAATAATTATTCTCTTTATTGAACTTACTTTATTTATCCTATCATTCAACAACTCCCAATTTTACCAGATCAATTAGTAGCACAGACATTCCTGTCTGTGTTCATGCTTTTTAAACCATAGTATAACGCAAAACTACACTTACAGGGTTGCAAACATTTATGTTCTGTCGTCTATAATTTGAAGTTTTGTCAAAAGCCCCTTGCTTCTGTTATTCTATAACTGAAAAAAAATTAAAAGGATTAGAATTAACAGAAGTCACTCAAAATAGTAACATACGCAATATATATAGCAAATAATTTACGCAATGCGTATATTTAGAAGTTATAATTCATTTTAAAACAACAGTCAGATGAAACATTTTGTATTAGGAAACAATCAGAAATACTTCAAGAAACCTTACACACTGGAGAAGGACTTGACGAAAGTTTTTGAAACACACTATCGAGAGATCATTTCTCAAAAATCTGTTTTTGTAGCAGTTGAGAAACAATTTAAAACCAAGAATTATAAAAATTCCATTTGTGTTGCTTTCCTGCTTGTTTGGGTAAACCCAACAACACCTTTATTATACATTACCGAGATTGAATTGGAAAGCCACAGTATTGACAAACATATTTTACCTCAAATTGGAGACTTCATATCATTCAAACAGCGAGCAACTTACGAGGATATATCAGAGTTCAGAAGTTTTCTTTATTGAAGGTTAAAGAAAGACAAAATATTATGGACAATATTAAAATTAATAAAATTGAATCAATCCAATTTCTTGACAAGTGCGCAGACATTTTAGTCGAAGCATATAACGCAGATCCATGGAATGATAATTGGACTAAAGAAAAGGCGTTAGAAAAATTGACCTGCTTTTATAATTCTCCTAAATTTATTGGGTTTACAGCGACGGGAGACAATAAACTTTTGGGCTGTGTTATCGGAAATATAGAACCATACTACACTGGTGACTATTTTTATTTAAAAGAAATGTTTGTATCAGTACAGTCACAAAATAAAGGTGTTGGCGCACAGTTAATAACAACAGTAAAAGAACATCTTAAAACCATTAACATCAAAACCATAATTTTGTTTACCAGTAAGGACTTTTTTCCTTTTGACTTTTATTTAAAATCAGGCTTTAGTGAAATGGAAGAAATGAGAATGATGCATTTCCGACAACCAGAGTAGTATTGGCAGACAAGCAAAAAAGCAATGTTCGATTACATCACATCTTCTATAGTAGGGGTTTCGTCCTCCGCAGAGAGTTTTGAGGTATTGCTTTTTAACACAGTACCATTAGATATGAACTGAGATAATCTCTAACCCAAATTTATCTTGTAATAGAAATTCCGGCTGGGTAAGAAGCCATTTCAATATCTTTAATTTTGGTGTGATTATTCATTACATCAATTACTGCGGTTGTGCCGGGTTCTGTGCTTCCAGTCGAAGGATAATATATCGCAATAATTTCGGACTGTTATTGGTAGCCATTATACAAAATTTTATATTTTTTTTTCAATTTCTTCTGCTTTCTTCGCAAATTTCATTAATAAGGGGGCTGCTATTAATGAGCATATTCCAATAAACCCAAATATTGAAGGTATCATTATTTCTCCGTCAAGCATATCCTTCGATAAAAAAAATATAACTGCAAGCGCAAGAAATATTGTTGCAGAAAGCATCTCAAGAATTGCAAATAATTTCAGGAATTTTGATTTAGGCATTTACAAATATATCAAAATTTTTCTAAATTCCGCTTCCATCCCTTAAACTTTGTCCGCTTAATAGAGGAGTCAGCAAAAATTACTGCAAATTCTTCTTCGGTTACGGATTCTAGTTGTATATTTTATAACATCTCTTAATAAAAGATTAATTTTGTTTTTATTCATTTTATCCTATTAACAAAATACCTTTTGTTTTTGCTTCGTTTAATATAAGAGATTCACCTTCGTTCCACTCTTTATCGGAATAGTAAAATGTATCAACAGGTTTTTTTAAAAGTCTTACAAGTTCTCTGTTAAGACCAAGCATAATCTTTACTCTTTTGCTTAATGATTTGTTCCTAAAATCGGAAGATACTATAATTAGATCAATATCACTTTCTTTTGTAAAGTTCTTTCCTGCGTATGAGCCAAATAAAACAAGTTTATTAAGCTTTAGCTTTCTCTTTCTAAAGTTTTCTCTTAAAATCTTTTTTGTTTCGTCAATTATTTTTTCAGACATTTGATAATTTCGCTTGTTTTATTGAAAATAGTCAATGTTTTTTGTTTACTGAATTCCTTCATTAATTTTTTTAAATTTTCAGGATATCTTGTAGGGATGCCCATATCATTAATTTCTTCAATAAACTTTTGGAAATCTTTTTGCAATTCAAATCTGGCATTTTCTAACAAGAAGTTTAAATTATGTGTTTTTGGCGGATTTTCTTTGTTGTTTATGGAGTAATGTGCTTTTAAAGCCTTTTCTAATGAGAGGTGGCACATGAAAACGCAATAAATATACCTCCGTATCAAGCATAGCCTTGGCTGTTTTATGGTCATAGTCAGCTTGCCGTATCCATTCATCAAAAGATTTATATTTTAATAATTTTGACACTTTACAATGATAATGAATAATTTCATTTATTTAAAACCAATTGGTATATAATTACTACTCACTTCTTAACTTTATAAAAAATAATTTCTTTAAAACCTCCCCAAATTCCTTTTCCATCCTTTGTACTTTGTGCGATTAATAGGGGAGTCAGCAAAAATTATCGTAAATTCTTCTTCTGTGATGGATTGGAGTTCTTCTTTTGATGATTCATTTAGCTTTATTTGAACCGATATATTTTGGAATTCTCTCCCCTCTCCTTTTAGGAGAACTGCACCAGCAGTCGGGTGGGTTGGGGGTGAGGTTACTTTTAACGGATAAAACCCAACTTCAACTGTATCATGGTTATACTTCGGCGAGTTAAACGGACACACATCCTGGCATACATCACAGCCGAATATCCAGCCATCTAAATTAATCTCATCGGGAATATCACCCCTGTTCTCAATAGTCTGATATGATATACATTTACTGGCATCAACTACGTATTCACTCACAATAGCGCCGGTAGGACATGCAGATATACACAACGTACAGCTTCCGCACATATCTTCAATAAGTGTATCGTATATCTCAAAATCAATATTTGTAATTATCTCACACAGAAAAAACCATGAGCCGTATTCCGGATTTATGATATTAGTATGTTTACCCATCCAGCCTATTCCAGCACGCTGTGCCCATACTTTATCCATCACCGGTCCGTCATCAACATATCTAACCCCCCTTAATCCCCCCGAAGGGGGGAAAATAAAACTGCTCAGTTCCTTTAGCTTAGGCTTTAATATCTTATGATAATCCTTACCCCAAGCGTAACGGGATATTTTGGGTTTTGTTTCATCATGCTCATTGGGAGTGTAGTAATTGAATGCAAGAGAAATTACGCTTTTAGCCTCATGCATTATGTTTCTTATGTCTTTTCGTTTATCAAATCCTTTTTCAATCCATGCCATATCAGCCTGTTTGCCATCATCAAGCCACTTACGCAAATTGTCTGATTCATTTTCAAGCACTTCATACTTAGCAAAACCAATCTTAAAAAAGCCAAGTTCTTTTGCTTTGGCTGTGATTAAGTTTTTGTATGCTTGTGATGTTATATTCATTTTATATTAGCATCCACGCGCCGTGCCTGTGGCAGACAGGAAAGCGGGAATCCACATAATGCAATATATTAAATATTTGTAGTTGAATCAAGATTTCTCATCAAAAGAATATGTTCTAACTCCGGCATTTATGCCGGAGTTAGAAATAACAGAAATGAAGGGCTTTAGCCCTGATTGATGTTAAAATGTCATGGCTAAAGCCGTTTATTGTATTAGATTAAATAACCACGGGTTAAAACCCGTGGTTAGAAAATAATAATATATAATTCATAAAATACAGTTTTGCAGCACTCTTAAGGGTCTTTCTTTGGTGGCTGAACTATCTTTATTGAGCGAACAACCGCATCAACCAATGGCTGGTATTTTTCCATCATAGACTGTGAAGCGTAATCAACATTTACCTGTATGTTCTTTAATCCTGTTGGATCGGTAAACAGGTAATACTTCGTATTGAACGTCTTCCCGCTTGATTTTATCGGGTCAGTTACATATGCTGCTGATAATGAATCATCCATCTGAAACGGATTTTTATATGTTGCCTTATTATACGAACTGTGTTTAGGGTCATCTAAAAGTATAAATAAATTTACTGCGCCAGGGTCTTCACTTAGTGAATCGGTTGCAATTATAACACCATTAAAATTCTCTTGTTTATTAATCTGCCTGTTATCCAAAAGCATCCATCCCAGTGGATACCATAACTTCAAACCAACATCGTTTTGGTCAAAATTTGCTTTCATTGAGTCAGGTACCTGTATTCTGCTTGTATCTCTTGCGCTCTTTATTAAATTAGTATCAATCTTAATTCTATTAGTATCATTAACTGAAATAAGATTTGTATCCAAAGGAATCTTAGTATCCAATGGTCTGTTGATTTTGGGAGTAATATTCTTCTTCTGGATATTAGGTCTTACATTTTTAGTGTTATCCTTTAATTCCTGCTCTTCCAAAAGTTTCTTCTCTTCATCCTCTTTTATCTTATCAATATCAGGCGGGTCAAACTTTGGCATTTCAAGATCTTCAACAACAACTATTCTCTGTTTTTTTTCACCGTTGATATGATCTTCTTTTGGTGTAAAAAACTGAAACATCAAGAAAAGTAAAAATATGTGAAATAGTATTGAACTTACAAGCCCTTTTCTTGTATTTGGCTGGTAAAGTTTCTTTAGAACTAAGAAACCTGTACCGGGTCTTGTACTTAAGTTATAAATTTCATCCGGAGTAGGGTTTTCTGAAGCTATTGGAATTGTTTCAATTATAAAAGGTTTTACCTGTTTATCAGTTTTAAATTCCTGCTGCTGTAACTGCTGTGGTAAAAGAGTAACATTTTCAGTTTCTTGATTTTTTGTAACTCCATCTTCCAGTTCTTTTGTAGTAACCTTTTCAATTGTCTCAATTCCTAAATCAGGTTTACCAATAATTTCAGTTTTCTCGCCAGTTTTAAGCTCAATTAAAGTTACGGGCTTTTCAAATGAATAATCTTTCTTTGAACGGAATTCCGAGCAAATTGCAATTGTAATATCAGCATAATGACTTTCTACAATAACATTTGGGTGACGGCATGTATTGCGAACTGCTCCCTGTTCATTTGAGCTGTTAAAAACGCAATCAATGTTTATACACCTCAAAAATTTGCCATTTTGATGAGTATTTACACTTTTTTCTTTATTATTCGGTATTTCTTTTTCTTCCAATAGAAACTATTTACTATTATCGGGTGCTTCTAAAAACCTCTCCGCAATGTCACGGATGACTTATTTGGAGAGTCCCTTCGGATATAACAATGTCAAATATTATCATTAATTTTCTAATAAACAAGATTATTATAAGGAAAAACTATGACAAAATAAAAAATTTCTCTATATTCCTATAAGTATCGCAAATCATGTATAAGTTTCAATTAAGAACAAATTTATAACTAATACTGGTTTCTCAGTTGATAAAACAGTATTAAAAGATTACGAAGTAACAGCTACTTGTGTTCACGATTCGCAGCTTCTTGAGAATTTGATTTACTCAAGTTTTACGGTTTCTTGTTCTTTAGCGGTCATTTTGAGTTATGATAATCAAATGGTGGATGAGGGTTTTGAACTAATTGAAATTGAGATTTTTAAAATATAATGAATTTAAAAAAAATTTCAACTATTCTAAAATTTAATGGTATCAATTTATTTAATTCTTATAAGAATCCCGCTTTCCTGCCTCAAGCAGGCACAGAGCAGGATTGACAGTGCATTTCAGTTTTATCTGTTTTCTGCTATTTATCTAACTTCTTGCTATTTGCTTAAAGTATCCTAGTTTTTTCAGATCACCAAAGCTTATTAACCTTTTAGACTTTTCATCCCATAAGTTCAATATCATACTCTTTAAACTAGTTCTTAGTGTAAGTGTTGTACTTGTCTGAAACAACGGGTTTTCTTTGTGGCATTTTTCAAGCTTATAGTTTGGTATCCTTGGACTTAAATGATGAATATGATGAAATCCTATATTACCGGTGAACCATTGTAGCACTTTTGGAAGCTTATAATAAGAACTTCCTTTCAATGCAGCTTCGGTATAATCCCAATCCTCTCCATCATTCCAGTAAGTTTCTTCAAACTGGTGCTGTACGTAAAAGAACCACGTACCTACACACAGCGAAAAAATAATAATAGGTACCTGTATGAGCAATAATGCTTTTATTCCTATGAAAAATATTATTACACCTGCTATAAGAGCTATTACTACATTAGTTATATAAACAGTAGTATGAAGTGATTTCATTACCGCTAACTTTGAAATAGGGAAGCGGTATAAAAATAAAAATAACACTGGAGGAATAACCATAAAAAGTATTAGCGGGTTCCTATATAGCCTGTACCTAAATCTGCCCCATTTATTTCTTGCAAGGTACTCTTCAACAGTTAATGTATAAACATCCCCAATTCCGCGCTCATCAAGTTTACCAACTACTGCATGATGTATTGCATGACTTTTCCTCCAGTAATGATATGGAGTGAAAGTTAGCACACTGCAAAACATACCTAGGTAATCATTTGCTTTCCTTGAATTGAAAAATGAACCGTGTCCGCAATCATGCTGTATAATGAAAATCCTCATTATAAATCCTGATGCAAATAGTGAAAGCAGTATTGTAAGAAAGTAACTCACATCAAGTGAATAGTACATCAATACCCATGTTAAACAAAAGGGAATAAAAGAATTTGTGAACTGCCACAAACTTTTTATGTATTCAGAATTTTGATATTTAGAAACTATTTGTTTCCAATCTGTTGGTGTAACTTTGGTGTTTTTTATTGACACTTTTGTATTGTTTTTTGTGTAAAAAAATGGAACTAAATAGGTTGTATATTTATTGAAAAATTTACAGGTGGGTTATTTCAAATTAAAAATCATAAAACAAAAAGTGTACTCTGAAATCTGAACTAATTGTTTTTTCAATATTAAACTAAATTACTATTTTACTTATTGTATTGTAATAAAATACCCATATATACATTCAATAACAAAGTAGTAAAATATGCACTTTAATTAAGTTCCCAAAATAGATAGTGATTTACATAATTATTTATAGCGTTTTCTTACTATAATTATATTTAATTACAACTATGAATATGTTATATTTGTTTAAGCTAAATTTTGATAAATTTATACTAGTCATATGAGTAAGAATAATTTATCTTTCATCCTCCTTGCAGTACTATTATCCACAGCAGCAGGCTTTATTCATAATATTTATTCACAGCAGGAGCTTGTTATGGATTCCATAATAACCGGGAATAAATACCGCATTACTATGTATAATGATAAAGAAGTAATTGGTAAAGTTGTAAAACAGGATTCAGTATATGTTTACATGATAACCGAAGCTGGAACTGTTCGCATTAAGTATGACGATATTTTCAGCGTATCAAAAAGCACTATTCCAAAGTTAATGAATGCAATGATAACTCTTGGCGGAGGTATTTTGCTTCAGGGGGGTTATTATGATGGTTACACGAACGAGAACACTCCCGGGTATTCCATCCAGGCAACCGGACTCTTCCCCTTTAGCGAAAATAAAGCTATGCGACTGGATATCAGCTTCGGGCAATTAAGCAGGGATAGAGTTATTTATGCATATTACAACCCGTATGGTACAACAAATAGTACAAAACAGTATATAAATGTTTACAGCGCTTTTGCTGATATTGTTTTTGGTAATTTTACTAATGACTCAAAATTCAGTGTATACGGATTAAGCGGTGTTGGCGTTATCAGTACAAGCGAAAGCAGCTATGATTATACTTATTACAATTCATATGATTCTACTTATCGCACAGAGCATTATGGCGGATATAAATACACATATTTCAGTCTTGCTATTGGCGGCGGGCTTAGATTTAAGATTAATAAGAAGATTGGTGCATTTGCAGAAGTACAGTATAACTTATCTACTGCAGAAGGATTTTTCTTTTTCTTTGGAAGGGGATATTTTCCTATTAGAGCAGGTTTAACTTATTCTTTCTATTAATCTATTTTATTGCCTTATGAAAAAAGTATTTTTTGTTTTAGTATTATTACTCTGTTCAGTTCAATTTACAAGCGGGCAGAATACTAAAGGTGATTCATTGTTTACAGGCAGAGTGTGTAAACTTGTCCTGTATAATGGATTCCAAACAGAAGGAAAAATAACCGATAGAATTAATGATACTCTCTCTTTCCAAACGGATATTATAAATCTATTTATTCCTGTGAAAGATATTAAATTTGTGCTGAATCCTGAGATTGAACTCTCAGATGTTGAGGAATTTGATACTTTGAAATATAATGAAGTTTATGTACATGTTGTTAAGATAGATACTACAGAGGAATGTGATATTTACATGGATAATAAATCTGTGTTAAAGGACGTAAAACTTATTATTGATTCAGATAGCACTCTAAAAACAGTAAAAGAGAATAAAACAAAAATTATTGGTATTGCAGGTATAAGGAAAATTGTTTTTAAGCCATCAGCCCCTTTTTGGAAGGGATATCTATATGGTTCTTTAACTGGATTTGTTATTGGTTTTACTCCAGTTGCATTTTCAAAAGGTGGAGGACATCCCGATTTTAGCGGTGTTGGAGTAGGTGTAATCTTTGGATTAGTTTTATCAATTCCATCAGGTTTAATTGGTGGTGTAATTGGAGTATTAGCCGCAACTGATGATGTTTACTTGTTTGATAATGGTATTTATCCGGCAAAAATAAAACGCATTAAATATGCTATGGGAAAACATTATTGAACAATAGTGATGGTTGCTCGTATATAACAGAGTCTCTGCAAAGCATAACTCTCGTATATAACAGAGTCTCTGCGAAGCATAACTCTCGTATATAACAGAGTCTCTGCAAAGCATAACTCTCGTATATAACAGAGTCTCTGCGAAGCAGGACTCTGTTATTAAACATAACTATTTCTTCCTCATCTCCGCTAATTTCTCAAACAGCTTTTTCTCATCAGCAGTAAGGTTCTTCAGGGTTTCGATATCTATCTTCACAAACATATCTCCGTGTTGTGATTCTTTACCATATTTTGGCATTCCTAATCCACCAAGTCTTAATGTCTTACCGTTTGATGTTTCAGGTGGAATAGTAATTTTAATTTTTCCCTTTAAAGTATTAACATCAAGTTTTCCGCCAAGTACTGCAGTAAAAATATCGACGGGCAAATCCATATATAAGTCATCATCTATCCTGTTATATAAAGGATGCTTTGCAACTTTTATTGTTAATAAAAGGTCACCATTTTGTCCGTTGTTGTGTCCCGGGTATCCTTTTCCTGCAAGCTTTAAAATCTGTCCGTCTTTAACACCTTTTTTAAGCTTAAGTTTTATTGTCTGATGGTTTATCTCAAATACTTTTTCTGCCCCGTTATATGCATCATCAAGTGAAACCTGAAGTTCTGCCTGCATATTCTCCCCCCTTAAAGCCTGCCTTCTGCCAGAGCTTTTCTGCTTACCTCCGCTAAACCCTGAGCCTCCAAAAAATGCTTCAAAGAAATCTGAAAATCCGCCAGAACCACTTCCAAATGAACTGCTAAAATCACCAAAATCAGTTGTGTATGTTTGTCCACCCTGTGAACCACCATATTGCTGCTGGTATTTACCCCAATCAAACCCACCATGTGATTGCCCGGGCGATTGCTGGTAATTATTCCAGTTTGAACCAAGCTCATCATATCTTTTGCGCTTTCCTGCATCACATAATACTTCATTGGCTTCGTTTATCTCTTTGAATTTAGCTTCTGCGGTTTTATCACCAGCGTTTTTATCAGGGTGATATTTTACAGCAAGCTTTCTGAAAGCTTTTTTTATCTCATCCTGAGAAGCGCTTTTTGAAACTCCTAATATCTTATAGTAATCTTTATAATCCATTTTAAAAATAAATTAAAACTCTATTAATAAAGCCTTGTATTATATTTAAAGTCTTTTCCAGAAAAAATATGAATGCATATCATCTTTTATAAAACCTGATTTATAATATAATCTTTTAGCGGGGTAATTTTCATTCTGTGTTTCAAGTACAAGTCCGGCGGCATCTGTTTCACGAACCAACTCTTTGCATTTTTCTATCAATTGTTCTGCAACCTTGTTCTTTCTATGAAGTATATCAACATAAAGGTCGTTAAGTATCCATATTCTCTTCATCCCTATAGAAGTGAAGGATGGGTAGAGCTGAAGAAACCCTATTCCTTCATTATTTTCATCAACAGCTAAAAAAATAACTGATTCATCTTTTGTTAATCTATCAGATATAAATCTTATTGCACCATCAATATCAGGCTCTTGGTCATAAAATACTCTGTAATTATCAAATAGCCGTGATACCTGCTCTGCTTCATAAATAGAAGCTTTTATTATTTTCATTTCTATATAATATTAAAAGTTTAGTATTTAATTTAAACTAACGAAGCAATTATTGACATATTAACAATATCATTTGGTGAACATCCTCTGGATAGATCCATAACAGGTTTGGCAAGTCCCTGAACTATTGGACCAGTTGCAATTGCTCCTCCAATTCTCTCTGTTATCTTATATGCTATATTACCCGAATTAAGATCAGGGAATATAAATACATTTGCATCACCATTGATCTTGCCGTTCGGATTTTTTCTTTTTGCAACCTCAGGAATAAACGCAGCATCAAACTGAAGCTCACCATCGCAAATCAAAACAGGCATTTTCTTTTTTGTAATTTTAAATGCTTCAATAACTTTTTCTATTGATTCGTCTTTTGAACTTCCTTTGGTTGAAAAACTTAGAAATGCAGTTTTTGGTGTAATGCCTGTTAATTTCTTAAAATTTGTTGATGTCTCTATTGCAATATCAGATAACTGCCCGGCGGTTGGATTTGGAATTACTCCGCAATCTGCATAAGCAAATATTCTGCTGTTATGATTATGCGCTTTTGGGAAGTTGAATAGAAAAAATGATGAAACAGTTTTATTACCTTTACTTATACCAACTGTTTGTATTGCGTTTTTTAAAACATTTCCGGTTTGATACACACTGCCTGCAATGACTGCATCAGAATAATTATTCTTTAACAGCATACATGCAAACAGCAATGGATCACATAATGCTTTTTCAGCTTCCTTTAAATTGTATTCAGGATATTTCTTATTCCTTAAATTTTTATACTCTTTAATGAACTGTTTTGAAAAACCAATATCAATTATGTCAAGATTTTTATGCTCAGGTATTTTTATACCCTTACCTGTATCAATTAAAATTAACTTTGCAATGCTGCGTTTTAAAATAATTTTTGCAGCTTCAATTACTCTTGGGTCATATGATTCCGGCAGAATGATAGTCCTGAATTTCTTCCTAGCCTCTATTTCTAACTTTTTAAAAAACTCCATCTATTGCAAAATAGTCTTTTATTCCCAATTGAAAAATGTATTTTTGAAATTAGCGAAGCCTGATTGAAATCCCCTCCTGACTTGTTTTTGAGTTTGCAGGATTCATTATCATGCAAATTATCATTCCGAATCTTGTACTGTACTTGATACGTTATTGTTTTCAGCTTCTAAAATATCTTTGAATACAAATTCCGAACCAAGTCAGGATTGGCAAGAATTTTTTAAAAAATTTCTAATTTCTAAATCGTAATTCGTAATTCCTAATCCCTAATTGTTTGTATTATCCCGCCGCCAATAACATCATCATCATCATAAAATACTGTTGATTGACCCGGTGTTATGGCTCTTTTAGGCTCATCAAATATTACTTTTATTTCATCATCACTAATTTGCTCTATTATTGCAGGTGAGCCTTGATCTTTATATCTAATTTTCACAACACAACTATATGGATTAGTTAACTCGGATACTTTCTGTAGGTTTATTTCATTACAAATAAATTCTCTATTATATAAGCCTGATTCATCATCAACAAAAATTACATTATTATTTGCATCTATCTTGGATACATAAACAGGTTTTCCAAGTGAAAGTTCCAGACCTCTTCTTTGACCAATCGTATAATTAATATATCCTTTATGCTTACCTATTTTTTTATCGTGATAAACTATATCTCCGCCAGCTAATGCGCTTTTTAGTTCGGGCATTCTAATATGAATCAACTGCCTGTAATCATCATTTGGAACAAAACATATTTCCTGTGAATCGGGTGTATCGGCAGGCTTTAATCCAAGTTCTTTTGCAATCTCACGTATTCTTATTTTTTTATAACCACCTAATGGAAATAATGTTTTACTAAGTGCCTTTTGCGAAATCTGCCAAAGGGCATATGACTGGTCTTTTCTTAAATCAATTGATTTACTTATATAATACCTGCCTGTATCTTTGCTATGATTTATCATAGCATAATGACCGGTTGCAATGTAATCAGCGCTAAGTTCTTCGGCTTTTTCAAGTAACGCTCCCCATTTTATAGCTTTATTACATAGTACACAAGGATTAGGTGTATGTCCTTTAAGATATTCATCAATAAAATTGCTAATTACTACTTCGTTGAATTTATCGGTAAAATCCATTGTGTAGTGGTTAAAACCAAGTTGATTGGCAACATTCCTTGCACTATAAATTGTTTCAAGTGAACAGCAGCCTGAATCCTTTTCAGTAATATCATCATATCCCCAGGTCTTCATTGTAACACCAATTAAATTATAGCCTTCATTTTTCAATAATAGTGCTGCCACAGCAGAATCAACCCCGCCTGACATAGCTACAAGTACTGTTTTTTGTGGATTTCCACTCATTAATGCAAAATACCTATAATTTGCTAACTATAAAAGATGAAAAATTGGGGTTGTTAGTTTTGAAATAATACGTATATTTGTATTGATTTATTAAATTTAACTACTCGAAAGGGGGGTAATTAATGACAAAAAGAACATTTCTTGTATGGGCTATGATTCTGACCTTTGGTATCGCCAGTCTGCCTGTTGTTGGATTTTCCGCTGAAAGCAAGCAAACCGCTAATACCGAATTAACCAAGAAAAAACCTAAAAAGAAATTTTCCAAAAAGACTAAAAAATCTTTAAAGAAAAATCTTAAGAAAAAAATCAGTAAAAAGAAATATACTGGTAAAAAGAAAAAAAACGGTAAGAAGAAATATACCGGTAAAAAGCAAAAAATCGGTAAGAAGAAATCTACAAAAAAGAAGAATTATTCTTCCAAAAAGAAAAAAAGTTACAAAAGAAATTACACCGCTCCAAGAACTAACAGCGGAAATGTTGAATACAGAAACTACAAAAGAAGCAATGATTCTGAAAACAACAGTAACAATAACGAAGTAAATATTGAAAAAATCGCTCCTTCAAAAGAAATCAAAAAAGAACCTAAAAAAGAAGGCGATAACTAAGATTTAAACGTCATTTTTATTAAAAGCCCCGTTCAGAATACTCTGGACGGGGTTTTTTTTGTATATATGTGGTCTAATTTATTTCCATTTAATTTAATTATTTTAATTCTGATTATTGTTGACTCACAATTTTAAAGGGAGCTTATCATGATTAAACAGATTTCTATAATATTAATTCTATTTGTTTTTTTTTCAGATTTAAATAGTTCGCAAACTCTCGTATCAACATATTCATTTCAAGGCACAACCGTATATAACGGCTTTTGGGGGATAACTCAGATTAATGATACACTAAGAATTGGTTCAAGCAATAATGGAAAGATATATACCGTTTCCAAAACCGGAGTTATTAGAGACAGTCTTACAACTGTTTTTAATTATAACCAGGGACTTGCCTGGGATGGGGCAGGTTTTTGGATAGCAAGAAATTCTGGATCCAGTAATCCAAGGATTGTTAAAGTAAATTCTTCCGGTTCACCGGTAGATAGTATTAGAATTACTTCAATTAATGGTAATGTTACTATCGGTATTGGTGGCATTGCTCTTGACGGAAATTTCCTCTGGGCTGCAATTTATTACCCTGATTTTCCTACTTATCCTTTCGCGTATGCTTATAAATTTGATTTAACTACAAAAAATATTGTTGATTCAATTCCACTGCGCGGTAAACAGGTACAGGGTATTGCAGTTAAGGGTGATACTATTTTATACGTAACCGATAATTTTCAGGGTGACCAGGAGAGAATTTACGCTTACCGTAAAGCAGTTGGTGATACAATTTTTTCCTTTGCTGCGCCTGATCCGGATAATGATTGCGACCCAAGAGGATTATTTTGGGATGGCTCTAACCTGTGGCTAATGGCTTACAGGGTTGGAAGTAATATCGGTCAATACAGAACATTGTACAAATATTTGCTTAACGGTCAGGGAAGCCCAACAATAACTACTAGCGTAAATTCGATAAGTTTTGGAAATGTTACTATAGGTTCAACAAGTAATCGAAACCTAACAATAAACAATTTAGGAACCGGAAAGTTAATTATTAGCAGTTTTACAATTACAAATCCAAGATTTTCTATTACTCCAAATGTTGTCCCTGATACTATCCAACCTGGCTCTTCAAAAAATTATACAATAGGTTTTACACCTCTTGTTTATGATACAACTTCAGGTGAGCTTAGGATAGCGAGTAACGATATTGCCAATCCTACAAAAACAGTAACATTGTTTGGAAAAGGAGTCTTTTCAGGTTCCTATATCGGAATATCTTCTTCATATTTTAACTTCAATAACAGGAGAACAAATTCTCTTAGCGGATTTACTTTTAATGTTACAAACCAGGGTACACAATCTCTTGTTTTAAATTCATGTTCGTTTTCATCAGCTCGTTATAGATTTGATACAACCAATGCCAGATTCCCAATTACTATTGATCCTCAAGTATCAAGAACGTTGAGAATATGGTTTAACCCAAATGCAGTGAATACATTTAATGACTCTGCTATTTTTTCAACAAATGCTGTAAATAATTCCACGGCTAAAATTTCTTTAACAGGTACAGGAATAGCTGTTCCTCCTGTACTTGGTAATATTGTATGGGAAAGCACTATACCTGATAACCCTTTAACATCAGCGGATGACTTTCAGCCTAAAAGCTTAAAGCAGATTCCCGATGTTAACGGTGATGGCATTGCTGATATGATATGCGCTACAGAAAATTACTGGACAATTTGTTATAACGGTAATTCATACGGAGCTGCCGATACCTTATGGAAATTCAACTCATACTTCGGTACAAATAACACAGGCTCGGTTGATTGGGAAGATGCTATGCAGATAATGGATGACCTAAATGGCGATGGTGTGAAAGAAGTTGTCATTGGTTGCGGTGGTGGTAATGAAGAAGTTTATGTACTTAGTGGTTCTACCGGCAGGGTAATTTGGGAATATGCCGGACCCAATACAAATTATGATGGTGATATTATGGGTCTCAGGGTTGACCGAGACTTTAATAATGACGGCAGAAAAGATGTATTAATTTCTGCAAGTGGTGAAGGTCCAACAAATCCCGGAAGGCATTCTGCAATTTGTTTAAATGCCGTAAATGGTCAGGTATTATGGACTAATATTCAGAATTCTGAATTTACATATGATATAGTTTCTTCAACAATAGGAGGAGCTATTGCTTATACTTCAAATGGCGGGCCATATGGAATAACAGGATTTAATGGGTCGGGTTCTACTATTTGGAGCTATCCAATTTCAGGAACTTCAAATAGTGTATGGAGCATGAAAGAAGTACCTGATATTAATAATGATGGTAATACTGATATAGTTGGACTGTATGGTTTCAGTGGCAGCATTTTTGGGTTATCGGGAAGCACAGGAACTCAAGTCTGGACAACAGGACTTGGCTCAAGTAATAACGGCACTGTTGAGATTCTTGATGACTTTGATAGAAATGGTTTTATGGATATGACTTGCTCAGGTCCGCAAACAGCTTTCAGAGTTGATACCAAAACCGGAAATCAATTATGGTCGCAATCATTTGGAGCTTCTTACATTCGTGATGCAGGTATGCTTGGTGATATTTCTGGTGATACTAATGCCGAAGTGCTTTACAGTACACAACAGCCCGGTAAAGTATTTGTACTAAATGGCAAAACAGGAGCAATTGTTTTTGAATATACTTTTGGTACTACAATCAATCAAAGAGCAGATAGAGTAGCTGCTTTGAACAGCGTTGATGGAAATGCTTTTAATGAATTTGTTGCAGTCTGCCGAGATGGCAGAATAAAATGTTTTAATGGCGGTATGGGTGTTATAATTGGAATTACAAATATTAATACAACAATTCCTGATAAATTTGCGCTATATCAAAACTATCCAAATCCGTTCAACCCCGAAACACAAATAAAATTTGATGTACCCAAAGCATCAAACATAAAAATTGCTGTGTATGATTTATTAGGCAGGGAAGTTGATGTTTTGGTAAATAGTAAAATGGAACCTGGTGTTTACAATGCAAGTTGGAATGCAACACAATACTCAAGCGGGGTATATTTTTATAGACTTGTAGCCGATGGTTTCCTATCGGTGAAGAAGATGGTATTTGTAAAGTGATGATCTCTTTTGAATTCCAGCTTTGACACTAATTACCTAAACCTGTCAGGTAAGACTTTAGTTCTTTAAGACCTGACAGGTTTTTGCTTCAATTAATTAAACCTAAAACCCCATATCCCCAATTAACAGTATTGCAAAATCCCAAATATGAAAATATATTGTTGTTAATTTTATAATCTAAACAGATTTCTTTGGTACCATAGGGGGTAATATGAAATTTAAACTTTTTACTTTATTATTTGTTTTATTATTATCAGTAATTACAACTTTCTCACAACCTATCAGTTGGGTTGAGCAATCAAGCGGTCTTACCACACAGCTTACATCAGTTTCGGCTGTTAATACCAATCATGTTTGGGCTTGCGGTTATGCAGGCAAAGTTCTTCGCACAACAAACGGCGGCATAACTTGGGTTAGTGTAAACTCAGCTCCAATTCCGGGTACTTTAGACCTGCACAGCATATATGCAATTGATTCTGTTACAGCTTTGGTTGCAGGGTCAGGTGCTTCCTCATTTCTTTTCCGTACATCTAACGGAGGGGCTAACTGGACTCAAGTGTTTACTGAAACCGGCGGCTTTATTAATTCCGTTCAGATGGGTAATTCATTTGCTGGATTTATGATGGGTGATCCCGTTGGAGGCAGGTGGTCGCTTTGGGGCACAACTACAGGCGGTATGACATGGGATTCAGCCAGTTTTTATTTGCCTGCAGTTGGAAGCGAAGCCGGATGGAATAATTCATTTTTCTTTGATGCTGCAGCCGGCGTTTGGTTCGGGACAAACAACACAAGAGTTTATAAGAGTCTTAATCTTGTTAGTTGGATAACACAACCAACTACAGGACAATTAAATTCATATGCAATTTGGTTTAATTCGCCGTTAATGGGAATGACAGGTGGAACAGCTATACTTTATACTTCAAATGGAGGAACTAACTGGGTAAATCCTGCAGCAGCATTACCGGGAACAGCAAGTATTTCAGGTATAACAGGATTTGCTAACCAATGGATTGTTACAAGGCAGGCTACAGTAATTTATTTTAGCCCCGATAATGGTGCATCATGGTCAACATCATATACAGCACCTGCGGGAAACTACAGGCATGTTACCAAAAATCGTGCTGATAATATCACATACTATGCAGTAAGGTCTAATGGCGGAATTTCTAAAGGTACATACCTAGTTGGAATTATACCGGTATCAAACGAAATTCCCGAAAAATTTGAGTTGAAACAGAATTATCCAAATCCGTTCAATCCAAATACATGGATTGAATTTTCTATGCCAAAATCAGGATTTGTTAAGCTTGCTATTTATGATGCTCTAGGCAGAGAAGTAAATTCACTCATAAACTCAGAATTAGTTGCAGGAAAATATAAAATTAACTTCAATGCCTCAGATATTTCCAGCGGTACTTATTATTATAAGTTAATTTCAGGTGATTACTCTGAAACAAAACGCATGGTACTAATTAAATAACAAGTTTAAGAAAGAGTAAAAAGAGTTTGTAAAAATATCCTAGTGCCACGAATAGAGTAATCGTGAATTTGGAAAATACAAGATATTCTGCAACGTAAGTAAATATTTATAGAAACTAATTTCGTGGAACGAGTAAGAGAATATACCAAAGATCCTCGTGCCACTTTGAGTCTTTGAGCCTTGGCTACGACTTTTGCTTTTTGCGCTTTATTGCAGTCCCGCTTTTTCCTGTCCGCCACGGCGGATTAGTTGCTTAGCGGGATTGAAAGTTGGCAGTTTATTTTTTTTATATTCCTTTATAAATTGTTTAAGTACATATTTAAAAGTAAATTTGCAATAATATAAACAAGTATTATTTATAATTTCATATATAATAAAATAAAATTCAAAGGAGAATAAAATGAAACTAATGTCACAAAAAATAATATTTCTTTTTTTAATTGTTCATTGCACATTGGTAATTCCGAGTACTCGGGATTGTTTTGCCCAGTGGCAGCCGGATGTGCGGCTAACCAATGACCCTGCTTTTTCATATATATCTTCGAATAATGCCTGGTGTATAGCATCAAGCGGGAATTCGGTTCATGTTGTATGGTATGACAATCGTGATGGGAACCCTGAGATATACTACAAACGCTCTACAGATGGAGGCATAAGCTGGAGTGCAGATACACGGCTGACGAATAACGCGGCTGATTCATACTATCCTTCTGTTGCAGTATCAGCTCAAGCCCCGGCTTTAGCTGTGCATGTTGTATGGGTGGACGAGCGTGATGGGAACTCTGAGATATACTACAAACGCTCGGCAGACGGAGGCCTAAGCTGGGGAGCAGACACACGGCTAACAAATAACACTGCTACTTCATTTCATCCTTCTGTCACAGTATCCGGTTCAGTTGTGCATGTTGTATGGAATGACAATCGTAATGGGAAACCTGAGATATACTACAAACGCTCTACAGATGGAGGCATAAACTGGGGTGCAGATACAAGGTTGACGAATAACTTCGCTAATTCACTCTGTCCTTCTGTTGCAGTATCCGCTCAGGCCCCGGCTTTAGCTGTGTATGTTACATTTGTGGACGAGCGTAATGGGAATTCACAGATATACTACAAACGCTCTACAGATGGAGGCATAAGCTGGGGTGCAGATACACGGCTGACAAACAACAATTTTAATTCAGGTATTTCTTCTGTTGCAGTATCCGGTCAAGCCCCGGCTTTAGCTGTGCATGTTGTATGGTATGACTTACGTGATGGGAACTGGGAGATATACTACAAACGCTCAACAGATGCTGGCATAAACTGGGGTACAGATACACGGCTGACGAATAACACTGCTGTTTCATGGGCGCCTTCTGTTGCATTATCCGGTTCAGCTGTGCATGTTGTATGGTATGACAATCGTGATGGGAACGAGGAGATATACTACAAACGCTCTACAGATGGAGGCATAAGCTGGAGTGCAGATACACGGCTGACGAATAACGCGGCTGATTCATACTATCCTTCTGTTGCAGTATCCGGTTCAGCTGTGCATATTGTGTGGCGGGACAATCGTGATGGGAACGTTGAGATATATTATAAGCGTGACCCTACTGGTAATCCTATTGGTATAACAAATATTGGTTCAGAGATACCGAAGGAGTTTTCTTTATCTCAAAATTATCCAAATCCATTTAATCCAAGCACAAAAATACGCTTCGCTATAAGCGGTACATTAGTAGCACAGACATTCCTGTCTGTGTATGATATTCTCGGTCGTGAAGTTGCAACATTGGTAAATGAACAATTACAAGCAGGAAAGTATGAAGTTGAATTCGATGCAGCAAACTATCCAAGCGGGGTTTATTTTTATCGCATAGCGATCCATTCGGATAAATTAATTACAGTTGATTACTCTGAAACAAAACGCATGACACTAATTAAATAGCAAGTTGTCCAAAGGACTCCCGTAAAGGTCATTTGGACTTCGGAGAGGAAAGAGTAAGAGAGTATGCCAAAGATCCTCGTGCCACGAATAGAGTAATCGTGAATTTGGAAAAAACAAGGTATTCTGCAAAAGTAAGTAAATATTTATAGAAACTAATTTCGTGGAACGAGTAAGAGAATATGACAAAAATATCCTCGTGGCACGATTATCTTTTGATTGTAACAACTGCACTTACCCACCTAAGATGTGGTTGATGTACATTGTTATCATAAAGGTAAGCATTCATTGCAATCAAAAAAAACTTCAAGGCATCTTAATTTAAGATGTCTTTTTTATTTGGTATTTATTTATCTTTGTAAATGGAAAAAAAAGAGATCAATACAAGAACACTTGGAGGCTGGTTGATAGCTATTCAGATTTTTATTATCTTAAATGCTATTAGCTGGGTTAGTAATCTTCAATATTTTTATAAATTGCTGGGTGAAAAGGATGTTTTAATCAAAGAAAAACCTCAGACCGATGCGGTTCTTCTTAACGTATTTGTATATTACGAGCTTGCCTCAAGTCTTGTATTTGCTTTTCTCACATTTGTAGTTTTTTATTTTTTTTATAAAAGGAACATAAATTTCCCTTTATATATGATAATCTATCTTGTTGCCAAAATTGTTGTTGAGTCAACATCATATATACTTTTTAGTAACCTTTCAAACGATCCCTCAATTATATTGCAAAAAATTGCATTCAGTAATGCTATAGCAATTGTGATAATAATTTATTTAAAACGATCTGAAAGGGTAAAAGAAACTTTTATATTCTAGTTTTTCGTGCCACGAATATAGTTCTCGTTGTGTCTAAAGAATTGTATATTTCAAAAATAAGATTTATTATTAAAGAAACTTTTTTCGTAGCACGAATATCTTCTTAATTATTTTTGTGTATGCAAATTTACCCTCCAAAATTGCATAAATTCATTCCTTTATACTTAAACTTCGCTTAAGTATATTTGCTCCAAAGGAGCCCCTTTTGGGGCAAAATATGAAAATTTCACTGAATTGGTTACGGAATTATATTGATATTTCTCTTTCAGTTGATGACTTGGTTAAGGGGCTTACTGATCTTGGCATTGAAGTTGAAAGTGTTGAAAATCAGGAAGAAAGACTCAAAAATTTTGTCATTGGTAAAGTTATTGAGCGTGTTAAACACCCAAATGCTGATAAATTAAGCGTTTGCAAGGTCGATGCTGGCACAGGTGAAATTCTGAATATCGTTTGCGGTGCGCCTAATGTTGATTCTGGTCAGACTGTTTGCGTAGCGCTTGTAGGAGCCATTGTTCCAAATGGTGGTTTTGAAATTAAAAAAGCTAAACTAAGAGGCGAAGCATCTGAAGGTATGATTTGTTCAGTAAACGAACTTGAGCTTGGCGAAGACCATTCAGGTATTATGGTTCTTGATACTGATTTAGCTGTAGGAACTCCCTTTTCAAAATATCTTAAACAGGATGATATAATATTTGAAATAGGCATTACACCAAATAGGGGAGATTTGCTTTCACATTTAGGTGTGGCACGTGAGCTTGGCGCATTAACAGGTAATAAAGTTAAAGAACCTGAAATTAAATCAAACTTTGATGGAAATGAAATTGACAATAAAATTTGTGTAAATATTGAAAATACCAAAGGCTGCATAAGATATTGCGGAACTATGGTTGAAGGTATCACAATCAAAGAATCACCTGATTGGCTGAAAACATGCATTACTTCAATAGGCCTTAGACCCATCAACAACATAGTTGATATTACCAATTATATCATGATGGAATGCTCTCAGCCGCTTCATGCTTTTGATTATGATAGCATTTCAGAAAAGAAAATAATTGTCAAGAATGCCCGTGGAATTAAAAATTTCATAACTCTTGACGGTAAAAAAAGAAATCTGCGCGATGATGTTTTGTTAATTTGCGATGGTGAAAAGCCTCTGGCATTGGCTGGAATAATGGGCGGTCAAAACTCTGAGATCAACTATAATACAATAAATGTTTTCATTGAAAGTGCTTATTTCGATCCTGTTGCAACCAGACTTTCATCAAAATTTCTCGGCCTGCAATCTGATTCATCATACAGGTTCGAGCGCGGGGTTGATATAGAAAAAACCGAGTGGGCTTGCAAACGCGCTGCTGAACTTATTGCTGAGCTTAGCGGTGGAAAAATAGTTAATGGCTTTATTGATAAGTATCCTGTAAAATTTGAAAAACTTAATGTTTCGCTCAGGCTTTCTCATCTTAACAGAATTGCTGGAATAGAATATTATTCTGATACTGTTAAAGAACTACTTGGTAGAATCGGAATTAATTGTTTAAATAATAGCAATGAAAGTCTTGAATTTGAAATTCCTCAATCACGCAGAGAAGACCTAACCCGTGAAATTGATCTGATAGAAGAAGTTTTAAGGCTCGATGGTTATGATAAAATTATAATACCTGAATATTCCGATTTGTATCTTGATACACGTGATTTTTCTGGGAAACAGTATGATATGATAATGAATATCAGAAAGTATATTGTTGGCAGGGGATTTAAGGAAGTTATCACAAATACAATTGTTGATGAAAATTTCCAAAAGAAAATAGATGAATCATATATCAAGCTCATAAATCCCTCAAGTGATAAAATGAATGTTTTACGCAGTAATATTTATGTTGGCTTGTTTGATGTAATTAAACTGAATTTTGAAAACTTCAATAATTCTCTCAAATTATTCGAAACCGGTAACTCATTTAAATATGATGAACATGGTAACATTTCAGAAAGTAAATGTTTAATTTTGGCTATGGCAGGTGATTATGACTTTACGTCATTTACCCAAAAACAGCGAAATTTTGATACTTTTGATATGGTAACAGAAATAGAAAGTTTGTTTGAAAAATTAAGTGTTGAAAATATTAAAAAATATGATTATTATGCTGTAAATCCTATCATGGATTATACAATTGAATACAAAAACCGAGATAGTTTGGTTTGCAGGATTATTAGTTTTTCCGGAAAATTTTTGAATTCTATTGGAATTGAAAAACCAGTGATTATATGCGAGATACCATTTTAATACAAGATACTATATTAACCTTAAGCGATACTTTAAATGGCAAGGTTCTTTTCAAACCGTTCTCTAACTATCCGCCTGTATTACGTGATTTGTGTATAGTTGCTGATAACAATATTAAACAAGGTGATATCATCAATACTATACTTTCGGTAAATACTGGTAAGTTGTTGCAAAAGGTATCTTTATATGATATATTTGAACCAAAGGGTGAAGATAGTAAAAAAAGTTATACATATAGTCTTGAATTTCGCTCTGGCGAGAGGACATTAACGAATGATGAGGTTAATTTGTTGCAGGATAAAATAGTATTAGAGCTTCAGCAGAAATTAAAAGCAGAATTGCGGAAATAACAAAATATAATAAACAAATTTTTCTGACTTAAAAGCAGTTTTATTATGATCCAATATAATGGATAACTCAATTTTAAAAGTAAATGATTCTGGCTTAAAAAACGAACTAGAGAAAATGTTCTCAAAAGTTAAAGTATTGGTCGAAAAATACAATATTTCAAAAGATGAGATTAAAATGCTTAAAGAAAAGGTTAAAGAAATAGAGCATTCTTTAAGTGAATCTGAAATTAAGGTATCTAATCGGAATTCAGAACTTTTAGTTAAAGATAAAGAAATTGCAGAATTTAAAAATAAGCTTTTAGACGAAAGAAAAAATAAAGTTTCAAGTGAAGATAAAGCGCAGTTGAAGTCAAGGATAAGAGAACTTATGGTCAGGCTTGATGCACATCTTGAACAGAAATCAAATAATAATTTTTAGCTTCTTAAATTTCAGGAGCAGCGTTTTTTATTTTTTACTAGCTAATAATTATTGTTTGTTTCATGTCCCAAATTGGTCGGGATTTTCAAAAAAAAGGTAAAATTAAACTTAATTAAATCAAATGGATGCTAAGGATATCAGGATCAAAATATTCAACAACCATTACACTTTAAAAGGTGATGATGTTGAACTTCTTGAAAAAAGTGCGCAGTATGTAGATACTTTAATGCATAAAGTACAAAATGATATTCCTAACCAATCTGATTTTACGGTAGCTATTGTTTCTGCATTAAATATAGCAGAGAATTATTATAGAGAGAAGAATTCAAGTACTTTACTTGATTCAAACTATAAGTTATTAATTGGGGGGTTAAGTTCCCAAGCTAAAGAAATTAATGACTATATAGAAAGTAATACTTAATAGATATTTATTTGTAAATAATAAGTAATACATTATAATTTTTCTTTAGTTTATCGTTTGTTTGATACATTATTAAGATTAATTGTTCTTTTAGATAGGTTATTTAAATTTACCGCACCGACCAGCCGTAGCCAAAAATTAAATAGATCCAACACTATTTAATTGGGGAGAACGCTCGATATTAATGTTAATTACAGGCCTCGTTCACAGTTTTTTGTTGTGAAATCACAAGGAATGCTAATGCAAACCATATTTATGTGATCAGTGGAAGTTAAAAGACATTTCGGCACTCACCCACTGTGTTGAAAGAGGGATCTATAACTCTTTCGCTATGGTTTTAATCGCGTGCGGTTTTTTATTTCTAAAATTTTAAGTATCAAAAAATATTAGTTTCAAAAATTAAGAAATTTTCATAAAATGAGTTTCAACTTAAAATCATATGTTAGAATTACGGAGAATTAAAATATGTTGCAAGAAATCTATGTACTAATACCTCTGATCGTCATACTCTGCGCGGCGACGTTTTATCTTGGCTGGACTTTGCAGGTGAAGGTAACAAAGGGAAAAATCAACAGTGCAGAGGAGCAGTCCAAAAGGATAATAGCCGATGGTGAAAAAGCTGCTTTAAATATCAAGAAAGAAAAACTGCTCGAAGTTCGGGATGAATGGTATAAAAAGAAACAGGAATTTGATTCAGAATACCAATCTAAAAAGAACAAACAAAAATCTTTTGAAAAACAGCTTCAGGATAAAGAAGAAGGTTTAAGCAAAAGAATTGACGAGTATGCTAAGAAAGAAAAATTAATCAACAAGCTTGAAAATGATTTTAATACTAAGATCACATCTGTTTCTGAAAAAGAATCAAAACTTGATTGTTTGATTCTTGAACAAAATAACAAACTTGAAAATATTTCAGGGCTTACCCAGGAAGAAGCGAAGAATATTCTGCTCAATAATCTCATCGATGAAACTAAAGTGCAGGCTGCAACTAAACTTAAAGAAATTCGCGATGATATGAAGCTTGAAGCCAAGAAGCTTGCACGAAATCTGATAGTTCAGGCAATCCAAAGAAGCGCTGCAGATCATTCTGTTGAAACAACCGTTAGCGTACTTAACATTCAAAGCGATGAATTAAAAGGTCGTATTATCGGTAAAGAAGGCAGGAATGTTCGTGCTTTTGAAGCAGCAACAGGTGTAGATGTTATTGTTGATGATACCCCAGAAGCAATTACAATTTCAGGGTTTGATCCCTTTAGAAGAGAAGTTGCAAAAATCTCTATGGAAAGGTTAATTTCAGATGGGCGTATTCATCCAACTAGGATTGAAGAAGTTATTGAAAAAGTCAGAAAAGAACTTGAAGAGGAAATTATTCGTGTCGGTGAAAATTCAATTATTGAGTGTGGCTTACATGGCTTGCATCCTGAAATGATTAGGTATGTTGGCAGAATGAAATACCGTACAAGCTACGGGCAAAACCTGCTACAGCACAGTATTGAAGTTGCTCATTTATGCGGTATTATGGCTGTTGAGCTTGGTCTTGATCCTGTTATGGCTAAACGCGCAGGCTTACTACACGATATAGGTAAAGTTATTGATAGAGATGTTGAAGGACCGCATGCAATTTTAGGTTATGAACTTGCCAAGAAGTATAAAGAGCATCCTGTTATTTGTAATGCTATTGGTGCGCATCATGAAGATATGGAAATGGAAACACCGATAGCTGTAATTGTACAGTCTTGTGATGCTATTAGCGGTGCAAGACCAGGTGCTAGGCGTGAATCTGTGGAAGGATACATTAAACGCCTCCAGAAACTTGAAGAAGTTGCTAAATCTTTTGAAGGTGTTGGCAGAACTTATGCTATTCAGGCAGGTAGAGAAGTTAGAGTAATTGTTGAGCATGATAAGGTTAGCGATGCACTTGCTGACCAGCTTTCTGTTGATATTGCATCCAAAATTCAGGACGAGATGGAATATCCCGGACAGATCAGGGTTACTGTTATCAGAGAAAGACGCTCTGTAGCATTCGCTAAATAATTTGTAAGTATATGCCCTCTAAAAAACTTAAAATCGGAATAACAGGCGGAATAGGTTCAGGTAAAAGCCTTGCCTGCGTGTATTTCGAGAAGCTAGGGTATAAGGTTATATATGCTGATAAAATTGCTAAAGAACTTTACTCTTCAAATAAACTGCTTATTAAGAAACTTGTTCAGGAATTTGGTCGTGGAATTCTTGACAAGAGCGGCAAGCTATCACGAGACAATGCAAGAAAAATAATTTTTACTAGTGAAAAAAATATCTTAAGGGTGAACAGCATTGTTCACCCTTTTGTATTCAAAGAAATGGATAGACTTCTCAAAGGTATCAAAGACAGGATAATTTTATTTGAAGCAGCAATTATGTTTGAATCTGGAAGCTATAAAAGAATGGATTATGTTGTATTGATATATACTAAAAAAGAAATCAGGCTAAAGAGAATTATCCAAAGAGATGGTCTTAAACGAAAAGATGTGCTAAATTTAATGAGTATGCAATTGGATGAAAAAGAGAAAGCTAGGCGATCTGATTTTATCATCAAAAATAATTCTTCACCCCGAGAATTAAATAAAAATGTAATAGCATTCAGTAAGATATTAAAAAAATTATAATGGATATTAGCGAGCTTATATCACTGGAAGAGAAAGATTTTTTCCATACTTATAAACGACTGCCAATAGTAATTGATAAGGGTGATGGTTGTTACTTATATACCAATACAGGTGAAAAAATACTTGATATGTTTGGCGGTTTGGCTGTGAATGTTCTTGGTTATAATCATTTTAAAATGAATAATGCCATAAAAGAACAGGTTGATAAATATATCCATATATCAAATTTATTTTATCAGGAAAAACAAATTGCGCTTGCTGATAAAATTAAAAAACTTTCCGGATTTGAAAAAGTTTTCTTTTGCAATTCAGGAACAGAAGCAATTGAAGCTGCAATTAAGCTGATAAGAAAATTCTTTTTTGGAACTGAAAAAACAACTCTCGTTTCGTTTACAGGTTCATTTCATGGAAGAACGATGGGTGCGCTTTCTCTCACTGCACGCAAGAATTACCGCGAGCAATTCCAACCGCTATTGCCCGATGTTATACATTTAGAGTTTAATTCAATTAATGACCTTGATAAACATATTAACTATAAAACTGCCGGAGTATTTATTGAATGCCTACAGGGTGAAGGTGGTATATATCCTGCAACCAATCAGTTTATTGATAAGCTAAATGAGCTTAAACAAAAATTCAGCTTTATAATAGCTGCTGATGAAATTCAATCTGGTATTGGCAGAACTGGTTCCTTTAGTGCTTTCACTCAGTTTTCTCTCAATGCAGATATTATCGTAATGGCTAAAGGTATTGGCGGGGGATTACCGCTTGGTGCAATTGCAGGTAATAAACGTGTTGAAAATGTATTCACTTATGGGGAGCATGGCTCTACTTTTGGTGGTAATCCTGTTGCAGCAGCTTCTGGAATTGTTGTGATGGAAGAGCTTGAATCTGGTTTAATGCAAAAGAATAAATTATCAGGTGAGATTTTGATAAGCAAACTTATTGAGATTGCTATAAAATATCCTGATAAAATAAAAGAAATCCGTGGTATGGGATTAATGATTGGTGTTGAATTATTTACATCTGGAAAGCCAATAGTTGAGGAAATGCTGAAACATAATGTACTGGTTAACACCACAAACGATCATGTGATAAGACTTCTTCCACCCTACATAATCACCAAAACCGAAATTGAATTATTCTGTTTTAAATTTGAAAAAGTGATTTCAAGCATTTAATTCAATCTTGTTTAGTGTTGAGTGTACTGAATTACTTCTCTGATGAGCAAGTCTTCACATAATGAATATTTCTCTTTCTCAAATAATTCA
This sequence comes from uncultured Ignavibacteria bacterium, assembly GCA_947084945.1. Classification (GTDB taxonomy): domain Bacteria; phylum Bacteroidota; class Ignavibacteria; order Tepidaquicellales; family OLB5; genus OLB5. The sequence goes on along the minus strand of CAMTUP010000005.1, from coordinate 62,696 downwards.
TAATGTAATTAAAACATAATTCGCTCTTACCAATTAATTCCGGTGGAAACACACCTTTCTGTATAAATAAACCTTCTAAAAACATATTTGCTATCGCAGTTGCAGTATATCCTGTTGTTCTTGCCATTGAAGATGTTTGAGTTTTATTGCAGTATTCGTCATATAAATTGTACATCAATTGCTCTTTTTCTCCTCTTTCATTTTCACCCTCTATAGTAACTCGCATTACAGTTATTTCTTCTTCAGTTTCAGCTAATCTCCACTCTTCAAAAAGAATTTTACTAGTAACATCAAGTGGTGAGATATCTATTCCATTTACATTTACTTTCTCTTTTTCAAAAAAACCAGATGATTTTAATACTTTCACATATTCAACATGGCCTGGATACCGTAGTGTTTTCTCTTTCATATTCTTGATGTGAGGCATTGTAAATATAATTGACCTCAATCCATCTGAATTGAAAGATTCTAATGTTCCTACTCTATCAAATTCTACGAATTCACAATCGGATAATGGCTCACGTATAATTAAATTTCCATTTTCAACATATCTGGCTGGTCGTGTATATTCTTCAATAACATCTATAGGTGAAAAAGAAGCTTTGTAAAAGAATGGCCATTTTTTAACTTTAGGTAATCCACCCACCAAACATTCAAATTTAGATATTTTTAATTTTTCATTATAATATCCCAATATGATATTATCCATACCTGGAGCTACTCCGCAATCAACAATGGCTGTTACTCCTTTTTCTATTGCAAGTTTATCTAAAACTAGAGAGTTTTCAGGAAAAAATGAAATGTCCACTACGTTTTTCTCTGCTTCAATAATTCCTTTTAAGGTTTCAAAACCAAGAAATCCAGGTACAGCACAAATGACGAGATCATAATCTTTTATAATGGATTTAAGTTTATTTCTATCAGTTACGTTCAGTACAAAAATGTCTAGCGTCTGGCATTTTCCTTTTGTATAATTTAATCGTTCAATATTAATATCTGTTAAGGTTACTTTATGATTATTTGCTAAATCAATGGCTATTGCACTACCCACCATACCTGCACCTAAAACTAATATATTACTCATATTATAAAAATTTAATTTTAATTTGTTTCGGGGTTTTCTGAAAAATTACCTATCATAAGAGATGAACATAAACCTGTTTAACTGGAAATTCACTTTCAAGTTGTTGATGCAACTACTGTATTAGTAGGCTTGACTTGTTTTTCTGACTAATTATTGAGTTCAGTTCAGCAATAATATTCCCTATAAAAAAAGCCACCTTTAAAATGGGTGGCTTTTTTTCAAATTCAATTCTATGTTATGCAAAGCCCCATTTTGCTTTATTTGCCGTTATATCATCCGGGGTAGGATTTTTCTTTATTGGAACTGGTTCTGTTGTAAAATCCTCTGGTGGGTGTACTTCAAATACTTTTGCATTCAATTCAATATCATCTTTGAACAATGCAGGTACTTGTGAATCTTCATAAATAGCTTGCCATGGACAAGCTGGTTCACAGGCTGCGCAATCAATGCACTCTGTAGGGTGAATGTAAAGCATATTTTTTGAAAATTCTTCGTCGTCTACTTGAATCTCATAAATGCAATCAACTGGACAGACTTCTGCGCATTCTGTATCTTTGCAGTCAAGACATAATTTGGTAATTACCCAAGTCATAGATTATTTATCTCCTTTTATAAAAACTTGTTATACAAATATAAAAATAAACTGTAAATTAAAAAGTGAACTAATTTAGGTATATGTTTTTTGTCGCAAAAAGAAATTAGCTTAGGGAATATTATTCTTCTTTCTCAATACCCATTCTATTGAAAAAAGCAGTATTATAAGCATTAAATAATACTTATATCCCCATAAATCAAATCTTAAATATTTCTCACTTACTGATTCTTTACCAGGTAAATTCCTGTATTTATCTAATAGTTTTATGTAATTACTAATACTATCTCTCATAACCACATCACCACCGGTTTTTGATGATAATTCCTTTAAAAACTCCATTTGTGTCCTTGTTTCAAAGTATTCTGTATTCAATGTGTCCGTTGTAAATCTTGAATTATCCCTTGCATAATAGCTGTCATTTAGCTCTGCTTCGCAATCTATGTAATAGTCTCCACTTGCTAATGGATTCAATAAAGCCAAATATTTATTCTCTTCTGATATGAATTTTAGTTCTCCAGCATTACTTCCGTCTTTCCGCAAAATCTTCCCTGTTAACTTTGCATTCCTTGTTGGCAGGTAATTATCATCAAAAACTTCAGCGTATATTTTTACAGGTTGGGTGTAGTCAAAAATATCATTTGAAGGATAAACTCTAAGTTTTGTTCTTTTTTCTTTCTGTAGTGTCATATTGATAGTTTCAATCAGCATGGTTTCTAAAGTCTTTTCTGCATTGTTGCCTGAATTCAGTTTCCATCTCCAAAGTCCATATCCTAAAAATGCTGTTGAGCGGTTATAACCTGATATTCTGTTAATAATTACAGGCTCACCCGAGGCTTTATCTGTTGCTAAAGTAATGCTTCCGGGTTTTGGCATAATACCTGTTACATTTCTGAAAATTTCATTTGTTGAAGAAAGCCCTTGGACTTTTCCTAAGTTGTTTCCATCAGCATTAATGGGTTGTAACCTGAATAATGTTTCAACTGAATTTGGTCTTTGAATATTAAACGGTATAAATTCATCAAATGAATTCAATTTCTGATAATCAGTATTCTTGCCTGCAAAAAATAATACAGGAACTCTGAATTGTTTTACATTATTTGCAATATCGCTCACAATTGTACTAGAGGATACATTGGTAGGGTAGTTAAGCAAAATTATTGAAGAAAGCTCTCCGAACATTTTATTGTCAATCCCGCCTTCGTAAAACTCACTTGCTGATTTTTGTGTACGGTAAGTTACATTGTAATTACCTATTCGTTTTAATATTGAGCCAGTGAACTCATTATCGTAACTGGGTCCACCCGATATTACCAATATATTAACTCTGTTATCTATAAATGTGATATAAAAATCTGAAATGTTATTTTTATATGTCAACTCATTAGCTGCATTTTCAACAGATACCCTATATTTAACTTTACCCGGCTCTGTTTCTGTTATATCAAACTCTGCTTCATAATTATTTATTCCGGGTTTAATGCTTAATGTTTGTGATTTAACTTCTACGCCTTCTCTTAGTAACCCTACATTCAAATTGTTCGTATTAATTATATCAATTGTTATGTATGCTTTAACCTTTGTAGCTGTTCCTGTAAATGACTTTTCATTATGAACAACATTCTTAACAATTATATCTTTTTTTATAACCGTATCACCAACAGGAATCACAATAAAAGGGGTATTGAATTTCAGTGCCTCATATAAGGGATTGCCCCCTTCATTAATGATACCATCTGAAATAATCGTTATTGAATTATATGAGCCATCAGGGAAATTTTCTTTTATCATTCTAAGTGATGAAACAAGATCGGTTTTAAAACCATTGTGGCTTATCGAATCTGTGTTTATTATCTGTTCGGTTTTATCTGAAAAAGTAAAAACATTATCATTATTATTTGATAATCCCGCATCAGTTATGACTTTTAAAATTTCACCGGATTTATCTACAAGTAAATTACTTCTTGAGTTATCGATTAAAACTAAATCTTTTCTGTTGTTATTATTACCTGCTAAATATGAAAGTACCGGTTCTATAAATAAAGCTAATAATATAAAAATTGCGAGTGATTTTAAAATAATTAATAGGGTCTTTTTAGACTTATCAATTGCAGTATTTTTATAAAAAAAATAAGATACTGTAACCGCAATTATCAAAACTAGAGATAGGAACAGGGGAGAGTAACTTGAAGAAAATCCCGGCATTATTAAAGTTTAAAGTTGTAAAAAGGCAGTAATATTTTTAATTACTGCCTTTAAATTCAGAGTTTTATTTCGAGGTAAATAGTTTTTTTTAGCTCTTCAAGCCATTCACCCATTAATTTTTGTTCTTTATATTTCTGAGCATACTGCTGTATTAATATGTAATCGGTCTCAATAGTTGCTGCGTGCTGTGGGATTTTATCTTTTACTAAATATATATAATAACCATAATACTTGTTATCGCCAACTTTTACCGGATCTGATATATCACCAACTGAAATATCTTTTAATGCTGCCAACTCTAACGGTTCAAAATTGTTAACACTTACTTTCCCTATATATCCGCTATCTATAGCTGATTTTGGCTCTTGTGAATACAATATAACAGCTTCTTTAAAGCTAACCTGACCTGATTTGATATTATTTCTAAGCTCCTTTAGAAAGTTTATTTCAGTAAAATCTGCTGCTTCTAATCTTGGAAATTTAACAAGTATATGCTGAGCAGTAATAAAATCACCTGATTTATCATTTAACTTTATGATATGATAACCAAATTCTGTTTCAACTATCCCGGATACTTCACCTGCCTTAAGAAGAAACGCTGCTTCTTCAAATTCTTTTACAAAAGAACCTTTTTTTGATTTGCCCAAACTTCCGCCTTGTATTGCTGAGAGTGAATCATCTGAATATTTTTTTGCTAATTCAGAAAAATCCATCCCCGATCTTACACTGTCTAAAATCTTTTCGGCTTTTTCTTTTGCAATGAACTTTGCATCTTCAGTTATTTTTGGTATCCTTACTATCTGTAATAATTCATAAGTTTCGGGGACCTGTGGGAGTGAATCCTTGTATTCATTGAAAAACTTTAGAACTTCCGGTTTAGTAACATTTATAGCATAACCAAATCTTGCCTGTCTAACACGGCTTACTTTTATATTACGTTCAGTCTGTTCTTTAAGCAGACTTTTTATCTTTGGAATCGTTAATCCATATGCATCTTCAACATTTTTCTCAGAGCCAAACTGCAAAACCATTTCTCTTATTCTGCCCTCAACTTGTTTATTCACTTCATCAACTGAAATAAATATACTATCCTGCTCTGCTTTAGCTAACATCAGCTTTTCAGAAATAATACCCTGGAAAACCTGTTGTACCATTTCATTTGATACTTCCTGTATATTATTCTGGTTCATATAGGTATATAACTGGAAATTAAGGTCTGATTGAAGTACTACTTCGTTGCCAACTATTGCAATTATCTTATCTCCCTCACCCTGAGCAATAACCTGAAATGTTAACAGAAAACTGAATATTAATGCTGATAATCTAATATTTTTCAATATAATTTTTTAATGCTTTCTAATTTTAAATCTTCAATCTTACAAATCTGATGAATTTGATGAATCTGATGAATCTGATAAATCTTACGTATCTGATAAATCTTACGTATCTTATTAATCCTTATACGCTTCTGTCAATACTTCTTCATATATAGTTATCGGAAATTTCTGTCTTAATGAATCTAAGTAAGCTTTTTCTGTATCCTTATACTTTAACTGCTGAAGTTCGTTAGAAATTTCAGCTTTTGCCTCATCAATTGTTTTACTTATCGGGTTACCTGTTGAGTCTGGCTTTGTGTATTTTGTTTTGTTCGATTCGTAATATGAAGCAATATCTGTTTCATTTATCTTTACTTTGCTCCATAATTCATCCTGGTCAACTCTGAATACTAACAGACCATTCTCGTAATCTGTAATGTTCGAGATATATTCATCATCTTTTTCAATATTTGAATCTTTTGCTTTCTTATACAGTATTGGATTCTCGGATGATGATTTGATAATTGCTGTTATAGTTGCTGTTATTAAAGCCATTCTTGAAAAATCTCTGTTCAGGTTCAAATGGTTAATAAAATCAATTACTTTTACCTGTCCACCATCAAATGAAGCAATAACTTTTTCCTTATCCTGAGGGTTGAATAAGCTATCCATATTGTAATCGGCAACTGTTTTTACTGTATCAAATTTTGACCTGAGGAAGTTTACTCCCTCATCTAATATTTTATAATTGAATTTTCCCTTTAATGTTTCAACAAATTTTGAATAATCATCTTTATATTGTTTTGTCTTCTTGTATTCATTCTTAATTGTTTCAAATTCTTTTTCATATGACCCTACTTTTTTCTCGCCAAATTTCTTTACTATATGCCATCCGTATGGAGTCCTTATCGGACCTGCTACATCGTTTACTTTCATAACAAATGCGGCAGAATCAATTGGCTGCGCTAGCCTTCTTCTTTCAACATTTCCTAAATCACCGTTTTGTACCTTTGAACCTGCATCTTCAGTGAATTGTTGTACCAATGATTCAAAACTTTCTCCGTCTTTTGCTTTTTTATATACTTCCATAGCCTTCTGGTAAGTTGCAACTGAATCTATTACATTTCCTATACTATCCCTTTTATCCTGAATAAGTATATGAGAAATCTTTACTGATTCTACCCTTGGTTTTTTATCTGTTAATTTAATTATGTGAAGTCCGAACATTGTCCTAACAGGTTTTTTTGTATAATCACCAATTTTCATTTTGTAAACTGCATCTTCAAACTCAGCTACGGTCATACCTGCTGTAAAGTAATACAAATCACCCCTGTTCTGCTTTACAGTTCTATCCGTTGAGTATTCTGTTGCAACATCCCCAAAATCAACCCCATCTTTTAGCTTCTGTATAACTGAATCTGCCTTCTGGTATGCTAAAATAGAATCCTGTGGTGAGGCGTTTTCTGTTAAATTAATTAGAATGTGCGAAACCCTTACTTCATCTTTTCTTTTGTCATAAAGATCTTTTACCTTTGATTCTACTATATCTTTATCTACTAAGTAGGTTGGACCGAAATTTCTTTTATACTCTTCAACATCTTTCTGTATTTCAGGATTATTAAGTAAACCTCTTTCTCTTGCATCTTTTACTTTGAGTCTGAAATTTATGTATAAATTCAGGAACAGTTTTTTTTCTTCAATTGATTTATTCTTTGCTGTATCAAGATTTCCAACTGTCTTAAGATATTGCTTTTCAAATTCACCTAATGTTATCTTGTCATTACCAATATCTACAAGTGTTTTGTTCGATTTACTGCAGTTTGAGGCTGAAAATGCTAAAATAGCAATTACTAATAAAATTCCGTACATTTTGAATTTATTCATTTTATTCATTAAATATTAACAAATTTATTTATTTTTTGGGTAATTTAATCACTATTTTACTCATTATTAATAAGAGTTTCAAGGCAAAGAAGTTCATTGAAGTTTCAGATTAATCAACATCTCTCGAAAACAAATAAAAGCATAGACGCAGATGACATAGATTTTTTGTCATACCCCCTGCCCTGTTTTGGGGTGTATAGCGGGTATCCAGACTTAAAACTATGTTATAGCAGAGTCTCCCTAAGCCTTTATCTTGAATGTCTAATAAATGCTGTTAAGGAAACTCTGCTTTAATCCCAAACCAACTTGCAGACTTTCTTTGCATGTGAATTTCAATTTTTTAAATTATCAGTTTTCGCTTTTTTCATTAATATACTGCTGGTTATTAAAAGAAGAATTCCGCCCAATAAATTTGATATTACTACAAGGAATAAAGCTGTTTGCAGGTTACTCGCATCAGAAACCTTTCCAATTATAGCCGGAGCGGGAGTTGAACCTATTAAGTGTACAATAAATAAATAAAATGCAAATGCTGTTGCTTTCAATGAACCAGGCACAATATCCTGTATCAATGCTACCATAGGTCCGTAATACCATGTCATTAAATATGTTGCAAATACAAGTGTAACAAGAAGTAATATTTCGTTTTGAGTTGTTAATGTAATATACATCAGTGGAGTAGCTGTTAAAAAAGCAAAAGCCATTGCTAATGATCTTGGCTTTTTATATTTATTATATAACAGGTCAGAAAAATATCCTCCTGAATATATTCCAAGCGGACCGCCTATCAATACTGCAAGCCCTATTGTTATTGAGGCTTGGTCAACCGAGTAATTATGAAACCTTATAAAGAACTGTGTCATCCAGCTTATTATTGCCGATGATGTAAATGTAAGCATTAAACCTGATACCAATGTCATTATATATGCAGGTGATTTAAAAAGATGAAGTATGTTTTTTGTATTTACTTCCTTAGTATTGTGGTGTGAATGACGTGTTTCTTTTATCCTTAAGGCTGAAAATGCAAGTATTACTCCCGGAATAGCCACAATAAAGAAACATGCTCGCCATCCTATTTGTGAGCCTATTACTCCCGCAAGTATCATCCCAAGTGTTCCGCCCATGAACATACCAAGGTGGAATATTGAGTTTGCCCTTGCACGTTTTTCTATTGGAAAATTATCTGCTATTAGGGATGTTGCTGCGGGAACATAAGATGCTTCTCCTATTCCTACTGCTGCGCGCGTTAATAATAGTTGTGTAAAGTTTTGTGCTAAACCTGTAAAAAAAGTGGCTACAGACCATACTGTTACACCCGCTGCAATAATATATTTTCTTACCCACTTATCTGCAAGTATGCCTAATGGAACCGAAAATGTTGCATGAATAATCATGAACACTGTTCCAATTAAGCCAAGCTCAAAATCACTCAGCCCAAAATCAGCTTTCAGGAAACTGAATAAAGGAAAAATTATCTGCCTATCAAAATAATTGATAAATTCAATTAAAGTGAGAACCAGCAATATCTTCGAAGGAGACTCGATTTTTTTCAAGCCGATTTTTACTTTTTCCTTATTAAAGTACGTTATTAACTGATATTACACAGAATTCCCGCATAAGCGGGAATCTAAACATCTGTGTGACCTTTGGGTTTGTATGTTTTATTTCTGAAACTATCCAACATTAAAACATAACAAAGAATTGAGTTGTTATATTATTCAGAAAAAATTTTAATCCATTTATGTCATTGGTTTCCCACTCCGAGTACTCAGGTGGGAATTAGTAACATCTGTATTAATGAGAATACTGTTTAAGTAATTCAACAAACAGCCTTACTCCATAACCTGTAGCCCCAGGAGTATGATAATCTTCTGTTGATTCACCCAAACTGAATGCTACACTTGCTATATCCAAATGTGCCCATGGGTATTTATCCTGTACAAACTTCTTTAAGAAAATTCCGCCCATAATTGTTCCTGCCTGTCTTGCCGGACCCGAATTTTTTATATCAGCAATTTCACTCTTCATTAATTTATCGTATTCATCATATAATGGCAGTTCCCATACTCTTTCAAATGTCTTTTCACCGGCATTAAATATCTTTTTAGCAAGATCTTTATCATTTCCCATAAGACCTGCAAGCAAATGACCAAAACAGATTATTGATGCGCCTGTTAATGTGCATATATCAATTACAGCTTTGGGTTTATAATTAGCAGCATAATCCAATGCATCAGCTAAGATTAGCCTGCCTTCTGCATCTGTATTATCTATTTCTATTGATGTGCCTGAATAACTTTTAATCACATCACCCGGTTTGTATGCGCCTGCATCGGGCATATTTTCTACTGCGGGAATTAAGCCAATCAAATTCATTTTATATTTTAGTCTGGCTATTGCTTCAAATGTGCCAACTACAGCTGCTGCGCCGCCCATATCCATTTTCATTGCATCCATACCTTGAGCTGGTTTAATCGAAATTCCGCCTGAATCAAATGTTACACCTTTTCCTACAAGTACAACTGGCTTATCTGATTTATTTGCTCCAAAATATTGTAGTATCAAAAATCTTGGGGGATTTATACTCCCTTTTCCAACATTTACAACACCTCCCATATTAAGTTGAGCTATTTTCTTTTCATCATATACTGTTACCTGGTAACCTGCCTTAATTGATGATTTTTTTACATATTCTGCAAACCTATCTGGTGTCATAAAGTTCGATGGTTCGTTCTCAAGCTCTCTTGCTACTATTGCTGCATCACAAATAACTCTGGCATCTTTTAATGCCTCACTAGCTTCGCGTGTGTATTTTGGCGAATCAGTAAAGAAGATAACTTCACTAAAAGGTACGAAATCGCTCTTTGAATAATATTTTTTTGGTGAATACTGTGTTAAGAAAACACCTTCACAGATTGCCTGCATAATATCGTAGTGAGATGCATTTGTAACGCTTTTTATGTATGCTAAGTCAGGTACTTCAAATGCTACAGATGTAAGTTTCATTGCATTAAGTTTCTTAGCCGCAGCAGCATATGATTTCCTAAGTGATTCAAGAGTAACTTTTTTGGGATCACCTAAACCAATAACAAGTAAACGCTTGCTTCTGTTTTCCAATCCAAGATATGAAAAAATTGTTGAATTTGATTTACCTTTAAAATCATTGGTCTCAATTAATGTATCAAGTAACCCTTTGAATAAGGTATTTAGCCATTGCAGTTTCTGAACTGCCTGGTCTTCAAAAGTAACCGATGAAACAACATCGGCTTTTATATCCTTGATTTTCTTTACCTCATATTTAATTTTCATTTATATCTCCGCGTAAAATAGTTTTATATTTTAAATTATTATTTATTATTATTTTTTTTTTGTTAATCCAATACTGCTTTTGATTATTTTTACCTTTTGCTTTTTACTTCAAGTATTTTTGCCTTTTTACTTTTGCTTTCTGCGTTTCTCAGCAGTCCCGCGCTTCTGCTTAGCGGGATCACATTTGACATTTCACGTTTCAAGCCTGCCTTACAGAGCCTTGGCGAAGGAAGGTTTCACGTTAGATACTTTTCTGCCTTCATCGTTACATCTTTAGTAAGAGTATCAATTTCTGCACCTTCTACAAATGCCCCTGAAGCATTCAGATGTCCGCCGCCGCCAAACTCCTTAGCAAGCTCATTTGATAGAATATTCCCTTTGGAGCGGAAGCTCATCTTCACACCCCGTTTTGTTTGGGTGATAACTATTCCAAGTAATACTGTGTGTAGGCTCATTAAATGTGAACTGAATCCTTCAATTGCGTATTCATCTGTTTGGGTTTCTTCAAAATCATTTTGCAATACATATGAATAAGCAAGTCTGCCATCATAAAGTAGTGTGATATTATTTAAAAACCTGCCCAACAAATGAAGTTTGCCAATTGTGGCTTTATTATAGACCTCTGAATAAACATCGTATGGATTTATTCCATAAGTCAAAAGATCTGCTATTATAGTATGAGTTTCTTCGTCTGTTCTGTTGAACTTAAAAGAACCCGTATCAGTCATAATTGCAGTATATAACGCTACTGCCATTTCTTTTGAAATAATATCCTCACCTCTTGGGTTTGGAGTGCTTTTTGCTATATCTTTAAAGAACCTGTATAAAATTTCTCCCGTTGCGGGGGAGTCTGTATCCATTATATAAAAATCAAAATCGTTTGGATCAAATCCAAGATGGTGATCTATCAATACTTTTTTAGCTTTGCTTGCCTGGATGTATGGAGCAAGTGTCCTTACTCGCTCATATTCATTGGTATCAAGTATAAATATAACTTCGGCATTTTCTATCATTACCTTATGCTTCGCTTCATCAAATTGCTCAATAACTCTATCCTTATCTAAGAATGTATAGTTATCTGGGGTAGGGGAATAGTTTAATACTTTGGCATTTTTACCAAGTGATATCAAATACAAATAAAGAGCAATTTCGCTGCCAATTGAATCCCCGTCGGGGTTAACGTGGCTGGTTATTATAAACTCTTGATTATTATTAATTAAACTAACAATATCCTTATTCATCAGGTCAAAAAAGTAATATAATTAAAAAATAAGGATTTAGCAATGATTATTTTAAATTTATTATAAAAACTTGATTCAGATGCAATCTGGGTTTTTTCTTCTATTCTTTTACTTACGTTCGATATTGTCAAGTTTAACCATGAATTGCCCTGATTTTATTTATAGTATCTTACAAACTTGATAAAACAGAAAATTCGAGGTTCTGATTCAAGTTCCTAAAGAAAGGGAGAAAAAAAAAATCTATTTTGAGTGTATTGTATTAGGTTAATAAATAATTTGTCTTTTTATAACAATGATATGTATCAAATCTCTGTATTATCAACCTATATATCGAAATTGCACAAGTAGTGTTACTTTATTTATGAATTAGTAGCGAAAATTTTTTTTGAATGAGTTAATACCTTTATTTTTATTTTTAAATATTATAATATTGGTATATGTCTAAAAAATTTATACATCAAAAATCATGAAAAAAATCTTTTTCTCACTTTTTATTATCTGTATAATTATATCACAAACCTATCCGCAGTTTATACAAACAGGAATTTCGGACAGGTTGAATACTACTCTACAAAATTCTAATTCTGAAAGTTTTATTAAAATATTCGTTCTTCTCAAAGATAGGGTTGATATAGACCGTTTGGATAAAGATTTGTACAGAATTAATGCTTCTCCTAATCTTAGAGCGGCAACAGTAATAACTGCATTGATGCAAAAAGCTTCTCAAACACAAACTCCACTTATTAATTTTCTAAATGAAGAAATAATTCCCGGAAATGTAAAAAACTTTCAAACTTATTGGATATCGAACTTCATTTGGATTGAAGCAAAGCCATCAGTAATTTATGAAATTGCAGCAAGAACTGATGTTGACGAAATTGATTTAGATGCTATACTTGATTACGATAGACCTGTATCATTTGAACCCTCTGTGGAAAAAGTTGCTTCTAGTGAACCTGGTTTAAGGGTTATCAACGCTCACTTATTGTGGCAAATTGGAGTTACTGGTAATGGCAGATTAGTAATGAGTGAAGATACAGGTGTAGATGGAAATCATCCCGCATTGAGCTACAAATGGCGAGGTAATAACGGTTGGCCTTGGTATCATGCTTGGATTGACCCACCAGGTAATACTCAGTTTCCTAATGACTGCGATAACCACGGTACACATACTGCCGGAATAATGACAGGGCGTGCTGGTTCTGATACCATCGGGGTGGCACCTGATGCACAATGGATTGCTGCTAAAACAATATGCTCGGGTAATTCTACAAGCAATCATATGACAGCTTATCAGTGGGCTATGAACCCGGATAGTAACATCAATACTATTAATGATATACCGGATGCCATTAATAATTCTTGGCATGACCCATCCCAGCCGATTGGCGCTGATTGTTCAGGTATTTATGTTGCTGTTTTAGCTTCGCTTGAAGCTGTTGGTATTGCTGTAGTATTCTCTGCCGGCAATTCGGGTCCGGGTGCATCAACTATAACACGACCCAAAAATATGAACGCAAATCTTGTGAGAGCTTTTTGTGTAGGCAATATTAATGGTAACGTTTCTTTTCCATATCCGATAAACAGTACTTCTTCTAGAGGGCAGGCAAATTGCGGTGGACCGGGAAAACTTTTATTTAAACCGGAAGTTTCCGCCCCTGGAACAAGTGTCAGGTCAGCTATCAGAAACGGAGCATATGCTAATTTGTCTGGTACATCAATGTCTTCACCTCATATAGCGGGTTCGGTTGCTTTACTTAGACAGGCATTTCCTAATAAAACAGGAAAAGAGATTTTAGAAGCTATTTACTGGACTGCAATTGACCATGGTACCCCAGGTGAAGATAACATTTTTGGTATGGGTGTTATTGATGTATGGGCAGCTTATAAGTATCTTTCAGGCAACCCCTGTAGAACACAGAATATTACTATCCTAGATAATCTAACCAATTATGATACTGTTAATGTAAATACATCTGGAACAATTACAGATGTTAATTTTACTATTGGTTCTATATTGCATTCAAGAACAGGGGATATTGAATTCTCTATTAAATCACCATTGGGTACTGAAGTAGTTTTATCTTCAAGAAGAGGCGGTTCAGGTTCTAATTATATTAACACTGTATTTAATGATTCTGCTGCAAATCCTATCTCTACCGGAACTGCACCATTTACCGGCTCTTTCAGACCTGAATCTCCCCTTAGTGTATTCAATGGAGAAAACGCATTTGGTAATTGGATTTTCAGGGTTAATGATAATATGACTAATGAAACAGGTTCAGTTACAAATTACTGCCTTACGTTATATTTCAATTCAATCGTAGGTATTGGAAATAACTCTCTATCAGCAGGTTATTTGCTTGAACAAAATTATCCTAATCCTTTTAATCCTACAACTAATATTAAATATTCTATACCTAAACAAAGTTTAGTTAATATTACTGTTTATGATATTTCAGGAAAAGAAGTTGCAACATTAGTTAATGAAGTTAAAAGTATAGGGATTTATACTGTCGATTTTGATGCTTCCAATCTTGCTTCAGGAATATATTTTTATAGGCTTTCTTCAGGCGAATTTTACGAAGTCAAGAAAATGATACTACTGCGTTAATACTTAGATGGATAGGTTTTAAGTTACTCAAGTTGACCGTTTTATTAGGTAAATTTAATAATTATAGATATTTAGTAGCCCACGACTTTAGTCGTGGGAATGAGGATAAATTATTGAATAATAACCGTTTTAACGGTTTTTGTATCAAAGGCGGTCATCTTGAGTAAGTTATTGAGTTACTTTTAAGCAAAAATAGATATTACTTTCCAAGCATTTAGTTTTTTTTGTCTGTATGGTAACCAAAAGACTCGCCTGAAATGTGAGCGCATTTCGCAATATTGTGCAATTGTATTGGTGTGAGGTTTCATAACTAAAGTCTAACCTAACATTACGAAAACCATTAGCGCCATTAGTATCAAATTTTTATTTCTATACCGGTTTTTTTAATCTGCTCCATCAAAAAACCCTTTTTCTTATAAGATGCCGAAGGATATGTATGCACATCAATATCTGGATAGCGGATGTTTACACTACCGATAAGGTCAATGTTTGCAAGTATATTGTTGCTAAATTTTTCAGAGAACAAAGCAAGGTCAATATCGGAATATTCAGTTATTTTGCCATTAGCAGCAGAACCAAATAATATAGCCCTATCAATGGTAAAAGGCAAAAGTTGACATTCACTTAAAAATTGCCTTACTTGTCTTATCGCATTTTGTTTAGTTGGTATTTTTGCCATCGTGTATAGACAATTTTCATTATAGATTTTGTTTTTTTCTAAATTTAATAAATCCTTCATATTTTATATTATATGTATGATATAAAATATAACATTTAATAAATTACTCAAGTTGCCTGCTTATATACATAAACCATTAACACAGTTAATCAGACTACAAAAGTCTGATATTATTTAAATAGTTAAAAATACATTCAAGTTATAGCGAATCTAAAATGCATGTTAAGACTTTTGTAGTCTTATGCAAAGTAATTTACTCAAGTTGACCACATAGTAACAAGAAACCGTTAAAACGCTCAACTTGAGTAAATTAATAAAAGTGATTATTTACTACGTCTTTTATATCTGACTTGATTGACAGTTGCCAAAAAGAATTATTTTACGATGCGCTCAACTGCACACCTTTGCAATCAAAATATGCCATAGTGTCATCGTATCTTGCTTTCCACTTTCTGTTTGCTATCATTTTTAGGTTTTCTATCACATCATCAACTTCGCTTTGGGTGTTGAATATCCCAAACGAAATCCTGACAGCACCTCCTATATCAAATTTTTCGCCATTCTTTATTCTTTGTATAATTTCTTCTGAATCATTACGCCCCAACAGAAAACTTAAATATGGGTGAGCGCAAAACCTGCCATTCCTTGTTGCAATTGCAGCTTCGTGATTTAAAATATCAGCAACAAGTCCGTTGCCAATATCACCAATATTAAAAGTAATTACTCCAAGTCTGTTTGCAGCAGGAATATCACCTAATATATTTATATCAGGCACTTCCTTCAATCTGCTTAAAGCGTATTCAGTTAGTTCAATTTCATGCTGCCTGATGTTATCCAGTCCGGCTTTTGATAAAAAGTTTAACGATTCAGCCAATGCAATTGCGCCGGCTATATTGGGTGTTCCGCCTTGGTGTCTATCGGGTGAGCTTGCATATACATAATCATGTTCACTCACAAATACTACTGTTCCGCCGCCTGGAGTGTATGGCTGAACCCTATCCAATACATCCCGCGGACCGAATAAAAAAGCTGAACCAAACGGAGCATATGCCTTATGTCCGGCTGCTGCAAGGAAATCGATATGCCCCGTATCGCTATTTGGTTTAACATCAATTTGTTTATGTGCAAGTAACTGCGCTGCATCAACAAGTATCTTTGCCCCGTGTTTATGAGCAAGTTCTGCAATTTTGTGTATATCATTAATAGTACCTGTAACATTTGATGCTCCTGTTACAGCAACAAGTTTTACTTTATGTTTATTTAGCTTTTGCTCAAGGTCATTCATATCCAATGTCCCATCTATGTTTACGCCAAAATGCAAGACCTCACTTCTATGTCTGTGAGGCAGGTCATTTGAGTGATGCTCCATCAGCGATACAAGTGTTATCCCTTCATAATCTTTCATTAGCCACGCAGTCATATCAAGAGCGCTTGTTGTATTTGCTGTAAGAACTATGGCATTATCATCCTTGCTGGCATTTATATATTTAAAAATAGTTTCATATACTCTATCAAATAACTCGGTAGATATGATGCTTAAATAATGTTTACCTCTGTGTACGTTTGAATAGTAGTTCTTTATGAAATCAATATACTTATTTAATACAGTACTGCAAGGGTGAGTGGATGCGCCGTGATCAAGGTATATTAGATCTTTTGGTTCAGTGCTTCCATAGACCTGAAATTTTTTTTTGGTTATGGGAAATTCTTCCCTTATATAGTTTATATCTAACATGATGGATTTTATGGTAATAACATGGATTTAAAGTAACATTTATCAAAATTAATAATATCAATTATCTATTGCAATGTAAACAAATAATTATCCATCAAAAAGTGAGCTATTTATTGACTAATGTTATTTTTGATTATTACTTATATTATGGAAATATATGAAACAATTTTTTCTGATAATATTATTTTTTTGTAATTTAAGTGCTTTTTCACAGCAATATTGGTTAAGTGTTAGCTCGCCTGTTAATAAAACTTTAGCAAAATCACATTTTATTGATACAATTTTTGGGTGGGCAGCAGGAGATTCAGGTACTATCATCCATACTTCTAACAGCGGTCTAAATTGGGCACAGCAAACAAGCGGCATTAATTACTTTGCTATAGATGATATTTTTTTTGTAAACAGAAACTTTGGTTGGGCATTGGCAAATGATTTCTTTTACGCCGGAACAATTATGCTGAAAACCACTAACGGAGGACAGAACTGGACTAACTACAGATACCCTGATACTTCTTTAGTATTTAATGTAGTATATTTTTTGGATTCACTTAACGGCTTTTTAAGCGGTTTCAGCGGAAAGATTTTTAAAACCACTAATGCAGGTGCAAATTGGTTCAATTGTTATATTGACACTTCATACTGCCCATTATTATTTCTTATGCCAAAAAATAAATTCTATTTCGTCAATGCATCTACAGGATTTGCTTGCGGCGGGCAGATAGATATACAGGGTATGATTTGGAGAACTACCAATGGAGGAGCTATCTGGAAAACCTATTGTGTTGCTTCAGAGCCGCTTTATGATATTAAAGTAATTTCTAATAATAAAGTAATATCAAATGGCGGTGATTATGAATACGGATTAAATACAGTACATTCTAGTGATGGAGGTAATACATGGTTCTTTGAACTCAATAATTTTTTTGGATTAGGATTATCACTTGCATACAGAACTCCTGCTGAAGTTTGGGTTCCCCTTAGCTTTGCTCAAACATTTGCTGTTAATACTGATTCCGGAAATTATGGCACAACCTGGAATGAAATCGAAACACCTCATAACAGGATTATAAAATCTACTGTTTTTATGTCTCCAACATTCGGTTGGTCGTTCGGTTCTGAAGGTTCAATTTATAAATATAATACTGCTATAATTGGTTTTAATAATAATTCGCAATATATTCCTGAAGTATTTGAAATGCATCAAAACTATCCAAACCCTTTTAATCCAACTACAACTATTGGCTATACTCTAAACAGAGGAGGGATGGTTAAAGTTGAAATATTTAATCTGATGGGTGAATTAATTAATATATTGTTTATTGGATACCAACCGGCAGGTTATCATAATATTCAATGGAATGCTGTAAATGCAGCAAGTGGTATATATTTCTGTAAAGTAACATTTGGTTCTAAGCAGCTATCAATTAAGATGTTGATGATAAAATAGTCCCGAACACTCTGGACTGTTTTAACAGAAATCCCAATATTAAGGGGTTAATGGTTAAGTAATTCTGTGAGTATAATGTAGTTTATTAAATGATCAATTAATGAAAAAATCCGCAATTAAAATTTTGTTATTCATTTTACTTTTTCTTTTTACACCCTTTGTTGGTGTTGTCACAAATAACAATACAAATATTGTTTTTTCCCAGGATTATTGGCAAAGGGTTACCTCGCCTACATCCCGACTTTTAACAAGGTGCTATTTCGTAGATACAGTTTTCGGTTGGGCTGCCGGTGATTCAGGAACTATAATAAGAACAACTAACAGCGGACAGAACTGGAGCCAGCAGAACACTGGTATTGCAAATTATGCAATTGATGATGTTTTCTTTTTAAATAGGTCAATTGGATGGGCACTATCTAATGATTATATGTTTTACGGAACTTTTGTCCTTAAAACCACAAATGGCGGTAATAACTGGTCTATTTCTAATTTCCCCGATACTACAGTAATAGTAAGTACGGTTTACTTTAATGATTCTTTAAATGGTTTTGTAACCGGTTTCAGCGGAAAGATTTTTAAAACCTCAAATGGTGGTATTAACTGGAATGAATGCATTATTGATACTGCAGGCTGCCAGTATTTGTATGGATTTCCTAAACACAGAATCAATTTCTACAATTCAACAACAGGATATATCAGCGGCGGACATTATGATATTATCGGGGCAGTATGGAAAACTACAAATTCCGGCTCATCTTGGTTTACATATTGCATTACGCCTGAACCACTTTTTGATGTTCAGATAATTAACCAAAATAAAATTATTTCCAGCGGCGGTGATTTTGAATTTGGAGCTATTACTTCAACTACTTATAACAGCGGAGCTAATTGGGACTACAATAATACAGGTTTATTTGGAGTAGGAAGAGACCTCGCTTTTAGAACACCAAAAGAAGTTTGGATGCCGCTCGCATTTGCACAGGCTTGGGCAGTAAATCTCGATTCAGGCAGCAGCTTATCACATTGGATCGGTATCCCTGCCCCGGATAGTACTGCAGTTTATGCCGCAAAATTCAAATCACCAACCTTTGGTTTTGCTTTCGGTTCGTATGGCGCTATATTAAAATACAATACGGCTATTATTGGTATAACTCCAGGTAGTAGTTTTATCCCATCTGCTAACTCGTTAGGACAAAATTATCCAAATCCGTTTAATCCCAGTACCATTATTACATATAATTTAGCAAAACCGGAGTTTGTAAAAATTACTTTGTATGACCTGTTGGGAAGACAAATAAAAGTATTTATAGAAGGAAACCGCCCGGCTGGTTTTAATAGATTTCGTTTTCAAAATTTCGGACTCGCATCTGGAGTTTACATCTATAAATTAGATGCCGGGAATTTCTCAGAATCAAAAAAAATGTTGATAATTAAATAGCGGTAGCTATTTAATTAGAAATCCCGATTTATCGGGATTGATGGTGAAGTAACCCAGTTACATTGTTAGAAATCCCGCCCTGACTTTTATTGAGTTTTATCGGGGTTGATTATAAAATAGCGGTAGCTATTTTATAAGAAATCCAGATTTCTTGGGAGTTATATTCAACATTCTTAATCCCCACATTGTCATACCCGCGCCGTGCCTGCGGCAGGCAGGAATGCGGGTATCCAAACTTATATCTATATAATTATTTTGTATTTGGAAATACGATTCTATTAAATAGTAAATCTGCACTTTGTCATCCTTAGCGTAGCGTTACGCCTTTAGGAAGAACCCTTTAATAATTGTAACTTTTTTAAAAATTGTTAATGGATACTTCCTGCCTGAACTGCCGTAACAGATTGTCGTCATTTTACAATCATCATTTTTTTTGTATCAGTAAATACTTCTACCGAAGATCCGGCTAGTCGGAATTCTAACTTATAATAATAAACCCCGCTTGGCAAATTTGTTGAATCAAAAATTGCTTCATAAGTATTAGCTCCCTTATATCCTTCATCTATTACATCGACCTCTTTCCCTAATCCATCATATACTGTAAGTTTTACATAACCATTTTTTGGCAAACCATATTTAATTTTCGTTACAGGATTAAAAGGATTTGGATAGTTTTGATAAAGCCTGTATGTGTTTGGAATTTCGACTGTTTGAATGCCGCCAGTAGGGCAGGTAAAAGTAAGCTGAATACACCAGGCTTTCAAAGTTCCGCCATCACCACCGGCTATATCATTAATTGAGAATTTCCAATATCCGTTCGGTGATATCCCGATAAAAGGAGTTAACGGATTTGATGGTCTGAATGTTCCTGTAAATGGCGCTGTACCTGAAGCAATAGGAATTGATGCGGAATCATCAAGTTTGGTACGAATGAAATTATCTCCTGAACCACCTACATTACTGATAATTTGAACAATTACATTTTCTTTCTGAAGATACATAAGCATATCAGAAACCCATGTATGAAGAATTGTATCTAAAATTACATTTACATCCTGAACAATACATCCATTACCCAATGATACAAGTACAGAATCTCTTGTGAAACCATTTTGAATAATATTTAGGTTCAAACCGTTTCTGCATTGTGTTTGCTGCAAACCCTGCGAAAAAATGTTTGTTTGAGAAATGAAAAAGATAAGTACAGTAAATGCAAAGAGTAATTTTTTTGTTTTCATAATAAAATGAATTTATTGTAAAGCAATAAAACTTATAAAAATATAGTAAGTTTGATTTATGATTACAACATAAATAATAATGGCATTTTTTGCGGTTAGCTAATTCCGTTACATTAATCTTGCTAATTACCAAAAAATTTGATAATTTGTAACAATATTTGTAATTAATATGTAAAAGCTATTCTATCACTAATTGAAAATATTAGCTTTTTCAGACTAATGCCGTTCAAAAATGGCTTATGTAAGATTTTTTTCATTTCTTTATTATTCATTATACTACATCCCTTATCAATTATTTCTCAGAAAATACAGATTGATGAAGGTGAATCGCCTGAATATTATTCCAATATAGTAAAGTTGTATGCCCCATCAGAAGATGCATTCATAGCTTTGCAATATCTTACAACTTCATCTTTCTTTAAGCATGACTTGAAAAAAGTTGTTAATTTGTACGAAGAATATAAATCGAAATTCCCCGGTTATGAAAGTAGATTTGATAAGATAATTGAAATTCTTAAATCTCCCGAAAAAAATATTAAGATTATCAATATGGGAGGTAATATTAATTCTCTTGGCAAAGAATATAGCCCCGTAATATCACCCGATATGAAAAAATTGTTTTTTACTGGGCAGGATAGAGAAGATAATATTGGAGGCGAAGATATATTTATTTCTCAGTATGTAAATGGCAGATGGACAATATCAAAACCGCTTATTGGAAAAATTAACACCGAAAGCAACGAATATATTAACAGCATTTCAGCCGATGGAAATGTTCTGGTGCTGTTTGGTAATTACCTGAATGCACTTGGGAGGGGTGATAATTTCTACACTGTAAAAACAAAAAGCGGTTTTTCTGAAGTCCAGCAGTTCCCCGAACCTATAAATTCCAATTGGTGGGATGCAGATGCATTTCTTACTGCTGACGGTAAAGCAATTATCTTTTCATCTGAAAGACCTGGTGGTATTGGTGATTTCAAGCCTAAAGGAACATATTATCACGGAATGTATTGGGGAAATACTGATTTATATGTTGTATTAAAAGAAGCTGATGGTTCTTGGGGTAAAACTGCTATTAATCTTGGTTCAACTATTAATACTCCATATACTGAACGCACTCCTTTTCTGCATCCTGATGGGAAAACTCTTTATTTCTCTTCTGATGGGCATCCCGGTTTAGGAAAATCAGATGTATTTAAAACAGTAAGACTCAATGATTCATTGTGGGATCAGTGGAGCGAGCCTGTTAACCTTGGCAGAGAAGTAAATACTCCTAACGAAGATTGGGGTTTTAAAATTTCAACTGACGGTAAGAAAGCTTTTTTTTCTACTGTTAATGATATGGGTTTTGGTGAAGAAGATATTTATTTTGTTGAATTACCCGAGGAGGTTCAGCCGGTTAGTGATGTGGTGACTGTAAACGGTAAAGTACTTGATGAAAATGGCATTCCTGTTGATGCTACTATTAAATGGGAAGATGTTGAGCTTAAAAAAGAAGTTGGTGTTGCTAAAACTGACCCCGTTACAGGTGAGTATTTCATTGCTCTGCCAACCGGAAGGTATTATGCCTATTATGCTGATGTGAAAGGTTTTTACTCAATTGTAAATTACCTCGACCTAACAGCAGCTAAAGCGTTTGAACAGATAAGTACTAACATGAGTGTAATTTCTATTGAAGAACTTAAAAAATCAGGTAAAGCTATTAAAATAGAAAATATTTTTTTTGATTCAGGTAAATTTGATCTTAAAGACGAATCACATGAAGCACTAATTCTGCTCTATAGATTTATGCATGCTAACCCTGATGTTATGGTAGAAATTAATGCCCATACCGATGATATTGGAAGTGACCACTTTAATCAGGAACTTTCTGAAAAAAGGGCTGCTTCTGTTGTTCAGTATCTGATTGAAATTGGAATCGAAACATCCAGGATTTTACCCCAGGGTTTCGGTGAAACCCAGCCTGTTACAACTAATAACACTGAGGAAGGCAGGGCATTGAATCGCAGGGTAGAGTTCAAGCTTAGAAAATAATCCTGCTACAAACTGGTATTTTTTCTTTAAGCAAAATATTATTGTCTAAAATATTTAACTCATTCCACGAATATAATTATGCAATTAATTAAGTATGTACCGGAATATTATTATTATTTATTACTTTAAAGATACTCTTTTCGTGAAACGTGTATCTTTGTTGTAATTGTTAATTACAATTAATATCTATATTTATGATTCGTCTTTTATCTATACTACTTTTTATTTCCCTTAATACATTATCATTGCTTGCACAGCGTGATCTTGAAACAATTAAATCTCCCGAGGAATTAAAACAGTACATCTATGCAACCGCACCGCAGGAAGATGCATTTGTTGCTTTGTTACGGCTTGCAAAACCATATATTGATAAAAAAGACTGGCAAAACGCTATAAATATATTATCTGAATACCGCGAGTGGTTCATTGAAAATGTTCATAGAACTGATAAAATTATTGAGATACTAAATGTTCCATTGCAAAACCTTGAAATTACTAACCTTGAAACTATTAATACAAAAAAAAGTGAATATTTTCCTATATTATCAATTGATGGATTGAAAATGTATTTCACTTTTGCTGATGGCAAAAAAGGCGGGGAAGATATTTATTACTCTCAATTGATTGGCAATATATGGATAAAACCAAAAAATTTGGGCGCACCATTTAGCACAAAAGAAAATGATGCTATCAATAGCGTTTCAGCCGATGGGAATACAATAGTATTATTTGGAAGTTATAAAGGATATATTGGAGGCGGAGATAATTTCTATGCACAGAAAACTGCAACCGGATGGAGCGAAATTAAACCCTTCCCAAGACCTGTGAATTCAGAGTATTGGGATTGCGATGGCTACTTAACCGCTGATGGCAAAGCTTTCTTTTTTACTTCTGATAGAAAAGGCGGTGTTGGTGATTTTGTTAAAGGTGGTCAATTTTATCATGGTGAGTATGAAGGCAATACAGATATTTGGGTTTCAGTGAAAAATGATTCAGTATGGGGCAAACCAATAAATATTGGTACAACTATCAATACCCCTTATGCAGAACGCTCTCCATTTCTTCATCCCGATGGCAAGACTCTTTATTTTTCTTCCGATGGGCATTATGGACTTGGCAGCCTTGATGTTTTTAAATCCGTTAGGTTAAGCGATACATTATGGACTGAGTGGAGTGAACCTGTGAATCTTGGCAAAGAAATAAATACAGCAGGTTATGATGTTGCTTATAAAATTTCAACTGATGGAAAGAATGCTTACTTTTCTTCTGATAGGGATGGAGGCAAAGGCGGCTATGATATATATTCAATTAAACTTCCACCTGAGGCACAGCCTGAAAAAAATGTTGTAACTATCAGAGGCAAGGTAACAGATGAAAATCATATTCCTATTGATGCTGCGCTATTATGGTATAACCTTTCTAAAGGTAGTAACATTGGTTCACTAACATCTGACCCTCAAACGGGTGATTATATTATCACTTTACCCATTGGAAGTTCATATTCTTATTTTGCTGAAAAAAATGGATATTATTCTGTATCAAATTCAATTGACCTTTTAAATGAAAGCTTGTACAGAGAAATGAATGTAGATATTATTCTGAAATCTATACAATCACTTCAGAATGCTTCAATTGTACTGAATAATATTTACTTTGATTTCGATAAGTCAGAGCTTAAAACCGAGTCAGGTGTTGAGCTTGACAGGGTTATAAAATTCCTGAATGATAACCCAAATGTTAAAATAGAAATATCCGCCCATACCGATTCAAAAGGCAGTTATGAATATAATCTATCACTCTCACAAAAAAGAGCGGAAAGTGTTGTTAGCTATTTAAGTTCAAAAGGAATTATTCCCGGAAGACTGATTGCAAAAGGATATGGCGAGGCTATTCCAATAGGTGATAATAACACAGAAGAAGGCTCGGCAAAAAACCGCAGAGTTGAAATGAAGATGTTGAATTGATACTCTACTATTGTCATACCTGATTTTTTTGTCATTCCAGCTTGCCTTGTCTTCCTGACTTTAGTACCCAATCTTAACAATTCCGCAACCGCAGTGTCTGCAATAACATAAGACTACAAAAGTCTGTTCATCTATTGTTAACTAATTATTGGTTCTAAATGACTTATATTTACAATACATAATAAGACTTTTGTAGTCTGTTTAATTACTTTTCCTCGTACTCGCAGAGTCTCCGATTTTACTGTACCCGCAGTGTCTCCGTTTTCTGCGCTTTTTGTCCCGAAGGGACTCCTTCGGAGCAGTCTGCACCTGCCTTAGGCACGGCCGCACTTCTGCTTAGCGGGATTGGACACTGCGGAAGTTTTTATAGAAGCGAAGTCCCGCTTTTGTTCTAGCAGAGACCCCCTAAGCCTATAGTTATTATGTTAAAAAATACTAATAAGGGGCTCTGCTAATCATAAATCAAAATCCTATACTCCTCTAATCCAATCCCCTTTTTTAAAGGGGGGAGTACAAACTTCAGTTTTCATTAATCCACAATTATTCATAAAATAATATCTTACGTTAATCACATTCGGGGGTTTTGATACTGATGGTTTTCCTGGCTCGTAAGCCTGGTCTTCCTGACTTGTCTTTGAGTTCAAGTCGTTGAACTCGTTTTTGAGTTCAGTGGGCAATAAGTTCTACAATCCTATAATCTGATTGAATAATTTAAAAGTATTGGCAGGAACAGGCCTTCTTCTATTGGGCTTTTCACAAATGTCTTAATTTCAACACCCAAATAATTATTATGAAAAACTTCAAAATCAAATTTACTGGATATCATAAGACCAATGACCCTATTGTAAACTTGCGCACCAATACCGATTTTAAAAATTGTTCTATTTGAAGTCCTTAAAACATAATAAGGTATTATAGTAATTACATACAAATTACTTGAATATTTGGGTCTAAAATAAAAATCAACACCTGTTGTTAAATTAAAATGTTCATGAATCTCACCTGTAATACTCGGAGATAAAACAAATGAAGTACGCATAATAGAAGGACCAGCCCCCATTGAAAAAAGAATACCGCTCTTATGTTTATTTGTGCTATCTTGTTTAAAATCCCATGTACTATGGTTTAGCTTTAAATCCGGTTGTTGAGCGTAGCTTACACTTGCAATAAAAAGGATTATGTTAAATATAACTGAACAACCAGTCAGGATTATTGTTCTATAGTTTTTCATAGATTTTCAAATTTAATTGTGGATTCATTCTAATGGATGAACCAAAAAGTTATTTAATTAGTATCCCCTTTTTTGTATCTGTAAAATTATCAGCCTTAATAACATACAAATATATACCTGAAGGTAGATTAGTCCCATCAAATTCAACTTCATAAGTCCCCGCATTTAATGTTTCATTTACCAGCGTTACAACCTCACGTCCAAGAACATCGAATATTATTAGTTTCAAATCTGATGAATTTGGAATCTGGAATTTGATAATTGTTTTTGGATTAAATGGATTGGGAAAATTTTGATACAGCTTGTAGTTTGAGGGGATCTCAGACGAAATATTCTGTATCCCAATAACTGTAGCCGTATCGTTTAATCTGAGTATTTCTCCGCCAAGCCCTATAGCATATCCAATGACTTTGTTATTATATGATATTAAATCCATATCCATTATATTACTGATTTGCTGATTTGGTAAATTTATAGAAGTCCAATTTGCGCCGTCATTAGTTGTCTTGAAAATCCTGTTGTTGGATCCTGGATCTGTAAAAGCAACATACCACGTGTTAGTATTTGGGATCCATTTTATACGATCTGCAGAGCCGAAGCCAAGTGGTGAATATTGCTGTACCCAAGTGCTGCCTTTGTTTGTTGACTTATAATAATAGTAATACTGATCAGGATTTGTAGAAAAACCAAAATTATTATCATACTTGAATTCCAATGTACTCACTTGTTGCCCATAATGCGGAAGAGAAGAAATTAAAAAATTTGCACCGCCATTAGTCGTATAAAGCACTTTTGCATAGGTGAGCGGTCCGCCTCTTTTAAACAAGCCAAACCAGGCATGCAGGGAATCGGTTACACACATTGAATATGAATATCCAACATAGTCTGTCTCTAATAAAACAGAATATTCCAACCAATTGTTTCCGTAATTACTTGTCTTGTAAATTTTTAAAGGTGAGCCATTACCCAAGAGCGGGTCACACCACGCATAACCATAAGCAGGATTTTTTCGGGAAAATCTGATATCGTTGAAATATCCTAAATTTCCTGAAAGACTTATTTGTACAAACCAATTAGCCCCCCCGTTCGTTGTTTTATACAGGTAATTACCATTATTATAGCTATAACCTGTAGCAACAAATGCTGTCAATGAGTCAATCCCCGCAATACAGCTTAATTGCTGATTTGGAATGATTCCGTAAGTAGGCACACTTTTCCATATCCCATTGATTGTCCTTCTGAAAATCATATTAGTATCACCTGTCCATGCTGCTCCCACTACCCACACTGTACCCGAATCAACTACCGAAATGTAATGGAACAATCCATTATCACCTGCAAGCCTTGTTTCTAAAAACCATTGTGATCTAATTGAAAATGTGCCGAGCAAAAGAAGAAATAATATAAAGCAGCCCCGTCCAAAGGACTCCGTTGGAGAGTACTCGGGGACTGCTTTATATTGATTTGAGTTTGTACTTTCCCTTAGAAACAAGGCTTTCAGCCCAAAGAGGTTACTTCTGATGAAATTCATTTTAATAGTATGTCCTTGATTTATCGGTATCAGTTTAATGTCCCTGTAGTAATTTTACTAGTTCCCCCTCTTTTTGATGTTATCAACAACAATAAGTTAAAATTTTCTATGCTAACTCTTTCATATGTTGTCATATTCTAAAACTTAAATTTAATATTAAAAAAGGAAGAAAGATAATATCTAACCCTGATAAAACTGGATATTTTAATTCAATTCCTAATTTCACATTTTCTTGAACGAATGAATCGAATTTAAATGAAGGCGTGAATATTATATTACGATTTAAATATGTTATAGCTGTTCCAATATCAATATTAGAATTCTTATTAAGTTTAATTACATAATAAGGTGTTAAATTGAGTGAAAACATTGTTGAACTATTAGAAGATGTCGTAAAAAAAATACTGAAACCAACGGAAAGTTTAAAATGTGGATGAAACTCTGGGATAATGTTTAATGCAGTTGTATATTGTCCACCGAGCACACTTATACCTATGCCGATTGAGGCATATACTGTTTTTTTATTTATAGCACTATCATTAAAAATATGAAAAAATGGTTTATTAAAATTTCCTGAGGGGTTTGTTGAAGTTTTTAACTTAAACTCATTTAATGTTAAATCCTTATGTATATTTTTGCTTAGATATGGAATATTTGTCTGGCAGGTTATCCATGAACTATTTATATAAATAATTAATAATAATGTAAGAAATAATTTAATGGTTTGCCTCATGCTATATCATTCTCCGTAAAAGTGGACAGTTGTTTATGTGTGTTTTGAGTGTAGTCATATTGCGCAAATATTACGGGGGGGGGGGGGGACTAGAAGCGAAATCAGTATTAATATTTTTCCTGACTTCCTGACTTTAGTTAGTTTCATTTTGTAATACTTTTCTGTGTTAATTTAGTTTAAGTTGAGAACTACTATTACAATTAAACAAAGATAAACATTTCAATTAACTATAAACTATGATATTTGTTATATTAAAATATGATTTATGTCCGCTCATAGTGAAATGTTGGTAGCATAAATAAATATTTTCAAAAGACTACAAAAGTCTGTTTATATATTGAAATTATCCTGTTCTTTGAAAAGTTTTATCTTTATGTTTCAGAGGCTAACTTAATCACACGGAAAAATTACATACTAACAAAGGATATTAATTTTAGTGAGCTATGGCTGCTTGAAGAAGGGCATTGTATGAGGTCTCAGGTTCTTAATTTGTGTGAGCTTAAAAAGCAAAAAGATATTATCGGAACATTAAATTACGAAGCAGGCAGCATTGAAACACTTAAAAATATTGTTGATAATAACAGAGGTATGACAATTATACCTGAGCTTGCTGCAATGGACTTTAATAAAAATGACAGGAAAAGACTTATACCATTTAAGCCGCCTGAACCTGCAAGGGAAATAAGTATTGTAACTCATAAAGGATTTATAAGAACAAAATTTGCAGACGCTCTGAAAAAATGCATTTTAGAGGTAATTCCTGAACAGATGAAAGTAAATAAAAAAAAGCGTATTTTAGAAATAACTTAATATCATTCTATATTAATATCGAATCAAATAATAATAATATCAGATCAAAAATAAGTATTTCTTTATTTTACTTTGTGATTGTTGCTTTAGTAGGAAGTTTTCTTCGTTCAATGTTCGTTTTTCCTGTTGATATTCTGAATTACCAGAACATACTGCACTCGCACTCTCACGTTGCAATCTTAGGTTGGCTTTATAATGCTTTATACATTGCAATAGTTTTTACTTATGTAAATGACCCGGTTAAACAAAAAAAGTACAACATACTTTTCTGGATAACGCAGGTATCAATTATTGGTATGATGTTTACTTTTTTCTGGCAGGGGTATGCATTGTTTTCAATAACATTTTCTACAATGCATATTTTCTGTTCATACGCATTTATATACTTTGTACTGAAAGATCTTTCAGTATTTAAAAAAGATACACTTTCATTGAAATTTATTTATGGGGGGATATTTTTTCTGTTTCTTTCATCACTGGGTCCATGGGGTCTTGTTGCAGTTGTAATTAAAGGACTTGCCGGAACAGACTTGTATAAACAGGTGATTTATTTTTATCTGCATTTTCAGTATAATGGCTGGTTTATATTTATTCTTACGGGGCTTTGGCTTAAGTATTACGAAAATAAGGGAGCTGTATTCAATAAAAAAGTTTCCAATATAGCTTTCCAGCTTTTGTTCTATTCAAATCTTGGAGCTTATGTTCTTTCTTTACTGGGTTTTAACCTTCCTGATTATATCAGGGTTATTGGTATTGTGAGCGCTTTTATTCAGCTTATAGGGTTAAGGTATCTCTATAAACTTTTATTTGCTAATGAGATTAAGGTATTCCAACTTGAAAACAGTTTTGCTCAAAACTTATTCAGGTTCAGTTTCTTTGCGCTTTTTGTAAAATATATCATGCAGTTACTTTCAGTTCTTCCAATAATCGGTGATGTAGCTTTCTTAAGTAAGGATGTCGCAATTGGGTTTATACATTTGGTGATGCTGGGTATAATTTCAACAGGAATAATTGGCTGGTTTGCAGGCAATAACCTGCTGAATTCCCAAAGCAAATTACTGAAGTATGGTGCATATATTTTCCTTATATCATTTACAATAAGTGAAATACTCTTGTTCTACCCTGCACTTGTTATCTGGTTTCAGGTAAATGGTATTGCAAATTTTACTTTGTATCTGTTTGTACTTTCAATTTTGATGCTGACAGGGATTATATTGTTCTTTGTTGCTTCGTTAAGAAA
Source organism: uncultured Ignavibacteria bacterium (assembly GCA_947084945.1). Taxonomy (GTDB): domain Bacteria; phylum Bacteroidota; class Ignavibacteria; order Tepidaquicellales; family OLB5; genus OLB5. Next base: position 32,371 of record CAMTUP010000005.1, on the reverse strand, counting down.
AAATTATTAAATATCACCAACAACATGTCTTAAATGATACTCCATATGAACTAAGTAATCTTCTATCAACCATAAAATAGTTTTTTCTGATTCACCTTCTCTGAAAGCAGCATTCACAATATCACAAACTATACCAAGTTTATCTTCAGGGATATTTAAAATAATGTAGATTATTTGTTTATTTAATGAAGACCAATAGTTTAATATTTCTTCGGTTCTCATTTCATTGTAATGATTAATCCTTACCCACTCATCCTGCTCGTATGGTATCACTCTAAAGGGCTGCTCTTCAATCTGGACACGTACAAAACGGCTTAAATTGTTTACTGCTGAATCACATAGATGACCGATGATTTCTTTTTTTGACCATTTGTTTTCAGATTGTTTGTAAGTGAGTTCATTTTCTGTCAATTCCTTTATCTTATACGGGACTTCACTTATTATATAATTAAGTCTGTTGATAATGTTATTAATAATATTCATTTCTCATTACTTTTAACTGTCTAAAATACTCTTATGGAGTTTCTTTAAAACTTTCACCTAACCATAACGAAACGCAATCAGGATGTTTAACTTTTACATATTGGATAAATTGTTTGTTGTAATCTTTGCTTTCACCAAATTTTAATTCAATTTTATCAGCATCTTCAAGGCAGGGAGCTAATTCAATTACTTTGAGTTGAAATGAATCGGTATAAATTGCTTTTGTTGATGGATCGTTAGAGCTTGTTATTTTATCATTGTAATACCTAAGAGGTTCTAAACATTTACAAAACGAACCAATTATTTTCCTATCTTCTTTTGTGATTAGGTCAAATTTATCTTCACTGGATGAACATCCCCAGATATAAACAAATATTATTGTAAACAGTATCAGATATTTACGCACATTACCTCCAATCCTAAAGGTCTCATAAGTTTTTAAAATGTTAATATTCTCCTGTGATAATTTATTTGCCCAATATGATAACCCAAATGAAGTGCCAGCCTAATTAAAGCATCATAAACTGTCTGATCTTCACCTTGTGATGATTCAGGAAATGGTTTTGAAAGGTCATTATCTGTCATTTTATCAAGAATTGGAATTACAATTTCTGTTGTAGATTCAATTTCATTTATTATATCCGCTTTCGATACACCTTTAGTCGAAAACTCTATATCCCTTTGCCTGATAAAACTATTTTTGCCAATTACTGCTCCTATATTATGCTTCAAATTACCGCATAAATGGAGCGCAAGATTTCCAGGAGTGTTTTTCAAATCACCTAAAGGTCCAACACCTGCTAACTTCCAAAGGTCATCTTCGTTTGTGTAAAGCGATATTTCCTTTTTCAGATTATCCAAATAAATCTGATATTGTGTTGTTATGTATTTCATATTTCTTTGATTATCAAACCATTTTTAATAACCAAAGAATGTAAACAAGTGCAAGGATAAAAAATACAAATGTCATTGCCAGTCTGAACTTGAATCTCGGATTTAATTCTCCTGGGGGTGTTTCGTTGTTTAGATGTTCGCTCATATATAATTAATTTATTAACTCTGCAAATTACAAAAATATTATTACAGTTTACATATAAAATGAAAGGTGTTATAAATATTTTTGCACACATCAATTTTTCTTGACGCAGATTCACACAGAAATATGTAAGACCTTTAGGGTATGAGGAAAGAGTAAGATATATGAATATATTAAATTCAAGTTAAACGTTTTTAAAATGCAATAAATGAATTGATCAAAAGACTACAAAAGTCTGATAATGATTAAATAGTTGCATTATTTCTGATGATTACGGGATTTATATAGAATGATAAGACTTTTGTAGTCTGTATAATTTTGATTTCGCAGAGTCCAGCTAATTTTTATACTATTTAATTTCAATTTTTTAATTTAATATTTTTGCTCATCTTGCAATATGCTTAATCAATTCAGCAGGAAATACCCGGCTTTGTTTGCAGTTTTACCTATTGCAGCTGGTATAGTAATAAGCTATTTAATAAAATTCAATCTTGCATTTCTTCCTGAATGGTTGTTCTTATTTATTTTATTTTCACTTGCAATATTTATCGGAATATTATACACAAAAAGCTTTAAAAAAGAGATATTTCTTTTACTATATCTCTTTCTATTACTTATGTTTGGGATTTTTTCATTTCAATATAGATTCTATAAATCAGACCCTGATAATGTTTCAGCAAAAGTAAAAACAAGTATAAATAATTCGTTAATTAGGGGAGTGATAATTGAACAGCCCGATATTAATGAAGAAAGAATAAGGATAATAATTGATGTAGAAGCTATAAATGACTCAATTACGAGTGGTTTGGTTTTAGCTTCAGTTTATAAAAATAAGTTTAAAGAAGAATTTCCTAACAGACTTACTTATGGTGATGTTGTTGAAATAAAAGGAAAAGTTTTGGAGCTTCCGTTCCAGCGAAATCCGGGTGAGTTTGATTACGGCAAGTATTTAAAACTTCATGGAATTGATGCTGTTTTTAGTTCATACGGCTTTGAAAATATTTCACTTCTTGGTCACAAAACACCAAATCTTTTTAAGTCTTATGTAATTATTCCTGTAAAAGAGCATTCAATAAAAACTATTGATGAACTTATTGGGGGTGAAGAAGGGGAATACATGAAAGGTTTATTGCTTGGTGAAAGAAGCAATATCTCGAAGGAAATGAAACAAAACTTTATTAATGCTGGTGTTGCACATATTATAGCTGTTTCGGGACTGAATGTCGTTTATGTAATTCTTATTATTTGGGGAATATTGATTTTTATTCCTATTAAATATTCATATAAAGTTTTCATTACAATTGGATGTCTGCTATTCTATATGGATTTAACCGGAAATACTTCTTCAATTGTTAGAGCAGTGATAATGGCATCAATTTTCCTTATTGCTCATATAGCTGAAAGAAAGCCTAACAGCTATAATATCATTTCTTTCGCTGCTATGGTTATTCTTGTAATTGACCCAAGGCAACTATTTGATGCAGGTTTTATTCTCTCTTTTACTGCACTTTTATCAATTATAATTATTTACCCTATTTTTAATAAATTGATTAATTCAATTAGCTGGTATAAATCTCTAAATGATAAAAAATACTCTGTGATAGCTTTTAAAAGTATTATATCCTTATTTATGGGAACGCTTGCAGCTCAATTAGGTACACTGCCAATTACTGCTATAATGTTTAAAAAGATTTCAATAGTTTCATTAGTGGCTAATCTATTTGCTATCCCGCTTTCCAATATATCGCTAGCAATCGGTTTCATTATGGTTATCTTTTCTCCATTTTCTATGTGGTTAGCTTCGGTTTTTGCTGCCGTTAATTCTGCATTATTATATATGCAATTATTGCTGATTGAATTATGCGCAAAATGGGATTATTCTTTTGTTGAAACTTATTTCGTTGATTCAATAATGTTTGTATTCTATTACATCATTTTAATTTCTATCCTTTCAATTTCTGTAAAGAACTTTAGATTTAGGATTTTATTGATTTTATTTTTAACAGTTAATTTTGTTGTGTGGAAAGATGTTTCTTCAAAAACCAAAGAAGCTGAAATAACATTCCTATACACTGGACCTTCAAACAGCACTTTAGTAAAAATGCCGGGAGGCTCATCGGTAATGATTAATGCAGGCTCGTCAAATGTGAGATATAATTCTGCCGAGAGAACTGTTATTCCATACCTAAAATCCAATTCAGTAAAAAATATTGACCTGTTAATACTAAACTCACTCGATAAAAATGAGTTCCGTAACCTTTTATATTTAGTCCGGAACTTTGATGTATCAAAAATTATGCTGCCGGTTTTTTATAAAAATGTATTAAGCAATAGAAGTTTTAATAAAAATTTTATCAAAACAAAAATAGAATATGTAACCGCTTCAAGAATTGTAAACCAAAAAGGTAATTTTAGGATATTTATTTATTATGATAGTTTATACCAGGGAAGTTCCATGATGACGCAATTTCTATATGGCGACCAGTCGTATGTATTTAACGATGCTGTAACACCGGTAGAAAACTTTTATAATTCAATTTACCTAAATAAGTTTTATCTGAATATGCAGGTATTAAGAGTGCCGGGATCTGGATCATTTTACACTGCACAGCCTGAATTCATATCTGATACTGACCCTGAATATATCGTTATTGGCGAAACCAATTCCGGCAGGAAGAAAGTGAATTCCGAAATATTTGCTGCAACGCTGAATGAAACGGGATACAATGTACTGAATGTTGGCAAGGAAGGCGCTGTGATCTTAAAAACAAACGGTGATTTTACAAGAAATGTAAAGTGGAGGTGAGGAATCAGATTGGTAATAGTACCAGCATATTATTGCTATGTATGGAATATGCGAAAACGAAAAAAAATCAGATTATACTGTAAATGATAATCACGCCAATTAATAAAGCGAATGGTGAAATAATTTGAAAATATAACGGCTTCAAAACTTCCGCACTTCTTAAGGAAAAATTGTGATGGAACTTTCGAGGGATTAATAAAAGAATAATGGAAGTAGCAAGCATAAACCATCCAATGAGTTTGAAAATATCAGGATATTTAGAATGATCCGAATATAATATAAATCCTATAGCTGGTACCATTCGCAGTGTAATTTCAGCATAGTTTATAAAATTACTGCTTCCAGCTTTTCTTAAAATTTCTCTGGCTTTACCGGGCTTTAATAGCATAATTATACCCGCTAAAAAAATATACACACCAAATAATATCAATATCCATTTTGCAACGATTGTCATTTTTAAAGCTTTTTCATTTAATTGGGGAAAAATGTTTCTATTACAGGGAATTTTATCTATTTGAGATTAAAACAATTAAACAACCTTTTTTAATTCTTATTCTTACCAAATCCTCAACAGCCTCATTCAATGCCCCTGTGTTTCTGCCAAATTCAAGTGTTCCGTTTTTTATAGGATATTTAAGTCCACTTGTATAAATCCCTGAAGCTTTGTTTAAAGGGATGAGAGAAACAATATCTCCGACTATGCAATTCAGTTCAGTTATTGAACTTACTATCAACCCCTCAAATCCATTTTCATAAAATCTGAACTTAGCTTTTTTATGATATTTCTTTAATATGCTGATATTGTTCAGTGTGTGGTCAAGCCTTTTTCCTGCAAATCCGATAATATTTATATCTTTACATTTTTTTGATAAAGCAAATAGTATAGCTTTTTCCAGATCATTTATATTCTGATCTTTTACCTGCTTTATAAATACTCTTTTCTTTGAAAAATACTTAAGGGTTTGAGGTTTAATGGAATCCAGGTCACCTATTATTACATCAGGTACTATTGCAGCACTCATCAAAAAATCAGAAGCCCCGTCACAGGCAATAATATCAATTACCTTGCGGGGCTTATTTAATTTCGTAAAGCTGTAAAGCTCTATTTTTGTAAGGTGTCCGTTACATACAATCAAACATTGCTTAATACTTCCCGTTTGACGTTTGACGTTTGACATTTCACATTTTACGGTAACATTACAGCAGCAGCTATAACAGTTGTCCAGATATTTGCCTTATCGCCTTCGGCTGATTGTGTTATGTTAAAAGTTTTATAAATTTGACCGCTGGCTTTGTAAACCTGCTCTCTTTCATCCCATGCTTGTTCCGGGTCAAAATCTATTCCAAGTGTAGTTGCAAGCATTTGTGCTGCGATATCTTCGGCATACTCTCCTGATATTTTTTCTGATTCACCAAAAGGGTGGTGCTCTGAAATATACCCGTACTGATTGCCATCGCTTGGAAGCGCAACTCCAATTGATGATGCTATCAACCTGTTTGCTTCACTGGTCGAATTCCTTGCCATAACGCAGAATGTTATCTGACCGGGCTCCATGAGTTTAATACCCTCTTCCTTTGATAGTCTTTTACAGCCAGCCGGGAATATACTTGATACTGATACTAAATTACATTTTTCTATGCCTGCTACTCTTAATGCAAGCTCAAATGACTGCAAATAATCTTTATGCCTTCCAACTCCCTTGGTGAAAAAAATTTTACTAGGTTTGAACAATTTTTTCTGTCTCCGCTTTAAATGTTGTTAAATTCAGGTGAGTTCTGTTAAACAAATATAATAATTTAAAACTAAATCCGTTATATAATAATTCTTAATTCTTTGCTTTTAATCCCCCTTGTAAAGGGGGAGGAAATTATGAAAATTGAGTGAAGTGCAAATTAATTTTAAATTATGAATAACCAATAATCAAAGATGGGGATTTGAAAATATAATTAAATCAATACTCTCAAAAACTTCCTTTTCCCTACCTTTAAAACAAAATCCTTTTCCGCTTTCACTATATATTTCTCATCTGTTATCTTCTCGCCATCAATTGTAACACCACCCTGTTTAATCAGCCTTATCGCTTCACCTGATGAGGCAGCCATATTATTTTCCTTTATTATTGTAACCAGCTTAACTTCCTTTGAATCAAGTTTGATTTCAGGAATATCATCTGGTATCTCTTTCTTCACAAATATCGTTTCAAATTCATTCTGAGCATATTTGGCTGATTCTTCATCGTAAAATTTCTTAACCAACTCATAACCAAGTCTAACCTTTAAGTTACGAGGATTTGTTAGAGGGTCATCCAATTCATTTTTTATTGATAGAAGTTCGGCATCATTTAACATTGTACCAAGTGTGTAGTATTTATAAATCAGCTTATCAGGAATTGACATAGACTTACCAAAAATATCTTTGGGTGAATCAGTAAAACAAATTGCGTTGTTAAGAGATTTGCTCATTTTTTCAATACCATCAGTACCTTCAAGCAGCTCACATGTTACAATGCATTGTGGCTCCATGTCATACGCTTCCTGTATAGCTCTGCCAACAAGCAAATTAAATTTCTGGTCAGTGCCCCCAAGCTCAACATCACTAGTTACTGCAACGGAATCCATTGCCTGGCTAAGAGGGTAGAGCAGTTCATGAAGGCTGATTGGAGCATTGCTTGCCATTCTTTTGGAAAAATCATCGCGTTCTAATATCTGCATCACCGTGTATTTGCTTGCAAGTTTAATTACATCGCTGAATGTCATCTTTTTAAGCCATTCGGAATTATATCTTATCTCAAGATTATTTTCCAAAAGTATCTTTGATGCCTGTTCAAAATAAGTCTTTCCGTTTATCTGTGTTTCTTCAATTGTCAGAGCAGGTCTGGTTTTGCTTTTTCCTGATGGGTCACCAATCATAGCTGTGAAATCACCTATAATCAAAACAGCTTTATGACCAAGGTCCTGGAAGTCCCTGAGCTTTTGCAATACGACTCCGTGCCCTATATGAAGGTCAGGACATGATGGGTCACACCCAAGCTTAACTCTGAGTGGTTTATTTTCCTTAATTGATTTCTCAAGTTTTTTCACTAGATCTTCTTCGGGAATAATTTCTACAGTATTCCTTCTGATGAGTTCTATTTGTTCTTTTACCGGTGGAAATGACATTGTTTGTGCTAGTTTATTCCCGCGAAGGCGGGAATCTCTATCTAAAATTTATGAAGATATTATGAATTAAACTTAATCATATATTATATCAAATAATTATATCTAAATCTTTACCCGTTTCAACTGTCTTTGTACATCTGCTTTTTTAATTGCAGAGTTATTCCCGCGCAAGCGGGAATCTCTATTTTTAATTTATAAAGTTATTATGAATTAAACTTAATCATATATTATATCAAATAATTATATCTAAATCTTTACCCGTTTTAACTGCCTTTGTACATCTGCTTTTTTAATTGCAGAGTTATTCCCGCGCAGGCGGGAATCTATATCCCTAATTCTTTTTAAATCTTTACCCGTTTTAATTGTCTTTGTACATCTGCTTTTTTTATCGATTCACGTTTATCATACTGCTTCTTTCCTTTTCCCAAGCCAAGCTCAACTTTTACAAATGGACCTGAAAAATATAGCTTAAGCGGTATTAAAGTCAGACTTCTATCTTTCAGTTTGATATCAAGTTTTCTAATTTCGCTTTTCTTAAGTAAAAGTTTCCTTGTACTCGTTGGTTCGTGATTTGTAAAGGTTCCTAATTTATAAAGAGCAATATTTGCATTCAGAAGCCAAACCTCGCCTTTCTTAACTCTTGCGTATGAATCTACCAAACTTGCTTTATGGTCTCTTAGTGACTTTACCTCAGTGCCGGTCAGCACAATACCGGTTTCATATTTATTCAATATCTCGTAATCATGGTAAGCTCTTTTATTTAAAGCAATTATTATCTCTTTTCTTACCTTTGGAGTTAGGGGAGTTCCTGTACTTTTTTGAGATGATGTTCCTTTGACTGTTTTATCGTTCTTGTTCATTGTAAATTGCAAAAATATTCAAAAATAAAATTAATAACTATACACAAATTCTGAACGAAGTGAAGAGTAGTTGGCTATTTTCAATTACGCCTATTTGTCATTCCTGCGGAGGCAGGAATCTTGTTTCTTTTCCAAAAGATTCCGTATCAAGAACGGAATGACAATAATAGTGGAAGCAAAAATACCCCAATACCAAGCGAAGAATCTCTTGAATTGATACTTTTGTTTTCACAGAGTCTCTGCGAAGCATGACTCTGTGAGATTATTACAAAAAATTATGACAACAAAAACATTTACTGTAAATCCATTTTCTATGAACTGCTACATCTATTGGGATGAAAAAACAAAAGAGGGCGTAATAATCGATCCGGGTGCATATGAGGATTTTGAGAAAGAAGAAATTCTTAGTTACATTAAAGTAAACGAAACAAATATTAAGCTCATCTTAAATACTCATGGACATATTGATCACATTATGGGCAACACTTGGGCTAAAGAAATTTTCAATGTACCAATATTAATGCATAAAGATGATCTGCCCCTTATTGAAAAAGCTATAGAGCAGAGCGCTATGTTCGGTGTCAGTTTTCCCAAGCCGCCGGAGCCGGATAGATTCATAGATGAAACTGATACAATTAATTTCTCTGATTCGGAATTTAAAATACTGCATACTCCGGGTCACTCACCGGGCAGTGTATGTTTTGTTGATGAGAAGGAAAAAGTGATCTTTGGCGGCGATGTGGTCTTTCGTGGCTCAGTAGGTCGTACTGACCTGTGGATGGGTGATATGGATGTGCTGATTGATTCCATTCAGAATAAAGTGTTTAAGTATCCTGATGAATTTGTAATCTACCCCGGACATATGGAAGCGACAACAATTGGGGAGGAGAAGGAGAATAATCCATTTTTGCAGTAATTTTTTGAGCGCTCAGTGCTACGCCTTTAGGAACAATCCCATTAACAAAATTACCCGTATAACTTATAAAATAAAAAAAACAAAATGCCCTTTTGAAAATTAATATTTATTTTTATTTCATTTCTCGTTGTCTTCTCTCAATTTCTTCATTCGATATATCTTCAATATGCGAAGCTATCCACCATTGATTGCCTGATTTATCTTTTACGCCACAAGATATATCGCCATAAAATTCAGGATCATATAATGTAATTTCTATTACTTTGTTTTATTGTTATATTATTTTTAATTCAATGAGAAAACTAAAAATATATCTTGATACTTCTGTTGTTAACTTTTTATTTGCGGATGATGCTCCTGAATTTCAAAAAATCACAATAGAATTTTTTGATAAGTTTGTAAAAACAGGAATTTATGATGTTTGTATATCGGATGTGGTTGTTGATGAAATTACGGCTACAAAAAATGAAACTAAAAGGAATGAATTAATGGCTGTAATTGATACATATTCATTAGATATTCTGAATGTGTCTGAATCTCAAGAGATAAAGGAGCTATCTAATATTTATCTTAGAAATAAAATATTTTCTGAAAAAAGTGCATTTGATGCAATACATGTAGCTGTTTGTGTTATTAATGAAATTGATATCTTATTAAGCTGGAACTTTAAACACCTTGCTAATATTGAAAGAGAAAGAAGGATAACTGCTCTGAATGTTCTTCACAATTATTATACTAATTTAAGGATTACAACACCAATGGAGGTTTTTAACAATGAAGATTTATGATAGAACAAATGCAATTTCAAAAGCGCAGATTGAAATATGGGAAATAAGAGAAAAAATTATGGAGGAAACTGAAGGATTATCAATTGAAGAATCTATCGAATACATAATTAATAGATCTAAAAAAGCCGGTGATGAATATAGAAAAAGGATTGACGAAAAGAAAAAGGAAGTTAATACTGAAAATTAATTCAAATATCCTGTTTATTCAGATTTAATTACAAGATACAAAAGTTTTATCTCGCTATTTCTCTATTTCACTATTTACTTATTTCTCGTTGTCTTCTCTCAATTTCTTCATTCGATACATCCTCAATATGTGATGCAATCCACCATTGGTTGCCTGATGTATCTTTCAAACCGCAAGACCTGTCGCCATAAAATTCATCAGTAGGCTCGCGAAGTGATATTCCGCCTGCATCAATTCCTTTCTTGTAAACTGAATCAACATCTTCAACGTAAATATACATCATTGCAGGGAACGGGGGATATTTTTCGCTGAATTCACTTAACATTACCGCTGAATCTCTGATATGTATAGTCGCATGCACTATCTTACCATCATCCCGCTTGGTTATATCAGTTAGTTTTGCATCAAATACTTTCTGGCAGAATTCAATGACTTTATCTGTATTATTGCAAATTAAGTAGGGTATTACATTTTTATAACGTTCAGGGATTGGATTTATACTCATATTATCTAAGAATTTAATTTCAGTATTTGTTATTTATTCAGTTGTAGGAATAAATGTAACGGCAGCATTTTTAATAAGTGTTTCGGTAACAGTTGTATAATTCTTAGTTTCCGTTATGAACCTAACCATATATACGTAATTATTGGGAGCATCGGGAAGTTTTGTTCTGTAATAATAAATATTTTCATTAAACTTACTATCTTTATATAAGGCGGTTTTCATATCATAGTTACCAAAATCCTGATCGCTGTATTCACCTGATCTTTGCGGAATATTAAGGTTGATATCTTTTTCAAGGTTATAAATAAAATCATCAATATTTTTAACACTATTCAGTTTGAATGCAAGAATCATTACGGCCATTAGTTTATCTTTGCTTTCATATGAATATGAAATGCCATCCTTATCGGATGTTTCTTTCATATCTTTCATTTCCCAGCCCGATGGAAGTTTGAATGTGAATTTATAAGTAATATCAGTTACAACTTTTTCATCTCCTGGCTGAGCTTGCAATAAAGAACCGAAAGTAAAAATAATTAAAAATATAAAGCTAAGTATTGTTTTGTTAAACATCTTAATTGAATTGTTAAATTTTAAAAATAACTTTTATCGTGAAGGTAATTTTTGCTTCATCCTCTGGTATTCATCGGTGAATAAGCCTTTTGTCGGATCAGGCTTTGGATTGATTTTGCTTAACTCCTTATTGACAAAACTTATTCTGTCATTTGGAAGCGGGTGAGTGGATAGCAGCCTGTCAAGATCTCCGGGTGTATCTCCTTTCTTTCTTTGCTCTTCTTTTATCTTATCAAAAAAGAAAGTAATGCCGCCTGGGTACCATTTGGTTGATTTTAAATATTGAATCGAATAATAATCAGCTTCGGTTTCGTCATCCCTCGAATTTTTTAAGAATGCTAATCCCACAAAGAGATTTGCTGCTACTTCTGCTAGCAAGCTTGGATTGCCACCAAGTATAAAACTTAATAACATGCTTACTCCATAATACGCTGTAAGCCTTTGTGTAACGTGTCTTCTTTCTGCATGCGCTATTTCGTGTCCAACTACACCGGCAAGAGCTGATTCATTATCAAGAAACTTTATAAGCCCTGTATAAATATATACAAAACCCCCAGGTGTACAAAAAGCGTTAATGATTGTATCGTCAACTATCTGGAACTGATAAGGATAAATGCTTCTTTTCTTTATCTTCGGAGAGTTCAGTATATCTTTACCCATCTCGGATATATAATCCTTTACTTCCTTGTGTCCTTCAAGCATTGGGAATTCCTTTGGGTTGGCTTTAATTTCCTTATCAAACTGCTCACCAAGCTCAACATCATCCTTATCTGAAAATATATTTGACTGCTCGCAGCTTTGGAAAACTGCTGATGCAACTAGTATCACAAATAGGAAAACAAATGGATAAAATCCTTTATGCTGTATCTCTTTTTTCAGATATTCCATAATTATATTTTTTTAGAATTCAATTATACTTACCTAAAGGTCTCACACTTAGTTTAGTTTACCCTGCAAAGTAATATATAGCTTTTTAGCAAGTTCATATTTTGGAGCCAAACCCATTGCTGTTTTGTATTCATCTAAAGCTTCAAACCATAAACCTTTAAGTTCATAAGCCCTGCCCAGATTTAAATGAGCGTATTGATATGAATCATACCTCTTAGCCTTAAGAGCCATTTCGAGCCATGTTATGGCTTCATCATAAGCACCCTGCTGAATTAAATATGAACCAATATCGTTGTATGGATTTCCGTAATCAATATCTATATCTATTGCTATCTTGCATTCTTCTATTGCCCTTTCAAGGTCACCTAAAAAACTATATGCCCATCCAAGAAATGTATGCGCTTCTGCTGTTGGAAAGAATTCTATCGAAAGCTTGTAATTTCTGATAGCTTCCTCATAATTTCCATCCATTTGTAGATTATATGCTTTTTCCAGGTATTCCTGTGCTTTTGATATGCTGGATTCGGTCACCATTTATTTTTCTGATTTATGTATTAATTCTTTAATATTTAAACAAAATTTCTTGACTTAATGTTTCATACCGCAAAATACGCTAAAATTTCATAAAAATATACCGTATTTTCACGTGTAAATTTGCACAAAATTAAATTATTTTGAAATATAAAAAGAAATATTACCTGTAAATTGATAAAAAATACAAATATAGTCTTAGGTTTGATACTCGGATCGGGGGTTGAGCTAAATGATGAAATAATTTCTGAAAAGAATGTAATTTTTGAGGAAACCAAAGGTGTTCATCATAAACTCATTTATACCTGCAGAATATCAGGAATTGAAGTTCTGGTGTTTAAAGGACGAAAACATTTTTATGAAGGTTATTCTATTGAAGAAATTACCTCTGATATTAGAATAGCAAAAATACTTGGCGTTAAATATATTCTTATCACAAATGCTGCAGGTGGATTAAATGAAAATTTCTGCGATGGCGAACTTATGCTTGTCAGATCACATATAAATTTTATTCATAAACTTAAGCTACATTTTACTGCTGATATTTACAATAAATCACTTCAGGAAAAATTTAAAGCTGCATGCAGGAAAGTAAACGTAAAACTTCAAGAAGGTACTTATGGATGCTACAGCGGTCCAACATATGAAACAAAAGCTGAAATTAGGTTGCAAAAAAAAATAGGTCTTGATGCCGTAGGTATGTCAACCGTACCTGAAGTAAATGATGCAAATTATTGTGGAATTAATGTTATAGCTGTATCAATTATTACAAACTTGTTAAGGGAAAATTCAATTTCAGTTACTGCTCACGAAGATGTATTAATCACTTCAAAAACTGCTTCAATTAGTCTTAATAAAGTCATTCCTGTATTCATTTCTGAATTGAATTAATGCTAATTTCTGGTTATTTTTAATGATAATACAGAAAATTCCGGTCTTGAGTTAATAATAATTTTTAAGAATTTTATCCATATTGGGAGCAGAAAAAATAAATCCCGGAGCAGCATAATTTTACGACCTCAAACAGTTTATTGAAAACAATAACATGATTTAAAGGATTAAAAAGATAACCATGATTTATTTTACATTTTTTCCAATCAGGAAAATCGTATAAACAAGTGAATCAGGGTTAAGACAAAATAAAAAATTATAATTTTATACATATTACAAATATAAATGGCTAACGAAAAAATAATTCCTGTAAATATTGAAGAGGAAATGCAAAGCTCTTACCTCGATTACTCTATGAGCGTAATTGTTGCTCGCGCTTTACCCGATGTAAGAGATGGATTAAAGCCTGTTCACCGCAGAGTACTCTTTGGTATGAATGAACTCGGGCTTCAGCCTAACCGAACATATAAAAAGTCCGCTAGGGTAGTTGGTGATGTACTTGGTAAATACCATCCGCATGGAGATAAAGCGGTTTATGATACAATTGTGCGTATGGTGCAGGATTTCTCGCTTAGGTATCCGCTAATAGACGGACAGGGAAATTTTGGCTCTGTTGATGGTGATTCACCCGCAGCTATGCGTTATACTGAAGTAAGGCTTGCTCATATATCAAGTAATATTCTTGCTGATCTTGATAAGAATACCGTAGATTTTGTTGCAAATTATGATGATACTACTAAAGAACCATCTGTACTTCCTACTATTCTCCCTAATCTGCTTGTAAACGGCTCCAGTGGTATTGCAGTTGGTATGGCTACAAATGTACCGCCTCATAACCTGAATGAAGTAGTTGACGGCTTAATTGCTCTTATAAAAGATTCTGAGCTTCCTGTAGAAAAAATAATGAAGTATATCAAAGCGCCTGATTTTCCAACTGGTGGAATAATATGGGGTTTTGAAGGTGTTAAATCTGCTTACACTACAGGCAGAGGTAAAATAATTATCCGTGCCAAAGCAAGAATTGAAGTAGGCAAAGGCGATAGAGAAACTATAATCGTTTCAGAACTTCCTTATCAGGTTAATAAAGCTAACCTGATAGAAAATATTGCACATTTAGTTCGTGATAAAAAAATAGAAGATATCTCTGATGTAAGGGATGAATCTGATAAAGATGGATTAAGGGTTGTAATAGATGTTAAACGTGGCGGTGCAGCTAATGTGATACTTAATAATCTTTTCAAACATACACAGATGCAGGTTACTTTTGGTGTTATACTGCTTGCATTAGTTGACGGTATCCCGGGTGTGCTTACTTTAAAAGATATGATGAGCAACTTCATCAAACACAGGCTTACCGTTATAATAAGACGCACTAAGTTTGATCTTGATGCAGCAGAAAAACGCGCGCATATCTTAGAAGGATATATGATTGCCCTTGATAACATTGATGAAGTCATTGAAGTTATCAAAAAATCTAAGGATGTACCTACTGCCCAGGAAAGATTAATGAAACGTTTCAAACTTTCCGAGATGCAATCAAAAGCTATACTTGAAATGAGGCTGCAGCGTTTAACCGGTCTTGAGCGAAAGAAAATTGAAGAAGAATTCCGCGAATTGCTGAAGGCTATAGAAAAATTAAAAAGAATCCTTGCTAGCGATGCCCTAAGACGCGAGATTTTAACCGATGAATTGAAACATTTAAAAGAAACATATGGTGATGAGAGACGTACTGAAATTGTTATGAATGCCGTAAAGATAAGCGATGAAGAATTCATTAAGGAATTCATCAAAGAAGAAGATGTTGTTATTACAATAAGTCATAGCGGATATATTAAACGTACACCTGTTAGCGGCTATCGCAGACAATCACGCGGAGGCAAAGGAATGATTGGTGCTACAACCCGTGAAGATGATTTCATAGAGCATATGTTTGTAGCATCTACTCATAATCATCTCATGTTCTTTACAGATGCAGGTAAATGTTATATGCTGAAGGTACATGAAATACAGGAAGCGTCAAGAACCGCAAAAGGTTATTCTGTTGCTAACTATATTGGTAAAACCAAAGAAGAAGAAATCACTGCTATTCTTAATGTCAAGGATTTTGGCGAGAATATGTTCATAACCATGGTTACTAAACAGGGCACGATGAAGAAAACAGATCTTGCAAATTTTGAAAATACTCGTAAGGGCGGAATAATTGCTATCAGTCTTGGTAAAGATGATTCGCTTATAGATGTACAATTAACAAACGGCAAACAGGAAATTCTAATAGGTACACACGGGGGTATGGCTATCAGATTCAACGAAAGCGATATCCGGTCAATGGGCAGAACTGCTGCAGGTGTAAGAGCAATAAGACTTGGTAAAAAGGATTTTGTTGTGGGACTAGTTGCGGTCAAGCGTCCAGGTACATCAATTCTTGTTGTTACCGATAAGGGTTACGGTAAACGAAGTGACCTACAGGATTACAGAATGACAAGACGAGGAGGAAAAGGCGTTATAACGATGAAATCAAGCGATAAGAACGGAAATGTTATTTCTATAAGAGAAGTTGTTGATAACGATGACCTGATGATTATTACTACAAAAGGTATTATGATTAGGCAGAATCTTGGCGAAATAAGAGTAATGGGTAGAAATACACAGGGCGTCAGACTCATAAAACTACACGAAGGCGATACAATTTCAGCCGTTGCAAGCGTTGTTGGTGAAGACGATGAAGTTGAGGAGTAAAATCTTTTTTTGTCATTCCTGCTCCGTGCCTGCGGCAGGCAGGTATGCGGGAATCTATTAAATTATAGTATAATAGCCCCGACATTTAGAGGTTGTCTCAAAAGTGCTTTGTCATTCCTGCGAAAGCAGGAATCTTTAATAATTTTAACATAAATTTTTCAAAATTAAGATTTTTAAGACAGCCTCTTTAGGTCGGGGATTAATAAAAAACCATAAACGGACTTTCTTGACTTATTTAACAAAGTGAAAGAAGTAGTCTTGAATTATTTTGGATAAACAAAAATTATATAGCGAAATAGTAGAATTCCTTAAAAGCAAAGGAGCCACAAAGGTTGCTGTATTTGGTTCTTATGTAAGAGATGAGGAAACACAGGATAGTGATATTGATGTTCTGGTAGATTTTCGTGACCCAATTACATTATTTGATTTTGCAGGATATCAATTGGATTTACAGGATAAAATTGGTTTACGGGTTGACATGGTTATGGAAGGTGGGATTAATCCTTTGGTTGATAAGTATATACAGAAAGATCTGGTTGTACTCTATCAATGAAAAAGGAAATAAATGAAGATTTAATAAACTGTTTAAAACAAAGTATTAAAATACTTCATGAATATTCCTCTAACCAGGAACTTTATAGTTTAAGAAAGAATGAAATGTTTTATGATGCTTGTTTATTCAGAGTTGAAATGATTTGTTGTTTTTTTATTGACTATCAAAATAGTTTTAATAATGTTTTCACCATAAATGATTTTATTTACTTCGAAAACCTAAAGAAAATACTTAAAATTTATTCTAAGAATCATTTTGAAGATTTATCTTATTTCCTAAATAATAGACTCCATTATATTGAAACCAAATTGGTGAAATATTGATTGATCTCCGCTCTGATACAGTTACAAAACCCTCAAAAGCTATGCGTGAAGCAATGGCGTATGCTGAAGTAGGCGATGATGTCTGGGGTGATGACCCTACTGTAAATCTATTACAGGATAAATGTAAAGTGCTGACCGGTAAACCGGCGGCTCTTTTTGTTACATCAGGCTGTATGGGGAACCAGATTGCTATTAAATGTCATACCAATCCAGCCGAAGAAATAATTGCTGAGTGCGATTCACACATAGTAAAATATGAAATCGCAGCACCCTCATTCATTTCAGGAGTCCAGGTTATGCCATTAAAAGGCAATATGGGGGTATTAGATACCGTTGATGTGAAAAATAATATCAGACCCGACTGGTATCACTATCCAAAAACATCACTGATTTGCATCGAAAATACCCATAACCGCGCTGGTGGTACAATTTACCCTTTAGAAGATATTAAGAAAATAAGCTCACTTGCTAAAGATAATAATCTCAAACTTCATCTTGATGGTGCAAGAATTTTTAATGCTTCGGTTAAATCAGGTGTTAGCATAAAAGAGTATGCTTCTCATGTTGACTCAATTACTTTTTGTTTTTCCAAAGGTCTCGGTGCGCCAATAGGTTCTATACTTTGTGGTGATGTAGATTTTATCACCCGTGCCCACAAATTCCGTAAAATACTTGGCGGGGGAATGCGTCAGGTGGGAATTATTGCTGCAGGGGCTATTTATGCTTTGGATAATAATGTTACCAGACTTAAGGATGACCACATAAATGCCAGACATTTTGCCGAAGAAATATCAAAGCTTCCATTCATAGAAATAGACCTATCAACAGTTCAGACAAATATTGTTATTTTTAAGACAAAACGTGACGCTTTTAAGATAAGAGAAGATTGTGAAGCAAAGGGGCTATTAGTCTCTAATGATAAAACTACATTTATGCGCGCTGTTTTTCATATGGATGTAAGTGCAGAACAAACCGAACAGGCAATAGAGATTTTTAAATCATTGTAAATTAGTAGCACAGACATTCTTGTCTGTACCGGATAAAGACATTATGGAACTCAACAAATCTAAATACAAACAAAAATTCCAGCTAAGAGTCCGTAACTTTCAGGTGGATTCACAGGGCATTGTTCATAATGCCATATATCTTGAGTATTGTGAAATTGGCAGAGTTGAATATGTTCGCAATCTTGGTATCAACATATTGCCAATCGGGATAACCGATAACGGCATAAAAATAAATGTAAAGCGAAATGAAATTAATTACGAATCACCTGCAATAGTTGATGATTTGCTTGATATCTATACCCGTATTTCATACATTAAAAATTCTAGCTTTTGCTTTGAACACCTAATCTATCACCACGAAACCGGAAGACTTTTGATAACCCAAAAATCCGTTCAGGTTAACCTGAATGCTGATACTAACAGACCCGAACGTCTGCCCGATTATCTAAGAAAAATTATTATGGATTATGAGGGTGATAATCTGGAAATAATAGAATAAGAAGTAATCCTTAACCTGCAACCTGATTGAAATCCCGCAATGCGGGCAATCTGCAATCTCTTCACTTCTTTTTCACCTCAAAATCTTTGGGTGGTTTATATTAAATACCGAAAAAAACCACATCTTAAAAAATCTGTTTTAAATGCAAGTCAGCCGATATCAATTATCTCAAATTGGGTAATAGAATTGCGGAACAAAACTAACAATAAAACAATTATAAACTATGAGTTGATTTTCAGTTTTTATCCATACTCACTAAATAATCATTAAAAAAGCGTGGATTGATTATTTTAGCTTGTTTGATTAACTTGAAATGTAAAAGTATGAATTATTTGTTAAAAATGCAAAAAATATCTAAGAAAATTTTCATTTTATTTGCAATTTTCTTAACCCCTTGTTTCTTTAAACCTATTATAGCACAGGAGCTTGATGCTACTGTTGATGTAGATCTTTCTGCTATTAATATTGATATTAGAGATAGGCTTGTTAACTTTAAAAACGATGTTAAGAATTATCTGAACAAAACTAAGTTCAGCGATGAAAACATTGTAAATGATGTAAGGGGAAAACCATACAAAATAAAATGCAGTTTCTCTTTCTATTTCAGAACAGTTACCGGGGTAGATAGCTACGAGGCTCAATTGGTTGTTGGTGTACAAAGAAATATTTATAAGACTGATAAATTCACTACTATTTTCAGGGTAAAAGATGAAAACTGGGCTTTTAATTACGTAAAGGGACAAAATTTTTATCACGATGATCAGAAGTATAATAACCTGACAAGTTTTCTTGATTATTATGCTTATATGATAGTTGGATACGATGATGATTCATGGGAGTCTTCTTTAGGTACTGTAAGATTCCAGAAAGCTCAGAACATTGTAAACCTTGCTATTGCTAACAGCGATGGTAAAGGATGGGTAGATAATTCAAGTTTAAAGCAATCAAGAAGCGTGTATCCGTCAGAGTTGTTGAATTCTAAATATGATAATTTCAGAAAAGCTGTTTGGATTTATCATTTTAAAGGTATGGATTCTTTGCAGTATAATAAAAAACAGGCATTAGAAAGAATTGCAGAAGCAATTCAGATAATAGGTAAGATAAAAAAATCTGAAGTACGTTCATTTATTATTAAGCAATTCTTTGATGCAAAATATCTTGAAATCGCTGCTACGCTGGTTGATTACTATGATAAATCTATTTACCGTAAACTTATGGAGTATGATACTGACCATTTATCAACATACGAAGAATATGCTAAAAAGTGATAAACAATATATTAGTAACTCACATTACGCATATAACATGATTCACAGACAGGCCTGTCTGTGCTACTAACTCACTTTGTGCCCTAAAACAGGGCATACGGTAATGTTGCGTAAGGTGAGATAATAAGAAATTGTAGTTTTATAAATAACATTCTAAAGGAGAATATGAAAATAAAAATATTTAAGACTGGTTTACCCGACTCGTTTTTAAGACTGGTTTTTCAGTTGAGTTCAGTTTATAAACAGGCAGTAATGGCAGTAGTGATGTTGTGTTTTATTTCCGCAGGTTCTTTTGCAGGCGATAAAAATGATTTTAAAAATAAACCGGCAGTAATAGAAGCTGAAAAACTTCTGAAAAAACGTAATGCTCTTTTCAGCCTTGATGCTGATATTAAATTTGGCGTTGGTATAGCAAATACCAATTTTGAACTGAATATACCGGATACTACCGGTCAGCTCACCACAACTAAATCTAAAATCGGACCTACTATTGCTGCGACACTCTCTCTTAATTTCTTTGGATTCGGTTTTACAACAGGCTTTGCATATGGTAATAAAGGATTTGAAAGCGGAACAGGAAATAAAACCAATCTGAACTATTTCAATATCCCGCTGCTGTTGTATTTTGATTTTAATGTAACTGAAAAAGTAAGAGTTGAAGGTAATTTAGGACCATATTTCGGTCTGCTAATGTCTCAGGATGTTAACCCGCTTTATAAAGTTAAAAACTTTGATCTTGGCTTAACAGCTAATCTTCAGTTTGCGTATATGTTCAATAAATATATGGGTGTGCTACTTGGCGGTAATTATGAATACGGCGGACTTAATAACCTTGGAAATAACGAAACTGTGAAGAAAATCACAACATCTACAATTAACATATTTACAGGATTGAAATTTGAACTGTAAATAAGTATTTTTGTTTTTAGATATACATTTTGTAAGAGAAAAAAAATTAAGGAGAGAAAATGAAGTTTTTATCAAAATTTAAATTTTTATTTGCTTTTGTATTTGCTGTTGGTTTTAGCTTTTCAATTTTAAACGGTTGTGACGATTCAGGTAATATACCTACACCCATATCTGATTCTGGTGTTGTGCGTTTTGATAGCATTGGTGTACTGGAAAAATTTGGAAATAATAATTGTGGCTTAAATTTGTATAATGGGACAACTGTACTTAGAGATGGTGCTTTGAAAGATGCAGAATTATCTGATACAAATAGTTCGGGTACAGGTTTTTATCTTGTATCTGGAGGTGCATATTTAGATCAATTAAGTGCATTGGGATATATTACCCGTTTCAATAGGATATATTCTTCAATGACAATGGATCAATTTGATACAATTACTGTTATTCCGGCAGGCACATTAGATTCTTTGGATTTTACTGAATTTAATACTCATGCAGGTGGTGTTTGGGGTTATTTTTCTGCGCCTATGTTATTATCTGATTCAAAACCTGTATATTCTTTCTGGCTGAAACAAAAATCATCAGATTTTATTGGAAGAAATATATATGGTATTATAATTCCAAGAGAAGCAACTGATAATGCACCTGGTATTATTGGAGGTTACAGGATGTCTTTTGAAGTAAGAATTAATACAAAGGGTTACAATTATTTTAAACCTTGAGCACACTAAATCATAAAAATTAATTATTCAAAAGCCCTCCCCGAGTACTAGGAGAGGGCTTTTTTATTTTCCGTTACTTGTCTTATGAATTGATGTAAAGTAATAGTCAGTTGAAATAAATGCCATTTTTATCCTCATTAATCACACACTCCGTTGTTACTCTTGCCGAAGGACTTTACATTCAAATATATAAGACTACTCCAAAGGAGTTCCTTCGGAACAAAAGTCTGTACGTATCTTCAAAAAGAATTTTGTATTTAGGCTTTAGGTAATCTTGATGTATCATAAGACTTTTGTAGTCTGATTATAATTTGTTATTTGTTCACCCCGTTGTTGGTCTTGCCGAAAGACTTTACGTTGCACAACAACAAAATATCAACCATCAAATCCCGTATAATCTCTTCGCATTTTCTGATGTAATCCTGCCTATTTCTTCTACACTCAAACCCTTTAACTCAGCTATTTTAGATGCTGTATGCTTAACGTATGAAGGCTCATTTTGCTTTCCGCGGTAGGGGACTGGTGCTAAGTATGGCGTATCTGTTTCAAGAAGTAAATGTGAAGCATCTGTATTTTTTACAATATCATAAGCAATATATGTGCCTTCATTAGGTTTGTAAGTTATATTCCCTGTAAAAGAAATATAAAATCCCATTTCCACACACTCAATTGCCTCTGCAATACCCGCGCTGAATGAATGAAACTGACCTTTCAACTTACCACTCTCATATTCTTCCCTAACAATTATCATCAGGTCATTTGTAGAATTTCTGTTATGAATTATCACCGGCAACTCGCATCTCTTGGCAATTCTGAACTGCTCTCTTATCACTCTTGCCTGTAATTCTTTATCATATGGCTGCCAATAAAAATCCAGTCCTATTTCACCAATTGCTACAACTTTATTTTCCTTTGCAAGTTCTTCAATTAAAGTTAAATGTGATTCATCAAAATCCTTAAGTTCTGTGGGGTGAATACCAACTGCCGCATATAGCATCTTATGCTTTTGGGCAAGCTCTACAATTTCAAGTGATGTATGGTAAGTAGTCGCAGGAATAATAATTTCAGTAACACCTGAATCCTCAGCCCGTTTTAAGACTTCATCAAGATTATTTAGTGTATCAGGATAATTTAAATGTGCGTGTGTATCTATGAACATAAATTAGTTTACTTTGTCGTTTATTTTGATTGTGAATATAAAGGTGAACAGGCAGGAATACCTGTTCTACTAAAAAATATTTACTCTTGCCAAATCTGGGTTTTATCATCAATTATTATCTGCATTTTACCTTTATAATCAGTCAATTGACCCTTTACATACATATAATATCCTTTTGGGTCATCAAGTTTTAATTCTTTCATTAGCTCAAAATGATTCTGAAAAAACACAAGGTCAAGCTGGTCAACTTCACTTATCTCAATCTTTGCTATCCGCGGGTTGTTATCTGTAATAACCCTCGAAATATTGCCGAATATTGTTATAGTATTACCAACATGTTCCGATATTTTTTTGTAATCGCTTATATCAAGCATACTATAATAACCGGGCTTGCCTGCATATTCAGTTTCAAACCGTTTTATCTGGTCTCCTCGTTTATTCCACCATTCAAGCCTCTCAGCATAATCAGGGTAACAAAACTCCTTCCCGCTCCATATCCCAAGCTTATTCTTTTGGGCATATTCCTGTGCAGTTTTAAATTCCTTATCAAACCGTGCAACATAACCATATTTACTGAAATATGCCGAGTATCCCTGTTTAACACACTCTATATTGTAATTAAATTCAGTTCCATCTGCCTTTATTGCTGTGATATATACTAAATATCGGTTATACACATCTATCACCCTTTTAAAATCATCAACTTCTAATCTTACTTTAACCACATCCTTAAAAAGTTCTTTTGTCCATTGCCAGGTATAATAACCAAAAGGTGATTCAATTTTAGCCGGCTTACTCGAAGAATCTTTTTTATGTGCATAATATTCCAGCCATCTTCCTGCTATACTATTTACCTTCATCTCAGCATTGGCATCTTTCCAGGTTTCCTCGGTATCAATTCCTATTAAGCGGGCTGATTTATCCAACTCCTCAAAACGGAAAGTATCTCCATCAATTATTTTCTGCACGGTGTATTCGCCAATTACAAATTCCTGCTGAGCATAAACTGATTGAATACATAGCAATAAAATTAGTAGCAGCCATGCAAAATTTCTTTTTATCATATTAACAAATTAATACAAATTATCATTATTTATAAGGGATGAAATTATGATGTCTAATGACTCAAGTTTTATTTCTTATATCTTCACAAGTATATTATCTTAACCCCGTAGGGGGGATGTATTTGTAGAAAAAGTGAATCCTCAAATATGAACTCCGTAGGAGTGACATGTTTGTAATATTTCCAGACCCTGTTACGGTCTGAATTCTTCGCTGACATATGGCATTAATGCTATTTGACGCGCTCTTTTTATTGATTCAGTTAGCTGTCTCTGCATTTTTGCGCTTATACCTGTAATTCTTGCTGGTAGAATTTTACCCTGCTCGTTCACAAACCTTACAAGTAAGCGTGTATCTTTATAATCGATAAACTTAATGCCTCTTATCTTTAAAGGATCAATTTTCTTTTTCCTCTGCTGCGCTTGCTTCTGTGCTATTTGCAAAGTCTTGTATGCGCTATGCTCTTCTTTTTTGTTTTTTCTCATATCTTAAATTGAAATTATATTTATTAGTTTATTTATTTGCTTAATAAGTTTTTACACTTTTGTTATTTCTCTTTTGCTTTTTTACTTTTGCCTTTTTATTTTTTACTTACTTCAGTTTTCTTTTGTCATTAAATACCTTATAGCATTTTCAATATCAAGCTTGCCATAGCCCCACTCACTGTTAGGCACGTTACCTGTAAATTTATCCTTCTTTGCGGAATTAAGAATTATCATCCTTATTATTTCATGTGTCAATGTTGGGTCATACTGTAACAACAATGCTGCTGCTCCAACCACATGCGGTGCTGCTGAACTTGTTCCGCTGAATATCTGGTATGAATTATCTTTTTGTGTGCTGAAGGTCGAGTGACCCGGTCCTGTTAAATCAACTCCAAGTTTACCTGTAATATTATAGCCTTTACTACTGTATGAAGCAATATCACCAATAACATCCATCCAGCCCATATTAAATACATAAGCTCCAATTGCCATACAGCTATCGGCAGTTGATGGGAAGCATATATTTGAAACATCTGTGATAGCGCTGCTGTTTATCCATCTTGCGTTACCGCTCCATGATTGCGTTACATCTACAACATAACCTCGCAGTTCCTGTTCTTTATCGCTTGTTACTTTTATCTTGAATTTTCCTCTTACAATACCTGAATCCTGTGTTGATATACCAAACTTCATCATCACTGTACCTTTGGGAGATACTTCGCGGCTGTAGAAAATATTGTATGAACCTACTTTTAAAATTCCGTTGCCATCTGCAAGTTCATCAGTCGATTTTCCGTCAGGTGTCTCAACTGTGAATTTAATTTTACTTGCTTCATCTCTCCAAAGGAAACTTAAGAATACACCATCATTTCTGGGTGCATTATCATCAGGTTTGCCTGAACAACTAATTGTATATGATACAGTTTTACCGGCTTTTAAGGTATCAATTAAAACCATATTACCCCCCGACATATTCCCTGAACCACCTATTATGGTAACGCCATCTCTTGCCATCTGATTAAGCATTTCTTCTTCAGGTGAAGAGCCATCCATAAATTCCCACGCCCACTCACCGTCTTCAATAAGCAATATGTTTACTTTTTCATCTCTCAAAAATCCTATCAGGTCAGGGAAATTCCTCACAAAGCGGGGAGTGTAATCATAATGAATGCTTGAAATTATGATCTCTGCATCGGGGGCAATACCGTGTATTTTCTGTACACCATAATGTCCGCCATTAATTAATCCTGCAACGCCTGTCCCATGACCGTTTTTATCTTCTTCGGTATTAATTAAATCAATACCGCGTCTTCTAATAACATTATCACGCTGTCTTACAGATTTTATCTTTGATGTTTTAAGTCCTGTTAGTTTTTCGCCTGCTTCAATTCTACCATTTTTGTTCCCATCAATTGCGATAAAGAACAGCTCACCATATGTTGGATCAGTTTCTGTGAATCCCGCATTCGGACCAAAATCTCTTTTCTTATTTCCATTCACATCAATATATAAAAAATCAAATTCAGGGTTATACTTACTTTTTTCCTGACCCAATTGGCTTAACATTCCCCATGTGTTATCAGTAATTTCAATATACCTTAATATTTCGGAGCTTTCTATTTTACCATTGCTATTTTTATCAATACCATCTTCACCAATAGTAAGTTTGCCATCACCATTAACATCAAGAAATGTAAAATCGCCGCCATCTGCAAAGAAAAACATCGGGTGAAATACATCAATTCCGGAATCAAGATCACCAATAACCACACCTTTGCCTGTTAAAGGATTACCGTTTTTATCAGTGAATTTTTCCTTCAAAACGGTAGATGCCTCGTATTTGGTTTGTGAAAATACCGTTGAAACTGCAAATATTGCAAATAATACAACTAAGTAAACTCGACTCGTTTTCCTAAAGGCATGCCTGACTCGTAAGCCTGGTTTCTCAGTTGTGTAATGTTCTATATTTAGCATACGAACCATAAATATAAGTTTAAATTAATGAATTTTCAATGAATTTCCTTGTCATTCCCGCGTAGGCGGGAATCCAGACATTTTCACCCCGTTGTTGGTGTTGCCGAAGGACTTTACGTTCACCAACAACTATTTTTTCTTCCCCCGCTTCTCATTAAACATCGGAGCCGAGTACTTTTTATACAAAAAGAACAAAAAGCCCAGCCGGCTCAGCTCGGTGGTAAAAGTATAAGACTACTCCAAAGGAGTTCCTTCGGAACAAAAGTCTGATCAACTCTATAATATTTAATTTAAATGTTAAGGATTTGTTAGATTTACAATAAATGAAAAGACTTTTGTAGTCTGGTTCTTCCCTTTGCGGTTTATGCTTTTGCTTTTCTTTGAGACTTAGAGTTTTCGTGGCAGGTTTTGGTTTTTGCTTTTGATTCCTAATTCCTAATTCGTAATTCGTAATTGATTCAACTTCCCCAATCCCTGTTATATCTAAAATCTACATTAATAGTTCGGTTACTTACCTTTGCAATTATTGGCGGTACTCGTTTAAACTGATTGAAGCGTATCTTTTCTTTAATCGATTTTATGAATGGTAATTTAAAGCCAATATCAATCAACTCCTCATCGCTATAACGCTGGTCTATCATATAATAAAGCAGTTCATCAGCTTCGCGGTATGTGAAACCAAGTTCGTCTTCATCAGTCTGTCCGCTCCACAAATCAGCCGAGGGTTTCTTCTTTATAATTTGTTTTGGGCATTTAAGCAATTCAGCTAATTGCCACACCTGCGTTTTGTAAAGGTCGCCCAATGGATTTATTGCGCTCGCGGAATCGCCATATAAAGTTGTGTAACCCAAAAGTATTTCAGTCTTATTCCCTGTACCAAGCACTAACGCTTTTTTCTCACTTGAAGCGTCATAAAGGCATATCATTCGCATCCTTGCCATAATGTTGCCTAAACGTACTTTGTTCTTATGAATAGCAGTGTCGTTAGCTGCAAGGGCATCTACAGCGCCTGTAAGGTTTATCAGCATACTTTTAATCTTAAGCGCTTTAATTACAGCAAGGGCATCGCTAATGCTATCAGGACTCGATGTCTTATAAGGCATCATTATCCCAATAACATTTTTTGCGCCAAGAGCTTCCTTAGCCAAATACGCCGCAACGGTGGAATCAATCCCTCCGCTTAGTCCCAACACAACTTTTTTGATACCAAAGCGTGTTGTTTCCTGTTTAATAAAGTTAACCAGAACTTTTACTAAGTCCTGGTTAACGGGTATCTCAAATGGATTATTTCTTTTTGAAGAGTTTTTTTTTACGGCTTTGTTTCTGGGTTTTTTCAATTAATTATCCCTGTTATCGCCATTAAAGTCTGATTATTGCCCCAAAGGGGCGACTTTGTCGCAGAAATTTACTTTTTAGAAACCTGGTAAACTATCTTTCTGATAGTATCAAACTGAAGATAGGGGAACATCTCCTGTATCTTATCAATTGCTTCTCCGGCGCTCATTTCCCTTCTCATATCCTTGTACATCTGGCGTATCTTGTAGTCGCGAATAGCTTTTTCATCTAATAATTTGTATTTCTTTAAATTATTGTATGTTTCATCGTCTATCAGCTCGCTTAGTGGATTATCTGTCTTTGACTTAACTGTCGGCTTCATATTTGCCCTTCCCGTCCTTTACGGACTATTAGTTTATTAATATTATCTATGTTTTGTTACGGTACTTCTCAAACTTATTAACTTGTTTGAATATGTTATAATCAAGTGCTCTAATGTTACAAATATAATTAAAAAGCAAGTTAAAAATCAAGTAATCCAACAATTTAGCTCCATTTTATTATACTTAACTTTAAATAAATATAGAGTTACGAATTTTATTTTTTACAGATAAATTAGAGTAGTAAAGCTATATATCATTTCATTAAGGTAAGTAAAGACTTGCAATATCTTAATATTATTCCTATTTTTATGAAAATTTTAGATATTTATGGAGAGGTTTTTCAGGATATTTTATTACACCGCATTTACGATATTTGTTCTAAGTTGCATTTTAGTCATATTTTCGCTTATTGTTTCATTTATTGCATTTTTGTATTGGTCTTCTACTCTAATTCTGCAATATGTTTTACGTGCTATTTGAAGAATCAGTTTTAGTTTAACTTCATATAAACAACTAAAATCAGCTATTTTTAAAAATAAAATATTTTTTAATGATAAATTTTATTCACTTCAGACTTCTATTTTTTATCACGTTAATTTTAGCATTATTCTTCTCAGCATGCAGGCAGGGTGATGATATTACTACACCAACTGACCCGCCCACACCTCCAATAGATACAACAAAAATATTTTCCAAAACCTTCGGCACAACACTTTCTGATCTTTTTACAGGTGTCAGGCAGGCTAATGATGGCGGCTTAATGGTTTGCGGATACACAATTGCAAGCGCATTTGGCGATAATGATATTTTCATCATGAAGTTAGATGGCAGAGGAAATATTGTTTGGTCAAATTTATATGGCGGAGCAGGTAATGATCAGGCAAATTCAATCGAGAAAACCAGTGACGGCAGTTTTATTATCTGTGGCACTACTTCTTCTTTCAGCGGAACATTTGACCCGTTTGTTATGAAAATAAATTCAGCAGGGGTAATTGAGTGGAGCAAATATTACAGGTGGTGGAATCAGGATTATGGTAACTCAATAATTCAAACTCCCGATGCCGGATTTATAATAACAGGTTATTCAAATTCATTCTCAATTGGTGGATATGATGTTTATTCTTTAAAAATAGATCAATCAGGTGGTTTGATGTGGGCAAGAGCTTACGGCGGACCCGAAAACGATTACGGTAATTCTATTAGAACATCAACTGATGCCGGTTATATTATTGGTGGTTATACTTTTTCATATGGCGTTGGAGGTGATGCTTATATAATAAAACTTTATGGTGATGGCGCTTTAAGGTGGTCTAAAACATACGGCGGTGCAGGTTTTGATAATATCAAAGATATTCAAAATGCTTCAAACGGATTTATTGCATGCGGCTCTACAAGTTCATTCGGATTAGCTGATGATGATGCCTATGTATTTAACATTGATAACCAGAATGGCTTTGTCTATTGGACAAGAACATTTGACGGTAATTCTGGCGGTCCATCTGATTTCAAGAAAGTAATACAAACTTCTGATGGCGGATTTTTACTTGCCGGTAATTTACTGAACTCCACAATAAGCGGACAGGATATGGCTGTAGTAAAATTGTATGGTGATGGAGCATTTAGTTATGCAAAGTTGTTTGGCGGTGCTGCCAATGATTTCGGTTCATCGCTATCAGTAAAATCTGATGGCGGCTATTTACTTGGAGGAAGCACTGCTTCTTTTGGTGCGGGAAGTAATGATGTCTATATTTTAAGTTTGTATAATAATGCTACAGGTTGTTTCACTGATAATCCTGTAACACCAATTGCGGGCAGCCCATTAACAGAAGTAAACGAACAAACAACAACATACCTGGATATTAATTTTTACAATACAGAACCTGCCTCATGGAATATAGCAGCTTTCAATGTTCTTCCAAATTCACAATGCATACTAAAGCCTACAGAGTGAAAAATTTAAATAAAAGCAAAATTTGAAAGTACCAACATACCATAAATTCGGTTTAACAAAATCTCAGCTGCGTGTTGCTGAGTCAAGAGATAAAAAGATAAGTGATATACTCACACATCATCTTACTATCGGTATTGGATTAGCTTTTGGGTTGGTGCTTTACATCCTGTATTTTGATAAGGTAAGACCTGATTCATTCATACAGATAATTATGCAGATTTTTCTGTTTGGAAGTCTTGGGATTATTTGCGTTGGTGTTCCTGCTCTATTATTTAAACTTGTTGAAATGTTTTACTTTAAACAAAAAGAAAAAACTGCTGAACATCAAACTATAACAAGATATAATGAAGAACGAGATGTTTATGATTTCTGGAAAATAAGGAAGGATTACGGCTTCTGGAATATGCTTGATGGACTGAGTTTTGAAAAGGAAGTTATGAGTCTTTATCTGCACTTAGGATATGAAGATAAGGAAGATATGGCAAAAGAAGAGTTACCCGATGACAGAATATTAAAATTTGATGATAAATATTTTTATGTATCTTTCTATACTAAAATTATTGAATTTAAAGAAACCGAAGAAATTGATAAATTATTAACAAGAAAAGAAGAAAATAAATGTGATTTCCTGAATTTGTATTCTGTCAAAGGTTTCCATAAGAAGATAATAGAATACGTTAAGGATAAACCAGTAAATTTATTTGATATAAACGGGATAATAAAAGTTGTCAGAACAGTCAAAGATAAAATCTGAATCAGAAACCAAAACAAGAAATAAAAACACCAAGATCCTTGCAACATTAGGTCCTGCCGCAGATTCCAAAGAAAAAATTATCGAGCTAATTAATGCAGGAATAGATGGTGTGCGCCTGAATTTTTCTCACGGCAGCCATGATTACTATGACCAGGTTTTTAAGAATGTAAACGATGCATGCGTAGCAACCAGTGAGCCTATAGCAATATTAATCGACCTGCAGGGACCCAAGATTCGTGTTGGTGAGCTTTTACTGCCTGAATATGAATTAAAAGAGAACGATAATGTTGAAATAACCATGCATGATGTTGTTGGTACAAAAGAAAAGTTCTCTTGTTCTTATAAGGAGCTTGCCCATGATGCCAAAATTGGTGATAACATTTATATTGATGATGGTTTGATAAAACTTCTGGTTATTGCTATTGACCACGATTCAATTTTCTGCGCTGTGTTAGAAGGCGGAACACTCAAACCACGCAAAGGAATGAACCTACCCGGGATGGAGCTAAGCCTGCCATCGCTATCTGCAAAAGATTATGATGACCTTGATTTTGCTCTGACCCACAGGGTCGATTTCATTGCATTATCATTTGTTCGTAAGGCAATTGATATAATTGAATTAAGAAATTACCTGCAGGATAAAGGTTTCGATAAAAATATCATTGCTAAAATCGAAAAACCAGAAGCGGTTATTAACTTTGATGAAATTCTCGAAGTAGCAGATGGCATTATGATTGCAAGAGGTGATCTCGGTGTTGAGCTTCCCCCGGAGGAAGTACCTGTAATACAAAAGAGTATTATTCGCAAATGCAATAAACAGGGTAAACTTGTAATAACAGCTACTCAAATGCTGGAATCAATGATACATAATGCAGTCCCAACCCGAGCCGAAACCTCTGATGTTGCAAATGCCGTTTGGGATGGAACGGATGTTGTTATGTTAAGCGGTGAAACTTCGGTGGGGGAGTATCCAATTGATTCAGTTGTTATGATGCAGAAAATACTTATCAAAACCGAAGCCAATATGAACCTGGCAAATTATCAAAGAAAAGAAATACCTTTAACACTTGAAGAAACTGTGTTTGATTCCGTTGGAAAAGCTCTTGCAGATATGGCTGTTCAGTTGAAAGCCGAAGCTGTTGTATCCTTTACACGTCAGGGCAGAATGGCTAAAGCTATGAGCAAGTTCAGGCCTAACACAAGGATAGTAGCAATGTCCGATAGCTTTGAAGTGATGAATGTACTTAGGCTCATTTGGGGTATTATCCCAATTTATTTTGAAGACCTGCCCGATGAACTTTCTGCAATTAAAGTCGGTAAAAAGATACTTAAAGATAAAAATATAGTCTCTGATGGTGCAACAATAATATTTACTTCTGGCGCGCCATTAGACGAAAAAGGCAAGGATATCTGGATAAGGTTTGCTAAGGCATAATCTTCAATTCTGAGCAAAGCGCTACGCCTTTAGGAAGAATCTATTATGTTCTAGCAGAGTCTCCCTTAGCTTTTAGCTTTATGTTCTAGCAGAGTCTCCTTTAGCTTTTAGATTGAGTGTTTCATTAATGATAAAAAGGGACTCTGCGTTAATATAAAAACTCCGCAGTGTCCAATCCCGCTAAGCAAAAATGCGGGACTGCTCCGAAGTCCGAAGGACCTTTACGGGAGTCCCTTCGGGACAAAAAGCGCAG
>CAMTUP010000004.1:0-124725 GCA_947084945.1 uncultured Ignavibacteria bacterium | reverse complement strand
TAAATATTATTTATTCCAAAGAATATGCTTAAGATAAAAAGTATTTTTAAATTCATTATTCTCTCCTCTAAAAGTTTTAATTTTGGGTTACCCTAACTTCTATATAAAAGTATTAAAAAACAAGTATAAACAAAAGCGTTTCGCTCCGCTCGCTGTTACGAGAGCTCGCTCCGCATTTACTCAGGCAAAATCTCAAATTTTTACTCATTTGCAATACCAAATTGTTTGAATTGTAATAAATATAGAAAATTTGTAATTTAGCATTAGAAAACTTTCAAAATAGCGAAAAACAAATAAAATTTTTACATAAGCCCGCAAAGGTTATTCAAGGTTATCGCTAACCTGAAAGTTCTCCATTGTGGGTTTTGTGTTTTATTAGGTATAAAAGCAGCAAATCAGCTGTAAACTAAACTGTAAACTTAAGTATCAATTTATTCTGGTTATGGTTTAGAAATGTTCTCTAAAAAAGTTGTAATAACTTCAGTTTTAGACATTATTTTATGGTGAGCGTAGTTCAGTTGGTTAGAGCACCAGATTGTGGCTCTGGGGGTCGGGGGTTCGAGTCCCCTCGCTCACCCTTTTATCACAAATAATACAGGAAATATTCAGAAAACCTTTAATTATTTGCCATTTTTCATTGTTTTTTAAAGTCTTTAAAATTATATTTGTTTCTTAGTTTTTTTAAGAATTTCCAAAATTACAGAGGATTAGCTTGAGAAAAAACAGGTTTAGAATTATTTTAACAGTATTCTTTTTTGGACTTGCCCTTTACTTCTTATATCCAACATATCAGGATAGAGAATTCAATAAAGATATTGAAAAACTAGCAAACGCAGAAGATAGTGCAGCTTTTTTTGATAAATACAGCAATGATATCTTAAAAGCCCGAGAAAAAAGAATAAAATTAGGTCTTGATCTTCAGGGTGGAATGTACGTTATCATGGAAGTTGATATTGCAAAACTTTTAAATGATCTTGCAAAGAAACATGATGAAATTCTTGTACAGGCTCTGAATGCAACAAATGAAGAATCAAAAACCTCTGATGAGAATTTTGTAGATATTTTTAACCAGAAACTTAAAGATAAAGGTCTTTCATTAAAAGCTTATTATGGCGAAATCAGGGATGATGACTCAAAAATAATAAGTGACCTGAAATCTGAAGTAGAAAATGCTATTGATAGAGCGATACAGGTTGTTAGAAACAGGGTAGATCAATATGGTGTATCAGAACCTGTAATACAAAAAAAAGGTTCAAGCAGACTTGTTGTTGAGCTACCTGGTGTCAGCAATGTTCAGGAAGTAAGAAAACTTCTTCAGGGAACTGCGCTTCTTGAATTCAAATTGGTAATAGACCCGCAGATAGCTGTAAAGGTGATGGAAAAAGTCAACACATACTTAGCAGGCGGTAATCTTGATTCTTTGGTTAAGTCTGATTCATTAAACCAGATTTCGAAAATAAATGAAAACACTAAAGATACTACATCTATTTCTAGTGTAAAAGATACTCTAAAAAAAGAAATATCAAAGAAAGATACAAAGAAAGATACTTCCAAGAAGAATTTAGCAAATAAAGATTCAATTAAACTTGATACAAACATAACAGCGCTTACCGATACCAACGGAAACCCAGTAGATACTAATCAACAATTAACTGATGAAGAATTCAAGAAAAAGAACCCATGGTTCTACCTTGTTAGACCTCAGCAATTTGAAGATGGTTCACTGGCATGGTTTGTTAAAGAAACAGATAAGCCGAAGGTATTGAAATTACTTGCAAAAAAAGAAATTCAGAATATAATTCCTACAGATATTAGTTTTGCTTTCAGCAATCGCTCAACATTTGTTGATGACGGAGAAAAAATTTACCAATTCTACATATTAAAAAAAGATCCCGAGCTTACAGGTGGTGTTGTTGTAAATGCAAGGTCTAATATTGATCCTACAAGCAATTCAGCAGTTGTTTATATGGAAATGAACAGTGATGGTTCTGCTGACTGGGCAAGAATAACAGGTGCAAATATAAACAAACAAATTGCAATTGTTCTTGATAATGTAGTTTACTCAGCCCCGGTTGTAAGAAGCAAAATAACAGGAGGTAGTTCACAGATTGAAGGAATGGCTAATATTCAGGAAGCTAAACTTCTTGAAATTGTTTTAAAAGCAGGAGCACTCCCTGCTCCTCTTGCTATTATAGAAGAAAGAACAGTCGGACCTTCACTTGGAGAAGATTCAATTCAAAAAGGATTATATTCATCAATAATTGCTTTAATACTTGTTGCAATATTTATGATTGTATATTACCGCTTCGCAGGAAGTGTTGCTGATATTGCGCTTGCATTTAATATGATAGTAATTATGGGTATTATGGCAAGTTTTCAAGCAACTTTAACACTGCCTGGAATTGCAGGCTTAATACTTTCTATTGGTATGGCTGTAGATTCCAACGTACTTATTTATGAACGTATAAGGGAGGAATTAGGCGGGGGCAAGCCAATAAGAACAGCTATTGAAATTGGTTACAAAAAAGCCTTCTCTGCAATTTTTGATGGTCATGTAACATCTATAATCACAGCTATTATACTGTACCAATTTGGTACAGGTCCTATTCAGGGTTTTGCTCTCACACTTCTTATTGGTTTGGTAGCTAATTTATTTACAGCAATTGTTATGACCAGGATAGTTTTTGATATAATGACAGATAAGGGTAAAACCACAATTAACTTCGGATAATTTAGAAAGACTATATTAGAATGCAATTTTTTCATAATACAAATATTGATTTTTTAGGTAAGAGAAAAATGTTGTATCTTGCCTCTACCGCGTTAATTGTAATTGGCATGGTATTTTTTGTTGCTAAAGGACTGGTAATAGGTATCGATTTTGCTGGAGGGACTGAAGTTCTTGTCCGCTTTCAAAAAGATGTTGAGATAAACAATATCCGTACTGCAATGGAGCAATCGGGAATTAGCGGAGCAGAAATTAAGACATTGGGAAACGAAAGAGATATTCTAATCAGGTCTGCTGAACCCGGCGAAGCTACATCTGTTAGCGACAGGATAAAAGAAAGTCTAACAAAACACATACCAGATAATACTTATGAAATTTTAAAGATAGATAAAGTTGGACCGAAAATTGGAAAAGAACTTACAACTTCAGCTATTTATGCTACAATATTTTCATTAATAGCAATTTTGCTCTATCTGGCATTCAGGTTTGAGTTCTTATATGCTCTTGGTTCTGTTATAGCTCTGATACATGATGTATTGATGACACTTGGTATTGTAGCTATCACGGGCGCACTAATTCCTTCCTTGAATCTTGAATTAAACCAAGGAATGGTTGCAGCATTTTTAACGCTTATCGGTTTTTCAGTAAATGATACTGTTGTTGTGTTTGACAGAATCAGGGAGAATATTAAGCTATTTAAAAGTGAAAGCATCTTTAGTGTTATGAATAAAAGTTTGAATTATACACTGAACAGAACTATAATTACAAATGGTACAGTATTTATAACTGTATTGATACTTTTTATATTTGGTGGTGAAATTAACAGAAGTTTTGCTTACACTTTTATAATAGGTATTATTACCGGAACATATTCATCAATTTATGTAGCCGGTGCTTTTGTAGTTGATACAAAAAATATTCTCGATAAAAAACGCTCACCTGTAACACATAAAGTAGCAGTAAATAAAGTTTAAGTTTTAACTTAGATAAGAAAAAATAAATTTTTTTGATAGAGTATGTCTGCTGAATCCGTTATAGGTTTACAATGGGGTGATGAAGGAAAAGGTAAAATTGTTGATCTTCTTGCCCAAAATGCTGATTATGTAGTAAGGTATCATGGTGGTAACAACGCAGGTCATACAGTAGTTCTTGGTGAAAAGAAATTCTTCTTTCGCCTTATCCCTTCCGGAGTATTCCATAAAAAAACAATTGTAATTATTGCAAACGGTGTAGTACTTGATCCAGAAGTACTTATCGGTGAAATGGATATTCTTGAAAAAGAAGGAATTAACCTTAAAAAGAAACTAATAATTTCCCCTCGCTGCCATCTTATACTTCCCTATCATAAAGAGCTTGATATAGCCTACGAAAATTCGAGGGGTAAACATAAACTTGGCACAACAAAACGCGGTATCGGTCCGGCATATTCAGATAAAGTAAGTTATAATGGATTAAGAGTATATGATCTTCTTGATTGGAATGAATTCTCAGTAAAATTTACATTTCAGACAAAAATTAATAATAGAATTCTGAAAACATTTGGTGTTAAACCTGTAAATATTAATTCCGCATTAAGAAGATTAAAAAAACAGCGTTTAAGGATACTGCCATATGTTAAAGATGCCTTTGAAATTTTAAATAATGCAGTATTAAAAAATAAAAAGATACTCTTTGAAGGCGCTCATGGTATTATGCTTGACCTTGACTGGTCGCCCTATCCATTTGCAACAGCTTCAAATACCGTTGTAGGCTCTATAAACACAGGTTCAGGACTTCCGTATAGGTCATTAAATAATATAATTGGCATTGTAAAAGCATTTACATCAAGAGTTGGTGAGGGTCCCCTGCCAACAGAGATTCATGGCAGACTTGCGGATTCTATCAGAGAGAGCGGCGGTGAATATGGTACAACAACTGGCAGACCCCGCAGAATAGGATGGCTTGATCTTGAAGCGGTAAGATTTTCATGTAAGATAAATAATGTTGATGAAATTGTAATTACAAAACTTGACATTTTAAGCGGATTACTTGAATTGAAAGTATGTACAGGTTATACACTGGGCGGTAAAAAAGTTCACTATTCATCATGCGGTTATAAAGAATTAGCAAAAGTTAAACCTATATACAAAACATTTTCAGGGTGGATAGATGATATCTCAGGTGTAAGGAAGTTTAAAGACCTGCCTAAAGAATGCAAAGATTATCTTAACTTTATTGGAAAATTTCTGGGTGTTAGAGTAAAATTCATTTCAGTTGGTGCTGAAAGAAATGCTAATGTAAAGTATTAAATTTTATATTAAAAATATTTTGTTCAATAAAAAAGGCTCAGATAAATTTATCTGAGCCTTTTAGTTTATAACATTTTATTTATCACTTATCTTTAAAGCCTTAAAAAACCCACCTTCTTTATCTGTACCTCTGAAAGTTGAGTAATACCACCAGCCTTCCATATCACCGTTTTTTACATTTGCATTAATAAAAACATTAGCATCTGCTATTTTGGGATTTGTATTAATATTGATAAATTTTTTCGATTCGTTATAATAACCTGTTAAATCACCAGGACTCATAGTTACAAAACCATGATAACTTGTATCGGTAGTCATACTGCTTATGATATAGCTACCGGTTACAGTATAATCTTTGGTTTCCTTTTGTTTGTTAAATTTATCCAGAATTATTTGACCTACCACAAGCGAATTCCCTGCGCTATCACTGATAACATAAGAATATCTTCCGGTCTTTAGTGATAATGATTTTTCGCTATCTGAGCCTGAACATGAATTAAATACTAAAACAAATACTAAAGATAATAATGTGATTATTTTCATTTATTTCACCAGTACCATTTTTTTAATTTCTGAATACACCGAATTATTATCCTTACTTACATCAATTTTATAGAAATACACTCCTGATGCCAGGTTAAATAATCCTGCATCAAATGTGTATGAAAATATACCAATCGGATAGTATTGACTGCTGATTAATGAAGCTACTTCCCTGCCAACCATATCATACACCCTCAAATTAACAAAACCATCCAGTGGTAATGCAAATTTTATATTTGTTGAAGGATTGAACGGATTAGGATAGTTTTGAAGCAGGTTAAATGCAACAGGCGCTTCAGATGAATTCAACGGATTATCAAGACATAGCGCTTGGTTGTAACGTAATGTAATTGTATCACGAGGAAGTGGACCAAATCCTCTTGTTAGATTTATTGCTCCATTAAGGTGACAGTAGCTCATAATAGTACCATTCAAATTAGCTCTGGTAGTTGAAAAACAAGTGCCTTCTGCCTGAACGCAAGAGTCTATAGCGCCAATGCCGCCACCGGGAAGAGGCCAAGCACAGGCAAAAGTATGCATAGAGCCAAAGTTATGTCCTATTTCGTGTGTAATAACCATAATTGTCCATGAATAAGTTGGATATGGCGTATATGTACCTTCAATATTACTGAAAGCAAATCTCCCAAAACGGCTGGACGGTTCATATGATTGGCAAAGAACATTTATCCAGGCAATTCCACCAAGCTGCTGTCCGTGTCCTGTTGATAGTAAATGTGCTAAGTCACCACCTTCTAAATTATTTTGTGTACGCGCACCAAACTCTTCCAAAATCGCTGTAGATGTAGTTAAATTTCTGTATGGATCTGCAGTAGTATATACAAATACAGTTGGAGTCATTCTAACCGGCAACCCATCATTTTGATATAGAGTTTTAACATGAGCAAAAGCCCCTGTAACGTAATTAATCACATTAACTGTACTATTACCTGCATCAAGGTACATCTGATAATCACAAACAAAATACATATCAACTGGTGTTGTTGTTACATCTCTATGATTTCCTACTGGATTTTTAACAGGGTCCTTGTAAAACTTGTCATACGAATCTCCGGAACCGCATTCAAATCCAGGCTTATTATTAACATCTATATCATTATAGAGGATGTAATTATCTGTTAAGTTTTTATTTCCATCTTTAACTGAACCAAGTATGTAATTTCCGTTATCAGTCGAAAAAATACCCATAACATTATTTTCAAAAACACTGAAAGTAGCAATGGAATTTTCGTCACCTTTAATTATACCGGTATAAATTGTTCCTGATTCATAATCCTCGTATTTTATACCATCTACACCCATCACCTTTACTTTGAAAACTGAAGGGAACATTTCGGTTTTCACAAGTTCTAATTCCAATGTTTTATTGTTTGAAGCTGGCAAAAATAAATTGATATTACCTGGCTTCGAGTTATTTAATACAGATAAAGCAGTTCTATCAATTTTCAGACTTATTCCATTTTGAACAAACGCATCAATAGAATTCATATTGCTGTTTTCATTTACAGAAAACATCTTTACATCAATGAAACTATAAACTGTTTTAGAGTTTTTCACAAGTTCTGCGGCAGTATTCTTATATTTTACAACGCTTTGAGGACTAGTTGCAATTATACTGTTCTCATTCACATCAAAAGCGCTGAAAGAAAATAATAATCCCAGCAAAACAATTGAAAATATAATTATATTTATCCTGTAAATCTTTTTCATAATATTGTATTATTTAATTTCAGAGGAATTGTTAATTGAATTATTATCACCTTGCTGCAGATTAGATATCGTATTATCTGTAATAGTTCGCGCATAATAAAGAATCCGGCTGTTGTTTGTGCCAGAAAGCACAAGCTCATTAGACTGTGTGAAGGATATTGCATACTGCATATTTGATGCAGTATATGTTAATGTAGAGCCTGAAACCGAATAATTCCTATCTATAGGGTTTTGCTCAGGGCATTTAAGTGTCGCTGTTCCACCTGAATTACTAGGAAACGAAACAGTTTCTCCTGGACATATATCACGTATTGTGCCGGCATTATATACATAAGTCCATGAACCCTGTATCTGACCGGTTGGATTTACTGGATTAAGAATTTCCTCACAATCTGAACCTAGGAATGGAAGTGAAATAAGCATTAATATGGTAATAATGCGAATTGTAACAACATTAGTAATTTTTTTCATAAAATTTAATTTAATTTTGTATAAATATACTTATAGATTATCTAAATTGCAATAAGCAGAACAAATTTTTACAATTTTTCTGCAACAACTGTATTAACAATTCCAAGGAAATTATTTTTAATTTTAATTATTTTCATTCCATTTTGCTCCAAGATTTCAGAATACTGCCGAATGGTTAAAAAATTATCAACAGATTCAAATAAGTAATTATAAGCATATTTACTGTTAGAAAGCGAATTTCCAAGCTTAGGCAGAACCTTTTCGAAATAAAGCCTGAATGATTTATTGGCTAAATTTGGCTTCATTGGTTTAAACATTTCAATTGTCAAGAATTTTGCTCCCGATTTAAGTACTCGGTTTATTTCCTTTATACATTCACTTAAATGTTCGAAGTTTCTTACCCCAAAACCAATACCGCATAGGTCAAAAAAATCGTTTTTATAGGGTAGGTGTTCAGCTTCTGCCTTTACTACCTGGTTTATTTCAGCAGGAAGTTTAACTTTATCTATTTTCAGCATTTCAAATGATAAGTCAGTTGAAAATACTTTATTTGGATTAAGTTTAAGGAATTCCATACCAAGATCACCGGAACCGGAAGCAAGATCTAGGATATTTTTGTAATTATCTGAAATTGATGCAAGGTATTTGACAGCTCCTTTTCGCCAGCGGTTATCCTGATAACCACTCAATAAATGATTAAGTTTATCATAAGTTGGCGAAATCTCATCAAACATATTACCTATGAATTCTTTATTCTTTGTATATTTCATATTTCTTTGCGAGTGAAGCGCTGCAATCTCAGGATTACTTGAATCTAAGTGATG
Organism: uncultured Ignavibacteria bacterium; assembly: GCA_947084945.1. GTDB lineage: Bacteria > Bacteroidota > Ignavibacteria > Tepidaquicellales > OLB5 > OLB5. The sequence continues at coordinate 116,143 of CAMTUP010000004.1, read as the reverse complement.
TAATGGGATTAAGCCTTGAAGCCATGTAAGATGGTATTACTGTAACAAGTACACTAAGTAAAATTGCTATTGTTGTGATAGTAATTCCTACATTAATATCAATTTCCAACGGAACAGATGTCATATAATAAATTTCAGGTATTGTAACAAGATTATATTTTAACTGGAGTAAACATAAACCATAACCGAGTATATTTCCTATTATTATTCCTACAGTAGCAATAAACATTCCCTGAAAGAAAAATATCTTAATAATATCAAAATTCTTTGCCCCCAATGATTTAAGTATTCCAATGGTTTCAGTTTTTTCAAGAACAAGCATAAGCAAAAATCCGATAATGTTAATGGCAGCTACTATTATTATTAAACCCAGTACAATTGGAATAGGTTCTTTCTGTAACTCGACCCATGTAAATAAACCTTTATATATTTGGAATACATTCCTAGCATTATTGTTGGGATAATCTATCCTTGCTTTAATTTCATTAGTTACTTTCTTTATCTTACCTGTATCTTTCAGGAATATTTCTATACCTGTTACATATGGTCCCATACTGTAGAGTTTCTGGGCATCCTTTAATGATACATAAATCAAAACATCATCGTATTCTTTTAAACCTGATTCATAAATACCAACTACTTTAAATCCTTTTACTGAAGGAGTATTTGTAGCTGAAGGAATCCCTACTGTAGCAATAATGAAAATTTTATTGTTTATAGTTATTCCAAGTTTTCCTGCAAGCTTATTCCCAATTACAATATTTGATATTGATGAATCTACCTCACCTAAAACAGCTGTTCCTGTTACTATTTTCCTTTGAGAAGCAAATATACTATCTTCATTCCTTACACCTTTGATAATTATACCTTCGGTTCTATCTTTAAACTTAATTACTGCTTCTCTTTGAACAAATGGGTGAGCTAAATCAACAAAGAGATTATTATCAGGCTCCATTAGCTGCTTAATAACTGCATTATAATCAGCTATCCCCTCTTTTTTGAATGATGTTATCTGAATATGCGATGATAGGGAAATAGTTTTTTCGGTAATTTCTTTTTCAAAACCGCCAAGCACCGAAACAGCAATAATTAATGCAGCAACGCCAATAGCAATACCTGCAATTGATATAAGCGTAATAAAAGAAATAAAGCTTGATTCCTTTTTTGATCTTAAAAAACGCTTTGCCAGAAATAAATTTACCAATTTTTAGATATAATTTTTTTAAAATTCCATCAAATAGCTTTTTATGAAATCTTCAATATCGCCATCCATAACACTTTGAACATTACTTGTTTCATGGTCTGTTCTGTGATCTTTAACCATATTATAAGGATGGAACACATATGAACGTATTTGGCTGCCCCACTCAATCTTCTTTTTTGTACCTTCGATCTTATCAAGCTTAGCCTGTTCTTTCTCTTTTTCAAGCTGATACAGCTTAGATTTAAGCATTTTCATAGCATTTGCACGATTTTGGTGTTGTGAACGCTCATTCTGGCATTGAACAACTATTCCAGTGGGATTATGCGTTATCCTGATTGCAGTTTCGACCTTATTTACATTCTGACCGCCTGCACCACCGCTTCTGAAGGTATCAACACGTATATCAACCGGATTTATCTCGATTTCAACATTATCATCCACAACAGGATATACAAATACAGCGGCAAATGATGTGTGGCGTTTTTTATTTGAATCAAAGGGTGATATTCTGACAAGCCTATGAACACCATTTTCAGCCTTTAAGTAACCATAAGCGTATTGTCCTGATACTTCAATTGTACAGCTTTTAATGCCTGCTCCATCACCTTCTAAAAGGTCAACAATATTAGCTTTAAATCCCTGTTTTTCGCAATATCTTAGATACATTCTCATTAACATCTGTGCCCAATCCTGAGCTTCAGTACCACCTGCACCTGAATTGATATTCATTATAGCATCACGCTTATCATCTTCTTCACGAAGCATATTCTTGAACTCAACTTTATCAACTTCAAGCGTAAGCTTTGAGATATCTTTTTCTATTACTTCTTCGAGTGTTGTATCTGATTCTTCTTCGGCAAAGGTTAATATGGACTCTATATCACTGTATTTCTTATCGAGGTTATTCCAAAGGCTTATCCATTCATTATGGCGTGTAATTTCCTGAAGTATTTTCTGGGCTTCTGCGTAATCATCCCAAAAATTTTCGGCAGATGACTTTTGCTGCATTGATGAGACGAGTTCCTTCTTATCATCTATTTCAAAGAAACCTCCTTAGGTTATCTACCCTTGTCTTTAATTTCTTTAATTCTGATTTACTGTAGTCAAACATTTTACACCCTGAGCGCAGCGAAGGGTCTAAAGACTTCACGATTACGCTATATTTTAGTTTAATGATTAGTTGCTAATTGTAATATTTTAAAGATAGATACTGTACAAAATCAAACTTATTTTTCACCGAATGAGACCCTTACTGCCTATCAAATATTAATTTTAGTCGGCAGGCGAACACTGCATTCAGGGTATTTCGATTTCCATCATCAGTAATGCAGAAGCCAAGGTCTTTCCCTGGGCGTCATTCTTGAGTGATACTGTTCCCCCGCCGCCGAGAGTGTTATGCAGTACAAAATTAAGCGCATTTATGTTCGGAAGCTCATATCTATCAACATCACCAAGGCAAATACCCTCAAAATGCTTTTTAACGGCTTCTGCTGTAACCTTTTGCTTAATGACTTCGTAATCTTCTTTCTTATATGCAATCAAGCCAACATTAGCGGCATCGCCTTTATCACCTGACCTGCCGTGACATATCTCTTTTAATTGTATTTTTGCCATTTTGTGTACAATTCCCCGTGAAAACGAGAATCCATTAAATATTTAATAATTTAGCAAATTTACTCAAAAAATGTGATTAATGAAATGTTAATATATAAAGAATAAGTCGGGTCGAATTTAAAAAATATAAATTATCTACCCCTTCGGATGTGCCTTATGATAAACTTTCTTAAGCCTATCTACTGAAACGTGTGTATAGATCTGTGTTGTGCTTAGACTGGAGTGTCCCAATAAGTCCTTTACTGCCCTGATATCAGCTCCATGATCAAGCAAATGGGTGGCAAATGAATGCCGTAATATGTGGGGTGATTTCTTCTTAATCTCTGATATTTTTGATATGTATTTATTGGTAATACGGTTCATTAAAGCGGGATATAGCTTTTTACCATTTTTTGCGTTAAAGATTACACCGTTATCGTATTCAACTCCCTTTTCAGTGAAATACTTATCACGCATTTCGAGATATACAGATATTGTTCCTATTGCAACAGGTCCAACCGGTATAATCCTTTCTTTCCTGCCTTTGCCTTTTACCCTGATAGTGAAGTTATCCATGTCAACTTTATCAATGGTGAGGTTAATAAGTTCGTTTAATCGTATTCCAGAGCTATACAGAAGCTCCATAATAGCTTTATCACGCTCTCCCCAAATATCATTGCCAAATGTATCCGAGTTCAATAATGCTGTTAATGATGTCTCTTCAATTACATTCGGTAAAATTTTCCCGAGTTTTGGAAATACAAGATTTCGTGAGGGATTTTCAGTGTACAGCTTTTTGCGGTTCAGGAATTTATAAAATGATTTGAGGGTAGATATTTTTCTTGAAATGGTTCGTTTTGAGTATTTCAATTTTTTATTCAAAACAAATCCAGCTATAAAACTCTTTAAAGAGGGTTCATCAATATACTGTAATTCAATTTTCGGATTGGATTCTTCGAGTGTTTTAGCGAGGTGTGTGTAAAAGTCGTTAAGATCTTTGACATAGTTCATAAGGGTATGTTTTGAATAGTTCTTTTCGTTAATAAGGTAAGCAGAAAATTTATCTATTGCATGAATTAAATTCATAATTACACATTAGGCATTATATTGCATCTGATAAACTTGAAAAATTAAAATTAGCCACTTTCATAACAGGAACATAAATAGGATAATCACCGGTTTCGCTACCGACTGCTTTTTCAGCACTGCCAAGCTCGATAATATTCTTTAGAATATTCATTGGACATTCATTGAACCTAAAATTCTTTACAGGTCTTGTTATCTTCCCGTTTTTAACTTCAAATACACCGTCTCTTGTCAATCCTGTTAAAAGCATAGTTCTCGCGTCAACTGTTCTTATATACCAAAACCTTGTAACAAGAATTGCATCTTCTGATTCAGCAATTAACTGTTCTGCCGATTTACTACCTCCCTGCATTAAAATATTAGAAGGATAAGGTAAAGAAGGCTGTGATGTCTTTTCTGCCCAGAAGCGGTTTCTATGAAGATTCTTTAATACACCATTTTCAAACCAAACTACCCTGTTTCTTGGTTCTCCGCTCTCGGTAAAAGGAACTGAGGGGGCGTTAATATCTGTTGGGTCTGAATAAATATTTACTTTTTCATCTGCAATTTTTTCGCCAATTAAAGTCCCACCGCCCTTTTGTGAAAAATAGCTTCGTCCTTCATCAGCGCTTCTTGAACCCATAAAATTTAGACAAAGTGAAAGCATATCACTTGCAGCGGCGTGCTCAAGTATCACAGTATATCTGCCGGGTTTAATTTCTTCAGGATGTAAAGATAATTTAGAACGATTAATTGCCCAATCAGCAAGTGAGTTACCACTTATTTTATTTACATCAACATAATTCTTTTCAAACCTGCCAGACCCAGTACCATCATTCGTCCTAATTGTTGCTGAAAGTTTAGCCATTGTAGCTTTATTATATGCAAAGAGTCCGTTTGTATTTTGTATTGCAAAAAAAGTTACATTATCTTCCATGTATCCCGCAGAAGTTACATCGTTACTAAGAGAATTATCTATTATATATGCAATCATTTTTGACCTGTTTTCACCTATTAGATTTTCAGTATTCCCAGAAAAGTTAACTGCATTCAGGTAACTTTGACTTTCTAATGGAGGCATAAATTCTTTATTATCAGGCGATAATCTTGCAATATCTTCAGATTTTTTTACAGCTTCTTTTATTGAAGCATCATCAAACTTATTAGTTGAAACTGAGCCTGTTTTCTTCCCAATATTGCTTGAAATTGATACTTCCAAACCATCTGAATAACCATTGGTAGAAATGGAATTCCTTGCAAACCTTAAGTTATGAGTATTATTACCTTCCAGCGATGCAATTGCAGAATCAGCTTTAGAAATGGAAAGTACTTTTGTCAATAAGTTCTTAGCTTCATTTTCGTTCAGTATCATTCACCTGCCTCCTTGGATGTATTTAATATTTTCACTTTTCTGAATCTTGCAGGTGATGAACCGTGGCTTACCGGTGAAACCTGGCCTGGTTCTCCTTTTCCGCAAAAAAATGAACCGCCAAGTTTATACTCGCTTGCATCACAAATTGCATCGCATGAATTCCACAGATTAACAGTATTTCCCTGGTATGCAACATCTTTTAACATACCTGTTATTTTTCCATTTTTGATTTCCCAAAACTCCTGCCCAGTGAATTGAAAATTATATCTTTGCATATCAATTGACCAGCTTCCGCTTCCTTTAATAAAAATACCGTCATCAGTATCAGCAATTAAATCCTGTAATGAAAGTTTTTTATCACCCGGCTGAAGCGAAACATTAGGCATTCTTTGTATCGGGAAGTGGTCCCAACTATCAGCATACGCACATCCATTTGAAGCACTCTCTCCTATGAACTTAGCCATTTCTCGTGTTGTCTGGTAGCCAACAAATTTACCTTTCTTAATTATATCCCATTGGGTTGTTTTAACACCATCATCATCAAATCCACGGGTTGCAAGACCGTCTATATGAGTTCTATCACCTTTAATATTAATTATATTACTTCCGTATTGAAGTTTATTAAGTTTATCCGGTGTCATAAAACTTGTGCCGGCATAATTTGCTTCGTAACCTAATGCCCTGTCAAGCTCAGTTGGATGTCCGCATGTTTCATGTATAGTAAGCCATAAATGGTTTGAATCAAGTATTAAATCCCGTGTAGCTGGCTCAACTGATGGTGCTTTATGTTTCATTTTAGTATGTTCAACCGCTTCTTCAATATCTTTCATATAATCATATTCATCAACATATTCATATCCTTTGCCAATAGGCACGGTAAATGAATCACGTGATTCAAAATTACCTGTATTCTTATCAACAACTGTAATATCAAACGCTGACCAAATCCTGTGAATGTCTTGTTTTATGTATGAGCCTTCCGAAGAAGCGAAGTATTTCCATTCATTAACAGCCCAAATAAATGAACTGCAGTAATCAGCACCAAGTGATTTGGCTTTTTCATTTATACCAAAAAGAAAATTTACCTTATCATCAATTGATACATCAAATGCATTTTTCTTTATAGGAGTTTGCCATGTTTCATTATATACCGGAACAGGAGCAAGTTCAACTTTATTGCGTTGGATACTTTTATTAGCTTTAGCAATTGTACAGGCTATTTGGGTGATTCTTACAACTTCATCTTCACTGAATGTGCTGCTTGATGCAAATCCCCAAGTACCATCAATAACAACTCTAACTGCAAACCCAAAATTTTCATTATCTCTAATGGATTGAATTACCTGCTCTCTTGTTGATACATTCTGCGACCGAAAATTACTTAATCTGAAATCACAATAAGAAGCCCCGTAATTTTTTGCAGTAAATAAGGCAGTATCTGCCGCCTTTTTAATGTAATCGTCATCAAACGTTCTATGCCTTGGCACAGCATTACTATTCGTAGAATTCAACACTCTCTCCCCATTTGAGTTTGCAAAAACTGCTCCGGGTATAGCCATAGAGCAGCATTTTATAAAATTTCTTCTTTTCATACATTATTTATCAGGTTAAAACAATTGCATCTTTTGATTCAATTTCTACTTTATGTTTACATTCAGGACATTCAATGAACATACCTTTTTTCTTTGAGTATTTTTCAAGCATGTAACTGTTTCCACACATTTCACACTTAGTTTCTCTTGGCTTGCTGTTTGAGATGAAATCACAATCAGGATACCTGGTACAACCATAAAATGTCTTTTTGGATTTCAGAGCTTTACGCGCAAGTATTTCACCTTCCTTACACTTTGGACATTTAATGCCAAGTGTAATAGGCTGGATATTTTTGCAATCAGGATAATTTGAGCATCCAAGAAATTTACCATATTTACTTGATTTAACAACCATTGGCGCATTGCACAAATCGCAGAATTTACCATCAGCAAGTTCGTCATGCTCTACTTGTTCACCCGGCAAAGGCTGTGCATTTTTGCATTTTGGGTATTTGCTGCATGAAAGAAACCTGCCGTTCCTTCCCCACTTTATAAGCATAGCGCCGCCGCATTTTTCGCAAATAATATCAGTATGCTCAATTAATGATTCTTTTATTTCCTTGGTCTTTGAATTCAGGATTTCAAGGTCATTATTAAATGGCAGATAAAAGTCATTGAGTACTTTTTTATAAGTCAATTCACCTTCGGCAATTTTATCAAGTTCTTCTTCCATTAAAGCAGTAAACTTAACATTAATAACATCTTCAAAATGTGCAGCTAAGAGTTTGTTTACAGTTTCACCAAGTTCTGTTGCATATAGTTTTCTTTCTTTTAAATCAGAGTATGTGCGGTTAATAATAGTTGAAACTATCATAGCATATGTTGAAGGTCTTCCTATACCAAGATAATCCAATTGCTTAATAAGACTGCTTTCAGTATACCTGGGAGGAGGTGTTGTGAAATGCTGTTTCTTGAAAAGGTCTTTCAAATCAAGCAAGTCGCCAATTTCAATTTCAACTGGAATCGAGAATTTATCTTCATCATCTTCTTCCTCCTCTTCAAAAACATCATCGTACAAAGCTAAGAAACCTTTGAATTTTATTGTTGAATCAGTTGTTCTGAACTGGTATGAATTTTCCTTTTTCCCGTTATTTGATTCGCTGAAGGAATCTATTAAAAGTGTTATCTGGTCTGATACAGAATTTTGCATCTGGCATGCAACAAATCTTTTCCATATTAGAGCATACAGTCTGTACAGGTCAGGTGTAAGATCGTTTTTTAAGCTATCAGGAGTTCTCCAAACAGATGTAGGTCTAATTGCTTCATGTGCATCCTGCGTATTTTCTTTTTTCTTTGAATATGCTTTTGGCTCATGTGGAATAAATTCTTTGCCGAATGTTTCTTTTATATATCCCCTTGCTTCGCTTACTGCATCTGCACTAAGTCTGGTTGAATCTGTCCTCATATATGTTATTAGACCTGTCAATCCTTCTTCACCAATATCAATTCCTTCATAAAGCTTCTGGGCAAGCATCATAGCTTTCTTAGGTGCAAAACGCAGCCTTACAGAGGCATCCTGCTGCAAAGATGATGTTGTAAAAGGTGGATAAGGATTACGTTTGATTTCTTTTTTAATTATATCTGAAATTTTGAAGTGTTTTGAATTAAGGTCTTTTATCATCTCAGCTGCTTCAGCTTCTGTTTTTATTCTTGGGTCATCTCCGTTAAACTTGAATACTCTATCATTTTGTGAGATAAGTTTTGATTCAAAAACTTTATTTTTATCTCTATCCTTAAAGTTCGCAATAATGCTCCAGTATTCAGCAGGTATAAATATTCTTATTTCCTGCTCTCTCTCACAGATAAGCCTAAGAGCTACTGACTGAACCCTTCCTGCTGAGAGTCCATAATAAACCACTTTCCATAAAAAAGGACTAACTTTATATCCCACGATCCTATCTAAGGCTCTGCGTGCCTGCTGTGAGCTTACCAACTTCTCATCTATTTGTAATGGATTGTTGATACCTTCATCAACCCCTTTTTTAGTAATTTCGTTGAAGAGTACTCTATAAATATTAGAATTATTGCCTTTAACTTCTTCTGCAATATCAAAAGCAATTGCCTCACCTTCCCGGTCAGGATCGGTTGCTATAAATATTTTATCAGCGCCAATAGAAAGTTCTTTTAATTCAGCAATTACTTTTTCTTTGCCTGGAATAGTTTCATATGTTAGTTCATAGTCATTATCAAAATCAACGCTTATTTTGCTCTTTGGTAAATTTTTTATATGACCAACCGAGGCAATCACTTTATAGCTCTTGCCAAGGTATTTATTTATTGTCTTTGCTTTTGAAGGCGATTCAACTATTACAAGTGATTTTGCCATTTATTATTTTTTGCCTGTTCTATATTTTTATTAATTAGTGAATAGTATCATTAAGGTTTATCATAATGCGGTTGTTTGCGTCATTCATTTCATCTATATCAAGCAGGTATGAAGCGATTATTGCCTTCATATCTTCTTTTGTTACATTATTGTAACTTGAAACCATAATCTTATCAACTATAAGATCAATATCCATATTGTTAATCAGTCCAAGTTCTCTAAGCTGTACTAAGTATCCATATGCTTCTGGTGAAACTACATTCTGTTCTGCATCATGAAGAAATCTCTGCGACCTTGTATCGGTTTTGGGATCAATAAATATTTTTTCACCCGCATATATTTTTGAGTAAACCCAACTGAATGCTGTATTTATTTCGTTTGGAGTGTAACCCAAAGTTGTAAGATTATCCATATCAACATCGGTAAGCTGTTTGTTGTACTTAAGCTCACTAAGCAGAAATACTATTATTTCAATAATTTTTTCGTATAACATTTTTGTTCTTTAATTATTTTTACTTTATCCTTAATTGCAGTAGATGATAATTTCTTAGTTACATTTTATTGCTAAGTTAAATTACTCTTTAATGTTAATCTTAATTTCTTAGGTAGAAATTTTCTTTCTTCCTTATTAGTTCCTTATCTTTTTTTGAAGCATCTTTAAAACCAGCTAAATGCAGGCATCCATGTATTATAACACGCTTGAGTTCCTGTTTAAATCCTGAACTATAGATTTCACCGTTTTCCTTAACGGTATCTAAAGAAATAAACAATTCGCCTTCTATTTGTTTGCTATTATCATTGTAAGGAAAAGTAATGATATCAGTGAAATAATTATGATTTAAATAATCTTTATTGATCTTTTTTATCGCCTTATTTCCAACAAAATTTACTATAATTTCATTAAACTGGCAATCCTCACCATACATTACTTTTGATACCAATTCCCTGACATGTTTATCTGTGAATGGAAGCCTGAATACGGGGTGTAAATTATTTATCAATATTTCGGATTTAGTGAGTATTTTAGCTTTCCTTCAGTGCCTTTGAATATTAACTTAACTTAAATTAGACAAAATTAAAGTGTAACATTAGCATAAACTCAAAACTTCTTATTTTAAAACACTTAAAAATATACAGAAATTTATTATTTATCAAGTGGCAAAATTTCTTGAAAACCGAGCCCTTTATTGAACTCTTTGTATTGCTGGCAGTAAAACAGGTAATTTTTAGCGTTTTGCTTGATTTTTTCTACTTCTTCGGGTTTAAGGTCTCTGATTATTTTTGCCGGAACACCGGCGACTAAAGTACCTGTAGGAACTTCAAACCCTTCTTTTACAACAGAACCGGCTGCCACAAGTGAAAATGAGTTCACATGACAGTTATCAAGCAATTTGGCTCCGATGCCAATTAATACAAAATCATCTATCTTACAGCCGTGAATAACTGCGCTATGCCCAATTGAAATATCATTACCAATAAATGTTGGAAATTTCTTAAAAGTAACGTGAACCATTGTTAGGTCTTGAATATTGGTTCTCTCCCCTATCCTTATATAATTAACATCACCTCTTACAACTGTGTTGAACCATATACTTGAATCTTTGCCTATTTCAACATCACCAATTATATGAGCACCTTCAGCTACAAGTACTGATTCGTGTATCTTTGGATATTTATTTTGATATGGTAGAATCATTTTTTAAATAAAAATTTTTTGTTGTTGGTGACAACACCAACAACTGGGTAATTAGTACCGCAGAGCGGGATATCGCTTCGCTCAGGCTTAATAACGCGGAGGCTGCCATGAGCCGCGTTTCCAAGATTTTAGTTCAAGTGTAATACTTCCAATTTCTACCTGCAGCTTTGCTTTGAGCGGAATTCTTGCTTCATCATATGAAAACCATCCTGAAAAATCACCTGTTAAACCAAACACAGCTTTAAAATATGAAAATCCTTCAAGGTAAACTGATGCAATATCATAATCAATTTCACTAATTTCAATACTTGTCTTTTTTGAAGAGAAATCAATTTTCATTAATGATGTATCGGTATGCATCATTACAGGAACGTATTCAGTCTGGTCTTTATTTGTATTAGTCCTTGCAAAGTAAAATATTGAAAGTCCGTCCTGAAACCATGTTGAGGTATTTATCCTTTTATCAATTTCTGAATTATTATCATACCCTGTTTTTTTAATAATAATAAACGATGAATCATAATTAAAATCACATATCAATATGCTTTTTTTACTACCTTTATATTGATAAGCAGTAAATCTATGAGTAATGATCTTCTTATCTTTTAGTTCAATTTCACTAATGAAGTCATAATCAACATCAATTAATGGGAGCGAATTGTTTGATTTCAGTTTGGCTTTGCAAATGAAAAAATTCTCTTTACCTATAACTTTTTCAGTGTTAAACTTTGCCCAGCCTATGTTAATGAACGAATAGTTGACTTCATAATACAATTCTTCACCCGGATAAAGAACTTCAGATTGCGAAAAAGTCCCGCTGCTTATAAAAAGCAGCAAGACTAAAATAAAACCGGAATATTTATCAGTTAAGTTCATAAAACCGGGTTTACGATACTTTAAAAAAAATTTTGCTATCTTATCTGAGCAAGTTTTTCTGCTTCAGGAAATAAAATCATAGCCATTTCAAATTGTTTATCGGTAGCAAGCCAAACAGCCATACTTCCATTATTACCCCAAATATCTCTTGCAATAATTGATTTAATACTTGTTGTTATAAAATCAAGATCTCTGCTCCACTGTTCTTCATTGAATGGAATATTCTTTGAAGCAGCTAGGCTCTTGAAATCATCCAGCATATTTGATGTTACATCAAAATTATCTCTGAATTTTAGAAAATCAGAATAATTTGATTTGAGATTTTCCCTATTGGAATCAAAATATGAATTAGCATACTCAAGGAACAGGTTTACTCTGCGAAGCTGAACTGAATAATCTGTCAATGTATCAAGACTAATAACAAAATCAGGAGTAACACCGCCTCCTCCATATACAGTTCTGCCGCCCATAGTTTTGAATTGAGGTCTTGCGGTATCTTTTGTATCTTTGGTGTGCAAAAGATTATCGCCTTCATCCGGGTTAATAAGCATTTTTTTAAACTCACCGCCTTCATATGGTTTCTGAATCAACCTTCCCGATGGGGTGTAATATCTTGAGGTAGTTACTCTCATTGCTGAACCATCAGAAAGATCATATTGTCTTTGAACTAATCCTTTAGCAAATGTATTTTGGCCAACTATCAGTCCCCTGTCCCAATCCTGAATAGCGCCAGCAACAATTTCGCTTGCAGAAGCAGACCCATCATTTACAAGTACAATCAATGGTATATTAGTGTATTCACCGCCTTCGGATATATACTCATCATTAAAAGAAGGAATTCTGCTTTTTGTATAAACTATTTTCTTTCCTCGCTCTATAAACATACTTGCCATTTTGAAAGCCTGGTCAAGATAACCACCCGGATTATTCCTAAGATCTAAAACGAGTTTTTTCATTCCCTGTTTTTTCATTTCAGCAAGTGCCTTAGCAAATTCATCGTATGTAGTAGCTGAAAACCTAGTTACCCTTGCATAGCCAACTTCATTATTTATCATAAATGATGAGTCAACGCTGTAGAGAGGAATTTTATCGCGTGTAATTTCAAATTCAATTAAATTCGGACTACCGCCTCTTGAAATTGATACTGTTACTTTGGTTCCTTTTGGTCCTCTAAGTTTTTTAGGAACATCTTCTCTTGTCATACCAATTGAACTAACACCATCAATCTTTACTATCTTATCTCCTGCTAAAATACCAAGTGCTTCAGAGGGTCCCCCTGAAATTGGTGTAATAATTGTAATTGTATCATTTACTATATCAAATTCTACGCCAATACCTTCAAAGCTTCCCTGAAAATCTTCATTAATTCTTTTTAGCTGGTCCTGAGAAATGTATGTTGAGTGCGGGTCAAGCTGTCCAAGCATACCTTTTATGGCAGCTTCAGTCAGTTTGTTAGCATCTACATCATCTACATAGTTTTTTTGAACTAAAGTGAGAGCTTCATTGAATTTTTTGACATTATCAAATACATCGTCTCCTGATGCCGCAGTGTTTACTTTCATTCCCACTAAGACTCCGATGGAGATCAACATCAAAAAAATCGGTATCAGATATTTACGTTTTTGCATTATTTATATGTTTTCGTTTGTTTTTTCTATACTTATATACAGCAATATACTTAAATAAGTTTCATAATTAAAGATTTTAATTCAGAACCCCTGTTTTTTGCAGGTTTTTACCTGTTAAGGATATAAATCGAGATATTCAGATACGAAGCGAAGCTAACCCATAATAAATATGGAATTAACAGGTATGCTGCCGGTTTTGATATGGGTTTAAAGCTGAAAATACATGCGAAAATGAGCAGCCACAGTACTGTAATAACTAATACTGCCGGTAGAATTTGATGCATTCCAAAAAAAACAATTGACCATAATGAATTAAATACTAATTGCACAATAAACAATATGAATGCATTTTTATTCCTTTGTATATTCAAACCTTTTTGCCATATAAGAAATAAAGAAATACCCATTAAGAAGTATAAAGTAATCCAAACAGGACCAAATATCCAGTTAGGCGGATTTAATGAGGGCTTACTTAGATCAAAGTACCAATTGTTAATTGAATTGATTGTAAAAATTGAACCAATAACTCCGGCAAGCTGACAAATTATGATACTTAAAACAAGCTTTACTAAATTTTTCATAAATTGTTCCTAACTACTATAAAGAACAAATACCAAAAAGAATTAGTTCACAGCATATTATTTGAGAATATTCTCTGTTTAATGCTGGATTCGAGTATTTTCAGGGTGTATATGTTATCAACAGGAGTGGTCTTATAGTGGAATCCACATTATTGCTTGATGCAAAATTCAAACTTCTTAAAGGCAATTCAGTTTCTAAACGAAGCATCAATCCATTATTGGTTGATGGGTTTTTAACCATATCATTTATGAATCCCGTTATATCTATTGTGTAGTTCTGAATTTGTGAAGTGCTTGCCGGGATAGTGACCTGATTTAATGTAACTATTGCGGGTTGATTACTCCAGGTAACATTGCTGTCATTCCAATTTGAAGTGATTCTTTGGAGCAAACAGGCATTCGAACCGTTGTTATTTCTGTGACCAGGTGAAGGAGAATGAAAGCAAGTAGGGTTATAAGAAAGCAATAACTTCGCGCTTGTTACCGTTGCATTTGATGGAATATTATTTAAATAAAACCTGAAAAGAGTTCTGCCTTTATACGGCATTGTGCAGTTTGTATCAATACACCAGGCAATTCCAGCAAAATCCGGGTCATTCTTAAAATTTGTTGTAGCATAAAAATCTGTGATATAAGCATCCTGCCCGGTTGAAGTATCAAGCCTTATCCAAAGACTTTCTGTATTTGTTTTTACTACTACTCCCGCATCATCACAGGACTGAACAACCGTTATCAATACGGCAAAAATCAGGAAACACAGTATTACAGTTTTTTTCATAATCAAAAAGTAGTTTAAACCGTCAAAAATTCAGTATATTTATTGGAAATTCTATAAGTATATAAAATTAAGTTATATAAAGAAACGTAAAATGAGGGTTTATCTACCTTGTAGATATTAAGATAACTTTTGTTGATTTACTATTATAAATCCTTTAGAATTCTCTTCCTAGTAAGATTTATCTGTCCCCTATGGTTTATCTCATCTTCAATGACATGAAACCATATAAAATAATTATTCGCGGGCTTATCATTCCAGAAAGGTACTTCCTCATAAAGCCAGTCGTCGTTCACAGTTCTAAGCATATCCAGCACCTCATTCCGTTCTTTCAGTAAAACTTCTAAATAATAATCTATCCTGTGCCCTTTGATATGGTCTCTTGCAGGCTGGTCTAAATACGAAGCCGGAGCCCATTCTTTATCTTCTTCAGGAGTTAACTCCCGTTTTTCGAAACTTAATATCCGGAAAAAGAAATCAGTTGACGCAATATGCATAAGCAACGCACCGATGGAATTAGCTTTTTCATCAAGAAGGTAATCTAATTGTGAGGGTGTTAAGTCTTTCACTGAATCTAACGTAACACTTCTGGCATAATTCATCATACAGACGAGTCTGCTTATTTCAGGTGTATAACCTTCTACATCTGTAATAAGGTAGTCTTTATTATTGTTTGACATTTGTCATTTTTAATTTGAAATTTCGCTTCTACTAAAGACCCATAGTATGCCAAACAGTTTTTAGCTCTGTAAAGTTCTGTACCTGCATTATGTTCTCGTTCTTATCATCATTATAGTAGTCTGCGGGATTTTTATGAGCATAATAAATAAACCTCTTAACATTATTAGCGCATGCAGTCTGAACATCTTTTTTATAAACCAAATTACTTTCTGCATAATCAAATGCATTAACATCCATATGAGAAGCAAGATAAGGTATGAGCTCTTTTTTCAATCCGGTTAAGATATTAATGACACCGCCCGGTATATCACTTGTTGCTGATATTTCTGAAAATGTAATCGCAGGCAAAGGTGATTTTTCGGAAGCAATTATAATACATGAATTACCGCTTGTAATTACTGCACATATTCTTGTTATTAACGCTAAGAATGACAGTTCTTCGGGAAGTAATATTCCAACTACACCTGTAGGTTCAGCAATTGAAAAATTAAAAAAACCGTTTTGTACTGAGTTAACAGTTCCAATTAACTGACCATATTTATCAGCAAGTCCTGCATACCAAATAATTCTATCTATAGCTTTGTTTACTTCTTTAATACCCTGAGATTTAGAATAAGCTGAACCTTTTACAAGTTCATTTACATATTGATCTTTCCTGCCTTCAAGCATTTCAGCAAGCCTGTAAAGTATCTGCCCTCTTTCATACCCAGTTTTAGCTGACCATGTGTTAAACCCAGTTCTTGCTGCTACAACGGCATTCCGTATGTCTTTTTTTGAACCTCTGGAAATATTACAGATCTTCTCTTTTGTTTTGGGGTTAATTACAGAAATGTACCTTTCTGATTCAGTTCTTGTAAACTTTCCGCCTATATAAAGTTTATACATTTTGGGGACTTCGAGTCTGCTATTCATATGTTCAATACTTAATTTGCAAACTTTCTTATTTCTGAAAACAAAACTCTACCGTGATTGGCAGTAAACACTGGTTTTGATTTTTCAATTATCAATAGCTGCGGAGATTCATGGTTTACATCAAAATCTGTTTCAATTTGTTTTGATATATCTTTATAATTAATTACATCTACTATGTATGTCTTCATATTCATTTCCCCTTCATTCCATTCTCTTTCCAGAAGGTTTCGTACAATATAGTTAACTACACACTTAGGCGAATACTTAAAGACCAAAACATTTTGATTGGCTGATAATTCCTTCAACTCATTAATTTTATCAATTGAATCTAAATTTATCCAGTTCATTTATATAAATATAAAGGTTTAGTTATACACTAACTAAACCAGGTTTGTTTAAAATTAATACAAAAATTAAAATGGGAGTTTGAAAAATATTGCTAATACTGCAAACACAACAGCAACATAGAATATCAAAAATCCCAGTGAAAAACCCACACTTGCCCCTGTTGAAGGAGAATTTACATCATTTTCATTTTCCATATATTAAATTTAATAATTATTTTCCAGAAATGTAATTCTTTAATTCCGATATACTGGATTCAAAATCGAATGCATCATATACTTTAAAGAAATTTTTAGTATCACAGACTTTCTTGTATGAATATTTCGCAATTTCAAGTTTGGTATCTTCAAATGTAAAATATCTCAGAAGGTCTCTTACTTGATCTGATGTAAGATAATTATTATCAATAGCGGTTTTTACTACTGCAGAATTTGATGATTCAAAATTACGGTTATTAATAGAACCTTTTAAATCATTAAAATCATCTTTTTTCATAACTTTATATCGGCATTCATCGGTAGTGCTGAATTCATCCTTTACTTTTTTAGTGTTATTATCACCGCATTTTAGGACAAACTCGCCTATAGGAATTAGTCTGTTAAATCCATACTTTTTCTTTTTATAAATTACAAAAGCATTGTATTCATCTATAACAGCATAAATATCTGAACCGGAAGTTATCTTTATTTTATTATCAAAAATCACATCTCCTTGGGTATTAAGGTCAGTATTAACCCTTGATATTTTTAAAGAATGCTCACCTGCTGAAAGGTTATCAAACTCAGCATAGTTACCTTGGGTCAGTGAAGTATTATCCATTGTTACCAAAAAATTACCATCATCAAATAATGATATCTGAAGGTATGAATTTTGCGAAAAAGTTATGGTTGTAAAAACAAAAAACACTAAAAGTGAAATAAGGAATTTATTCCTCATCAATTATCAGATCCTTTCTTTATATTTTATTTCTTTGAATTCAATTACAAATTTTGTTCCGTTTGAACCGCTTAAACTGTTTATTTTAACAATTCCATCAAGCTGTTTAACAAGCGTATCAATCAGACGCATACCAAGTGAATCGCTCTTATCCAGATCAATCGCTTCTGGAATTCCAATACCGTTATCTGAAACTTCAAGCACAACGTTTTCATCTGATCTCCGCAAATTTAACTCAATTTTTCCTGTGTATCCATCCGGGAATGCATGCTTAAGTATATTATTAATAAGTTCATTAACAATCAGTCCGCAGGGAATAGCTGTATCAATTGTCATTAATATATTTTCAGCATTAATATTGAATTCTATGTGTGAAGAAGAAACTTTATAAGCATTCAATAAATGACTTACAAGTTCTTTTAAATAAACTCCAATATCAATTTGAGAAATATCCTTGGACTTATAAAGTTTCTCATGTATAAGTGACATTGTTTCAACTCTTGATCTGCTCTTATTAAAAATTTCAAGATCCCTGGGGTCATACACAAATTTTGATTGCAGCTTTAATAAGCTAATAATTATTTGCAGGTTATTTTTAACTCTATGATGTATTTCTTTAAGTAATAATTCTTTCTCATTTAAAGACCTTTTTGTGATCTCCTCAGCAAGTTTCCTTGCAGTAATATCGGCTGCAACACCCAAAACTTGGATAGTTCCATCTGTTCCTTTTAAAGGAACTTTGATTGTTTGGTACCATTTAGTTTCATGTGTATTAGAATTTGTTACTTGTTCCTCTGCAACGAATTTTGGTTTCCCTGAAGAAATTACTTCCCTGTCATCATTTAAAAAATGTTCTACTTCTTCCAAGTTAGGATTAAAATCTGAATCTGTTTTTCCTATTAAGCTCTCAACAGAACTTCCGTAATTTTCAGCAACTGCTTTATTAACCAAAGTAAACCTGCCATCCCAATCTTTAGCAAAAACAAAGTTCGGATCTGTATCAATAACTGTCCTCAAAAATTCTTTCTGATTCTTCAGCAGTTCTTCGGCTTTTGTCCGTTCAGTTATATCTTCTACAAGTGAAGCAACCCCAATTACTTCACCATTTTCATTTATTAAAGGAGTATTATACCATTCACAAAGTATTTTTCTTCCATCTTTTGTAATATTTTGATTAGTACTTCTTTCACCACCAGTCTTTTTTAACAGATTTTCCCAAACTTCATCAACTTGATATCTGGCTTCTTCCGGAATAATTATAGAAGCATGTTTTCCTAAAACCTCAGTTTTTTTCCATCCAAATACTTTTTCTGCAGATTGATTCCACTGATTTATATAAAAATTCATATCCCATTCAATTACAACCAGTGGTGTACTTTCCACATGTAGAAGTAGTTTTTGCCGTGAGTTTCTTAATTCCTGCTCTGCTTTTAGTCTATCTGTAATATCCTGAAGAGTCCCAATAATCGAGATATTTCCTTTATAAAGCATTTTTGAACCCTTAACTTCTACATCTATTAAATATCCGTCATTTTTAACAGCTTTAAAAGAATATTGGATAGTGTTCACTTCATTATCCAGTCTTTTCCTTATATTTTCCATCACAAATGATTTATGCTCAGAAGCAACAACATCCAATGCATTTAAACCCAGCATTTCACCTCTTTTAAATCCGAATATTTCTTCATACTTAGGATTAACATAAACATATGAATTTTCCTGAAGAATATATATTCCAACAAGAGCATTTTCAACAAGATTTCTGAATTTTTCTTCTGCATCAATGATATTCCTTTCAGCCTTTGCTCTTTCTTTAATTTCATTTTTCAGTTTCATGTTTGCAGATTTAAGTTCACTTGTTCTCATGTCAACAAGCTCTTCTAGGTGTCCGCTGTATTTCTGTAATTCCTGTTCCAACAGTTTCATGGTTGTAACATCAAATGCTGAACCGAGTATTTCAGTTACTAAACCTTTATCATTTCTAGAAAAAACAACTTCATAACTCCTGAACCACCGGTAATTACCCTCAGAATTCAATATCCTATATTCAAAATTCAATATTTCATTATCCTTAGCATTAAAATATTTGGTAAAATTATTTCTTAGCTTTGAATAATCATCCGGGTGAATATATGTTTCAAAAAATGACTGACCCATTTTTAAAACTTCATTTGAATCATATCCAAGAATTTCCGCAATTTTATAATTTAAGTATGATATCTTTGGTCCTTTAATATCATAAATATATAATATACTTGGCAATGAATCAGCGATACGACTAATAAACTTCTGATTACTTAGTATTTCTTTTTCAGCTTTTCTTCTTTCTGAAATATTCCTAAAAACCATTACAACACCAATCAAATCGCCATTATCATTAATTATAGGTGCAGCACTGTCATCAATTGGGATTTTTTCTTTGTTCTTTTTAATCAGTATTGTATGATCATCTAATCCTACTACATTTCTGTTTTCTACAACTTTTTGAATTGGACTTAATGCCTTTTTACCTGTATCTTCGTTATAAATATCAAAAACATTATCTATTAAAATACCGATAGCTTCAGAGGTTTTCCAACCTGTATGTTCTTCGGCAACCTTATTCATAAAAAGAATTTCGCCAATTTTATTGGTAACAATGACAGCATCACCTATACTTTCAAGAGTAGTAGCCAGCCAATTTCGGCTCTCTTCAAGGGTTACTTCAACTTCTTTTCTTTTGTTAATATTCCTGTTTAACAGAATTACAGCTATTATCAGTAAAGAAAATGCCAGCAAATTTCCAAACAATAAATATGTAAGTGTAGAGTCAGCACTGCTTGCTGCATCTTTTAATCTATAGTCAAGAATTTGCTTTTCATTATTCTGAATTCG
Organism: uncultured Ignavibacteria bacterium; assembly: GCA_947084945.1. GTDB lineage: Bacteria > Bacteroidota > Ignavibacteria > Tepidaquicellales > OLB5 > OLB5. The sequence continues at coordinate 95,687 of CAMTUP010000004.1, read as the reverse complement.
CTCTATACAATCTTTTATCTTATCTATAACAATTTTACCTTTTTGAGTAAATTCTATTTGTGCTTTATAATCTTTTCTTCTCTTTTCCTGAAAATCAATTGACTCTTCAAGCAAATCTTTTCTGTCATAAATTAATTTTTGTAATGTATCTAAAGTCATTTTTTCTAATGAATCAGTTACAACAGATTTTAATAGTATTAGGACTGAATCAATCGAATTTATAGCCGGATAATAATCCTTAAGGAATTCTTCATTACTGGTGATTAAATATCCTCTGCGGTTTGTTTCAGCTTCGATAATTTTAGAATATAGTGCTTCTGAGATTTGAATTATCGTAAGAGATTTTGTAATAACTTCTTCATCTTCAAAATGAAATTTTATGTTTTGATAAATAACAATATTAACAGAAACAAGAATAATCAGAGCAAAAATAAACCCTGAATTAATATATTTCTTTTCGATCAGTCGTTTCAATAAATTGCTGTTTAGATTAAATTAACTGTAAAAATTAAATAAAACGATATAATAAAATATCTTAAAATATCAAATTTTAACATTTTAATTTATTTAAGTTAAAACAACAAAAATCAAAACGCAAATAATGAATAATCTGATTTTACAATTAAACCTCTGTTTACTTTATAAATTAATATAATAATTTGAAAATAAACTTAACTATCTATATTTTGCGTCAAGATAAAGAGGTTGTAACTTTTCGGTAAGCTTTGGATTAAATCTCATTGCCGCCTCAAAATCAGCTGCTGCAAGTTTATAAAAGCCCAGGTTGTAATAACATATTCCCCTGTTTTCAAATACGGCACTGTATTTGGGATTTATTTTTAATGCTTTAACGTAACAATTTAAAGCATCCTGAAAATCATCTTTTGAATAATAAACATTTCCCAGATTAAACAATGCAAGTGTATCTTCCGGATTTAAAGAAATTGCTTTTCTAAGATCACCTTCTGCATTTTCGGTCTGTTGCCAGTTTAAATATATTCCTCCCCTGTAAGAATAAGCTGTAGAATTTAGTTCGTCCAATGATATGACTTTAGAAAAATCATTAAATGCTGCAGTATCATTTCCTATAGAATAAAATATTTTTCCCCGTTCAAGATATGAATCGGTATCATTAGAATGTAATTTTATAGCAAAATCAAAATCCTTAAAAGCATTATCTTTATCATTAAGTTTAAGATAGATTAAGCCTCTTTCAGTATAAATTAAATAAGGCATTAAACCTGTCCCTGTTGAATTAATAGCTTTAGTATAATTTTCAATAGCTTTTGTGTAGTTACCATTTCCACTGTAAACAGTTGCAAGTCCATAGAATGCAAGCCCATAAGTTGGATTGATTTTTAAGGTTTTGTTAAGATATTTAATAGTATTAACTGAATCCTTGATCCCGTTATACGCCATACCTAACTGGTAATAATATTTTAAATTTATTGAATCAAGTTCAATAGCTTTTTCATAACTGGTAATTGCATCACCATAATTAGCTAATCTCATATCAATTTCGCCTAAAGCAAAAAAGGTTTCAGGATACTTGGGATCGATACTTAAAGCTTTGCTATAATACTCTTTAGCATTTTTATAATCTTCTGCAAGTAATGATAGATTTCCAAGCTCAAGGTAAGCCATAGTATATTTCTTATCTATTTCAATTGCTTTCTTAAAGTATTCAAAGGCTGTCATGTAATCTTTGGTTTCCTTATATATCATCCCCATACGGAAGCACATTACTTCATCTTTCTGATAGCCCATATTATAAGCTATTGAATAATCTGTAAGTGCTTTATCGTATTGCTCTAACTCATAGTATGCATTGCCGCGCTGGTAATAGCCCTCATCATGACCGGTTGCAATTCTTAGATACTTTGTAAATAGATCTACAGCTATATCATATTCCTCTTCATCCAAAGCGTCCATTGCTTCAGAAAATGATACTCGTGTAGAATCAAAAGAATAGGATAGTTTTAAAAAAAACAATAAGAAAAACACAGAAAAAACAAGTTTAATTCTCATTTTATAAATTTATTATTAGAAGTTTAAGTATTCTTTTAATCCCTGTAAACCGCCTTCTCTGCCAAAACCGCTTTCTTTAAATCCTCCAAATGGAGATGCTGGACTAAATCTGTTAAAAGTATTTGACCAGATAACACCGGCTTTTAGTTCACTTACCATTTTGAATATTTTTGAACCCTTTTCAGTCCATATCCCGGCAGAGAGTCCGAATTGTGTATTATTTGCCTTTTCAATAGCTTCTTTTGGTGTCCTGAATGATAATACAGATAGTACCGGTCCGAATATTTCTTCCTGTGCAATTCTGTTTGATTGTGTTACATTTGTGAAAAATGTTGGCTTAAAAAAATAGCCCTTCTCAGGAAGTTTGCAATCAGACTGATAGATACTGCATCCTTCATTAATTCCTGATTCGACAAGCTCTGTAATTTTTTTAAGCTGCATCTTAGAATTAATTGCACCTACATCAGTATTCTTATCCATTGGATCACCTACTCTTAAACTCTTTAGCCTGTGTTTAAGTTTCTTGATCACAAGTTTTTTTACACTTTCCTGTACAAATAATCTCGAGCCGGCACAGCAAACATGACCCTGATTAAAATAAATTCCGTTTATAATACCTTCAACTGCCTGGTCAATTGGAGCATCTTCAAAAATTATATTCGCAGCTTTGCCACCAAGCTCTAATGTAACTTTTTTATCTGTTCCTGCTATGGAGCGCATTATTAGTTTTCCAACATCTGTTGAACCTGTAAAGGCTATCTTTTTTACTTTTGGGTGATTTACAATCGCTGCACCTGTATCACCGGCGCCGCTGATGATATTCACTACTCCATCAGGTAAACCTGCTTCCTGAATAACTTCAGCAAGTTTGTATAAAGTGAGCGGTGTTGTTTCAGCTGATTTAATTACAACAGTATTACCGCAAGCTAAAGCCGGTGCTATTTTCCACGCAGCCATTAACAACGGAAAGTTCCATGGAATTATCTGTCCAACTACTCCTATTGATGAATAAGCCATATTGGGGAAAGCATATTTAATCTTATCAGCCCAACCTGCATAGTAAAAGAAATGAGCTATTGCCAATGGTATATCAACTGATTTAGACTCACTAATTGGCTTTCCGCCATCCATAGTTTCAATGAGAGCAAACTCCCTGGCTTTTTCCTGCATTATCCTTGCAATGCGGAAGATATATTTAGCTCTTTCCTTTGGTGGTGTTTTGCTCCATACATTTTTATACGCTTTTTCAGCTGCAAGTACAGATTTATTCACATCATCATTGGAAGCACTTGCAACTTCAGAAATTATATCTTCTGTTGCAGGATTAATAGTAGCAAAATATTTCTTTGCTTTTTGCCACTTTCCGTTTATGAAAAGGTCATACCTATCTTTTATCACGATATGATCCTTTGCTTCGGTAGATTTTGCATATTCCCAAACAATTTTTTTAGAATTACCGGGATTCTTTGCATTGCTGTTAGATGAATTGACCATGTAAACCGGAACATTCTTTTCCCTGAATGTCATTTTACATTAGATTAAAATTTATCCGCAAAAATTAAAATGGTTCTGCAGATGAACCTTCTCCGCTTGCTGGTGATTCATCTCCGCAGCTTTCTCCGTTGGTTTCAATGAATTTCTTTATTGCATCAAGATTTTCAATTATCATCTTAGCTTTACTTAATCCAAATGAAAATGTGAATTTTGAACCCGGGTTTAAGCAAATGAGTTTGTTTCCTTTGTACTCTGATATTTCTGGCATTGTATTGTAGTTTAGTTAATTAAAATTCTGAATATAAATAATTATTTTCGTCTTTAATCCAGTTAAAGCTGTTGGAAGCGTATTCCTTAAATCCTTTTAAAGCGCTTATCTTTTGAGGGCATTTATAATATTTGTTAAAGAAATCCTCTGACTTATACTCTTCACCTGATAATTTATAACAAATAAAAACATTCTCGAAAAAAGTCCCGTAAATAAAATCATCGCAGTAGTTTTTATCCTTTGAAACCTCTTTCATATTTTCCAATATCCCTTCAACATCCGGTCTGAGGCTCTTCCTGGTTTTTTTGTCAGGTTCCCAGTAAACGAGTCTTCCTTTTTTATATTCCAAAAACCAGTTATACCATAACCCCATAAATGACGGTGACATTCTCGCATTTACTGAAATTTTGGGTGATTTTGCAACGGTTGTATCTAGATAACCATTTTGCACCATGAATAAAGGCTTTACATCCCTTTTTATATCAAAAATATAAAGTGAATTAAAGATATATGGAGAACCACCTTCACTTAAGCTTAAGACCAGTTCATTGCTTCCGTCACCATCCAGATCTGCAAAGCTATGCTCAATGTAATCGGAATACGTGCTGTCCATTCGGAATAATTCAGCGCCATTTTTTTTTACTGTCAATACTCCTGAGAAAAAAGCATTTACATTGTATGTAAGCTCAAGATCTAGATCATAATATCTGATGTTTTGACTTTTAATACTGTCATTCTGTGAATATGAACCCGATATTAATAAAATTAATACGATAATATATTTAATCATTCAAAAAATAATCTGCTGATTGATATACGCCGGTTTGTTCTTTTTTGTATTGCATTAACAGGTCATTTAAAAGTGATGAAGCTCCCATTCTGAAAAGTTTTGGAGTTAACCACATTTCGCCTAAAGTTTCTTTTACAAGGCAAAGATATGAAATAGCATCCTTTGTTGTTCTGATACCGCCTGCGGGTTTCATTCCAATGATAATCCCTGTTTCGTTGTAGAAATCCCTAATAGCCTCAAGCATAACAAGAGTTACAGGTAATGTTGCAGCAGGCTGTACTTTCCCAGTAGATGTTTTGATGAAATCAGCCCCAGCAAGCATAGCAATAATACTTGCTTTGCGAACGTTATCAAATGTTTCAAGCTCACCTGTTTCGAGTATAACTTTTAAATGCACATCACCGCAAACCTCTTTAATAGCTTTTACTTCATCAAATGTATGCTGGTAATTTCCTTCTAAGAACTCTCCCCTGCTAATTACCATATCAACTTCATCTGCTCCCATTTCAACTACTTTCCTTACCTCTTCAACTTTAATTTTCATTGGTGATTGACCACTAGGAAACGAAGTAGCTACTGATGCTACATTAACTCCGCTTCCGGCAAGTGCTGCCTTAGCTGTTTTTATCAGATTTGGATATACACAAACAGCAGCAACATGGGGTATCTCATCACTGCTATCAAGAGGTCTCATTGCTTTTTGGCACATGGCATATACTTTACCATCGGAATCTTTTCCTTCAAGGGTAGTGAGATCTATCATTGATACAGCCATTTTTATTGCAATTACTTTGCTTTCTTTTTTTATGCTTCTTCCTGCAATTGAGGCAGCTCTCTCTTTTGCACCTGTTTCATCAACTGCTAAATGAAATGATTCAAGACTTTTTAATGTGGAATTGATGTTCATATTTCGGCTAATTTAACTATATATTTCCTTAATTAAAACGAAATTGCATAATATAAATTCACTATTTTATGGATTAAATTTAAAATGCTAAAATACTATCTTTGTTGATTGATGTTAATTATTTTCAATTAATTATTACAGTAAATATTAATGAGATCTGGAAAAAATAAAAATCACAAAAGAACCCCGCAAAAAGATAACGTAAAAACATTCCGCGTATCACAGTTCTTTGCTATCAGGGCAATTATGGGTATGGCGCTCTCACCAAACAGTAAAACCGTTGCTTACATAACAAACACTAATGGTATGCCAAACATCTGGACGATCCCCATTAACGGAGGATGGACATCACAGATTACCCTACAGGAAAATGCCGTAACAGCAATTTATTATAACCCAAAACACAGCGGAATTGCTTTTCAGTCAGATAATCAGGGCGATGAAAACCACCAGTTATATTATATCTCAGATAAAGGCGGCGAAGTAAAATACCTTACCGCATCGCATAAAGGATCACAGGTACAGTTCTGCTCATACAATAAAAAAGGCGATAAGATATTATTTTCTTCAAATAAAAGAGATAAAAGATTTTTTGATACTTATACAATTGATATTAATACGGGAACAGAAGAATGTATATTCCAAAAAGATGATGTATTTCCATCAATTGCTGCAGATTGGAGCAGTGATGGTAAGTTTATCCTTTACCAGAAATTTTATAACAATGCAAATCAGGATGTATTTTTATACAATACAATTACCAAAGAAGAGATAAACATTTCTGAGCATAAAGGCTCAATGAAAAATATGGGATGCATATTAAATAAAAAGGCTACTATGGTATATTTCCTTTCTGATTATCAAAGAGAGTTTGTTGGACTCGCTTCGTATAATGTTAAAACAGGTAAATTAGATTGGGGTGTTCTGGATAAATGGGATATCACAAATTATACTTTTTCGCACAATGAAAAATCACTCTTATATTCAACCAACGAAAATGGTACAACAAAACTAAATCTTAAAAATCTCAAATCAGGTAAAACCAAAAAACTAAAGATTCCCAAAGGAAACTGCATTTCATTCAACTATACAAAAGATGATAAAAAGGTAGTTTTGATATTTGATTCACCCCAAAACCCAAATGATATTTATGTTTATGATATTAAGAAAGAAAAGTTTAACCAGATCACTTTTTCTATGATTGGTGGCATTCCAAAAAAAGACCTTATAGTACCGCAGGATATTAAATACAAGAGCTTTGATGGACTGGAAATCAATGGTTACCTATTCTTACCCAAAGGCGTTAAAAAAGACGGGACTAACCCTGCTATAGTTTGGCCTCATGGCGGACCTGAGTGGCAGGAAAAAAATCTTTTCAATAAATATTTTCAGATATTTGCAAATAGAGGTTATGTTGTGATAGTTCCTAATTTCAGAGGCAGTACCGGCTATGGAAAAACTTTCCAGCAGAAAATTTATAAAGATTGGGGCGGCAACGAATTTAAAGATGTACTTGGCGCACATGATTACTTATTAAGCTCCGGTTATGTTGATAAAAGTAAAATAGCTGTAGTAGGCGGATCATTTGGCGGATTTATGTGCTTAACTTGTGTTACAAAAGCTCCTGAACTCTGGAAATGCGCCGTTGATATATTTGGACCTTCAAACCTATTAACATTCTTAAGTTCAATTCCTGAACACTGGAAGCCGGGTGTTGTTGAGTTGGTAGGTGATGCTGAGAAAGACAAGGATTTCCTTATGGATAGGTCTCCGATAAATTTTGTAGATAATATTATATGTCCCCTGCTTATTGTGCAGGGTAAAAATGACCCAAGAGTAGTACAGGCGGAGTCAGACCAGATTGCCGAGAGATTAAGGTCACAGAACAAGGAAGTTGATTACACGGTACTTGAAGATGAGGGACATGGTTTTAGTAAAGTTTCAAACCAGATAATGGTTTGGGAAAAGATATGTACATTTTTGCATAAACATTTAAAGTAATTATTAATTGTGGGTAAAATAATTGATGGTAAGCTGATTGCAAACCAGATTACCGAAGAAATAAAAACTGAGCTTTTAAATAGCAATATTAAACCTGGTCTTGCACTCATTTTAATAGGAAACAATCCTGCTTCTGAAATATATGTGAAGATGAAGGAAAAAAAGTGCAAAGAATTGGGATTTCATTCTATTATAAACAGACAATCCAAAACGATAAGTGAAGAAAAATTACTTGAGATAATCCATAAATATAATATTGATGAAAAAATTCACGGCATATTGATTCAGCTTCCACTCCCCTCTCACATCAATGAAATGAAAATACTCGAAGCTATTGATTACAAAAAAGATGTTGATGGTTTCAACCCGGTAAATGCTGGCAGGTTATTAATTGGTGAAAAGTGTTTCCTCCCATGTACTCCAGCAGGAATACATGAGCTTCTGATAAGATATAATGTCGAAACCTCAGGTAAAAATGCGGTAGTAATTGGCAGAAGCAATATTGTAGGTAAACCTATAGCAAATATTCTTTTGCAAAAAACTAAAGGAGCAAACTGTACAGTAACAATTACTCACAGTGCAACTATAAATATAGCAGAATATACCCGCAAAGCTGATATTATCATTGCAGCAATAGGTAAAGCTGAATTCCTGAAAGCAGAAATGATAAAAAAAGGCGCAGTTATTATAGATGTTGGTATAAATAGAGTTGATGACCTATCAGCAGTAAAAGGCTATAGAGTTGTTGGTGATGTGGATTTCAAAGGATGTTACAAAAAGGCATCACTTATCACCCCCGTACCCGGCGGAGTTGGACCTATGACAATAGCTATGCTTATGAAAAACACACTCGATTCAGCATTGAAGAAGATTTATAATTAACTGATGTTACATATGTGATATATATAGACATTTGATAATCTAAAAGTATAATTATCGCAACAAAATTTTTCAAGTTCACTCGCTGCTAAACTCCAGTTTAGCAGCTACTTTTCATCAAAGCTATATTTTGTTCAAAACGGAGTTTCGCGTGAAATATCCTTTCCAAACTGGTCCGCCAAGGCGGATTGGAAAGGAGTTTGTGTTTTGCGTAATGTGAGTAAGTTATCAAAATAATAAAGTATGGATACCCGCATACGCGGGTATGACAGGAAAAAATTAGTAACAATTAAACATGGAAAAATCCTACATAGAGCTTGAAATTGCTTTTAACGAAACCACTTATGACCTTATTTATAATAGACTTTACTTAAATGGCTTAACGACTATTCTTGAAGAAGCAGGGCTACTTAAAGTCTACCTTCCAGAGAGCGATTCCGAGCTTACCGAAAAGATAAAGAAAGAATTGATTGAGCTTGACAGCGTTCCCTTGAACAGCATCAGCATACAGAAATTTGAGAACAAAGACTGGAATATCGAATGGGAAAAGACAATTGAGCCGGTTTATATTTTGGATAAACTTGTAATATACCCCTCATGGAAAAAAGATATACTTGACCTCAGCAAGGGTAACATTCCAATAGAAATTGACCCCAAAATGTCATTTGGTACAGGTCATAATGAGACTACTCAGCTAATTCTGGAGCAATTGAGCATGTATATCGATCCTATCAGTGATAAATACCTTCTCGATTTCGGCAGCGGCACCGGAATTTTAAGCATTGCTGCAATAAAGCTTGGAGTAAGTAAAACCGTAGCTATTGAAATTGATGATGATTCCATAATGAATGCAATAGAATACTTTGAGCTAAACGGTGTATCAAGCAAGATTACCATGCTTCACGCTGATATTGCAGAAATAGCTGAAACAGGTTTTGATGTTGTTGTCGCAAATATTACAAGTAACGTAGTTATACCTAACCTGAAAAACATCTACGATAAACTTAAAGCAGGCGGCAAGCTTTTTGTTACAGGAATATTAAAAGAAGAAACCGATGAACTAATAAATGAGCTTACTAACCACAATTTTTTGATGAAAGAACTTAAACAAAGAGCTGAGTGGTCAGCTTTTTATGCGATAAAACAATGATAAGACGCTCTACAATCGATATAGGCACCAACACCATACTTATGCTAATTGCTGAATATGACGTGCAGACATGCAAAGTGAAAACAATACTTGACACTCAGCGGGTACCACGCTTAGGTAAAGGGGTTGATTCAAACCGTAATATACTGCCTGAATCAATTAAGAAAGCAATTGATATATTAAAGGAATATAAAACAATCAGCAATGAGAATTATTCAACCTCAATAACAGCAACAGCAACAAGTTTTATCAGAGATTCACACAACAAAGAAGAATTCATTAACGAAATAAAACAAAACACCGGGATTGAAATAGAAATACTCTCAGGCAGTGATGAAGCTAAATATACATTCATAGGCGGTGTTTATGATAAGCTGGATTCAGGCAAAACAAAACTAACTACAATAGATATTGGCGGAGGCAGCACAGAAATTACAACTGCAAGTAAACCGGCAGCATCAATTCAGGAACTCTCTAAATTAGTAATCACCGGAAAGAGTATGAATATTGGCTCTGTTAGAATAAATGAAAAATATCTTAACAGCCACCCTCCCCCATTTGAGAATATTGTAAATGCTGAAACATTTATCAATAAGAACCTAAAGGAAATTGATTTTGATATTTCAGATACTGAACTAATTGGAGTTGCCGGAACTATCACAACACTTGGCGCAATAGTACTTGGATTAGATAAATTTGAAACAGATAAAGTTGATAACCTGAATATATCTATTGTTGATATAGAAGATATATTAAGCAAGCTTATTCCTATGCCGATTGAAGAGCTTTATGGTATGGGTGATTACATGACAGGCAGAGCTGATATCGTCATTCCGGGCATACTGATACTTAAATGCTTTATGAGAAAATTCGGATTTAATAATGTTAAGGTAAGTACTAAAGGATTAAGATATGGTGTTTTTTTAAGAGAAATTATTTAAAAGAAGCAACACGAATAACACAAATTTTACGAATGACACTAGGAAAGTTTTATAATTAATTTATTTTCGTGAAATTTGTTTTAATTCGATAAATTCAGCCTGACTTTCGCTTTATGCCGTAAAGGTCTTTAGAAAAGTTGTTTATTTTTTTGTCATTTTTAATGAGCCTTAATCAGTACTAAAATCTCTCCGCTTTGTATATAAATCGAAGAAGCGGATTCTTGTCTGGCTTTGGCAGATGCTTTTTTTAGTAAAACTATTTGTTTAAGATTTAAGATACAATTTCAATTTTATTTAAATATTTCTATATTAGAATAATATAAAGTATAAATATGCTTAAAGAATATATAAGTGCAGCAATGAACAAAGCCAAGTATGATATACTTGAGGATAAAACATATTATGGTGAAATTCCAGAATTTAAGGGATTATTTGCAAATGAATCAAATCTTGAAGAATGCAGAAATGAACTTGAAGATACTCTTGAGGACTGGATTCTTTTGAGTATTTCCAAACACCTGCCTCTGCCTGTTATTGATGGAATAGAACTCAAGGTTGAGGAAACAGCAGATGCCTAAGATAGGTCCAATTAAAAGAAAAAATTTAATATATTATTTAAGATTATTTGGCTTTTCAGGACCTTATTCAGGTGGAAAACATCAGTTTATGATTAAAGATTTAATAAGGCTTGTTTTACCTAACCCACATAAAGGGGATGTCAGTATAGATTTGTTAAAAAGAATTCTTAAGCAGGCAGGAATTCACAAAAAAGAATGGGAATCCACAACATAATTTTTTTTTCCAGAAGACTCATTTTAAATACCTAAACACAAATTACACTAATTTTCACTAATTTCTTTGGATTATTTGCTGAAAAACCAGCCAGGAAAGAAATGATGGATTTGGATGAAAATTAATTTGAGCGCCAATCAGTTACTTTTCCTGAAGCAAATTCTTTTTTCGCAGCATTGACTTCTGAAAGAAGACCGGGAATATTAAGCAGTTTTTTTATTGCCTCGTTTTCTTCGTCCCTATCAGATAAATAGGAAACAAAGTCCTCGACCACCTGAAGTTTATTGTGCGGCAACTTGTTGATTTTCCTGTTAATTCTGGTTTTTAAAAGAGATGTTGTCATATAAATGATAAATTTTAAAGCTTTTTGTGCATCCTTGGGGGCTCGAACCCCAGGCCTAATGATTAAGAGTCATTTGCTCTACCAACTGAGCTAAGGATGCCCACTAATATGCATTTTCTTACAATTTCATTCAATCCCTTTTTTTGTATTGAGTAGTAATTCATTGTAAATGAAACCTGTAACCTGTAAATTTGATAATATTTTAATTTTGTAGATAAGTACATATCTTGCTACTTCTTACAATATTTATTTATTATATTTGTATTCAGTCAAATAATTCAATTCTCATTTAATAACCCAAAAACTAACAAACATGAAAAAATTTACTTTACTTTTCATTTTCATCTCTACTTCAATCACATTTTCACAAGGCAATTATACTTTAGAATGGGAAAGTTCTTTCACAGATAGATATTTTTTTGGAATTGCTAACTTCGAAAAGAATAACTCAATCCAAGAACTAATTTTTAGAAAAACACAGAATCAGATACTTACGTATTATGTTTATGATGGAGCAACTAAATCTTTAAAATATACTTATGTACTTGATAATCTAGACCTTCAATATTTTGGTGATAAAGCACATTATATATTTTATCCTGATTTACAACCCATTGATGTAAATAATGATGGAGTGTATGAATTGATTGGTGCTAAACTATCAACAATAAAGATATTGAATGGTATTAATGGTAACATACTGCACACCTTTACCTTCACAGAACAAGCTGTAGGTATTGTTGGTGTATGTGATATAGACGGTGATGGTTATATCGAATTAATTATATCTCGTGGTCAAACCAGTGCAGAATCTAAAATATATATCTATTCAACTCCTGCTCAAACTATAGGTCTTCCAAACAATCAAAACACAGCAACCGATTTCAACCTCGGACAAAATTATCCAAACCCTTTTAATCCTTCAACAACGATAGAGTACTCGCTATCACAGCAATCAAATGTTCTTATAAAGCTTTATGATGTTTTAGGTCAGGACGTAAAAACTTTAGTGGATGACAAAAAAGGAATCGGTACTTATAAAATTGAATTCGATGGCTCTGGTTTATCTTCTGGCACATATTTCTATCAAATCATTCTTGACGGATTAGCCGATACCAAAAAAATGGTTCTAATAAAATAATTTATTCTCACTAAGCCTGTTTAATCAATATTAGACAGGCTTTTCTATCATTTCATTTAGGCACTAATTTATACCTTTTAATTGCCTTGAAAAGGTACTATATTTTTGACTTGCATTTATCGTAACTTTTTTCCATATTGCATTATAAATAAGTATGAAGAAGGAGTCCCTACCAGCTCCGCCAACCTGTAGCATCAGGTGGTCTCTGTCGCCCGACAGCATACGCCAAAGTCTTACCCTTTGGAAACAGCATTAATGAGTGTTTCAAACGTATCGATATTACATGTAATATTTATTTGCTCTAAATAGAATATTTCTATTTAGTATAAAAAACAATTTTTTATAAAATAAAAAAGGAAATACTATGACCAGCAGGAATGCTATGCTTAAAAATCAGTTTCTCGATGAACAATGCAATGCTTGTCAAGCATGCATCGAGGAAGAAAATGAAACACTTTTACTTTTTGACTTTGATGACCTGCAAATCCTGGATGTTTTTCAGGATGATGTACATCTACAGGGTGCGTTGCTTGATGATGATGGTCACAATGAATGCGTTCTCGTAATAAAAAATAAACTCTTTAAGTCCTTACTTAACAAATGGCTCAAGAGAAAATAATCTTTATGCGAGCTATGGGAAGAGTACTGTGGTGTTGGGTCAGTTTACGTTGAAGAGTATCAGCTCTGTGGCGAAGTTAGCTTAAATATGTTAAATGATAATGTTGATGTAGATAGTCCTTACCTTTTAATCCCCCTAACAGTTCCAATGTTTCGGGTAACAAAATGCTGTGTTGATATAGAACATGGATAAATAAATGATGCAAGCTAGATAAATATAAAATAAACTAACTTTCGGGCTGGAATATTATTTTCCAGCCCTAATTAAATAAAATAAAAAATGTTAAACAAAACAAACAAAAACAAAATCAACAAGCTGTTAAATCTAATAGATAAAAACATAAATGAAATCTACACAATTATCAACGATTCTTTTGACAAATTCCCAAATATATGTTCTGACCCACTTACGATTATTATAACAAAAACGGACTTCATAAGAACAGAACTCGATAACTTAACTGAATTGCCATCAAAGGAATATGACCTTTCAAAAATTATAACATATAAAACAATTAATAATCGATTGTAAACTCACATTAAAAACAATTAATGAGTATTCATAAAAATAATATAAAGATATAAAATGGTAGACAAACAACCAAACCCCAATCTGTAAACATCACCCCGCGATGAGCTTGTGAGTAAATACAGAACCCTGGGAGCAATCTTTCTTCATCGCATCTGTTTTTACAGTCTTTACAAAAAAGTATCATCCAATGATTTGCATTAGAGTTTACGGCAGGTTAAATTCTGTGTATGAATGGAAGCATGAAACACCTTGATATAATTTCTTGCAATGAGTAAATTTGGATGTTATGCATCATGCCGGGACGGCAGTGCGGACTTGAACATTAGAGTTTGTACGCTTCAACAGGCTATAATTGACAGAAAATTAAATGAAACAGAGAATTTACATAGATACATCAGTAGTAGGCGGATATTTTGACGAAGAGTTCAAAGATGCGACTGCCAAACTATTTGAACGGCTTGAAAACAACGAATTAATATTTGTAGTATCAGACCTGCTTGACCTTGAACTGTTAAATGCGCCGCAGCATATTAAAGAACATTTACTCAAATACCCGTCTGAGAAATTCGAGAGGGTTGAACTGACTGAAGAAGCTATTCAACTTGCAGATAGATACATCGGCGAAAAATTGGTTGGCAAAACAAGTTTAGAAGACTGCCGGCACATTGCCTTAGCAACTATTAACAAAGTCGACGTCTTAGCGAGCTGGAACTTTAAACATATCGTTAATCTTGAAAGAATTAAAGGCTACAATTCTGTAAACATGCGGCTTGGCTATTCAATAATAGAAATCAGAAGTCCTAAAGACTTAATAAAATATGAAGACGACTAAAGAAGAAAAAACATTTGACGCAGTAAAAATGATGCGTGATATCAGGGATAAAATAAGCGCTGAAACTCAAAATATGACATTTGAAGAGTTAAAAGCGTATATCAAACAGCAATTATCCCAAAGTAAAACAAAACTAATTGGTAGTAACGGGCATTAGCATGTACATTTGTATCATTTAAATTCCCCCCTCTGCCAAGCCGGAGAACTTTATGTTAATTCCATCCTGCATTTTTAAAACAATATAAATTGAAGTAGTGCGGATATCCTGACACCACCATAACTCAGGCAGTGTATATACTACCCTTCTGTTTTAATATTCTATATCTGTTTTTACTGCCTTAATGAATTAGTAACATATAAGACTGGTAAGGCTGGTTTTCCTAAAGGCACGCCTGACTTGTAAGCCTGGTCTCTCAGGTCTTTGAGTTCAGGCTTCTCTCCGAAGGAGATCCTTCGGTTCAGTCTCAGTTAGTTGGGTTGTTATTGGTTGTTGGTGACGCTTCGCTAAACACCAACAACAAGGGAAACAATATGTATTAAAATTGGTTGTGGGTGACGCTTCGCTAAACACCAACAACGGGGAATTTTTAGTTGTGTTCTTGGTGACGCTACGCTAAACATTTCTTCCTTCCTCCCGTTAACCGGGTTTAAGGCATAGCGTTCCACTCAGCAATGCATAGCACCAACAACGGGTAATTTAAGGTAAGTTATTTGGATAAATAATTAATAATTATTCTTATAAATTAGGGATAATAATAATAAAAATATTTATTCAATGAGATCATTAATAATTCTTTTAACAGCAGTAGTTTATTCATTAACAATCATCGGCTGCAAAGATTCCTCACCCATTACACCCACAGATAAGTCTAACATAAATCTTGTGAGTGTCTATAGCACAAATGCATCTACAAATGGAGTATATGTACTGCCTATTAACTTCAGGAATTACGCATTAATAGCTGATGGCTCTAACGGTATGCAGGTAATAGATGTTACACAGGTTAACCAGCCTGATTCAGTATCATCATACAACACCGATGGCAGTGCAAATGATGTTACTGCTTCGGTAATTAATAACAGGTTGTATGCATTTATCAGCGACTATAACAGCGGTTATGTTATACTTGATATCACAAACCCTGCATTTCCTCAGCTTACAGGTACACTCAACCTCGCGGGATTTGTAAATACCTCATGCATAGATCAGGCTAACAAGATAGCTTATATCGGTCTTCAAACCGGGCAGGTTCTGGTTTATGATATCTCTACTCTTCCAAATCAGCCAAATTTACTTTCAACAATTTCACTTGGCGGAGGAAGCGCAAACGGTTTATTTGTATCAGGTAGTTACCTTTACGTGGCAGCCGGTAATATTGGCATGGAAATAATCAACATATCAAACCCTACTAACCCACAACTTCTTTCAGTTTTCAATACTACAGGTATTGCAAGCGATGTTATGGTGAATACAAATTATGCATATGTTGCTGATTCATACAACGGTATGCTGATACTGAATGTAACAAATCCAGCGGCTCCGGTATATTCATCTAAGTTCACTGGTACCGGGCAGATATTGGGAGTACATGTAAATAACAATAATGTTTTCTGTGCTGATAATACTTATGGGATAGAAAACGTGAATGTTTCAAATCCAAATTCACCCATAAAAGCAGGTTACATACAGACGAACAGTTCAGCAAGTAACATATTTTACTTTGGAGGATACATCTTCTTAGCCGCAGCCGAAGGCGGATTGGGAATTTATCAGCCAACCAACACCAGCGATTACAGATAAATTAATTCATACAGCCAAAATTATGAGCACACCTGAAAACAATAACGAGAATCCTGTATTGAATGATAAAGCTCTTTCAATTGCAGAAGAGACCGAACTTCGCAAAAAAGAAATTGATGAAAAACTGCATTCCATACCTGAAGAAACTGAAAGTCCAGTCTTAATTACAGAGCCTGAAATTATACCCGAAGCTCCTGAAGTAATAGAAGCCAATATAATGCTGATTGAAGAAGTTGATGTTGAAAAGACCTCTGACTCAATAGATTCTATTAACTCTACGGACTCTACACACTCTATTCACTCTACTCACTCTACTCACTCAATACACTTTTTTGACTCAGAACAATTTGAGCCACCCAGATTAACTGATACTGGTTCACTTCTCAGTGAAACAATTGAATCAACTGACACAAAGCTTATTACTGATTTTGATGCACATTTATTTAACAACGGAACATTTTACCGCGTGTTCGATAAATTCGGTGCCCAGATAACAATTGAAGACCGTATTTCAGGCGTTCGTTTTACTACATGGGCTCCAAATGCAAATTCTATAAGTATAATTGGTGAATTCAACGGCTGGGCTGATAACCAATACGAAATGCAGAAGGTTCATGATACAGGCTTATGGTCATTATTTATTCCGGGGTTAAAAGAAGGCGATACTTATAAATTTTCCATTAACAGTAATGTTGATGGCATTACAAGAAGAAAAATTGACCCATACGCGTTCCGCAGTGAGCACAGACCCAAAAATGCATGTGTTGTGCATGATATAAATAAATATGAATGGAAAGATTCTGCCTGGGTAAGTAACAGAAACGAAGACCCGCAATTCTACAAAAAAGAACCAATGAACATATATGAACTTCATCTTGGTTCATGGAAAAAAAATTATGATAATACAGAATTCCCCAATGAGTGGGGTTACTTAAGTTACTCTCAGTTAGCACATGATGTTGTTGAGTATGTAAAGAAAATGGGCTACACACATATAGAGCTTATGCCTGTGATGGAGCACCCGCTGGATATTTCGTGGGGCTACCAGGTAACGCATTACTACGCCCCCACAAGTCGTTTTGGTGAGCCTGATGCGTTCATGTATTTTGTTGACCACTGCCACCAGAATGGTATTGGCGTAATTCTTGATTGGGTTCCGGCGCACTTCCCTGCTGATGATCATGCGCTGGCTTTCTTTGACGGCAAACAGATATATGGTTATGAAGATTACAAAAAAGGTTTTCATAAGGATTGGAATACATATGTGTTTGATTACTCAAGGCCGCAGGTGTGGAATTTCTTAATTTCAAGCGCACTATTTTGGTTAGAAAAATACCATGTTGATGGATTAAGGGTTGATGCGGTTGCATCTATGCTTTATCTGGATTACTCTCGTGACCAGGGTGAGTGGGAGCCTAACATACACGGTGGCAGAGAAAACCTTGAAGCGGTTGAGTTCATAAAGCACTTAAACGGTATTGTTCATGAATACCATCCCTATGCTCTGATGATTGCCGAAGAATCCACAAGCTGGCCAGGTGTATCTCATACCATTTCAGAAGGCGGTTTGGGGTTTGATATGAAATGGAACATGGGCTGGATGAACGATATACTGCTTTATTTCAGCAAAGACCCCATTCACAGGAAATTTCACCAGGGAAAAATAACATTTTCACTTTGGTATGCATTCAGCGAAAATTTTGTTCTGCCTATTTCTCATGATGAAGTAGTGCATGGCAAGAAATCACTCCTTGAGAAAATGCCCGGAGATAACTGGCAGAAATTCGCTAACCTGAGATTATTCCTTGGATTTATGACAGCGCACCCTGGAAAGAAACTGAACTTTATGACAACTGATATTGCACAGTATAGTGAGTGGTACAGCGAAACATCACTTGAGTGGAATTTAATTAATGATGTTGAACTGAATAAAAAATTAAATCTCTTCGTAAGTGACCTGAACAATCTATACAAAACCCATCCTGCATTGTATGAAGTTGATTTCGAATCACAGGGCTTCCAGTGGGTTGATTTCTCCGATGCATTAAACAGTGTGCTTTCATTTTACCGAACGACAAAAGATAAGAGCCAGATAATTCTGTTCACATTTAATATGACACCAACTGTACGCAATGATTATTTAGTTGGAGTTCCCGAAACAGGCTTTTGGAAGGAAATATTTAACAGTGATGCTGATATTTACGGCGGCAGTGGAATTGGCAACATGGGCGGCAAAACCTCAGAAGCGGTTAAGAGCAAAAATTGGGATAACTCGATTAAAGTAACCCTCCCCCCGCTTGCTGTTAATGTGTATGAGTGGGAAAACCCTGCCTTAGATACCGAGATAGCACCCGGCATAGCAACAGTAGAAGATTATTATGTGGATACCGATACCGAAGGCGGCGGTTGATTTAAAAGAGAAAAGCAGAACACACTTGCCTTAAAGAGCGGAGCGAAGGAAGGGATAACTCTGATAAAACGGATTAACCATTACATGAAAATTAGAACTATTATAACAAAAAAGATATTGTTATATTTGGAGCAAAGAATAAATTACAATTGAAAACATTAACATTAAATATACCTGATTCTGTAAATCTTGATGATAAGGAAGCAATAATGCTTTTATCAACAAAATTGTATGAACAGGGCAAACTTTCATTAGGTGAAGCTGCTGATTTTGCCAGCCTATCCAAAAGAGAATTTACTGAAATACTTGGTAAGTATGGTGTTTCTATATTCAATTACCCTTCATCAGAGATTGCAAAAGATTTAAGTAATGCCTAAGATTGTTATTTCCGATACAAGCTGCCTTATATTAAATACTTTTTTTAAAATTGCTATTATCTCTGTTATAAAAACCTATAATTAAGTTTTTTAAAATAATATATCCTACGTCTTCATGAAACAAGCAGGAAAGTCCTAGGCTTAATATTATAAACTTGGATTCCCGCCTACGCGGGAATGTCAAAAGCAATATGACATACTTCGCATTCTAAAAAGGTGTTAATGTTTCGGGTTACTACGAACCAAGTGATAATTTTTCAGACTCCATTTTTTCAAAAAAACAATATTGTAGAAAAAATACTGAAGATTACCTGCATCGCAAGGAACCTGAACACTACGAATAAAATTATGGCTATATGAAAATTTTAAAAGTACAGTATAAGCTCGTACAGGATTCCAGAGCAGAGTTATTAGACTATTGCTCAAGAATAAAGTCCGAAGATTTAAGCAAAGAAGTTGCAGGATTTAATGATTCAACTATTATGAGTATGCTGCTTCATATTGCAAATACTTACCTATTCTGGCTGAAACGCTTTGCAGGTAAAGAGGAGTTTGAATATTTCGATGAAAAGAATGTAAGGGATATTGATGGCGTAAGGAAAGCATTTGAAGAAGCGGATAAGGTAGTAAATGCATTTTTGGAATCATACCCATACCACAGTACAAAAATTAAAGGTGTAATATTCTGGCTTAAAAACGATATGACATTTAGTGTGGTTGAATTATTCACTCATGTTTCAACTCATGAATTCCACCACAAGGGACAAATAATGTCAATGAGCCGTATGCTTGGATATACTCCCATAGATGCTGATATTATCAGGTTTAATTAAAAAACATTTTTATATTTTATAAAAATAGTTATATTAAGTACTAATAAAATAATAATTTTATGAAAAATCATGTATTTTCGGCAATAATTCATAAAGAAGATAATATTTATGTTGCAGAATGTCCTGAAGTTGGAACCGTAAGCCAGGGATTAACAATTGAAAAATCTGTAAATAACTTAAAAGAAGCAACAGAACTTTATCTTGATGAATTTCCCCTGCCCTATACATTTACTCCAATTCTGACTACATTCGAAACATCAAATGCCTAAGCTTCCAATACTTTCAGGAAAAGAAATTCTCAATTAAAGTATAATTTTTTTTTCATTATAATACAAAAATTCACAGCCGTATTTTTCCCTATCAAATAAACTCATCTATTCATAGTTTCGTAAAAATATTAATGCATTCTTCCTAAAGGCAAACGCTTCGCAAAGGATGGGAAAAAACACTATTTCACTATTTAACTATCTCACTATTTGATTAATATCTGCATACACGGGCATTTTTACCAACCACCAAGGGAAAATCCATGGACAGGCGAAATTGAAAAGCAAGATGGAGCTACGCCATATCACGATTGGAACGAAAAGATTCATCATGAGTGCTATAAAGCTAATTCAGAAGCTGAAATTGTAGATGATACCGGCAGAATAGTTGCAATAATCAATAATTATGAATTACTAAATTTCAATTTCGGTCCCACACTGCTTGCGTGGATACAGAATAAACACTCTGAAACCTATAACAAAATAATAGAAGCTGATAAGAAGAGTATTCCCGAACACAACGGACATGGTAACGCAATTGCAATGTGTTATAACCACATGATAATGCCGCTTGCAAACATGAATGATAAAATTACACAGGTAATTTGGGGTTTAGCTGATTTCAAATATCACTTTGGTCGTGATTCCGAAGGAATATGGCTGCCTGAAACAGCCTGCAATGTTGAAACAATTGAAATACTCATAAAATTGGGTGTAAAATATATTATTCTTGATACCAGCCAGGCTGCATTTTACAGAAAAATTGGAAATGATAAGTGGATTGATGTGAATGATGTAGGGGTTAATCCAAATAGACCATATAGATACAATTCAGAATTAATTACAAGTAAATATATTGATATTTTTTTCTATAACGGAGCAGTATCAAAAGCAGTAGCCTTTGATGATGTGTTGGAAAACTCACAGAACCTGCTTAACAAAATTAGTAATGCTAAAGATATCGCATACGATGGAAACCAGATACTATGCGTTGCAACAGATGGCGAAACATTTGGTCATCATAAAAAATTTGCAGAAAGAACGTTGGCTTTCTTCATGAAATCACTTGCTCCGCAAAATAACCTGAAAATTGTAAATTTTGGTGAATACCTTGAATTAAATCCACCTGAATATGAAGTCAAAATTAAACCGGGTGATAATGACGAAGGTACATCTTGGAGTTGTGTGCATGGAGTAAAAAGATGGAAAGAAGATTGCGGATGCGGTGGTGGTGGTGGGTGGGTTCAGCAGTGGCGACAACCGCTCAGGGAAACTTTGGATTGGCTCCGCGACCATATGATAATAATTTATGAAAATATGGGTCATATTTTATTTAAAGACGTTTGGAAAGCAAGAAATGATTATATTGACATTATTCTTTATAAAAATGCAATCTCAGCCGATAATTTCTTTAGAAATAATGAAGTTAGAAGATTATCAGAAAATGAAATACAAATAGCAATTAAACTACTTGAGATGCAGAGATACTCAATGCTTATGTACACAAGCTGTGGTTGGTTTTTCAGTGAAATCTCAGGGCTTGAGACCGTTAAGATACTTGAATATGCATCAAGGGCAATGGAATTAGTTAATGAGCTTACAGGTATAAATATTGAACCTGAATTTATGAATAAACTTGCTGATGCTAATAGCAATATTGCAAAATATAAGACAGGTAAAGGCGTTTATGAACAGATTGTTACTCCACACAAATATTTAAATTCAGACCAAAGGTAAATTGAGCAATTTGGAAAATAATCAAATTAACGATTCTTATTTCTTAAATAGTAAAACTGCTGATAAATGGAAAAGGATTGGTACAAAACGCAGAGCGGGTGTCGCTGTTCCTTTGTATTCAATTTATTCCTCAAATAGTGTAGGAATAGGCGAGTTCCCTGATATCAAACTGCTTGTTGACTGGTGTAAATTAGCAGGATTATCCATCATACAATTATTACCACTCAATGATGTTGGTGATGATTTCGCACCATACAATGCTGTTTCATCCTTTGCAATAGACCCGATGTATATTTCGATTAAAGAAATTAGACATGTAGAAATTACTTCTTTTGCACCAGATATTGAAAGGATGAAAAAGAAATTCCGTCCTTTATTCAGGAAAGTAAACTATAAGATTAAACAAGCTAAATTAAACCTCTTATGGAATATCTATAAAGTAAATAAGACTGATGATATTAATGAATTCAATGAATTTAAAATCAAAAATTCATACTGGCTGAATGATTATACTTTGTACAAGGTTATATCTGAATTAAATCCCGGCAAGGGGTGGCTGAATTGGGACGAAAGCCTCAGAAACAGAGAGACTGGGGTGCTTGACAGCTTTAAAAAAATAAATATTGAACTGATTGAATTCCATAAGTGGATTCAATGGCAGTTATATGAACAGCTCAAAGATGTAAAACAATATCTTGCAGATAACAATATTTTGTTCTTAGGTGATCTCCCCTTTCTGGTATCCCGAGAAAGTGCAGACGTATGGTCACACCAGAACTATTTCATGCTTCATTTATCTTCCGGTGCGCCGCCTGATATGTATTTTGCAATGGGTCAAAAGTGGGGAATGCCACCCTATGAATGGAATAACATTGCCAATGATGGCTTTGTTTATGTGAAGGAAAAGCTTAAATATTCGGAGAACTTTTATGATATGTACAGGATAGACCATTTTGTGGGGTTATTCAGAGTATGGGTAAGTCCAATAGATGATAATACCTCTGCTGGCTCATACATGCCAAAAGAAGAATATATGTGGGAGCATCACGGCAGAAGAATTATTGATGAAATGGTAAAAGCAACAATAATGCTGCCCTGTGCCGAGGATCTTGGAACTGTTCCCGGTTGTTCATACCAATTGTTAAATGAATACGGAATTCCGGGTATTGATTTTCAGCGGTACTATAAGAACAATTTTGGCTTCCGCTGCCCTTCTGAGTACAGGCTGAATTCTGTTGCTGTATGCTCTACTCATGATTCCAGCTTTTGGGTCAATTGGTGGCAGTTTGAAACAGGAACAATTGATGAGAAACTTTTTGATATGATGTGTGAAAAGGCAGGAATAACACATGGACATATATTATATTCTAAAAAAGTGTTGTTTGATAAGAAAAGGTCTTCACACGGAAGGCTGTATTGGAATGATGATATAAATTCACCCCAATTACTTGCTGAAATACTTGGGGTGCCGCAGGATATGATTCAGAATATAATATATGGATACATGGAAAGTTATAGAGAAAAGGAAAAATTTTTAAGTTACTTGGGTTATCAATCAGATATTAACGGAATTACTACTGAATTAGTGAAGAAAAATCTTGAAATAGTGAGTTACTCCAATTCAATATTCAGTATTCAATTGTTACAGGATTATTTATCGATGGATGATGAATTACTGTCTAAGATCGCAAAATTTAATTGCCGGATAAATACCCCGGGAATGGTAAGTCGTAATAACTGGTCGCAATTACAGCCGGTGAACCTTGAAGATTTATTAAAATTGAGCATTAACGAAAAGTTAAATCTGATTATTACTGAAGCGAAAAGAATATAGAATTAAGTTTAATTATTTGCTTTTATCTTCATTTAATATAAGTGTCTTAGCCTCTTGAAGCTCTTGTTTTTCTTTCTCGTTTATAGTTGGATAAGCGAGTTCAAATTTCTCAAGTGTGCCTACAATAATATCCCCTACTGCAGCCCTCATAAACCACTTTCTATCAGCGGGAATAATATACCATGGAGCATAATCTGTCGAAGTATTAGAAATAGCATCTTCATATGCCTCCATATATTTATCCCATAATAGCCTTTCCTTAACATCACCAGTTGAAAATTTCCAGTTCTTCTCTGGCTCATTTATCCTCGCCAAAAACCTTTTTTTTTGCTCATCCTTAGAAACATTCAGGAAGAATTTCAGTATTATCGTACCATTCTCATAAGCCTGTTTTTCAAAGTTATTTATATACTCGTATCTTTTATGCCAAAATTTCTCATTTATCTTATCTACAGTATCATATCCTGGTATATTTTGACCTAATATATATTCAGGGTGAACCCTTGTAACAAGGACTTCCTCATAATGTGATCTATTAAAAATAGCAATCATTCCTCTTTTTGGCATGGCTTTATTTATTCGCCAGAGGAAATCATGTTCAAGCTCTTCAACAGATGGCTGCTTAAAGCTTGTTACATTGCATCCTTGTGGATTTACACCTGTTATAACGTGCTTTATAGTACCATCCTTGCCGGCTGCATCCATTGCCTGAATAACCACAAGTAATGAATACTTATTCATAGCATAAAGCATATCCTGAAGCTCCGAAAGCCTTAGAATATCTTTATTAAGCATTTCAGCTGCATCTTCTTTATCTTTAAAATTTGCGGTGTAACGGGTATCAAAATCCTTTAAGTTTACTTTTGAGCCCGGTTTTACAAGCAAATTTTCATCTTTTCTGAAATTATTATCAGTTGAATTATTTGACATATTATATACTTTCCATTCTTAATTATTGACTTAAATTCTTAAGTCTTTCAAGCCTTTCTTTTTCATTTTCAGCAAGCCATATATCCTGTGAAAGTATTTCATATGCTTTTTCGAAATATGGATTTGCTTCCTCTTTCTTGCCCAGCTCAAGCATACATTCGCCTATTTCTTCACTATTGTAGCCATCTCTTTCTAATCCTTCTTTTTCCATCCAATCCATTAAATCAAGTTGTCTTGATAGGGCAAGCTCGGTTTTTTGCATTGAACGCAAACATCTTGCTACACACCAGATTGCAATTGCCAGTACGGGTTTTGATTTTTTTTCTGAATAGAACTGAACTTGTTTTTCAAAGAGAACCATTGCTTTATCATACTCTTTCATATCGTGATAGGTCCAACCTGTATTGTTATACAATGACCCCAGCCATCCTTTAGCTTTTTCATCTTTGGTTTCTTCAGCTATACTTATGGCAAGCTCATTCCATTTAAGAGATTCTTCTCCCTTATCAACTATACCCAGCATATGCACTGCATCAATAGCGAGATTATCTTCTTTGTATTTATCAGCCTGCATGTATGCTGCCATAAAAAGCTCTCTTGCTTTATCAAATACCTTAGAGGAGTTATATACCCTACCCCGCTCTAGCAAAAATCTTATGCGGGGTACAATATGCTCTGCACCTATTTTCTTCATGGTTTTATCAAGGAGTGCATGAGCTTCATCAAACTTCATTTGCAATCCAAGTGTTCGGGCAATTTGAGTCATTAACTCAATGTAATATCCTTTGTCTTTTTCTTTTTCGGTTTTTGGGATCAGTTCCTGGAATTTTCTTTCAGTTTCTGCAGGATTATTGTAATCCCAAATTTTATCGAAATCTCTTAGCTCAGCCATTAATTGTTACTTTATTGCTCCTTCTTTACCTATAATTCTTCTTAATAATCCTGTTTGACCTGTGTGGTATGATTCATGGAATGCAAGAAAGGTTAGCATCTCGAGATTTTCCTTATTTCCTGTTAAGTCCGTTTCAGAGAGTTTATCTTCAAGCTCCAACTCACCGTTGTTATACATTTCCAATAGTTTTGAAAGATGAATTGCGCTTAAGGGATCAATATTTTCCGTGCCCCTATCATACAATTTCACCTCATCAACACATAATCTATCCAAACCTAATAATTCCCTGATATCGTCTCTGCTTACAAGGATATGTCCAAGTATCCAGTTAATGGAGTTCCCTCCACCTTGCGGAATTATCAGACTTTCTTCGTGTGTTACATCTTTTAAATTTCTGTTGATGACCATATGAGAGGATTTAAAAACAATTAATGTTTCGAAGTTGTGCATATAAATCTATTGATTGATTATAGATGTATGAAAAATATGTTTGTAGTTACAAGAAATATTAACGGATTCCTGAAAGTATTTTTTCAATAGTAAACCTTGCCCAGCCATTATGAGCAATATCACTATCAGCCGGCAAATTGTACTTTTCAAACCATTTGAATTCATTTATATCCAGTGAAGGCATTAACTCAGGCAGAGCATCGCTTTTCTGCCAGTAATGGAATATCAAATGCCATGAACCGTCATTGCCTACAAATGATTCAATAAATCCAAGGGTCAGGTTTGCAGTAATATACCCCATCTGCTCGCAAAGTATCCTTCTTGCCGCATCACTTGGGTGCTCATCAAATTTTACCATATCATTGGGTAAAAACCAGCCCTTTTGATGATCATATTTGTTTGAATCTTGATATTTTGTCAGCAGTATTTTATCCTTATTGATAAGAGTAATATCTGCCACTAATTTGATTTTTTGATTATCTGTTGTTGTCATATTTGTAAAATTACGTGTAAGTTTTTAAAGTTACAACACTTCAAAAATATCACATTTCTTAGATTTTCTTAAACTTTATTGAAGTAACTTATTGTATAGTTTAGTAAATCCAATAACTGGGTTAGTTTTGACTACATTATTTATCATTTTATATTAACTCATTTCAAAGTATTTTTGCAGTTAACGAAAAGATATAACTGAAAAACCAGTCTTAGATGAGAGAATATTTCCGATTAGTAAAGCTTTTAAAACCCTATAGACATTTGCTTGTCTTATCATTTATATTAATAATATTTTACTCCGTTTGTAATGCGGCATCTGTATATCTATCTATACCGTTATTAAAAACCTTATTTACAGGTAATTCAACAGATATCTCAGTACTGCCATCAAAGAATTTCTTTGATAGCATGAGGATTTATGTTGATAGCTGGATATTTTTAGGGGGTGATAAATACAATGCACTTGTAAAAGTCTGCTTGTTGTTATTTATTGCATATTTTTTAAAGAATGTATTTGCATTTCTACAGGGTATTTTAACCCAGTATGTAGAAAAATCTCTTATTACAGATTTAAGACGCAGAATGTTTGAGAAGTTCAATTCCCTTTCGCTTAAATACTTTAATGAACGCCGCTCAGGTGATATTGTTTCCCGTTTCATTTCTGATGTGAACGCAATACAAAATACTGTATCAGTTACGTTTACTGATATGATAAAACAGCCTGTTCTGTTGATTACATTCCTAACAATGGCATTTTTTATTAGCTGGAAACTGACTCTAATTTCTATGGTTACAGTACCGATAAGTGTAATACTAATAATTTTCCTAGGTAAGAAGCTAAAGAAATACAGCATAAGGGTACAGGAAAAACTTGGGGAATTTACATCCGTCATATCTGAAAATATTTATGGCGGGAAGATAATCCGAGCATTCCAAATGGAAGGGTTTGAAAAGAAAAGATTTGAATTCAAGTTGAAAGATTACTTCCGCTCATTAATGAAAAGTGCAATATATATTAATATGACCCGCCCATTAACAGAAATTGTCAGCGTGGCACTTGGTGTATTTATAATTTGGTATGCTGGTAAGGAAATATTTTCAGGTAATTCGCTTGCACCGGAGGAATTCATTGGATTTTTACTGATAATTTTCCAGCTAATGTCCCCAATAAAAGATATCAGTTCAGTCTCAAACCGCATACAGGAATCATATGCATCAGCAATGAGAATATTTGAAATAATTGATGCTAAGCCAGAAATATATGACAATCCAAACGCACAGGAAAAGAAATCGTTCGATAAAAGTATTGAATTCCGAAACGTAAGTTTTACATATAATACTCCAGATAGAATGATACTGGATAATATAAATTTCAATATTGCAAAGAATGAAAATATTGCAATAGTTGGCTCAAGCGGAGCTGGTAAATCTACATTGGTTGACCTACTCCCGCGCTTTTATGATGCAACATCCGGTGAGATATTAGTTGATGGGGTTAATATTAAAGATATAAAATTAGGTTCGCTAAGATATTTATTCGGAATAGTAACACAGGAAATAATTCTTTTTAACGATACTATAAAAAGCAATATAGCCTCTGGAGAAGAAAATGTACCCATTGAAAAGATAATTGATGCTGCAAAGAATGCTAATGCACATGATTTTATTATGCAGACTGAAAAAGGTTATGAAACTCTTATTGGAGAGCGCGGGATAAAACTTTCCGGTGGTCAGAAACAGCGAATTGCTATAGCAAGAGCATTACTAAAAAATGCTCCGATTATGATTCTTGATGAAGCAACATCTTCCTTAGATACGGAATCAGAGAATCTAATACAGGAAGCAATTGAAAAACTTATGCTGAACAGAACATCAATTGTTATAGCTCACAGGCTTTCAACAATTAAAGATGCAGACAGAATTGTTGTTATTGATAATGGTAAAATTTCAGGCATAGGGATTCATGAAGAATTATTAAAAGATGAAAAGAGTATTTATAAAAAACTATATGAATTACAGTTTGGATAAATTGTAATATGAAAATATCAGCAGTAGTAATAACAAAGAACGAAGAACTGAACATTAAGAATTGCCTTGAAACCTTAAAGTGGGCTGATGAAATTGTTATTATTGATACCAACAGTACTGATAACACAAAAGAAATAGCAGCTAAATATACCGATAAAATATTCTTTACGGATTCTGATGTTTATTCAGAAAAAAGGATAATGTCATTTGATAAATGCTCAAATGACTGGATATTTTTTCTCGATGCTGACGAACGACTGACTCCAGAACTACAGGAAGAACTTAAAATTCTTACCCCATCAGCAGATATTAACGGATACAGAATTAACCGTAGGAATTATTATTTTGGACAGTGGTTAAAGAATTCAGGTGTTTACCCAGATAAGCATATACGGTTGTTTAACAAACAATTTGCAAGTATCTCTCCAAGAATTATTCACGAAGGTGTTGAGATAAAAGGGAATGTTGGTTTTCTTACCGGGGAAATAATTCATTATTCTTTTCGTGATATGAAGCATATGATTGAAAAGATAAACCTATACAGCACCCTTGAAGCCCGGGAAAAACTTGAAAGTAATAAACAAATATCAAAATTAGGTGTATTCACACATGCTATTTCAACTTTCTTACGAGTATATGTATCACGCAAAGGGTTTAAAGATGGAGCTGGTGGTTTTTTCATTAGCTTTTGTTATTCAATGGTAAACTTTCTATCATTATTAAAACTTTTAAAACTACAAAAGAAAATTTAGTCTAAATCTATTACTGCAATAAAACAAAATATTAATAAATATACTGATAACCTGATTTATATATTTTTAGGTTTGGCAGTAATTAGTTCGCAGTTTTCAATTGCAACCTCATCAATAGGCATTGGCGGCTTAATAATACTAACCGTTTTTAAGCTAATTGTAACTCAGGAAAAATTCAGCATTGATAATAATCTGCTTTACCTGTTTGGTATATTTATTTTAGCTCAGGTAATATCATCGGCGGTAAGCGGCAATCCGTCAGATTCATTTGACCACATATACAGAAAAATTTCATTATACATAATTTTCTTCGCAACTATACTTTTTATAAAGAGTTCAAATCACCTCAAGAAGTTTTTAATAGTATTTATATTGTTTACAGCATTTATTTCAACTATTGAAATTATACGTTTTGCATTGGAATATATACCTAACCCAACAATACCACTTTCTGAATACAGGCTTCAGTATTATGGGTATCCTGTTACAAATGGTGAAATAAAAATGATAATACTTTTGATTATTGTCCCATTTTTTCTGGTTAAGAAGAATTTTTTAATGAACAAGATTTATCTTGCATTGCTTTCTTTACCATTATTAATTACTTTCTATTTAACTAATGCAAGGAATGCAATACTTGCGCTGTTTATAGGGTTAATTCTTATAGGTATATTCAAAAATAAATATTTTTTAATTGGAATAATACTTATTGCAGTTTTATTTTTAGTATTCGCTCCACTACCAATCAAAGAACGGGCTATGAGCATTATTGACCTTAACCATCCAAGTAATCACTCAAGATTCATTATGTGGAATACAGGTGTTAAGATAATTAAAGATAATTTATTTTTTGGCGTTGGTGATGTAGATAATAATATTATCTATAGAATGTATAAAACACCTGAGTTTCATGGTGAAGGTTCACACATGCACAGCAATGTAATTCAAATTTTAGTTAACTTTGGAATTACAGGTTTTATAGCTTGGCTGGCTTTGATGATTTATTTATTCAATAGACAAATTAAAATATGGATAGTTACAAGAAAGTTTGAGTTTCTGAATATTCTGTCTTTGATTTCGATATTAACAATGGTTGCTCTGCAAGTAAGTGGTTTAACGGAATGGAACTTTGGTGATGCAGAATTTGCTGCGGTATTCTGGTTCAGTTTAGCACTTTCATTTTTAGCTTTTAAATTTATGCTGAAGAAAGATAATGGTTAGGATAAACGCAATTGTTGTAACTTATAATGAAGCTGCAAATATCAAGGAGTGCCTAAATTCACTTAGTTGGTGCGATGAGATAATTGTTGTAGATTCCGGCAGCAGCGATAAAACCTGTGAACTTGCAATGGAATTTACCAATAACATTACTATAACTGGCAAGATACCAGTTGGTGAAAACCGCAATATTGGGATTGAAAGAGCTACATGTGAATGGATAATATGGTTAGATGCAGATGAGAGGATTTCACCTGAGCTTAAAAATGAAATTATCGAGTTGATAAATTCCCCAAACTCTACATTGGATGCATATTTAATTAGCAGAAAGAGTTTTTTCATAAATAAATTTATTAAGCATTGCGGATGGTATCCTGATTATACTTTAAGATTATTCAAAAAATCAACCGGTATAAAGTTTGATACAGCATTAGTACATGAAAAAGCAGTGTTTTCCGGGAAAACCGGCAAACTGAAAAATGATATTCTGCATTATACCGATAGGGACTTTGAGCATTACCTGAATAAACTGAATAAATATACTTCATTTTCGGCAGAGGAGCTTGCAAAGAAAAGCCGCAGTGCCGGATTTTTTGATATTATTTTTAGACCTGCATTTTCATTCTTTAAAATGTATTTTTTGAAATTGGGGATTTTAGATGGATATATGGGGCTGGTTTTATGTACATTATCCTCAATTCATGTAATGACAAAATACTCAAAACTATATTTAGTAAATAAATCTAACTATAATAATTAAAAGCATATAGACTATGGATAGTAAAGAAAAAAATACTCAATTATTCATGTACCTTGTTGGCTCATTTGAAATGTCGGCAATGATGGCAATGGGAAAGATCAAAAATCCAATGACAGATAAAGCCGAAAAAGATATGAATCAGGCACAGTTTTCAATTGATATTCTGGATATGATGAAGGAAAAAACTAAAGGAAATATCACAGAGTATGAAGCTAAGTATCTCGAAAACATTACCGGTCAGTTAAAACTGAATTATATGGATGAGATGAAAAAAGAAGAATTAACCAATAGCATTACTGGCGAAACAGAACCGGATAAATCATCAGAACCAGAAAAAAATACAGGAACTGAAAATATTACTGAATCAGAAAAAAGCGAATGATATTTGGCATAAGAGGAAATATAACAAAAACCGAGCTTGCTCCGGTTGTTCATAGGCTGGTTAAAGGTCTTGATAAAGCAGGTATAGGATATTTAGTTGAAAATTCCATATCCAAGCAGTTAAAGGTAAAATTTAAACATACTTTAAAGAAATCATATACCACAACTGATTTAGGACTTCTCAAGAAATGCAGTTTCTTAATTTCAATTGGCGGTGATGGTACATTCCTGGCAACGGCAAAGTTAGTTGGGAGCAGGAATATTCCCATTATAGGAGTTAACCTTGGAAAACTTGGCTTTCTTGCTGAAACATCAACCCGGGAAATATTGAGATTTGTTAAAAAGGTAGTTAAAGGTGATTATAAGATTGATGAAAGAACTGTACTTGAGGCTACTTCTGTTGGGGAAGGTTCTAAGAAGACAATTTATGGTATGAATGAAATGGTCATTAACCAGAGTGAAATTGTTAAGACAATAGAAATAGGTGTGTATTTCAATAACCAGCTTGTAAACAGGTATCACGCTGACGGAATGATAATTGCAACTCCAACGGGTTCAACCGGGTATTCGCTTTCCGCGGGCGGACCCATAGTATTTCCGAAAACAGAAGTATTTATACTCTCTCCCCTATCTCCACATACTTTGACTGCAAGACCAGTAATACTTCCCGATAACGGAGTTTTTAAGGTAAAGATAATTTCACAAGTTCCTGTAAATATTGTTGGTGATGGAAATAGTATTGTAAAATTAAAGAGTCCCGCAGTAGTTGAAATTAAAAAAGCGCCATACACAATTAAAATTGCAAAGAGTATAGATAGTAATTATTTTAAGGTCTTAACAGGCAAACTGTTCTGGGGTGAAGATAAACGGAAAAAAAGCAGGTTTTGAATACTTTGACGAGCGATATTAATAAAAGAAATATTGAATGAGATTGCTTCCCAAAGGCGTAGCGCTTTCACTCACAAATAATACTTTTTACGAAGAGCGAAATCGAACTATCTTCGATAGTCAGGCTGTACAATCTCATAAAAAAAGATTAAAAATTACCCATACCACAGAATACATGATATATATTATGTAAAATATTAATTGATCCTTCGCTAGTGCTCAGGATTTAAGGAAAAATTTTTGGATAAACGTATTGGGATCATTTTTTTAACAGTATTTATTGACCTATTAGGTTTCGGGATATTAATACCTATTCTGCCAACCTTTGCTCAAAACGAAATGATGATGAATGAGACATTGATAGGTCTGACAGTTGGAATTTTTTCGCTGATGCAATTTATTTTCAATCCATTATGGGGCAGGCTCTCCGATATTTACGGCAGGAAACCAATATTGATGTTTGGTTTAGGAGGAAATGTATTGTCATATATTTTAACAGGTCTGGTACTTAGCGGAATACTAGATTCCATTCCTCTATTATTTCTTTCAAGGGCACTGGCAGGATTTTTTTCAGCTAACATAGGAGCAGCAATGGCATATATCTCAGATGTAACTCCACCCAAAGACCGCTCAAAAGGTATGGGTATTATTGGGGCAGCATTTGGGTTAGGGTTTGTTTTCGGTCCTTTTATTGGTGGTGTACTTGCTAAAAGGTTTAGTTATGGATTCCCTATATATTTATCCGCTGGACTTTCATTAATAGCTTTGATACTTACTATAATATATGTAAAAGAATCATTACCAAAGGAGCTTAGAGGTAAAAAAACAATGAGCGGGTTTAATCCCAAAAACGGATTAAATAAATTAATCACTGCTTTGCGACACCCTCATGTTGGTTTTTTAGTTATCTTATATTTTATTGTGATATTTTCCATTGCGAATATTTTTTCAACTTTCCAGTTGTATGCTGAAAGCA
Organism: uncultured Ignavibacteria bacterium; assembly: GCA_947084945.1. GTDB lineage: Bacteria > Bacteroidota > Ignavibacteria > Tepidaquicellales > OLB5 > OLB5. The sequence goes on along the minus strand of CAMTUP010000004.1, from coordinate 61,943 downwards.
AGGAAGGATTTAGCTATGATCTTGAACAGGTAAGCTATCTTTTTGCATTTACAGGACTGGTTGGAGCGATAACACAGGGCGTTTTAATAAGACCAATTTTAAAAAGATTTGATGAAAGGAAAGTTTTTATTGCATCCTGTTTAATAATGGGTATAGGGTTGGGAACAATTCCTTTTTCTAATCATATTTTAGTACTCTTGCTCGGCAGTTTATTTTGCATGAGCTTTGGTAACGGTCTTCTGCTTTCAATTGGTTTAGGATTAATATCTAAATTCAGTGATAAAGATGAGCAGGGCGGGATACTTGGATTAACACAGTCTCTGGCATCGCTTGCGAGATTTTTGGGACCAAGCTGGGGCGGGTTGGTTTATCATTACATCAGTTTTACGGCTCCGTTTTTAACAGGAGGCATTGTGATGATGGCAGCTACTGTTATAAGTCTAAGATTACTTAAAGATAAATACCGGCATAGCAGTAATACGGTTGGGATGTAGTAAGAGAGGAAATTATCTACAACAAGATTTTAATTTAAAGTTGGTTTTTGATATTCATTTAATTTTTGTTGTTGGTAACCACGTCGAAGCCGGGCTGGCATCACCAACAACTTGGTTCTGACCAGACACCACCCTTCCGCCTTTTCCCTTCTCTCATTTATCCCTATTTTTGTATAATATGTTACCTGATTTTAAAAATAAGATAGTTTTAGCGCCAATGGAGGATGTTACAGAACCTCCTTTCCGTATGGTATGCAAGAAATTAGGTGCTGATGTGCTTTATACTGAGTTCATCAGTTCTGAGGGACTCATACGTGATGCCAGGAAAGCCCGTGAGAAACTGTTCTTCTATGAAGAAGAGCGACCGCTGGCTATACAGATTTATGGCGGGAATGAGGATTCTATGGCTGAATCAGCCCGAATTACAGAGACAGCCAACCCTGATTTTATTGATATAAACTGCGGATGCTGGGTTAAGGATGTCGCCCTGCGTGGTGCGGGAGCCGGGCTGCTTAGAGACCTGCCCAAGATGAGAAGGATAGCAGAGGCAGTTATGGCTAATACAACGCTTCCAGTAACACTTAAAACGCGTTTGGGATGGGATGAGCAATCAATTGTGATAGTTGAAGTTGCAAAGATGATGGAAGAAATAGGCATTAAAGCATTGACAGTTCATTGCAGGCTGCGAAACCAAGGCAATAAAGGTAATGCTGACTGGAGCTGGATCAAACGAATAAAAGATGCAGGTGTGAAGATTCCAGTAATTTTAAATGGTAATATTAAGACACCAGAAGATGTTAAATTTGCTTTTGATGAGTATGCTGCAGATGCAGTTATGATAGGTCAAGGCGCAATACATAACCAGTGGTTATTTAAACAAGCAAAGGAATATATTGCAACCGGTAAATATACTGAGCCAACAATTGATGAAAAGATAGAAATATGTATTCAACATTTGAAGTTGAATTGCGAATCAAAGGGAGAAACTTACGGAGTTTTGGAGATCAGGAAGTTCTATTCAGGTTACTTAAAAGGTTTACCGAATATATCACAATTCAGGATGCAGTTAATGGCTATTAAGGAAATGGAACCTGTTATAGAGAAGTTGAATGAGATAAGGGAACATTATTCAGAGTTGGTTTAAGTTATCCTGTACGAAGTTCCTTCCTGCCGTAACTGAAGTTAAGGAAGAAAGTATCTGTTGTTTAATTTACTCAAGATTCCTGCTTTCGCAGGAATGACAAAGTACTTTTGAGACAGCCTCTAAATGTCGGGGTTTATTCATAAATTGAAAATCTGGTTTTTTCAGACATTAAACGGTCAACTTGAGTAGTTAAATAATTCAAACTCTTATATATAATCTTATAAGAACTCGTTTAAATTGATGAGATTGCAAAGCCTGACTACTTCGTAGTTCGCTAACGCTCCTCAAAAATATTATTATTCCAAATTCGTAATTGATTTCAATATCCGTCTCCATCTTTAATAAACGGTACATCCAGTAACATTGAAGCTCTTATGGCATATTCAATAACACCCCATAGCGGTTTAGTTGTCCACGGCACACAATCCTGCCTGTAATACCACCAGAAATAACCACCAATATAATTAGGTGTTGTAATATGCATTTTATAATAACGGTTTATATATTCCTCTTTCCTGCTTGTAATTGTAGTACCGCACTCACCAATCCCAAGCTTAGAATTAGGAAATAATACATGCAGGCTATCAAAAACCTTTTGCCAATTTGGCTGATAATTGTTACAGTCATCTTCATAATAAGATACAAGCAGGTAATCCAGTCCGTTTCTCATTTCAAGGCTCAGGTTTTGATTAACCCAGCGGAACATTTCATTCTGTGGAAGCTCCCAACAATCCTTATTATAATAAAGTGTTAGTGCTGAACGATATTGTAAATCTTTTGATTTCTGAAATGCGTATTTGATCTTAGCAATAACAGAATCAGTAGGTCCAAGCCACTCACCGTTTACTTCATTGCCTATTTCCCATATATCAACTTTAGAGCCAAGTGTATTCATATACTCATCTGTTCTTGATTTATATTGAGCGATGGAATAATCTTTAACGTAATAGCTATCAAGCAGCTCACCCATAATTACAGTAACATTATCAAGCTTATAAACTGCATTAATATAATAGCTTGGTGATACCCATTCATCAAATACTATTCTTGTAGTTATTCTGTAACGGTGATTACTGATAGAAGTTACAATATTGTTTAAATTATTAATTCCATCAATTGTTATACCGTACATTTTACGGTTTGATTGACTTATTATGTTTTGATAAAAGCTAAAAAATAATAAAAAGATAATAATGCATTTTCCGGATTTCATATATTTAGAATTTACATCAAATATAATATTTTTTCACTTAAGAAAAATCACTTATATAGTTATTATTCAAAAAAATCAGTTGTTTTTGAAGATAAATAAAATAATGACGCAATTTATAGTGCTGTATTGAGTTTCTTTACGGGCGCTTTTGCTGTAAGTGCTAAATTTGGTAATTTTATATTCAGGGGATACGCTCATAAACGATTTTTTATCTCACCCTGGATGGATGGTAAACGGAGTGGCTTAAACGTAAATTGGAAGTTTTAAAATTACAAATTCTTATTATATTTGTATATGAAATACTTATTTACTCTTTTATTAGTCCTTCAATTTAATTTTTACCTGCTGTATTCCCAAAACAGCAATTCCGATAATAAATCCGGAAATACAATAAACACAAAATCCATGGTTCAGGGTGATTACAGATATTCACCCGTTTACATAATAACCCAATTTACTGATACAAATATCAAAGAAGTGAAATTAGTAAGCTTTGTTGATTCTGTTCCTCTAAATTTTGTGAGCGAAGGTGATATCTGGATCAAACAGAATTGTCCCGATTGCAGTTATACCGGTCCGGTTATTGATCATGATAAATCAAAGAGGATTTTAATTTACCTGATCAATTTATCTGATTCAGCAATAAAGATAAATACTCAGGATATGACTTTACAGGTAATCCAGGAAGCCAAAGACTCCAGTGGCAATTGGATGCCAATAGAGTATTGGGTTATGAGTTCTTGTTTCCACAGTTATTCTACAAAAACAATTCCAGCTAATCATTACATTTCTACAACAGGATACAGATACACAGGTAATTTTCTAACGGAAGTAAGATTCAAAATGGTGATTGATGGTTACACAGTTGTTTCGGATCCATTATATAGTTATATCAACTATTCTCAGTTTAAAAAACCCGATAAAACAAGATCTGTAACTTTTTTCTGACCTTTTGAAAGTTGTATTTCATTCATAATATCACTTACTTTTATGAATGTAAAATGGAAGCTGTAATGCTTCCATTTCCATATTTTACGAAACAGACTACAAAAGTCTTATCCTTTGGAAAAAATATCTGAAAATCTTAAAACAAAATTCATCTTCGTAGAAAGTTCAGACTTTTGTAGTCTGATCATTTGAAAATAACACTTACACTATAAAAATAAAATAATTCGGGTAGAAAATATTATACTATTGAAGTCTAATATTAGTAACATTTAATAATTATATTAAAACTAATTCAGCTTCATTGTGAGGTGATGGTATTTCTTCACCACTCTCTTTTAGATCTTCAATATGAATAGCAATAGCTTCTTTTATTAACTCCAGTACTTCTTCTTTTGTATCCCCTACTACTCCTACGCCCTCAAAATCAGGTGCGTAAGCTCCATATCCATCTTTGGATTGTTCTATTATTATTAAGTATTCATATTATTTCAATTTAGCTTGTTTGAAAATATTATTCAATGTACCAACCGGAACATCTTTATTAGGTTTACCAGCAACTGTACCCGTTCCTTTTTTGACCGAATGATGAAATTGTTGGTGGCTGCCGTTTTGTCTAACAAGAAACCAACCGTCTTTTTCTAAAATTAACAATAATTCCTTAAATTTCAATTTTTGTAATTTTTAATCCCCAATTTTAGAATCCAAAGGACCATTCAATCCGGTATATTGTGTTAACTCAGCAACCAAAGCTCCAATAACTATTTTCATCTTCACTTTTACGGGAATCTTTCTTTCATCATCAGATAAATAAATAAATATATCAGAAGTCTTATTTGTAAATCCTTCCTTAAGCATTGGATGGAGTATAAATGTCTTAAACTCACCGGCAGCGACTTCAACTGTTTCTCTGCCTTCGAATTTGATATCCAAAGGATAGAAATTATCCTTATAAAAATAATTTATAGTAACAACATCACCTTTGTTTTTGCTTTTCCAGTCAAGTGTTCTTGCATAATATAATGATGAAATAAGGTCCTGCACATATTCATACTTTGAAAAATAAGATTTATCTTCTACATAATTAACTTTTGTATATACTTTAAGGCTTTCCTGAATAAATGTAGCTTCAAAATCATGTTTAAAATTATTTTCCCTGATATGCTGCTCAAATCTCCAAGGGAAAATTCCCTCTGCATCAATAAAAGTTTTGTAGTTATCTCTTACTTTATAAATCACATCAAAACTTGAACGAGAATTGACATCAAAATTAACCTCGTAAGTTTCACGATTATTATACATAAAAGGCGATGGAGATATAGTCATAAAAGCTTCGGCAGCAGTTATAAAGCCATAACTTACCTCAAATGATAGTCTTTCACCATATGTAAATGCGTTATTGACATGTGTTCTGAACTGTGAGAACGTTGTAGCTGATAAAACTATTAAAAATATTACTAATTTTAAATATTTCATATTAATTATGTTATTCCAAATTCTTTATTAAAATTCTTATTGAGCTTATTATTTATCATCCTGTTTTGAATCATCTTTTTCTTCTTTAGGCTTCTTGAGCAGTTTTTTATCGAACTTTGAGTTAAATTTTATTTCATTTATAGTAACTTCACCTGTTAGGGCTTTATTCTTAAAAGGCATAATAATACCAGTTGAGCCTACTTGTTTAAAGTCTGAAAATTCATTTGTCATACTGCCTTTAACTTCCTTAACTTTGTAAAATGTCTTAGCATCAAAATATGAAGTAGAAACCGAAGCACCTTCTCTCATTAAATCAACAACATACGTATCATTACTATCAACTATTTCATTCTGAAGCAGCTCAAAAGTAATACCGTTTGTTTTTGGGTCAAGATAATTGCTCCATAGAGCACCCTCAATGTTTTTTTTACTTCTTGCTATATCTTCTTCATTTAGGTCTTTTATCATAGTTCCAAATTTAGTCCAACCTTTTTTCTTTTCAATATCTACTGCCTGTTTCATCGAAAATTGCTGAGTAACTAAATTCAAATAAACATATTTTTTACTGAAATAAATATCAATTGTTCCTGCTTGTTCTCCATCGCCCATTTTACCTTTCATACTGATTGATTCAACAGAACTAAGCAGTTTCGTTCCACCTGATGCTAGAATAAAATTATCCACAACATCCTGCGCTGTTTTTACTTCTTTAAATTCCTGGCTTATTGTTGTAAAAACAATAAGAAAAAATATAATTATTGTTAGAATTGATTTCATATATTATCTATTTTTTTAAAAAGTTATTTATAAAATTATAAACATCTTCTGGTTTGATATCGTTCATTACATCCCTTGAATCATCGTCATATTTTGGAGCAAACATCATCTTTTTATCTGTCAATGGACCCCACCTAAGAGGACTTTCGACTTTCACTGGAGAGTATAAACCTACAACAAATACACCAACTGCTGCAGCAATATGTATTGGACCTGATGAATTGCCAATGAAAAGTGTAGCTTTATTTAAAACTGCAGCTAACTCCTTTAAATTTAAGTTAAAAACGTAAAAAACTCTGTTATTTTCTGGCAAACTTTCTGCTATCTGTTTAACTTGATCTTTATCCTCTTTTGTTCCTGTTAAAATGAGCTGATAACAATTATTTACATTATTAAGCATCATATTTAACAATATTTTAAAGTTCTCATCTTTCCAAACTTTAGCAGAACCTAATGATGGTATGTGAACTACAATATATCTCTCATCAATTTTTACTCCAATATCCTTTAGTTTACACATTGCACTTAATAAATGCTCTTTTTTAATTTGGAGATTGATAGTTATCTCTTTATCATAAACGATATTAAGCTCTCTCAATAAATCCATATTATAAGAACTTTCATGTTTAATCGAGTCCTTTCTATGCTGATAGTGTTTTAAATTGAATAAAAAAGAATACCACCTGTAAGCTATCCCAATACGATATTTTACACCCCCTAAAAACATACCTAATGCTACGTTGAGAGTTGGAAAAACTGCTATCCCTACATCATAATTACCTTTTTTACAAATATTCTTTACAGTCATAGAAGTTACCTTTTCTATGGAGTGAACTTTATTTATATTTGGATAATCGCAAACAAGTTCATAGATTCTGCTTTGTACTAATATATCAATTTTAACATCGGGAAACTTACTTTTTAAAGCGTCAATCATTGGTAGGGTGAGTAAAACATCACCAATCCTATCGGTTCTTATAAGTAAAATACGCTTTGGCTCTATGTTTAATTTAGTATTTTTAGTGATTTTTTTGTAATTTATATGATAAATATAGAATATTTTCTACATACTAAAAAGTATAAACGAACATACTAAATATAAACTGTAATTTAATATGAAACCAATAATTCTGGCAATTCTTTCAGCCATGTTTCTTTGCAATTTCGCTTGTTTTTCATCAAAAACAAGCAATAAAGATGGTTCAAGCAACAAGAATGGTACAGGCAGTGGTGAAAATAAGCAAATGACAGATAGTACAAAATATAAAAATATAACCTCAGTTCAGCAGGATTCCACAATGAACAATACAAACAAATTTCCGGATTTAGAAAAAGATGCTTTCAAACTGCATTATGATGCAATTGTGATTGATACTCATAACGATATTTTAATGCCGGTATTCCTTGAAGGTGCAGACCTTAATAAAAATAATTCAGGGACACAATCCGATATAGTTAAATGGAAAAAAGGCGGACTGGATGTCCAGGTATTTTCAATCTACGTTCCTGTAAGATATAAATCAAACCATTTCAGCTATGTTATGAAACTAATAGATAAGCTTGAAGAAAATCAAGCGGAAAATCCTGAGACATTTGTGATATGTAAAAATTATGAAGAGCTAACTGAAGGATTGAGCAGTGGCAAGTTCAGCGGGCTTATGGGTGCTGAAGGCGGTAATATGTTAGAAGGATCTATGGATAACCTTGAAACTCTTTACAGCAGAGGCGTGAGGTATCTTGGACTCACATGGAACACAAGCAATGCCATAGGAACATCAGCAAAGGACGAAAATGAACGAAGCAAAAAAGGCGGCTTAACTGATTTTGGTAAAAATGTAGTAAAACGAATGAATGAGCTTGGAATGATGATTGATGTTTCTCATCTGGGCGAAACAGCTTTTTGGGAAGTTGTAGAATTAAGTAATTCACCCATTATTGCTTCACATTCAAACTGTTATTCACTTGCACCACATTACAGAAATCTAACCGATGACCAGATAAAAGCTATTGCAAAATCAGGCGGTTTTATAGGTGTGAATTTCTACTATAAATTCCTTGACCCAACAGGAAATCCATCCACAATCAAAAGCATTCAGAACCAATACAAAAACGGCAGCAAAAAATTTGAAGATGAATTTGGTGATGACTTAGTGGGATATAATGAAAAAAGATATGAGTATATTGAAGCAAATAAAATAAATAGCGGAACTTCGATTGATATTTTGATTGACCATATAGATTACATCGTAAAACTAGTTGGGGTTGATTATGTTGGATTAGGTTCTGATTTTGATGGAAGTATTGTTACAGCAAATGAGTTGTATGATGCAACCTGCTACCCAATTATCACCAAAAAACTTGTTGAGCGCAATTACAAAGAAGAAGATATCCGCAAAATTCTTGGTGGTAATTTTATGAGGGTATTTAAGCAGGTGTGTAAGTAACCCTGAGCTTAGCGAAGTATTTCATGATTAAACACCACGAATTTCACAAATATTTGTCAAACAGAGCAACTTATCTTCCTATGCTTTAGCAGAAAAAGTATCAAAGGACTATATCTGAAAAAAAGTATTTTTTAAAGCAATCACAACTATTTCCAAATTATAAAATAGATTCTTCACTGTGTTCAGAATTTATGAAAATTCCACAATCTAAAATAGACGAAATTTCCTCATCACTTGATATAGTTGATGTGATATCAGCATACACACCACTAAGGAAAGCCGGCAAAAATTTTATGGGCAGATGTCCTTTCCATGAGGAAAAAACACCATCATTCAGTGTCTCTCAGGAAAAAGGAGTTTACCATTGCTTTGGATGCGGCAAAAGCGGTAATATATTTACCTTTATTATGGATACTGAAAATGTAACATTCTTTGACGCTCTAAAATTACTTGCCGAGAAAGCTAATATTACAATTGAATATGAAAATGAACCTTATGATCCTGATAGAAATAAAGTTGATATTTACTACGATATCAACACAAAAGCAGGCAGGTATTATTATGATAATCTTTTGAGCCGTAATGGAGTTTATGCAAAAGAATATTTAAACAGCCGCGGTTTAAAAGAAGATACTATAACTAAATTCGGACTTGGTTATTCCTTAAGAGATAAAGATGGTCTATACAAAACCTTTGAGAGTGATTTCACAACTGAAGATCTGGTAAATGCAGGTTTAGTGCTGGAGCTGAGCGCAGGTGAAGTTAGAGACCGATTTCGGGGAAGACTTATGTTCCCAATCTTCAATGAATCAGGCAAGGTTATAGCATTTGGCGGCAGGAGGATGTATGATGAGAATAATGATGAAGCCAAGTATATCAACTCACCTGAAACAAAGATATACAACAAAAGCAAAACTCTTTATGGCTTAAACTTTGCCAAGGCTGCAATTAAATCAAAAGGATTTGCAATATTAGTCGAAGGTTATATGGATTTAATTTCATTATACCAAAATGGTATTGAGAACGTTGTTGCATCCAGTGGTACTTCGCTTACACAGCTACATGCAAAGATACTTTCAAGATATTCCCGTGAGATTGTAGTTGTGTATGATGCCGACCTTGCAGGACAGAACGCATCACGCCGGGCAATTGAGCTATTAATAGAAAACGATTTGAGCGTAAGCGTACTTGCGCTACCCTACGGTGATGACCCTGATTCATTCATAAAGAAAAATGGGCTTGAAGGATTCCAAAGACAGCTTAGCAAAAGGCTTTCAATTATTGATTACATTGCTAACAGATTCAATGAAGAAGGGAGACTTGATACACCTGAAGGTAAAACTGATTTTGTAAGAGAAATTATAGGACTAATAGCAAAGATGCGTGACGCAATAAAACGCGATTTTTATATCAAGGATATTTCAGAAAAATTTGGAATATATGAAATAACTATCCGCAAAGAGCTTGATACTGTTCAAAAACTAAGGTCAAAAGGTTTAACCCGTGAAATTAGCACAGAAAAAACCATTGAAACGAAAAAAAATCAACTAACAAAAATTACTGCTGTTGAACTTGTATTGATAAGATTATTGATAGATTCAGATGCCAGCACAAAAAATATGTTAATGAATGAGCTTGAAATTGATATTATACCAAACGGTACTGTTAAAAAAATTGTGAATTATATTATGATGAATTTAGATTCACCTTATAAGATTACACACATACAGTTATTCAATGAATTTCATGATGATGAATCAAAGGATATTATTGGCAAGGCATTATTGGATGAAAATTACGAAATACATAACAGTAAGAATAAGAATTATAAAATAGAGGCTAACCAGGTTCTCAGTCAATTAAGAATATTTAGCATTAATCACCAAATCAATGATATTGAATCAAAGATCAAAAGCTCAAACGAATATTCAGCAGTTAATATGGACTTGCTTAACCAGCAGCAAATACTTAAAAAAGAACTACTTGAATTGAAAAAAGGGATGAAGACGATGTAAATATAAAGTTACTTCTTGTCTTTTAAATAATTTATAACTTGGTTAAAATGTTATAAATTCGAAATTGGAAAACTATACCCTCTTAATATCAACCCCAAGCTTTCTCATCTTCTGGTCAATCTTTTCATATCCCCTATCGATGTAATGTATTCCGTTCACAAGTGATTCACCTTTTGCAAGTATTGCCGCTACGAGGTATGAAAATCCTGCACGTATATCGGGCACATTTATCTCGGCTGATTTAAGTGGAGTCTTGCCTTTAATCACAGCACTGTGGTAATAATTTGTTCCGTTAAATCGGCATGAAAGTCCGAGGCAGTCATTGGTAAGCTCAATTGCTGCACCCATTTTGTTCAGTTCTTTTATATAACCAAAGCGGTTTTCATATACTGTTTCGTGAAGTGTTGAGATGCCGTTTGCCTGTGTGAGCAGAATAGTCATAGGGGGCTGCCAGTCAGTCATAAAGCCCGGGTGAACGTCTGTTTCAATGCTGATAGGTTTTAACTCACCTTTGTAGAAAAATCTTATACCATCTTTTAAAACCTCATATTCAGCCCCTATGAGCCTGATGGTGTTAAGGAATGTAATCATATCAGCATGGCGGGCATCGTAAATGGTAACATCTCCTTTAGATGCAATTGCAGCGCATGCAAAAGATGCTGCTTCAAGCCTATCAGGAATCACGCTGTGTTCAGCACCATGTAACTTTTCAACTCCGGTAATAATAATGGAGCGATTAGTTCTGACATCAATCACTGCTCCCATTTTTTGAAGCAGCATAATTAGATCCATAATTTCAGGCTCAATTGCTGCATTATGGATAGTGGTTTTGCCTATAGCAAGAGATGCAGTTATTATAATATTTTCCGTTGCGCCTACAGAAGGAAATGGAAGCGTAATATCGGTACCAATAAGTCTTTTTGCTTTAAGCAGGTAAAAATCCTTATGTTCTTTAATGGTTGTTCCAAGCTTTATCAGCGCATCAAGATGGAAATCAATAGGACGAGAACCAATTTGATCTCCACCAGGTTTTGGAATCTTTGCTTCACCTGATCTTAATAGTAAAGGACCCGCAGTAAGAACACCAATCCGGTTAATGAGTCCAAGTGATGCAGAAAAAGAAATATCGTGAATCTTCTTCGTCTGAACAATTACTTCATTATCTTGAAATTTATTAAACTTAGCGCCAAGTGACTCTATGATCTTTCTGGTTACAATTATCTCACCAATACTTATTGGGCAATTGGTTATATGTACCGGTTCATCGGTGAGCAGCGATGCAATAATAAGTTTTGATGCGGCATTTTTAGCTCCGCTTATACGAATAGAGCCTTGTAAAGGATTTCCGCCATTTACAAGGAACCTTGCTTTTTTATCAACAATGTCAGTAGTCATTTTAGAGTAATGGATTAAATTATTTAACCTTCCCAGTAGCCCATAGCACTGTATTTTTTAGTGCGCTGGTCAAGGAATTTAGCGGGATCATTTTTTTCGAGCTGTTTTAGTTCATCAAGAATTGCAGTTTTTAAATATTCAGCAGCTTGTTTATGATTTCTGTGAGCTCCGCCATCAGGCTCGGTAACAATGCGATCAACAATTTTATGCTTAACTAAATCATTAGCAGTAAGTTGCAATGCTTCAGCTGCTTGTTCTTTATAATCCCAACTTCTAAATAAAATACTTGAACATGATTCCGGTGAAATAACTGAATACCAGCAGTATTGAAGCATAAGCACCCTATCTCCAACACCAATTCCAAAAGCTCCACCTGAGGCACCTTCACCAATGATACATACGATAATTGGAACTCTAAGTCTGCTCATTTCCATAATGTTCCTTGCAATAGCTTCTGCCTGTCCTCGTTCTTCAGCATCCATACCTGGGTTAGCACCAGGTGTATCAATAAGTGTAATAACAGGACGATTAAATTTTTCGGCAAGCTTCATAAGTCTTAAAGCTTTGCGATAACCTTCAGGATTCATCATTCCAAAATTACGATAAATATTTGATTTAGTATCTCTGCCTTTTTGTTGTCCTATTATCATAACAGGCTTGCCATCAAGTGTTGCAAATCCGCCTACAACGGCTTTATCATCACCAAATGACCTATCTCCGTGCATTTCAATAAATTTCTCTGTCATTAAGTATATGTAATCCAAACTGTAAGGTCTCTCGGGATGGCGAGCTATTTGTACAATCTGCCACCTAGTTAAATTCTTATATACAGAAGTTCTAAGATCGTTCACTTTATTTTCAAGCTTGCCAATTTCATTGGAAATATCAAGACTATCAGAAAGCACGCGCATTTCTTCGATCTTATTTTCAAGCTCAATAATGGGTTTTTCAAATTCTAGTACATTTTTGTTCATATGTTTGGTACATTCTTTCTAAAAAGGAAAAGCGATAATGTCTTTAACAGAATTTCTATATCCAGTGTAACAGACTGGTTCTTAGCATAGTAAAAATTAAAATATTCAATCTCATCAGAGCTTAAATTCCTGTGCAGGTTTATCTGAACAAGTCCGGTTAAACCGTTTTTTCCAAGATACTGCATTCCTTTAACAGGTGTATCCCATGTTGCTCTGCCTACAAAGCTGTATTTACCTGAAATAACTTGTGGAATGTGTCTAAGCTTTTTAAAGAACTTTTCATTTTTACTGTTAAAAGAACTAATATTTGAAAAGATCAATACAAGCGGATAAACAGTAAAAAAGCTGAAAATCCCGAATAAAATATCAAACAATCGTTTTACAAATATATTGAATTTCTTATTGATATTATATTCAATCTGCATTAGATAAATATCATCAATTTTATCAAGTGTCGATTTACCGAGGATTAAATCACTATTCCCAGTAATTATCTTAAAACTTATGTTAAAATTCCTTAAAGCCCACATAAGTTCAATTATTACCTGATTGCTAAGCTCATTTTTTGCAAATATGATATTTTTGATCTTGCTGTTAATGACAATATCCTTAATATTATTTAAATTTCCGATATAACCGTCTTTATGTTCAGTATTTGGAGAGATATAACCGATAAAGTCATATTCACTATCAACCCGTGTCTTTAATTTAGCAATAAAGTTTTCTGTTTCTTCATTCTTACCAATTAACAAAGTATTGGATGTTTTAAAAATACTTTTACTTTTGGAATACTTTAGGATCTTTGCAGCTAATCTCCACAGAGCAATAAAGATGAAAGCATTTACTACAGTCCTTAATACAACTGCCCTAGAAAAAGCATATTCATTAAAAAAATATGTGAACGAAGAATTAACAAAAAAACCTATCAACATTCCATTAAGAGGTTTTACCAGCGAAAACCTATCAGTTTTATTATATGAACCACTGAGCGCAAGAGTAATTAACCATATTGCCGTGTAAACAAAAATTACAACTGTATACTTTTCAAATGGGAAGAAATCAAATCTCTGGTAAATAGCAAATATCATACCGATTACTATGAATATAAGATCGAGCAGCAAAGGATAATTATTTTTCAAGAATCTTGTGATGTATGATATAGCAGCACGGTAAATAATAGATAATCTTATGAGAAAATTCATAAGCCAGAAACTTGTCTTCAGGTTCTTTTTAACAAATACCTGCATAGCTCCATAAAAATTATTTACATAAGAAATGCTGCTTTTTTTTGTGCTTTCACCTTTGTAATGGATAATTGATGTTTCAGGGTAATAGAATATTTTATAACCTGCTTTTTTTATTCTGTAGCACAGGTCTAAATCTTCGCCATACATAAAATAATCTTCATCAAAACCTTTCACAGTATCATATATCTCTTTTTTAATCAGCATAAAAGCGCCTACAATAGCATCTACTTCATATGTATTGTTCTCATCAAGATAAGTGAGATTATATTTACCAAAAGTTTTACTTTTGGGAAACAACCTGCTTAGACCTATTATTCTGTAAACTGCTACAAATGGCGTAGGGAAACTCCTGCGGCAGGCAAGATCAAGCTGTCCGTTTGGCAAAATAAGTTTACAGGTTAAAGCTCCTATACCTTTATTTTCTTTATAAAATTTTAAAGTTTTATCCAAAGTATCTTCCTGTAAAATAGTATCAGGATTCAGTATAAGAAGGTACTCTCCCTTTGCTTCTTTTGCTCCAAGATTATTGGCTTTTGCAAATCCAAGGTTAACCGGACTATCAATCAGTTTTAATTGCGGATTAGAAGGGAATTTTGATTTCATATATGCTATACTGCCATCAAATGAATTATTATCTACTACAATAATCTCTACATTAAGATCTGCAGAAGCTGTAAAAATAGAATTTATACACTGTTCTAAAAGTTCTTTAACATTATAATTTACTATTATTACAGATAAATCTATCAATTATACAGTTTTTCTATAATTTATTAAAAATGGATTGAATTTTCAGTTTCCAAACCATGAACATAGCTTCATAAACAATTTTTCTGGACATTTTAGAAACACCGGCTCTTCTATCAATAAAAACAATAGGAATTTCAGCCAGTTTAAAACCTTTTTTCCACATTCTGAATTTCATTTCGATCTGAAAAGAATAGCCATTTGATTTTACCTTATCAAAATCGATTTGTTTTAGTGATGCAATCCTATAAGCCATAAAACCAGCAGTTACATCTTTAATTGGTAAACATGTTATCAAGCGGGTATAATAACTTGCACCAATACTAATCATTAAGCGGCTTAAAGGCCAATTAACAACAGCAATACCTTCAATATATCTTGAACCGACTACAACATCAAACTCCTTCAGCTTATCTAAAAACTTAGGAATAGCTTTCGGATCATGAGAAAAATCTGCGTCCATTTCAAAAACATAATCATAGTTATTTTCTATTGCAAACTTAAATCCTCTGATATATGCTGTTCCTAACCCAAGTTTTGCTGGTCTATCAATAATTTGTACCCTATAGTTATTTAAGTTTTTTACAAGTGTACTTGTACCATCAGTTGAGTTATCATCTACGACCAGTATATCTATTGAAACTTCATCATAATTGATTGCAACAAGTTCATTGATAATATTTACAATGTTTTCAGCTTCATTGAATGTTGGTATAATGATTAATGCTTTTTTCAAGATATTTTTCAGTTACTATTTTGAAATAAATTCAATTACCTTTGAAGTAATATAATTAATTTGATCATCATCAAGTTCAGTATGCATAGGTAGTGAAATTATATCCTTTGAAATTTCTTCTGAAACAGGATAATCACCTGGTTTATAATTATATTTATATGCCTCCTGCAAATGAAGTGGCACAGGATAATAAATCATTGATGGAACATTGTTTTCTTTCAAATACTCCATCATTTTATCTCTGTTCTTAACCCTGATTGAATACTGGTGATAGATATGTTTTACGTTAGGCATAACATATGGTACATCCAAAATTCCGGTATATTTTTCGTTATACAAATTAGCAGCTTTATTTCGTGAATCGCAATACTCATCCAAGTATTTTAATTTAACATTAAGAATAGCTGCCTGTATTGAATCAAGCCTGCTATTAACCCCAAGTATCTCATGGTAATACTTTTTCTTAGAGCCATGTGATATTATCATTCTTATTTTTTCAGCAAGTTTATCATCGTTTGTAACCAACATCCCTGCATCACCAAAAGCACCAAGATTTTTACTTGGATAAAAGCTAATACATCCAATATCTCCAATAGTACATAACATTTTATCCTTATATCTTGCTCCCATTGCCTGTGCAGAATCTTCAATAACTTTTAGATTATACTTATAGGCAAGATCCATTATTTTATCCATATCACATGCTTGTCCAAATAAATGAACAGGTATAATAGCTTTCGTTTTGGATGTAATCTTATCTTCTATTTTATTTACATTAATATTAAATGTTTTAGGATCAATATCAACATATATTGGTACAGCACCCAGCAATGCAATTGTTTCGGTAGTAGCAACAAAAGTAAATGGTGTTGTAATGATCTCGTCCCCAGGTTTTATATTAATAGCCATCATTGCAATTTGCAAGGCATCTGTTCCAGAAGCACACCCTATCGCATATTTAACTCCAAGGTATTTTTCTACATTGGCTTCAAACATTTTTACAGCAGGTCCTTGAATAAATTGTGTGCTATCTATAACTTCCTGTATTGCCGTATCTATTTCATTTTTAATTTTAAGGTATTGCGACTTAGTGTCTACCATATGTATATTATTAATGCTCATTATTATTTTAGTGACCTTTCATAAAAATTATAACTAAAAATGTATTAACCATTATTTTGAAATCCAGTTTTAAAGACATGTTTTCTATATAATAAAAATCAAACTTTAGCTTTTCTCTTACATCATCAAGTGTAGAATCATATTTATGTTTTATTTGAGCCCATCCTGTAATACCCGGTTTAACACTTAGTCTTTTGTAATAATATGGTATCTCTTTGCTTAATATCTCTACAAAATACGGTCTTTCAGGCCTGGGACCTACTATACTCATATCATTTTTAAGAACATTAAACAATTGAGGGATTTCATCTAAGTAAACCTTTCTGATAATCCTGCCTATTCCTGTTATCCTCGGGTCGTTTTCACCTGCCCACTCGGGTCCGTATTCTTCTGCATCTTTAACCATTGAACGAAATTTATACATATTAAAGAGTTTTGAATTTTTTCCTACTCTTTGCTGCAGATAAAATACAGGACCTTTAGTAGTTAATTTAATAATTATAATAATTATTAATAATATTGGCAATAAGATAAACAACAGTATTGAAGAAAATGCAACATCTAATACTCTTTTAAATAATTTTGAGCTATAAGGCATAATTTCAGGCATTACTTCAATAAAAGGAACACCATAAAGCTGATTCGTTTTAGCTAATCCGCTTACAATTTCATATGTATCCGGCATAATTTTAAGATTTACCTCTGTTTCCTGACACGAACGGATAATATCAAAAAGCTTTTCTTTATCTCTTTCCTCTAAAGCAATTAATACTTCTGATATATTCATATCAGATATTATTTTTTTTAGAGAATCGATATTACCAAGATAGTTATTGATTATAACTGTATTGGATATTGAAACATAACCATTGAATTTATACCCAAGTTGTGGGAATTTGTTTAAAAGAGTTTCAAGTTCCAAACCTCTTTTTCCGGTTCCGACGATAATCGAATTTCTAAGTCCTATGCCTTTCTGCAGCATTGTCATCTGAAAGCTTCTAATAAGAACTCTTCCAGTACTTACGGTTATAATCAATAATCCCCAATAAATAAGAATTAGAAATCTGGAAATAACTTTAGAATCACTCATTGCATCATCCAGAAATATTAGAAAGAACAAAATAAAACAACCCAAAGAAACAGTTTTCAATACTGAAGCAAATTCATCAAACCTAGATCTTACAAACCAGTGCTGGTATAGACCTGCAAATGAAAAAACAATTACCCAATAGAAATAAACCGCAAAAAGCGGAATAATAAATAATGTTTGAGTAGTACTAGGTATCCAACCTGACTCGACCCTAAATAAATAATAAAAGATCCAAGCAGAATTTATGGTAAAAAAATCTGAAATGAATAATAATATTTTTTCGGATCTTTTGGACAATTATAACACAATTATTTAGGTTCAATGAAAAATAAATTCTCTATTTGAATTTATTTATCAATAAGAAATACATTTCTGCTGCTGATTTTAGCGTAAAATTCTTATTCAGATAATTAAATGCATTTTCACCTTTTTTTAACAACATATCCGGATTCTGTAAACAACTTGTTAAAACATTAACGGCTGATTCAATATCTCTATTTTCAATAACAAAGCCAATATCATTATCAACAATCATTTTTGCCATATCACTTGTGGGTGAACAAATAGCGAGAACAGGTCTCCCCGATGACATTATTCCTAAAAGCTTGGAAGGGTAGCAAACTCTTTCCTGCATAGGAAGTTGAGCAATAATACCAATATCAGCCATTGCAAGTGAATCCTGTAATTGATATTTAGGAACATATGTATTTATATAAATATTTTCCAGGTTTTTTTCATTCTTGAAATTAATAACATTTTTCTTTTTATAACCTTCACCAATGAATTGGAACATAATTCTGGTTTCTCTGGATAATGTATGTGCTATTTCTAAAATTGATTCAATATCATGAAATCTGCCATGATTTCCTGAATATTGTATAACTAGTTTATCAGTTATATTTAAATTTTTTGCAAATACAGATTCTGATTTACTTTTGGGTTTAATAACCCTGTCATCAGTCCAAACATGAATAATCTTTGTTTTTGACCGACAATCTTTTTCGTATTTTGTGCCAACCAGATCAGCATTGCTAATTGCTCCTTCAAACATATCTTTACTAAGTACAACAGCATAAGAGGCTCTTATATAACACAATTTATTTATTTTTCTCCAAAGCTTGGCAATAAATCCTCCGGGCTTAACTATATTAAGTAATTCAGCCTGTTCAGGCATAATATCAAATAAAAGAACACCATATTTTGTACCATATAAAACATTATTTAACCATCCTATCATAGACATATAAGGTGGATTAGTTACTAATAAAAGCGGAACTTTTCTATCGTTTATCAGTATATCGAATGAAGCTGTAATAAAAAAAGTGATCAGATTAATAAATTTTCCAATAAATGATAATTTTGGAAACCTAGTTGACCACGTTCTTACAATATGGATGCCTTTATAATCAATTCTCTTTGCAACAACTTTGCTGTTTTCAAGTATAGTTGGTTGAGCAGCTATTACTTTGATTTTTAAACCATAAGAAGTTAATTCTTCAGCTAATTCTGTCAAAGCCTGTCCCGAACTAACCATTTCAGGATAAAATAGCTGACTTACAATACGTAGAGCAAACTGCTTTTTATTTGACATAGATAATCAACAAATATTAGATTATCTATACTCTAATACAATTCTATTATTTAGTACTAAAACAGCCTAAAACAAGCATTTTCAAGAATATTTGGATTCACAAAGGCACTAATATTTCAACATATAATGGTAGTACTTAGATATATTTTCTGCCATTTTTTGGACAGAATATTTTTTTACAGTATCAAAAGCATTTAAAATCAGCTTTTTTCTTAAACTCTCATTCAAGATCAGAGATTCAATTGCACTAAATGTATCATTTGTATTTCCAACTCTGGTAATTAATGAATCAAAACCATTTGTAAGAATATTAGATATGCCACCTGTATCCGAAGTAATAACAGGTACCCCTAAAGCCATTGCCTCGAAATTAACATAAGGAGTTCCTTCATATCGTGAAGTAAGAATGTGCGCATCAAAAGCAGATATTTCTGAATAAATTTTCTTTATATATTCTTTTATTATTACTTTATCATGAAGGTTATTTTCATTTATAAACCGAACAATATTTTCTTTGTTTTCACCGTTGCCAACAATTACAAGCTTAGCACGAGGATATTTCTCTGAAATTCTTTTAAAAGCCACGAGCAGATACTCCTGCGCTTTTTGGAATGTAAATCTACCAACATGTCCAATTATAAAATTACTTTCCTTATTAACTTCTCTATAATTAAATACAGAGTTACAATTTTTCGCGATTTCTTCTATATCAACACCGAGATATAAAACTGTTATTTTCTTTGATCTGATTCTGAAATATTTAATCAGTCTATTTTTATCATTATCAGAAATTGCGATAAAATCATCAACAAATAATTGCTTAGAGTATTCATATAATTTTCTGATAATTGGTAGTTTTTCTAGCTGATTGGCAGAATAAAATATACCGTGTCTTGTTTCAATGTTTAATTTTACACCTGCTAATTTACCTACTGTGCATGGTTGGAATTTAGCGTTTGCATGAACAATATCTATCTTAAACTCTTTCATAATTTGGTAAAGTCTTTTTAATCCTTTAAATGAATAATAATTTACTTTACCATTATCGTATATTATTTCGTTGATATTATTTTCTTTTAAAATTTCTGAAAGGGGTCCGTATAACGGAACTGCAACATATACATTAAATTCATCTTTGTTAAGATTTTTAGCAAGATCTACAACATATCTTTCCGTTCCGTTTAAGACATTGTTACAAACAACTAATAATAGATTAATCTTTTTCATTTAATTAACCTATTCAAAATAAACAATTCATTAATTAAAGAAATAATTTCTGTTGAAGATACAGTATCCATACATTCAAAATATGGACAAGTAAACCCACCGTTTCGTGTACAATATTGCCTGTCATCTGATGCAGAACAATTTAATTTATGATATATAACCCGATGATTCGAACCAATTGGATTTGAAAAGCCAGGATTTGTTGGACCGAATAATCCGATTGACGGAGTTTTAAAAGCACCTGCCATATGTAAAGGAGCAGAATCACTCCCTATAAATAACTTAGCTCTGCCAATTAGCTCAGCAGATTGAAGAAGTGATAATTTTACGAAATACTTTTCAGGTTTTAAATCTGGATTATTAATGAAATTTGTTACTTCAATAACTTTGTTCTGGTCATTATTATCACCCACAATTAAATAATAAATATTTTTTAGCCTTAAATATTTAATAACTTCAGCAAAAGTCTTTGCAGGGAGCTCTTTAGCGCTCCATCCAGAAGTTAAATGTAAAACTACATATCCGACATCAGCTTTATCAAACATTTTCATCAATAATTCATTGATAAATAATTTATCTTTTTCACTAACATAGAGATAAGGTTTAGTAAAAATATCTCCTCTTAGTTTCTCCCATTTTTCATCATTTATTTTAAGCCCTGATTTAATTATTGAAAGGTATTTATCGATTAAATGTCCGGGTGTTGTAGCCGTATTCAGAGGGATAAACTTATCATAACAGAAACCAAAAAAATTATAATTAATTCCAATAGAGTATTTTGGCTTAGCTAATAATGTTAAAAGTGCTGTAGAATACTTTCCTGTTACATCAAGGATAATATCATAACTATTTTTTTTTAATTTTGAGTGTAACTTATTTTTGCCTTTTAAATCCAGTCTTGTTTTATCTCTGTAGCCTGCTGTTTTGATATTATCATAAGTTATAATTTCATAAACTAAAGGATTGGAGACTATGCTACCTTTAGAGTGTGATTTTACCCACATATCAATTAATGCATTTGGATAAATTCTTTTAAGAACCTCCAGAACGGCTGTATGGAAAAGAAGATCACCGGTAAAGTATAAAGAAATAATTAATATTCTTTTAACATTCTTACTTTCAGGGAGCTTATTTTTAAGTAACTTATTACCAAACAGAATATTAAGAACCTTTTTTACAATTAATTTTATTTTATTCAATATTAAACAAAATTTATTTCATTGATTCTTCAAAATAAGTCCTGGTAGGCAATATACCCCTAATGAGTAAAAGCTTATTGCATAAAACCAGTCTTTTTTCTCCGGTAACTCTGACAAAATAGAACAAAAAAGAAATTATATACATTACAGGCAGTAAAAATATATCGAGAATAAAAAATAATATTTTCATATTTAATTTTTTAAAATTTCATTATAAAATTTAAAATGCTCTAAAACACTTTTTTTCCATGTAAACTGTTTTACTCTTTCTTTACCACTTAATATCAGCTTTTTCTGTAGTTCTTTATCATTAATAAGAGTATTCATTTTCACATACATATCTTCAGCACTTGCAGGATCAAAATAAAATGCAGAATCTCCAAGTACCTCCTTTACAGAGCCTCCCGGGCTTGTAAGTACAGGACATTCACATTCCATTGCTTCCAGTGGCGGAAATCCGAAACCTTCATAATATGATGTATAGACAAATAAATCAGCAAATTTATACAAACTTACCAAAAGATCATCATTTCCCGATAAGTGGATTACTTTGTCTTCTAATGTATTTTTTTTAATAAACAATTTTTCAGATAAATTAAATTTGCCGCCTCCAAAGCAGACCAGTAAAAAATTCTTATTCAAATTAATATCTTGAGAGTAAGCACTTAACAAAGTATTGAAATTCTTATATCCCCATCTTTGACCAACATATAATAAATAAGGTTTTTCTATTGTTCTAACAGTTGAATTATTATTTTTGATTGTAATACCATGGTATATAACTTTTATTTTATCGGGATCAATGTTAAATATATTCACCAAATCATTCTTTGTAGTTGATGAAACACATATTACTGCATCAGACTCTTTTGCGCATTTTAGCTTTAACTGAGATGTACCATCATTCCTGGAAAAATAGCGCGGGAATAATTCATGGGTCATATCATGTATAGTAGATACAATTTTATAATTACCCATCTGCCCAACATCAGAATAGTATGTTTTATGCAAAATATCATAATTATTGCTCTTAATTGTTTTATTGAACCATAATTTATTAAAATAATAAAAAAATAAATGCAGGTTTTTGGGATAATTAATTCTTTTTTGGGTAATACTAATTTTATCACTCAAAACATCAAATTTGTATCCTGAACAATTTATTCCAAGGAATATACTTAAATCTAGATTATTCTGTTTTGCAAGTCCAGATAAAATTTCATAAAAATATCTGGATACACCCCCAAAACTCTGCTTGGTAAATATTTCGAAATCGTATAATACTTTCATTAATTCAAGGAGTTTACAAAACTTTACTTATTATAAAATTGATAGAATCTAAAAATGCAATAAAACCTTCAACTGAATAAATATAATTTTTGCTTAAAATCATACTTATCGTTCAGGATATTTAACTTCCCTGAATTATTGAATTTCAAAAGATCAATATTCACATGAAGTTTTCTTTTAGAATCATCTGAATAAATAGATTTCGGGAAGAAATACAATACTCTTAATATTAATGCTAAGTTAATTGAACACCATCTAAGGAACATACTAATACCCTTAAATCGTTTTCGGTCAAAAATTATTCTGCTTCTAAATTCATGATAATTTATAAATATAATTCCTAATTTACTTGCTGAACTGTGATGATTATGTATAACATTTGCACCGGGATGCATATAGATTTTCCAACCAGTTGATTTTATTCTATATTGTAATTCAGTTTCTTCTTCATATAAAAATAATGATTCATCAAATCCATTAAATATTTTATAAATATCATTTCTAAACATCATACATGACCCTAGTATCCAATCAACTTCAAATGGAGTACCTTTACTGATATTTGAATCTAAAAAATCAAAAATACGCCTTTTCATAATAGGGGCTGTCATGTATAACCTGAATTCCTGCATTATTCTTGAATAAATACTTGGAAAAAAAGTGTAATAATATTCTCTACCTTGGTTTGGTTTTACCTGAACAGGTCCTACAACTCCAGCCTGATCGTTTAATAATAAAAATTCATAAAGTACTTCTATTGAATTATCATTAAATATAATATCAGGGTTGACTAATAATATATATTTCCCGGTCGATTTCGACATCCCGATATTATTAGCATACCCAAAACCATGATTACCTTTATTCAGGATAAGGGTTACATCAGAATAAATAGTTTTTATTTGTTCAATATCTCTTTCAGTTGAATTATTATCTACAACAATTATTTCAAATGAAATTTTACTAACAGTGTTTTTAATGCTTTCTATACATTTTAAAACATCGTTATAAACGTTAAAATTGACTATTATAATGCTTAAATCCATAATTTTACTGAAAATGCTTTAAATAAACTTTAAAATCAGTGAAAAAATGAATGACATTTTTCGGATATGTCTAGTTACTTTGAACATAGATATCTCTTAATGGATTTAACATATCCTGACCTTCTTGAAGCTCTTTCAATCCCTGAGTAAAGAAGATGTACCATTACAATCCTGGTAATTAAGCCAATAATATGCAAAGTTCTGAAGATTATTCTTTGAAAATAATTATAGTTCATTTTTGCAAATTCCAAACGGCTAAGATACCTGCTATAGACTAATAATTCATAATCTATACCAAAGCTTTTGTGATCAAGGTGGACACATTTATACTCAGGGAAATAATAATTCTTTAATCCTAATTTATTCAGTTTATAACAAATATCAATATCTTCATAATTTAAAAAGTAAGGCTCAGAAAACCCATTCACCTTATTAAATACTTCCCTCTTAATTACCATACAAGCTGCACTCATCCAGCCTATTTCAAATATATTATCTATATTCTTAATATAATTATTTTTTTGAAATTTTCGTGAAAAATTAATAAGATGAAATGCTTCCAGGAAATCATATTTTAGACCCATTTTAGGACCGGTTGAAGATTGATATGAGAAATCTTCGTTTAGAAGCATAGGCGCACATGCACCGGCATTGATATTATTTTTCAAATATTCAACCATTTTCAGGACAAAATTGTTTATTAAAATAGTATCAGGATTTAGAAAAAGAATAAATTCAGAGTTCGATCTCGATACAGCTAAATTGTTAGCTTTTGCAAAACCAAGATTTTCAGGAAGTTTAATATAAATTACGTCAGGGTAATCAAATGTAATTTTATCTATATCCCTATTTGTAGAATTATTATCAACAACGATAATCTTGTATTCTACATCACAGATATTTTTATTGATACTATTTAAACAGTTTATTAAATCATCATAAACATTATAATTAACAATAATTATACTAAGTGTCATTTATGATTGTTTTATTTTGAAATTGCAGACTGAGACTTGAACCACTGATATGTCAGTTTAACACCTTCTTCAAGAGAAAGTGTGCTTTTCCAACCAAGAGAATTTATCTTTGTAACATCCATTAACTTTCTGGGAGTTCCATCCGGCTTAGTTTTATCCCAAAATATCTCACCATCATATTCTACTATTTTTCTTACCAATTCAGCAAGTTCTTTAATAGCAATATCCGAACCAACTCCAATATTTATTATCTCAGGTGAATCATAATTTTCCATAAGGAAGATACATGCATCAGCTAATTCATCCACATACAAGAATTCCCTGTAAGGCGAACCTGTGCCCCAAAGAGTTACTGATGTATCACCATTGGCTTTTGCTTCATGAAATTTTCTAATTAAAGCAGGTAAGACATGTGAGTTATTCAGGTCAAAGTTATCATTTATTCCATACAGATTAGTTGGCATAGCAGAAATATAATTTACACCATATTCCCTATGATATGACTGGCACATTTTAATACCTAAAATTTTAGCGATAGCATATGGTTCATTGGTAGGTTCAAGTTCACCTGTTAGCAGGGAACCCTCTTTCATTGGCTGTTCAGTAAATTTTGGATAAATACATGAGCTGCCGAGGAAAAGCAATTTCCTAACTCCTGTTAAATATGAAGAATGAATGATATTTGATTCAATCATAACGTTATCATAAATAAACTGGGCGGGATAAGTATTATTGGCAAGAATTCCACCTACTTTTGCGGCTGCAAGAAAAACATATTCCGGTTTATTCTGTTCAAAATACTTTAACGTATCAGCCTGATTAATTAGATTGAGTTCATTTATTGGAGCAGTTAGGATATTATTATATCCTTCAGATATTAATTTTCGATGAATTGCAGAACCAACCAAGCCTTTATGACCGGCAATATAGATTTTTGATTCCAAATTCATTATTCATTGCCTTTCATAATGGAATCATAATCAGCCCTAACCATAATTTTAACTAATTCTTCAAATTTAATTTTAGGTTTCCATCCTAATATTCTTTCTGCTTTTGATGGATCTCCTATCAGTATTTCTACCTCAGTAGGACGATAATATTTTTCATCAACTTTAACAACAGTTTTACCTGTTTCATTACAAATACCGATTTCATTTTCCTCTTTACCTTCCCATTTCAATCTCATGCCTAATTCACCAAATGAATGTTCACAAAACTCCCTGACAGTATGTGTTTCACCGGTTGCGATAACAAAGTCATCCGGTTTATCCTGCTGTAAAATTAACCACATTGATTCAACATATTCAGGTGCATAACCCCAATCACGTTTTGCATCTAAATTACCAAGATATAATGTGTCAAGTAAACCCAGTTTAATTTTTGCAGCAGCCTGTGTTATCTTACGTGTAACGAATGTTTTACCTCTTCTTGGTGATTCATGGTTAAACAAAATACCATTGCAGGCAAACAGATCATAAGCTTCACGGTAATTTACTGTTACCCAATACGCATATAGTTTTGCAGCAGCATACGGACTCCGAGGATAAAACGGAGTTTTTTCACTCTGCGGAATTTCGGAAACTTTACCATATAACTCACTGGTTGAAGCCTGGTAAAATCTTGTTTTAAGCTTAAGTTCTTTGATAGCGTCAAGGAATCTTAAAGTTCCCACAGCATCAACTTCAGCAGTATATTCAGGAATATCAAAAGATACCTTAACATGACTTTGAGCGGCAAGGTTATATATTTCATCCGGGTGAACCTTATCAAGTATCCTGTTAAGATTACTTGAATCGGTCATATCACCCCAATGAAGGAATAATTTCTTATCCTTAATTTCTGGGTTATTATACAAATGGTCAATTCTATCAGTAGTGAATATAGAAGCGGGTCTTAAGATACCATGGACTTCATATCCCTTACCTAACAATAATTCAGTTAGATAAGAACCATCCTGTCCTGTAATGCCTGTGATTAGTGCTTTTTTCATGAGATTAAATATTAATAAACTGAAAAGAAATATTAATTTAATAATTCTTTAATATTATTGTCAATAATTTTCAAATTTTTCTCGAGATTAAATTTATCTAAAAATAATTTTTTCCCATTTTTGGATATTTTTTTCCTTAAAAGTTCGTCATGAGATAAATTAGAAATAGCTCTCGCTAAAGAATACTCACTAAAATCAACTAATAAACCATTTTCATTATTGCTAATAACTTCTGAAACTCCAGGAATATTAGTAGAAATAAAAGGAACGCCTAGTTTAAGTGCTTCAACCATAACCAAAGGTAATCCTTCAGAAAAGGAGGTTAATACTACTGCGTTTGAATATTTATAAATATCATATACAGTATTTTTATTATGAACACCTAGGAAATAACATTTATCAGATAGATTATTGTTATTAATAAACGACAATATATCTAAATAATAAGCATCATTTTCAAAATATTGTCCAAGGAATAGTACTCTATAATTAATTTTATTATCCTTTTCGACAAGTATTTTTAATGCTTTTAAAATTAATAATTGATTTTTCAATTTGTAAAATGAAGCGTTATGCAGTACTTTAAAATACTTGTCATCAATTAAAATATTTAACAAATAATCACCTACTTCTTTTTTTAAAATTTCTAAATCAGTTATGGTTGATCCAGCATCTTGCTCTATGGAAGAATATAATACTTGAATATTTAATTTAGAAGTATTCTGGATAAATTCGTGTTTAATATGTTCAGAGACACAATAATAATAGTTTCCTAGTTTGCTTATAATTTTTTGATAATATTTCCGTAAAGTAATATTTTGGATATTTTCTCTAATAAATATTATACTTTTTTTACGTGTTATTTTATTATAGAAAATCGGCCAGAACAGAAGAGATACATTTATTAAGCATAAATCATAACTAACCCCTTTAAGTATTTTCCTTAATTTATACAATTCTTTAATTCCAATTATTAAATATTTTAGATATTCTTTTATTCTTGCATTTCCTAAAGGAAGCCAAGAAAAATCAATATTCCAAAAAGTTTTACAATATTGCGAATATGCATCAGATCGGTTACCTTTGGGAAAAATAGCATAAACTTCATACTTGTTATCCAAAGAATTAAAGTATTTTAATAATCTTAAAAAATCATCTTCTGCTCCACCTGTTTTAGCGGAGCTATGGCTAATAAATAGTACTTTTTTTTTGGAATACATTAATTATTTTTTGCATACCAAATAAATTAATTTATATTGTTCATCTATATCCGGATTGCGTTCTAATATTTTTACATTAGAAAAACCAGAATCCTTGCACATATTTATCAGATCTTTCTCGTATGGCCAAAATGATATATTTTCTAAACCTGCGTTAGGATCTATCTTAGGATTTTCATTATATATTCTACCACGATAAACACTTTTTTCTGTTTTAATTTCCATGTTTTTTGCATTTTTATAAGGCGATTCTTCATCAGCATAATGCGTAGACAATATTAAAACATCAGACATTAATGATAAAGCTTGAATAATCTCATTAGGTTTATCTAGATGATAGAGTAAACCTAGCACTACAGCAATATCAAACTTTCCATATTTTTTAACAGAAATATCTCTTACATCATCCAGAATAAATTTAGTTTTATTTAAATCATAAATATTTTTGACAACGCAGCATTTGACATAACTATCAACTCTACCTTCAATAGATAAGTTACTTATAATGTTCATTTTTTCTAATAAAATTGAATTTCCTCCCTCTAAAGGTCCTAACTCAAGAATAGATTTACCTTTAAAGTCTATAATGTTTTTTAATTCATCCAAATTTAGTAAAGATGTTCTGATTTTACTGTAATCGGCATTACCACCATATTCACATCCTTGTATCATAAATTTACTAATCCACAGTGGAAAATATTTGAATATATTTAGATATTTGTCTTCATTTTCATTCACATTAGTATAAATTACATTTTTAAACTTTTCATAACCAATTTTGTTAAATATTTTATTTAATAAACTCATAATCCAGAAACTCCTTTTATTTATATATATAATTTTTTACAATGATTTTTATTCTTGAGTATTCTTGTCTATCAATTATAAGATATGCATTAAAACCCAAAAGAACAAAAATAATAAAATACGAAGCATTCGGTATAAATACATTAATAACAATTCCTGCTATAATTGTAAGTATAGATACAACAATATTTTTCATACTATTTTTATTAAATCTAAAATTAATAGAAGAATAAGTGTATAGACATATCAAAACAAAATGAACGAAGTAAGAAGCTGCATAAGTTATTGGGATAATAATAATATTATCTGGAAAAATATTTATTAATAAATACGGAAGAGCGATAAATGTTAGATTAAAACAGAAATCAATTGACATCAATACTTTAATCTTCATTCTAGGAATTAACCAAATACTGAATAAAGCTCCGAATGATTTAAACAAATCACCAAATATCTGGATATAAAAAAGATTAGAAGCGTCTAAAAATTCTGCTGTATAGAAAATTTTAAGAAACAAATATCTAAATGTTAAAATAAGCAATATCATAGGGACTATAATAAACAATAAAAATCTGAATTGTTCATTAATCTCAGAATTTATCTCATGATTTACGTTTAAACTTGCTATTTTTGGCAGACTATATGTGGATAAAAAACTATAGATTAGTATAAAATAATTCATAGACAATCCTAGTAATGATTGATATATTCCAGCAAATTGTGTATCAAAATTAAGAATAATAAATTTACGTAAATGTAAGATAGAAAACTGGAACAAGAAGGAAGAGAATAGTGAAACACTCCCGATTTTAAGTATATTTTTGATTATTTGTGAATTAAAATCAATCTTCGATCTGAATAACTCTTTAATTTCTTTCCTTTCCAGAATTGAATAGATTATCAGAGGGATAATCGATAAAACTATGAAATAGAAAGCAATACCTTCAAAGTCAAAATAATACAATAATGGATAAATAAATAGTACTGTTAATATTGAAGAAATAATATTAATTTTAAGTAATAGATTTATTTCCTGTTTACCTTTTAAATAAGCCTCTACTAAACTATAAACGACGATGAAAGGAGATGCAACTAATATTATTTTTAAAATTGAATCGTAGCCGGTTACTCCTAAAAATGTAACACTGATGTAATTTGCAAAATAAAACATTATAATAGTCACTATAAGTGAAATTGAAAAGAAAACTAAAATGAATTTTCTATATACAATATTTACAAGAGTAACATCATTTTTATTTTGAGATATTAAGGTTGTTAATCCTACTGGAGATCCTACTGTAATTGCGCTTGTAAAAAAAGCTTGAAAATTAGTAAACTGGGATATAATTCCAAAACCTGAGGGTCCAAAATAAATTGCTACTAATTTTGCTCTAATAGATGAAGCAATAAAATTTACCAGTATGTTAACTGATAATTTTGATGATATTTTAAATAGTTTTAAGATATTCTAAAATTGTGGTTTAAATTTATGTAAATAATATGTAATTGATATCAATACCCAAATAATAATCGTAGAATTTCCATATAGGCTAAAATATGGTTCAAACATGAAAGCTATAGCAAGTCCTATAAATGATAATTGTAAACCTTCAGCAATTTTAAGTCCCCAAATATTAGTTTTATAAATTCTTAATAATTTAAATGAATAATATAATCCCAAAAAGAAAAAAAAGATATACGACAAGAAACCTAAAATACCCAATTCAACCCAAAGTCTTAAATATGTATTATGAGAATGCAGAACTGCAATTAGATAAACATCCATCACACTCTCTCTTAATTTCAAAAAACCATCGAAACCAGCTCCAAGCAGCCAGTGCTGTTTTATTATCAAAATTGAAGCCAACCATGCTTGCAATCTGCCTAAAGAAGAAATATCTGAACTAAAATATTTTACACTTAAAAATCTATCCATTATAATTGAATAAAACAAGAAAATAATTAAACCAAATAAAATTGAAGCAGGCAACAATAATTTAGGTCGTTTTAGAAAATATATTGCTAACGAAAAAACAATAGCCAGCCATACTCCTCTAGTTTGTGTAAAAAAGATTCCAATAAAAACACAAAATAATGCTATAAATAAAAAATAAATATTAAATTCACTTTTGTTATGGATTATAAACGTTAAACAAAAAAAGAAAAGTATCATTAAGTAAGCAGCCAATATATTAAAATCTTCCCACAGTGATGGAAGTCTTACATTAATAGTACCTAGTATAAAAACTATATATAATGAAAATGAACCAAGGATGATACCTGATATAAAATTATTTTTTATAAATGTACTGATTGTTTTTAGGCTTAGGTTTGAATTAATTATTGAAATGAATAGTAGAATAGGCACTATTATTGTTCCAACAAAATACTGGATACCAGTTAAAAATTTTCCAGTATTTAAAGCAGCATTAATGCCCGTTATGATTAATATTGTAAAAAGAATTTTATATGGGATAGTAATTATAGAGAGCTTCAATATTTTCT
This sequence comes from uncultured Ignavibacteria bacterium, assembly GCA_947084945.1. GTDB lineage: Bacteria > Bacteroidota > Ignavibacteria > Tepidaquicellales > OLB5 > OLB5. The sequence goes on along the minus strand of CAMTUP010000004.1, from coordinate 30,272 downwards.
CTGAAAAGATTAAATATACAAACAGAAGAGCAAACAAACTTGTTGGTATCCACATACCTAATAAAAAAAGAAATGGGAATGCAATAAATACTTTCGTGGAGTCTACTCTATAAAAAGAAAAAATTAAGGGATAAATAAATTTTTCTTTTATTAATAGTAATAAATTACTATTAAACATTTTTCTTGCTTATTAAATTCTTAAACTTTAAGTATTCTGATGTATTAGTTAATTTATTTTTTTCGTAAACTTCATAGAGCAAAGCTAAAGTAAATGCAGTTATAAAACCGAATAATGTGAAAAACAATGTCATTGTTAATCTTTTAGGTTTAGCCTTTCGTTCTGCAACGTAGGGCTTATCTAAAATCATGATAGTTGGAGTTTCTCTTTTTTCTTCAATCTTCGCCTGTTCATATATTGGCAGCATAAAAGTTAATATTTTTGTCTGAATTTCTAAATCTCTTTGTAATCTTAAAAATGACATAGCAATTTGAGGTGAATTCCCTAACCGAAGGAAATCATTTAAATCAGTCGAAGTTTGAATGCTTGTAATTTTATCTTTTAAAAAACTGACTTTAGCTTCCTGTAGTTTAACTTCCGGTTGATCATTACTCAATATTTTCTTTATGACATCTAATTTAACCTCTTCTGCCTTCAATTCAGCTTCAAGCGAAAATACAGATTGAGCTGAAGCTTTAATTTGAAGGTCTGGTGCAATTCCATAGATTTGCTGAAATGATTTTAATGAATCTTCTGCATTAGTTAAATCATTTTTTGCCTGATAATATCTTTTTTCAATAAATTCACGGTTATTCTTAGCATTTAACACACTTAATTCGATATTAATCTTATTCAACTGTTCTAACAAAAACTCAACCATTTCTTTGGCTATCTCAGGGTCTTTATCATAAACCCCTATATACAATAGTCCAGAGGTTTTATCAATTTTTGTAACAATCTTACTCTCTCTCACATTTTTTACTGCATCCTCAAAAAATCTATACTCTTCTCGTTCCATTAAGTTGAATTTAGTAACGAATAGTTCTAAACATCTCCTGCTCAATAATATTCCTTCATATGAAGCCAGTTCTTTTGCTGTTTTACCACCACCACTAATTCCGCCTATATCATCAAGGTCACCTAAACCTCCAGATAAGCCTTCAATAGCACTAAATAAGCCGGAAGATTTACTAGTACTTTTTACGGTCGAATCTGACAAATAAATTAAATCTAATACAGCAAAATAAATAACTGCTGCTATAATACATGAAATTACAGTAAAGATTAATACAAATTTCTTCCTCTTAATTAAGATTGCCAAATAATCAAATAAAGTAAATCTTTTGCTTTTAGTCTCTTCTGTTAGATTGCTTTCGATTGCCATTAATTCCTATTTTTGTGATTGAATTACTAATAATGTTAATGTTATAACGCTTACTATTACGCCTGCTACTTTTGAAATGAGATCAATATCGTACGCAAAATCACGTTTGATAATGCGAGGGACATAGACGAAGTCACTTGATTGAATTTTTGCTTCATCGGGTTCGAGCCACTCACGGGTTTTGAATTTAATAACTCTAACCTCATCTTCATCAGCACGTTCACCATAGCCTCCTGCTGCATCAATGTAATACTGGGCATCTGCGCCATCTTTGTATGGTACAAACCCTGGCTTATTAACCTGACCATACACATAAATTGCTTTGCTGTTATCTGCAATATAGATAATATCACCATGTTTAAGTATGATATCCTGTGAGTTATCACCTTTATCTAACTTATCAAAATCAATATTCACTCTTCCGATTTTATTTAACAGATCCTGGTCAAAACTTTCTCTTTCTTCTTTATTTGAAACTATATCATTTAACCTGCGCGTAAATACATTTTCAAGAGAATCACGCCTTACTTGAATAAAGAAAGTATCAAGTTTTCTGTAAACTTCTGAGTTCGGTAAATATGCATTTGGCTGCAATCCGCCTGCGTTACGAATGACATCAGATAATCTTGTATTATTTAATGTGATGGGGTAACTACCAGGTTTGATAACTTCTCCCAGTACCAATACCCTAAAATCTCGTCTTGGGTCAGCATATGGATAAACATAAACTCTATCATTAATCTCAAGTTTCATCTTCTTGTTTTCTTCATAGCTTACGATTCTACTTTCCATTCTGGTGCCACTTGAATTCATTCTTGAGATCATAATGCTATCCATATCAGCAACGGATGTTAAGCCCCTTACAATTTGGATTGCAGTTTCAAGGTCATCACCTTCAATATATTCAAATATACCGGGAAATTGAACTGCTCCCTGAACCCCGATAAACCTTCCTTCAAAATCATATTTTTGCAGTGTTAAAACATCACCTTCCATTAGGAAAGGATTATATTTTTCATCCTGGGTTGCAAAATATTTTAATAAATCAATTCGCTGGATTTCACCGCTTTTTCTTTTTAGTTTAATATTTCTAAAACTAAAAGAACCTCTTTCAAATGGCTGTGTGCCCGATTTCACCAATGAAACACTATCGCTAAAGATAAAAGCTATTAACGAGCTTGCTCTCATAATTGCTGATGTTGGATAGGTCCCCTGCCCGACACCCGTTACTGTTACAATAAATCTTCTGGGTGATACTAATGTTAAAGTAATTTCAGCAGAAATAAATCTTTTCTTAACCGCTGCGATAACTTTGCTTTTTGTTTCGGTTAATGTAAGACCAGAAACACTAACTTCTCCAACTGAAGGAATTATCAATGATCCTTCAGGAGTAACAGAAATAGGCATTGGGGTATTTACAATCCCCCAAATACCAAGAGAGAATATATCATTAGGTCCAACAATATATTTATTTACATCAATTGCACCTTCTAATAATTGATCGTTATACATTGTGCTGGTATTAGCAGAAGGTTCTATCTGTTTAAGAATATCGAAATTCTGAAGATCCATCTTCGAAGTATTCATATTCAGATCAAACTGCCTTAACGAATTGTTTTGTGAAGAACTTTTATCATTTATTCCACCTTGTGAATATGTAATAACATTCACAAAACCGAATGAAATGAACATAATACATAGAATAATATTTAATTTAATTCTCATATTTTATAATTTAAACTTCTTTTTAATATCGTTTAAGATATCATCTGTTTTATTTTCGCCAAATGTTTCGGTATAAATGCGCAAAAGAGGCTCTGTACCAGAGGCTCTTACAAGCAGCCAGCCGTTTTCAAAAATCAGCTTACAGCCATCAAGTGTCTCGATAGCAATTACTTTTTCCCCTGCAACTTCTTTTAACCCTTTTGCAATTTCAATAAGTTCCGTTTTCAACTCATTACTTGATAAATGCTGGTCAATTCTTTTGTAAAAATATTTTCCGTATTTGTTTTCAATTTCTGTGATAAGCTCACTTAACTTTTTCTTTTTTACTGCAAGCATTTCCGAAAACATCATTCCATTGAAAATACCATCCCTTTCAGGCAAATGATTTTTCAGTCCAATACCACCGCTCTCTTCTGCGCCTATTAGAATATCTTCCTTTATCATTAATTCAGAAATATACTTAAAGCCAATTGGGACAGTATATAGTTTTATACCATATTCATCACATATCTTTTTGATAAGTTCGCTTGAAGAAAAACCCCTTACAACGCCTCCAGTCATTTTCTTTTCATTAATTAGGTAAGTTAACAATAAAGCAAATGTCTTTTGCGCATCAACAAACTCACCATATTCATCAAAAATAGCAATTCTGTCAGCATCACCATCTGTAACTATTCCAATATCATAATTTCCGTTTTTAATTTCACTGGAGATCAATGAAAGATTTTTCAATACTGGTTCCGGACTTGAGCCTCCGAAAGAAGGATTAACCTCACTTCGAATTGCTTTAATATTTATTAAACTATCCATCATATCTTGACCTGAACCGAACATTGCATCATAAATTATTTTTAATCCTGAAGCATTTATTGCATCAGTATTAATTTTCTCTTTTAGAGTATTTATGTAATATTCTTTTCCTTTAACATACTCAATGATTCCACTTTTTAATAGTTCATCGAAAGATTTATTACCAAACTCAAAATTACGATTTTCGTATAAAACATTTTCAATCAATGTAATTTGAACTGTCCCCATTGATCCACCAAATTCGTCTTTTAACTTAAAACCGTTATACTTTGCTGGATTATGTGAAGATGTTATCATAACGCCATAAGCAAGATTCTTATCTCTACTCAAAAGCGATACCGTCGGTGTGGTTACAAATGAATCTGTCAAATATACTTTTATGCCGTGATTTGCAAATACTTCTGCAGAACATTCAGCAAATTCTTTTGAAAGAAACCTTGTATCATATCCTATAATAATTCCATTTTTTAATTTAGGATGCTGTTCAAAAGCAATTGATGTTGCTTTTGATATTTTCTTCAAATTTTCAAAAGTATATTCATCTGCAATGACTGCTCTCCAGCCATCAGTACCAAATTTAATTGCCATAATTCTTAAAAATTATTAATATTAATTATACTTCTAAAGTCCTGTTTTCGTTCACCCATTTTTTAACATAATCAATTGTCTGATGAGTAGGAGTACCCGGAGTAAATAACTCTCCAACTCCCAAATTCTTTAATTTTGCAATATCTTCCTTAGGAATAATACCACCTCCAAAAAGCAGAACATTATCGAGTTTTTTAGCATTCATTTGTTCAAGAATCTTTTTAAAAACTGTCATGTGGGCACCGCTTAAAATACTGATACCGATAGCGTCAGCATCTTCCTGTAGGGCAGCTTCAACAATCATTTCAGGAGTTTGCCTTAAGCCTAAGTAAATTACTTCAATACCTGAGTCGCGAAATGCAGCAGCAATGACTTTTGCGCCTCTATCGTGACCATCAAGACCCGCTTTTGCAATAATTATGCGTATTTTTCTTTCCATTATTATAATACTATAATTCTAATTCAATTTGGTTAATATTTTTGTGATAAACCCTTTGGTAAATCATTACTGCTATAATTCCGACAACAACTGCAAACCACAAAGTAGCTGCTCTAATTAATAGAGTTGAGGCTACAGCTATACTCTTAGTCAATCCAAGAAACACTAATAATCCTGTAATGCTGGCATCGGTAGCCCCTAAACCTCCTGGAAGCATTGTTATAGCACCAGCAATAGTTGCAAAGCCATACACAAAAGTCGCAGTGAAAATATCAATATGAGGTAATCCAATTACACTGAATCCGTTTATAACTATATAAAAACTTAAACATTCAAATGACCATGCAAAAATACTTAAAATTATGGTTATAAATAATTCCTTAAATCTTACCATTTGGTAAATGCTATCATAAGCAGTGTGAATTTTATGAGATAACCTGGATACAAACTTCAATTTTTCCATTATACCAATAATAAAGTAAGATAATTTTCTGTTGCTGATAATAAAAACTATTAAAACAAAAAATAAACCAAAACCTATTATTAAATTAGTACCATAACCAAACATTAAAGCACCTATTAAACTTAAAAGAACAAGAGAAAGAAAATCAGTAATCCTTTCAGCAAATACTATTGGCGCGCTTTTGCTAATGGGAGTACCGTTTTGTTCTTTCAATAAATATGATTTAAAAACTTCCCCAATTTTGCCCGGTGTTACTGACATAATAAATGAAGATAAAAAGATTAAAAAACTCATTTTTCTTTCTATCTTGATATCCAGTGTTTTAGTGTAATACTCCCACCTGAAAAACCTAAAGGTATAATTGCACATCGATAGAATTAATATTACAGGAAACATAAGCCAGTTGTACATAGAAAAAGCTTCCATAAGCTCGTTAAAATTTGCATAAATGCTTAGCCCCAGGAAAACAAGAGCACCTAAAACAACTGAAAATATTATTTTTTTCTTATATTTTTTGTACAATTAATCTATTAACTTAATGAATTTAATCAATCCTATGTATGTTTTTAAAACTGGCAATCCTACAACATTAAAGTAATCACCTGAAATTTTTTCTACAAAAGTGCTGCCAAGGTCATCCTGAATTCCATAAGCACCTGCTTTATCCATAGGTGAACCGCCTTTAACGTAAAATTCAATTTCTTTCAATGATATTTTTCTGAATTTTACACTTGTAACTTCAAATGTCTTATATGTACTTCCTGATTTTGAATCTAGAATTACAAGCCCGGTATAAACTTTGTGTATCTTACCGCTTAACATACTCAACATTTTAGCAGCATCAACTTTGTTTTCAGGTTTTCCAAGGATATTATTATTTATAACAACAATGGTATCAGCCCCAATAATTATGCCATTATTCCTTTTTGCTACATCTAAAACTTTAATCTCGGCTAAATTAGTTGCAAAAACGCCATAATTTTCAACTTTTTTAGGGATAATTTCCACAATATTAGCTGGTATTACTGCAAACTTCAATCCAAAATTCTTTAATAATGCATTTAAAAGCAATTTCCTCCTGGGTGATGAAGATGCTAAAATTATTCGCTTATGTTGTTTTTTCGTCATTACCAGTTCTTTAGTTCATAAAATTCATAATCATCTATACTGGTTTTGTAGGTATATTTTGAATTGATAAAACTATTAAACTCTGGAAACCTTTGAAGTAATTGTTTTGAATCTTCATTATAACCTGATATAAACATCAATGGGTCATTCTTAGCAACAATTATGACTTTTGGATTATTCTTTGTAATTTCATTCATAAATTCTTTTCTGAAAGCATTATTATCTGCTTTCCATAATAACGGAAAATTATAGATAAACCTTGAAACACATTTTCTTCCTGATAGATAATAAACCAAGGGGTCAAATCCCCACACATAAATTCCATTATCTGGATTTGTATCCTGTTTGACTTGTTCGACAGCCTTAAAAGTTTTACCGATCATAAAAACCGAATCAGAAGTAAAACCATTTTTTATATACACTTCATTTAAACTTTGTTTACCTATTATATAGTCATTTAAAGTTGAATAATTTTGGATATAAGGCTTAAATGCAAATAGAGTGAATCCAATAATGAAAAAAATAAAAACTGTTTTATATAATGCCGGTTTTAATTTCAGATATTCCTTAGTAAGAGATAAACCATATGCCGTACCTAATGCAATAGGGGGAATAATGACAAGAAAATGATAATAATAAAATTTCCACTGGATTAAGAGGCTAAAGATCGCTGAAAATATCCATGCGAACAATAAAAGATTTACAAAATCTATTTTCTTTTTTATGATTACAATTATAAATGCTATTGCAGAAAATAAAATCAACGGGCTGTAAACCGAGTAAGTGAATAACCTTACAATATGGTCGATAATAAACTTTGTAGATTCTGTTTCATAAGCGATCTTTGTGTACAAAGGAGTTTGCACAAACTGAATATCAACCAATTCATTAATAGAATCGCTGAAATAATACAAAAGTGTTACTGATATTATTGGAAGCAGTAACCCTATACAATAAACAATAATGTTTTTAATCCTTAAAGAAAACAATTCTTTTTCTGATAGAATAAAACATATGAATAATAGCGGAAGGAAAGATATGATTGTATATTTAAAAAGCAGTGCAGCCGCAAATAGAACACCTGAGAAAAATATTTTCAGAAATGAATGATTTTCATAACTTGATAAAAGGAGTAGAACTGATATCGCAAATAGAAGATTGAGTGACCCATCGGTTTGCAGAGTATGCCAGTAGTCTAATCGGAAATATAACAATATGTACAGGAATGCAGAGGTAAGTGAAAGAGCTTTGCTGCCTGTTAATCTAAAAGCAATTAGAAAAATAAAAATACCGGTGAATGATTGCCATACAATATCAAAAAACCTCGCACTTAACATTGACTCACCTGCAATTAGCTGTATAAATGCAAAGAGAAAATGAATTCCCGGTGGTTTAAGATCAAATACATACCTGTAATTCATATTACCTTCAAGCAATAGCTTACCGGCATAAGCATAGATACCCTGATCTCTGCCATAGGGATAAGTAAGACTAATACTGCCAATAGCAGCGCCAATCAATAATATAACAAGCCCGTAAAAAACCACCTGCCTGTTAGAAAGTCTTAAGCCCAAATAAATTATTTTAGTTTAAAAATAGAATGGTAAAAACTATGCTATAATTTTAAGAATTGAAGTTTAGAATTGACATTTAATAATATATACAATTTATAACTTTTCTATCAAATTTGGTAGTCTATTTAGAATATCTGAATATTTTATCATTATTCTCTCACCTGATCTCCTGATTTTTACCTCAATTTCATCGTTTTTCATGTTTTTATCGCTTACTACCAATTGAAGTGGAATTCCTATCAAATCAGCATCTTTGAACTTAAAACCCGGACTTATGTCATCTCTATCATCAAAAAGGATATCATAACCTTTTTCAGTGAGTTCATTGTATAATTTTTCAGCAGCAGCTTTAATGCTGTCAGCCTTCTTATTAACACTTATCAAATGAATCTGGAAAGGAGCAATTTCGCCACCCCATACAATTCCATCTTTATCGTGATTTTGCTCGATGTAAGCTGCAGCAATTCTTTCGATACCAATACCGTAACTACCCATAATTATGACATTGTCTTTTCCATTTACATCAAGATATTTTGCTCCAAGTGCTTCTGCATAACGCGTTCCAAGCTTGAAAATATGTCCTACTTCAATAGCTTTGGTCATTCTAAGTTTTGATTTCCTGTCAACAGTTTCTTCTCCATCTTTCACTATCCTTATATCGTCATAAGTTATATATGGAACATCGCGTTTCAGGTCAATATTTTTTATGTGATAATCATTCCTACATGCCCCGCTTACCAATTCATCAGCATTTTCGAGTCTAAGATCAGCAATTATTTTTACATCTTTATTTTTAAAATTAACCGGACCAATAGAACCTGCATCCGCTCCTGCTATATCCATTAATTCTTCAGGATGTGATGAGCGGATACCGGGATATATACCAGTAAGCTTTGTTTCACTCACTTCGTCATCACCGCAAACAAGAGCAAGAACATAATCATCTTTTTTCTTTTCAATTTTTGAAGGAACTATGAATAATCTTGATTTTGCAAGCCTTGATTTATCTGTAATACCAAGGAATCCGGCAAGTTCATCAATAGTTTTAATATTTGGAGTGTGGAATTCTTCAATAGCTAATGAAGAATCTTTCCTGCCAACATTTTCTGAAAAAGACTTAGCTACTTCAATATTTGAAGCATATGAATTATCATTGCTTATCACTACAGTATCTTCGCCTGCACCTGCTTCAACCATAAATTCTTCTGATTCACTGCCCCCCATTGCACCACTGAATGCCGAAACAGTAAAGAATTTCAAGCCACACCGAGTAAAAATATTCTTGTAAGCCTGATCGTGTTTTGCGTATGATACATCAAGTCCATCCCATGTAGCATCAAATGAGTATGCATCCTTCATAGTGAATTGCCTTCCACGTAATACACCACCACGAGGACGTGGTTCATTTCTGAATTTTGACTGTATTTGATACCAGATTTGAGGAAGATTTTTGTATGATATAAGATGTGGTTTGGCTATAGTAGTAAAAACCTCCTCATGTGTTGGAGCTAAGACAAGTTCCCTGTTCTTAATTCTAAATATATCATCACCATAATCTTCAAGTCTGCCTGTTTCAGCCCATAGCTCATTTGGAGATAAGGCAGGTAAATAAAATTCACATCCTCCAATAGCATTCATTTCTTCTCTGACAACTTTTTCTACTTTCTTAAAAACACGTAAACCAAGCGGAAGATATGAATATATTCCCGCAGTAAGCTGCCTTATCATTCCAGAGCGAAGCATTAATATATGAGAAGGAATTACTGCATCTGTGGGTACTTCTTTAAGTGTTGGCAAAAAGTATTGCGAAATTTTCATTTTATTTTCCTGAATTATTACAAATATATTTAAAATAAGCTAATTACTCAATGGAAATCACTATAATCAAGAAAGTTATCACTACTATACCACTTATAGGGTATTGTTATAGGGGTATGCATATCATATTTTTACGTAGTTAAATCAGCTATTAAACCAATCAGGGAGACTAATAAAATGCTAAAATTAGAAAAAAAACAAAACACATCACAAAAATTCAACATCATAACTGCTTTTGCAATGATGCTTGCATTTTTCATATTCGCAAACTCAAATATTCTATTTTCACAATCATTTACAGAAGTAAACTTCCCAAATGGTTCAATTGCCGGAAAAGAAAACATTATTAATACAAATTCTAGTTACAAAATATACCAGACATCACCTAATGTGATTAAATTCGATCTGCCGGATGTATCATTTGTAAAAGTAGGTTTATACGATTCAAATAAAAATTTAGTAAGAACTTACATTTACAATAATCTTCAGGCTGGTACTTATGAAATTAATATCAATTCTGCTAATATTGAAAAGGGAAAATATACCTGTGTACTTTCAACATCTGATGTTGAAGAAAGTTCGCTGGTAGTTATTGAATAACATACTAATCATAAACTAAAACAAAAGGGAGCAATGCTCCCTTTTGTATTTTCTAACAAGATTTTAAAAACTCAACGTATTATAGCTAAAACCAATAACACTATAACAAGTACAAGAATAATAGTTATCAAAGTACCCGTACTAATATCAATCGTATTTTCAGCAATTGCAATATTATACTCAAATTTTTGCTGTTGGTTATTGTATATTTTATCCTTTATTACAAACATATCCATATCGCCATCTCCATCTTTATCAGCAAAGAATATTGGATAAGGTATTTTAGGGTCTATAAAAAAAGCCCTTTCATATTTTTCATATTTTGAGTTTTCAAGAATAAACGAAGGCTTATCAAGCGAACCAACATTATTGTAATAAGCAACATTTCCATCCTCAAACTTTAAAGCATCAAAATCACCATCGGAATCAACATCAACCATAACAGGATTCTCAAAATCCAGTTTCCCTTCTAAGTATGATGATGATAGATTTTTTATTTCCTCTTTTAAAAATGTATCTACAGTAGAAAATGTATTTGCAAGTGTATCTGAGCGAGCAGAAAAAGCAAATATTATATGAATTAATAATAAAATAGTTAATGTTTTCATATTTTGCTTTATGATAAGTTTAAATTTAATAAGTAAAAATACAATTAGTCAGCTATACTTAAAAAATTAGTATAACATTAAGATTTATTCTCATTAACAAAGACTGCCTTAATTAAAATTTAAGTCAAAATTCCACTAAAATTTCACAACTTTAATTCTTTCAACACCAAAAATCTGTTTTGTATCAGGATTTTGAACAAATACAATTATATAACATTCCAATGTATTCCAATTAGGATTAATTGAATAACCTTTTGAAATTGAATTTACCTGCCCTATTGTAACAGCTTCTCCGTCTTTTCCTGTTATCATAAATCTCATTACATCATCCAAAGGAGTAACGCCATTTGGAGCTGTAATATATGAAATATTATTTTCTACGATAACCATATGAATTACATTATTTGTAGAAGGTAATGCGTTTATTAAATATATATTTGCAGTTACAGTCCCGGTATCCAGTACTTCATCATACGTATTAGAAAGCGTTATATTAAGATACTTTGTGGTTTTAAATTCGGCATTTATCTGCGCACTCCAATTAGTAGATGAAAACTGTCCCATACTTATTCCATTAAGCCTACCTTGAGGAGTTGTATTAATCCCGTAATAATCTGCCCTGCGCTGATTTTGCACGATATTTGCACGGTAAAGAGAATCTAAAATATAAGGATATTTTGTATGATAACTTAATATTATAACACTTGTATCATTAATGGTTACACCGGATTCGTGATTGATCTCATCAAGATAACCGTGTGCTGCAATACATGGATTACATCCGGAATTAGTGAAAAATTCAACTAAAATCTTTTTGTTAACAGGCTGCGGTATATAAACTGAATTTGTTGCTATATCATTGCTTTCACATCCATATATAAAGAGAGTTGCAATGATAAGTAAAGTTACTTTTAGAAATTTCATCTAACTTATTTAATTAAAGTTATTTATTAGCGTTAACCTAAAGCCATTAAAAGGGTTAACATAACGGCAAATACCGCTTGAACACTGTATCCCGCCACGTTCACTTCCATAAGATAGCATGATTGTATTTGCAGAAGTAAATTTATATGTAAGTTCACCTTTAATCCAGTACTTCTTACCCGAAGGGTCTTCTTCATCATCTGTAAATTCTCCAGTACCTGAAACTATTATACTTGGTGAGCGAGAAAGACTTACAGTTGTCAATTGATTCCAGTAATTATTATTACCTGCTCGCAGACTGTTATAAGCCTTCTGGAACTCTGAGTTAAGTTTTAAACCGTAAATTTTGGCAAATGTATATTGCACTTCTAACGGTATTGTAAACGTTCTAACAATATCACTTGCATCAGGGTCAACTATACTGTATAGTATATTAGTTTTCCTTGAAACGCCAAGTTTGGTTTTTAAATTCTTATTAACATAATACTCTGCCTCTATAAACAGTTCCCAATACGGAGAAAATTCATTCTTTATAGAAGGGAGAAATGCATTTCTATCAATTCTTTGATATCTAGTTAATGTTGTTGTATCAGCATCAAAATAATCATAATGACGGCTGGTAAGTGAAGCATTAGCATTAACTGTAAGTTTTGGTGTTGGTGAATAGAATACATCTACCTGCCATCCAACTTCATCATTAAAATCTACATTATGCGGAAATCTCGAAAGCAAGGTTGATGAATATACTTTAATACCTGAAGGAGCATTCTGAAATGGCAATGCTTTAAATGGGTCGGTAGCACTACGCTGGTCAGGTGTAGTAACGTTGAATCTGTAATTCTTGTAATCAACTGTAATACCAAATCCTTCTCTAGTGTATGATAGTGAACCGTAAGCACCATCACCTCTTGGTGCTTTTGATTGTGTGAATATTGCATTAGGATGCAATATTGTTACTTTATTAGCATATGAAAATAAGAGATTCAAACCTTTATAATTCAAAACTACATTGCTTTCAAAAATTTCTGAACTAATATTAGTATTAATAATTCCTGTAGGTATCTTACCATCAGTGTATAGGTAAGACCCTCCAAGAGTAATATACTTATGAGGAGAGATGTTGAAGTTACCTGCTCTTATACTGTAATGTTCTGTTCTAGCAGTATCATTAATATCAGTATAATCCATTCCCCCTGCCACTAACGTACTATTAAATTTAATATTATCTTTTTTACCAAATGAATATTTATAATTTATCCGTGCTCCATCAAATTCATTCTTCCATCCAATTGGTCTGCTTTCAAAAGAATTCAGAGTTAAGCCACTTGCAAATACTTCGAAAAAATTTCCAGCTCTTACGGTAAAATCATCCTTTTTAAACTCAATAAATCTTCTGGTGATTCCTTTATAACTTTTTCCGAATTCTATTGGGTCATCATATTCATACCTGATACCTGCAAGAAAATCATTGACAAAAAGCCTAACATCAGCCAATTCTTCGAAATATTTTTTTGTTAAATCACCTGTAACGCTGTTTTCTTTTCCGTTACCATATCTAAGAATATTTGAAGCCGATACTTTAACATTAAGTTTGGGTTGAGAATAAATATATATTGTTTCAAAAACTAAAACTACGAAAATAAATGTTACAACCCACTTTAATTTCAGCATTATCTAATTCTTCCTTATCTTTAAGACTTCTATAATATCACTTTCAAGTTTTTCGTCATCACCTTGTAAATAGCCTGTATATGTTTTAAAAATAGATCCATTCCGGTCAATGAAAACCGAAAACGGAGGGTCATAACCTCCAAAATTACTTAATATATTCTTATCAGTATCAAAGAGAACTGGAAATTTATAACTTTTTGATTCTATGTATGGTTTTACTTTAGAAAGTGATTTCTGGTCATCAATACTGATTGCTACAAACACAAAACCGGAATCTTTATACTTTCCCCATAACTCATTCAATACTTTCATTTCTTCTTTGCAAGGCACGCACCATGTTGCCCAAAACTGAACAAACACCGGACCTTTTTTAAGAAGTTCAGAAAGTTTTACACTGTTACCATCAAGATCATTTAGATCAAAATCATAACCTTGAGTATATGACTTAGAAGTGAATACTAATAAAAAAATAAAAACAGTTAATAATATTAATTTCTTCATTATTTTTGGAAATATTAGATTAAATTATTCTCATTTATTTTAACAAAGTAACAGCTATTGCAGTTACAATAATATTTAAAATTGAAAGCGGCAGCATTACCTTCCATCCAAGATTCATCAACTGGTCATAACGGAAACGAGGCACCGACCAGCGCACCCAAATGAAGAAAAACACAAGAAATGCTACTTTGCTGCAAAAAACCAATACCTGCAATACTGCTAAGAGCATAGGAGGAAGTCCGAATGTTTGTAAATACGGAAACTGCCAGCCGCCCAAATATAAAGTTGTAATTACGGTTGAAGCAACTATCATATTGGCATATTCAGCAAGGAAAAATAATGCAAATTTCATACTGGAATATTCTGTATGATAACCTCCAACTAACTCAGGTTCGGCTTCGGGAAGATCAAAAGGTGCCCTGTTAGTCTCAGCAAATGAAGCAACCAGGAATATAATAAAACCCAGAGGCTGTAGGATGATATTCCATTTCCATCCATACTGATGTAAAACAATATCCTGTAAACTTAAAGAACCTGTTATCAGAACAATTCCAATGATAGAGAGTCCCATTGATAGCTCATAACTTATCATTTGAGCACTTGAGCGAATACCACCAAAAAGCGAATACTTGCTGTTGGATGACCAACCGCTTAATGTTAACCCATATACGCCCAGTGAAGTTAATGCAAGAATGTAAAGTACTCCTACATTTACATCAGTTATTTGGAGTGGGATAATCCTTCCGAATAATTCAATTTGATGACCAAAAGGAATCACAGCAATTGTTGATAATGCTACAAAGATAGATATCATAGGAGCAAGAGTGTGAATTGCCTTGTTGGCTTTTGCCGGTACAATATCTTCTTTAAATACAAGTTTAATAACATCTGCAAAAGATTGCAGTAAACCCTGATACCCAACCCTGTTGGGTCCGTACCTGTTTTGCATAAATGCTGAAACTCTTCGCTCAGCATAAACAGCATATGCCACTGATACCAGAAGCACATTAATAACAAGTCCTATCTTAACAGCAGAAATAAGTAATTCAATCCACACTTAACTAACTCTCCATTAATTTATTTTTTAAGATATTTATTTTTTCTATAGGTGCAGGATCTGTTTTATTTATTACAGCAAGATAAAAACTAATCCAGTCGCCTAAATATACAAGATCAAAAATTCGTTCAATTTTAGAACTACCTTCTGATTCAATTTCTATATCTAATCCCCTGTAAGGCTCAAGAATTTCTTTTGTAATCTTTTGTCTTTTTAAAATCCTTGGGTTGTCTTGCATATCAATCAGATATACTAATGCAAAATTACGCAAAAAATCTGAATTTTCCTGCCACCCAACTATTTCATTGTGGTTTAATTCCGGAAAGTAGTTGCCAAATGCAAGTGTTTTGGAATTTTCTGCAAATTGTCCTCTCCATCTTAAATTTACAACATCAAGCAAGTCATTTGATGAATAAATAATTGGAAACTTACCTGATAAATGCTCAGCGATATTAATAGCAGGATTTGTTGTCCTTCCGAAATCAGTATAAAGGACAGATTTTTCTTTCATCAGGTCTATGAGCTTTTGAATATCCTGATTTCTTTCAGAAATAAACTTTAATTTAATAAAAAGTATAAGCATTGTAAAAAAAGAAAATGCCAAAGCGCATCTAGGCTGGTAACCTCTAGGCAATTTAACTACATAGTTTCCATCATTTTCCGACATAACTGAAAGTCTACCGCCGGAAGATATACAAATTATTTTACATCCTTTGCTTTTAGCATCATTATACGCTGAAATTGTTTCCTCAGTTTCGCCAGAATAGCTTGAAGCTATTACAAGAGTATTTTCATTTGCATAAGCAGGAATGTAATAATTCCTGTTTAGTTGAATCGGGATTTTAATTTCATACTGAAGGTAGCTTCTGAGTAAGTCACCACCTATTGCAGAACCACCCAATCCGGTTATAATAATATTATTTATTCCTGATACGTCTAATATGATATTGATATCATTCCCAATTTCAACAGCCTGTTTGATCTGTTCAGGAAACGCAGCAATAACGCTAAACATATTTGTTTTATCGTGAATATCTATATCTGCTTTTGTTATCATAAGTGTTATTTAATTTGATAATTAGTTTCAAGATGTTCACCAATATTCTTGTTAAAACAATCTTCAATATAAGTTTTGACTTCATCAATTGTACTCATTAACAATACTTTTTCAGCTACTTTTTGGGCATTTTCAAAGTTAACAAGCCTAACTAATCTTTTAATTTGTAAATAAGCAGTTGATACAACGCTAAGTTCTGAAACACCCATTCCGATAAGCAGTAAACTTGCATATTGATCAGATGCCATTTCTCCGCATACACTTACTGGAATATTATGCTTAGCAGCACTTTGCAAAGTCATATTGATTAACCTTAATACTGCCGGGTGAAATTTTTCATAAAGATCAGAAACTAAGCTGCTATCTCTATCTACTGCTAAAGAATACTGGACTAAATCATTAGTGCCAATACTAAAGAAATCAACCATTGAAGCCAATTCATCAGCAAGAATTACTGCTGATGGTATTTCTATCATAATTCCGACTTTAATATTTTCATCAAATTTTACATTCTGCTTTTTAAGTTGTAATTTTGCTTCTGCAATTAGCTCATAAGTTTTTTTAACTTCTTCTAAACCTGATATCATAGGCAGCATTATTTTGATATTACCTGATGTAGAAGCTCTTAGAATTGCCCTGAGCTGAGAAAGAAATACTTCTTTTTTATCAAGACATATCCTGATTCCACGCCATCCTAAGAATGGATTAAGTTCTTTTTGTGAATCCGGTAGAATTTTATCTCCTCCAATGTCAAATGTTCTAATTGTAACAGATTTAGGATAAATATGCTCTGCAAGAAATTTATACTGTTTGAATTGGTCATCTTCAGATGGAAAGTCACCAAGCTCCATAAATAAATGTTCAGTTCTGTATAGCCCAACATCACAGCCAAAATGTGTAACAACGTAATCTACTTCGTTATTAAATTCAAGATTTGTAGAAAGCTGTATATATTTGCCGTCTTTAGTTTCACTTGGAAGTTTTTCAAGCTCTTCAAGCTTTCTTTCAAGTATTGCATTTATGGCAATTTGTTTTTTGTAGTAATTAACAGTTTCTTCGGTTGGATTCTTTATAACCAATCCTTTGTAACCATCAATAATCAGAAAGTCATCTGCCGAAATATTTACTGATATTTCGTGCATAGCAACAACTGCAGGAATTCTTAAAGATCTTGATATCAAAGCGACATGAGAATTGAATCCTCCTAGATCAGTGGCAATGCCAAGTAGATTCCTGTTACTGAATAAAATAGTATCCGCCGGTGTTAAATTACGCGCTATAACAATAGAATTTTCTGTTATTTTAGATACAAGCCTGCCTTTTAAAAGATTCCTTAGAACTCTATTCTTCATATCTTCTATATCATTCACACGCTCTCTGATATATTCATCAGCTGAAGCAACAATAGCATTTTCAAGTATCTGTATTTCTTCTTTAAAAGTAACAAACGCCTGTTTATTTTCTTTTTTTATTCTTTGTTTAACTTTGGAATGGAAAAAATCATCATTTAAAAAGCTTAACTGTGCTTCAAATATCTGGAGATTTTTCTCATCAAGTTTTTCTTTTGCAAGGCTGAATATTTTATTCAGTTCTTTTACTGATTGCAATACTGCATTTTCGTAATCAGCAATTTCTATTTCAGAAGAAATAACGGCAGCAGGTGAAATATCTACTATATAACTTGGGACCTCGGCTCTATAGACAAAAGGTTTCCCTAAAGAAATACCTTTTGATGCTGCAAGTCCTTTAAATATTTTTTCCTTATAATCTTTCAAATTATTTTATAATTCTCCAAAACCTTCTTCAAAAAATTTAATTACTTCTATAGATGCTTTTTCTTCATCTTCTCCTTCAAACTTCAAAATTAATGTTGAGCCTTGTTCAGCTGCAAGTGTCATAACCCCGATAATACTTTTCCCATTTATTTTATACCCGTTCTTTATAATAGAAAAATCTGATTTGTATTTTGAAGCTATCTTTACAATGTTAGAAGCAGGTCTTGTGTGCATTCCGGCTTTATTTATAATTGTAATTGTCTTTTCTACCATTAATAACTCCGGTTTAACAGCATATCAGAAAACATCTCAAGTTTATTTCTGACATTATGATTATTGATACATTCAAGATTATTATTTGCTCTTTCAGTATATAACGCAATTTCATCTTTGGCAGCCCCAATTACGCATATTTCATTATAAAATGCTATTATTTGATTAACTTTCTCATTACTGCTATCATTATTATTGTACAGATACATAAAATCATCCCGTGATTTCCCGTGTAGAATTTCCAGTGCTTTTAAATAAAGAAAAGTCTTTTTTCTTTCAAGTATATCACCACCTATTTTTTTACCAAATTCTTCTTCATCTGCAATAACATCAAGCAGGTCATCCTGTATCTGGAAAGCAAGTCCTATATTTTCAGAATAAGAGCTGATGGAATCAATTCCCGGTTTATCGGCATTTCCTATAATTGCTCCCATAATTGATGATGTTCTTAGAAGTTCGGCAGTTTTTTTCCTGATCATAATTTTGTAGTCATCTATTGAAACATCTGCGCTTAGTTCAAATTCCTTATCAAGAGCCTGTCCTTCGCATACTTCAATTACACCGTCAGTAAAAGCCTGAAGTACACCTGTAATATTATGGGTTTTTGATCTTAATAATGAGCGGTAAGAAAGCCCAATAAGTTCATCACCCACAAGAATAGCAGCATTTACATCCCATTTTTTATGAATTGTCTGTTTGCCGCGTCTTGTAATGGCGTTATCCATTATATCATCGTGAACAAGTGTGAAGTTATGAAGAATTTCGACAGCTATAGCAGCGTCTATTGCATTATTCATATTGCCCCCAAATGCTTCACAGGAAAGAAGAACTAATATCGGTCTTACACGCTTTCCCTTACCTGACATTATGTAATTAAGAGGGTCAAACAAAGTGTAAGGATATTTTTGGTTATCCTTGCAATACCTAGAGCGTTTAGTCTCTTCATTAAGAAAATCAATGAGACGCTTATCAATTAATTCACGGTATTTAACAAATACTGATTCCAAATGAGAATAGTTTATTTATATTATTCTGAAGATGTTCCGAATTTATTGAAATTCTTTTTCAAAAAATCTTCATCATTTTTCCAGTCTTTACGCATTTTTACAAACAATTCAAGGTAAACAGGTCTTCTTAGAAATTGTTCAATTCCTTTTCTTGAATATTCACCAAGTCTTTTTATCTTCGAGCCGGACTCACCAATAATTATAGCTTTTTGTGTTTCTCTTTCAACTATCACAGAAGCCCTGATAAAATCCTTGCCAATTTCTCTTTCTTTGAACTCTTCTATATCTATATAAACCGAAAAAGGTATTTCATCTTTAAACTGTTTCAGGATATTCTGTCTGATAATTTCTGATACAAAGAATTTTTCTGGCTGGGATGTAAGAATATCACTATCAAAATAGAATTCACCCTTAGGCAGATATTTGATTATAGTTTTTACAAGATCATCAACATTAAAACCTTTTGTTGCAGATATAGGTATTATTTCATCTATCTTAAAATTTTCTGATAAATCTTTTATAACCTGTAATACTTCTTCTTTTCTTATAGTATCTATTTTATTTAAAACACAGAAAAGTTTATGTCCGGTAAATTCTTTTTTGAACTTATTGTAAATATTATTGAAAAATTCCCTGTCATACTTGTTAACATCAATAATAAGAAGAATAATATCGCAGTCTATTACACTTGATTCAATTTCTCTGCTCATGAACTGCTGCAGCTTGTATTTTGGATCAAGAATACCCGGAGTATCTACAAAAACAATCTGCACATTATCTTTTGTGTATATGCCTGTTATCCTGTTTCTTGTAGTTTGGGGTTTTGGAGTAACAATAGAAATGCTTTGTCCTAAAATAAAATTCAACAGGGTAGATTTACCTGCATTTGGAGCTCCGATAATAGGCACAAAACCTGATAATTTTTGCATAATTGTTTAAAATTACGCAAATATTATTGAAATTTCAATTTAAGAAATTATACTTTTCTAAATATGAGTAATTATCGCAATTTGAATTTGTTGAATATTTATTGCTATTTTGTATTGTTTGCTTAATGGTAAACTAGCTATATATTAAGTTATTATCACGTTATCAGGTTATATTACGTAAATTTTCCTTGTCATTGTAATATTGAATTTATATATTTATATAAATAATAAATGCAAATGCAGGAAAGCAAAACTATATACGTTGGTGAATACAAACCAAGCAAAATAATGAGAACAACATTATTTGAGCTTAGCACCTGCAATGTTTTTGGCAGACACCCAAAGATAACAAAAGCACCCGGCAAATTTATAGTCTTTAAAGTGCTGATAAGGAAACACTACGGTATGGAATTCTTCTACGAGGATGAGAAATACTGGTATTTTAAAACGTAATTGTTTAACTACACTAACAAGACCTTTATAAAATATTTATAATAAAATTTCGATTATATTTTAATATAGCTATCATAATTGTATTCTTGTGAAAAAATAAAGTGTCTGTATATTTTTTTGTGTAAATACCTGCCTGAACTCAGTCTTGAAGTCAGTAGAACAAGGTCTCGCAGAGAAGTCGGGGCAGGCAAAAATAACTTCGCTATTGTATAAAGTGTTATTTATTATTAGAAATCAGAAAATTAATTTCCACTTCAGTTCCATTATCTATACTGCTTTTAATTTTGATACGGGCTTTCATATCATCCAGAATCTTCTTGGTTATAACAAGTCCAAGCCCCATACCATTTGATTTAGTAGAGAAATAAGGCTCGAAGAGCTTTCCCAGTGTATCGTCATCCATACCAACACCATTATCAATTATCCTGACTGAAAAATATTCTTTTACTTTTAAGCATTCAATAACAATTTTTCCTTTAATTTTTGAATCTTCAATTTCATCAATAGCCTGAATAGAATTTTTAATTATGTTAATCAGGGCGCGTTTAACTTCATCTTTATCACCTGTTACTAATAAATTAGTAATATTAGGATCAAGTTTTAAAGTAATATTACCTTTTCTATCCATCAGGTTCACAACATCTTCAAGGATAGAGTTCATATTCAATTTTTCATAATTTCTGCTTGGCAGCTTGGCGAAATTTGAAAATTCAGTTGCAATCCTGTTAAGTGTTTCAACCTGTTCAATAATTAGCTTATTGGTCGTTTGGATGATTGATTTAAAATCATTTGAACCATGAGTATATGCATAATATAGATGCTGCATAGCAAGTTTCATAGGTGTAAGAGGATTTTTAATTTCATGAGCTACCTGTCTTGCTATATCACGCCATGCGCCTTCACGTTCAGCTTTCTTAAGTTCAGCCCTTGAGAGCTTTAGCTCCTTTATCATTTTATTAAATGACCTAACAAGTTCACCTATTTCATCTTTGCTGTTTGATTTCACCTGAATATCAATATTTCCCTTTGAAAGCTGTTCAGTAGCTTTTTGAAGTTTAAGTATAGGGTTAGATATTCTGTAAGAAAGGAAATTTACAATAAATATCAGCAGTATAACAGCTGCAAAATATGGTCCAAGAATATATACAAGGCTTTCTGTTAATTCCTGGTTTATTTCACTTTGCTTAAATACTGTCTGAGTAGAAATGATGCCAATCAAATTATTAAAATTATCATAAATAGGTTTATAACCTACTATAAATGTAAAATCTCCTATTTGCTGGTTTTCAGAAAAATAATCTTTTTTCATCAGAGCAATATTGTAATAGGCACTCCCGCTTATACGGGTATCTAATAAATCAGATTTATAAAGCTGTTCGCTTGTTGTTGCAGTTAGTTTATTTTTTACATAAAAGTTAAAATTTTTATCAGTTTCAGAAAAACCTTTTTCAAAAAGATTTGAAATTCCTGTTTGACTTTCTTTAGTTGATTTTATACCAAGCTTTAGTGTTTCAATGCTAATCCTGCTTTTAACATACTGGTTAACAATTCTAAGGTCACTAATAAGCTGGTTTTTATAAAATTCTTCATTCTTATCGTTAACAAATGCCCTTGTGTAAATTGCAAGTATTACAATAGGTATTACCGATGCAAGCATAAAGGAAGCAAATAGTTTTTCCCTGAATCCAAATTTAAAGAACCTAATTGCTTCAGTATTCAGCAAATAAGAAAAAACTTTGTAAATCATATAAACTACCAGCGAAACAAGGAATACCAGTACCATGAATAGTAAAAATCTGAAAAAGAAAAACGTGCTTAAGCTAAAATCGTTAACCTTTATGCTTACAACGTATATCTTATGGCTATTAATGGTATTTGCAATTTTGCTATCAGCAAGGACATAATATGATTTATAAATTTCATTTTCAAACTCATCATATCTTAAAGATGATTTATCTATTTTATCTTTTACACTTTCGCGAAATGCATCCAATGATTTAAGCAATGATTTTGAAATATCCTTATTGGAAGAGCCTAATAGTTCAGATTCAGAAAATTCTGAAATGACTGGACTTGATGTTAGTTTATTCAGAATATTATCCCTTGTAAAACTTCTGAAAATGCCGAGATTTGTTTGTGTCATGAAATTCTTTGCCTCGTACCCTGCGGCAATAATAACATAACCGATTACTTTATTATAACGACTGCTTTTGAGATTGATATTATTAATTGGTATTAAAGCAGAATAAAATTTGAGGTCAGAATTTTGCAGTACCACGCCTTCATCAACCAGCATTGTATTCATTAAATTATTAATATCAAGAGTTTCCGGTTCATCTTCTGTTTCTGAATCTTCCAATGTTTCCGAAAGTTTCTTTTCACTGTTAAGAGAATTTAGCGTAAAGCTTATAACACTATCAGATATCAAATCACCCGGATTAATATTAAACTCACTAATCACATTTTTTGCAGTATCCAGTACAAAGACTGCTGAATTAATATCTTCATCAAAAAACTTGCTTTTAGACCAGATGATAAAGGCAAGTTTACCGGCTTTATTATTATCTTTTATATCTTCCTCAATTGAAGGATCCTCTGATACATCATCAACTGTTGCTGACAAAAGAAAAGCTATTTTATCGCTTGACTGCTGAGATATATTTTTTGCTGCTTTTTCAAGGTACTTGTTTTCAAGTGATGTGATGTTATATAACAGAACTGCCGGTATAAATATTGCACATAAAAGCAGGATAATAGAAAGATTAATAATGTTTATGAACTTATAATCTCTTCTAAAAAACAATTGTCTTTGTATATATATACTTAATATTGCCGCAAGAGCAATGATTATTAATCTTAAATTATGTTTTAAGGAAATTTCAATAAACTGTTCGGGTATTAAACTCATTAGTAAATTAATTATTATTGCTAATACAAAAAAAACCAAAACAGAATTTTTCCTAATGAATTTATTGTTACCTATAAAAGAATAGAGATATTTTGATGATATCAAGGCACATGATAACAATATCAATATCAATGATACAGAAAGAAATAAGATAATCAGCCTTACAACTATCATTTCGGGCTGATTTAAGGAAAACAGATCTGATTTATCAATGAATTTTACTGATGAATCAAATATCAGGCTTTGGACAATAACACCATAATAATTAATCACTAAAATAGAAATAATAATTGATAAGAGTAACACGATGTAAGATAAATATCTTGGATAGGTTTTTATTTCAGATTTATAAAACTTAATAACATTTAGAACAATATAAACTGAAATAAACGTGAATACTACAGAACTTACTGAAAGCTCGCCAAGTGATTTTGCCATTCCGAACCCAATGCCTGATGCATAATGGACTGGTGAGAAAATTTGCGAACCGAACAGGTTGAAATACTCACCAGGAAAATTTATATAGAGCCATAAATATCTTGAGAGTATAAGTAATATAGATACCAGTGATACTTTTAAAAAATAAGAATCTGTTTTACTAACTGCCAGAAATACCCAATAGATAAGCACAATACTCAGTATAAACACTATAAAACTTATTACATTATCAAATTTACCTATAATACTTAATAGATAAGAAGATTGGTCAAGATCAGGAATTACCATCTTGCCAATAATAGAATTATTTATTCCTTTCAATTCAATAATTGTCGGGCTGCCTAATGTTGATTCCAGTTTTGTAGAGATATTTGAAGAAGGATTGAATTCAAATACTATATCAAGATGAAACTTATCGTAAATTTCTTTTTTAAGTCCTGATACATTGAAGAAAGAAGATTGCACTTCAGTGTTCAAATCAATAATTTTAGAAGTAACAAGTACACCATCATTAATTCCAGTTTCATTTTTTATAGGGTCAAATACTATAATATAGGTGTATATTCCTGTTTCCTTAACAACTGAAAACCTTTCTCCTGCTAGTGCCTTTTTTAACTCAATAATATCCGGATATACCTGTCTTCCTGAAAAAACAAAAAGCTCAAGTCTTGATGTATATATTTCAATATTAAAATCGTTAAATTTATCAGTTTCATAAATTGCATCATATGTCTTTCTTGAATTTAACGCTGAAAATGAAGAGATCAATCTTTTATTTTTGACCAATAAGCTAGAAAACTGCGCAACTTGATTTTGGTAATTGTAAAATATGTTAAGGCACTCTGTATGGATTTCTTTTTTCTTTTCTGTGGAAATAGTAACCCAGTTATCAACAATAGATTTCGAGAAATAATACCTGACACCAAATACAAACAGAATTATGAATAATAGCAAAAGGGAAAGGAGTCCAAGAATTTTAAACCTGTATTTATCTTTTTTATCTAATTGAAACATACTATAGCAGGAAAGCTAATTAACTATTATTTGGTCTATCAACCAGAGATCATTTATATATTTCAATGACACAGAAACAGTAAAGGTACTGATAAATCCGCCTTTTTTATATTTGTATTTACCAAGCGCAAATGCATACTTTTCAGATCTGCTAGAATTTTTCCATTTAAATGATGAAACAGGATATGTTGATAAAAAATTTTCGATTATATAGCCAGATTGCTCTCTATTATAATAACCTTTTTCGCTGTTATCCATACTTAGGTATATCTCATTTTGAAAATATGGACTTATATAAGTAACATTGGCATACATCAAACCATCGGCAATATTAAGGAAAGCTAATTTACAGTTATTGAACTTAACCTGCTTTTCATCAGATTTATACTTCTTATCTTTCCACCAAGTATCCTGAGAATATGAATTATGGAAAGCGATAATGCTTAAAAATAAAGCAATGAATATATAATTTAATTGGATTTTCAATAGATTTTCTGTATTAAGTAAAATTAATCAAAAATTTAATGAATTTCAGTTCATTTTTCAGCATTTAACAATAAAGCTAAATATATATCTATTACTTAACTTAATGTATTTCTTTAAATAAATTATATAACTTATATAAAAATATAAAGATTAACCATTAATTTTTAAAAAATTTACAGCATCTTAAATGTTCTGCAAACTTCTTATTAGAATTCGCACAACTGCTATAGCTCTACTTTTTGATTGTATCTTTTAACATAAACAGGTATATTAGTATATACTAAAAAATGATTCTTAGGTCAATAAATATTTTTATTAGCAATTAGCTATAGTGATAAGAGTACGCAAAGTTGAGAATGAAAAGGACAGGATGCAGTTTATTAAGTTTCCCTGGGATATTTATAAGGGAGATCCATATTGGGTTCCCCCTCTAATTTTTGATGTAAGAAAAAATTTAGATCCAAACAAGAATCCGTTCTTTAAACATTCCGAAGTTCAATTATTCCTTGCCGAAAAAGATGGAATATTAGCAGGCAGAATTGCAGCTATCAAAAATGATAATCATACTGATTTTCACAAAGATAATGCCGGATTTTTTGGGTTCTTTGAAACGATAGACGATAACGATGTAGCTGACCTTTTGCTTGATACAGCATGTGAGTGGGTAAAAAGCAAGGGTTTAAGTGAAATTATGGGACCTGTAAACCCTTCTACAAACGATGAATGCGGTTTATTGGTTGATGGATTTGACTCATCACCCGTATTTTTAATGACTTACAACCCAAAACACTATCAAAATAAGATAGAAAATTTTGGATTTGAGAAAGCTAAAGATTTATATGCTTACTACATTCCATCAAGCGTTATTAATGATGCAAAATTAATGGCAAGACTTGAGAGAATGAGCGACCTGATAAAAAAACGTTCTGATATAAAAACATATAATATCAATTTGAAAGACCTTAAAAATGAGGTCAGAAAAATTGAAGAAATTTACAACAGTGCATGGGAAAGTAACTGGGGATTTGTTCCTATAACAACTGCTGAATTTGATTATCTGGCTGAGTCGCTTAAAATGGTGGTTGACCCTGATTTGATTATGTTTGCTGATGTTGCAGGAAAACCAGCAGGATTCTCGCTTGCACTACCCGATTTTAATCAGGTATTGAAAAAAATGAATGGTAGGTTACTACCTTTTGGTTTTTTGAAGATACTTACAGGTAAAAAGAAAATTGATTTTCTTAGAGTAATAATAATGGGTGTTAAACCTGAATTCCAGAAAAAAGCTATCGATTCAGTATTCTACCTTGATATCATTAAAAATGGCAACAAGAACGGATATTCTGGAGCGGAAATTTCATGGGTTCTGGAAGATAATATGCCAATGAGAATGACAGCCGAAAAATTAGGAGCGCACATATATAAGACATACAGGATTTATAAAAAAAGTCTTATTTAATAACTTAAACAGATACTACTATGGCAGTAAAAAGAGTAGAAAAAATTTGGATGAACGGAAAGCACGTCAATTGGGATGATGCTAAGGTTCATGTTTTATCACATGTTATACATTATGGTTCATCGTTCTTTGAAGGTATAAGATGCTACAAATCCAAACAGGGTCCGGCTGTATTCAGGCTAAGCGAGCATGTTAGGAGATTAATTAATTCAGCAAAGATTTTCAGAGCAGAAATCCCCTATTCACACGACGAAATATTTGATGCTATTATTCAAACGATCAAAATCAACGAGCTTGAAAACTGTTATATCAGACCCATTGCATACAGAGGCTATGATGACCTTAATGTTAATCCTTTAAAGAATCCGGTTGAGCTAACCATTGCTGCATATGAATGGGGCTCATACTTAGGTCAAGGTGCACATGAAAGCGGTATTGATGTATGTGTATCATCATGGAGAAGAAGCTCTCCGGATACAACTCCAACAATGGCTAAAATAGGCGGAGCATATATGAACAGCCAGCTTATTAAGATGGAAGCTATTGTTAACGGATTTTCAGAAGGCATTGCACTGGATGTTAACGGATATGTTGGCGAAGGCTCAGGCGAGAATCTTTTTGTTGTACAAGATAACATTCTTTATACACCGGGGATTCATAATGGTATATTAAGCGGTATCACCAGAAAAACTGTGATGACACTTGCAAAAGACCTTGGTTACGAAGTAATAGAAGGTAATTTGATGAGAGAAATGCTGTATATGGCTGATGAACTTTTCTTCAGCGGAACTGCAGCAGAAATAACACCGATAAGATCGATTGATAAAATGATAGTTGGAAACGGAATGCCCGGCAAAGTTACAAAGCAGATGCAGGAAGCATTTTTTGATGTTGTAAAAGAAGGCAACGATAAATACGGTTGGCTTACGTATATTGACGGTGAAGAAAGAATTTTGAATTTGCAGAATATTAACGCAAGCTAAAAAAAGTTTAAAGTTATCCCGCAAAGCGGGATTTCAATCAGTCGAGAGCCTGATTTCAACAGGTTTTAGAGTTACAGGTTTAAAAAGTTTTTTTGTTCTTTTAAAATAAGAGTTTGGCGTAATAAAACGCCAAAGTTAAAAAGAGAAACGCTCCAAGACGTATTGCAATAGACAATACAGATTGAGCATGACTGTCCGGTTGATGAATGATAAATATGCTATTTTGTTTTGGACAGTCAATTTATTAACAAAAAAATGAAAGGAGATGCATTGTTTAAAACAAGAATCTTGTGGTTAATCTCTTTTTTAACTGTACAAATCGTGCTTACTGGTGCGATATCTGAAAGTGCTTACTCAAAAGGAGATCCTACCGGCTCTAGCTTTGTGGAAATCGGTGAGGCTTCGTGGTACGGACCTGGATTCCAAGGTAGAAAAACCGCTAACGGCGAACGTTTTGATACCCATGAATTCACGGCTGCTCACAAAACCTTACCCTTTGGTACCTTGCTGAAGGTCACAAATCTAGGGAATAATCTCTACACTGTTGTAAGAATTAACGATAGAGGTCCATTTATTAGAGGAAGGATTATAGATCTTTCAAAAGCTTCTAAGCAAGCTATTAATATGGACGGATTAGCACAGGTAAAAATCGAGCAAATCACTGATGAAGAAGCAGAAATGCTTCGTCAGGGTATTGATCCGGATGAAATGATTGATTTAACCCTAATTGATACTAATGAATTCAAAACAACAGAACTACTTAACAGTAATGTTGATGCTGAGTCAAAGGTGTTCGTGGAGTTTGAAGGTGAAGATGGTACTTCAAATGACTTTGAATTGAATAAGAACCTAAAACAAAAAGGTAACTTAAAGATCAAAGTTGTAACACCAAGGACAGAAGAGGAAAAAGAAAAAGAATCAAACCTCTACCAGCAGATCAATGATATTGATTCATTGATAAGATTCTATGATATATCAAATCAACCGGCAGTAGTTAAAGGACACTCAATTGAAGTGGGGATATATACTGAAAAGTCTCTTGCTGATAGAAGAATCGGCAGGTTAGAACGAGACGGTTTCACTAAAATCTTTCTTGAGGAAATAACGGTTACAGATCCTAATACAAACACAAAAACAGTTACCTATAAGGTACTTGTGGGATTGTATGAAAAGGAAAAATCCGCAAAGAAAGACTTGAGTTCTTTAACTAAATTGAAATACCAGCCTAAGCTCGTTAAAATAGGCGAATAGAATTGATAAGACACGAAAACATAGCAGTTGCTTATTTAAAACTGCTACAGATATACAAAAGCACAGTAATGCAAGCACAATAACGTACAGTTATAAAAACAAGAATCCCCGTTGGTCGATCCGGCGGGGTTTTTTGTTTGTTTAAAACCTTCAGACACGAATTACACTAATTTTCACGAATTTAATGTAAAATGCAGAGTCTCTCGCTTTCCAGAGGACTCTGCATTTATTATTTTTGCTTTTTTATTTTTTACTTTTTACTTTAAAAGCACCATCTTCTTACTATCCACAAATTTATTACCATTCGGCTCCTCTGCTTCAATCCTGTAGAAATAAACACCACTCGCATAGTCCGTAGCATTGAAATCAACAATATAACTTCCTGGCTGTTTAATTTCATTATTCACAAGTTTTTTTACTTCCCGCCCGAGAATATCATAAATTACAATATTTACCTTTGAATCCTTTGGCAAATCATAGTTTATCTTTGTTACAGGGTTAAACGGGTTTGGATAATTCTGTGATAACCTGAAAATAGTCGGCAAGTTTTTAGGCTGATTACCTTTACCGCTTGTGTTAGTACCAAATACCTTTCTTATATCTTCTGATACTATCTTAATATGTTGGGTGATGCTCTTAGGTTTTTCAGTCTTTACTACCTGCTTTAATGACTTCATCTGAGTAAGTTCTCTCGATGCATTGACATCACCCAGATCAGACTTTACCTCAAGTGTCTTCATCTTGGTTTCATCATCGCTCTTTGATATTTCAAAAGCCGTATTTATTGATTTCCTTATATCCTGCCTTTGCTCTTTGGTAAACGGATTTTTATCGTCACCTGATTCATCAAATTTGTCAAATTCGTCAGATTGATTATCATTCGTAATTCCTAATTCGTAATTCGTAATTGACGACTCTCCTCCTCCTTGTCCCTGCATTAACAAACTTGTT
>CAMTUP010000003.1:0-325254 GCA_947084945.1 uncultured Ignavibacteria bacterium | reverse complement strand
TAGCTCATACAAAAACTCCCCCTCTGATGTCTTGTGTGTGTGCCTCTGTATTTTTCCTCTTTGAAATGATTGCATTGTCGTCCTTTCTTTTTACAAAGATAACTATCTTTGGCTTTTAAGACGACAAATGTCGTTATTTCACTAAAACCATTTTCCGTATCGCAGTATAACTTCCCGTTACCATCCTATAAAAATATAGACCGCTTGAAAACCTTGAACCATTCCAATCCACTTCATAAGTTCCGGGTTTAAGAAGTTCATTAATCAATATCTCTACTTCTCTGCCCAATAAATCATACACAGATAGGAATGTCTGTGTTACTGATGAACCTGTTGGAATATCGAGCCTGATTTTTGTAACTGGATTAAACGGATTTGGAAAATTATTATACAGCATATATTTATCAGGGATAATTTCACTGATTGGCTCTATACCTATTATCTGTGTTGTAAATCTCCATGTAACCGACCATGGTCCAAAGCCGCCTACATTAAATGCCCTGACACGCCAGTAATATATTGAACTCCCAAATAGCACTCCCGCAGGAACTGTAAATTGTGATGGAACAATTGTAGTATCTAACCGTGTAGTATTAAATAATGAATCGGTTGAAATAAGCAGTTTATATCCATTAGCACCAAATACATCGTTCCAGTCAAGCGTTAATGTTATTGGCTGGTTTGTTGCTCCGTTTGGCGGACTTAATAATGTTGGCGCCGCAACAGGCGGTGTAACAACTGTACGGAATTTCCAAACGGCTGAATATGGTCCTGTGCCTGCTGAATTTGTTGCATTAACTCTCCAAAAATATATCGTATTATTGCTGAGTATGCCGCCGGGTACATTGTATTGTGAAAATACAAGTCCGCCTGCATTAATTAATGTTGTAGCAAATGTTGAGTCAGTTGAAAGCTGTACTCTGAACGAAGCTGAATACAAAACGCTATCCCAATCTAATGTTGGCGTTGTAGATATATTAATAGCGTTGTTAGGCGGGTTTACCAAATTAGGCGCAGCAGGAGGTGAAAGTAATGTTGTAAACCTGAATGGCTGTGCCCAGGGTCCCGTACCAATTGGATTTGTTGTCCTGACTCGCCAGAAATATGTTGAAAAATTTGTTAGTAACCCGCTGCGAATATTAACCTGTGAAACAATAAATCCTGTTGTATCAAATAAAGTTGTTGCAAAAGTTGAATCCGATGATAACTGTACCCGGTAGTTTGTTGCTGAAATATCATCAATCCAGTCTAACAATGGAGTTAAACTTATGCCTGTTGCAAAATTTGGCGGTGATAGAAGTTGAGGTGCAGCAGGCAGAGCAAGTAATGTAGTAAAATTGAAAACAGTTGACCATGCCCCCGTGCCTGCCGGATTTGTCGCATTTACACGCCAGTAATACCTGAAATTAGGCAATAATGGCGGATCAGTTAAAAAAAGAAATGATTGAGTGATCCCCGATATAAATACTGCTGGATTTGAAAATGATGTATCTAATGCTGCCTGTAATGTGTATGAATCTGCGGGAGAAGTGCTATCCCAATCAAATGTGGGCGTTAAAGAAATATTTGATGCGCCATTAATAGGTGTTATTAATCCCGGTGCAAAAGGCAATGCAACTATTGTCCTAAAAGTAAAATTAAGCGACCAAGGTCCTATACCGCCTGCATTTTCACATCTAACCCGCCAGAAATAAATAACATTATTACTCAACCTGCCCGGTGGAATATTCATACTGCTATTTAGAATTAGAGATGAATCTAATACTGTGGATGAGTATGTTGTATCAAGCGATATCTGCACTTGATAAGTTTTTGCTATTGCAACAGAATCCCAATCAAGCAATGCCGTTAAACTTACATTGGTAGCTCCGTTAACAGGTAATAATAAAGTTGGCGGCGGGGGTATTTGCCAACCCCCGTTAATTGTAAAAAGAATATTTCCGTTAGAGCCTGATATATAACCTCGTTGAATTGAGGTAAAGCTAACACCATACCAATCCTGTCCTGTTAAACCGCTTACCTGAGGAATCCAATTTATTCCTCCATTAGTTGTTCTAATAATAAAATTGCTGTGTGCTGTGCCTGTTCCTGTATTTGCATTAAGAAAGCTGAAGTTTGTAATCCTGCCGGTGATATTAGATGTTTGTTGAGACCATGTTGTGCCTCCATCAGTAGATTTTATCAGTTTACCTGTTTCACCCCCCGCATAGATAAGATTATTGTCAATTACTGCAAGTCCAAACAACTGTTGGGTAACACCTGTTGTTAATGATTCCCAGTTATCACCTGCATCGGTTGTTTTAAGAATGATACCATTATTGCCTGAAACAAATCCTGTAAATTCATCAGAAAATTTAATATTGTTTAAGTTTGCTGTTGTTCCCGAGTTTAAGGAAACCCAGTTTGTACCCCCATTCGTAGTCTTATCAAGCGCTCCAGATCCTGAGCAGGTGTATCCTGTGTTGTTATCTAAAAAGTAAATTCCTTTGTGAAAACGTGCTGGAGCGCCCGGATTTGACCACGTATTGCCGCCGTTTGTGGTTTTGTAAAATACACCATCTCCGCTAATAAATCCTGTTGTTGCATTTAAAAAATATATTGCATAAAGATGATCTGCAGGTACTGTTTGTGCAAACCAATTTATTCCTCCATTGGTAGTTTTCCTGATAGTTCCAAAAAGCCCTATTGCAGTTCCTGTATTGGCATCAACAAAAAATATATTAGTTAAAACATTAGCAGTACCGCTTGTTTGTGTAATCCATTGTGTTTCTGTGCATATAACAGAAACAAAAAGAAGTAATATTACAGTTAAACTTTTCAAATTTTTATATTCTGCTCCGAAATCCGAAGGACATTTACCGAAGTCATTCGTACAAATTTATTTTAGTTTTTCTTTGTTATTTTAATACAGCTAATTTTTGGATTGAAGTTTCTGTTTTGCCATTGCCTTCAAGAATCAACTTGTAAAGATAAATACCATTTGCAATAGTTTCACCGTCATTATCCTTGCCATCCCAGTATATCTGATTGAATCCAACACGGGCAGGCGCTTTTACATCTTTAATAAGTCTGCCGGCTACTGTAAATATTTTTATAACACACGATTGCGGCGATTCAGGGGCAAAGAGGTCAAATGTAAAATAAGTATCACCCTGCATTGGATTTGGGTAATTAAATAAATTTCTTACTGTAAAATCATAGCTAACATATACATTGTTATGTAAAGTATCCTTGTTGCCTTCTTTATCGGTTACATAATATTGCAGTAGTCTAGCACCGGCAGAAAGCTCAGGTTTAAATAATACAGTGGTTTTCAGGCTGCCTTCATTAACAGCGTTGAATGTAATTTCAGGATTTAACTGCCCTGCGAAATTATAATAAATTCTTTTACCGTCAAGTTTTATAAATATTCCTGTAGTATCAGTTATGCTGTATTCAAGATTACTCTCATCGTAAAATCTGAATAATATTTCGGGTTTTGCATTAACTAAATCGCCATCAAGAATTTTATTGCCATCATAAGTTACATCAATTGAAGGTCCTGTTGAATCTCCTGTAATTACTATCTTTGTAAAACCAAAATTGTTAAATGGGTAATAGTCATTCTGATTATTTAACATTGATACTTCGAAATTTATATCAATTGTATCATGTCTTGATTGCGGATTCTTAAGTCCCTGGGTATTAAATGTTACTATTGATAAATAACTGCTATCAGGCATTAATGGTGTAGTAATTGTATCTGATTTTAATAAAACAAGACCGTTATAAGCATTAGCTGTCCATCTGTAAACAATGGTTTGTGCTGGTACAAAACCAATGTTATAATTCCTTACACTAATTGTTACTGCTGCACCTTCATTTACTATTGAGTCACTTCTGATAAATGAATAATTATCGGGAATAATCTCTGCGGGCGGAGTATATTTAAAAAATAAAGAATTGAATTCCGGAGAAAAAAGTCCTGCAAGAGTATCAATTTCTATTCTTGCTCTAAGCCTTAAATCAGGGAATAAAAAACTGTTTACAGTATCAAGTTCGGTTAATTCATTTGTACTTATATTTGAGAATAAAGGTACTGTATTACCGAACAGATTAATTCCGTTTACATCAAAATTCACAGATGAGCCGGCAAACAATGTTCTGTTCCACTGGAAATATTTCCATCTATGAGCCGGTCCTATTGAAAAATCTATAGTGCCAAGTGTATTTAAAAAAACCGGGTTTATAGAGGCAAATGATGGTGTCCAAACATAATTGGATGTATATCTATGAAACTGTTCTGATACATCCTGAGACTGCGCACCAAGAAAACCTATGAATGAATATGAATCAAACTGGTCAAATCTTGTTACTGAATCTGCCAATAAACTTCCGAACTGTTTTATTCTGTTCTTTGCATTTTGTCTAAGGCTGTCCGAAGAAGGTACAAATGACGCCATCATTATCATTACATAATGAGTTGTATCAAATGTATTTAGGAAAGTTAGAACTGAATCCGAAGATGCTGGAGTTGACATTCTGAAATTTTTGATTTCTACAACTCCTCCGGTTAATTTTCTTACTTTAGCAATATTTAAACCTGTATTTTGACCTCCATCAGCATACCAAGAAAATTGTTTTATTATAAAATATGATGCTTCACTGCCATTACTCCCGTATGATTTTACATCAAGTGGACCTGTTTCAGAATTAAGCTTAAATCCTGTACCTGTATAATACAAACCTGATATTGAATTTGGGTTGAACTGCCCATATAGTTTTGGGTATAGCGTTACAATGGAATCAGTATTAATAGATCTTACTGAGCTTAACGACAAGCCAGGAAAACCAGTCTTAGATGAAACCAAATTTACCAATGGATTATATACAAACTTCTCAGTTTCAGACCATCCTGAGCTATCATTATTTATTATTGAATTTGTTCTCCAGTAATAAACTATGTTTGAATCTAAAACAGGTATCCTGTATTTAACTTTTGTTGCAACTCCGCTAATATTTGTGTTAGAATAATTAAAAATTGGTAAACTAAAATTCCTGGTTGTATCAACCTGCAATATTAATTTTATATTGTTTGTTCTTAAATCAACTTGTGGATTCAGACCGACAAACTCAACTGTATCGGTAACAACAACCGAATTATCGATAGGTTTTAATGGAGTATATGAAATATTTCTAAGTGGCAAAGGAATTATCAGTATATTATTTGCTGGGTCTTCATTGGGATACTGATTATTATAATCAATTGTTGCCTTTAGGGAATAATTTCCAATTGTATCTATGCTGAAAGTATATGATAAAGTATCGAAATATTTGAAATCAGAAATTGTTGTATCTCTAAATCGGAAAGCTGAGCCGTTTTTAAGTATCTCAAATCTAACAAGACAATTAGTTGCATGTAAACCATAATTTTTCGGGAATATTTTCCATGTAACTGATTCTCCTACTAATGGATACTGGTTTGTAATTCTGTAATCAGTTTGACCTATTACAAATTCAGGTCCTCGAGGCAGTAATAATTTTGATGCTGGGTCGCCCAACAGGTTGTAACAATTTATCATGTTTCTTACCTGGAAGTTAACAGTATCAGGTATAAGGATATTATTAGCATATTTAACTAAAGTACCAAGTCTTCTAATTGTATCCTGTGAAAATCCCTGTAGTATGTATTTATTAAACTCATTACCTGCTCCCGCAAAACTCCATCCGGTGCTTCCAAAGAATCCTATTGCGCCTCCGTTTGAAGCATAAACAAATTTTTCTCCAAATCCTCTGAAGTTGGTTTCTGAATTTTTTCCGGTAAAGCATGTCATACTTAATACCAGAGGTAATTTATTTCCGTTTCCAAGTGTTAATGGATTTTCAAGACCAAGCTCCCAATCCTGGTTAGCTGCATGACCAATGAAATTAACTAATAACCCGCCCCTGTTAATTGCGTTCTTAATTGAATCAGCATAGTTAAATGTTATAAAACCTGCCGAGTCATTCCTGTAAATTTTTTCTGCTATTCCCGATATTGGCGGGGGAGTGATGAATGAATTTACGAATTCGTTTGATTGGGTCTGGAATTGTATCTGTTGTACCCTGTTTGGACCGCCTGTTATCATTATGAAGTTTTTCCACCAGCTTTGCAAAGGTTCGCTTTCATAAGAAATGATCTTATTAACTACATCCTGCGCTTCCTGCTGAGTATATACCGGAAGTCTTCCAATTGCTGCTTCATGATAATATGTAAAACCATTCATATTGAAATTAACAAAATATCCGTCAGATGGTGGATTGCCGTAAACCGGAATAAAATTGCGGTAATAACTTGGTGATAGCTTGATATTTTTGGGATCCAGTGAACCTCTTCCCATTAAAACAATATAACCAACTTTTGGCTGCTGCCAGTTATCATAAACATACTTTACAAATCTCCTAACTGCTATTGGACTTTCCATTCCATAATTAAAAATATCCATAATATCATCAATTGCAGTTTTAACCGACCTGTAGTTATCCTTAACCTGCCTGTAGTTTCTAAGCTGCTCAGCCTGTGATTCAAATAACCTGTTATAAATTACAATATAGTCAGCGCTGTTTGTAGCTGATACCAGGTTTGGAACCTGTTTTGATACAAACTTGAAAGGTCTTTTTGTAATCACCTGATTTGATATTTCAAAATCACCATTCTGTTTTCCTGTAAAGAAAAGAGTATCAGCTTCTGAACTTATATTTGTAATTTTAATATTATTCTTTACATCATAAATAGAATATGGTAGAGAAGAATTAAAACCTGTAATTCTGAATTTTGCAGATGATGTATCATTTGAATTTAATGTTATCCTGCTCTGGCTGGCTGAAAATTTTATCTGCTTTGGATATGTTAATTCTATCAGGTCAAAATACAGGCTTGGGGTAGCATTTTGATTTGAAAATGACGGTTGATAAGTTACCTTTACTGTATTTTGTGAATTGTTTAGTAATGAACTTTGAAATGTAACGGTTGTATCAAACCTGTTATAATCATCTTTTGCAAGAGTGGTAATGTTAGTTGAATTTATTGTTAATATTAATTTATGTTCATTGAATGCTGTATCTCTTGAATTTGGATATGCAAATACACGGAAAGTACAATTAACAGGCAAAGAATTTAATTGCGGTATCTGAAATGTTCTGCTAATAGCATAACCATTTTGCGCTGTCAAGTTTCTCCAATACCAAGCTTCACCGGATATTTTTTCTGTGTTAAAATAGCGGAAATCAATATTAGGATTAATAGTCTGTCCTAAACTGTAAACAGAATCTTTTTCAAAGTGAATATTTTCAAAAGAATAGTTTAAATTATATTCATTCTGAACAGAATAAGTTGATATTGAATATCTAAGCCCATTATTACCATCCCATCCAATCCAGTAAATGCTTGTATCTGAATACATATCGTAATACTCATCTGTTATATAATCAGGTGTGGTTGGTCCATAACTGGCAAGGTAAGTAGTAGTTAAGCCTCCGCTGTTCCTTTTGCCATAAAAATCCAGGTAGTCGTTTGCATCAAACGAGCCATCCTGTTCACCTTCAAAGTAAATGGGAATTTCGTTTCCCTTATATAAAACCTTAACTGTACGGGGATCAATATTTGAAGTGTTAATACCTGATGAAGTAAATTCGTTACGGGTAATTCTATACATACCATCATCAGCAACATACATTTTCAAATATGTCTTATTCGGCGTTATCCAATCATAGTTTTGTGAATAAATATTATAACTTAGCATTATTAAAATAATGAATGCTATATATCCTTTCATTTGTTAGTTGATTTAATTTTCATATAATTAAGCTAAATGCAATATAATTTAAAGTTTAAAATTTTAGCAAAAACTGTTGAGTGGGCGAGGGCGCAGTATTCTAAAACACCTGTTTTCCCTCGAACCATCTTTATGTGTAGCCACCAACACCTCGAAGATTTCATTAGTCCTGCTCTATCTCATCCAATTAGTTTAGGTCAATCTTTGATTGGCACTCATTTAGTATTACGACAAATGTCGTTATTTTACTAAAATCATCTTTTTGATGTCTTTAAAAGTGCCTGCTTCCAATGAGTAGAAGTATATACCACTCGCAAAATTTGAACCATCAAAATTTATATTGTACCTGCCTGCGTTTTTATATTCATTACTTACCAATTCTGCTACAACCTGACCAATTGCATTGTAAACTTTTAAAGTTACAAATGTATTTTGAGGTAAATCAAATTTTATTGCTGTGGTTGGATTGAACGGATTTGGATAATTTTGCTCTAAACTGAATTTATGAGGCACTTCATTTTCAGACGGTATATTATCAGGAATAAATGAATGACCTTTTATAGATACAAAATCAGACTTCACTGATTCATCATTATACAAATCAACTGCAGAAATTTTATACCTGTACCATGTATCATTATAGCCTTGCCCTTGCAGATTGCAAAATATCATAACCCCATTTATGACATTGTTATCAATATAGTTTGCAGTATCATTGGGAGTGTAATCATCGTAAATTCCAATGTAAGTATAAGATAGGGGGACAGAACTGCCGGATGCATTTGCTCTGTAAACATTGTATCTCTTGAACGAATTCATTCCGCTTGTTCTTTCCATATCAGGTTCAAGGTTATTATCCCAAGTTATTCTTGGAAATCCGTAAGTACCGTTACAATTAAACACTTCTACAGGTCTGTATAAAATTGGTTTTGATGGAGGAGTATTTAACAAAGCATTGAATTCTTCAAATGTGCCTGGATTGCCTTGATATATTTTAATTGTTGCTGTATTACCATTCAATAAGCTATAGTAAACAAAAATTCCGGTATTATTATTAAATTTGTCTTTAGTGTTTGGACTTGAAAACGGAGAGAACACTTCATTATAATTTCTTTTCCACGCATCCCACCTATCACCCATAGTTTCTCTTGAACACCAATTTTCCTGCAAGTTTGTAAAAACTCTGTCAACACCTTGTTCGTTCAATTGTGTATGGCGTTTACCAAGCGTAAACCATTTGTTATGATACTGGGGAGGGTTATAATTTATTGAATTTGTGTAATCAACTACACTGTGACCATCCCTGCTATACAACCTAGTATTACTGTTAACTGGTGAAGAAGGATTATCATCTAATAAACCAATTCCAGTTTTCATGAATACTGGCAATATTTGTTGATTATTCCAATCAGGTGTTGATGAACCATTTAAACCCCAATTCCATAATCCGTCTGCACATTCCAGATCTTGTCCAAATTCATGGGCATTATCCAAATGTGCATGATATATGTACAGACCCTTACTATAATCGTGAAATTGTAAAAATGGAAGCCCCATTGCTGTATCACCGGCCATATTACAATCATATATTTTTCCGTAATTATCTCCAATTATTCTTTGCCTATTGGAAATTAAAAAACTTTCATTTGTATTGCTTGTTGGAATTTTGATAATATCGCCAGTGCTGTGAAGATCACCAATAGTATATGTAGATATTGATGGATTAAAATTTGTTACATTAGCATATCCAACAGCAATCATATCCATAGGTGAAAATCCTAACTCATAACCAAGCGCAGTTTCTGTTCCATCACCGCCACCAATTGTACTATATGCTTTGTGATATCCAAGTGTATAATGGCAGTATTCATGCCTAAAATATCCTACAGCAGCATCAATTGGCATATTTAATCCATTAATGCCTGTTACACCTGAACCTAAATAGCTCACCGCTGAGCCGTTTATTTGCTTTCCGTCTCTCGTTGTATAATCAACACCCAAGTTGGCAAAACCTCCCGACATTATACCACACATATTTACCCTTCTATGCTGTATGTATATCATATCAATATAATTATCCTGAGTTTGTTCATATTCTTGATTAACATCATTCCATTTCCATCTGTCATATCTTTGCCAATTAAAATTGAGGTCAGCATCTAATTTCCTGAAAGCATCTAATTGAGATTCCTGATAACAACCGTTAGATGATTCTGATAATATGAATATTCATAATCAAGTATTACATGATAAACATCAGCAATCACATCAAAATCATCTCTTGATACTTTGTTGAAATAATCGCTGATTTTATACTGTTCATAAGCATTTATACCAAGCTGTTTTTGTGGCGCAAATAACTGGTTTGCATAAACAGGTAAATTGCGCGGTGCCCAGTATGCAGTACTGCCTTCATTATCGTTTAGATATTCAACATATATCATTAGAACTCTGAAATATTTGTTTAAATCTTCCTTTGGTGTAGTTTTCATTGGCTTAAATAAGCCCATGCCAAGAGGTGTTACAAGTGGTTGGTATGACTGGTTAAACCCACATTTAAAGTCATATTGTGATTGTGAATATGAAAATTTTATGAATAAAGTAAATGTTAAAGCTAATGTTATGATAAATTTGAACATTTTCTATACTCCTTTTTGAATTAAAGTTTAAAAAATATTATATTAATTTAGCAACTGGCAGACAATAAAAGGGGCTATAACGGCTTTTTTGCCGAAATAAGTAAATGCGCCACATTTACACCCATTGGTCTGCCTTTAATTTTTTATGCCCATTGGGTTTAAAAAATTAATTTGTCTTAAACACTCAAACTAATACCCTCCTTTCCTATTTAACAATTGTCATTATTTTTGTGTTTATATAATTATCTGCTTTTAATGTGTAAAAATATACTCCAGATGATAAATTGCTCCCATCAAATTTAATTTCATATGTTCCATGATTTAGTAGTTCGTTAACTAGCGTGGTAATTTCTTTGCCTAATATGTCATGTACAATTAATTTTATATCTATTCCATGCATTGATTTTACATCGAATCTTATTTTTGTAATAGGGTTGAAAGGATTAGGAAAATTTTGATAAAGCTTAAAATTTTCGGGAACAATTTCTGATATGGTATTTATTGAAACTAAAGACCCTCCATTGGTTGTATGAATTATTCGCCCACCAACAGCCCAGCCAACTGAATCATTATAAAAACTAAAATTATTAATGAACCCAAGGTTGTTGACATTATCTCTATACCACGTAAAACCCCCATTTGTTGTTTTAAAGAGCCTTGTGAATGTACCACCAACATATCCGGTAAACTGACTGCTAAAGTATATAGTATAAGAATACTGAGAACTACCACCTGGTAATTTTGAAACTGTATCCCATTTAATGCCGCTATTAGTTGTTTTAAAAACATAATTATCCTGCTCGCTAACAATCCAGCCTGTATTAATATCAAGAAAATGTAATCCTGTTAAATTCCCTGTAGTAAGTAGTGACTGATTTAACCAGTTAATACCACCATTTGTTGATTTTTTTAAATTACCCACATCTCCGCATACCCAACCTGTCTGTGAGTTTAAAAATTGTATGTCAAGTAAAGGTCCGGTGTTACCAATGTTAGCAGTATCCCAATTTGAGCCGCCATTTGTTGTTCTTAAAACTCTACCTAGAAAACTGCATATCCATCCTGTTTGTGGATTAATAAATGAAACTGCATTATTAGTATTACCATTATTTGTAGGTATGTTGCTTATGATATTCCAATTTATTCCGCTATTAGTAGTTTTTAATATTGCCTCAAAATGTCCTACAATATACCCTGTATTAACATCAAGCATATTGAGACCGTTTAAATTTTTCTGGTATCCTAAATCTATAGATTGGCTAAACCAATTAATTCCGCCATTAGTAGTTTTAAGTATTACACTATTACTACCAGTAACCCATCCGGTAAACCTGTTTACAAACTGCACATTATACAATGGTGTTGTTACTCCGCTTACCTGCTGTACCCATTGGGAGTAAAGATTACAGATTGAATCCCCGACTAGATCGGGGAGCAGATTAAAGATTAATAGTATGTAAATAATTTTTTTCATAGAATTATTATTTAATAACCCCAGTTATTTATATATATTCAAGAATTTATTGCTTTAATATACGCATTTTTAATATAATAATTCTATATAAAAAAAGGGGATTTCCA
Source organism: uncultured Ignavibacteria bacterium (assembly GCA_947084945.1). Classification (GTDB taxonomy): domain Bacteria; phylum Bacteroidota; class Ignavibacteria; order Tepidaquicellales; family OLB5; genus OLB5. The sequence continues at coordinate 313,241 of CAMTUP010000003.1, read as the reverse complement.
ATTATGTACCTTTTGAAGTATTTTATCGGATTTGTTAAATATCTTGTAAGCCATTCTAAACCAAATTTTCGCAATATTCGCGGACCTCGTTTTTTATTCCCTGCAAATACTTTTATCCCATCACCTACACAGATAATTACTTTACATCCTAATTTATCCTTAAATATATTTAACCAATTTTCCTGAACAGGTGTTCCAAGCCCGATTATCAATATATCACAATTGGAATTATTTATTTTAAATATAATTTCTGAATCATCAAATTCATATCCATTATGCATTCCTGTTATAATGAGTCCAGTAATATTTTGGCTTATCCTTGATAAAGTATCATCATCATGCCCAAAGAAAAAGATTTTCCATTTATTGTTTATTGCATACTCCGCCAAAATTGGATATAGATCAGATCCTGTGAATTTTTGCTGTAAGCCGCTATCTTTGTATAAATATCTTGAAGCAAAATAAACTCCAATCCCATCAGGATGAATAATATCAAATGAATTTAATGTATCAATTAGTTTTTTATCTTTATATGTCAGGTTAATAGTATTTGCATTGGCATATGCAATTGAAATTTGTTTTTTGGTATCAATTGCCTGATGTATCAATGCTGTTAATCCTGTATAACCGATATTATCAATTTTAACTTTATTGATAATTATATTTTTTTCAACCGGCATTAATTTCTAACTAATTCTCTGTATAGATTCTCAACTTTTGGAATAATAAATTCCTGGGTATAATTATTTATTACAACTTCATGAAGTTTAATTGCGCATTCTTCAGCATGTTTTCGGTTGTTCATAAAGAGCAAAATTTTATCAGCAAGTTCATTTTCATCACCGGCAGAAAAAAGCAGTCCATTTTCACCATCATTTATCAGTTCGCCAATTCCATCTACATTAGCTCCAATAAACGGTACCCGGTGTAAACCGGCTTGCAGCATAAAATTAGGGAAAGGGTCACGAACCGAAGGAAGTACACAAATATCTGCTACCAGAAAATACTGTAATAGGTTTTTCTGCGGTACAATTATTTCTACATTAATATCATTGTGGTCAATATATCTTATGTAATCTATATCTTTATTACCTTCTCCAACAAGAATAAGTTTAATATTCATAGCTTTTAATTTATTCATTGCCCTAAGCAGTGTCTCAAAATTCTTTTCATGGTGAAATCTGCCTATTGCAAGTATATTAAAAAACTTACCGTGATCCCGGGCTTTTGGCGCAATAATTTCAAGCTCATGTATCTCATCGGTATCAGTAAAATTGTGTATTACCGAAATTCTTTTTTCATCAAGCATGAATTTTTCTGAAAGCATTTTTTTTATTGAGTGGCTTACAGCTATTATCTTATCCGAGCGGAATTCTATATTATACTTTCTTTTTACTATGCTTAATGAAGTTAATATGGTTGCAGGTTTATTTTTTCTAATGAATTTTAATGATTGTAATGCAATCAGCTCTGCAAGTCTATGATGTGTATGAATAATATTAATGTTATTCCTTTTTATGTAATTTCTTATTTCATTTATATTTTTTGCAAATGTAATGGGATTTTTAGATTTTAAACCTTTAACTATCCTGTAATTGATGTTATTTTCTTCAAGCCTCTCAAGAGAGTCTCCTCCATTTGTAATAAGGTGTACTGTATGTTTACTGCTTTGGTATTTTAAAAGCAAATTTACATAATAAGACCTTCCGCAGGCATAATTGAGATCAGGGGTAATATGTAATATATTTAAATGCAATAGGTTTATTATTTTGGATTTAATAAATTTTCCTGAAACCAAGTTCTTCAGCAAGGAAACACTCAACATTTTGTGATAGAACTACAAGCTTTAGTTTTATTGGTTTACTAACATTGTTAAATTCTGTAAATTCAACAGAAATATCGCTGTTTTTAAAGCCCATTTTTATCTTTTCATTATCATAACCTTCTATATAAAAGAATTGTTTAGGAGCAATTGCTTTTATTTCAAATTCATTTTCAGATATTATTTTACATTCAAGCTTTGCTCCAATCGAGCTTTCTTGTATAGCGGCGGTTTGAATTATATCATTAATAGTATCTTTTATAACAAAATTTTTTGTCTTCCAGAAATTATAGGCGCCGGTCATTTTATCAAACATAAATGTCTGCTTAAATCTGCCTGGATTTCCTATAAGTATCATTAGTTTTGTTGTATCATGAGGGGTTTTAATAAGATTATCAACATTAACTTTTGCTTTTTCATATGAGGTAAGCCAGTTACTAACTGCCTCGCCTGACCAGTAACCCCAGAATATAAGTGCAGCAATAAAACATATCTTGAGAACATTTTTTTTTAATCTAACACTCAACTTCTTCTGCTGGCTGTAAAGATAAAGTACGTAAATAGTAATTATCACAAATGGAAGTAAAATCATTTGAGGTCTTAAATATCCAACTATTGCATAAGGAGCTATTAAAATAAAAAATAATACAGCTAAATTGCCTATCATCTTGTAAATATCAGACCTAAGTGATGTCCATATAAAATAAAATCCTGCACCATATAATATAAACAGATATAATACAATTATCTTGTTGCCACTTCTAAGCTGATAGTTAAGCGAAATGAAATCAAGCGGGATAGAAAGTGCTATTAAAGCTCTTGCAAAAACACCAGGCGCATTTGACAATGGATTAGTCTGGTATAAAGTTGCTATTTCGGTAAAGTTGTTTCCAAGTATTAAAATTCTGAAAACAAAATATGATAATAATATTACACCTAAGGTGATAATAAGAAATTGAGATTTCCTCAATCCTTCTCTGCCATACCTGAAATACCCAAGTAGTAAAACTACAATCGGTAGAGTTATTGCAAGCTCTTTTGTAAATAATGCAAATATAAATGTGAAAATAGAAAGAATGAAAAACATTTTTTTATTAGTATCGCTGTATAAAAAGAACAATAATATTGTAATCACATAAAATAAACAGCAAAGCAAATCAGTCCTTGCTGCCATCCAGCATATATTGTTGATATTATTTGGGAACAGTAATATAGCAACAGATGCAACCATTGATACTGATGAGCGTTTTGTAAGATAATAAACAGTTAAGCCTGATATAAATGCAATAAAAATTAATAACATCAGGTTTTGTATCCTGAACCAGATAAAATTATCATTTGCAAAACCAAGCAATTTGCTGATTGTAACGCTTTTTTCAAGGGATAGATGATTAATAGGCCTGATATGTAATGAATTTGCAAAAGGTAAATGACCGATTAGCTTCTCATAAAAAGTAGAATTTAATGCGTCATAAATATTCAGGTAATCATCCGATAGCAGCCCAATATTGAAATAACCTAATATATACAATACAACCGTATATAATGAGTATAGACCAAGTGAATAGTATATGAATTTTCTGGATTCTGGCAAATTTATTTAAGTAATGATAATAATTCTTTTCTGTAATTACTTTTATTATTAAACAGGTTTTTTAACCTGTATCTTGCATGTGAATTTATAAACTTAAAGAAATATTTATCAGGTAAAAATGTAGTAAAATATGCAGCCAGATTCTTCATAGAAAATGAATTTTTAAAATAACCCCTTGAATCTATTCTATCACCATAGAAATAATTCAGCCATGCTGTTACAGAAGCCCAGTAGAAATGATCTCCTTTTGATTTTGAGTCTATCATCTTTTTGAATGCGTTTGTATATAACATATTATAAAGATTATCCCTGCTGCCTGTTAGTGTTCTTGAATCTTCTCTGACTCTTGTATATACTAAAAATTCAGGCATATTTGCAAATGTAACATTATCCCGCAATTTGTACATTAAGTCATAATCTTCATTGCTGTTAAGCGGCTCGTTATAACTGAAATTTGTAAATATACTTTTTCTGCATATCATTGCAGATTGGTTTATTGGATTATGTATATTCAGATAGTCATAAATTTCTTTGTGATATAAAGGTTCTTTTAAAAGAAAAATAATTCTTGCCGGGTCTTTGAAATATATTGACCATGATGATATAATATCACATTCCGGATTTGCTTCTATGAAATTTACCTGTTTTTCAAGCCTGTTATGAGTATTAACGTCATCAGCATCAATTCTGGCTATCCAGTCTGATTTACACAAAGAAACTCCGTAATTTAATGCAGCAGATGTTCCTTTATTTTCGGTTTTTCTGTATATAATTCGGCTATCTTTTAATGAAGAAACTATCTCCTCAGTATTATCGGTAGAACCATCATCAATTATAATAAACTCAAACTCTTTAAAGGTCTGATTTAATATACTATCTATTGCCGATTTAATATACTTTCCGCAATTATAAGCAGGCATTAAAACTGAAATATATTTTATATTTTCAGGCATTTTTTGTATAAAGAAATATGTTTATTTATCATTACCGAAATTGAAAATTCTTTTGAGATATAATTATACAAGTTTGAAGCTAAATGAGTATATGATCTGTAATTTGTAATTGTTTCTTCAAGCATAATGCTTAGTTTATCCGAGCTATTATCTTTGAATATCAATGAGTTAACATTATGTTTTAAAACATCTGAGGCACCTTTAAAATCAGAACTTATTACAAGTGTATTTGCAGTACCTGCTTCGGTAATTATTGCAGGAAATCCCTCAGAATCAGAACTTGTTGGATTTACAAGTATATGAACTTTGGATAGGAAAGCATACATATCCACTATTCGTCCTGTAAAACTGATCTTTGAACCAAGCGAGCGGTTTAATTCAGTTAATTCTTCTTCAAGCTCACCTTCTCCGGCTAAATAAAAATCTGCTTTGCATAAAACAACATCGGTCAGTTTATTTACCGCGTGAATGTAAATATCTAATCCTTTCTCATCTGTAAATCTTGATGCAGCTATCACTTTAATCTTATCAATTACAGGTTTATCAGTTAACTCATTATTTATAGGGATACCACATCTTATAAAAAATATATTCTCATCATTTGCTAATTTATTCAAAAGAATATACTCTTTTATATGTTCATTAATTGCTACATATTTATCAGCATTAAAATGTTTTAGTCTGCCCGTATCCCTTAGCAAGCCATGATTTGTCTGAACTGTTGTTATACCTGTTAGCATTGAAGCTCTTTTACCAATAGCAGCGCCAAAATGAGAATGTGAATGAATAATATCTATTTTGTTTTCTCTTATGAACTTTACTAAGTAGTTAATTGATGAAATAAATCCCGAAAAACTTCTATTCAAATGCAGAAATCTATCATCTGAAATTATTGTAACATTAATATCACTAAACCTGTTTATCCCATTTCCTCCTCCGCAGATAATCCATAGATTAATATTGCCTGAATCTACGAGTCCGCGTGAAAGATGCAGGATATGGTTAGTTACTCCGCATACGTAATTAAGCTCATTTACTATTAACAAAATATTCATTTTATCATACTATCGTAAAGTGGTTCATACATCTCATAAATATTTTGCCATGTTAAGCTATCAATTGATTGAGCGGCAGCGTTTGAAATATCATATCTCTGTTCTATTCTCATACCAATAATTGTGTTAAGTATCTTTAGCAGATCTGTCTTTAAATGATAATCAAAAGTAAATCCGTTTACAGCGTTATCAATATACCTGCTAATACCTGTTTCAGATGTTATTACAGGAATCAGACCGGATGCCATTGCTTCTGCAGTAGCAATTGAAAATGTATCATAACTGTTTAGTGATAAAAAAATATCTTTATCTTTGTAGAAATCTGCCAGTTCGTTACTACCCATTATTCCAGTTATTATAAAATTAATTTTGTCGTTTTCTGGCAGTTTAAGTTCTGTGTTTGTTATGATATGTATATCAAGCTGTATATCTGCTGTGGCGAGAGTATCAAATAACTGCTTAATCCCACTATCATTTAGAGTGTTTTTGTGATGTATAACTGCTCTTAACCTCTTTGCCGTTTCTGTTTTTTCCTTTTTACTGAAAAAAATATTGTCTATTCCATTTGGCAGAATAACAACGCTTTCTTCATCAAAGTAGTAATATTTCTCTGCAATATTAAGGGTATTAACTGATGGGAAAATTACTTTATCAGAATATTTCAAAAAAATCCTTTCACAAAATTTATCTTTTACTCTGTATATCCCCGTTACTTTTTTCAATATTTTGTTTTCGTACTGAATAACACCGTGTGAATTATATATTATTTTTACTCTAAATAACAGACTGTATAAATAAAATATTATTGCAAATCTTTCAAAAGTTAATAAATGAATAATATCCGGCTTAATTTTCCTTAATTCAGGTATAATCCTGAAAATTCCAAGAGTTAATACTTTTCCATTATTCAAATTTACTTCATTTAAGACTGGTTTTTCAGTTCTGCCAAATAATTTCTTTATCAACGAATATTTCCTGCCATCAAAATAATACTGTATAAATACTGAAGGCTCTTTTAAGCAATGTTGATTGAAAATGCTTTTGGCAGTTAGCTCAGGTCCTGAAAGTATCCCACTATCAGAAAATCTTCCGGTATATACAATATTTACCTTATTTCTTTTTCTGTTCAAAGCTTTCAACTATCTTTTTTAAACCTAATTTATGTTTTAATATATTTTTAAGCCTGAAATACTTCCCGTACTTTTTTGTGTACCTTATCTTTTCAGAAGATAAGAGCACTACACTATATTCCCTTAAAGTTAAATCATAAAATGTTTTTATTCTATAATATTTGTATTTTGTGAAATCGTTGTTATACCAAATGCTTTTGTGCTCTTCATATGGATTATCCTTAGTGCCTTCCTGATGCCATTGTTTCCCAATAGGGATATTGATAAGTACATATTTTCCCTTTTTTAAGGCAAGTTCTATCAGTTTTTCACCATCATCTTTTGAAAAATGTTCAATAACATCACCAAAATTAATCAGGTCATACACTTTATGAGTATTACTTAGATAATCCAATGCATTTATTAAATGAATTTCATCATAGAAATATTTATGATAATCTTTTATGTAATCCGGGAAAATCTCAACCCCATCAATTATTCTTTGCCACTTGCCATTATATCTTCCATTGTCCCAAATTTCAAGGAATTCCCGGAACAATATACCCCAACGCCCAAAACCTACACCCACATCTAATATAGTAGCAGGATCAAGCTTTCTGAGTAGCTCTATATTATACGATATATTCTGCCAGTTTGATGTTCCCACTTTTAAACACCCTTCGATTTTAGTTCAGTAAGTATCTTTTTCATATATATAAACTCAATTATCAGAATAAAATATTCTGTTATTACTGTTAAATAAGCTGCTGCTTTTATGCCGTATATTGGAATGAACATTACATTTAATGTTAAATTCATTAATAATGCATATAATGTAATATACATTACAATTTTAAAATATCCCATTCCATTCAATATTATGCCTGTTAGGTTATTTAAACCCATTGCAATTATAGCAACCGATAAAATTTTTAGTATGGGAACAGAATCATTAAATTTAGCTGTATATATAGCAGTAATAATTAATTCTGAAAAGAAGAATAATATAACAGTACATATGATGCAAATTACTGAAATAATTCTAGCATGTTCAGTAAAGAATGATTGTATAGCTTTAGGGTCTCTGTTTAATTCAGCTACTTTTGTGAATCCTGCAACTAACAAAAATGAAAATCCGAGAGCTGATGTTTTAAATAAGCCATATGCAATATTGTAGAAAGCTGTCTCATTGTAATCCAGAAGCTTTGAAATAAGCAATATGTCAATTTTATCATAAAGAAAATTAAATATCACAGCTAAACCAAGCGGAATAGAAATTACTATCATTTTTCTTATACTCTCAGCAGAAAATCCTCTGAATGTTAAACCGATGTTATCTCTAAAAAGATATCTTAGTGCGAGTAATAAATTAATTAATATCCCAATTAACATTAACAGCATTAAAATATTTACTTCTAACTTATATATAAAAATTCCCGCTAAAAATAATGCAAGGATAAATATTCTGGGTATGATATAAGCTATGAATTGCTTTTTATATTCATTAACAGCCGAAAGCGCTTTACCTGATATTGTTACCAAAAATGATATATACATCATAATAGTTATTATGGTAAATAACTTAAATGGAATATCAGGATAGATGAAATGAACAACAAGCAGTAATACTATATAATAAACTACAATTAAAATAGTACCTGTAATAAAAACACGGCTGAATATTTCAGAAGCATTATCACGGTTTACGGCAATTTCTCTTTGTATATATATTGGAAGACCGAGATCAAACATTGAAACAAATACCATGCTTAAGGTGATAAGAGTTATTATCATTCCAAAAATTTCAGTAGAAAAATACCTGGCAAGCAGTAACATAATGATAAATGAAAATAACTTATCTGTTAAGTTCAGCAGGAAGATGTATTTACTCCCTGCAAGAATACCCGTATATTTCCTAAAATTTATAGCCAATTAGGTAAAATTAACAATGTTTTACCTATTAATAAAGAAGAATTGCTATGCACTAAAATAGCTGTTTTGTATATTAACAGAATTTATCGGAAAATGCGATTTATTAAACTGAACAGACTACTCCGAAGGAACTCCATCGGAGTAGTCTTAAGTATGTTTTTTTTTTAGGGTCTTCATAATAATGCATACTTAATGATAACTTTTAGTAACAAAATTAATTATTTAACTCACCTTACGCAACGTTACCATCTGCCCTGTTTTAGGGCAAAAGGTGAGTTAGTAACACAGACATTTGGTACAACCGGTTTCTCGGTCCTGTCTGTGAATCATGTTATATGCGTAAGGTGACTTATTTAAGTTAAAACTTATATAATTAGCAGTAGCTAAGTTAAGTATCATAAAAAAGAAGAACAAAAAACCACCAACTTTTCTAAAGACCTTTACGGCAAAAAGCGAAAGTCGTAGCAAAGACTCGAAGACCAGGCCATATGCGGGCAAGCACAAAGGGACAGAAAAATTACATAATAAAGCTAAAAAACTATTGAATACAAAAAAAATAATGAAAATAGAAACTGTGAGACCTTTAGGAAAGTTAAAGAAGTCGCTAAAGAATATTTGTGTTTATTAAACTTTGTACCTTAACTTGTATAAAAATCTTATATTTGAAAAAATAGATTTTTATAACTTTAAATTTGTTTTTCTTTGAGTCTTCGAGTCTTTGTGGCAGATATGATTCAAATCAGGTACGCAATTTTATGATGAACCTTTTTTTAAAAATAATATTCGTGAAATAAAAAACATTCATTAACATTCCTTTAACCTATAATTGTTATATTTGTAGTTCAAAATATTATTTCTCTATGCGAATACTAATAATTTTATTAGCTTCCGTTTTTGTATTCAACACTTATTCACAGGATTTAAAAGATGTAACAATTCTGCACTGGAATGACTTCCATGCACGCAACCAGCCTTATAAGGTTTCAAAGAAAGATTCAGTTACAGGTGAGCTGGTATATTATTGGGTTGGGGGAGTTGGCAGTATAACAGGTTATCTGAAGAAATACCGTACACCAAACTCACTGGTACTTAATGCCGGTGATGATTTTCAGGGTACGCCAATTTCAAACTTCACACGCGGTAAATCGCAGATAGAAATTCTCAATTCATACAACATTGATGCATTTGTCCTGGGAAACCATGAATTTGATTACAGCCAGTATTCGCTTGACTCAGCCCTTACGCTTGCAAAATTTGACGTGCTGAGCGCTAATGTTTATATGGAATCAAAGAACAAGCTAATGGGCAAACCTTATACAGTAAAAAATATCAACGGAGTAAAATTTGGAATTATAGGTATAACATTACCTGAATTATTTGAAACATCAATTCCCGTGAATGTAAAAGACCTTGTTATGCTGAATACTGATTCAGTAATAACTGCAGCAATTGGCGAGCTTAAAAACCAGTATTGTGATGCTATAATACTGCTTTCACACTCCGGACTTGAAACCGATAAAAAGCTAGCAGAAAAATTCTACGCTGATATTGATGTAATTGTCGGAGGGCATTCACATTCTACTTTGTTTAAACCTGTAAAAAGAAATGGCGTTGTGATCGTTCAGGCAGGGGCATACGGCAGGAACCTTGGCAAACTTGATTTGAAAATTGATGTTGATAAAGATACTATCATCAATTCGTATGGGATACTAATTGAAACAGTGTTAGACTCTTCAATATTTGATAAAGTTGCAGCAGTTAAGATAGAAAATCTAATAGCCGAATATTTACCTGAATTAAATAAAGTTATCGGCAAGCTTGAAACTGACTGGCGCGCATCATTTAGTAATGAAAGCAACCTTGGGCAGTTTGAAGCCGATGTATTCAGAATTAAAACCGGTGCTGATATTGGATTTGTTAATGGCGGCGGATTAAGGAAGAGCCTGCTGAAAGGTAATATACTTGTTGGCGATATCTGGGAAATAAATCCGTTTGGAAATGATATACAAACTATAACTGTATCAGGCAAAATCCTAAAGCAAATGCTTAAGAATAATATTAAGATAAGGCATGAAAAGATGAAATTAGGTGAGAGAGCTGAATTACTGCATAATTCAGGTTTAACTTATAGTTATGATTCAAAAAAAGTTCTGGAAGGAAGCGATGATTTCCTTATAAGTGTAAATATTGGCAGGGCGGAAGTTGCTGATGACGCCATATATACAATTGCTACAAATAATTATGTGTTTAGCCAGTTCAAAAAATTCTTTGGCGAAATAAGCGAGCCAATTACTCCAAAAGATACAGGATATAATGATAGAGACCTTTTGATTGAATACATAAAGGAAATTAAAGTTGTAAACAGTGTTCTTGAAAAAAGAATTACGGATGTAAGTAAATAAAAAAGCATCCCGCTAAGCAAAATCACGGGACTGCAAAAAGCGCAGAAAGTAAAAAGGCAAAAAAAAAGAATTTTATAGGAAGCATGTAGAGTTACTCTGGTAGTTTATAAATTATTTTTTACATAAAAAGGCAGGTTCGAGACCTGCCTTTAATTTTTTGCCTTCAAGAAAATGTCTCTGACATTTTCGCAGTCCCGCCTTGGATGGGATTTTTATTCTGGATACGAAAGTCCTCTTTCGTAACCAACAAATCCTCGTGCCACGAATAGAGTAATCGTGAATTTTAATAATACAAGATATTCTTCAAAGTAAGTAAATATTTATAGAAACTAATTTCGTGGAACGATTAAGAGAGTATGCCAAAAAGATATTCGCCTGACTTGTTTTTGAGTTTGCGGGATTAATTGTCTTAATAATTGTCTATCTGTGCCCGTTGAAGTTTACCCGAGTAATCAATATATACAGCTTTCCATTCAGTATAGAAATCATACACAGTCCAGCCGCCTTCTCTGTGACCATTACCTGTCTGCTTAACACCGCCAAATGGCATATGAGCTTCTGCTCCTATTGTTGCACCATTTACATATGTTATACCTGCTCTAATATCCCTCACGGCTTGGAATGCATCATTAACATTGTTTGTAAATATTGATGATGATAAACCGTATTTTGTATTGTTAAGAATTATTATTGCATCTTCAAGTCCTGTGGCTTTTATTACAGCAAGAACCGGACCGAATATTTCTTCTTTCGCAATTCTCATCTCTGGTGTAACATCAATAAATATTGTAGGCTTGTAAAACCAGCCTTTTGCAAGATTGCCATCTGATGCAAATTCACCACCTAAAACAAGTTTAGCTTTATCTTCATTCAAACCTATTTTTACATAATCATTTACTGAGTTTCTTTGACTTTCGCTAACACACGGACCCACATCAACATCCTTATCATTACCATACCCCAGCCTTAACTTTGATGCTTTTTCAACAAGCTTTTTTATGAACTCATCATATATCTTTTCATGCAGTATTAATCGAGATGTTGCTGTGCATCTTTGACCTGTTGTGCCAAACGCTCCCCATAATACTGCATCTAAAGCAAGCTCCTGATTTGCATCATCCATCACTATCTGCGCATTCTTTCCGCCAAGCTCAAGTGATACTCTTTTTAATGATGCTCCTGCAACTGAATTAATACGTTTGCCAACATCGGTTGAACCGGTGAATGAAATTAAATCAACATCTTCGTGATTTGTAATTGCTTCGCCAACAATACTGCCTTTTCCGTGAACTAAATTAATTACTCCGGGTATATAATCTTTACCAAGTACTTCATGCATAGCGGCATCAATTATTTCTACAAGTGTATGTGCAGTTTTTGGAGTAAGCTCTGCAGGTTTAAATACCGCAGTGTTACCGCATACAAGAGCAGGGAATAACTTCCATGTTGGTATTGCCATTGGGAAGTTCCACGGTGAAATAAATCCGCCTACACCAATTGGTACACGAAAGCTTAAATTCATTTTATTGGGCAGCTCACTTGGCGCATTCAAGCCAAATAATCTTCTGCCTTCTGATGCAGCATAATATGCAGTATCAATTCCTTCCTGTGTATCGCCTTTGGTTTCGGCAAATACTTTTCCCATTTCTCGTGTCATTTCAAATGATATTTCATCTTTTCTGGCAAGCATCATATCACCGACAATCTTTAATACATCACCGCGTTTTGGTGCAGGTATAAGCCGCCATTTTTCAAATGCAATCTTAGCTGCTGAAACAGCTTTATTTACATCTTCTGCAGATGAAGCGGGGAATAAGCCAATTAAATCATCTTTATCTGCCGGATTCCTGTTTTCAATATACTGGTTTGTTGAGGGGGCAACCCACTCACCATTGATTAAGTTTAAATATTTTTCTGACATGTTTTTTTTATATATGGAATTATTTGTAATGTTTACAAAAATACTTAAAAATTTCATCTCTTAATATGAATAATTCTTTCTCAAAATACCATTGAAATATGCTTTTTAATCAGTTAAATTTGAAAAAATAATAAAGGAGTTCTCTTTATGAAAAAATATACAAAATTTGCCCTTCTTGGAATTATCTTCCAGTTAGTAACTATTAATGCGTTTACCCAATGGATTGAGTGGGAAAAAAGGTCAGTGCGTGATAATTATTCTATTAGAAGTTTCAGCGTCAAACAATCATTAGACGGAAATATAATTGTTGCCGGTGAAAGATATCATGGCGGTTATGTCTATAAAGCAAACCAATTTGGTGATTCTTTATGGACATGTCTTTACGCAAAAGGTTATTCACTTACAGAAGATGCTAATGGAAATATATATTCAGTTTTTGGAGGATTTTTATATAAGATTAATTCTTCAGGTGTTTTAGTTTGGCAGAAAAATCTATCAGACACAATATATACTAATATTAATCTTTATAAAATTATTAAAAGTTTTGATAATCAGTTGATTATTGCAGGATATTCCTTTTATAATAGTCTAGGTAGTGGATATATTGCTAAATATAATCTTAATGGAAATAAAATCTGGTCAAATGTTATAAATTTTGCAGGCAGAAGCTATTCTATACTTAATATCTCTCAATTAAATGACAGCATTTATTTAGTTATAGGAAATGTTAATCAATCGAATATTTATATGAATTTTATCGCTAAGTTTGGAACAAATGGCCAATTATTATCAAAAATAATTTTTGGAGATAGTAATAATTATTATAAGTCTGGATACTCAGCCTTTCAGTTAACTGATAATAGTTTCCTTGCTTTTACATCATTATCGTATCAACCAGGAGATTCACGTTTGGTAATTACAAAATTGGATAGTTCAGGAAATTATTTATGGCGAAAATTTTATGGTGATACAAATAGAATATATTCTACTTGGTTTGGTGAAGGTATTATAAAAGATAGATTTAAGAATCAATATTTGGTCACAGGTTCAAGGCAACAATTAGGACCGCCGCCATTTGATACTAATTTTTGTTCATTAACTGCATATGATTCTCTGGGAAGTTTACTATGGGAAAAAATGACTTATAGTGATACATTCCCTTCTTATGTTAATGGAATATCTCAAAACAATGACAGTTCTTTTATTATTTGCGGAGATGCATTCATTGGTAATTTCATAGAAGAAAGGGCGAGCCCCCGATACTTATATCTCCTTAAAACAAAAAAAATAAACCCAATTGGGATTAATAATATAAGTTCTGAAATTCCAAACAAATTTTCTCTATTTCAAAATTATCCTAACCCATTCAACCCAAATACAAAAATTAAATTTGATTTGCCAAGAACTTCAGATATAGAGTTTAATGTTTATGATATTCTTGGGCGAAAAGTATATTCTGAATTTTATACTAAACAAGCCGGGACTTATGAAATTGATTTTGATGGCTCAAGTTTTGCATCAGGTTTTTATTTTTATTTTTTTAAAGCAGGGGAGTATTATGAAACAATGAAAATGATCCTTTTAAAATAATTTATTGCTTTTCTTTGCCTCCCCCGACTTCCTGTCCACCACGGCGGATTAGTTAGTTATTGTTAATAAAATAATTTTCTATGTTTTCATGCCTTTGCTACGACTTTCGTTTTTTGCCGTAAAAGGTCTTTAGAAAAGTTGTTGAAAAGATTTTGATTTTCTCTGTGCCCTCAATGGTGTATGTTATAGCAGAGTCTCCCTTAGTTTTATTTGTAATGTTTAAATAATTGCTAATGTGAGACCTTTAGGTAAGGGGACTCTGCGTAAAAATTAAAACTCCGCAGAGTCCAGAAAGCGGAGACTCTTCGGGTACGGGAAAAGCTTTTGATTTTTTATAACTTTGTGTTTTGAGCCTTTGCTACGACTTTCGTTTTTTGCCGTTAAGGTCTTTAGAAAAGTTGTTGAAAGGCTTTTGATTTTCTCTGTGCCCTCTGTGTCCTCAGTGGTGAAAAGCTTTTGATTTTTTATAACTTTGAGCCTTAGTGGCAGTCTTTTAGTTATATGTACCCGCAGATTCTCCCTATCTTTTAGCTTGAGTGTTTTTATTAATGCTAATAAGGGGACTCTGCGGTAAAATATAAAAGCGGAGACTCTTCGGGTACGGGATTTACCTATAAAATAATTTTCTATGTTTTCGTGCCTTTGCTACGACTTTCGTTTTTTGCCGTAAAAGGTCTTTAGAAAAGTTGTTGAAAGGCTTTTGATTTTCTCTGTGCCCTCTGTGTCCTCAGTGGTGAAAAGTTTTTGATTTTCTTTGGGGCAGTTTTTTGTTCTAATATTCCTTTATAAATTGTTTAAGTATATATTTAAAAGTAAATTTGTAATAATATATAAATAATCATTCACAATTTCATATGGCAAAATTAAAAGGTACCGGAACAGCGCTTGTTACACCATTTAAAAAAAATGGAACAATTGACGAAAAATCGTTAAGAGCATTAGTTGAATGGCAAATAAAGAGTAAGGTTGAATTCCTTGTGCCATGCGGCTCAACTGGCGAATCAGCCACTATGACCCGAGAAGAGCGACGCCGTGTTATTGAAATTGTTATCGACCAGAACTCAGATCGCGTGCCAATTATTCCCGGAACAGGTACAAATTCTACTTTTGATTCACTTGATCTTACACATGACGCAAAGGAAGTTGGGGCTGATACTGTACTGCTTGTAGGACCTTATTACAATAAACCCACTCAGGAAGGTTTCTACCAGCATTTTAAAAGGATTGTTGAAGAGTGCAATGTTAAGGCTGTACTATATAATGTACCGGGTAGGACTGCTTCAAACATGCTGCCGGAAACAACTTTAAGAATTGCTGAAGATGTGGAAAATGTTATCGGAATAAAAGAAGCATCAAATAACCTTGAGCAGATAATGCAGATAATAAAGTACCGACCAAAGGATTTTGCAGTGCTCTCAGGTGAAGATTCCCTAACATTACCTATTATTACAGCAGGGGGCGATGGTGTGATTAGTGTAATATCAAATGAAGTGCCTAAAGAGTATAGCGATATGACAAGGGCAGCATTAAAAGGTGATTTAAAGAAAGCACAGGAGTTGCATTACAAGCTGTTTGAATTAATGAAAGCTAATTTTCTTGAATCAAACCCGATACCTGTTAAAACAGCTTTGAACCTGATGGGTAAAATGGAAGATACACTTAGGCTTCCACTTACAAAAATATCAAAACAAAACCGCGAAAAACTTAAAAAAGTTTTAAAGGATTTGAAGTTGATTTAAGAAAATGTAAAACCTGACAGGACTTTAAGTCCTGCCAGGTTTATTTTGTTTTAACATTTCCCTTATCCAAAATCATCACTTTTATTATTGTAATCCACAGTGGAAAAAAAGTCCACTTTAACTGAAAGAGGGAGGATGAATCCTAAAATTAATTAAATGTTAATTAATTGAGATTTAACCTTAATCCGATTTACCAGTCTTTTAAAATGCATTACCGTTTTTATGTTATTTTCCTTTCAAATCTTCTTAATTTCAATAATGTCATTCTTTTCATCACATTTTTGGGAACAATTTACATTATTTTACATATAATTAGAAAGAAAGTTTACTAAAAAGTTAAAATTTCTTTACAATAAAGATATTAAAGGAGAATTACCATGTTTAAAAAAATGAAAAATCTGATAATGACAGCTATGGCTGTTGGAATATTGTTTCCATCAGTATCATTTACACAGAATGATAATGATGATTTCAATTTGTCCTATACTGTTTACAGTAATAATATGTATGCATCGGGTGATGAAGTTGTAATAAACATCTATGCGTATTATATGAAAAAAGGTGCTGAGTTCAATTTCAAAGTTTATAAGATAAATGATGTTGAAGGATTCTTCTCAAGGCAGAACTCTAAATACCAGATAGATGTCTTAAGCAGGGATAGCCTAAATTTATTAAGTATGTGCACTCAAATTGATGAGTTCAATAAGCGAATGAAAGTTGAAGGCTCTGAAAATTATTATTACAGCTACGAAACTATAACCTATAAGCCAAAACAAAAAGGAGCATTTGTTGTTAGAGTATCATATAAAAATAAAGTTGCTTATACCGGATTCTTTGTTACCGATATTGGAACAATAACCGAAGCATCAAACAATGCGCTGCTTGCTTTTACTGTTGATAGAAAAACAGGTGAACCTATAAGTGATGTTAATCTTGGCTTTTTCCTGGGACCTAAAAAAATTGGTGTTGGTAAAACCATTAAAGGTTTGTTCTATAAAGAAGTGAATCAGGAAGATAGAGACTATGCCGCTGAAAACGATGTTGCTTACCCGCTTGTTATCGGCAGAAAAGGTGATGATATTGCTGTATCTGACCCATACCTGTATTTTGGTTACGGAGCTAATATGTATAGTGTTTACATTTATACCAATCAGCCGGTTTATAGACCCAAATCTCCAGTTGAATTTAAAGGTGTTATCAGGAAATCTAATCCAAACGGTT
This sequence comes from uncultured Ignavibacteria bacterium, assembly GCA_947084945.1. Classification (GTDB taxonomy): domain Bacteria; phylum Bacteroidota; class Ignavibacteria; order Tepidaquicellales; family OLB5; genus OLB5. The sequence continues at coordinate 295,903 of CAMTUP010000003.1, read as the reverse complement.
ATGAAAATTATCCCGAAAAAGATATAATTGTCAGGATAAAAGATTCTAAAGGCGCAGAAGTATCAAAACAGGTTCTAAAAACAAATTCCAACGGAAGTTTTTCAGGCAGTTATCAAATTGAAGATAATGCTGCTTTGGGAGTGTATTACATTTATGCCGAGCTTGATAAAGGTCAGCAATATACCGGCACTTTTTCTGTTGAAGAGTTTAAAAAACCCGAGTATAAAGTAGGCATTACACTTGATAAAGATCAATACTTAAATGGCGATAATATTAAAGGTATTGTTAATGCAGATTATTACTTTGGCAGTGCCGTACAGGATGCCGAAGTTGAATACAATGTCTATAAAAAAACTTTCTACAAACCATGGTGGTATTTCAGCGAATATAAATGGTGGTATGAAGATTATTACGCAAGCCAGGATGATAACCAGAAATATGATAATGCTGAATTCATTTTCAGCGGAAGAGGTAAACTTGATAAAGAAGGAAGATTTGATTTTGATTATACTATAAAAGAAGATTTTAAATCAAAAAATAATAACTGGTGGTATTGGGATAGAGATTATAATTACGAAAGTGATTTTATATATATCATTCAGGCTAAAGTTACAGATAAATCAAGAAGAGAAATTACTTCAAATAAAACAGTTTATGTAACCAGGTCAGATTTCTTCATGACCTCAAAAGCCGATAAGTATATGTACAAACCTGATGAAAAAATATCAATTGAAGTTAAGGCAATGGATTTTTCTGAAAAACCCAAACAAATAAGTTTTGAAGCTGTTATAAACAGGCTAACTTGGGCAGGTTACCCGGATTATAAACAGAATAAAGATTATATTACCACAGTTAAAGGTTCAACAAACGATAAAGGTGTTGGCACAGTTACCTTTGATGCCGGCTCAGAAGGTTATTACTCAATTGAAATAAACTCATACGATAGCCGCGGTAAAAAAGTTACTGATAATACATATGCCTATGTTTCAAAAGGTGATATGTGGTGGTGGTATAACGAGTCAGGCACTGTGCAGATTTTTCCTGATAAAGATAGCTATAAACCAGGCGAAACCTGTAAAGCACTGATTGTTACTACAACCCCCGGCGCTAATGTATTAATTACTACACAAAATGATAATATATTAACCTATACTGTCGAAAAAATTGATGGTACTTCTAAACTTATAGAAATTCCTGTCGGTTCAAATGCCAGTCCTAATTTCTATATTACTGTTGCGTATGTTAGCAATGGTCAGTTTTATTCTTCTAGTAAATCAGTAATGGTTATGCCTGAAGAAAAATTCCTTACTGTAACAATCGGGACAGATAAAACTTCATACAAACCTAAAGATGACGGTACTGTAATGGTAAAAGTTACCGATGCAGCCGGAAATCCAGTGCCTAATGCCGAAGTATCGGTTGGGGTCATAGATGAAAGCATTTATGCAATTAAACCTGATAATACAAAAGATATTAAGAGCTTTTTCTACTCGCCTAAATTGAATACCGTGAGCATACATTACAGTAATACTTATTCATATTACAGCTATTCACGTTTAATTAGTATATATGAAAGATTTGATGTTAAGTCACTGAATGATAGTGAGCTTGGTACAATTAAAGGTAAACTTACCGATAAAAAGGGTAATGCAATACCTTATGCAACAATTGTTATTGATGGTGATTTTCTAGCAGCTACTACTGCTGATGATGGTACATATGAATTCAAACTGCCCGAAGGCAGATATACAATAGGTGTTGCCGAAGGACTTAACGTTCAGCAAAAAAAGACCAAAGAAAGTGAAAAAGAGCTTGTAGTAAGGAAAGGTCAGATAAAGGAAGTCAATCTAAAAAGCAGTGCAAATGGTTTAGTAATAGATGGTTTAAACGGAGAGATTCATCAAAATGCTGTATTCCCGGATGACGAAAGTAGCTTAAGCACTGGAAGAACAACCGATACTAAAACAACGTATGCACCTAAGAAGAGTGAAGAAAAAATGTCTTTGAAGAAGGAAAAAGGAAAAGATGATGGACTTACACTTGATTTGGATAAATCAAGTGATTATCTTGAAGCTTCTACCCGAAGCGATTTCCGAGACGCGATTTTCTGGAATCCTTCTGTTATCACAGACGAGAACGGTTATGCAAATGTACAATTTAAATATCCCGATAATTTAACTTCGTGGCGTATAACTTCAAGAGTAATTACCAATGATACTAAAGTTGGTCAGCAGGTTAATACTGTTATCACACGCAAAGACTTGCTTGTCAGAATGGAAACACCAAGATTTTTACAGCAGGATGATGAAGTAACAATTTCGACAATTGTTCATAACTATCTTGAAACAGAAAAGACAACAAGATTAAGCCTTAAGGCAGAAAATGTTGAAATTATGGGTGATACAAATGCACAGGTTATCACTATGGGTAAAAATGAAGAAAGAAGAATTGATTGGAAAATTAAAGTTACTAATCCAAACGGATTTGCTAAACTTACCGCTTCTGCTTTAACCAACGAAGAATCTGATGCAGTTGAAATGAAAATTCCGCTGCAGCCCCACGGTTTACAGCTTGCAAATTATCAGGCTATGGATATTTCTGACATTGAGAAATCTGATTATAAATTTGTAAATATTCCTGAATACACTGACCTTAGAAGCACTAAGCTTACTCTGAATGTTGCGCCATCACTTGCATCTACAATGCTTGGTGCGCTTGATGAGTTAGTTGGCTATCCTTATGGTTGTGTTGAGCAGACTATGAGCAGATTTATACCGACAGTAATTGTTGCAAATGCTTTCAGAGATATTAATGCACCTATAAGTGATGCAACAGCCAAAGAACTGCCCAAAATGGTTGATGCTGGTTATAAAAGGCTTTATTCTATGCAGAACTATTCTGGCGGATGGGGTTGGTGGATAAATGACCAATCGCAGCCATTTATGACTGCTTATGTTATATACGGATTAATACTTGGTGAAAAAGCAGGCTATCCCGTAAGAAAAGATGTTTTAACTAAAGGTATTGCTTCATTAAAAACTCTTCTTAAAGATAAAAATATTGATGCTACTACAAGAGCTTATATGCTTTATGCTCTATCATATGCTGAAAATAAAGATACCAAATTATTTGAAGAGCAATTCCAGCTTTTAAGTGAAACCGAAATGAACGATTACTCTATTGCACTGCTTTCTATGGCTGCTAGAAATACAGGTAATATAGAAACTGCTGAAAAATACTCAAAGTTGCTTGTATCTCATGTACAGGATATGGGTGAATCCGGTTCATACTGGGGCGGAAAAACATTTAACTACAGATGGCAGGATGATAAAGTGCAAACAACAGCTATGGCAGTAAAAGCACTCTTGCTTGATCCCGTTAGCCTGAAAGATAATCCTGAACTTATGAATAAAGCTGTTCGCTGGCTTATGCAGCAGCGTCAAGGCGGAGGATGGTGGAATACACAGTCAACAGCATTTATTATATTTGCTATGGTTGATTACCTAAAAACTTCAAAAGAACTTGAGCCTGATTACAGTGTCAAAATATTTGTAAACAATGAAATGATACTTGATAAGAAAATGACAAAAGAAGATGTATTCCAAAAAGACCTGAAGTTTGTTATTGATGGTTCAAAGCTTAAAACAGGACAGAATGATATTAAAATAGAAAAATCAGGCGCTGGTAAAGTATATATCTCAAGCGACCTTAGGTATTACACCAATGAAGCAAATATTCAGCCAAGAGAGAACGGCTTTAGGGTACACAAGGAATACTTTAAACTTGAAAAATATACCAAGTATAACGATGATAAAATAGTTTATCAGAAACGATATTTTGATGGTAAGGTAAAATCCGGAGATGAGATACTTGTTAAGGTTAGAGTGGAAGCAAAACATAAAGACCTGCAGTATTTCATGCTTGAAGACCCCATACCCGCAGGATGTGAAGTTGTAAAAGATGACTGGGCTTATAATATAGAAAATGAAAAAGATTACAGCGGTTATGATTATTACTGGTGGAGATGGTGGTATGCCGATAAAGATATCCGTGATAACCGCGTTACATTCTTCGCAACGTATCTGTATGGCGATGTATTTGAGTTCACATATATATTAAGAGCACAGATACCGGGTAAATATAATGTCATCCCCGCAACCGGAATGCTTATGTATTATCCCGATGTACGCGGCTCAAGCGAAGAAATAAAGATTGAAATAACCGATTAATTTGTTGTTACGGCTTTGTATAGGCGACCCGCCACACCTGCCAAAGGCATGTTCGGGTCGCCTTTTTTATGAAATTCCCTCCTTTTCTGTCATTCCCGCGAATGCGGGAATCCAATCATTAGTTCTCGCAGAGTCTCCCAAAACTTTAGCTTGAGTATTTAATAAATGTTAATGTGAGACCTTTAGGTAAGGGGAATCTGCGTTGTATGAGGAAAACCCCCATTGTTGATACAAGCAAGCTTAATCTTCTCGTTCAATCAACACAAAACTAATACTCAAGCTCAAAATCCCCCCTTTGCCAAAGGGGGGAGTACAAACTTCAATTTTCGTTTCACCACAATCAATCTTAAATCAAAATCCTTTGATATTCACCTTCGGGGGTTTTGCCTTTGCCTAGTTCTAGCAGAGTCTCCCTATGCCTTTATCTTGAATGTTTGATAAATGTTAATATGGGGACTCTGCGTTAATATAACATTCCCAGTTTATGTTCTAGCAGAGTTTCCCTAAGCCTTTATCTTGAATGTTTGATAAATGTTAATATGGGGACTCTGCGTTAATATAACATTCCCAGTTTATGTTCTAGCAGAGTCTCCCTAAGCCTATATCTTGAGTGTTTAATAAATCCTAATATGGGGACTCTGCGTAAATATAACATTCCATTTATGTTCTAGCAGAGTCTCCCTATGCCTTTATCTTGAGTGTTTAATAAATACTAAAAAAGGGGACTCTGCGTTAATATTATAATCCATTTTCCGCAGAGTCCAATCCACTAACTATATAAAGCCAGGAAAACTAGATTTCGCCGACAAGTCGGGGCAGGCAAAAATAACTTCTTTATTTTATCAACAACATTTTCTTTACGTCAGTAAAATTACCGGAAATAATTCTGTAAAAATATAAACCACTTGGAAGATGTGAAGCATTCCCCGAAGGTGCAGGAAAATCAACCTTATATGTACCGGCAGATAACTGTTCGTTTACAAGGGTTTCTACTTCCCGGCCCAATACATCAAATACAGAAAGCTTAACATTACCTGGTTTTGGAATGCTGAAATTAATATTAGTGCTTGGATTAAACGGATTGGGATAATTTTGTTCCAGTCTGAAATCCTTTGGTACTTCATTGCTTATGGGTGTTATGCCAATAGGCGCACCGCCGCCATCTGTGGTTTTTAGTACAGTATTATTATTACCTGCTGCATAACCCGTTAAATTGTTTATGAAAAAAATGCTGTATAAAATACTGCCTGTACCTGTAGTTTGCAGGAACCAGTTGTTACCGCTATTAGTGGTTTTTACTATTTGCCCGCCGTAACAGGAGCCATAACCGGTTGAAGCACTGGGGAAATAAAGAGAAAATATGCGGTTTGATGTTGGTATCATAATGTTATTCCAAGTGGTGCCTGCATTGGTTGTTTTTAGAATATGACCAACATTCGAGCCAATAAAACCAGTATTTGCATTTACAAAAAACATTGAGAAAAATCTTCCCCAATTACTAACTGTATAATATTGAGCTATCCAATTAATACCCCCATTGCTTGTTTTCATAAAAACGCTTGTATCTGCTGAATATTTAAACCCCGAAATATAACCTGTTACAGAATCTGTAAAAAAGACATTATACAAATTGTAATTAATGTTTAATGGATTATTTAGAATTAACCAATTTATACCGCCGTTTGTTGTCTTGATTACTGTACCCGATCCACCGCAAGCATAACCTGTATTAACATTAGTAAAATTTATACTATTTAAAATTTGGTTAGAAGGATTAATTTGGGAAACCCAGTTATCTCCAAAATTTGTCGTTTTTTGTAAAGACCCTGCACCTGTAGCATATCCAGTATTCAGGTCTGGAAAGCTCATATAAGGGCCAAAACCTATATAATTCCATGTAATGCCTGCATTCGTAGTTTTATGTGCTACAACTATGCCATTATTCAAATCCTTAAAATATATCCCTTCACCGCCAAATGATGTGTTTAAATTATACCAACCTTGTTGAGATAAAATAATTTGATTAATTAATACTAATAAAAGTACTAATAGTTTTTTTTTATTCATCATTAATATTATTTAATTTATCTTATTAATACCATTTTCTTAATATCTGTAAATGTTCCTGCTTCAATCTTATAGAAATAAACGCCACTGGATACACTTAAACCATTTTTATCATTTCCATCCCAAATAACCTCTTTGTAACCCGCATCCTGAAGTTCATTTACCAAAGATTTAACTTCTCTGCCGAGAATATCGAATATTATTAGTTTCAAATCTGATGAATTTGGAATCTGGAATTTGATAATTGTTTTTGGATTAAACGGGTTTGGATAATTCTGTTCAAGCCTGAAATCCTTCGGTATCTCTGAATTAATATTTATTATACCAATAGGATTACCCGTGGGGTTAGGTTTGTAGTATATCTCTGAGTTCCCATCACGATAGTCAGACCATACCACATGCACATCCGCCATAGGCGGAGAGCCGGATACTGAGACAGAAGAAAACCGTGACATAGCAGAATTATACGTCAACCGTGTATCTGCACCCCAGTTTGTCCCTCCGTCTGTTGATTGTTTGTAATATATTTCATAGTTCTGATCACGATTGTCTTCCCAAACAACATGCACAACTGAGCCGGATACTGTGACAGAAGGAAACTTTGAGAAATTATAGCTTCCCCTCAGCTGGGTATCTGCTCCCCAGCTTACGCCTCCGTCTGTAGAGCGTTTGTAGTAGATATCATAGAGACCACTGCGATTGTCCATCCATACAACATGCACAACTGTACCCGATACTGTAACGGAAGGATACCATGATTGAGCAGAATTACTCGTCAGTCGTGTATCTGTTGTAGCCCAGCTTACGCCTGCGTCTGTTGAGCGTTTGTAGTAGATTTCATAGTTCCCATCGCGATTATCCATCCATACAACATGCACCACGCCTGTGGTGGGTGAACCCGATACTGATACGGAAGGAGCATATGAAAAAACAGGGTTATTTGTCAGACGTGTATCTGGACCCCAGCTTATGCCTCTATCTGTAGAGCGTTTGTAGTATATCTCAAGGTTCCCATCTCGCTCGTCAGTCCATACAACATGCACATACGCCATAGGCAGAGAACCGGATACTATGACAGAAGGATCAAATGAACTAGAAGTGTTATTAGTCAGCTGTGTATCTGCTCCCCAGCTTACGCCTGCGTTTGTTGAACGTTTGTAGTATATCTCATCGTTCCCATCACGAGTGTCTGTCCATACCACATGCACATCCGCCAGAGGCGGAGAGCCGGATACTGTGACAGATGGATACGTTGAAACAGCAGAGTTATTCGTTAGCCGTGTATCTGCTCCCCAGCTTATGCCTGCGTTTGTTGAGCGTTTGTAGTATATCTCAGGGTTACCGTCACGATTGTCCTGCCATACAACGTGCACAGTATCCCTGCTTGCTGCTACACACCACGCATTATTTGGAGATGTATAAGAATCACCGGCAGCATTTGTCAACCTTACATCAGGCTCCCACTGGGCAATTATATCTGGTGAAGTATTAAATACCAAAATAAAAATTATCATCCTTATAATAATAATTTTTTTAAATTTGAAATCTTTTATGTTTTTAATGTATTTTAAGAGTTTCATATTGCAATTCCTTTCTATTATATAGTTAGATTAATTTAAAGAAGGACTATTACAACTAAACAAATTTAATAATCTCAACTAAAGGAAACAATGACTTATGTTATATCTAATTGTGATTTATATCGTTTTTGTATAATATTTTAATTTATTTTTCTATGTTGTAGGAGAGTCTTACCTAGTTTAAAACTCCGCAGAGTCCAAAAAGCGGAAACTATGCGGGTACTGGAAGTTAGAAATGGTTAACTTGACTTAAATACATACATATATCTTTTTCTATACTTATATCCTAAAGGTCTCACATATTTCTGTGTAAATCTTCGTCAAGAAAAATTGTCATGTACATATGTCTTTTTCTTATTCAATGTTTTTATCGAATGTGATTTTTCCTCAATTTTCTGCATTTTTTTATCAATTGTATTTTTATTCAATATAAACTAAATTACTTATTTACAAACTGAAATTAACAGGCAATCCGCCTGAGAAGTTAATCTATATATAATGGGTTTTAACGAACCTATCGGTTCTGATAAAAAAATTCAGGATTTATTGAAATCCTCTGGTGAAATTCCACGCCATATTGCTATTATTATGGATGGTAACGGCAGATGGGCGAAGGTCAAAAAGCAGCCCAGAACATTTGGGCACAGACAGGGAGTTCACTCAGTTCGTGATATTGTTGAAGTTTGCGGTCAGCTTGGTGTTAAGTATCTTACTCTATATACATTTTCAACCGAAAACTGGCGAAGACCCAAGACCGAAGTTGCTATTTTAATGAAGCTTCTTATCAGATCGCTAAGAAGTGAAACTGATAAACTTCACGAAAACAATGTTAGACTTATGGCTGTTGGTGATATGCACACTATGCCTCCACAGGTTTTGAAAGAACTTAACGAAGCAATCGAAAAAACAAGGAACAATAAGCTTATGACTTTGGTTTTAGCTTTAAGTTACAGTGGAAGGTGGGATATCCTTAATGCTGTGAAAAACATATCTGTTGATATTAATTCAGGCAGGATAAAAAAATCTGAACTTGATGAAAAAACTTTCTCGAGTTATTTGGTTACAGGCAATATTCCGGACCCTGACCTTTTAATACGAACAGGCGGTGATTTCAGAATAAGTAATTTTCTGTTATGGGAATCTGCTTACACTGAATTTTATTTTGATAAAACATTTTGGCCTGAATTCAGAAGACAACAGCTTTACAATGCTATAACCGAGTATCAGAACAGAGAGCGAAGGTTTGGCATGACAACTAGACAAATTCAAACAAAGAAAAAAGTTTAAATGAGAGATATAAATAGAGTCCTGTTTTCATTTTTTGCCCTAATATTTATTTTACAGTTTACAACATTTGCTCAAGATGGTCCGAGAACTTATAAAATTCTTTCTATCAATGCCGAAGGCAACAAGTTTTATGACTCCAGGATAATTATTGCAAATAGCGGCTTAAAAATTGGTGATGAAATTATGATCCCCTCTGAGACAACTCAGCAGGCTATTAAAAATCTTTGGAACATGAAACTTTTTAGTGATGTGGAAATTTCAGTTGATAAAAAAGTAGGGGATGGAGCATACATTATTATCAAAGTTAAAGAACTGCCTAAGCTTGATAACATTAAATTTTCGGGTAACGATGAATTCAGCGATAAAGACCTCGCAGATAAAATTCCGCTTGAGACCGGTCAGGTTATTACTCCGCAGACTGTTAAAGATATTGAGTATAACTTAATCAAGCTCTACGAAACAGAAGGATACCCGCTTGCTACTGTTAAGGTTGACCAGTTTGTAAATTCTTACAACGAAGCACAGTTAAGAGTTAAAATTTCTGAAGGTAATAAAATTAGTGTTACCAAAATCAGGTTTGTTGGAAATAGCAAAATTTCGACCGGAGACCTTAAAGGCTCAATGGAAGAAACTTCGGAACGTAAATGGTGGAAGTTTTGGGATAAAGCGCGATTTAACCGCAAAGACTACGAAAAGGATAAAGAGTTTATTCTTGATTATTACAGAAAAAACGGATTCAAAGATGCAACAATTATTGATGATAAGCTTGTTTTTAAAAACAACAAAGAAGATCTTGATATTACTATCAAAATAAATGAAGGACCTAAGTATAAGATAGGCAATATCACTTTTTCGGGGAACACTATCTATAAGGATTCAACACTGTTTGAAAAACTTGATATGAGGCGCGGAGATGTATATAATGTAATGAAATTCAACCAGAACTTGCGAGGAAATGAAAACCAGTCTGATATTGCCTCAATGTATCTTGATAATGGTTATCTTGGCTTTAGTGCAGATGTTGATGAAACCATAAAAGGAAAGAATACTGTTGATTTTAAAATTAATATAACCGAAAACAGGCAGTATCGTGTTGGGCTTATCTCTTTTTCAGGGAATACAAAAACACAGGATAAAGTTGCTCGCCGCGAGCTATTTACATTGCCAGGTCAGTACTTCAATAAAACTGCAATGATACAAAGCATGCAGAGGATGTCACAGCTTAACTATTTTAACCCCGAGTCTCTTAACTATGATTTTATTCAAAGAAATGATAGCACTGTTGATCTGGTTTACCTTGTAGAAGAGCGTTCTTCCGACCAGTTGAATGCTTCTGTAGGGTACAGTCAAACATTTGGTTTTTCGGGAAGCCTTGGCTTAACTTTCAATAACTTCGATATTGCTGATCCGCTATCTGGCGGAGCAGGACAAATACTTTCTTTGCAATGGGATTTTGGTACTTCTGGCACATACCGAACTTTCAGAATTGGATTTACCGAGCCATGGCTGTTTAATACTCCAACATCAGGGGGTATTGATATATATGATACAAAACAAAATTACACATACCAAATTCAGGAAACAGGTTCTACCCTTAATATAGGCAGAAGGTTCAAGTTCCCTGATGATTATTTCCGCGGAGATTGGTTTTTAAAATTTCAGCGTACAAATGTCATACAAGGTGCCGGCATTTATCAAACAGGAAAAAGATTGCAAATCAGTATTGGACAGGTCATTTCAAGGAATTCAACAAACAGTCCTATTTTTCCATCCATAGGCTCTAAACTATCTCTTTCTGCTGAAATAGCCGGTGCAAATCTGGTAGGTACAACAAATTTCTATAAACTTGGTTTTAAAACCGAAGCATATAAGAGCCTTGATTATTCAGGCAAACTTGTCTTGGCATCACTATTTAATATCGAAAGTATTTCAAGTTTATCCAGCGATAATTATGTCCCGCCAAATGAGCTTTTCTTTATGGGCGGAAGCGGACTTTCGTACAATACAGTAGCTCTTAGAGGATATGAGGATAGAACGATTGGACCCGTTAACTTGATTCGCTCTCCTATTGGAGGAAGGTTCATGATGAAATACGGAGTTGAACTTAGATATTCATTATCTCAGGATCCTATCCCAATTTTCCTTTCAATATTTGCTGAAGCTGGTAACCTGTGGTCATCATTTAAACAAGCTGACCTGTTTGACCTCAAGCGTTCAGTGGGTTTTGGTGCAAGGCTTATGCTGCCGGCTGTTGGTATTATTGGCTTTGATCTTGGCTACGGCTTTGATAGAAAAGTTGTTGATAACCAGGACCCGTCTTGGCTCTTCCATTTCCAGTTTGGAAAAGGTTTCTAATAAATTCAAAGATTTTAAACTTTTATGATACAATACTATTAAACTTATAATAGTTTTTAGATTCACATATAAAGGAAAACAATTTAGTAAAATATATTTAAAAGGAGAAACAATTGAAAAATTCATTAATTGCAATATTATTTCTTGCTTTTTTAACAGCATCGGCTAGCGCGCAGGTTAAAATAGCTTTTGTTGATAGCGAAATTATCATAGCACAGCTTCCCGAAGCGCAGGAAGTTAAAAAGAAACTGGAAGAACAGCAAAAGCTATATGTTGATACCGTTACTGCTTACGAAAATGAGATCAAATCTAAAGCTGATGCTTTTAAGTCAAAGTATGAAGATGCACAAAAGCAGATTGAAGCAGGCAAGCTTAACACTGACCAGATAAAGACTCTTGAAAGCGAATTAGGTTCAATGCAGGAAGAAGTTCAGTCAATGGACCAGCAGCTATCTGCATACAAGCAAAGCATACAGAAACAGCTTTATGATGCACAGGCTGAACTTTTTAAACCTGTTAAGGAAAAGATTACTAAATCAATAGAAGCGCTTGCAAAAGAGCTAAAGTATAATATTGTGTTTGATAAAGCCAGCGATGCTCTGATATATGGAGATAAGGAAATTGATATTACATTCAAAGTCTTAGATAAATTGAAATAAGCATTATTTTATAGTATTTTGATATTAGTAGAACAGGCATTCCTGCCTGTTCATAATGTTTTTTGAATCAGGCGGTAGTTTATTTATCGTGTTAGGAATATCACCAGGCACATTTTGTATAATTGTTTCAGGTTGAAATATTTTATACTGCGTCATTTATTATAAATTGATTTTCAAATTAAATAAAAGCATATTTCCTGTAATGATACTCTGTTTAAGTAACATTATTTTCTAACTCTAATAATAAAAGAGATGAAATTATCAATTGCCGTATTATTTTCTCTTGTTCTGTTTGTTGTAGCCACCCAAGCCCAGCAAAAATTTGGATATGTTGATTCAAAGATCATCATTGAAAACATACAGGATGCCAAAGATGCGCAAACTAACCTTGATGGTTTTGTGAATAAATGGAAAGTTGAGCAGCAGTCATTAAATGACAGTCTGCTTTTAATGAAAGATGACTATGATAAGAAAAAACTTATCCTTACCGAAAAGATTAAACAGCAGAAAGAAGAAGAAATTAAACTTCAGGAAAAAAAGGTAACCGATTTTAAACAGCAGAAGTTTGGCGAAAATGGCGAATATTTCCAGAAGCAGACTGAGCTGATGAAACCTGTACAGGATAGAGTTTTTAAAGCTATACAGGATGTGGCGCGCGAAGGCGGCTATGATTTTATTATCGACCGCTCAACACAACTTATGCTGCTATACATGAATGACCGCTATGACCTGACGCAAAAGGTTATAAAAAAACTGGAAGCACAGTAATTTAAAGATAGTAGCACAGACATTTGGTACATCCGGTTTCTCGGACCTGTCTGTGTTAATTCTGATAACACCATGAAACTTCACGAAATCGCAGAACTTATCTCAGGTGAGCTTTCCCTCCCCGCATTTAACGATAAGGAAATTACAGGCATCGGGAAAATTGAATCAGCCCGTGAAGATGAAATTACATTCATTGCAAATCCCGTTTACGAAAAATACTTCTCGGGCACATCTGCTGGCTGCGTAATTGTTTCCAGAAAATTTAATTCTGCATTGTACCAAAGGCTTGATAGCCGCGAACTTCCGCTCATAAGGGTCGAAGACCCGTATCTTTCATTTTTAACTCTGCTTGATATTCTCTCACCCCAAACTGAACTGCAAAAAGTAGGCATAGATGATACTGCCGTTATCAGCAATACTGCTGTTATCTCAAATGACGGGGTGCGGATAGGAGCGCACTGTTTCATTGGCGCAAAAGTAAAAATCGGCGCAAGAGTATCAATTCTCCCAAATACTGTCATCATGGCAAGATCAGAAATCTCTGATGATGTGCTCATTTACCCCAATGTAACAATATACAACAGCACAACTATTGGCAAGCGGGTAATTATCCATTCAGGCACAGTAATTGGCTCTGATGGTTTCGGGCAGGCGAAAAATCCTGATGGCACATTCATGAAAATTCCGCAAAAGGGTATAGTTGTAATTGGTGATGATGTTGAAATTGGAAGCAATTGCTCAATTGACCGTGCCACAATTGGTGAAACCATAATTCACAAAGGCGTTAAACTTGATAACATGATACAGATTGCACACAATGTTGAAATTGGCGAAAACACCGTTGTTGCAGCACAAACAGGTATAGCAGGCTCAACAAAAATTGGCAAAAACTGTATGATAGGCGGCAAGGTTGGGATAGTCGGTCACATAACAATTTGCGATGGAGTTATTCTCACAGCCGCTACAAATGTATCAAAATCCATCTCCACGCCGGGCATGTATTCCGGTTATCGCTCACAACCCATGCGCGCAGAGCTTCGCCAGGAAGCCACCATCCGCAGATTAAGCAGGAAGAAGTGAGGTATCATTACAATTCAAAATCCCCGTATGACTTTTTTCTACCAACATATCACTACTAGATGGGATTAACTGTCATCTCCAGTCAAAAAATCTTCTGAGTATCCTTAGTGCCTATGAGGTAAAAGTTTTTTGATACTTCGCGTACTTTGTAGTTAATGCTTTTGCATTTCTTCGTGTCTTTGTGACTTTGTGGCAGTTTTTTGTTTTGCTCTGCACCCTCTGTGATGAAATCTTTTGATTTTCTGTTTTTTGCTTTTTTCTTTGTCTCTGCTCCATTGCGGTTAATGCTTTTAATTTGCTTTTCTTTGTGAACTGAGTGCCTTAGTGGTGAAGTTTTTGCTTTCGCTTTTATCACTTAAATCTTTCCCTAAATATTAGTATTTTAGTACTTATGCTAGAAAAACAAAGAACCATAGCCAAAGAAGTCTCAATCTCCGGTATCGGATTGCATACCGGCAATAAATCAAACATGCGTTTCCTACCTGCGCCTGAAGATTACGGCATCCGCTTTAAGCGTGTTGATATGCCAAACTCCCCCGAAATTCCCGCTGATATAGATCATGTTGTGGATATATCCCGCGGCACCACAATTGCCGTTGGCGAAGCCGAGGTGAAAACAGTTGAGCACGTGCTTGCCTCCATCATGGGTGCTGAAATTGATAACATTGTGGTTGAGCTTGATACCAACGAGCCTCCCGTAATTGATGGCAGTGCCAAACCGTTTATTGACCTGCTTATTTCTGCAGGCTTTATCGAACAAAACCAGCCTAAGGATTACCTTGTCATAGATAATACTATTCATTACCGCGCAGAAGATGGCACAGTTGATATTGTTGCGCTCCCGCTTGATGATTTTAAAGTTACGGTGATGATAGATTACCGCAATCCTGCTCTTGGCTCGCAATACACATCGCTGTTTAATATGAGCGAGTTCCCCACGGAGTTTGCTCCAGCTCGCACATTTTGCTTCCTTCATGAAGTTGAAGATCTTTATGAGCAAGGTTTAATTCAGGGCGCAAAATTTGAAAATGCGGTGGTGATAGTTGATCGCGAGCTTTCTACCGAACAGCTATCAGAGTTAATGCAAAAGCTAGACATTTCCGAAAGCGTTGTACTGGGTCAAAACGGCATACTGAATAACACACAGTTACGATTCACCAATGAACCTGTACGACACAAGCTGCTTGATCTGGTTGGTGATATGGCATTAATTGGCGCACCAATAAAAGGTCACATTATGGCAGCTCGCCCGGGTCATAAACATAACATAGAGTTTGTTAAAATGCTTCGTAACCTTTACAAGCAGAATAAGCTAAAGATGAAATACCAGGCAAAGACAACCGGCGAAGTGATTTTTGATATCAATGCCATCAAAAAAATGCTGCCTCACCGCTACCCGTTTTTACTGGTTGATAAAGTTATTGATTTGGATATTGGCAAACGAATTATTGGAGTGAAGAACGTTACAGTAAATGAACCTTTTTTCCAGGGGCACTTCCCGCAGAAACCCGTTATGCCCGGAGTTTTAATTATAGAAGCTATGGCGCAGACTGGCGGTTTGCTAATACTCAGCTTCTTTGATAGCTATGATGGCAAGCTGGCATATTTTACATCAATAGATAAGGCAAAGTTCCGCAAGCAGGTAATCCCTGGTGATGTATTATTTTTTGATGTCGAAGTTACAGATAGGAAGCGTAATATATTCAAGCTTAAGTGTAAGGCGTATAAGAACTCGATAAATGGCGAGCTTGCCGCAGAAGCCGAACTTATGTGCGCAATAGTTGATGAGTAGAAGGCTGGTAGGTTACAAAGTTTAATTATTTGAAAGTTTAAAAGCTGTTAAATTTTTATAAAGGGATGCTATTTTTGAGTCCCTTTTTTATATAATTCTGAGGTTACATCATGAACATATACTATCGTGTACTTAGATATTGCATTATAAATTAGTTTGATATGTTGATTCTAAGCAACTCTTTATTTTCTAACCATACTATTGCAAATATTCTGAACCAAAGGAGCTATATGTATAATCACTCAACAGCCACAACTTATTAACACTGTATCAAAAAAATTTCATAACTCCTATATAAATTGCAACTTAAACAAAATAAAATTATTTTGCTGTTTCGCTATCACAAATTGATAATCATAAATATATAATCTAATGGACCAGTCAAAATTCACATCACTCGAAAAAGAAAAACGCGTATTTAAGCCCAAACCTGAGTTTTCTAAAAAGGCACATATAAGATCAATGGCTCAATACAAAAAGATGTATAATGAGTCGATAAAAACTCCCCATAAGTTCTGGGCTAAAATTGCATCTGAGCTTCATTGGTTCAAAAAATGGAAATCAGTATTACAATGGAAAATCCCGCACTCAAAATGGTTCGTAGGCGGCAAAATAAACATGAGTTATAACTGCCTCGATAGACACCTTAATTCATGGCGAAGGACTAAGGCTGCAATTATTTGGGAAGGCGAAAATGGAGATACTGCTACATGGACATACCAAGAACTGCATAGACAAGTATGCAAGTTTGCTAATGTGCTTAAAAAAATGGGAATCCAAAAAGGAGACAGGGTATGCATATATATGCCTATGATACCTGAAATTGCCGTTGCTATGCTTGCATGTACAAGAATTGGTGCTGTTCACTCAATCATATTCGGCGGATTTTCTGCCTCAGCATTGGTTGATAGAATTAATGATGCCCAGGCTAAAATGGTTATTACTGCTGATGGCGGCTACAGAAGAGGAGAGATTGTTAACCTGAAATCCAGCGTTGATGAAGCTATGCCAAACTGTCCAACCATTGAAAATGTAATTGTTGTTAATCGTACAGGTCATCATATTGATTTTCATTACAGCCGTGACCATTGGTACAGTGAATTGATGAAAGGTGTTGATGATGATTGCCCTGCAGTTGAGCTTGATAGCGAGCATCCTTTATATATACTTTACACAAGCGGCACTACAGGCAAACCAAAAGGAATTTTACATACAACTGGCGGTTATATGACTCA
The DNA here is from genome assembly GCA_947084945.1 of uncultured Ignavibacteria bacterium. Taxonomy (GTDB): domain Bacteria; phylum Bacteroidota; class Ignavibacteria; order Tepidaquicellales; family OLB5; genus OLB5. The sequence goes on along the minus strand of CAMTUP010000003.1, from coordinate 278,851 downwards.
AACTTACATCACAACCAAATATGTTTTTGATATCAAAGACGATGATATTTACTGGTGCACTGCTGATGCGGGCTGGGTTACAGGTCATTCATACGTAGTTTACGGTCCACTCTTAAACGGTGCAACAACACTAATGTACGAAGGCGCTCCAAACTATCCAAATCCCGATAGGTTCTGGGAAATAATTGATAAATACAAAGTGAACATTTTCTACACAGCTCCAACGGCAATCCGCGCATTTATTAAATGGGGCGAGGAGTGGCCTCTGAAACATAAACTTGATTCCCTCAGATTACTTGGCACAGTGGGTGAGCCAATTAACCCTGAAGCGTGGATGTGGTATCATAAAGTTATTGGAAAAGGTAAATGTCCGATAGTTGATACATGGTGGCAGACTGAAACAGGGGCAATTATGGTTACTCCTTTACCCGGGGCTACACCAACAAAACCCGGAACGGCAACACTACCATTCTTTGGTATATTACCGGAGGTTGTTTCTAAGGAAGGTAAGCCATGCAAAGCCAATGAAGGCGGCTATTATGTAATAAAACATCCCTGGCCTGCAATGCTGCGTACTATTTGGGGCGATGATGATAGGTATAAAAAGCAGTATTGGAGTGAATTCCCCGGACTATACTTTACGGGTGATGGCGCAAGGCGTGATAAGGATGGTTACTACTGGATAATGGGCAGGGTGGATGATGTAATTAATGTAAGCGGTCACAGAATTGGCACCGCTGAAGTTGAATCGGCGCTTGTTGCTCATCCAAAGGTTGCAGAAGCTGCTGTAGTAGGTAAGCCGGATGATATGAAAGGCTCGGCAATATCAGCTTTCGTAACGCTTGAAGGCAAATACCATGCAACAGAAGAACTTAAGCTTGAACTAAAAGAATGGGTAACAAAAAAAATTGGCGCTCTTGCCAGACCCGATGATATACGTTTCACTGAAATGTTACCCAAAACCCGCAGCGGTAAGATCATGCGCCGACTGTTACGCGAAATCGCTACACAAGGCTCCGTTACCGGTGATACAACTACACTTGAGGATTTCTCAGTACTTGAGAAATTGAGGACGGATGAGGAATAATTTTCAATTACGAATTAGGAATTACGAATTACAAATTGAAAAGCAAAAGCAGAACACAGATTAAACTGATAAAAGCGGATTTGAGATTGAGGATTGAAAAAACAGTGGATATTCATAAAGTAATTCTGTATTTCATACAATACCAAAACCTGCTTGTCATACCTGCGAAGGCAGGTATCTATTCTTTGGAACACAGATGAAACTGATAATACAGATTTTTTCATAATAGCCACCCCCTTTAGGCTGAAAGACTTTAGTACGTGGAAAAATTTTATCTTGTCATTCCCGCGAAGGCGGGAATCTAGTGATCAATTTACAAGTTAACTATAGTTTGATAGTCTATAATTTTGAAGTATGTAAATAATTAAATATAAGTTGGGGTTGAGTTTAAAAATGGGTTAATGTTAACTACCCAATGTTTTTAAATTACCTTGAAAACTTTAATTGAAATAAAAAATGAAGATATTATCAGCTTTAATATTAATATCATTAAATATTTTAGTTTATTCGCAAAGTGATTCGGTTTATGAATTTACTTTACCTGAGCTTAAAATAACGCAGCTTGAAAAAGGTAAAGACGTAATTTATGGGTTTACAGAAGACAGAAATATATTTCTAGTACGTGATTCTATGCTTATAGCTGATCCCAACAGATATAAATATCAGGTGCAGGTTTCCAATATCAGGAAATTGTTAATTCTTAACGGAAACTATGGGTGGCGGGGCGCTAAAGTTATGGGGCTTGTTGGCGGGGGATTAGGTGTTATATTGGGTACTATATTTGTTGCGGCATATGGTGGTTTTACTGATAAAACGGGATTAATCATAGCAATACCTGCTTTTTTATTAGCAGGTATATTAACAGGTGGAATATTAGGCGGTATTTTGGGGGCTACAATTCCTTTTTTCGAAGAATATTCAAAATTTTCTGATGATGTGCAGGCGAAGAAAGAAATATTGAAACGATTATTCAGGAAACATAGTTTAATGCAATAAATTCACCACAGATGTTGGTGCTACGACTGCTGGTGCAGCCGAAGGACTTTACGTTTACCAACAACTAAATTAACATATTATTTATTCACCCAGATGTTGGTGTTGCCGAGGGACTTTACGTTCACCAACATCCTATATAATAATATGACAGAAAACGAACCAATAGTAATTAAAGCTGAATTCAACCCAATAGTTAAAACATACATATTGCTTTATGTATGCGGAATTTTGTTAGTTACAATTGTAGGTATTCCGCTTGCAATTGTATGGCTTTGCGGAGTAGGTCAGTGGTATAGCCAGCATTACTATGATAAACTCTACTGCGTGCTTACAGAAAAACATCTCAGATTCAGAATGGGACTACTGTTCACTATAGATAAAACCATTCCGCTGGAAAACATTCAGGATTTAACATTTTATGAAGGACCTGTCCTGAAACATTATAACCTTGCAATGCTGAAGGTTGAAACAGCAGGACAGGCTCAATATTCGGGTAACCACATGAAGCTGGTTGGTGTAGTTGATGCGCATATATTTCGTGCAAATGTACTTGACCAGAGGGAGATTGTTAAAAAATGTATGTCAGGAAACAATCCACCAGACAATGAACAGACAGAACTCCTCAAAAAAATTGCTTCAACACTTGAAAGCATTGAAGCTAATTTGAAGAAATGATAAATTTCATGTTGTTGTGAACCGCAACAGCAGTCGTGAATCTAACAACAGGGTAAACTATTTCAATAACTCACTATTTCATTATTTAACTCATGGCTGAAAACAAAACAAAACCAACAAAAGTTAGCGTTAAAAAATTTATCGATGCTGTTGAAGATGAACAAAAAAGAAAAGATAGTTATGTCCTGCTTGATATGATGAAGAAGATCACAAAGGAAGAGCCTAAAATGTGGGGACCCACAATTATCGGTTTTGGTAGTTATCATTATAAATATGCATCCGGACATGAAGGTGATTCCTGCCTGACAGGATTTTCACCACGCAAGGCGGCATTTTCTATTTACGTGATGTGCGGCAAAAATAAATATCAGGAGCATTTTAAAAAGCTTGGAAAATTTAAATTAGGCTCAGGCGGATGCCTGTATGTAAAAAAACTTGAAGATATTAACCTTAAGGTTCTAAAAGAGCTTATTACTCAATCAGTGAAAGAAACAAAAAGTAAAAAATGGTAGTCTAATTCAATAACTCACCTAACGCAACGTTACCGTCTGCACTGTTTTAGGGCACTAGGTGAGTCAATAATTATTTTAACTGTTTTATTGATTTAATTATTTTATATTTTTGTTATAATCAATGTTTCACTATTTCTCAATTTCACTATTTAAACTATGGATAAGGCAATTTTAATTCACCCAGATGTTGGTGCTACGACTGCTGGTGCAGTTTGCCAACATCCTATATAAAAATATGACAGAAAACGAACCAATATTAATTTTACCCTTTATCAACTAATTATTTTAACTGTTTTATTGATTTAATTATTTTACATTTTTGTTATAATCACTGTTTCACTATTTCTCAATTTCACTATTTAATATTATGGATAAGGCAATTTTAATTTTTGGAATAATTGGTATATTATTGTTTATAGCTTATGTTTATTTTATTATTAAAACTTCATACGATGATGAAAAACAGAAAAAGCTGGATAAGCTAAAAGAAAAAGATGCTGAACTCTTAAATAGTAAAGAAAATATAACGAACAATAAATGATCACGATTCAAAAAGAATTATTACTTAAACCGCGCACAAGGGGTTTTCATATTATTACCGATGATGTACTTGCTCATCTCCCAGAACTAAAGGATATAAAACATGGGATAGCAAATATTTTCATCAAGCATACATCAGCCTCGCTTAGTATCAATGAAAATGCTGACCCATCGGTCAGAACAGATATGGAAACGCATTTTAATATCATGGTGCCTGAAGACGCTAACCATTATGAACATACATTAGAAGGACTTGATGATATGACATCCCACATTAAAAATTCAATTCTTGGCTCATCGCTATCAATCCCAGTTACAAACGGCAATTTAAACCTTGGCACATGGCAGGGCATATACTTGTGTGAACACCGCAATAATGGCGGCAGCAGAAAGATTGTAGTTACTTTAATCGGCTCGTAAAGGATTAAATCTTTTGACTTTTGTATTCGCAGAATCTATCAGCATTTGCGATTTAGTAAAGATAATCAGACTACTCCGAAGGAGCTCCTTCGGAGAAAAAGTCTGATGGTTTTACAATATTTGTTAATATTTTTAAGATATAGAAGATTTAAAATATATGAATAGACTTTTGTAGTCTTAAATATGACAAATTTTTTTGCGAGCGAAACACTGTGACCGCCACTGGCGCGGTGGCAATCTTAAATTTGCATACGAGAAATAAATTCGTGCCACGAATAGAGGAATCTAAATTGTTTAATAGAAAGTTGATATCTTGGGAAATTGATGAATATTAATGCAGCTAATTTCGTGGAACGATTATCTTTTTTTTAAATCAAAACCAAACCCCAGAAACTGATGTGAGTAATATGTATAGGATCATTCAATATAGGTTTTATAAACATTGAAGTTTATATTCCTACCTTTTAAAAAGCAAAGGGTGGATTTCTCAAAAAAGTGGAACGATTATCTTCTTAAATACTTAAGAATTTTAAAAAATCTTAATTCTCCTTGGCTGTATTCTTGGTCTTTTCATCAAGGTTTATATCAGGCACTTTCTTCAGGTCCAGCATATAGCTTGGTATTGTCCTGAATACATAATCCCAAAGCGGGTTAGATACACCATAGGCTTTATGATCATCTTCGTAATGATGACGTAAATGATACGTTCTTAAAAATCCGCCTATCCTTCCTTTTAAATTAATATGGTGAGTAGCATAATGAATTGAATCATAGCTGACATAACCAAGTACAAACCCCGAGAAGATCAAAAGGTAATAATTCCCAAATAACAACATAAATGAATAAAAGAAAAATGTTGCAAGCGGTACGCTCACAAGCAGAGGCATTACAAGTCTTGTCGCATCTCTGGGGTAATCATGGTGAATTCCATGTACCAGAAAATGAATTTGTTTCCCCATTTCAGTCTTAGGATTATAATGAAAAACCCAGCGGTGAATAATATATTCTATCAAGGTCCATAATAAAATACCGCCAAAATAAGCAAGTATTCCGTTTACAACAGGTACTCTTTGAAAGCCAAAGTATGCGCATACTAACAATATAGGAACAAATACTACAACAGGAGTAATGGGATGAATGTGAGAAAAATATTCCAGAAATGGATTCTTAAACAGTGGTATTGTTTCGTTCTTATTTGATACGTACTTAGACTTTGCCATTTTAATTGATATGATTATTTACAAATTTACAAAAATATAAGAGAATTTTCAATCAAGATAAGTTAACTATTTATTTAATATGGAATTAAAACGCTGGGAAAAACTTTCAACTGAATTAAAGTTTTCAAACAACTGGTGGAGTTACAGAATTGATAAATACCTGCTTCCTGATGGAAAAGAAGGGGAGTATCATTACGCATTTACACACGGCTCTGCATTTGTAATTCCAATAAATGATAATGGTAAAATAATAATGGTAAAACAATATCGTTATTTAAACGATCGCTTCAGCATGGAGTTTCCCGGAGGCGGTGTAAAAAAAGAAAACAACCATGACCGGGAAGCTGAAAAAGAACTTATTGAAGAAACCGGTTTTGAAGGCGAGCTTGAATATGCAGGAATGTTCAATCCATATAACGGAGTTACAAACGAAATTTGCAAAGTTTATATAGCTCGGAACCTAAAGCCAAGTTCAGAGTATAAAAAAGACGATTCAGAGGAATTTGTAATATATGAATTTTCCACTGAGGAGATAGAAATAATGATATCTAATAATGAAATTTATGACGGTATGACACTTGCAAGCTGGGCTTTGGTAAAAAATAAAATCAATAATATATAAAAAAAAATGAAATTAATAATAACTTTTCTGCTTTCTGCGTTTCTCAGCAGTCCCGCGCTTCTGTTGACGGGATTTGCTTTAACTATATCTTCATTTTCTCAAACCAGAGATACAACATTTAAGATTGACCTGAATTTTGACAGAATTGATGAAACTATTAAGTTTACCTATGATGAGGGTAAGTTGGAATTTATTTTAAAGATCAATAAATCAGAATATTCCGGAGCATTTTCTGATGCATATGATTTTGGAATAGAAGTAATTGATATAAACAGAAATGATAATCTTAAGGAATTGCTTATCAAAGGATATGGTTCCAGCGACCAGTCAGACATGTATTTTTTCCAATTTATAGATAACAAAATTATTCCTTGCGGACACCTGCCATCTAACTTTGGCGTTGAATCTACAGGTAACAGTATTCTAACTGAGTATGGCTGGATGGGTTTCTGGAATATCAAAATAAAGTATGAATTTGATACTAAGAATAAAACTCTTACAAAAATTGAAGAAGAGTTTTATGAAGTAAATCAGGATTGTGAAGTCAAAAATCCTTTTAAACTACTGCTTAAAAGAGATGATAATTCTGATGTAACAGTTACATTAACTCCAAAAACTAAGCTAACAATCCTTAAAGCTGATATTAGTCCATTATGCAAATTTGAAGATGGCAGTAATGATGATTCTGGATGCGACTGGTATTTCTTCAAAACCTCTAATGGCTACCAGGGATGGTGCAGGCTTAAAGATTTCGAGCAAAATGTTGATGGATTAATATGGGCTGGCTAATCCCTGAACGAAGTGAAGGGTCTATAAAATTAATACAAAGGGGCAATTAGGAAAAATTGGCTTTTTGTTTTTTTGGATGGGGTGGTCTGAAATAATATTTATTAATCCCCCCCAGTTCTTGCTGTTGCCGAAGGACTTTACGTTCACCAATAATTATCATCGATATATATTGATTGATTTATTATTACATTCTAAAATCCCATATAATTTGATATTATTGCAGATGAAACAATTGTTAAAGGGAGATTTGAAGCATTTAGGCACTGCATTTGTAAAAGTGTATCCTATTACCTTCAGAAGAATTTTTATGCACTGGCAATTAACCCTTGCTGCAATTTTTGCAATTATTTCTGCGTTTTATCTTGATAATTCCATCCATAGCCTGGTAACAGGTATTTCTAGTAACATTACAGATGTGGTATTTGAGTTCGGTAGGTGGTATGGTAATGGTATGCCTACTTTATATATGTTTCTTGGACTCTACTTGATTGGACTTATCTTTAAAAAATATACTTTACGTGAAACAGGAATTTTGATATTTGAATCATATATTTTTTCAGGACTTATTACACTTATTTTTAAATCAGCTTTTGGAAGATTCAGACCATACACAAATATGGGTGATTTTGCATTTTACGGGTGGAACTGGTCAAATAATGATATGTTTTCTTATATCTCAGGTCACGCAGCCGTTTCTTTTGCTTTATCAACCATTCTTGCATCAACAACACAAAATTATTACCTTAAATCGTTTTATTACCTGCTTGCTGTAATTACCTGTATCAGCAGAATACATCATAACCAGCACTGGTTCAGTGATGTTGTAAGCGGAGCTATTTCAGCTTATCTTATTAGCCGTGTACTAATTTCAATACATAAAAAACCTGAAACCGATTATTAATTTATTCCAATATGAAAGAACCGAAAGTATTTTTAACTGCGCGCTGGCAGGACCTTATTCTGATAACATATGATGTTGATCCTGAAATACTTTTATCTCTTATACCTACAGGATTTGAGCCGGATACAATTAATGGACGTGGATTTTTAAGTCTTGTTGCATTTGATTTTTTAGATACAAAAGTGAAAGGTTTTAAAATACCATACCACGTTAATTTTCCTGAAATTAATTTTAGACTGTATGTTAAAAATAAAGATATAAGGGGAGTTGTGTTTATAAGGGAATTTGTTCCAAAATCTATTATCCCAATTATAGCTAATACCCTTTATAACGAAAATTACAAAGCCTTAAAAATGACAAGTTCTGTAAAGAAGAATGGCGCTATTTTCATTAACCATACAATTGAAATCAACAATAATAAATATGAAATAAATCTACAGGCTGATAATAAACCTTTTTTACCGCCGTCAGATTCTACCGAACATTTCTTCAAAGAACATCAATGGGGTTTCGGGAACTCCAAATCAGGAAAACCTATTATTTATAAAGTTGAGCATCCGTTCTGGAATATTTATCCTATCATAAAATTTGAACATAATTTTGATTTTGGTGCTATCTATGGCAAAAAATGGCTATCTTTGAATAATCAAACACCTTATAACGTTACATATGCCCAAGGGTCTGAAATTAAATTATTTGAAGGCGAAGTAATGCAATAATTATTTTTCAGCAGTTATCAATGAACTGATTTTAATGTAATATTGTTGTTTTGATAAATATTCAAAGTATTATTTAAATGTCAATAAACTTTACAGAAAATAAAATTAATGATAGATTTACTTTGTATTTCGTTCAAAACGGGAATGCTAAAAATACCTTTTCCCTGGATGTTATCAATGGATTACAGGCAAATCCCAAAACCCTTCCTCCTAAATATTTTTATGATTTTGCAGGCTCAATTCTGTTTGATAAAATTTGTATGACACCTGAATATTATGTAACCCGTACCGAAGCTTCAATATTAGAGAAACATTCAGATGAAATTGCAAGAGTAAATTCTGAAAAGAAAATTATTATTGAGCTTGGCAGCGGCAGCTCATTTAAAACCAGGTATATTCTCAACTCTTTCATAAAACTAAATACTAATTTAACATATGTGCCAATTGATTTATCAGAAATACTTGTTCAAAGCGGAAAAGAACTCCTTAAGGATTTTGAAGGATTAAGTATTAAAGGTATAATTGGCGAGTATGAAGAATCAATTTCCGCTGCATCTGAAATTTTCCACGAACCAAAACTTATTGTTTTCCTGGGGTCAAGTATTGGCAATTTTGACCTTCACCATGCAGAAATATTCCTTAAAAATTTATCATCCAATATGAAACATAATGATTCATTATTAATAGGGTTTGATCTTGTGAAAGATATTAATGTTTTAAATGCAGCTTATAATGATAATGAGGGAATTACCGCTGAGTTTAATCTGAATTTACTCAAAAGAATAAACAATGAGCTTAGTTCAAACATAAACGTAAACAATTTTGAGCATAAGGCATTTTTTAACAGTGATAAAAGCAGGATTGAAATGCATCTTGTATCAAAATGCATTCAATCATTCAGTTTAAAGGGTTCTGGACTCATCAGCTTCAAAGAAAATGAAACTATCCATACCGAAAATTCATATAAATTCACAGATGAAATGATAAAGGATTTGGCAATATCAGCAGGTTTGAAGATAAATAATGTATGGAAAGACCCCCAAAATTACTTTGGGCTATGTTTTATGAGTAAATAGTATCTTAAAAATTTATAATACTTGAATGCATTCTAAAGTCTATCATAAAGTAGAATCAGTTTTTTTTAATGATACTAATATGATTTTAAAGGTTGACGGTAAAGAATATATTTTTAAATTGAAAACATTTCTCGAAAATTGTTTAACGCATCTACAAATGAAAGAGAAGCCTATAAAGTAATTTGCTCTGGTTATGGTATCAGCTGGCACTTAATTGATGAAGATTTATCAATTGATGGGTTAATTAAATCTATTTAGAATTAAAAATTAATTCCTAATTCGTAATTCCTAATTGCTTTTATAAGTCCTTTGCGCACCTGAAACCGCTTATCAGCCATCTTTCATGTGTCTTAAAGAAATTTCTGTAAGTATTCCTTGTTGAGTCTTTCGGTGTGCCAAATGAACCGCCTCTTAAGACCTTCTGGTTTGAAAACCACTTATCGTTATATTCCGCAAAGCCTGATTTAAACCCGGGATATGCGGTAAACTCAGAGCCTGTCCATTCCCACACGTCACCAATCATACCATAACTGCCATAGTAGCTCATTCCCTGCTCATATGTGAATACATCCGCCGGTGACCATATACGTGATTCAAGCAGGTTGCAATGAAAGTCCGTAGGTTCCTCATCACCCCATGGATATAATCTTTTAATTCCTTTATCTTCATCCCAGCTTGCTGCTTTTTCCCATTCAGCCTCAGTTGGCAGTCTTTTTCCTGACCACCTTGCATAGGCATCAGCTTCAAAAAAACTTACATTAGTTACAGGTTCATTCGGGAAATTTTCAATAAATCTCTTTCCCTTGAAATCACATTTAAACCAACTTCCGCTTTCATCACGATCCCAATATAACGGAGCTTCAATATTATAACTATTCAACCACTGCCAGCCTTCATCAAGCCAGAATTTATAATCTTTATAGCCGCCATCTTTTATGAACATTAGATAATCTTCATTTGTTACGGGTGTGTTATCGATCATATAGTCATTCAAATAAACTTTATGCTGCGGCATTTCTACATCGTATGCAAACTGGTCTCTCCATCTGAATACATCAAAACCGAGTTCATAAACGCCTCCGGGAATTTTTATCATTTCTTTCTTTTGTGTCTGACTGTTAGTATGCGGCAGTTTTTTTGTTTCCTTAGGTATATACTTATCCTGCAATAAATTCTGAATATCATAAACCATCAGTTCCTGGTGCTGCCACTCATGGTTGAAAGCAAGCATGAAATCTTTTAATACATTCAGCTTTACTTCAGCCTTTTCAAAGAATCTTGAAACCTCGCGGTTGATGTAATTCCAGTATGCTATTGTTTCCTTTACAGTTGGTCTTGAAATTGTGCCCCGTTTGCTTTTATTAAATGGTTTGCCAAATGCCTGGTAATAGGAATTAAGATAATACGAAAAATCCTGTTGATAAGGCTTATAATCTTTGAAGTACTTCTTCAGTAATTGGTCATAAAACCATGTTACGTGACCCAAATGCCAGCGCGGGGGACTCATAAAACTCTCGGTCTGCACAACATAATCCTCAATTTCAAGCGGTTCACACAGCTCAATTGTCATCCTGCGCACTTTTTTGAACTGAAAAAAAATTTTATCTGAATCAACTCCGCTCAAAGAGTTTTCTATGTCATTTATATTCAGAACGCTGTTTTGATTTTCCATTTAATTAATTTATTAGTAGTTTTACAGGATTATTCTAAATATATCTGTTCTTCCAGATATTTAAAATTCAATTTGCTGTATAGCACTGAATTTGTCATTCCTGTCTGCCCTGTTTTTAGGGCGAAGGTCAAAGAACTGCTCCTGCATGTCAGGAATCTATTATAAAGTGATTAAAGAAATTAAGATTTGAGCCTAATACAGTTTAAGAATGTCTCTCATTATTACGGAACTGCAGTTGCTATAAATAACCTTTCGTTTGATATTGAAGATTTTAAAATTACTGCAATAATCGGAAAAAGCGGCAGCGGAAAATCAACCTTGTTGCAGATAATCAATGGATTGATTAAGCCTTCAAAAGGCGAGGGTTTTGTTTTTGGCAAACCGCTTGATTATTATAATATCAACAAAACCAGGCTTAAGATAGGTTATTCAGTTCAAGGTACCGGACTCTTCCCTCACATGACAGTCTATAATAACATAGCAATGCTTGGTATAATTACTGATGAATCCAAACATGATATTGAGCGAAGAATTGATACTCTAATGAGTTTTGTCAATCTGCCCCCAAGCTTTAAGACCAAGTATCCCTACCAGCTCTCAGGAGGTGAGCAGCAGCGTGTTGGTATATGCCGGGCAATGCTTTTAAGCCCTCCAATATTTTTGCTTGATGAAGCGTTTGCTGCACTTGACCCTGAAACAAAAAATGAAATTCATAATGAACTTCTTGAAATGCAAAAAGCCGAGCCGCGTACAATTGTAATTGTAACCCATGACTTAAATGAGGCTGTAAAACTTGCTGATAATATTATGATACTCGAGCAGGGTATTATCAGGCAGTATGCATCAAAAAATGATCTGTTAAATAATCCAGAAAGTGGTTTTGTGAAAGAATTTATGTGGTCGCAAAAAACATGAAGAAAATATTGTTAATTTTATTTTTTCTTTCTTCAATTACCGTTTCGCAGACGATCAGGGTAGGTGCTAAGCATTTCAATGAATCATACATCCTTGCTGAAGTGATTTCACAGCTATTGGAATCTAACGGGTATAAAGTTGAGCGGATTTATAATCTGGGCGGAACTCTTGTTTGCTTTGAATCACTTAAAAATAACCAGATAGATGTCTATCCTGAATATACCGGTACTATTACAGAGGCTATATTGAAACTCAACGATAAGCTTGGGATAACTGAGTTAAATGAGAAGCTGAAAAAGGAGCATGGTCTTGAAATTACCGGAAGTTTTGGATTTAATAATACTTATGCATTTGCAGTCAAAAAGAAAACTGCAGAAAAATATCATCTTATAAATATTTCTGATCTTAAGCCATATCCTGATATAAAAGCTGCTATGAGCTATGAGTTCATAAAAAGAAAAGATGGCTGGGAAAATCTTGCTAATTTATACAATCTTAAAATTCAACCTGTTGGAATTAATCACGGACTTGCATATCAATCAATTGATGATGAAAAAATTGAACTGACTGATGTCTATTCAACCGATGGAGAAATAAGCAAGTATGAGCTTGTTATACTTAATGATGATAAGCATTTCTTCCCTTTATATATGGGTGTGCCATTTATGCGTCAGGCAATAGATACAAAAGCTAAGGACCTTATCAAGCTTCTTGCAAATACAATTAATGACAGCTTAATGAGGGCAATGAACCGAAGGATGCTGTATGAAAATAAAAGCTTTGGTGATGTTGCAAATGAATTTCTTAAGGATAAGAAGTTAATTGGCTCTCAGATAAAATACGAAAATACCTCAGCATCAGATGAACTTATGCGAAAGACTATTCGCCACCTAGAGATTACTTTTATTTCTCTGCTTCTTGCAATATTTATTGCGTTTCCTCTGGGAGTATTACTTTCTGCTTACCCTGTATTCTCTAAACCGGTTTTATATATTACAGGATTATTGCAAACAATACCTTCTATTGCATTACTTGCTGTAATGATACCATTATTCGGAATTGGAATAGTTCCCGCAGTAGTGGCATTATTCTTGTATGCACTGCTTCCTATTCTTAGAAACACAACTATCGGTATTTATTCAGTTGATCCTGTCATAAAAAAAGTAGCCTTGGGTATGGGTCTAACCACATGGCAAAGATTAAGATATGTAGAAATCCCTTTAGCATTGCCCTCAATATTTGCAGGGATAAAAACTGCCGCTGTAATTAATATAGGCACGGCTACACTTGCGGCATTTATAGGGGCAGGCGGCCTGGGCGAGTTCATTGTTACAGGTCTTGCTTTAAACGATACATCTATGATATTAAAAGGAGCAATACCCGCAGCCTTACTTGCAATACTTGTCGAATTTATTTTTGAAATACTTGAACAGATTTTTATACCTAAGCATTTAAAACAAAAATTATCTTAAAATATTATGCAGAGTGTCCAGTTACTATCGCACAATTACCCGGTTTATATTACAATTTGGTTTGTTGTTACTATATTTATTCTTTGGTTTTTCCGCTTCATGTCACACAAAATGAAAAATACTGATGACAGGCAAACTAAAAGTTCCTTATTCACAATTACTGTATTGGTAGGGATACCTTTATTGCTTATTGCAGTTATGGTACCTTTAATTTTCATTATAGGTGATAAGAATATGAACTCTGCTTACAGGTATCTATGGATGGGATTGATAGGGGTATTTTTACTTTATTTTATTATCAAACAAAGAAAACCAAATTCAGGAAATTGAATGAAAGTGATGCTACTTAGCCCATTGTTGGTGCAGTTTGTTTTACTTGTTTTCCTGTCTCGTTTTTGAGTTACCTTCACCAACAACAAAATCAATGCTTTGTTCCCTTTTTGAGGGATGACTATTTACCCAATCCAATATACGGACCATATTTATGCTGAAATTGTGTAATCGAATCTGCATAAGGCGGGTAGGGGCAGTCAATTGGTTTCTTGTTTAGGTCGGGGAAATCTTTACTGAGTCCTTCAATTTCACGGTGTGGCATTGAATTTATATATGCCGCAACATCCCATGCTTCTTCATCACTTAAATCTGCATCTGTATATGGCATTTTGGATTTGATGAATCGAGCCGAAGTTGTTAGACGGTACATCCCCGCGCCGTTAGAATATGAATCATTTCCCCAAACGGCTGGTATGTCAAATCCATTTTTCGGAGTATCATTTACATAGCTTCCCGATCCATTATACGCATGACAGCTCATGCATTTATCAGCATATACGTTTCTGCCTTTTGAAGTATCGGCAGCCCTGTTTAGATATTGCAGCTTAGGCAAACCCTGATACTCTCTTGCAATTTGCGGAAGTACCTCAGAGCTTATCCATTTATAATATAATGTTATACATCTCATTTCATAGCTATCTATAGGTAGTGGCTTGCCGTACATACTTCTTTTCATACATTCATTTACTCGTTGCTCAATTGTTATATTAGAATCAACCCTCGCAGCATACTCGGGATACAACAAGTAAACCCCTACAAAGCCCAATGAGTTTGGTCTTGTACCCGCATCAATATGACAATTTGAGCATGCAAGGTTATTACCGGCATATCTCTTTGCAATATCACTTACTTCTGGACCTATATGCAATGGCGTTTTTGTAATAAGCTCCCTGCCGAATTTGATTGAATCACCAAGCGCACCCGGAGGCACCTTTGACATATCAGGAAACTTCCATCCTTCAGGATCTTTGTTACATGATGATAGTATGATTACCGCAGATATTAAAAACGCAAATGTAAAACAATAGTATTTTATGTAATTTTTCATAATTCTTAAAGTAATTACTACAAATATAAATAAACATTTCAGTCAAAACAAAAGATTACCACAGAGAAAAGCAAAAGTCATTCACCGCCAAGTCTGCAAAGCCACAAAGAAAATCAAAAGCTTTTCACCACCGAGGACACAGAGGTCACAGAGAAAAGCAAAATACCTTTTCTTAGTCATACCCTGTTTACACCTTTGGGGCGTATGCGGGCATGACTTACAGAGCGCAAGCGATGGAAGTTATCCAGAAGAAATACCATATAAAAGCAATATGTTTGATAATCGATTGACCTGCAAAAAGCAAAAGCATTTCACCGCTAAGTCCGCCAAGCCACAAAGAAAATCAAATTTAATTTTATGTTTAGTTTAGAAATATTGGATTAAATCTCCACTATCTTCATTACTTCATCGCCGTAATGATTAATTTGGGATTTAAAAATAAAAAAAATAGCGGCGAAGGAGGCTCGAACTCCTGTGTGCCGAAGCACGCTACATTCTCAGTGTAGTCCATTAACCATCTCTGGCACCTCTCCACATCGAAACCTAAAGTTAAACTGGTAAGTATTATTAGGATTTCTTCATTTGGTGCTACACTGTTTTAAGTGGTAAATATATTAAATTTTGATTAGTAATTAAAGGAAAAGAAAAAGGCAGGCTTTTTGAGCCTGCCTACCAGTTTTAAATAGTCATTCGAGCATGGACTACACTGAGAATACACAAATATACTCATTCCGAACTACGCTTGTCAATACCATTCCGAAATGAATTTCGTAAATATATAATTTCTTATTGTAAAATCATTAATAAATAAGCCTTTTTATTCATTTTATCTATTTCCAAAAGTACACTAAATATTGTAAAAAATTTCTATTTATTGCTAACTACACGTAATCATGTAATGTTGACCCCGAAGGGGTTTCAACAACACTGCGTGTTGTTTCAAAAATCAGCCCCTATGGATATCATATAATTTGGTTTTGAAAATTTCTGCAAATCGTATTTCCATGCTACATCAAACTTCATCGGGAAGTACAGGAAGAATAATCTTGCACCAACACCCATACCAATTAACAGATCTTTAGTCTTAACACTGCCATTCACATTTTCAAAAAACTGTAGTGTCTTATTATTGCTCCATACCGTGCCAATATCTGTGAATAATACTCCCTGTATATTCTGGAATCCGAATGGCAGAACACCAAGTACAAGATACCTGAATAGCGGGAAGCGGAACTCGGCATTCATTAACGCAAACTTACTGCCTGAGCGGTAATTATAATTGTAACCTCTAAGCGGCATAACAGGAGTTGAGAATGCAAAATCATTAATATTTTCTATCGGCAGTATATTATTTTCAATTTCATAATTTATCCAGCTCTCTGTCCCGCCAATGTAAAACCTTTGAGGATTTTTACCCAAACTTGCCCCTGCATTTAACCTGAATACAAAATTATAATTTTCAGCCAATTCAAAATATGTCCTGTAATCAGCAATAGCACTAAAGAAGCTAACGCCTTTTTTGCCTATCTTTGGTGTACCCATCAATGTTAAATTATATCTTGTGCCCTTAATTGGAGCGGTATAACCAAACAAAGTATTATCGTGTACGTAACTAATTGCCGGCAAAACAAAATCAAGATTCTGTGTTGGCTCGGTGGGGTCATCCAGGTTTTCCTTGGATAAATGGTTATATGACAATGCCCCGTCAAACCTTTTAAACTTGGTGATAGGATAGGATATAGATAGATCACCTCCAAATGTTCTGTATCTGTATAATCGCGATGTTGCGAAATTCCTGCCCACATATAGAAACCTTGCCGAGTGGTATGCCGATATTCCATAATCAACACGCTTTGGCAAATAATAATATGCAAAAGCATAATCACTATTCTTCAGGTCTAACACAAGACTTGTTGCTACATATATCCTGTGATTACCCAGTACATCGCTGAAAGCCATTTGCGCAATACCTTGCACTCCATAAAAACTGCTGTAGTTAGCGTTCGAATAAATCAAGTCAGGTGAAAATTTTATCTTATATTTATTTACTTTGTAGCTGCCATCAGGATTTGTATTATCAGTAAGCTGGAATTTGGTTCTATCTCTTTCCTTTAGCTTAAGCTTGTGAGAAGACGATTCCTTTACCGTATCAGTTTTAACCGGATCCAAATTCAAAGAAACATCATTACCATATAGTGTTTTGTTTTTTGATGTATCAACTGTAGAATTTATACTATCAGATACTGCCAGAAAATCTTCACCGTTTAAAACGCTATCTTTAACTAACTGAAATAAAGAATCACTCATAAATTTGAGTGAATCTCTAACATTTGTCAACTTTTTCTTATCGTCAATCATCTTCTGAACAAAAACGGTATTAGGAAGTTCTTTCATATTTAAATCAATATCAAATGGGTTTTCTAAGTAAAATATGTCATAGCCGCCCTTGTTCAATGCCGAAAAAACAAGCCTCTTGCCATCTGCCGATAGCGATAACAATGATATGGGGTCAATTGAATTTGTTATCGGGCGATCTTCGTTAGTTTCAAGGTTGCGGAGCCAGATATTATCAATTCCGTTTCTATCGGATACATACATAACCTTATTACCATCGATTGATGATACTACGCTTGATTCATTTGCATGTTTATCATTGGTAAACTGAGTTAAGATAGCATTCTCAACATCATAAACATAAAGGTCTTTATTTTTGTAATCATAAGCATTCATATCAAAATCTTTTGGAGTATCATTCAAATTAGTGTAATCACCTCTATCAGATGAAAAATATATTTTTTTGCCGTCTTTAGACCATCTTGGATCAACATCTGTAAACAGGTCATTTGTAACACTCTGCAATCCTTTTGTTTTCAAATTGTATATCCATATATCGGATTGCCTTGAGTTATCACCGCGAAACACTAAAGAATTATTGTTCGGGTTCCAGTCAACAGAAAATATTCCGTCAAATTCTATAGGCAATTCCTGCTCATCTCCGCTTTCAACATCAATAACATAAATTGCATCCTTATCTCCGCTCTTTACTGATATTGCAATTTTCTTGCCGTTAGGAGACCAGCAAAGTCCCGGCGTAAGTAAATGAAGTTCCTCAAAATCCGCAGTCTGATTTCCGCTAATTAGCTTCTTTATTATCTTACCTGATTTAATATCAGCAAGATATACACTGAAAAAATTATCCCTGTTTGAAATAAAAACAACCTTATCGCCCTTAGGTGATATTGAGGGTGCTGTGTTATAGAATCCGTCACCATCCTTTGAATTAGTCAGCCTGATAGCAAAATCATTCAGCTCCTGCCGGGTATTAATATCAGGCCAGTATGTCTGTTTTAATGATTTATGCCATTTCTCCGAAAGCTTTTCGATATCCATATTATAGACATCCTTAAATCCTTCATCAACATCACCAAGAGCTTTTATCTGTATCATTAAATCGCCAATTTTATCTTTGCCGTATTCATCTGCCAGCCATGAAAAAAAACTTTGTCCACCCCTGTATGATAAATACCCTCCAATGTAATCAAGCGGAGGCATATAATCATATATTACTGCATCCCTGATGAACATATCATTTGCTTTATCCATACCGTTCAATGACTGGTATTCAGCCATACCCTCTGAAAACCATCCGGGAAATTGTAAAGTAATATTTTGGGAAATGATATTCTGAATTGAACCGCCATAGTATAGGTCATTCATATATGCATGCAAAAGCTCGTGATGTATTACGTGGCGGAATTTATCATAATCACCTTCAAAAGGAACTATAATCCTGTTCTTAAATAACTCTGTTACACCGCCAACACCTTCAGGTAAATATTCATCAACAGCATTGTTCTGCTGGAATTCGTTATGAGAATTGAATACTATTATTGGAACTCTGTTCTTGATACCATAACCTATATTATTTTCCAGGCTAACAAGCGAGCTTTCTGCAGCAACTGCTGTAAACTGTGCAATATATTCTCCTCCCTGATTGAAATAAACATCAAAATGCTTTGACTGAATGTATTTCCAATCAAATACTTTGTACTGTACTTTGTTTTGACCAAACTGCGAATAAGCATTACCTGCGGTTATCAAAAATATAAATACTGCCAGTAAAACTTTAAAAAATATTTTAGGGCTTTGAATGTTTATTAATATCATTTTTGATGATTTAGTTTCGTTAATATTATCAATAATTTATGTAAAAAAACATATCTTATTTAGGATACAACTTAACCTCACCCCTAACCTATCTCCTAATAAAAGAGGAAAGTCAAACCTGAAAATTACAAGTTTAATCTCTCCATCTCACTATTGATGAGGTGCAGAAGTGTGATGGCGTAGAAAAAGGTAATTACTCAACTTACGCAACGTTACCGTCTGCCCTGTTTTAGGGCAGAAGGTGAGTTAGTAACACAGACATTCCTGTCTGTGAATCATGTTATATGCAAAAGGTGAGTAAGTATATAAATAAACTACTAAAACCGCGCATTAATTCCTATAGTTGGCAAAATTGGAAATTGTCCTATTGTTTTTAGTCTTAACTTCAGATCATCATCAATAAAGAAATCATATCCTATAACATTCTGGCGGTTATAAACATTTATAACATCCAGATAAAATCCCCAATTAACACTCCAAAACTTTGTATATGCAGTTGCTCTAAAGTCAAGCCTGTGATACTCAGGTTTTTTATTTGCGAACCTGTTTGTAGCATCGCCAAAATCAAAATCGAACTGAACTATGTTTAATATTGGTAATACTGCAAGTGAATCTCCTACAACCCTAGGACGAATTCCCTGAGGAATGTTTATAGGGAAATTTGAGGAATAGTTGAACCTTGCACCAATTTCCAACCAGCTTAATAGTTTATAATTTGCAACAATGTTTATTGAGTGCCTCTGGTCATACCTGAAGGGTGTTATAATCCCATTCCTGTTTCTGTTTGCAAATGAAAGCGAGTAACTTAACCACCCCGAAAATTTTGCATTAGGATTGACAGGTTTCCTTTCGAGATATACTTCAAAACCATATGAATAACCGCTTGCGCCATTAACAGGTGTAGCTGTAACGGAATCATACGGCAGCTTTTCATTACTTCTGTACCAGTTATTTGGGTTTCGTAAATAATCAGGGTCAGTATTATTAGGGTCATAAAGGTAATATTCATATCTATAACCGGTAAGTTTTTCCTGTACAATAAGGTTGCTGAATTTTTTGTAGTAAGTCTCAAACTTAACGAGTACATCATTGGTTAGCCATCTTTCGGCTCCAAAAATATAATGTATTGAGCGCTCTGCATCAAGATTTTTTGCTTTTTCTTCTGCAAGATTATAGAATACCTGGGCATCAATCAGCTTTTCATATCCTGGTGATTGATAATACAAACCAGTACCTGCACGTATAGTTGTAACTTTATCAATAGCATATGATAGGTTTATCCTTGGCGATAGGTATGCTTTTTTATTTATGGCAAAGTAATCAAGCCGTGCCCCAAACTGTGTGAATAATTTTTTGGAAAGCTTGACCCTATCCATTATATAAACATTTCCGCGGTAATAATCTTTGCCATCAAGAGAGCCGTTTGAAATTGCACTGAAGTTTGGATTATTCTGTACTATAGCTCTTAATCTATCATCAAGCTCTAAAGTAAACGATAGATCCGTCTTTAGAACATCAATCCCTCCCCCAACTTCTGTTTTATGCAATTTTGATAGAAATATTGTACTATTCTGAATGGAATATTTTCGGAATGTATATTTCGATTTAAAGCTTATCCCAAGGAATAAACCAAGTGCCCGTAAGCTATCTCTTACTTCAGGTGTGTATGACTCTTTATCAAGTACCGGATCCAAAAGCTCGCCGCCAAACTGTGCATCGCCTTTATTACGATACCATGATATTGTTGTTTTGGTTAAGAACTTTGTATTTGGTGCAAAGTGCCACGCAAAACCCAATACATCGTTTGATGACTGATCACGAACTGATATGCTATCTTGACGCTCTTTAGAGCTACCCGGAATAATGTTAACTCCATCACGTGAATTAATACCATTTAAAATAATTTTATGATCTTTAAACGGACCGAAAGTAAGCTTTCCCTGGAAATCTTCAAATGAGGGGAATGATGCACTCTCGTCAATCAAACCCGCATTTTTTGCAAAGGGACCAAGTATCAAGTCATAATAGCTCCTTCGGGTTGATACTATCCACGACCCGGGAATATTCTTAAACGGAAGCTTACCGCTGAATACAAGATTTGCGTTTGCTATGTTTATATTGCTCTGCCCAGTGAAATATTTTGTTTTACTGCCTTCCGAGTTTGATACATCAAGCACTGCCGAGAGTCTATCGCCATACTTGGAAGGGAATCCGCCTGTAATTAAATTAATATCTTCAAGTGTTTCGGGGTTGAACATACTAAATACTCCATAGAGCCTGTATGGATTAAAAATTTCAATGTTATCCATAATGATAAGGTTCTGGTCGGGTCCGCTGCCGCGAACAATTAGCTGTGAAGAAAAATCATTTGGCGCACTTACACCGGGCAAGGTTTGAAGTGAGCGCAGGACATCTTCACCAACACCCGGAATAATACGTGTAGTTTTAGGTGAAAGGTTTAGCAGACTTGTACGCATATCATTTTGTGCCTGACGGAAACGGTCTGATACTACATCAATATCTTCTGTGGAATAACTCTCATCATCCATAATAATATCAATTGTAATTGTATCACCAGATGTTACTTTTATATTTTTTCTTTCGGCAGACTTAAATCCAACTAACTCTGTCTTTAATTTATATATACCCGGGTTTACATTTTCAATTTTATATTTGCCGTCAGAGCCGGTTTCTGTCCCTGCTTCTTTGGTATTTTCGGATGTTAATATTACAACAACATCCTCAAGCGGGGTGCCATCAGGTTTTGTAATTGTTCCTTTAATTATATTATTAGTTTGTAATAATGGTAAGTTTAAGACTGTGTTCTGTGAATTTACAGTAATTATTGAAAAAATTAATATCGGTATTATTTTGAAGAAATTTCGTGGCAGCATTAAGTGAGTATTTTATATAATTAATAGCGTAATTTGAAAATTAGTTCCTATTTCTTTGTTTTATATACAAATTTACACAAAAATAGATGAAAAGTGTGTAATATAATGTAAATATACGTTTTAACTTGTAAAATTGAGGTTTTTGAAATGATTTTGATTGAAGAAATGTTCAAGGATAAAAGAATGATATGTATTTTCATTTTTACATATTGTAATTTTGGTTGTCCAATGTATCACTCTTTCTATTAAAATTTGGATAAGGAAGCTAAAATTGACATTTTTTAAACAGGAAACTAAGTTCTCATGCGGACCGGCATCAATAAGGAATTCACTCATTGCTTTAGGCTATTTATTTTCTGAAAGGAAGATAAGGGAACTCACAGGTTCTGATAGACTTACAGGAACCAGCGAAAAGAAAATTTGCCGGGCAATAAAGCATTTAGGGTTTGATCACAAAACATTTCAAAACAAGTCCGAAGCGGCATTCAAGCAGCGTGTAGTTTATAATCTTAATAAAGGTAACAAGCTTATTTTACTTACAGACCATGAAGACCACTGGATAAGTGTGGTTGATTATGGAAATAAATATGTAACCGTAATTGATCCCGAACAAAAACGTGTTAGGAAACAGATTACACCAAATTCATTAAGCAAGTGGTGCCTGAATTATAACAAGCGAACAGGTGAAACTTATTACTATGGTATAATTATTCTGAGCAAACGAAGTTAGGAAGAATCCATTCTTAAAATTTGATATGTTATTGATGATACCAGTGTGGGAATTGCATATTAGTTATGTCCAAAGGACTCGTATGGATTTATCCCGTATTGCGTTGATTTTAATCAAATAATTTTATCATATTCTTTATTAATCATTATTATTCTAAATTAGCTCCGTAGTATCCCCTTTGGGGTAGGTATCGAAAGTATAAATATGAAATTATTGTTTTAAGTCTATTCCTTTAAATATGATTTTTATATCAATTTCTGAACCCTTTCATTAATTGAAAATGTTCATTATTTTGCAGTTGAAATTCCCAAAACTCAAAAACAATGAACGATAAGAAACGGCTTGCCCAGTTTATACTGTTAATGGCAATAACTTTCATTATGATTTATGTTTGCTGGCTGATGATAAAGCCGCTTGTAGCTGTATTGTTATGGTCATCAATCCTTGTAATAATTTTTTTCCCATTATATAAAAAACTTGTAACCAAAACAAAAAATCATACACTAAGCGCTATTATAACAATTCTTGCATCACTTTTAATATTTATTATTCCATTAGCGCTTGTATCCGCCGCCGTACTAAATGAGCTTGCTGGTATTGCAAGTAGTACTGTAGTTAGTATTCAGGAAATTTTAAAACATCCCAAGAGCGGACAATTAGGATATATTTATGATTACATAAGCCAATACGTAAACCTCGAAGAATTGATAAACTCAGATGAGCTAAAAAGCATAGCCGGCAGGATTAGCGAATCAGTATTGCAGGCATCATGGTATGTTATTGGCGGATTGGGGGGAACTCTAATTAGTATATTCTTTGCAATTTTCACGATGTTTTATTTATTCCGTGATGGAGAAAAAATTGTTGCTGATCTTCCTAATATTCTCCCGTTGGATAATGACCAGGCTAAGGAGCTTATCAAAAGTACCAGCGATCTTATCAGCGCTACAATTCGCGGTTCGTTAATGGTTGCATTATTCCAAGGAGTCCTTGCCGGCAGTATGTTCTGGATTCTCGGAATCCCATCTTATCTTGTGCTTGGAATGCTGACTATGATATTTGCCCTTGTTCCAACCGGAGGCACTGCGTTTGTAACCGGACCAGTGATTATAATTCTTGCTTTAACTGGCGAGTACTGGAAAGCCGGAATATTACTGCTCTATGCTTCTCTGATTATTGGTATGGTTGATAATTTTCTGTTACCAAGACTTATTAAGCAAAAAGCAAAAATGAATGAGCTGTTTGTATTCTTTTCTGTTATTGGAGGCATTCAATTGTTTGGAATACTTGGATTATTCCTCGGTCCTGTAATACTTGCAATAGCTATCGGATTGCTTGCAGTTTTTAAAGGCGGGAAAATAAATAAAGAACAGATAACTGTTCAGTGATTCATAACAAAAGCAATATCTTCCTCCGCTTGCACGGAGTAAGATATAGCGTGTAGTAAGGAGTAGCAAAAAAACTGCAGCAAATACTAAAAGACATCAAGTTTTTTCTGAATAGGGAAGACAGTTTTTATGAGATAAGTCATATGATACAATGATTATTGGCGTTATATTTGAGTATATTATTTTAAAATATTATAAAAGAATCTTTAGCTTTTGAAGAAATTACCTACGATTATACAAGGGGGGATGGGTGTTGCTATATCTGATTGGCGGCTTGCCAGTGCAGTATCGCGTATTGGTCAGCTTGGCGTTGTATCAGGTACAGCAATTAGCAGGATATTTACCTCAAGACTCATGGATGGTGATTCTGGCGGTAATATTCAAAGAGCACTTTCCCACTTTCCCATTCAGGATGCTGCCAATCGGATACTAGAGCGATATTTCATATCAGGCGGTAAACCCTCTGGAACACCATACAGATCACAGCCTGTTTATACTGTTAAACCTTCCAGATTTCTTGACGAGCTAACTGTAATTGCCAGTTTCACTGAAGTTTTTCTAGCTAAAGAAGGGCACAATGGTGTTGTTGGAATAAATCTTCTCGAAAAATTACAAATGTCAAATATGGCTTCAATGTATGGAGCTATGCTTGCGGGTGTTGATTTTGTTTTGATGGGAGCAGGTATCCCAACGCAAATTTCGGCAATACTTGATAAATTGGCTAATCACGAACCTGTTAGTTACCGATTAGATGTTTTGGGTGCTTTACCCGAGGATAACTACCGTATGCAATTTGATCCCGAAAAAATATTCCATGGTATAACAAAATTAACAGGTAGATTAAAACGTCCTAAATTTATACCAATAGTTTCTTCTACGGTTTTAGCACATGCGCTTATAAAACGAAGTGAAGGCGTAATTGATGGTTTTATTATTGAAGGACCTGTAGCAGGTGGTCATAATGCGCCGCCACGAGGTACAATGAAACTGAACTCCAATTTAGAACCTATATATGGTAAAAAAGATTTCGTGGATTTGGAAGTAATGAAATCGTTTGGTCTTCCATTTTGGCTTGCAGGTGGGTATGGACATCCTCAAAAACTTAAGGATGCATTAAATGCCGGAGCAGCAGGAATTCAGGTTGGTACTGCTTTCGCTCTCTGCGATGAGTCAGGGATGGCTAGTGAACTTAAACGAAAAGTACTGGAAGAAGTGCTTAACAGGAATATTCAGGTATTCACAAGTTCTACTATTTCGCCAACTGGATTTCCATTTAAAGTTGTAGGAATTGAAGGAACTGCTTCATCTCAGGATATTTATGAAGCAAGACCACGCATTTGTGACCTTGGATTTCTGAGAATTATTTCCAAAGATACTGCCGGCAGGTTAAACTATATATGTGCTGCTGAACCAATTGATGATTACATTCGTAAAGGTGGAAAGCTGGAAGATACTATAGGAAGAACCTGTCTATGCAACAATCTTATAGCAGCAGCAGGATTCCCACAGATACGTCAAGGCGGATATATTGAGCCGCCACTTGTTACCTCCGGTGATGACCTTCCTACTATTCTGGAACTCATTAACCCTAATAAAATGAATTATTCCGCTGGTGAGGTTGTCAATTATCTACTCAGTCCCTAATCTGTATTGTATGTTTGGAATGAAGAAACTGATTTACGCTTATTTGAAAGTATAAAATTACTACAGTACAAAAATATTGACTTTATGAGTCAGACAAGTCAAATGATTTAATACATTTTTTCATTTTATTGAATATATATGAAAATTACAACAATAGAGCGTAGCGATTACTTTAGAGGATTACTCCTTCTAATCAGTAAAGACCGCAATATTTCTGAACCGGAGATTTTTCTGATGAAACGCATCGGTAAAACTTTAGGTTTTGATAAAGATTTCTGTAATGACGCAATCCATGAGATTCTTGAAAACAAATTTGTCTTAAATCATCCTCCCAAATTCTCAACGATTGAATTAGCGAAGAAATTCATCAAAGACGGATTGGCCTTAGCAGCCTCAGATGATGAAAACCATATTTTTGAAGAAGCATGGATAGAATCTATTGCAAAGATAAATGGTATTGATATAGAATGGTTTCTTCAGGAGAAGGATAATGCTGCTGATAGAAGAAAAGACTACAATCAACATTTGGAGGTGGACGATTTGATATTAGAGTATCCCAGAAGCGGTACAATCCCTTAATGATTTTTGATACTAGTATTATAAGTATAAAATCTATCCCCTTTAAGAAAGCACATAGTGCTTCCCTGACTTTAGTCGCAACCCCAATATACTGCTTTGTGGGAATGACAAGAGTTCCTTTGGAAGGCTCGCATTACTCAGATTAGTGGAGGAAGGTTTTGTGTCAAAATTAGTATCATTCAATGATACACATAGCACAAATTTAACTTCTATTTTTGTTTATTAAGTAAATGAATAAATAATTATATTCGTTTCAATCTCAACAACACATTTAGTCCCCTTGTAAAGGGGGAAACAGGGGGATTTGATTGAAATAAACATCCATTGATTCCCAATGAAATTTGTTAAAATTTCGGAATAATATAGATAACATAGAAAGGCTTTACCATTATGGCAGATAATGAAAAACTGCGCTCACTACAAATAGCAATAGAACAGATAGAAAAAGAACATGGCAAAGGTTCAATTATGAAACTTGGCGATGGTGTAATTGCTAAAATAGAATCAATTTCAACAAGCTCAATATCTCTTGATGCCGCATTAGGTGTTGGCGGTGTACCAAGAGGCAGAATTACTGAAATATACGGACCTGAATCATCTGGTAAAACTACTATCTGTCTGCATATAATTGCGGAAGCACAGAAAAAAGGCGGACTTGCAGCATTCATTGATACTGAACATGCTCTTGATACCGGTTATGCAAAAAAACTTGGAGTTGATGTTGAAAATTTACTCGTATCTCAACCGGAATACGGTGAGCAGGCTCTTGAAATTGTTGAAACACTTGTTCGCAGTAATGCGCTTGATATTATTGTGGTTGATTCAGTTGCTGCTCTTACACCAAGAGCAGAAATTGAAGGAGAAATGGGCGATTCACACATGGGTCTTCAGGCACGATTGATGTCTCAGGCTTTAAGGAAGCTTACTTCGGCAGTATCAAAATCCAATATTTCACTTATGTTCACAAACCAGCTCCGCGATAAAATTGGTGTTATGTTCGGCTCACCTGAAACCACTACAGGCGGTAAGGCTCTTAAATTCTATGCATCGGTCAGGATGGATGTTCGCCGTATTGCACAGATAAAAGACGGCACAAATGTGATAGGTAACCGCACAAAAGTAAAAGTTGTTAAAAATAAAGTTGCGCCTCCGTTTAAGGAAGTTGAGTTTGATATAATATATAATGAAGGTATATCTAAGCTGGGCGACCTGGTTGATACAGCGGTTAATATGGAAATTATCAAAAAAGCCGGAGCATGGTTCAGTTATAACGAACAGCGCATGCAGGGTAGAGAAGGCGTTAAGAACATGCTCATAGAAAACCCTGACGTGTATAAAAAACTTAATAATGAAGTCCGCGAAGCTATGGGAATGGATCTCATTACCGAATCCACTAAAAAAGAACCTTCATCAAATGGTTCAGGCAGCAGCGAAGCAAAACCAAAGGAAAAAACCAAGAAGTAATGTTAGATTTGAACTCTACCCCGTCAGAAATGGCGGGGTATTTTTTTATTGTGTCATTCCCGCGAATGCGGGAATCCATATTCATTTTTTATAATCACACATTATAGCATAGATTCTTCCTTCCTGTACTTTATACAGTAAGGCAGGCATTCGCTTTACTTACTCAGAATGTTAATAACAAAAATAGAAAAACAAAAAAAGAACAACAAACGGTATAACCTGTATATCGATGGCGAGTTCTTTTGCGGCATTTACGATGATAGCATCCTTAAATTCGGAATTGCCTCAGGTGATGAACTGACTGAGAATGAGATAGATGATATCCGCAACTTTGATGAATACATGTACGGCAAAAAAACTGCATTTGATTACCTCTCATACCGAATCCGCTCAATTTCAGAAATTAAAAAGAAACTAAAAACTAAAAAACTCTCAGATAGTAATATCGAAAGGGTTATAACTCATCTAACTGAACTCGGTCTGATTAACGATGAAGATTTTGCAAGACAACTTGTAAATGAAAAGATAAAAAATAAACCTGCAGGCAAAAAATACCTTCAGCAAAAATTATTCCAAAAAGGCATACCAAAACAAATTAGTGAAGATGTCCTGAATAACATCTTTACTGTTGATATTGAAAAAGAATTAGCTCTAAAGGTCTATGATAAATTAAAGCCTAAGCTCTCAGGTCTCGATATTCAGGATAAGAAAAAAAAGATTTATGAAACACTTGCCAGAAAAGGGTTTGATTATGAAATTATTAATGAAATTATCCGTGCAAAAGCCAATTAATATTGTTAAATTTACAAAATGAAAAATATTTTTAATGATAATAATAGTACAAGGAATCAAAACGATCCGGTTAAACCATTAAGCGGGATTGCAAAGGTATTTATTCTCCTTATCCCTTTGTTTGTTATCACAGCTTTTATTGCTTTTTTTACTGATTTATTTATTGCATTTGTAATTTGTCTGTTATTTGCTTTAGTTTTAAACCCTTTTGTTGATTTTATGCAGGGTTTCGGAATTGGTAGGTCATTTTCTATCCTGATTGTTTATGCTGTAATTGGAACAGGGCTGTTTTTTACTGTTAATATGATTGCTCCAAGTTTTATTGAACAAAGTGATTCTATTACCAAGTCATATAAAGAATTCCGTGTATCTGAAAAACTTAAAGATACTGAAAAATGGATTGAAAAAAATGTCCCTTATTTAAAAAAAGGTGATGTTGGCAAAGAAATTGAAAACTCTGTTCGTGCTTCTTTTGCAAAAGCAGAAGATATTATCTCAGGTGTTGTTTCAACTGTGCTATATATAATCATCATTCCATTTATTACTTTTTTTATACTTCGTGATAGGCAAAAACTTAAGAACGGTCTTATTAAAGTAGTGCCAAACCGCTATTTTGAAATGACTATCAATATCATAGATAAAATAGAAAAACAATTAAGTTCATATGTTAGAGCTTGGTTGCTTGATGCGTTAATACTTGGTTTGCTTGCATTTATTGGACTGAGCATTATGGGTGTGAATAATGCAATTATTATCGGTATGGTTGCCGGAGCAGGTCATTTGATTCCTTATGTTGGTCCCATTGTTGGCGGTATTCCTGCAATACTCATTTCAATTATTCAGTATGGTGATTTCCATATGGTGCTCCCTATTGTAATTCTATTCACCGTTATCTATATACTTGATAGTTCTTTCATTCAGCCGTACCTCTTTTCTAAAGGCTCTGAAATGAACCCAATAGTAATAATAGCATTAATACTTATTGGTAACCAGATACTTGGCGCATTTGGCGCTTTAATAGCAATCCCTATTGCAACAATTCTAAAGGTCAGTGCTAAAGAAACAATAAACGGCTTCAGAAATTATAAACTCGGATACTATTAATTTAAATATACTCTCAACTCCTCAGGAGTTGAACATTTATAATTCATAAACTATAATAATTGCGACTCCATAGGAACTGCACAACTTTAATTATAAATCTAAATAATCTATATTACTCCCGTTGTTGGTGTTATCACCAACAACTATTTCTAAATCTAATCTAATCATATGATAATTAAGCTTAAGAATTCTTACCCCAGTATCCATGCTTTACCGGTTATCCACTCAGTTGATACCGATATTTTTGATATTACATATTTCATGAAATGTATGGAATGCACATTTTGCAAAGACCAGTGTTGTGAGTGGGGAGCTGATATTGATTTACAAAACGTTGATCGTGTGATGAAATACAAAGATGAACTTGAAAAGTTTACATCTATCAGCAGCGAAAAGTGGTTTGACTACAGCGAATTAAAATATGATGCTGAGTATCCGGGAGGTGATTACATCAGAACAACTTATGATGAAGAAAAAGATTACTGCATTTTCCTTAACACAAAAAACAGGGGATGTATGCTCCACAGTTTCGCTCTTCATAAAGGGATTGATTACCACGAAATTAAACCATTTTTCTGCTCTATGTTCCCCGTAACATACATGGATGGTGTTTTAATGACACCCGAAGAAATTGATGAAGGCTTAACTGCTTGTCTTGGTGATGGTCCTTCATTATACCAAGGCTCACGTGATGAACTTAAACATTACTTTGGTGAGGGTCTGGTTACAGAATTGGATGAAATGGAAACTAACTGGCTTGCGCAAAAAAAAGAAAGCGCTTAATGATTTAGTATTTTAGTATTTTGCAGAGTCTCACGAAGTGGACTCTGCAAATACATTCAATTATGGATAGAATTTCTTAGCTCGTTCAAGATTTTCGTTAAAACTCTTTGTTGTTAATCCATATGAAGTCAATTTATCATTGTTTAGACCCAATTCCTTAACCATCGGGTATTTTGTAAATTCATCAGTTCTTGCAGGTACAATTAGCTTTTTATCAAATCCAAACACTTCACACATTTGGGTGCACATTTCATATCGTGATAAATATTCAGAACCACAGAAATTGATTATATCATTACCTATATATAAAGCGGGCAATTTAGATAGTATTTCAGCAGCATCTTCAGTGTAAATAGCATTCCTGAACTGGTCAGTAAATGCTCTAAGCTCTTTATTTTCTTTTAAGGTTTTATATGTAATATCAAAAAAAGATGTGTAAGTTGAAAGTGTGAATCCATAAACAAGAGATGTTCGTAATATCAAATATTTCTTAGCAAATTCTTTTACCAAATCTTCACCAATCAGTTTTGTCTTTGCGTAAATTGTGAGCGGTTCAAGTGGGGATTTATCTTCATTCAAGTTATTACCTGTTCTATATACAAGGTCAGTTGATGTATATAGCATAAGGGAATCATACTTGTTGCTTAGCTTTGCAATATTTCCCGTTACTTCACCATTGAAATATTTAATGTATTCATCTTCCTGTGTTGTTATTCTGGTCGGAGTTACTGATGCCAGATGATATACAATATCAGGTTTTACAGTATCAAATAACTTTTCCAACTCCACTTTTTTTGCAATATCACATTGAATTAAATCAATTCCTTCAATATTGGGTTTATTGGAATTATAAACCCCGGTAATTTTATTCCCTTCGGTAATTAAAAGTGCCTTACATAAGTAAGGCGCAATATAACCCGATACACCGGTTATTAAAATGTTTTTCAATTCAACCTGTTCAGATATTTCAATATTTCTATTGCAACGCCATCTACATCATTTGCCTGGTTTGAAAGAACCACAACACCTGTATTTGTTTCGGGGATAAACCCTAAAAAACTTCTGTAACCGCCGGTGCCGCCGTTATGCCAAACCACTGTTCTATCTCCCGATGTTTCAGATATATGCCATCCCATACCAATTGCTGTGTTTGGAATATCAGTCTCAAATCTTCGCTTTTGCATAAGTGTCAAGCCGTCTTTAAATTCCAGTTTATCTGTTTTACCCATCTGGAATGCAAGATA
This sequence comes from uncultured Ignavibacteria bacterium, assembly GCA_947084945.1. Taxonomy (GTDB): domain Bacteria; phylum Bacteroidota; class Ignavibacteria; order Tepidaquicellales; family OLB5; genus OLB5. The sequence goes on along the minus strand of CAMTUP010000003.1, from coordinate 247,065 downwards.
CTTTATCATATCATTCATGTTAGATTTTATCGCTCCGCAGCCTGCCATCGCATCAAAATCCCAAATTCCCGATGGTTCACCTTTTTCTGTGTAACCCTTTGCCAAGTTCTTCTGCATATCGGGAGTTAATTTTGTACTTGTCATTGTCATCCCAAGAGAGTCAACAAGGTAATAATGCAATAGTTCTTCATAACTCTTGCCTGATGCACGTGTCAATAGAGCACCCAGCAGACCCATACCGGCATTTGAATATAAATATTTTTGTCCAGGCTCATATTCAGGGATGTAGTTATTTACAAAATAAAATAAATCCTCTTCTGTGTAATTTTTGTATGGATTTCTCTTATCAGTTTTTTCATTCATCATTAAATTTGCAGGCAAACGTGGCAGACCCGATGTCTGTGTTGCCAAATGCAGCAGCTTACATGGAGCAGTGCTTGAAAAATTATGTATTGTAATTCCATTTGGCAGATAGTTCTGAACGGGGTCGTTTATTTTCATCTTGCCGTCACGCTCAAGCATAACAAGCATTGTTGTGGTGAATGTTTTTGTAATTGAGCCAATTTCGTAAACAGTATATTCATTGGGTTTGCTGCTATCTTCCTTCGATACCTTCCCAAAAAAAAATGTTCTGGGAGTCTCGCTGTTCACATCATACAAACCAATTGCAATACTTAGATTCTTCTTGCCATCCAAAAGAGGTTTTACAATTTCCTCAAGCTTTGCTTCAAGATCCTGTGAGAATGAAACATGAATAAATAAAAATGTTATAAATGCAGCAAACAATAAAATTTTCTTTGACATATTAAAATAGATTAATTTTCAGATTAATAAGCAATTACACAAGTAATTATTCCTCAATTTGTGTTATACAAATATAATAATTAACCCCGTAAAAAGGGGATATTTGTTAAATGTAAATTACATATGTAGGGAACGCATCTCGGCGAAATTTAGACCATAAAATTGAGTTTTAAAAAAGCAATATTCATAATTTAGATAAATTCTTTATGATGCGTTCCTATATATTGATCACTATTCTATTATATCATATCCATAAAACAAAACTATTTCGGATCAAAAATATTATTATAATATTTATCCGGGTCCGAATTATCATTCATTTCATTTTCTATGTCCAAATTCCATTTTATTGGATTATAAAATATATATTCCTGAATATTTTCAAATTCTTTTTCATTTCTGATTATTCTGTCATAATATGATTTTTGCCAAATTGAACTCTTTGATTTGTTACCTGAAATATTTTTTATCCTTTTCGTAACTTCCGATTTATATGACTGAATGATTTTAGGAATCTCCATTTTTGTCCTGTCATTTGTTGTATTTATTTCGGAACGCATATTCAAATTTTCTGCTATTTTTATATCATTTGTACTATTTTCAATTTCTTTTGTATTTTTTATTTTAGGCTCAGATGCGTTCCCTACGGAGATTTGATCAACAATTGCAATGATTGCATGTAAATGATTAGGCATAACAACAAATTGATCTAACACGATATTGTTATGCATATTTGGAATTCCTTGAAGCATTTTATGTGCAATAATACCTGAATTGTTTAATTCCATAACACCATCAATTATTTTACCAAAAAGGTATTCTCTATCTTTTGTGCAAATTGTAATAAAATAACTTCCGGCGTCAGAATAATTATAGTTCTTTAATCGTAACGTTTTTCTAATTTTCATATTGTCAATTTATCCTGTAATGAACGCATCTCAGCGCAATAGTTTATTTTCCAATTTTGTTTTCTATTAACATAATACTCTAATACAGATTTATCTTTCAGATGCATTCACAACGTTGAATTTATCCTGTAATGAACGCATCTCAGCGCAATAGTTTATTTTGCAATTTTGTTTTATATTAACATATTATTCTAATGCAGATTTATCTTTCAGATGCGTTCACTACGGGATTCGCAAACTCCTTGCCCGATGCCTTAAGCTTTTCTGCTGTATCTTTGAGGGATAGGTGGTTGTTGGGTTGGTTATTTGTAATATTCGTAAATGAATTTTATTTTATCAAAACCATAATTCCACCATCGTTCAATTTGTGAAATAGGCAAACCATTTTCATGTAAATATGTTACACTAAAATACATTGGTTTAAAAATCGAATAGTTGGATTCAATTTCTCTAATATAAAAAACATTCTTTATCCAATTAGATCCATAAATATATTCTTCAACAACAAACGAATCCTCTCTTTCTCTGATTTCTTTAACTAGTTGTCCTTTTTTATTATAAGATTTTGATGTTCTATATAATGTAGATGATGGTGAAATGGTGTTGATAAAAATCATATTATTTCTGTAACTCATTGTTTTATGCAGAGTAGTATCTTTTTCATCAAAATATAATATTTTTTTAATCCTATTTCTATCGAGTTCATATATGTAACCACTTACATCCTCGGAATCATCAGAGTTATTAATAATAATTTTGTTATTTCTAAAATCGTATTCATAGGTTTCTTTATCTGTTAAAACATTCTCATTAAAATTTTCAACGGAGATTAGTAAACCATTACTATCAAAGCTAAAAACATTTTCTACTGGTGAATTGCGTAAATGCACAAACTCTTTAATTTTTCGATTTTCATTGACATATAAAAAAGTAGTCGAATCAATGAATGATGAATCACTTAATCTACCAGATCTTGAAACTATAATATCGGGATTAGTTATTTTTATTGTTAATCCTTCAGTATTGAATTCTCTCCTTTCCCAAATCAAACCTTTATCGTATATGCCATATCTAAAACTTTTTTTGTAATCTGAAATAGACTTCACTTTATTATTTCTAAAGACCTCTGCTTCAATAGAGTCATTTCTAAATCTTTCTGCATATGGCAAAAATTTATAATAATTAAAGGATGTATCAGCTTGAATGATCGATTGAGAGTAAATATAGCCGAAGAAGTGTATTATGCTTAAAAATACAAAAACTAAACTTATTTTTAAGGAATTCATGAACTCTAATTAACTTGAAATAGTCTGCACTTCACCAGGCATTTTATCAATTATGAGTTCACTCAGATTAATCTTTTTACTTGCATTATCTATATCAATCCCAATCAATTTCCCGTTTTTGTTGAAATCAGCAATTACTCCTTCAGAAATTTCTCTACTGTCTATTGAAACTTCATCCAAAAGTTCCAAATATAGAGTATCGGTATCTTTATAATATCTAATTTTCATATTCTTAATTCCTAATTCCTAATTGATTAACGTATTTACCATGAAACTCCCGCATCTTCTCAACCAATTCTTCCATCTCATCTCTTGGCGGTAAGAATGTTGTCCTGAAGTGCAATGTTCCGGGCAGTTGCCCGAAACCTGAACCCGGCACGACGCAGATTCCTGTTTCTTCAAGCAATGCCATGCAGTAATCATTATCACGCTTGCTCTCGTATGCTAATTGCTCAGCAGGTGACATCTTCGTAATATCTTTGGTATGCGGCAATTCTAATTTCACAAAAGCATACATTGCCCCTTGAGGAACATCAATTTGCATTCCTTCGATTGCATTCAGACCCTTGCCCAATATTTCAGCTTTTGCCTTTAATTCATTTAAAATACCATCACGTTCTTTAATATACAGGTCATAGCTTGCTTCACCCTGTTTCGGTGGAGTTACTATCAGATAAGTAACAAGCTGACCAACAGTGTTTGAGCAAAGACTAATCGATTGCAGCTTTATGAATTCACTCATTACATCAGCGGGTATATTGCGGATTTCTAAGTAACCGCCCCTGTGACCACACTCACCCATAAATCCTTTTGATACGGAGTGAAAGCTGAATAATGTTATATCACTTTCATTCAATTGGTGCATAACTTTTGCAAATGAGTGGAACATACCATCTATTGCGTACACGTTATCCTGATAGACCTCATCAGCCATAATTGCGAGCTTATGTTTCTTCGCAAAGTTTATTACCATTTTAATATTTTCAAACGAGAGTACTGCACCTGTAGGATTACCCGGATTAATCACGACAATTGCAACGGGGCTGGTACCTTTTGCCTTTGCTTCGTTAAAGCTCTTAGTCAAAATTTCTTCGTTAAGCTGCCAAGAATTAGCTTCATCAAGGTAATAGCCAATTTGTGTTCCGCCAAATAGCTCAATAGTTGCGCTGTATAACGGATATTGCGGTATTGGTATCATAAAGCCATCAGTTGGTTTTTTAAGCAGGGCAGTCAAGACTGCTGATACACCCTTCGATGCGCCATCAGTCAGAATAATTTGATTTTCATCAGTCGGAATTCCATCACGCTTCTGTATGAATTCCGCGATTGCCTGTTTAATGAATGGCATTCCCGCGCTTTGTGTGTATGCACCTGTACCATGCGGCATTAAGTGATGAAGATGTTTAGCTCTCTCTATTATATCTGCCGGAAAAATTTCATTTATTTTTTTGTTATCAAGCAATGCGGGGTATTCCATTAAGCTGAGTATTTGCCTTATATATGTGAGCGGTTTCTGTTTCAACGCCTGCGGATTGCCGATATTGCAGTAAATAATTTTCTTCCCTGCTTTTTCCAATTCCTGTGCGCGTATTACAATCGGACCCCTAACAGCATACTCAGCAGTCAGTAAATGCGGATTTAAGTCTTTAATTGATATCATATTGTTTTATATTCTGTAAGTTCAAATATTATTTGCAAGATAATTATACAAAACTCTATAATAAACATAAATAAATAAGTCCCCGTTTTCAAAAAATGGGGGATACAATGGCTTATAATTCGTGTTAATTTGTGAAATTCGTGTTTGGCTTTTGATTTTTAAGGGGGTGGGGTCACTTCATTGTAACTACTATAATATACCAGTATATTTGCACAATATCTGAATTTAATGTGTAACTATACCCCGTTGTTGGTGTTGTCACCAACAACAAATGAGGTTAAATAATGAGCGAAATAAATGATAATTCAGGCGAAAATGTGAATGATTTAGTACCGGAAGAAAATAAAGCACCTGTATTGAATGAAACTATAACTGAAATCAAAGTAGAAAAAGTTACAGATTCACAAGAACCTGAAGTCAAACAAATTGTAGATTCATCAGTTGTAACCGAAAATCCACCTAAAGGTCAAAATCCACCTGTTAATACCATTGGTGATAAACCTGTGATTGACAACCCAACAGGTAATAAACCATCCGGTGATAAACCCCATGGCAAATCTTATGATAACAGAAATTATAAGACTGGTTTTTCAGTTCAGAATAAACGTGAGCGTCCCAAAGGCGATACTATTTATTCCGATGCAAGAAGCCTTGCCGTAAAAATTCTAACAAGGGTAGAGCGCACTGATTCATATCTTGATAAGCTTATCGATTATGAAATTCGCAATGACCAGCTTAACGATTATGATAAATCTTTGCTGAACGAAATATGCCATGGAGTTATCCGCTGGTTGCGCAGACTAGACTGGTTCTTAAACGGTTTCTACCGAGGAAACTGGGAAAAATGCACACCTGAAATTAAAAATACTCTCCGTGTAGCTTTATACCAAATATTATTTCTAAATAAGATACCTGATTTTGCTGCTGTGAACGAAGCGGTAGAATTTGTAAAACGCATAAGCACTCAAAAGCATGCCGATGTTGTAAATGGTTTGTTACGCACAATCATAAGAACAAAAAACGACCTTGTATATCCTACACGCGAAATTGATGAGGTAAAATATCTTGCAATTATGCAATCACATCCTAACTGGATGATCAAAAGGTGGATTGAAAGATTTGGCTTTGATGAAGCATTATTGATGGCTGAATCAAATAACAAACGCCCCATACTTACACTTAGAGTAAATACTCTAAAGACTAACAGACCTCAGGTTCTGAAAAAATTTGAAGAACGCAGTATTGTGTTCCGTACCTGCCGTTATATTGATTACTTTGTTACCCTTAGGCTTATGTCAAAGATATACCTTGATGATGATTTCAAAAATGGAATGTACACCGTGCAAGATGAAAGTGCTGGTCTGCCGGGAGTATTGCTTAGCCCAAAAGAAAATGATGTTATACTTGATATGTGCGCTGCCCCGGGAGGGAAATCAACTCACATAGCCCAGCTTATTGGCAACAAAGGAAAGATTTATGCTATTGATAAATACGAAGCGAAAATGAAAATGATGAAGGCTGCTGCAGAGCGTCTTGGCATTACTAATATTGATTTTATTCAGGATGATTCCTTAGATTTGCAGGATGTCCGTGTTAAAGACCTGAAATTTGATAAAATTCTGCTTGATGCGCCTTGTTCCGGTCTTGGAGTGCTTTCAAAAAAACCCGAAATAAGATGGAAGCGTGAAATAAAGGATATTATAGACCTAACTGAGTTGCAAAAATCCTTATTAAATAGCGCTGTAAGATATTTAAACGATGGTGGAGTTATTGTCTATAGCACTTGTTCAACTGAACAGGAAGAAAATATGGGAGTAGTTAATGACTTTCTGGAAAAGAACCCTGATTTTATGATAGATAATGCTTCAAAATATGTAAAAGCTGATCTGGTTAATGCTGATGGATGTATAGAAACATTCCCGCATAAACACGGAATAGATGGTTCATTTGCCGCAAGATTGGTAAGATCTTAGAATCTTCCCCGCGCCGTGCCTGCCGTAACGGCAGTTCAGGCAGGAAAGCGGGGAACTCAGGCTGCAATAGTGGCTGCAGCTTTAATTAAAAATAATTTGTATTTGCCACTTTCACATAAAATTTAAAATTGAGATACCCGTTTTCACGGGTATAGAGACAAATTATGTTCAAACTCTCAAAAAAAGTAGAATACGGATTAATTGCAGTTAAACATATGGCGCTGCCCGGTGAAAAAGGCGCTAGCTCTGCCAAAGTAATTGCAGATAAGTATAAGATTCCTTATGACCTTCTTTCAAAGATACTTCAAAAATTAAAGAAAGAAGGGATATTGATTTCTATACAAGGCACTCATGGCGGTTATCAGCTTACTAAAAAACCGGATGAGCTGACACTTGCTGAAATATTTAATGCAATTGAAGGCAGTAGTTATATACTTGATTGCGGTCAGCATGATGACCCTGAAAGCTGCTCGATATATGAAACATGTATTCTAAGCAGTCCTTTAAAAAAAATACAAAGACAAATAAACAGTTATTTTAATTCAACTACACTGGCTGAAATAGTCTGATATAAAATATTAATTGATAAACTTTCCTATATATCTCGATAACCATTCAACAACAAAGGTAGATCCTTTAGTGCTTGAAGCTATGATACCGTATTTTACAAATGATTATGGAAATTCATCGAGCAAAACACATGAGTTTGGTTGGAAAGCTGAAGCGGCTGTTGAATATGCCAGAAAACTTACATCAAGATTGCTAAAATGTGAGCCTCGTGATATTATCTTTACTAGCGGAGCAACAGAATCAATTAATCTTGCAATAAAAGGCGCTGCCGAAGCAAACTCTGCTAAAGGTAATCATATCATAACATCAGTAATTGAGCACGAAGCCGTTTTGGATAGCTGTAAATATCTTGAAAGAAAAGGATTTGATGTTACATATGTTAAGGTTGATAAATTTGGAATTGTATCACCTGAAGATATTTCAGAAGCTATCACAGATAAAACTATCATGGTTTCAATCATGTATGTTAATAACGAAATAGGTACTATCCAGCCTATAAAAGAAATTTCAAAACTTTGCAAACAGAAAAAAATATTATTTCATACCGATGCAACTCAGGCTGTCGGAAAAATTCCAATTGATCTATCAAAACTTGGAATTGACCTTTTAAGTTTTTCAGCACATAAAATGTACGGTCCAAAAGGTGTTGGGGCTTTGTATAAATCCGGGAAACTTCCGCGTGTTAGGATTATTCCGCAGCAGGATGGAGGCGTTCAGGAAAAAGGACTAAGAGCCGGAACTCTTAACGTTCCGGGTATTATTGGTCTGGGCAAAGCCTGTGAAGTTGCTGCTAATAACCTCGAAAATGAAGCAAAAAGGATAAAAGAGCTAAAAGACAAGCTCTATAGCGGAATTATTTCAACGGTAAATGGAGTTAAATTAAACGGAGACTCCGCCAGAAATATTGCGGGAAACCTGAACATAAGTATTGAAGGAGTTGATTCTGATTCACTTATGATGCTGGTAAAAGAAATTGCAGTATCTACAGGAAGCGCATGTTCATCGGAATCAGTTGAGCCATCACATGTTCTTACAGCTATAGGACTTGATAAAAATTTAATGCGTTCTACAATCAGGTTTGGTATTGGAAGATTTAACACTGAAGAAGAGATTGATTATGTAATTAATAAATTCACCGAAAAAATAAATTATCTTTTAAGCGTAGCACCTTCATATAAGAATATAAAGGAAGGGGAGCATGCCGAGGTATAAAATTTTAATTTTATTATTTCTTGTATTGCTCAGCTTTAATATTTTTTCGCAGAGCAAAACAAATAAAGTAAGTTCATTAAAGAACAGCAGAGAGTCTTTCAGTAAAATTGAACTAAGTTTCCATATCGGATACTCCAGACCGCTTTTAGAAGCATACGGCAATAAAGTTACTATCAATGCAACTGAAGACCAGGTATTTATTGATGGCAAAAGGATTCTGGTATCAGATAATTTTGGCGCAAATACTGGCTACGGAGTTCAAACATTTTTAAAATACAGCTTTTTTAAAAAAGGGTATATAAAAGCTCTTTTAAATTTAGGATATAATAACCTGCATGGAACGTATCCAGGTCCATCTGACTATGATATTGGTGTGAGGGTGCAAACATTTTCTATTGGACTCGGAACTGAAGTAAATCCGTTAGGTCATAAGATGTTCATCTATCCTGCTGTGTTTGGGTTGTTAAGGCTAAATCTAATGGGTGGTGAAACCTTTCATAAAGCGGGACTTGATTTCTTTAAAGTTACTCCCAGGTATGGATACACAGGAGGATTAAAAGTATATTTCAGGGTGAAAAGCACAATTGATATGTTTGCCGGATACAGTTATACTTTTGATAATGTTTGGAACAGGCAAACTGCCGAAGAAACCCCTGAAGATGCTCATGTAATTGTGTTCAGAGATGCTAAAAGCAGAACAAACGGACTAAATTCCGATAGGAGAGTGGTTTATTGGTCAATTTATTTGGGTATGAATTTTTTCTTTAAATAACGTAAATTTACTCAAATCATATTTGTGAAGTACGAAGTGCCTGCCCACATGTGGCGTGGACGACAAGAGTTTAGTAAGTAATCTCATTATTAATAAAAATTTTTATCTTTATCTCCTTCCTCTACCTTCGGGAGAGGGAAAAACGCACCAATGGTTCGTTTTTTGGGGGTGAGAATTAAGAGCAGCATTTAACAAATTAAATTAAATCAATATGGCTGAAACAAAAGAAATTGTAACACCACAGTTAACAACACCTGATTTAACAGACGGTATTGTTCTAACAGAAAAAGCAGTAAACGAAGTTAAAAAGATTATGACTGAAAACGCAATCCCTGCTGATTATGTTTTAAGAATTGGTGTAAAGGGAGGAGGATGCTCAGGGCTTTCATATACACTTGGCTTTGATGCAGAGCTGAAGGATAACGATAAGACACTTATGTATGATAATGTAAAAGTAGCTGTTGATTGGAAAAGCATTCTATATCTAACCGGTACAACTGTTGATTATACCGATGGCTTAACAGGCAAAGGATTTGTATTCAACAATCCTTCTGCTAAGAAAACATGCGGCTGTGGAAGTTCGTTTGGTGTATAGTATTAGTTTTCAGAATTTTATAATTTTAAAGAACAGCTATTATGAAAGAAAAAAGCAGAAGAGAATTCATTAAGACTTCTGCCCTGGGCGCAGTATCACTCAGTCTTTTACCAAATTTTGAATTTTTAAATAAAAATTTTAGTGTGAGCCAAAAGCTCACCGAACTTAAAGGAGGATTTAACAAAATGGCTTATGAATGGAAATTCAACCCGCGTCCCTATTCAGATGAAGAAGCAAAATCTTTATTAAAAGATGTTATTGATGCTGAAACAACTGACTGGCATTACAATACACATCATAAAGGTTATGTAACATTCCTTAATAATATTGAAAAAGAACTCGAGTCCGCTGACCTCGCAAAAGCTAACGGCAACTGGTCTGATATTGGTGAACTAAAAAGAAGGTTTACATGGAATCACTCAGGAGCTTACTTACACGATGTATATTGGGATAATTTAGGCGGTGATGGCGATATATCAAAAGCCCCCGATGTTAAAGCTGCAATTGAAGCTAACTTCGGCTCGTTTGATAACTGGAAAGCTGAATTTAAAGCTTGCAGTGTTTCTGCAAAATTAAGCGGCTGGGGATTACTTGTTTTTGACAGGCTTTATTCGGGCAGGCTTATAAACGTATTGGTTGATGAACATCAGTATGGAGCTATTTGGGGCGGTGTTCCTTTAGTTGCCTGCGATGTATTTGAACATGCTTACTACCATAAAGATGGTCCGGCAAGAGCAAAATATATTGATAACTTTATTGGTAATCTTAACTGGGCAAGAATTAACGATAGGTTCAATAAATACTGTAAATAATTAAAGAATATTGAATAAATTATTTTTTCTGTTCCTTGTATTATTTCTATTTACATTTTCATCCTGCGATAAAAAAGAGGATGAAAAAACTAATTCTACAAGTGATAAAAAGGAATTTGGTTGGAAGGATAACCTAACTTCTGCTGATATTCCTGATATTCCATTGAAAGGATTTATTGGAGGCAAAGAAGTTCAGTTTGCTTATATAAATTTCGAAAAGTGGCGCGGCACAAATGATAATGTCATTAACTTTTCACTTGCTAAGCCGGTGCAGAATTGCGGATTCATTGATAACTTTGAAGGTTTTACTATCTTAAATAAAGGTAATGATATCAAACAAGGTCAGTTTCTTAAATCAAAATTTTCTGATGAACCATCCACATACCAGGTTAGCTTTAAAAAAGGAGGTAGTAAATCCAATGACACATGGAACATGGCGCTTGAAATTGAAAGTATAACAGACAAATCTGTTAAAGGTAAAATTGTACTTTTCTTTAATGATATTAGCAAAAGCTGGATAGCTGGAAAATTTGAAGCTGTTTTATGTATTAATTAACTAATCCTGAGCGCAGCGAAGGATCTCATAGATAGAACATTTAACTAATAATTAAAAATCATATTATGAAAACAAAATTCAATTTATTTTTTGTAGTTTTAACTGCTTTTGTATTTGCTATAACAGGTTGCGGTAAACAGGAACAAAAAACCGAAGGCGATAAAAAAGATACAACTAAACAAACCACTACCAATCAAAATCAGGTTGCCGGTGATAATAAAACAAGTACTAATACAGACTCCAAGGCAAATGAACTTGGAATTAAAGAAGGCATGCCTGCAGATTATCCCAAAGATGTTCCGCAGCCTCTAAATTCAAAATGCCTTGGTTCTTTAAATACTACCGAAGGTACTGTTGTTACTTTTGAATCAACTGAAAAACCTAAAGCAATTCTTACACCTTTTACCGAAGCAGTTGAAAAAGCAGGATTCAAGAAAAGTGAAGGCGAAATGATGTCGGATGATGGCGGTATGGTTATGTGGAACAAGGATAAAAGAGAAGTTAGCATTATGCTTGCTTGGGATAAAGTAAAAAGCAATTCTTCTGTAGTTGTAACGTATAGATAGTAAACCCTGAGTGGCGAAGCCGCGTAGGGTCTCATTCAGAGAGCAAATAAATAGATAAATTTATATTCTATAAAGAAATGAAATCAAAATATAAAATATTGAGCATAGTCCTTTTATTATGCTCAATATTTATTTTACAGCCCTTTCTTACTTCAATTTATTCGCAATATCCAATTGTTTTTGTTTCAAGAAACATCACTATAGGTGGCAGTACATTCTATCCACAAGCAGGATTACTTCCCGGCATGGGTCCTTTTTCAAGAACGGCTATCGTTGGAGGCAGGCTGCTGGTAAGAGAAGCAAACGGTACTCTTCGTGTACTTGTTGATAGTACTATGAATTTCAGTGGTATCAAACTTGTTGATGTATCTGACCCATGTGTTTATTGGAATGCTTCCAAAATTGTTTTTGCAGGTGTTGAAGACCGTGATAGCAGTTGGAGAATATATGAGATTCGATCAGATGGCACCGGATTTAAAAAAATTACAAGTAGTAGTAGGAATATAAATTTAACCCAGTTCGGAATCATTGCTAATAAATTTGCTAAATATGATGATGTTGACCCATGCTATTTACCTGATGGAAGAATATGCTTCTCTAGCACTCGTTACCCGGCACTATCTCAATACACTGCAAAGAGAACAACAAATCTTTATATAATTGATTCAACTTCACTAAACCTTCACAGGATAACAACCGAACGAAACGGAGCTGATGAACCTACAATTGACCCTATAACAGGTAAAATTGTGTTCAGCAGGTGGTGGCTTAATATTGATCATCCTTCAATATTAACCCCAAACGGTCTCACTCGCGATTCAAGTTTGGCAATAACTAATGATATTGCAAATATTTGGTCAGCAGCAAAGATAAGACCCGATGGCGAAGGTCTTGCAATTTATGCCGGTACCGGAAATTTGCGTTCAGGTCAGAATAATTATCGTCCACATATCCTAAGTGATGGCAGAATGCTCAGCCTGTTTACCCCCGATAATGCTATGGCTCATACAACAGGTAGTTCAGGTATAAGGTTGTTTGATGAAGGTAACAGTTATGGTAATTATGTAATAGGTGTTAATCCGCAGAATATGCAGTTATATATTAATAATCCTCCATCTTACGGAACAATGCAGCCGCCTTATGCATGCGACCCCGTTCAATTGCCAAGTAGTTTATTATTAATTTCATACGCAACTCAAGTTGAAAATCAGGATTACGGATTATACACTGTTAATTTAAACGGAAGTGGTTTGCAGCCGTTTTTTGATATTGCCGGTAAAATGGAGCTTAATGCAGAAGTATTGCTTCCAAAATCTGTACCTCCTGTATTAATTGATGGTGTTACTGATATTGCAGATGAACTCCCTCCAACAATTGATCCTGGAACTTGGTACAAAGATGGTGGTTTTAGGTTTGATTGCGTTAATACATTCACAAACGGTCCTGTAGATAACCCAATGCAGGATGCTCCTCCAATTACAAGATTTGCAAAGATAAATTTTTTTATGAATTTCCAAAGACAGGATTCTCTTGGACTTGATTCTGCAATATTTTTAAATACAATTCCTGTATTTCATACAGGACAAATTGCTTTTGATAATGCTCCGGCAAATGTTTCTATGTTTGAACAGGTTGTAGATAGTGCAGGCAAAGTGCTGCGCGGTTCAAATGGTCAGGTTGCTCATGTTATTGGTATGAATTACGGAAGAGTAGGTACAGGTACAAAATGCGTTGGATGTCACTCAGGGCACACACAAATATTTGTGCCTCTAACTATTTCAGAAGCTGCTTTCTTTAATACTTCAACATCAGCAATTGTAACCGAAAGTTCATTTAAATTTATCAGCGATACCATTCAATTCCCAGGTAAACGTGTTGTAGATAGAAAAGCACGCAACGATTCTTTACATGTGAACTGGATTGCAAATGGTACTAATAATGAATTTGTTCTACTTAAATGGAGTGTCCCAATTGATGTAAGAAGGCTTACTATTTATAACATTAAACCTAATGTTTCATATAATACAAATATCCAGGTAACTGATTGTGAAGTGATATGCTACTATAATGGTTTAGAACAGGCTCGTATAGTAAGTACTGGGATTATAAGTGTGAACGGAACAGATGTAAATATCAGCGGTATTCCCAAAATTGATGAGGTGAAAGTTATTGTTAAATCATTTACTGGTACTGTAAATGGTGAAAATCTGCCCGGACTTGCAGAAATTGAGACTAATGCAAGAATAGCTTATTACGATGTATTTGGTATTCAGACTATCTCAACTATAGCTGATAAATTTTCGCTGGGACAAAATTATCCAAATCCATTCAATCCAAATACTAAAATAAAGTATTCAATTCCTAATTCGGCAGGTTCAAATAATTTTGTCAGATTGAAAGTCTATGATATAACCGGAAGAGAGGTAGCATTACTAGTGAGCAGCTTACAGAGAGCCGGTATTTTTGAAGTTGATTTCAATGCTGCAAACATTGCCAGCGGGATATATTTCTATAAACTTGATGTAGATGATAAATTTTATGAGGTTAAGAAAATGGTTGTGCTGAAGTGATACCCGGTCCGGCAGAATCCCCTTACCTAAAGGTCTCACATTAGCAATTTATTAAACATTCAAACTAAAAACTATTGGAGACTCTGCTTTAACATAAATATTTTTTGCCTTTTTATTTTTGCCTTTTTACTTTTTTAAAACCACCATTTCTTCTTCTTTTCCTTAACTTCTACCCATACTTCATCATTTTCTATTTTTACTTTATATGTCTCAAGTGTTGCCGAAAGCCCCTTACATTCAGGCGGTACTTTGCCTGTTTCCAAATGGAACTGCCATCCGTGTATGGGACAGGCTACATAAAGCTCCTCATCCAAATACCCATCAAACATAACTTGTGACTGGTTGTGCGGACAAACATTTGATACAGCATATATCTTTTCAGCTATCCTGAATACTGCAATATCAGTATCTTCATTTATAGAATATTTTCTGCCTCGTCTGTTGGGAAGGTCAGTTACCTTGCATATTTTTTTGTAGTTAATCTCTTTCATAAAGGTAAATTTTTGGGGTTTTGTCTGGTATCCCATATATGTAAGATTTCAATTGAATCACTGCTAATTCTGTATATTATACTGTAAGGTTTGGTTGTAAATACATGATATCCCTTTTTTTTAATAATTTTACCGGAGTATGGGAAAACTGAAATTGTATCGAATGCATTACTTAATTGTTTAAATATTTGTAGAGGTATTTTATTGCTCCCTGTTTCATCGAAATAATATTTTAGAATATCATAACGATTTTTTTCTGCTTTTAAGGATAGAACTATTTTTTCAGCCATTCCAGAATCTTTTTATCGGCTTCTTCTTTTGTGATACATTCTCCTCTTTCAAGTTGTTTTTCACTTTCCTCAATCTCTTTGATTTGCCAATCTTCCAGCTCCGGGATAGGTGAATTTATATTTTCAAGGGCTATAAGAAGCAGTTCAAGCATTTTTTCATCACTTATAGCATGTACTTCCTGAACAATTGATTTTTTTAACTCTGTTGTTGTCATATCAAATAATTAAATTTGTATAATATAATAACAATTTACCTTTTATATAATTCCATTTTGCTCACTCATAAAGGTAAACTTTTCAGATTTTGTCTTGTGTCCCAAATCTGGTTTATTTCAATATAATCTTCATTAAATGAATAGAAGATTTGGAAATAATCTTTAATTATAAATCTTGAATCAGAACCGGGATATATTTTGCCTGAATAGTTAAATCGGCTTAGTACTTTGGTAATATTCCGAAATTCATTTTCTAATTTCTTTGAGTAATCACTACTGCCATTTTTTCTATACCAAAAGTTGTAAATTTTAAACTTATCATTTAATGCATTATTTGACCAGATTACTTTCCTTCAAACCATTTATCAACAAGTTTATCAGCTTCTTCATTTGTATAAAATTCACCCCTGGCAAATTGCTCTCTGCTTTCTTTAAGTCTTCTAAGCTGCTCATCTGTTAATTCAGGAATATCAGAATTTTGATTTTGCATAATGGTCCTAAGTAAATCAAGCAATTCAAAATCATCAGATTTACTAATTTGTTCAATTAACGAGTTTTTTAGTTCAATTATTGTCATAAATTTAACCTCCGATTTGTATAATATTATAACAATTTACCTTTTATTTAATTCCATTTTGTTGGCAACCATAAATCCCTTTTCTGTCTGCTGAATATTACACGTTTCCGTAAAAGCATCATGCTCAAAAAATAATATCCAGTTCTCTTTTGTTATATGCAGCAGGAATTTCTTCTTCTCATCAAGTGTGGTTAAAGGGAATAAGTCATAACCCATTATATATGGCAGGGGAATATGTGTAGTCGTTGGGAAAAGATCAGCAGTAAATAGTAAAGTATTATTATCATCCTTAACTTTTACTAATTGCATATTTGGTGTGTGACCGTTTACTGTAAGCAATGAAATCGTTTCATCAAAAATGGAATCTCCTTTGTAAAGTTTTAGCATTCCTTTTTCTTGAATATGATTGTAATTTTCAGGCATAAAGCTTGCTTTATCGCGGTCGCTCGGGTTCTGACCCCACTCCCATTGCTTTTTCTGTAAATGATGTATTGCGTTTGGGAATGTAAGGTTTAACTGACTGTTAGCATCAATTTTTGTAGAACCTCCTATATGATCAAAATGCAGGTGAGTCATTATTACATCAGTAATATCTTCAGGTTTAAACCCATGCTTAGCTAATTCATTTTCTAGGGTAAATTGTGAGTGATCCACGCCATATATCTCATTTAATTTACTGCTCATCTTATATCCAACACCGTTATCAACAATTATCTTCTTATCACCTGATACAAGCAGTAACGACCTCATGCACATATCAATCCTGTTGCTATCGTCAGCCGGATTGGTTTTTGACCATAGCGGTTTTGGCACAACGCCAAACATCGCTCCGCCATCTAAACGGAATAATCCGGTTTGTATTGAATAAAGCTTGTAATTTCCTATTTTCATACTTCAATCCTGAACGAAGTGAAGGATCTCATTCGCTGTACGTTAATTGAACAATTTAGTTATTTATATCCCGCAAAGACGCTAAGTCGCAAAGATTTCTAATGGTTTATAAATTATTAACAATTCTTTTTATTCCGTCTCTAATTAAATTCTCATTAAAATTTACTAGCAAACCTAATTTTTTATTATTCAATTTTAGATACGTCAGTAACTGTTTATGATGAACAGCTTTTAAAGATTCTACAGATTTTAGTTCTATAATAACTTTATCTTCTGCAATAATATCAGCAATAAACCCAATATCTAATGTTACTTCTTCATAAATGACTTTAATAGGTTTTTGCCTTACAAAATTAATACCATTTTTCCTTAATTCATAACATAATACTTCTTCGTAAACTGATTAAAGAAGTCCGGGTCCTAATTTTAGATGAATTTTAAAACAACAATCCACAATTATTTTTGCAATTTCATTTTCTGACATTTTGTTATTCTCAATAAAGTTAAAATATAAGATAAATTAATTATTTAACAGTTGTTAAATGTCAGAGTTAAATTACATCAAATATTCTTTGCGTCTTTGCGCCTTTGCGAGAGAAAAAACTTACTTTCCTATTTCTTCTTCTATCTTGGTCAGTTTTTTTGTTTCCTCAAGCCATTTATGATAAATCCCGTTCAGCTTATCCTTTGATGTTTTATAATCATTCGTCTTTGTAGCGGAGTTATGATGATCTTTAAAGAAATCAGGTAAAGCCATTTCTGCTTCAAGCAATTTTGTTTTTTCTTCAAGCACTTTAATTTCTTTTTCCAGCTTATGAATACTCTCCTTAAGCGGTTTAGCTACTTTATAGACTTTGTTCCTGTTCTCAGCTTCTATCCTTTTCTGTTCCTTTGTCTTCTTCGCCTTAGGTGCACCGTTAGTAGATGAAGCATTATCCTTTCTATCCTGCTTTAGCTGGTTAATGCCGTTCTTTTCTTCTTCCTTTTTATCAAGATAATAAGTACAGTTACCAAGATACGTTTTTATGTTTTTATCTTTTACTTCTATAATCTTTGTTACTATGCCGTCTAAAAATTCCCTGTCATGCGAAATTATAAGTATCGTTCCTGCGTAATTACGTAAGGCTTCCATTAACACCAATTTTGAATTCATATCAAGATGATTTGTCGGCTCATCAAGTATCAGGAAGTTTGATGCTTTCAAAAGCATTCTTGCCAATGCTAAACGAGATTTCTCTCCTCCTGAAAGAACACCAACCATTTTAAATACATCATCACCGCGGAATAAAAAGCTTCCTAGTATTGTCCTTAACTGTTTGCGTACATCACCCGTTGCTACTGCATCAAGTGTGGCAAGTACATCTGTTGCAGGGTCAAGCGTATCAGCCTGATGCTGGGAGTAATATTCCAAATCAACCTGAAACCCAAGCTTGCGAACGCCTTCCTGTATATCTTCAGTACCTCTTATAATTCTTGCTAAGGTAGATTTACCCGCGCCATTTACTCCAACCAGACCAATCTTTTCTCCTCGCTCTATTTCAAGATCCAATCCCTTTAATACAAGATTATCGCCATAACTCTTTGAAACATTCTTAAGCTCAAATACTTTTCTGCCGGAGTGGGTTGCCGGAGGAAAGTTGAAATGAATTGCTGTTTCTTCATCTTCAATTTCAATTCTTTCAATCTTATCAAGCATCTTCACCCTGCTTTGTACGCTTGTGGCTTTTGATGCCTTTGAACGGAATCTTGTTATGAATCTTTCCTGCTGCTTTAAATATTTCTGCTGGTTTTCATAACTCTTAAATAGCAGTTCTTTTCTTATATCACGTTCTGATACATAATACGAATAGTTACCTTTGTAAATGGTAACTTTACCTGCATAAATTTCAATTGTCTTGTTGGAAATTGTATCTAGGAATTTCCTGTCATGCGAAACAAGAACTATTGCCCCTTCATACGCCTTCAGGAAATTCTCAACCCATATTAGTGATTCAATATCCAGATGGTTTGTCGGTTCATCAAGCAGTAATACCGATGGCTGTTTAAGCAGAAGTTTTGCAAGAGCAATTCGCATCTGCCAGCCGCCTGAAAATTCATCGGTCAGCCTGTCAAAATCCTTTGAATGAAATCCTAATCCTTCAAGTATTTTTTCAATATTCGATTTTATCTTGAAACCATCAAGCAGTTCAAACTTATGCTGAAGCTCTCCGTAAGTTTCAACCAAATCCATATATTCATCCGAAGTATGGTCAGGGTGAGTTTCAAGCTCTTTATGAATCTGCTCAATTTCATCCTTTAATGCTGAAACATCGCCTACACCGGAATAAACCTCTTCATATATGGTTTTTCCAAGAAATGTAATTCCTTCCTGAGGTAAATAACCAACAGTTGTATGTTTAGAAACTGCAATTTCGCCCTTATCAGACTCGATTTGACCATTAATTATCTTGAGCAGTGTAGATTTACCCGCTCCATTTGAGCCTACAAGCCCTATTCTATCCTTTAAATTTACTATAAAGGATAGGTTTTCAAACAGCTTTTTTGAGCCGAATTGTACTGTAACGTCTGAGACTGATAGCATATTCTACAAATTTAACTCATTTTAACTAAATTTAATACCTATAAAAAAAGGACTTTCACACGAAAGTCCTTAAATTTTGATGATTTAGGATTAGATTGTCATTATTTTAAAAGTACCATTTTTTTGACACTTGAAAATATACCTGACAACGACCCGACTTGTCGGGCATCTATTCTGTAAAAATATACACCGCTTGAGTAATTTGTACCATCAAAACTTACACTATAATAACCCGGCTCCTTTGTTTCATTAACCAAGGTAGCCACTTCTCTGCCAATAATATCAAATATTTTAATTGTAACCAGTGACTGTTTCGGCAAATCGTATTTAATTGTAGATACCGGATTAAATGGATTTGGGTAATTTTGATAGAGTTTAAAAACTATTGGTATAGTACTTTCAATTGTAGATTTTGATTTCTTAAATGCATTCATTCGATTCAATGGTCTTGCATTTATCGAGTTAGCAAGTAAGGCATATTCAAATAATTTATAACCAATAATTTTATCCAATAGTATTACTTTTTCCGTGTTTGAAATTCCGTTTAACATGAGATTTTCAAGATTAAGAGAATTTCTTAAATTACTTAATTGAACATTTTTGTCATTAGTACTTACTATTGATAGAAGTTGAGGATTGAAACCTATACTTGACTGGTTTTTCAGTTCTGTACTGTTATTTAATTTGCTTTTGCTGAAATTGTTGTTATTCTGTTTATCAAGTTGAACTTTCTTGACTGGTCTCTCAGTATCAACATTTCCTACAGAGTTATTTTCTACTTCATATTTAACAAGTTTAGTATCAGATTTTATATTGTAACTCGAAAATTTATGATTCAATATACCCTCAACTAATGTCTTTAATTCATAGAAAGAGTAATTGCTGCCCGTTGGATTATCTCCAAGTCCATTCAGTAAAGAGTCTAACATTAGTCTTACTGTTCGCATTTGGTCAATATAAGCATAGTGTCTTTCGGTTTCATTAATAGGATTATTAATTATTGCCTGATACTCAACTATGGCTTCTTCATAAGATGGCTGTTCAACATCTGTTGCTGTTGATATGTTTGCAGTTTTCCTGCTGAATAGCGTATCATTAAAGTATTGGTTTGATAATCCCGAATAGTAACTTTCTAAAGAATAATAGTTTGCATTTGAATCAAGTGATGTTGTGTAAAATATTTTTGAAACGGGAAGGTACGATAGTTGTGGGTTATTCAACAAAGTTATTAGGTCTTTATACTTTGCAACCGAAGAACTATAATAACCGTTAAATGCATCCAAATTTGCGCTGCCTAAAAGTAGTACTTGTTGAGGCATATTGCTATTATTTGAGGATACTGTATATGGAGCACAAAATGGAGGCGTTTCGGGTTCACTGCCTAAGTAGGCGTAAAAGTATAATTCAAAGCAGCCGGGCATAACCTGCCCGAGGGACTTGATCCACCCCAATAATTATTTGTTACATTATAAGTAACAAATGGGAAATATTCCGCCTGCATATCAATCAGGCAATCTACGGTATTAATATTATCGTAAATCGAGTTATATCCTTCATATAAATATGGAATATTGCTGGGATATATTGCTGCAAGATTATCGCAAAATATTTCCGGACCAAGATTATTGAAAATTCTATTGTAGCCTCCTGAATATAATGTCATACTGTACGAGTATGAAGGAGTTAGTGTTGGACTTGAGTAATTTGTGCAATATAAACCAATTCCGTTATTGTAAATATCGTTGTTATACAAAGAAGGAGAAGAATTATCCAGATGAATCCCGTCAATGTAATTAGTAATATTATTGCAACTTAAAAAGCCGCCTGAAGAGTAGCTGAATACTCCGAAGGGTGAATAACCTGAATTAGTGGTTGCTCTTAAAACATTAGATTTTATTACAGGATTTGTTACCCAAGCCAGAGCAATGCCCACATTGTAATCGTTATCAAATTGGTTATTTTCTATATTCAGATCGATACTGTTATTACAGCTCAAAGCCGCAAGTTTGTTTGAGTTTCCTGTGAAAATATTTGACTTTACCTGGCGTGTTAAATCATTACCAGAGCTCATGTTGTTCAGAACAATATCATATTCTCTATTTTCAGAAAATCTGGAATTTTGAATATCAATGTTACCATTTGGCATATTTATATCAACACCTCTTATGGCATTTCTCACCTTAACATTATTCATTATGAAATTACTATTATTCTCACCTTTTATTCCATTCCATTTACCAGAACCATTGACAGTAAATATTAAACTGTCTTTTCCTGAAGTGGCTGAAAATTCTCCATCAGATAATATACCATAACCTTCGTTGAAACTAACAAAATTATCCATACTTGGTTGACCAATTTTATCCCATGCTTTTATAAAAACTTTACCTGTATTTCCAATTTGTAAATCTTTATTTGTTGTAAAACTACCAAGTATATTAGCCTCGCCATTTACAATGATTTTGTGAGGTGTTGTAAATAAAATTTCATTTTTAACTCCAACTGCACCTGATACAAACAATTTTTTATTCACATCTATAATTAGGTCAGTTGGTAAATCTAATCGCCATGTTCCTGCAAAATGGTATTCGTCAAAATCTGAGTTTTGAAGTTGTGTTATCCCGGCATGATTTTGATTATTAGAAGTTGAACTAAACCTAATGATCTTAGTCTGGGATGCAAAGTTCAAATTGTTTATGATTAAATTTGATTGTGAATTATCAGCAGTAAACCATGCTGTGCCACTGCCATTGATACTGATATTTTCTACTTCAACAGATTTATTTGAATTTTGATTACCTATTGAAAAATCGAAATCTGATACTGGTGATATAAAATTACAATTCTTTAAAACTACAGTTTCTGTATTGTTGTTATTGGTATTTATAATTGCAATATCAAAGAAATTTAATCTAAAATTTTGATAACCTGCTCCTCTAAAGGTTATAGGATTTTCAATAGTGCCATTTGCTTCAAAATTACCTGAATTCCCACTATTATAAATAAGACCTCCATTAACTGCTTCAATAATCGTACCCGGCTGAATAATTATATTTCCATCAACGCCACTATTCGGTAAAAGTGTTGTTGTATGTAAAAAATAAATACCATTCATAATAAATGGATTAGGTAAGCTTTGCCCATATAATACTTTTTCATAGTTGGGTGGTGCGCCAAGCGAATAGTTTAATGTAAAACTAATACTGCCATCACCTGGATCGATAATATTTGTAAGTCTTATACCTGTTTTTAAATCATAAGAAGATTTTGTACGGTCAACCCCTGCATCATTATCTGTCAAAAAAGTAAAAGGTGCACCATTTAGTCTATTTGCGGCAAAAAAATGATTTGAATGTCCTTCTGTTTCTGGTAGTACTAAAGTATTTGGGTCCGCATTAATTATTTTTATCCATGTATTATCACCCAATCCATAATTGCCTGTTTGTAGTGGACGATAAGTTGAATATTGAGTTATCAAACAACCGCCATTAAAACCATTACCTGAAGTAGGATAACTTCCTTGCTCCCAAACAAACTTTTTATCAAATTTATAATTTAAATTATTCCTCAACATTCTTCTATTTTCAATAACATAATACTCACTGTGATTATAATTTGGAGCATTAACTATTTCACTATAACCGGCTTTACCATATATAGTAACTATAGCGCAATCACCATTATATGCAGAAGGGGGAAGATCTGATATATTCTGCTGATTTGAATTGATAAATCTAACGTACTGAGGGTCTATCCATCCAGCTTTGAGTTTATACATTATGTTAAAATGTGAAGGGCAATTCTGATTGCTTGTTCCCATTGTCATTGCGCAGTAGTTTCCTACTCCGGAATGACCAAAACCCAATAAATGGCCAAATTCATGACAATAAAGAGTTAATCCATTAATGATTTTGTATTTGTCGTCAGAAAAATTATTCTTATTTCGTTTTTCTCTTACTATACAATAAACTCCAGCCAGACCCCCATAATTTTCAGTTCCACCTGCAAAAACATAAACTACTTTTCCATTGAAATTCTGCAAATCAAATTCAATATAATCAGGGTCTGTTAGCTGAAGTTCATGCATGCTTATTACTCTACCGGGGGCATCTGCTAACATCTCATGGAAAGCTCTGTTTTCATCGTTTTCTCTGAAATAATGACTTTTATTGTTAAGAAACTTAATTGGTCTGATAAACTTGTCACCATTTACATCTATTATATTATTCACAATTCCTGTTTTGTACATGCCTGTTTCATTCTGGTGGGTTACAAAAGGGTTTATTGTTAACTTGCCATAAGAAACTTCGGAAAAATACTCTTTGAAGCTGCCGAATGCGCGCGCAGTATCTCCGTCAGGCGGATAGGCAAAAGCTCCGTGTGAATTCCAGTCAGGATGAGCTGAACCCAAAAATGTATTGGTTGAAAAATACATATTCCAGAAATCATCATAAGTATATTTCCTTACTTTACGAGTGTAATTTTCGCCATCATTTGAAATAAATCCCATGTTAAGAACAGCATCTATATTGCTCACTTGGTTTAACTCATTATCAGTTGCAGGGATTTCCCCGTTTGGCAGCCTGCCATCAGGGAAATCAAGAAACACAAAAACTACATCTAATGTAGCTGTTCCAATTGGTCCGTTAAAAACTATTGTACTATCAGGAGTTCCGCATAATGTATTTGCGGGACTATCCTGTGATTTTATAGAAATTGATAATGTGAAGATAAGAAATAAAACTGATATAAAACGGTAAGCATTCATTATGTTTTTCTCCTTATAACACACCCTTTAAAGGTGTTTAAGTTATTTTAATAACACTAATTTTTGAACAGCATTTAAACCTGATGAAGTTTGTATCTTTAAAAAATATACTCCGCTTGAAAGTAATTCATTAGTTATTGTAATTTCGTATGTCCCTTTATTTTGTTTACCGGTATTAATCTGCTTTATTGTTTTACCTGTAATATCATATATGCTAACAAACACATCATCATTTATTGACAAATCATATTTTATTTTTGTTTCAGGGTTAAACGGATTAGGATATGCAGGATACAATTTAAAACCTGTTGGTTCGTTTGCAGAAATCGTGTTTATTCCAATTATTATTGTATCCGGGTTCTGAAAACTCCGAACATTACAATATATATCTCCATCACTGTTTCTTGTATCTTCCCAAGTGGAATAAATTCTATCGCCAAATATTTTAATATCTGATGGTGATTGAATAGAACCTACAGGTGATATTTGCGGTACCATATAAATATTTCCAATTATGTCCCCGGTTTTTGTATAACGTCTTCCATAATACTGTAATCTGCCTGCATACCCGTCATCAGTCCAGCCAATAATAAATTGAGAAAGATTATTTATGGCCACATTTGAATTATAAGGATCCCCATTTGATTCATCAGCTCTTTTGTTGTTGCCTACCTTTGTTCCTGTTGAATCATATATCTGAAAATAAATATTATATTCGTTAAATAAATTTCTCCTATCAGTCCAGGTAATAACAAATCGTCCGTTTCTATCACTGCAGAGCCAAGGTAATAACTGGTTTTTAGTTGTATCATTATCATCATTAACTTTTACATTATTACCTATTTTTATTCCGATACTGTTAAATCTCTGGAAAAAAATATCGTATTTTTGCTGAGAAACATTAAATCTTCTGTCACTCCATGAAACAATAAATTTTCCGCTGCCATCCATTGCAATATTAACGTCTGTAATTCCAAAAAATCCAATTGTATCGTTAACTACAATTGGTGTGCCCAGCTTATTCCCCACATTATCAAACCGCTGTGCATAGATTACACTATTTGTAGTTGCATAAGGTCTGAATTCCCATACAGTCACAAAATTTCCATTACTGTCTGAAGCTACATCTCCATAATTAAGTGCAGTACTTGAATAAACTGTATCAATTACTTTAGTTGGTGGATTTAAAGGTATCCCGGTTTTGTCGAATCTTTGAAAATATAACTCAGAATTCATTGAAGAATTGAAAATTCTAATCCAAGTAATAATGAACTGACCTGTCTTAAATACAGTAAGTCCTGACAGATAATTTGTGTCAGTATTTATAGCAATATTACTGCCAATTCTGCTTCCGTATTTATCAAAGATCTGATAAAAGACTTGTGTATAATTAATGTTAATTGAATTCCTTCTGTCATTCCAGGCGACAACAAAATTACCAGCGCTATCAACACCAATTCTCGAACCAAACTGCCCCCTGTTTGTTAAATCATCATTAACCCTAAAATCATTAATGTAAGCATTTTGGCTAAAACCAATTAACGGTATAGCCAAAATTATGAATAACCACAAATAAAAAATTATTCGGATAGTATTCGAAAGGTTTAAACTGTTCGTATTTTGGTAAAACAATTTATGCATAATTACTATTGTTAAGTTATAAGTAATCTATCCATAAAATCAATTAGATATCACATAATGGCATTTTCCATAATTATCTTATCCTAATATTTACTAAATATAATACATGTTCTATGAGTTTACAATATATAAAATATATTACGGTTTTAACAAAATATTGGTTTCAAATCTTCATATTTTTGCTAATGTCATTCTTTTCATCACATTTTTGGGAACAATTTACATTATTTTACATATAAATAGAAAGAAAGTTTACTAAAAGTTAGAATTACTTTGCAATAAAGATACTAAAGGAGAATTACCATGTTTAAAAAAATGAATAATCTGATTTACTTATTATAACGATATTTAATACCTATAAAAAAAGGACTTTCGTATGAAAGTCCTTAAATTATGATGATTTAGAAATTTAATGTA
Organism: uncultured Ignavibacteria bacterium; assembly: GCA_947084945.1. GTDB lineage: Bacteria > Bacteroidota > Ignavibacteria > Tepidaquicellales > OLB5 > OLB5. The sequence goes on along the minus strand of CAMTUP010000003.1, from coordinate 220,910 downwards.
GCAATTTAACTAACCTTAGAAACAACCGTGCCATAGGCAGGCAGGAGTTGAAAATAACTTCGTTATTTAACTAATATCATCTTCTTTACCGCTGAAAAACCATCATAACTCAACCTGTAAAAATAAACTCCGCTCGTAAGATGCGATGCAACAAAATCAACTTCATAAGTTCCCGGTTTGAGCTGTTCATTAACCAATACTGCAATTTCTTTGCCAAGAATATCGAATATGATTATCTTTGCGTTTGACGTTTCACTACTTGTCCCGCCCTGGCGGGATTTCACGCCTGCCTTTAGGTTTGACGTTATATCAAATCTTATCTTTGTTGTTGGGTTAAATGGATTTGGGTAGTTTTGATATAATGAAAATTTGTCTGGTATTTCATTACCAATTTGCTGAATGCCGAAAACATCCCAGTTTTCGTAATAATATAAACCCCCTTTTGTGTTTCCTAAGAAAAGGTCAGGATCGGAATCATTATTTATATCAACAATTGCAGGAACTGAATTTTGAAATGTATTTATTCCGGAATAATTAGTAGTGATTAAAGAGAAATTCGGAATTGTGTTACTGCCTGTATTTCTGTAAAAAGCAATCTTCCCTAAACGGTTGCCTGCTAGCAGGTCAAGATCGCCATCACCATCGAGATCACCAAGCGAAGGCGCTGCGTCATTACCAACATTTACACTCATATAATTATTTGTGATGAACTGGAAGTTGAATACAGCCGGACTCCCGTTGTTTCTATAATATGTTAATCTGCCGCTTGAGTTTCCCGCAAGAATATCTATATCTCCATCATTATCCATATCAGCAAGGCATGGTGCGCTTGCCTGCGAAAGGTTCATAGTGTCAAGCTGTGAAGGGGTATATGTGAATATAGGATTTACTAATGTACCGGTATTCTTGAAATATCTTAATTTAGCCACTGCATAAAATCCTACAATCATATCTTTCTTGCCGTCACCATCAAGATCGGCAATTGCAGGAGCGAAATTAAAATTATTGATATTTAACGGAAGGCTATCAGTTACAAGCGTAAATGCGGGAGCAGTAGATGTTCCTGTATTTCTGTAAAATCCCACTGACTTATCACAACCAATGAACATATCCTTATCACCATCGTTATCAATATCTGCAAAAACTGGATAGCTGTATGAGCCAATATCCGCAGATAAAATAAAATTATCGGTTATTTTAGTGAATACTGGATTATTTACGGGACCCATATTTTTAAAATAAACAAAATTGTTTAAAGTCTTTGAACCGATAAGTACTCCAATAAAGAAATCATTCTTACTATCACCATCAATATCATATACACCAGGCATATTAAATCCGCTGCTAAAGTATGGATTAGGTTCTGGTGATGTTGTATCAATAAAATTCCACTGGAAATTCTGCGATGTACCTGTGTTTTTTATGAAGTAAATGCTATGACCAAACAGGTCACCCCAATACAAGTCTTTATCGTTATCACCGTCTATATCACCAAATGTAATTGCGCTTGCTCCATGCCTTGGGTCATCAGCACCGCCCTGAATACTTATATCTTTCCAAAAATCTGTTATAAAAGTATATACAAAATTTGTACTGCTGCCCGTGTTTTGATAATATGTTATTTGACCAATAGAGCTGCCTGTAAGGAAATCAATATCTCCATCGCCATCAATATCAACAAGTGTAGGCACGCATGATGATTCACTATTTATATATGCATTAAGATTTGTTTTTACTCCATACAACTGAAGTGAAAAATTTGGATTACCTGCAGAACCAATATTTTTATAATATCTAACTCTTTGCGAATCTCCCCCGCAGAAAATATCTTTATCTCCATCGCCATCTAAATCAGCAAACTGAAACCAGTTCCTGATATTCAAATTTTGGTATCTTGTAGTATTAAGCCTGAAAAGGGGAGCAGTTGTAGTTCCTTCATTTCTATAAAAATTAAGTGTAGTATCTTTATCGTAAATAAAAAGATCTAAATCACTATCATTATCCATATCAGTAAACTGGTATCTTGGTACTTCTAACCCGCCGTTAAATGGATTTATACATGTAAGACCGTTAATTATAACATTCATTCCATCAAATCGTTGATGAAGATTCTGCCCAATCACACTTGAGGAAAATACTAAAATTATTGCAAAAAACTTTTTCATATTAAATCTAAATTATACCAAAATTAGGATTGTAACAATCTATTTAATTAGGCTAAATAAATTAATTGTTTTTGACTTTTTAATGTTTAACAAAAACAATTTAATAAAAAATCCCGTTAAAATTAACGGGATAATAATTTATTGAAGATACATTTGGTTAACTAATGATGTTTTATCAGCGGACGTTTATTGCCACTTCTTTTTTTTATTATCTTTTTAACTCTTTCGCTCTTTTTAAATTTATTCGGTTTGCCTAATTTTTCTTTTTTTCCTTTTGATATATCAAATATTTCTTTGCTAATGGTAATATCATTTTCTCTAACTACTGTATTTGTATTCCCTTTAGAAAACTTAACTTTCTTCATTTGGAATTTCTTCCCTGTCTTTTCTTCCATCCGGTTTACATCAGGACCCTTATTTACAATTTTTTCATCTTCAATTTTTATATCAATAATTGATGTTGAATTTTTGACTAAAGAAGTATTCTCATCCTGTCTAACAATATTACCTGATGATAAATCACCTGAAAAAGTATTATTTACTACAAAGACCCATTCATTATCTTTATTCCTGTACTTATATGTTTCATCAGTTATTCCTTTTTCACTGTTCCACTTTGCTTTTGGTGTAAGTGCAACCCAGCCAACATATTTATCATCATTGGTAACTTTCCACTTTACCCATGCAGGAGACCAGGTATAACCTGGCAGCCAAACCCATCCGTATTTGGGTGAATTCCACCACCTGCCATAATTATATGTTGAGTTACCCCATTTATCACTGGATACCCATAACCAGCCATGATCACTATATTCCCATTTGCCATTCTGATAAGGCTTCCAGTCATTTTTAACTGAAGGCTTCCATATAAAAAGAAAATCTTCATCCGTATAACCTGGCGTAAAATTACTGGTTCCTTCTCCTTCGCCATCGCTCAAATCATCATCAATATCCTCTTTGGTTATCTGTATCCACTCACCCATAGGCGATAGCACATCATAAAATGATTGGAATGAAACGGTATTCATGTATAAGTCTTCATCTGCTGTAATTGGTTCATCAAGGGCAATTTCAATATTTTTGATCTTTTCAAGTAAACTATCCTGATTCTGTGAATACAGGGTACCTGAAGCTAATAAAATAAATAACAGTGATAGTTTCACCTCTTTTAAAAATAAAGTATGTTTATCTGCAAATATCATATTTATTGCATTATTTGGGCGTTTCTGAAGATTAGACAGTATTATTATGAAAATGGTTTAATCAAATATAGCAAAAAAATTACAATTAATTATTTAGGGTTATGGTTTGTAGCCGCAACCTTTAGGTTGCTTTTTCATTTTTTTATTGAATCTTAATGCAGCCTTTTTCTCTTATTTAGGTATCCAAGCAGGGCAATATCAAATGGTGTTTCTGTTGATAGAAGTACGTAATCAATATTATTTGATAGGCAAGCCGTTTTATAATTATTTATGAATTCCTTAACAACATCCTGATATGAATTCATTATAGAAATTGGCTGTGAAAGCATTTCTTGGCTAGTTTCCATATCTTTAAAAATAGTGGGTGCATCAATTGCAAAGTTCATCTCAACAGGGTCTAAAATCTGAAACATTATTACTTCATTTTTCTTATACCTGAAATGCTTTAATGCATTAATAACTGCTGTCTGGTCATCAAATAAATCGCTGAATATTATTATTAATCCCCGTCGTTTTATTCTTTCTGCAACAATGTTTAATGCTGATGCTGTATTAGTTTTGCCTGTAGGTTGAATTGATGAAAGCTGGTTGAGAATTAGTTTAAGATTCTGGCTTGTTGCCTTTGGTGGGATGAATGTCTTAATTGTTTCATCATATACAACTAAACCTGCTGCATCTTTTTGAAAATTCATTAGTACTGCAAGTGATGCTGCTAAGTATGTTGAATACTCAAGTTTTGTTACATTGCTTTTAGCTGCCGCTTTAATCTGTTCCTTTTTCCTGAATATTTTGCTGAAAGGTGATTTTGTTGCAAACTCCGTTCCAGATGATTTAAAATGCATCGAGCGGCTTGAATCAACAATTAAATATGATTTTAAATTTGTTTCTTCTTCAAATTGTTTGATATAGTAGCGGTCAGTTCTGCCAAGCACTTTCCAATCAAGATATTTTAGGTCATCGCCAGGCATATACTGGCGGTGCTCGGCAAACTCAACGCTAAAACCGTGGTAAGGACTTTTATGTAAGCCGGCTATAAAACCCTCTACAACAAATTTGGCTTTAAGCTCCATATTTGCCAGCCTTGATATTACCGAGGGCTGGAGATATTTTTTATAGTCGGCTTGCAATAATTATGCTGATTAAGTTTAACTAAATGAGATCGTATAATTACCTTTAACGCCGTTATAAGATAATTTGTTTTTGTTAAAGAAGATTATTACTTTGTATCAACATCAGTTGTCTTATCGGTCTTGTTTTCCTGTTTTGGTATTTCCTTCTTTACTTCATCCTTCTTTACATCTTTTTTAGTGTCGTCTTTTTTCGGTTCAGTTTTAACTGTATCTTTCTGTGTATTCTTTATAATATCTTCAATAGAGCGGTTTTCATCTAACATTTGCAGCATCATTCTTGCTGATTCGCTCATCTTTTCATTCGCATCTTCATCTTTTGGATATTTATCAAGGAATTTTTTGTAACTTTCCTTTGCTTTTTCTTTATCTTTTAACATCTCATCATATATGAAAGCTACCATGAACATTCCATATTTTGATTCTTTGGATACCGGGAATTTCTGTGTTAACTCTTCATATTTTTTAATAGCATTTGGGTAATCCCTTAAGTTATCCACATAAATTTTAGCAATTGTGCTGAATACCTCAGGTGCTTTTTGCGAAGTTGGATATTCAGTGAGAAACTTTTTGTACATTTCAATTGCTTCGCTATAAGCTTTCTTGGCTTCTTCAGGCTTGTTATCAGTATCAAGCTTTTTTGCTTCTTCAAGCTTGTTCTTTGCTGCAAGTAAAATTGAATCTTCTGATTCCTTTGTGCATGCTGTTAATAACAGTGCAGGAATTAAGATCAATAAAAGAATTCTAAGTTTTTGCATAGTTCTTATGGCTGGTTAGGTTAATTTTTTATTACTACTGCAAAATTATCAATATCCTGCAAAACTATCAATGAATAGGATTTTCCTATTATTTTGAGTGGAGAATACTCTTATTGTGTGAGTGTTTACATATTATTGTATGGAGCTTCAACAAAGTTTCTGTTGAAATAGACAGGAATTCACTCCAATAGTATCATTCTTTTTTTTGGATTGCACTGACTGTGTCAGTGCAATCCAAAATAAGTATTATCAGCCATTACCCATACCCAGGCGAATGATATTTTCTCCGTACTTATCCTTAAGCATATCAATTTGTTTGTAGGGGATAAGATGGTCAAGGTTAAACAGGTCAAGGTTATATGCCGATACCTTGTAAAGATCATAGACAGAGATGCCGAATGTTCGTACTTTATGCATCGGGTCAGGCTGGGGAAGCCGTTTATATATTTCCATCGCATTATGGAATATTTCCTTCTCGCTATTGGTGGCGTGGCATAGCCTTACCTTATCACTGCGGTAGCCAAGGTCTTCATAGCGGAGCGAGAGACTCAGATGGTCTGCAATAAGATCTTTAGCGCGCATCCGCCTGCATACGTATTCAGTCATTCTTTTTATTTCGGTCTCAGCTTTATCCGTTTCATAAATGGCGTTTGAAAGTGTATGGTTGTGGCTGAATGATTTTTCTACTCTTTCACCACTGGCAACTGCTATGCCGCTTGTATCTTCACCGCGTGCAATTTTACGAAATATCACTCCGTTAATGCCAAACTCTTTGTGAATTGCATGGAAATCTGAATTAGCCAAATCGCCTATTGTCATTATTCCCAGTGAATGCATCCGTATTTCATTCCTGTGTCCTATGCCCCACATCTTTATGACAGGCAGACGGTGAATAACTTCAATATTCTCTTCCCTTACTATGAATAATCCGTCAGGCTTGTTTAGCTTGGTCGCCATTTTTGCGTATGACTTGTTGTATGAAAGTCCAATTGATACCGTCAGGTTCTCTATCTTCTTTACAAGTGATTTTAACTGCCATGCTAACTTTGCTGCATGAAAATAATCTTTTACAATGGGAGTTATATCAAGAAAACATTCATCTATACTATACTGCTCAACGCAATCTTCAGGAAGAATCTTAAGCAGGTGGTGTATGATATTCTGTGAAATTGCTTCGTATTTTGTGCCGTAGGAAGGTAGCGAAATAAGCTCAGGACACAAACGCCTTGCATCAACTACAGACATTCCTATCTCAACTCCTTTTGCCCTTGCTTCGTAGCTTGCCGTCATGATAATGCCTTTGTTACCCTCGCCTCCGCCTACTGATACCGGTTTGCCGCGCAGTTTTGGGTTATCTCTTTGCTCTACCTGCGCAAAAAATGCGTCCATATCAAGATGTATGAAATACCTGTTCCTGTTTTGGTCTAATTTATGATTGAGGTCTTTGTGATGGGGAAAGCAATAGGAAGCCATCATCCTTACACGCTTGAATAAATGCGAAGGACGCGAAGCATCCCTTGGGATAAAGAATGAAGAGCTTAGTTTACCTGTATTTTTTGCTGTATGCATTGCCTCAACCCTGAGCGTTAGTCTCTTATGTCATTCTCGCGCAGGCGGGAATCCAGATATTAATCTTTCTATAATCATCAAGGCGGGAACTAAAATAATTTTGAATAAACAATAAAACATTTTTGTCTTTCTGCTTTTTTACTTTTGACTTTTGCCTTAAAATCACACCGCCGTAAAATCCCGTGTCAGCCCCACAACAATACCAAGTATCTTGAAGGGTTTGTGAATAGGGTCATACCTGTTATTTGCCGGCTGAAGGTAGGGCAAGCCGCCATTCTTTTTGAATACCTTTACTGTTACTTCATCATCAAGCAATGCCACGACTATCTCTCCGTCTGATGCAGTGTTTTGTTTCCTTACTATCAGCTTATCTTTTTCAACTATCTTCTTATCCACCATACTATCTCCGCGCACGGTAACGGAAAATAGCTCGCCTGATGAGTGCCTTGGCTTTTCAATTGTGATGTAGCCTTCTATATTATTATCGGCAAAGATAGGCTCACCTGCGGCAACACTGCCGTATAATGGAATAGTTATCATATTTGCTTTTGCTCTTTGCAGTTCGGTAAACCTGTCATCCTTCCTGACTGGTTTTTCAGTCAGTTTAATTCCGCGCGCAATGCCCTGTACTTTTTCTATGTATCCTTTTTTGACGAGTGCAGCTATGGCTTGCTGTATTGCGTTTATGTTCACTGTAAAATGCTCTGCAATTTCCTTGTAGGTGGGGGAGTGCCCGTTTACCAAAATGAACTTCTTTATGAATTCAACCAGCTTAGCCTGCTTCTTTGTGAGTTCTTTCATGTTTTTTCTGTTGTCATTCCCAGCTTGTCCCGCTTTTGCGGGACGCAGGCGGGAATCTTGTACAATTAATAGTGAATTATCAATATAATAATATTACTGTAATTATATACAGTGTATAAATATACAGTATAAATTCAAATAAGTCAAGCAATAAATAATAGAATTTTTTGAAGGGATTTATTAGTGTAATTTGGGGGTAAGAAATATCAAGCGTACAATCTATCTATAGTAACCATGGCGCAATCATCAATAGAGTGGACAGAATTAACGTGGAACCCAACCACCGGCTGTACGAAGATATCACAGGGTTGCAAATTTTGTTATGCCGAGGTAATGACGCGAAGACTTAAAGCTATGGGTATCGAAAAATATCTGGATGGTCCGAAGGACTCCTTTGGAGGGTTCTTGATATACAGGAACAGTGTGCAAAATCTAAAGTAGCTTTTTTCTTTAAGCAATGGGGCGCAAGAAATAAAAAAGCAGCAGGCAGACTTCTTAATGACAAAATTTACGATGAAATGCCCAGACAATATGAAGCTGTAAGCGAGATGGAGTAATTTAATCCTGACTGGTTTTTCTGTCCGAAGGACTCCTTTGGAGACTCGTTTTTGAGTTCAGTTTCCACGAAAACACTTTTTATATAACTCCTTAGAAAGATGTTTTTAAGGGTTTTTAATATGATTACCGGTAATTCTATTGTGGCACAAATATTTCTTCATACTTAAGACTACAAAAGTCTTATCATATATTTTAAATTTGTTAAATCTTAATAATATTAACAAATATTGTAAAACCATCAGACTTTTGTAGTCTGATCAGCTTACTAAAATGCATCTGTGGATAAATTCTGAGAATACAAAGTCAAAAGATACTCGCCTGACTGGTTTTTCAGTAGAGTAACCAATTTATTGACAATTTGAAATCTATACAGCCTGACGCTAATCTGTAATCTGAAAAATCTTTAATCTGTAATTAATCATGTCCTACACACAAAATCAGGTTTTCGAGCCTATCGAAGTTATTTCGCATTTTCATAATTCCCAAATGAATATCCTTAAGTTCAAATGGAATAAACGCGTATATAAGGTTACTAAGGTAGCTAATATATGGCGGCTGCCAGATAACGAGGAAGGCTTTAAAACACATTTTACCGTTATCTGCGAAGATGCAGGGATAATCTGTGAGCTATCCTATTATCACAAATGCCTTAAGTGGGAATTAGTGCAGTATGATTCACTGGATTGATAAAAATTGTCATACCCGCGTATGCGGGTATCCAGACATGAATTATTGTAAAATGAAAATCCGGGAAACAAAATGAACTTGAAGAATAATTTTAAGCCAACATGCCGCTCCTACCCCAAAGAGGCTCCCGTAAAGGTCCTTCGGACTTCGGAGCGGAGCTCTTATAAAAAAGCAATTCTAAACTACAAACATTTCGTCCTTACGGGACTCCAGGCACTTACTCAAGCCCTATAATTATATATTCAGGTTCGTTTTTTATCACTTTATAATTTTTCAAAAGGTATTCAATTTTACCTGCGGAATTATTCCTTTCAAAAATAACTTTTTCACCTGCTATGAACTTAGCACCTTCTTTTTTGCGGTCGGAAATATAACTGCTGTCAAGCTGCTGAGGCATTGCTGTCCATCCAAAGCGGTGTGAGTGATATAAGTAAACCGGATTACCATCGCCAACTGTGATAATCTTATCCAGCGGTTTACTAACTGACTGAACATCGCGTCCAATTTTAAGTACAGGTGAATCTGGATTCTCACCATTGTAAAATCTGGCAATCCTTAAGTAACTTAATACACAAATTAGTATTACGCATAAAACCGCAAAGTATGACTTATATCGGTATTCACTGAAAGCTTTTTTGATATTTTCAAATGGCAGGTATTTAGCAAGGAATTTACCGATGAAAACTGCTGTCGGTATATCAAATGGCAGAGTGTAATATTCCTGTGCGCGATGAGCCTGTGCTGCTATGAAGATAAATAACAAAACTGCAATCAGCCAAATATCAAATAATCTTTCACGGTCGTAACTTCTCTTTATAAATAATCCCGCAATAAGCAGAATAAACCCGGGGTAGGTGAGGTGTCTCTCGGCAATGCTTTTGAAGAAAATATCATTATACCAAGCGGGACTAGTTAGCAGGGAGAACATTCCCCATTTATCCTGACCATATGTCCATATGCCAAAAGATGAACCGCCATTTAACAATAATTGGTGCGAATGGTAATACCATAATATCACGGGAATAAATATAATAATTGTAAGCAGGTATAACTTAATATTTTTAAATAACGACCAACTGTATTTTTGAAATGTTAAGTAAAGCAAAGGTAGTCCGATATACATCGTTGGCAGTTTTACGAGTATAGCCAATGATACAAAGAAGCACGATAATATAAAATATTTCATCTTTTCTTTATCCAGCCACTTAGAAAAAAAATAAATTCCATAAACCGAACACATCATCATAGTTACATCTGGCATAAAAGCCCTGCCGTAAAAAATATTAAGCGGTAATATGGTGTAGATCAATGCTGACCATAATGCAGTTTCTTCATTTATGATCTTTCTGACAAGAAGATATAAGCCGTAAACAGTCAGAACTGAAAAGATAAGTGTTAATAATCTGCCCCAAATATCATTTACTCCAAATGCTGAATACAATATTGATACAATAATAGGATATATGTGGAATTCAGATTCAACGTAACCTGACCCTGTGCCGCCCCAGTTTATTTGAGGATACAGAATATTGTGTCCATTCTCATAAAAATTCCTTGCAATACTTGCTGTATCAGATTGACGCCATGAATGCCATCCAATGACTGGGGATGTAATATCAATTATCCTGGTAATTACGGTAAGTAAAAGTATTATGTAGATTTTCTTCATTTGTTAGTACAAATTACCTAAATTTAATCAAAACTAAAATATCCACTATTTTCTAAATTGAAAAAAACATCAAAAAAACGTATTTTAACTCTTTGGATAACCAAAAAATCTGTAAAAAATGAAATGCTTGAGATGAGGAAGTGGGCTATATTCATTATTTACACTCATCATGAAGATGTTTAAATTCTAATTTAACGTTGAAGAAAAAATGACAAATAATCAAAAGTTGAAAGATTGGGTCAAGCAAATGGAAGAGTTATGCCAGCCTGATTCAGTTCATTGGTGTAACGGCTCTGAAGATGAGAACAAGAGTCTCATCGACGAGTGCGTAAAGAGCGGTCAGTTCACACCCCTTAAAAAAAGAGAGAATAGTTACTGGGTAGTTTCAGACCCAAGTGATGTTGCAAGAGTAGAAGATAAAACCTTTATCTGTTCTGAAAAAAAAGAAGATGCAGGTCCTACAAATAACTGGATGGATCCCAAAGAAATGAAATCCATACTTAACGGTATATTTGCAGGATGTATGAAAGGCAGAACCATGTATGTAATTCCTTTCAGTATGGGTCCGCTTGGTTCAAAAATTTCTCACATAGGAGTAGAACTTACTGATTCACCTTACGTTGTAATCAATATGAGGATTATGACACGCATAGGACTGAAAGTGCTTGATGTACTTGGCGATAAGGGTGAATTTGTACCGGCTATTCATTCAGTCGGTTACCCATTAGCGGATGGCAAGCAGGATATTGCTTGGCCCTGCAATACAACAAAGTATATAGTTCACTTCCCTGAAGAAAAAGCTATCTGGTCTTATGGCAGCGGTTATGGCGGAAATGCGCTATTGGGAAAGAAATGTTTTGCTCTAAGGATAGCATCAGTTCTTGCTCGTGAGCAGGGCTGGCTTGCCGAGCATATGTTAATACTCGGAGTAACACCTCCGGGCGGTGAAAAGAAATATATTGCTGCTGCATTTCCAAGTGCATGCGGTAAGACAAATCTTGCAATGCTCACACCATCTCTTCCCGGGTGGAAAGTTGAAACAGTTGGTGATGATATAGCATGGATGAAAATTGGTGAAGATGGCAGACTTTATGCAATCAATCCTGAAAACGGATTCTTTGGTGTTGCGCCGGGCACTTCAATGAAGACAAATGCCAATGCAATGCTTTCTATGACAAAAAATTCAATTTTTACAAATGTTGCATTAACTGATGATGGTGATGTATGGTGGGAAGGTATGACAGACGAAAAACCGGCTCATTTAATTGACTGGCATAAAAAAGACTGGACTCCTGCAAGCAGTGAGTTAACATCACATCCTAACTCAAGATTCACTGCTCCTGCATCACAATGCCCTGTAATTGATCCCGCTTGGGAAGACCCAAAAGGAGTACCAATTTCTGTCTTCTTATTCGGAGGAAGGAGAGCAACATTTGTTCCGTTAATTACTGAGGCATATGACTGGAACCACGGTGTATTTATGGGTTCATCATGTTCATCTGAAATGACAGCGGCTGCTGCTGGTACGGTTGGCAAACTTCGTCATGACCCGTTTGCAATGCTTCCATTCTGCGGTTACAATATGGGTGATTATTTTAATCATTGGATAAATATGGGCAAGAATAATGATAATGCAAAACTGCCAAAGATATTCTATGTTAACTGGTTCCGCAAAGATGAAAACGGCAAATTCATGTGGCCCGGATATGGTGATAATATCCGCGCAATTAAGTGGGCTATTGAGCGTGTTAACGGAACAGCTAAAGCAATTGATACTCCTATTGGCAGATTGCCTGTTATAGATGAATTTGATGTTTCAGGTCTTGATATATCAAAGGATACACTTAGCAAACTATTTGCAGTTGATAAAGAAAAGGGAATTGCAGAAGTAGATGTAATGCGCGAGTATTATAAAATATTCGGTGATAAATTACCTAAAGAATTAAGTGATGAAGTTGATAAAGCTGAAGATAGATTTAAAAATTCATCAGATTAGTCAGATTCGTAAGATTTATCAGATTCGTCAAATTAAAGGGACTCCATTAAAAGTAGCACAGACATTCTTGTCTGTGTAAAATTTCGGGGTCTCTTTTTTATTGAACAAAAGCAAATCAAAAGCTCTCACGCAAAGACGCCAAGTCGCAAAGAGAAAAAGCGACAAGTCTTACAACCAGCCGCCTGTATTCTTTTCACGTCTCACGTTTGACATTTCACATTTGACGTTTCACATTTCACATTTCACTTCTTCGCTAATAAATCCCTTATCTCAGTAAGTAAAATTACTTCATTAGTTGGTGGTGCAGGTGGTGGAGCTTCTTCTTTTCGCTTCATACTGTTAAATGCTTTTACGAAAATGAAAATTGCTGCTGCAATGATAACAAAATCAATTCCGGTTTGAAAAAAATGTCCGTAGTTAATTGATACTGCTTCTACAACATTACCGGTTGGATCTGTTGTTGCATTTTTAAGCACAATTTTAAACGATGAGAAATTCATACCCCCAAGCAAAACTCCTAATGGAGGCATAATAAGATCATTAACAATAGAAGATACAATTTTTCCGAATGCAGTACCTATAATAACACCCACAGCAAGGTCAACAACATTGCCTCGTGAAATAAATTTTTTAAATTCGTTAAATAGACTCATAAATTTTCACCATTTTATTATTATTTCATCAAATTTAACGATTTTTTAATTAATTTTTCATTCTCTATTTTATAGCTATAGTAGTTCGCTAAAATATGCATTAATTTAGAACTGTATGGAATAAAGTTCTTTACAATTCAGTCAATAATGGCACTGAATTCAGGATTTCATTTATAGCATCAAGTTATTTACAAAGATACTAACTTGACAGAAAACAACAATATCAGCATTAAAATAACTTAATTAACAATTCAATGTAATTTCAACTTCATTGCAAATATATCAATTAAAGTGTAATTTTACCAATATGAAACTAAATTTTAACGTAAAAGGTTGAGTTTAGTAACCAAACATAATATTAAATACTATGGATAGTAATTTCTCAAATAGAGTTCAGGATGTAATAAGGTTAAGCAGAGAAGAAGCAATTCGTCTCGGGCACGATTATATTGGAACTGAACATCTTCTTCTTGGTATTATACGCGAAGGTGAGGGGATTGCCATTAAGATCTTCAGAAATCTTGGAAATGATATCAGCAAGATAAAGAGAACTATAGAAGATACCGTAAGGCAATCTGGAGCAACCCTTACAGTAGGAAACATACCGCTCACAAAGCAAGCTGAAAAAGTTTTAAAGATAACATATCTTGAAGCTAAAATCTTCAAGTCTGATGTAATAGGCACAGAACATCTTTTGCTATCTATTCTAAGAGAAGATGATAACCTTGCCTCACAGATACTACAGCAGTTTGGCATTACATATGAAGTTGTTAAAGAAGAACTCTCAGGGATACTTAGTGGTAAATCAACACAGCAGCAGCAAAAAACATTCTCTGCTGAAAAAAAACCTGAAAGAACAAAAACACCCGTACTTGATAATTTTGGACGAGACCTTACTAAGTTAGCAATGGATGATAAACTTGACCCGATTGTTGGCAGAGAAAAGGAAATAGAGCGTGTTGCACAGGTTCTAAGCCGCAGGAAAAAGAATAATCCTGTATTAATTGGCGAGCCAGGTGTAGGTAAATCAGCAATTGCAGAAGGTCTTGCTATTAGAATTATACAGAAAAAAGTATCACGCGTTCTGCATGATAAGCGTGTTGTAACTCTTGATCTTGCTTCGCTTGTTGCGGGCACAAAATACCGCGGACAGTTTGAAGAGCGCATGAAAGCTGTTATGAATGAGCTTGAAAAAGCCAAAGATGTTATTTTATTCATTGATGAGCTTCATACAATTGTAGGTGCAGGGGGAGCTTCCGGTTCGCTTGATGCTTCAAATATCTTCAAACCGGCTCTTGCAAGAGGTGACCTACAGTGCATAGGTGCTACAACACTTGATGAATACAGACAGTATATAGAAAAAGACGGAGCGCTTGACCGCAGATTCCAAAAAATCATAGTTGATCCAACTACTGAAGAAGAAACAATGCAGATTCTTGTAAACATTAAATACAAATATGAAGAGCATCATAATGTTAAATATACCGATAAGGCAATTGAATCAACAGTAAAACTTAGTTCAAGGTATATTACAGACCGTTATATGCCGGATAAGGCTATTGACGTAATGGATGAAGCCGGCTCAAGGGTACATCTGGCAAATATTGTTGTGCCTCAAAATATTGTTACACTTGAAAATGAGATAGGTAATATAAAAACAAAGAAGAACCAGGTTGTAAAAAACCAGAACTTTGAAGAAGCTGCAAAATTGCGTGATGAAGAAAAACATTTATTGAACGATCTTGAACAGGCAAAACTTGATTGGGAAGTAAAATCGCAAAGCATTATTCACGAAGTTACCGAAGATAATGTTGCAGATGTTGTTTCTATGATGACAGGCATACCCGTTAACCGCGTAGCGCAATCTGAAAGCGATAAACTTGTTAAGATGGAAGATGAACTTAAGAAATTTATTATCGGACAGGATGAAGCAATTATACAGCTTTCAAAGGCTATCCGCAGAACAAGGGCGGGATTGAAAGACCCAAACAGACCTATAGGTTCATTTATTTTTTCAGGACCCACTGGTGTTGGTAAGACTGAAATGGCTAAGGTTCTTGCAAGATTCCTTTTTGATAGCGAAGAGAACCTGATTAGAATTGATATGAGTGAGTATATGGAAAAGTTTAATGTATCGCGTTTAGTTGGCGCACCTCCAGGGTATGTTGGGTATGAAGAAGGCGGGCAGCTTACTGAAAAAGTAAGACGTAAACCATACTCTGTTGTACTGCTTGATGAAATTGAAAAAGCGCATCCTGATATTTTCAATATCTTATTACAGGTACTTGATGAAGGTGTACTAACTGATAGCCTTGGCAGAAAAGTTGATTTCAAGAATACTATAATGATAATGACTTCAAATATCGGTACAAAAGATATTAAGTCAATTGGCGGTATGGGCTTTGGTGACCCTAACCAGACTAACAGTCATGATAAGATGAAACTGCAGATAGAAGAATCTGTCAGGCGTGTGTTCAGTCCTGAGTTCATAAACAGGATTGATGACCTGATAACATTTAAACAGCTTTCAAGAGAAGATATTTTCAAAATAATTGATATATCCACAAGACAACTGCTAAAAAGAATACAATCACTTGGCATTACATTTGAATTTGATAATGCTGCAAAAACATTCCTTTCTGAAAAAGGATATGACCCCAAATACGGTGCGAGACCTTTAAGAAGAGCTATTCAGAAATATGTTGAAGACCCTGTATCTGAGGAAGTGCTGAAAGGTTCATTCAAGGATGGTTCGCATGTAATGGTTTCATATAAAGAAGGCTCTGATGAGCTGGTATTTGTTGATATTTCGCAAAGCAAACTTCCCGAAAAGATAGAACCTGAATCAATTCAGGAAAATTAAGATAAATATGTTTCATATATACCAAAGGGTGGTTATATCAGACTGCCTCAAAAGTACTTTGTCATTTTTCCCCGTTGTTGGTGTTGCCAAAGGACTTTACGTTCACCAACAACATATAATTTCATGCAATTGTTTATTCTCGCACACCGAATGGGATTCTTCGTTCAAACCAGCTAACGCTGGTTTTCTCTCAGAATAGGGTGGCGACTATCTCATCACAAACTGCATAGCCTTTACGTGTTAATGATATAGACTTTTCATTTTTTACTGCATAACCATTTGTAATTAAATTATCGATAGGGGATGAGTAAGTTTTCTCGAAATCTATTTCATGTTTACTTCTGAAATCCGCGAAATTAATTCCGACACTTCTTAACCCAAGCATAATATGCTCCGTAATGGATGTATTCTTATCAATTGTTTCAATGAAATCATAAGCTTCTTTGCAGGATTCAACAAGCATAATATACTTACCAATATTCTTAACATTCGTCCACCGTTTATCACCAATGTATGATGATGCCGAGGGACCGAATGATATATATTCTTCAAGTGTCCAATACTTTAGGTTATGGCGGCATTCAAATCCGGGTTTTGAGTAATTAGATATTTCATACTGCCTGTAGCCTGCATCTGTTAATGACTGCATTGTATATTCATACATTTGCTGCTCAAGTTCAATATCGGCACTCGTCACCTGACCTTTATCCCGCATACTATAGAGTATTGTTCCTTTTTCAAATATCAGTGAGTATGCCGAAATATGTTTTGTATCAAGTTTAATTGCTTCATCAAGATTGTATTTCCAGTCGTCCATACTTTGCGAGGGGAGGGCAAACATCATATCCAGATTAATATTATCAAACCCTGCTTCCTTAGCAGCATTTATTGAATCCTTAGCCTGTTTAGCCGAATGTATCCTCGTTAAGAACTCTAGCTCCTTATCAATAAATGACTGCACGCCAAAACTTATACGGTTAATTGGGAGTTTTTTGAAATCCTGCAGTTTTATTATATCAAGTGTACCGGGATTTGATTCGATTGTTATTTCTGTATCACTCGAAATATCGTAGTTTGCATATAATATTTCGAATATCTCACTGAACTCATCATAACTTAATAATGAAGGAGTGCCTCCGCCAAAGAAAATTGAATTAAAATTTCTATCATCTAATTGTTTTGAATAATTTTGGATTTCTTTTTTTATTGCTGTAAGGAATTCAGCTTTTTTAGAGTGATTGGTAATAGAATAAAAGTCACAGTATATGCACTTTGTATCACAAAAGGGGATATGTATGTAAATTCCTGCCAAATTAATTTTCCTCTTTCCCAAACTCCAGTTTGGGAAACAATATCATATTTACATTTTTAAGTTGGAGCTTGGCAACGAGAGTATGTTCAGTCTCTGTCACCCAAACTCCAGTTTGGGTGACAGAGACTGAGATATGTTGTTTTTTTTACTTTATCGATTATTCTATTTCCCAAACTCCCGTTTGGGAAATAATATTAATTTACATTCTTAAACTAGACAGACTGTCTCAAAAGTATTTTGTCATTCCTGCGAAAGCAGGAATCTTGAATAATTTTAACGTAAATTTTTCAAAAATAA
Source organism: uncultured Ignavibacteria bacterium (assembly GCA_947084945.1). Lineage (GTDB taxonomy): Bacteria > Bacteroidota > Ignavibacteria > Tepidaquicellales > OLB5 > OLB5. The sequence goes on along the minus strand of CAMTUP010000003.1, from coordinate 203,253 downwards.
GATTTTTGAGACATACTCTAGAGTTTGGGACGAAATGTTAAACATTCCCAAACTGGAGTTTGGGAATGAGAACCGTCGCTACTTTATAGATTTCCCGATCCTATCCCATCTTATGGAACCAACCAGCCTGCCAAAATCGCTAAATGGAATTTCTGAATTCCATGAGAAATACGTAAACCACGCTTTGCCAACAATTGCTTCTCTTTTTACAAATCCCCAAAAACGTCCATCAAGGGAGTTATGTCTGTTATCACCCATCATAAAATAATAATTATTTTCAACAGTATATTTTACTGTCTCAGAGCCATCAATAAAAAATTTATCACCTCGAATTTCAAACTTATGTCCTTCTCGCTTTATAAAAGTATCCCATTCCATGTAATTCTTTGTTGTAAGTGATATAACATCACCCTGTTTAGGTACAACTAACGGGCCATAATTATCAGCATTCCACAACTTATTCATAGGGAAAATTTTGAGGTCTGGCTTTGATGCCGGCTGAACGTTTATTTCAGCAGACCGTACAAATGGATTCTTGCGGAATTCTTCGATCTTCTTGTTAGGAAAAGTGGCCACAACATAAGTTTTGCCGGAATCATCCTTTTCTTCTCTGACATTCATAATGTCAGTAATATCGTACTTTTCCTGGAAATCAGCATTTTGTAATAATCCCATGAACTTTAGATTTGTAATTTTGGCAGCATCCAAATAAACTCTATAGGAATACTGCATTGAAGGGGCTTCAGTAAATTTTTCACCATTAACATATAATATAGCATCTTTTACTACAATTGTATCACCCGGTTCGCCTACACATCTTTTTAAATACTGAACTTTTAAACTTGGCTCAACTTCCTCTCTGTTACCGGGGAATTCAAAATTAATTATATCACCACGTTTTGGATCACGTACTGCGGGTAACTGAATATATGGAAGCTTGACCTCTGTAAAAGGTATAAATCTTGGGGTTGAGCCTCCAAATATGAACTGATTAAAGAACATCTTATCACCAATTAAAATAGTGTTAAGCATTGAACCTGTTGGTGTGCTATAACCCTGAATGAAAAAAGACTGAATGAAGAGCACTACTATCAGCGTTAATAATAATGAACCAAAGCTCTTTGCTTTTTCTTCTATTGAGCTTGTTTGTTTCTTTTTTACTGTTTTTTTACCTAATGTACTTGCCATATATTATATTGTAAACTAAAAAATTAATGTATTACTTTTACTATTCTGTTCCATCTTATAGATTCAAACAGCCTGCCAAATTCAACAAACGGTATATCAGGGTTCCATGACCAATAAATTATCATAGCTTCGCCAATTATATTATCCTCCGGCATAAAACCCCAAAAGCGGCTATCTAAGCTGTTATTTCTGTTATCTCCCAACATAAAATAATAATTCTTTTTAACTTTATAACCTGAATTTTCCATCTCATCAATAAATATCTTATTATCCGATGTTAGCCTAACTGAGTGCCCCTCTCGCTGTATGAATACTTTCCAGTCTTCAATATTATCAGGCGTAATTTTAATAATATCATTAATTTTGGGAATAACAATAGGACCATAATTATCTTCATTCCATGGCATTCCCTTTGGAAAAATATTTGAATTAGTGCCATTTGTAATAGTTTTTCCAATCATTTCGTCAGGCAGATTTGGTATTTCTTGCGAATTTACAAACAGTGTTTTATTTACAATTTGAATAGTATCTCCGGGTACACCAATAAGTCTTTTTATGTAATTGGTAACTTCTCTGGGTTTCAGCTCATTAGCATTCCCTGGGAAATCAAATACAACTACATCACCCCGCTTGGGGTCTTTTAAAGCTGGCAAGCGGAAATATGGTACTCTTATTTCTGTAAAAGGAATGTTCCTTGGAGTTGTAGCGCCATATATGAATTTATTAACAAGCAAAAAATCACCAACAAGCAATGTGCTTTCCATCGAGCCTGTGGGAATGCGGTATGCTTCAATAAATAATATTTTTAGTATCAGCGCAACAAGACCCGCAAACAAAAGTGCGTCAAAATATTCTTTAAATTTTGAATTCTTCTTTGATGTGGGAGTAATGTGAATAATAGTATCTTTTTCTTCAGGAAGATTGTTGCTCTCCGGTGAAGTGATTTCAAAATCATTACCATTGGTTTCAACTATCTCATCAAGTTTATCAGTAACATCTTCTCCCATAGGGACGGATTCCAGCGGTTTATCGTTATCTGTCATTTATGATATTTTTTTCGTACTTTATTTTATTCATCAATAGAAAGTATTGCAAGGAATGCTTCTTGTGGCAATTGAACAGAGCCAACCTGTTTCATTCTTTTCTTGCCTTCTTTTTGTTTTTCTAACAGTTTTCTTTTACGCGAAATATCTCCGCCATAACATTTTGCAATAACATTCTTCCGAAGTGCCTTCACAGTTTCACGGGAAATTATCTTTGCACCAATTGCACCCTGTATCACTATTTCAAACATCTGCCTGGGGATAAGTTGTCTAAGCTTGGTGCAAAGTTTTCTGCCGTATTCATACGATTTCAAGCGGTGAACTATTGACGATAAAGCATCTACAGTCTCGTTATTTAACAAAATATCCAACTTTACAAGGTCAGATTTTCTGTAATCAATAAATTCATAATCCAATGAAGCATATCCTTTTGAAATTGATTTCATCTTATCGTGGAAATCAAAAATTATTTCTGAAAGCGGGAATTCAAATATAAGATCAACCTTTGTTGTTGATAAGTAATTTGTTGAAATAAATATCCCACGCCTGTCATTTGCCAGTTTCATAATATTACCAATAAAATCTGTGGGAGTTATAATCTGGGCTTTAATATATGGCTCGGTAATATAATCAATGTTCCCCAACGGAGGCATTTGTGAAGGGTTATCAACAAGTATCATCTTTCCATCGGTTTTATGTACCTGATATTCTACATTAGGTACGGTTGTAATAATAACCTGGTCGTACTCTCTATCTAGCCTTTCCTGAGTTATTTCCATATGTAACAAACCAAGGAAACCGCAACGGAAACCAAACCCTAATGCAGATGATGTTTCAGGTTCAAAAATCAACGATGCGTCATTTGTCTTAAGCTTGATTAGTGATTCTCTTAAGTCTTCAAAGTCATCGCTTGAAGCAGGATAAATACCTGAAAATACCATTGGCTTAATTTTCTTGTAGCCGCCAAGAGGTTCAGTTGCAGGCTTTGCTGCATTTATGATAGTATCACCTACCAAAAGCTCGGCTGCTGTTTTAATACCTGTTACCATATAACCAACATCACCTGAGCGCAATTCATCTTTTACTACTCTGTTCATTCTTAAAATACCAACTTCTTCAGCATCACTCGGAATTTCGGTTTCAAAAAACCTAACTTTATCTCCTTTTTTCAATACACCATCTACTACTCTTAGGTAAACAATTATTCCGCGGTAAGCATCAAATGTCGAATCAAAGACTAATGCCCTGAGCGGTGCATCTTCTTTTATCTCAGGTGGTGGAATCTTATTAACAATAGTTTCCAGAATATCTTCTGTCCCGATATTTGCCTTAGCACTTGCAAGAATTATCTCATCTTCATCACAGCCAAGAAGCTCAATTATCTGTTTTTTCACCCCTTCAACATTCGCACTTTGAAGGTCAACTTTATTTATAATCGGAATTATCGTTAGGTTTGCATCTATAGCAAGATAAAGGTTACTTACTGTTTGTGCTTCGATACCTTGCGATGCATCAACAACAAGCAAAGCGCCTTCGCAAGCTGCAAGTGAGCGTGATACTTCATATGAAAAATCTACGTGTCCCGGGGTATCTATCAAATTAAGTGTATAAACCTCGCTATCTTTGGCTTTATACTGTAGTTGGATAGCGTGTAGTTTTATTGTAATGCCACGCTCCTGCTCAAGATCCATATCATCAAGAACTTGTTTGATCATATCACGATGGGCTATAGTATGAGTTTCCTCGAGTAAACGGTCTGCTAGGGTTGATTTACCGTGATCAATATGCGCAATTATGCAAAAATTCCTGATTTTAGACTTCATCTTCTCCGGACTTATGTATCCTTATAATATAAATGTAAAATATATAGATTTAATTCCCAAATTATTATTGATTTTGTTATGATTATTTAGCTGTAATATAAATAAAAATAAGCAGCAATTTAATTCGAAAGTAAAACACCTCCGTTTTAAACCGCTACTTAAAGAATTTTTTAAAAATCGTTATCTTTAGGCTATAAACCTAGTCAAACTATGAAGCAGGAGTTGATGCTTTTCTTTCCTGCCTTATGTTCTGAATATCGATTCTCATTTCCTGGCATTTTTTCCTAACTTCATTCAAAGATTTTCTTAACCTCGTGCCTGCTGAGTTCTGACCTTTTGAGTAAAACTTTTCAAGATCTTTGCCCATTTCATCAAGCATTGATTTGATTTCGTTGATTTTATCCATTTGTTTTCTCCTTTTTGATTGAAAAAAGTTATTTAATGGTACTGCTATTTTACAAGAAACTCGCTTGTTGATGTTTGAACATATGGAATATCAAGTATTGTTTTTATACCCCATAACGTAAATGCCAAACCAAAAATTATCAGAAAACTCATTATTGTAATTGTCTGCCATTGTTTCAGCTTATAATCCCTAAAAATGCCCCAGATACCGTTTAGCCCGTGATACATTGCAAGAACTAAAAATGTTAAGTCTAAAACCCTGTACCAATTACTTTGCATTCTTGCAAGAACGGCATCATAAGTATGACCGGATTCTGGTGTATAGTGCATTAAAATATAATGACCTATCATTAAAACTACAAGAATTAATCCTGTAACACGCTGAAATACCCAGCTAAATGATCCTGAACTTCTGGAATTCTGGTGTTTATACAACTTTGTTTATCTGAATAATTTATTAATTTCATGTGAAAACATTACATAGCCCATTGCAAAAAACATTACCACACCTATAACTATTGAATACCTAAATAATATCTTATGGTATTTTGCGCCATCAGCCCAATCAATCAAAACAATTCTAACTCCGTTTAATGAGTGAAATAATACAAATGCAAATAAAAACCACTCCATCACCATAAAAAACGGTGATGAGTAATTCAACATAAAAGCATTAAATGCTTCCCTTCCTTGTGATAAAGGGGAAAGGGAAAAAATATGCATAAAAAGATATGCAATTAATGCAATTCCTGTAATACGATGCAGTATCCAAGCCCAACTGCCTGAATCTTTCTTGTAATTTAAGTTGGTTTTTACCCAACTTTTTTGGTCAAATTTTTTGAATTCTGACATTTCTATACAAAAGTAGTTAAAAATGTAAGAAAATGCAATATCTCAAAAAAAATATTTGTTTTTTTAAAGATTTTATAAGGTAGGTTAAAATTATCTATTTTTATGCAATCTTTAAGTATCTGCGGATTGAAATTGCACTGCCAAAAGTGCCAAGCAATGTTCCGAAAACAACAAGTAATATCAGGAACTTAGTATCAATGATAGAAAAATTGAAATCATTGTTTGTATATGTAGCGTAAAAATATCCTAAAAATAGCTCTAATACTAATACGGCAAGCAGGCTGCCTACAAACCCCTGGAAAAATCCTTCCATAATAAATGGTGTTCGGATAGTTTCTTTTGTTGCTCCAATAAGTTTCATAATTTCAATAGTATCTTTTTTTGCCACTATCATTAAACGTATAGTATTGCCAATTAAAAATATTGAAGAAAATGTAATTATCACAAGTAAGCTTAAATTAAGGAAAACCAGTGATTGCGAATTTCGTTCAATTATTTCAAGGTTTTTTTGAGCATATACAATATCGCTAATTTCGGGATTTTTCCGCAGTTCAAGATTGATCTTTTCAATTCTTTCAATTGTCTTGTATTCATCATAAAGATTTATCTTAAGTGATGGCGGTAGTGGATTATAATCAAATACATCCAGTATATCCTGCCCAAATTCCTCGGCAAAAATCTTAGCTGCTTCTTCCTTTGAAATGTATGTTACTGCTTTTATCCCTCCAATTGTTTTTATAGAAGTGCTTAACTTACTTATATCAGTAGGAGAGATGTTATCATTCAAATATGCATCAATTTCAACTTTATCACGTATTAGCTTAAGTAATTTTACAGAATTTATTGAGATAGTTATATATACTCCAAGTAGCAATACTGCCAAAGCTATTACTATAATAGAACTGAAAACAGCTGATTTAGCTGTTTTCAAATAACGCATAAATTCTTTAATGTAATATGATGGATTCATTTAAAGTAATTTAGTTATCCCTGCTATAAGAGAGGCATTTAAAATATTTAATAAATTATCATTATATTTCTTTATAGTATCAAATGTATTATCATCAGTATTAATAACTAATACCGGGATTGAAAACTTTTTAAAGTTTTGTTGATGTTCGATGTTTTTATCAAAAGTAAGAATAACATTAAAGTTTTCCTCTAACATGAGTTTCAATAAATCTCCATTCGACTTCCCGTTCCATCCCATTTCTCTTACAGTAAATACATCATGATCTTGTAATAATAATTTTAACCTTTTAGGCAAATTTTCATCTATCAGAATCTTCATTAAATTATTTCAGACTTTCCGAATTAATTAAATTCCCTGCAATTTCCAGCACTTCAATTGCCTGTTCTTTAGTTACTGAAGGAAAATCTTCAATAAATTCATTTAATGAAATACCTTTTTCTAAATGGATGAATAATGTTTCAATTGGAACTCGTGTTCCTTTGAAAACAGGCGTTCCTCCAAGAATTTCCGGATCTATATTTATAATATCTGATTTCATACTATGATAACTTAATCATTTATTTGAATTTCTTTGAACCAATTATTCTTACTCCTTCTCTACTACCTCACCCCAGCCAAGGTAGTTTACGTGCTTTAAAATTATCCAACCTGCTATAGTGCCTAATATTACATAAATCAATCCAGCCGCAAAACTGCCAAGTAAAATTTTACCTATACCAAACAGATACATATAAACCAGAATTATCCCAAGCACCCAGTCAATAAACAATACTGCATAACCTCTATCGGCTTTTATTTCAGGGAATTTTGCTGCAAAAGTTCTCCAGCCAATTCCACCCGGATGAACACGTTTGTAAAATATAGAAAGTCTTTCTTCATTAACAGGTTTTGTTATGAATACTGTAACAAGCCATGCTATTGTAGTTGCAGGGACGATTATAAATAATGTTTCCGGGAATTTAATGCCGAAATTTCCAAAATGTAATATTGCATAGACAACAAACGGGGTAACTGTTGCAACGATCTCTGATATTGCATTAATTCTCCACCAATACCATCTTAAGATAAGAATTAAACCAAGTCCCGCACCGCACTCTATAACAAATGCCCATACACCTGAAATTGTTGTCATGAACATTGTTGCAATTACGGATAAAACCATAAATAGAATAGTTACAACTCTTGATATAGAAACGTAACTTTTTTCTGATTTGCCAGTCGAAATGAAACGCTTGTAAAAATCATTGATAAAATAAGATGTGCCCCAATTTAGATGAGTTGCTATAGTTGACATATATGCTGCAAAAAATGCTGCAAGAAGAAGACCTTTTAACCCTGTAGGAAGGAACTGGTTCATTGCTTTTACAAAACCAAGACCCTTATCTTGCATTGATAGCTCAGGGTAAAGTACAATTGCTGAGAGTCCTACAAGTATCCAAGGCCATGGTCTTATACAATAGTGGGCTACTTGAAAGAACAACGTTGCAAGTAGTGAGTTTCTCTCATCTTTGGCGGACATCATTCTTTGCGCTATATAACCACCGCCACCCGGTTCCGCGCCTGGATACCAGCTAGCCCACCATTGAATTCCTATAAAAGCTAGAAAAGTTGATACTGTCATCATTAAAATACCCCCTGTACCCGATGGAGTTCCCGTTTCGCCTCCTATCTGTGGAGTAAACCTTAAAGCCCAGTCAGGCAGTTTTTCCTGTAAACCGCTAATACCACCAATTTGAGGTGAGTTAACAACTATAATAGCTAATATTACACATCCTGCCATTGCAAGTACAAACTGAAATGCATCGGTTACAGCAACACCCCACAGACCGGATATTGCTGAATAAATTGCAGTAATGAACATTGCAAGTGCCAGGAAATAAATTACATTACTATTATTGACATATTCGGGGAACATTCCAAGCAATATCTTACCCATTGCCAGATTTACCCAGCCCATAATTATGCAGTTCATAAATATTCCAAGGTAAAGAGCTTTAAATCCACGTAGGATAGATGCAGATTTACCTGAATATCTCAGCTCAATGAATTCAACATCAGTCAAGATGCCTGCTCTTCGCCAAAGCTTAGCAAAGAAAAATACTGTAAGCATTCCGCCTATTAACATATTCCACCACATCCAGTTACCGGCTATTCCGTATTGTCCTACTAGCTCTGTAACAGCAAGTGGTGTATCAGCAGCAAAAGTTGTAGCTACCATTGATAGACCCGCAAGCCACCAGGGCAACTTTCTTCCCGAAAGAAAAAAATCTTCTGTGCTGCCGCTTGCCCTGCGGTAAAAGTACAACCCTATTCCAAGGCTGATTACGAAGTATAAAGCAATTATGATCCAGTCAATTAAATGCATATGCCCCCACAATAATTATTGTTACCCTGAACTCTTGACTTTATGTTGTTTCAGGGTCTATATCTATTTTAAAAAGATGTTGAATCAAACTTAAAAACCAGTCACGGTTCAGCTTCACAAATACCTGAATATTTAACAAAAATAACGTAAATCATTTATAATTGCAATTTTTAAAACTATAATTATTTATTAACAATAATTCCGAACATTATACATTATATTTGTACTAAATCTAAAATTTATCAAAAATTTAACCCCGTTAGAGGTGATATGTTTGTAATAAGAATAACCTCCAAAATATTTTAGCTCCATAGGAGCGTTATGTTTGTTATCATCAATCAAGTAAAATATTAACCCCGTTAGGGGTGAAATGTTTGTAACAAGAATAACCTCCAAAATATTTTAGCTCCATAGGAGCGTTATGTTTGTTATCATCAATCAAGTAAAATATTAACCCCGTTAGGGGTGAAATGTTTGTAACAAGGATAACTTCCAAATTATATTTAACTCCGCTCCGAAAGAGCCCCTTTGGGGTAGGAGTGTCATGTAAAATTTATTATATCCTGAAAAATTCTGCAATAAATGAAAAAATTAATTAACTTCAAATTTATTCTAACAGCTACTTTAACATTCATACCATATACAGCATTATGGTTTTTATGGCATAATAATATTTTTCCTGTCATATATTATTCTAATACCTCAATCAATTCAATCATCGATCAAAACATTTGGCTCATGAATTTTGCAAATGCATTGCTTGTATATGGCTTTGTTTATTTTTATTGGCGAATAGTTAAATCTGATACTATATTAATCCAGCCTATTATGTGGGGGATATATTACAATTTATCCGTTATCGGTTTTTTCAGTTTTATGATGCTTGGTATTACAAAACAATGGGAATTGACTCATGTAGTATTTGATCTTCTTTGGTCAGTTGTTGGTGGAGCTATAATGGGAATTCTTACTTTTTACCTTTACCGTAAGATTGCTAAATAACAACAATGAAAATTCGTGTTAATTCGTGCCTGTCTTTAGGAAATTCGTGTTTAATCTCTTTCTTTTGTATGGTCTGATATTAATATTTTTAAAATTTATCACAAAAATCCCCTTGAATTTCCTAAAATATAATCTTACTTTTAATTAACAATTTCCATTGAATTTAACACAATCTATGAATAATTTTACCTATTAAAACTACAAAATAATTAAATTCGGGTAAATTTGGCAAAAACAATAGGTTCTGTTATTTTAGTATTATTACTATCAACCCTAAGCTACGCTCAACAATTCGTTACAGTTACTGCAACTCCGCAAAAGAAGGACTTCTTTCCAAGCGAAAACATTAAAGTTAATGTAAAAGTTGATGTTCAAAGCGGCTATCATATTAATGCTAACAAGCTTAACGACCCTGATCTTATCCCAACTACACTTGAAATAGATGCAGGCAGCCTTAAGGTTGGTAAGATATCATGGCCCGGCTCTCATAAATACAAATTCAGTTTTTCTGAAACTGAAATGGATGTGTATGAAGGCTCAATTACTATTGGTGTAAACTTAAAAGCACCCAAAGATATCAAACCGGGTAAATATGATGTTACCGGTAAACTGAATTATCAGGCTTGCAATGATAGAGCCTGTTTTTCTCCAAAAGACTTTCCTTTTTCTGTAACCATAACTATTAAAGAAGATACCGCAAAAGTTGATACTTCAAAAACAGTAGATACAAAAGATACAACTCAAAAAACCGATACAATTGATTACTCACAGAAAAAAGATACTTCAAATCAAAATATACAGTTAACTGAAAACAAAAGAGACACTACTCAAAAATCAATAACTACCGAAAATAAGAATCAGATAGCAGCATATATTGAAGAAAATGGTATGCTTGTAGCTTTACTTATCATTTTTGTTCTCGGTATTGGTTTAAATCTAACTCCATGCGTTTACCCGCTCATACCACTTACCATCAGTTATTTTGGTGCGCAGGTTTCAAATAGCAAGGGCGGAAAGCTTATAATGGCTTTATTCTATGTTCTGGGTATATGTGTTACTTATTCAGTGCTTGGCTTAATGGCTGCATTAACAGGGGGTGTTTTCGGCAGCCTGCTGCAATCACCTATTGTTGTTGGATTACTTGTTTTGATTTTCCTTGCTCTTGCACTCAGTATGTTTGGTTTATATGATATTAAAATTCCTCAATCTCTCGCCAATTTCAGTGGAAAGAACAGGCAGGGGTATTTCGGAACTTTCCTTATGGGTCTAACAGTTGGATTCATAGCTGCTCCATGTATAGGTCCATTAGTTTTAAGTTTACTTGTGTATGTAGGACAGACAGGAAGTCCGTTCCTTGGATTCATTATGTTCTTTGTGCTTTCATTAGGTTTAGGTTTCCCATATATTTTCTTGGCAATGTTTTCTAGCTCTATAACAAAACTTCCCCGTTCAGGTGAATGGATGGAAGGCGTGAAAATTATTTTCGGGTTGATGATGATAGGGCTTGCTCTTTATACAGCGCAGCCTCTGATGTCAGTAAATGTTTACGATTTTGTTTTTCCGTTATTTTTAGTTCTATCTGGTGTGTATCTTGTCCTGATAGATAGAAAAGCCATCAGTGCCTCAACTTATACAAGATTAAAATATTTGATTGCAATAGCTGCAATTATTTGGGGTTCAATGAATCTGCATTTTGGTGAGCAAACACCGGTTGGAACAGGTAAGTATGAATGGCAGATAATGCAGACTCAATTACAGATTGATGCCTCTATTACAAAATCAAATGATAAACCTACAATAATTGATTTTTATGCTGATTGGTGTGCGCAATGTAAAGAGCTTGATAAATATACTTATACTGATCCAAAGGTTTTTGAACTTTCTAAGAAATTCAATAATATTAAAGTTGATCTTACTAAAGGAGATAAAGAAATTGAAAGAAAATTCAAAATACAAGGTCTGCCTGTTGTTGCTTTTATGGATAAGAATGGAAATGAAATGGAAGATTTAAGAGTAACTGGATTTTTAAAACCTGATGAATTTATCAAGGTAATGGAAAAAGCTTTAAATAAGTAACTCAAGTTGACCGCTTTAAATAATAAAGTATCTAATAATAGATGTTTAGTAGCCCACGACTTGAGTCGTGGGAATGATGATAAAACGCTAAACAGTAACCGTTTTAACGGTTTATGTATCAAAGGCGGTCAATTTGAGTAAGTAATTTTATTAGGTATAAACTCCGAACAAATTAACATTTGTTTTTGTTAAGTTAATTAGAATTAAATAAAAAATATAAATGAGATTTCTTAAAATTGCAGTATTTTTAATGTTACCTTTTACAATATTGGCACAGCAAAGTTTTAACTCACAGTTTAAGCTAAAAAATACTGTGAAAGAAATTATTCCTGAACAGAATAATTCCATAATCCCAATGGAAAATAAAAGCAGTTTAAGATTTCTGGATTCAATTACAGAAAAAAAACAGCAAACTACTTTAAGGAGGTCTAAGAAATCACCCGGACTGGCATTTATTTATGGTCTCTTAATACCGGGTATGGGACATATTTATTCCGATAAGTTTAGTACCGGAAAATATTTCATGATCTCTGAAGCATCCTTGTGGCTGACCTTTGCAGCATTCACAATTTACGGCAACTGGCTGCTTGATGATGCTTATAGCTATGCAACAACTCATGCGGGTATTACAGTGGGCAGCAAAGCTAGGGATGATAAATTTTTCATTGATATTGCCAATTACAGGAATGTTGATGAATACAATAATGAAATGTTGCGCTTTGGTGAGTACAATAAATTGTATGATCCTGAGCTGGGATATGGATTTTACTGGAATTCAGACGAAGAACGAAGAAAGTATAGAGGTGATAAAATTGGCGGTGATAGGACACTAAATGACAGGCTGTTTGTTGTAGGAGCAATTGTTATTAATCACCTTATTAGCGGGATAAGCGCTGTTTTTGCTGCAAATAGTTATAATAGTGATTTAAAAAAATCAGAATCGGGCGGCTTCTTGCCTTTAGGTGGATTTAATATGAGCGCCGGAGTGCAAAAACATTTTAATCGGATTGACGGCATTAAACTGAATATTTCAAAGAATTTTTGAAATAGTGAAATTGGGAAATGTTGTAAACTTTAATACTGCAAACCTTAAACTTGTTATAGAATATGATGGTAAGAATTATTCAGGATGGCAAAGACAAAAAAAGTTAAAGAGCATACAGCAGACTATTGAGGATGCGTTATCGGTTTTATTCCCGGGTGAGAAAATAACCATTATGGGTGCAGGAAGAACTGATGCAGGTGTTCACGCATACGGACAAGCTGCGAATTTCAGGGTTTGTAAAGCAAAGTATAATTCATTTGATAAAAATAAATTAATTTATTCCTTAAATGCTTTATTGCCGGATGATATTTTAATCAAGAAATTGAAATTAGTACCTGATGATTTTAATTCAAGATTTGCTGCTAAAAGCAGGGAATATATTTACAAGATAACAAGGTTCAGAAAAGCGATAGATAGAGAACAGTTGTATTTTATCAAATATGATATTGATCTGGATAAAGCTAAAGATTTTTGCAAAGTTATTAGTGGTTTGCATTCTTTTAAGTCACTTTGCAAAAACAAAACAGATAAACATCATTTTAACTGTAATGTTATGAAAGTAGATATTATTAAAAGAAAAAATGGTGTACTTGAATTTAAAATTGTTGCAAACAGGTTCCTTCATTCAATGGTGCGGGCTATTATTGGGGCTATGCTTAAAGTTTCTTCAGGAAAAATGAGTTTAAATGAATTTATTCAAAAATTCAAAAAAGGAGATCAGATAAAGACACAATATGTACCTTCTAACGCTTTATTTTTATCCAAAGTAAATTATTAATAAATTATGAAAATCAAAGTATCAGTATTCTTATCTGTATTTATTGCCGTGATGTTTATTTCTTCTTCAATATTTGCGCAGCAATTAAATGAACAAAAACTTATTCTTGGCAAACAGGAAAAAAACAAAATTCTTATTATTGAAGACAAAATCAACACAACCCCTTATAAGGTGATTTCACATTCTAACAAGCTTTATCTTGAAGTGTTGAATACTCCTGAAAACATTTTTCTTGGGGCTGAATCTAATATGCAGGTTTCAAAGAAAAAGAAAAAATCAGTTGGACTTGGTGTTCTGCTTTCTGTGTTATTGCCGGGTGCTGGAGAATTTTATGGTGAAAATTATCTTAAGGCAGGGATATTCTTTGGAGTTGAAGTATTGGCATGGGCAACTTATGCTTATTTTCAGAGCAAAGGAAAAACAAAAGAAGATGAATACGTTGCTTATGCAAACCAATATTGGGATGTTAGAACATATGCCCGCTGGCTTAAGAATGAAGGATTTAATGAAAGCAGTGGAATAAATCCTGATGAACCCAACAGGGATATTTTGCGTGAACAGATAATGGTTTGTGAACGCGCAAATTTTTCGCATACTATGCCTGAATATGGCTCTCAGCAGTATTATGAATTAATTGGTAAATACCAGAATTTTCAGGCTGGATGGACGAACCTGATTAACGTGCCTACTAAAAATCAGGGTGCTTATTGGTATGAAACATACCGCGACCCCATATTTATCAATTATGCTATTGAGCGTCAGAAAGCGAATGATTTTTACGATTATTCCAAGATAGGTCCTATTACTGCAATTCTAAACCATATTTTAAGTGCTGCTGATGCTGCATGGGTAATTTCATCATATAACAGCAAAATTAAAATTCAAACTGGTTTCAGAATGCAAAACAGAACTTCACCTTATACTTATCAAATTAAACAGATTCCAACATTTAATGTATCTGTAAATTTTTAGTTCTATAAAATTAGCCTATTGGCAATTCCCGCAGTGTTCCTGACTGCTCATGCTGTTCTCAAAGAGGACTTAGTTCCCGCAGTGTCTCTCGAAGAGGACTCTGCTGAAATTAAATAATATCGCTAACTTTTTAGTTTCCGCAGTGTCTCTTGAAAAGGACACTGCGAAAGAGTAATAAAGTATTAAATAGTTGCCCTAACTTACAAAGACCTTATATTTCTTTGCCCTGAAATATTTTCCCGCAGTTTTTATTCTTGCATTATTAAATATTCCATATACAGTCGATCCGCTTCCGCTCATTAAGGAAAAATTGGCTCCCATACTATACATATCATATTTTATCTTCTCAATTTGCGGGTATTTCTTAAAAACAACTCTCTCAAAATCATTTATCATTATTCTTTGGTCATTCAAATCAAACTTATGAATTTTATTCAGTAATTTTTTCTTTTTACCCTTTATACCAAGCTCTTTAAAAGCCCATGGGGTTGAAATATGTATCCCGGGATTGACAAGTAAAATCTTTCCTTTTACTCTAAACTTTGGAAGAGGAGTAAGTTTTTCTCCCTTCTTTTCTGCATATGCAGGTTTGCCCAATAAAAAGAATGGTACATCACTGCCTATATCCTGAGCGAAGTGCCACGCTTTAACCCCGTAAAGGGAGGAAGGTAAGGTCTCATTCGGTTTCCATTTTATCTTAAAATATTTTAAAAGTATCATTAACACACATACAGCATCAGAGCTTCCACCTCCTAATCCCGCACCAATTGGAATTTTCTTCCTGATATTTATTGTAATACTGTATTTTTCTTCTATACCGAATTCATTCATAAATAATTCTACAACTTTATAACAAATATTTTTATTACCCGAAATATTGCTTTGTGGTTGAGTGTTTACTTTTATGATATTATTCTTAATTGAATCGGGTAGCTTTTCTATAATTACTTTTACTTCGTCATATATTTTTACCGGATAAAATATCGTCTCAAGGTTATGATAGCCGTCTTTTCGTTTCGAAAGTACTCTCAAACCAATGTTTATCTTTGCAGGGGTTTTCCTTGCATATGTTACTTTATTAATTGTTTTTATCATCTTACAAAAATATAAATTAAAATGGACTTAACAATCTATAAATATTATGCTATAATGCTTAAAAACTAAGGTATCATTTTGGCTTATATGCAATATAATCAACAGTCCCAATTTATCAGGGGTTTTAGTAAAATATTTTTTATTATTTGGATTTTTAAATCTTTGTTTTGTATATATATTTGGTTTATCAAATATCATAATTTGATAAATAAAACTTTTTAGGAGTAATTATGCAAACATTCATTTTACTTCTCATTGCCTCATTCACATTTACTCATAGCAGCATTTTTTCTCAATGGGTATATCAGCAAACACCTGCCAATGCCAGCTATTACTTAACAATTGATTTCCCGAATACACAGCTTGGTATTGCAGGAGGTGTGTTTTTAAATTCCGGTTTTTTCGGCAGGGGAGCATATACTACCAATGGAGGGACGAACTGGCAGGCTTCAATGGTGCCGGATTCATGCAGGGTTATTGTTGATATTGAATTTATAGATAATTCAACGGGTTATTGTACTGGAGCCTATAATACTATATTAATGAATTATCCAGTTGATCCATCTAAGTATGATAAACGTACTCTTAGAACTATAGGAACAGTAAATAGTTTTGCGGTTGATAATTATAAAGGCTTATTTATGAGATCAACTAATTCCGGTCAATCCTGGCAGCCTTATGGAGTGCTTCCATCAAACGTTTATTACCTTTTAGGGATGGACTTTGTAAATAATGTAACAGGTTACGCAGCCGCTTCATATAATTACTCAGGCGGCGTAAACGATGGTGTAATTAAGACTACAAATGCAGGTTTAACATGGACTGCATTAATAATGCCTGAAAATATAAATAGTGTAACTGATGTATTTTTCCAGAACATCAACACAGGTTTTGCTATTGGGTTTGATGTAGTTAATGATACTGCAAGAGGTGTTATCCTGAAAACAACAAATGCAGGGAATAGCTGGAATAGACAGGTCTTTATGCAAATTAAGGATTTTTCAGGCATCAGCTTTTCTAATGCTTCAACCGGTTTAGTTGTAAGTATTTCTAACCCGATTATACAACAGGCAACAGGAAGTATTTATAAAACTACTAATGCCGGTGCAAACTGGAGCCTAATCAATAGGTTTTATGATGTAGATGTACATGGTGTTAGTTTTGTTACAGGTTCAGGTACTGCTTTTATTTATGGAACCAAATATTTCTCAACATTTGAGTATAAAGAATTTATTGCGAAGACTACTAATTATGGTAATAACTGGATTGAAGGAACTTTCAATGATACCGGACTCATTTTAATCGGTTCTAAGCTAATAGATCAAAATAAATGGTATTTTACTGGAGGAGATTTTAGTGCAAACAATATCCCGGTAATATTGCATACCGGAAATGGTGCCCCAATTGGTATTGAACCAATAGGAAATGAAATACCTAAAAATTATTCTTTATCTCAAAATTATCCAAATCCGTTTAATCCTGTAACAAAAATTAGGTTTGCAATACCCCCACTTAATCTCCCCCTGTCAGGGGGAGACGGAGAGGGGGTCTTATTAAAAATTTATGATCTACTTGGTCGTGAAGTTGAAACATTGGTAAATGAACAGCTTTCACCCGGTACGTATGAAGTTGATTTTGATGCATCAAAATTTACATCGGGAGTGTATTTCTACAAATTAACAACAGATAAATTCACTGAAACAAAAAGAATGCTTCTTGTAAAGTAGGTCAAAGGCAAGTTGAGCGAAGCGAAATCTTTATGACCTTAGACTAATAATTTTAAAATGAAAATATTAATTATATCCATATTCTTAGCTTTCTTATTCTTTTCCTGCTCAAAGGACTCGCCTCCTATGCCGGGTGATAATGATATTGTATATGTATGCTCAAGCAATTCCGCCAAAACATACCATACCGAGCGTGATTGCGGCTCACTGAAATCATGCAAAGAAGATGTGCTCGAAGTTACCCGCCGTAAAGCAAGAGAGAATGAGAGAATAATCTGTATGAACTGTAAGAAAAAAGAAGATGACCAAAAACAAAATGATACAAAACAAACTGAAAAACCAGTCTTAAAGGACTCAGCAAAATAAAATTTACTGAATCCCTCCTGTTATCTGCATTTGCGCACCCCGAATTACTAAAAAACGCTAACTCATTAACAAGACTTTTATTCAAATAAAGATGTTTTTAGACTTACAGAAAACAAGAGGTGGAAGATATTAGTAGCACAGACATTCCTGTCTGTGTACTTTTTACTGTAATGTCAGGTTTGCCTGCCTTTATGGAAACCTGACATATGAGCGTAGCTCATAATATTGTTCAAAAGTATAAGTGTCAATCAGGAAATCCTTTAATCAGGAAAATCATGGTTCAGACATCAGGAAATCCTTTAATCAGGAAAATCATGGTTTAGTTTATAATACTATCCGCAAGACCAAGATCCTTTTCATGCTCAATTTTATGGGCATTATTCTGCAGCGTTACAATACCAATTTTACTGAATGCAAGTATGATATAATATGTAATATCAAACTCATACCACTTTACACCCATATTTATACTTGCAGGGTTCCTGTGATGATCATTATGATAACTCTCTCCAAGGAAAAATATATCAAACGGGTACAGATTTGTTGATGTGTTCTTAAGTTTAAAATTCCTGTAGCCAATTTTATGACCATACCAATTAACTACTACTGCGTGAGCGGGATTCATTAATATTGTCATCGGAAGAAGTAAATACTGCCACCATGCAGTTGCAAAAACTACATAAAATGCTATGTAAGCAAGTATCCACAGAACTTTTATCCAGCGTGAATCTGCCCAGTTATCAAACCATTGCCAATCAGGCACGTCTTTCTTAAAGCGTTTTTCAATTTCAATATTTTCCCAATAGCATTGTGTATAGACTTTCCTGGTATTTTCCATCATACCAAACAGGTTTTTATGGTTCATTGGTGAGTGCGGATCTTTTGGTGTATCGGCATAAGCGTGATGCATTCTGTGCATAAGTGCATATGCTCTTGGACTCATATAAGTTGCGCCCTGTGTTATGAAAGCGAATACATAAAAAAATCTTTCCCAGAATTTGTTCATTTTAAATGACCTGTGTGCTGCATATCTGTGCTGTAAGAAGCTCTGTGAGAAGATTGAAGTGTACCACTGGATAATAAAAAAGATGATAATGACCATTAAATAGGCTTTCCTTGCTGTGGAGCTTGTGATTTATTATTAAAAACGCGGAATGGATGAGCGTGGTTCCGTTTAATTATTATAAATTAAACATAAATCTTTAAACATAAAACGCACAACATTTTAATTGATAATTATTGTAGTTTTTTTGGTATTATCAATATTGCATTGAAGAAATTCCCCTTTACTCGCAGAGTTCCTGACTCCTCCGGCAATTGAAATGTTTGTGTGTGAGGTGTAAAATTAGTCCCCTTTAAAAAGTCGAAGAACTGTCGCAGACACGTGGGGAGCATATTTACAAGTAATATTTAATCCACAATTATTCGAAATCTTATTCCATCGTAAATTTTAGTCGGGGATTTTGCTTTTACTCCCTCCCCTTTGGGCTGCAAGACTTGATTCTAAGTGAGGGCTGGGTGGGGTCCCTTAAACACCCCGAATGACCTGTTTGTGTGGGAGGTGGGGTGAAATGGTGTGAAATGGATTGATAATTATCAAAAGGGATAGCTTGACTTAATAATAATCTAAAGAAAAATTGCAGAACTAGATGATGTTTTAAAAAAATAATTATATTGCAGAGTATATTTTTATATTTTTAGAAGAGGTAATAGACTCTTTAATTCTTTCTAAATACCTATTCTTCGCATTTATATGTTGAAAACTTTCATCTAATCTTGAATATCTAGGCAATGCCCATCTTTCTTTCCAAAATTCCGAAATGTCATCTGAGGTATTTGTAAATCCTCGAAATTTTTTATTCTTTAATGTTAGGAAATTTTGGACGTTGTCCCCTAAAGGTAATAAAAAAATTTCCCTTTCTATACCATGATTAATGAGCCTACCTAATTGTAATTTGCCTAAAACAACTCTGATAACACGCATTTTCCAATTAGGACCTTGACCAAATTTAAAACCGTCAGCATATTTATGATTATCTAATAATAAAGCTTGCCTCATTTTTAAAAATAAATCATTTGGGATTTGAAATACTCCATTTCCTTTTGTATACCCCACGCTTATCGCCTTTTGACCCCAAGGCAATTTTACACGATTATATATCGAAGATCTACCTAAAGCTGATGTCACAGTTAATAGAGACAAAATTCCATCATGTTTCTTTTTGCTGATAATACTAATTTTATCTTTATATTTATTTTTAAAACTTTTTCGTACTTCTTTTGAAAAAGCTAAAGATACTACTAGTTTACCACCAAGTAATGAATTATAAGGAGGTACAGCCCCCAACACATTGCAATCCATTACAGATTTTAATTTTTCATATTTTTGTTCTAAATCCCAACCAATCCATTTATCTCTAGGATTTAAATTGAAAACTGGATCCATAATGCTTAATATTCCTAGCACAGTTTCATGATAATCGTCTAAAATAAGAAATTTTATTCTTCTACCATATCCACTTGTTATTGGTACTGACCAAAACATAGTTGCAGCTTTATATAAGTCTGAATGTTCTGAGTTATTATCAATTGAAACGAGTCTCGGTTTAATTCTAAAAGGTGTTAGATTTCTAGCATGGATGAAAAATTTTTTGTAATAAAATGGATTTTTGTCAAAGGAATTAATTATTTTGTTTTTAAATTCTTGAGTAGCATTTTTTTGAATTTTTCTGTAGTTAGATTTATCTTTTTTTGTATTAGATAAAGCATAATCAATTTCTAATAATTCGCTTCGTATTTCTTGCCATATTTTATTGGACATTATTCAGTGTCCACAGCATCTTCTTCTTGATCTTCGGTAAAGAGATCATAATTTACTTTCTTATTATCCAATATTGGAATTAAATTACCACTTAGATTATCACCTGGTTTAACGTTTTCACTATCAAGTAACCAAAACTCAGCGTTTTTACTAGCATTTCTACCACCGTAATGCTTTAACATAATCATTGAGTTACTCAATAACCAACCCAATTGAATAAATTTATCCAAAGTAAAACTTTCGGAGGCAATTTTTTTACCATCAGTAATCTCTAAAAAATGTTCGAATCCTTTAAATGAGTCTAATACTTCTCCCAATAATATTCTAGCAAAGTATAGCTTAATTGCCAATGCTCTTCGACCTCTCGTAAATCTTTTTAGTGACTGACTGTCATCTACAACTCTATATAAACCTTTCCCTTCTCTCACTCTTTTTGCGAATTCTCTAACAATATCTTGTACAGTATTTTTATGAAGATCTATTGCATTCTTAATTGGCAGTTTCTTTTCTATGTTTGACAACAAAACAATATCTTTATCAAATTGATCAATTTTTACGCTAATTATGTATGGCTGATATGGAGCTGACCAAAAGTAAGCATTACCTAAAATGGGCTCACTGACTAAATATGTTAATATATCCTCTGAAAAATGAGAATTAACTCTATTTAATGCAGCTAAATCTTTAGAATTTATCAAATGCATCGCGAAAAAATTGTCTCCTTGTGAAAGAAGTTCTTCTTGAATTGCTGATGGTTGTTGAGTAATATATATACCTCCAAGTTTGTATTTCCTTCCTTCTTTAGCCCAACGTACTACTGGGGATAAGTCATCAGATGATATTTTGCCAAGACTGTTTTGAGCTTCTTCTATAACTATAATTGTATTAATCATTTCATTTTCATCTTCAGCAATGTATTTTTCCTGGTTAAATTCAAATATCTTTTTCAAAGTTAATTCAATTATGTGGCCAGCAATTGAATCTGATAAAATAGATATATCTAAAATTACAACATTACCTAATTTTAAATGATACAATACTTGATCCATCAAAGTGCTTTCGGGGCTATGTAATTGTTGGATTATTTTTCTTAATCTGTTAAAGAATGCATAGAAACTCCAAGCTGAAAAATTCTCTAAGATTTTTAAATTTTCTTTGTAGAAGTCAACATTCGGTGATTCGCCTTTTGTTAACTGGTCAATTAAATATCTCCACCATTTGATATTTCTACCGCCAAATGCGTTTAAAATACTCTTCCATTGTGCATCAGAAGTTGAACTTACAAATAGAATATCTGATATTTCTCTTGGGTCTAAAGTTCTTAAATCAAGTTTTATTACGCCACCTATGAATTTTTTGTAAAATTCATCTTTTATATGTCTATTTGTAAAGACAACTAGATTTTCGTTAAATGCTTTTATATCTGCAAAACCTGGTGTTCCACTCTTTGTCATGTATGCATATTCGCCTTCGGGGTCAAAAATTAATATTCCACATTTTTCTTTACCCGTATTTAATTGTTCTCTCAATCTTGTAGTTAACAGTTTTACAAAATTTGATTTACCATATCCGGCTCTTGAAAAAACAAAAGTTCTCTTGCTTATCAAACGTGTCAAATCAAATTTTACACTTACTTCGTCCCCGTTATTCAATAATGCTAGATCATTCCCAAGGGACAACTTGCCTATAATTGGAGAGTCAAGATTTGTGCCAATATTAGCTAAAAATTTTAGAACATCGTCTGATGGTCTGTTCACATTAAGACCTAGAAATGGAGCTTTCCTAATTCCTGGGTAAAAACTTAATTTTTGCTCTTCAAACTTTATTGCTCCTAAAATCATACATTTATAAACATACCATAAATGTTCGCTTTTGATATAATCTGGTAAGTCAGTTTTCTTTATTGCCAATGCAACTTGGTATTCATCCCCAGATTGTGATTTTAATTGACCAGCAGGAATCGTCGAAGTAACTCTTAATATTCCAGCTTCTACTTCACTTGTTTTAACCAACAAGAATTCTCCAAATTTTGGATGGACAACATCTTTAAATGGAATTAAAACATCTACATAAAATTGTCTTGTCGATTGTGATATACTTTGTGTTCTTCCTAATTCTTCTTTGTATAAAATCATCTTATTCCTCCAGGCTCTAATCCTTTGCCTAAATACATTTCGTTTAATAAAGTTTCTGTAATTTCGCTACCAGCAAATTCAATTAGTTTATCTTTTAATATTTTTGTAACTACACTATGGTCGATTCTGGAAATGCTAGCATACTCATGCGCTCTTAATAATTGTTGAGGATATCCTATCATTTTAAATGTAATTTCACTATGAGTGCTCAAAATCTCTAAAGCAATTTTTTTATCAGTATCCGACATAAAATCTGCTACGTCTACAACATACATCCTTGATTTGCCGGTAGCGAGTTTTGAAATAGTTGTAGTTGCAAATGATTGGGCATTCAGATAGGTAGCACCCCAAGTATATATGTCTAATAATATATCATTTGGTATATTTACGAAACAAGGTGTATTTCGATTTAATAGCCCAATTGCTTTGATAGCTAAGTATAGTTTATTCAATATAATTGAATCCTTTGAAATGCCAGCAACTAGGGTTCCATCGGCTATGTATCTCTGTTTTAAATATTCCCTTAGCATTGGAAATGCTTTTACAGTTAAGTTTCTTGTCTTTAATGCACCATCTTTCAAAAGTAATACTTTAAATGGCCTAGAATTAGCAGCTAATTCAACCAAAGCAGCCCATTCCAATATGTCTCTTATTACGGGTAACATTTCTTCTGTTGTTATCCTAGATTCATCGGTTGTTTCCCGTCTTGGTATGTAGAATGATAAGTCTTCCCATTTTACGTTTATCCTTTCACAAAAATCTTGCAATAATTTAGATTCATGATATAATTTTTGTGATGCTGCAAATGGTTCTTCTGTTAGAGATATAACATGTTCAGCATATACAGTTCCTTCTGAATCTGCAACCCTAATAATGTCAAAACCAAAAGGTTGAGCAATTAAACGACATTCTCCTCCATCACTAGCAACTGGGGCTATAGCTCTATCTTCAGACCTCCCTAGTTCAACCACATCGAGATGTTTAATCTTGCTAATCAAACTTTTTAATTCAATAATAGCATTAGAAGCTGCTTGATTAGCATGGTCTTTCCATAACTCTATATTAACGTCCGACTTTGAAATTAAAGCCATAATAATATTTTATTTTTAACAAAAAAAGATTTAACCCGTAGTTAACGTACTAATCCCCCTACTTACATAACGCGTGATATATTTAAATCTTTATTGTGCAGTTAGATTTACGCAATACACAAACTTAAGTAAATGTTATATTTAAAGCAATAGTTCAGGTTATCCCATTTGTTAGAAGTCCTTCGGACACCCAAAACTGTAGCGATGAATCGCTACACTCTACGAGTCTTCGACTCGAAGAGTCGTAGACCGGGCACGGTTCTCCAAATGTTTTATAATCCATTGTACAGACGCCCGCCACGCCTTGCCAAAGGAAAGGCTGGGGCGTCTCCAATTGCAAATGCTCCATAATATTAATATTGCCATGTATGTTCGACACCTATGGCGTCGTGTGTTTTCGTATTCCTATAGCTATAAACGTTTGACCACTACGTGGTCAAAATCAAATATTATTAATAATAATCAATCCCGTTTGCCAAGCCGAAGGCATGGGAAGATGGAAGCCTGATGACAATAAAATAATAATCAATCACGTAGTGATTGCACATTTATAGCCAAATGCCATAGATATATTCACGATGCCGTAGGCTGAAAGCCTGCCGACAATTGAATAAAATAGATAGGGAGGTATCGCACATTTTGTAAGAATTTTTTAATTATTTAAAGCACATAATCATTTTATTAATCATTGTAAAAACTCACAAAATACGCTATCCCGCAAGCGGCCGTGCCAAAGGCAGGTGTAGATTTCGATCAAACTTCGTTTGCTCTCAATATTTAATTATTCATTGTAAATGCCTTAAAATTATCATATATTTAAGTTTATTTTAATTATAAGTTGCTGTTTAACAATAGATTACCATGCAAAATTATGATATGGATTCCCGCCTACGCGGGAATGACAAGAGTAAATAATGTTTAAAGAATTTCCAGATAAAATAAATCAAGCATCACTTGAAAAAGAGGTAATAGCCTACTGGAATGCTAATGATATATTCGGTAAAAGTATATCTACCCGCGAAGGCAAACCTACTTTCACTTTTTATGAAGGACCGCCCACAGCAAACGGCAAGCCCGGCATTCATCACGTAATATCACGAGCAATAAAAGATCTTATCTGCCGCTACAAAACTTTAATGGGTTATCAAGTCTATCGCAAAGCCGGATGGGATACTCAAGGTCTGCCGGTAGAAATTGAAGTTGAAAAAGCACTGGGTATAAAATCAAAGGATGATATCGAAAAGCTTGGCGTCGCTGAGTTCAACAAAGCGTGCCGTAACTCTGTATTCAAATATCTTAAGGAATGGGAAGACCTGACTGAAAGAATGGGTTACTGGGTCAATTTAAAAGATGCGTATGTAACTTATAAGAATGAATACATTGAGTCCGTTTGGTGGTCATTGAAGAAATTCTTTGATGCCGAAAAAATTTATAAAGGATATAAGATACAGCCATACTGTCCGCGATGCGAAACACCGCTCTCGACTCACGAAGTTGCTCAAGGATATGAAGATGTAAAAGATCCATCAGTTTATGTTGTATTCAAAATAAAAGAAGGACATGGTTTTGATGGTTTTAGTTTTCTTGTATGGACAACTACACCATGGACATTAATTTCAAATGTAGCTTTGGCAGTAGGTCCCAATATTACTTATGCCAAGATTCAATTTAAGGATACAGGCGAAAAAATTATTCTTGCAAAAGATCGCTTAGCTGTTATTAAAGAAGATTATGAAATTCTGGGCGAAGTAACAGGCAGTGAGCTTGAGCACGTGGAGTATGAACAGCTTATGCCTTACATCCAGCTTGAAGAAAAAGCGTTTTATGTTACGCTTGGTGATTTTGTAACTACTGAAGATGGCTCAGGCATTGTGCACATTGCCCCCGCATTTGGCGAAGATGATTACCAAATATCGCGCAAGTATGGCTTACCCATCTTGCAGCCTGTTGATAAGAGCGGTAAATTCACTAATGATATCACCGATTTTAAAGGTCGCTTTGTAAAAGAAGCCGATGACGATATAATATTAAAGCTTAAGGAAGAAAAAAAGCTTTACAAAAAAGAAAAGTTCGTTCACTCATACCCGCATTGCTGGCGTTGTCATACACCTTTGCTTTACTATGCCCGTGAAAGCTGGTACATCAATACTCCAAGCTACAAGGAGCGAATGATAGAACTGAACAATGAAATTAACTGGTTTCCTCCTGAAACCGGCACAGGCAGATTCGGCAACTGGCTTGAAGAGAACCGTGACTGGGCGCTCTCCCGTGATAGATACTGGGGAACTCCGCTGCCAATTTGGGGCGCAGAAATTGATGGAAAAATGCATTATGAAGCAATTGGCTCAATAGAAGAGTTGAAGGCAAAAGCTGTGAACTATGATGAAGTTTATCCAAAAGGTATGGAGCTTGATCTTCATAAACCTTACATAGATAAATTAAAGATAAGGTCAGAAAAATACGAAGTGGATATGGCACGTGTTACCGAAGTCATAGATGCCTGGTATGATTCAGGCTCAATGCCGTTTGCACAGCACCACTATCCATTTGAAAATAAGGAATTATTTGAGCGTAATTATCCCGCTGATTTCATTGCCGAAGGCGTTGACCAGACCAGAGGATGGTTCTATTCAATGCACGCTATTGGTTCATTTGTATTTAATGATAAAGCGTATAAGAATCTTATTGTAAACGACCTGATACTTGATGTTGATGGCAGAAAGATGTCAAAACACATTGGCAATATTGTTAACCCGTTTGATATAATGGATAAGTACGGTGCTGATATTCTGCGTTGGTATCTCATCAGTTCATCTCCGCCCTGGCGTCCAAAGACATTCAGTGAAGATGACCTGGTTGAAGTAAGAAATAAATTCTTTGATACTTTAATTAATACTTACAGATTTTTTGTGCTGTATTGTAATCTATTGAATGTAACAAAAGAAGACCTGACGAAAATAATTGTTCCTTTAAATGATAGATCTGAAATTGATAGGTGGATAATTTCAGCTTTCGAAAAAACGAAGGCGTTATATATTGACCTGATGGATGGTTACCAGATAACAAAAGCTGCAAGGGTGCTAAGTGATTTTACAATTGATGATCTATCAAATTGGTACGTTCGCCGTAACAGGAAACGATTCCGCTCTCCCGAAAGCAAGCAGGATAAACTTTCTGCATATCAGACATTATTTGAAGTATTGACCGGGCTAATGAAACTGATCTCGCCAATTGCTCCGTTTATTACCGAAGAATTATACCGAAATCTAACTGGTGAAACATCAATTCATTTAAGCTATATTACCACCTCTGAAGAAAAAATTGATGCCGAGCTGAATTATAACATGGATCTTGCAAAAAAGATTGTATCACTTGCAAGGTTTATGCGTGTTAAAAATGACCTGAAGACACGACAGCCGTTAAAACAGATATTGATTGCTATAACTGATGATACCCAGCGCGAAGCAATTGAAACGATGAAGGATATTATTCTTGAGGAAATAAATATTAAAGAGCTTAAGTTCATTGATAAAGGGAGCAGCTTAATAAGGCGCAGTGCCAAGCTTAACTTTAAAGTTGCCGGACCAAAATTCGGTAAGGAAGTAAAAAAAGTTCAGCAAATGGCAATTGAGCTTCCACAGGAAAACATTAATCAGGTTATTGCCGATGGAAAAACTTCCTACGGAGGATATGATTTTACTTTAGATGACCTCTTGATACAGACAGAGAACATCGAAGGCTGGGTGATAGAATCACAGGATAACTTAACAATTGCTTTAGATACAACACTTGATGAGGCATTGATAACAGAAGGCATAGCGCGTGAATTTGTAAGCAAGGTGCAGAATATCCGCAAAGAACGCATGATGGATGTTAATGACAGGATAAAAATAAATTATCTTGCCGATAAAGAGCTGAATGGAATTATATCCGCGCAGAAGAAATACATATCTGAGCAAACAATGGCTGTTGAGTTAGTTTCTGTAAGTAATGAGATAATTAACGGTTACGAGGAAATAAATATAAACGGCAGAAACTGCAAAGTTTTTGTAGAAAAAATTTAATTTATAAAGCATATTTGCTCTATTATGAGCAGAATAATTAAGCAGAGGAACACATTATGGCTGAAAGTAAAGTGAAAACAAAGAAGCAAACTGCAAAAGTAAAAAGTGCAAAAAAAACAAGCGCTAAAAAGAAAATCACAAAACCATCTAAATTAGTAAATCCAAAACAGTCAAAAACATTAAAAGGTAAAACTTCAAATGGTAAAAAAGGAACTGCTAAAGGTAAAAAAAATGTTATTGATGTATCTGAAGATATCATGATGAAAGCAAACGGAAAAGTAACATATCTAAATGATAAGGAACTGCAATATTTTAAAGATCTGATAATTGAGCAAAGGACTGAGATACTTGAAAATGCAAGGAAACTGCGTGAATCAATTGTTGATGAGAACACAGGCGAGTATGTTGGTGATAATTCAACATTTTCTATGCATATGGCTGAGCAGGGCAGTGATGAAATGGAACGCCAGAAAGCTTACATGCTGATTCAAAGGGATGAAAAGCACCTGTTCTATCTTGAAAAAGCACTTGAAAGAATTGCTAAAAAAACATACGGATTGTGTGTATCTTGCGGTAAACATATCAACAAAGCAAGGCTTGAAGCTGTGCCTATTACATCACATTGTATTAATTGCAAACAAAATTTTTCCGGTTGAGAAACTTCTACTATAATTCTAAAGTTTTTCAGTTAAGGAAATAAAGGACAAATATTGAAAGTATTATTTATTACGCTTATCGTTGTTATCTTTGAACAGATTTTCCCCGTTGTTGGTGTTTTTCACCAACAACAAAATTATAGGAAAAAAATTTGAAAGTATTATTTATTACGCTAATTGTTGTTATCTTTGACCAGTTAACAAAACTATTGGTAAAAGGCATTAAAATTGAGTCGCTTGGAATTGATATACAGGGTATGCAATATGGCTCATCAAAACCGCTTATTGGTGATATTATCAGGCTAACTTTTATTGAAAATCCAGGAATGGCTTTTGGTATTGATATAGGTCCCAAAGTATTCCTCACAATTTTCACTATCGTTGCCTCATTGTTTATTTTTTTTTATATTTACAAGCACAGAAACGACGGGATACTCATCAGGCTTCCCTTATCTCTTATTCTTGCAGGTGCTATTGGTAACCTGATAGATAGAACATTTTATGGAGTAATTTATAATTATGCGCCCTATTTTAAGGGCAAAGTTGTTGATTTTATGCATGTCGAGTTCTGGGATTTCACCATATTTGGGCGAACTTATACTACATGGCCTATTTTCAATATTGCTGATGTATCGGTATCAATTGGTTTCTTTATTATACTGTTATTCCATAACAGGATTTTCAAGACACTTGAACCTAATAAGACACCTGATAGCTCTCATGTATCACCTCCTGTTGATGGCGAGTATCCAATTGAAGATGATAAGATAATACTTGAAGAAAATTCTATTCAAAATCATCCCGAAGATTTTAAAAACAAGGATTTTAACAATTCTTTAACAGAAAGTTTCCAAATTGAAGATACAACGGAAAATGCTGATACAGGTCCCGGCGGGACAGTCGAAACTAAGAATTGATAAATATCTAGCAAATCATATTGAAAATTCTTCCCGTACAAAGATCAAAAATGCCATGATAGAAGGCTGTGTTGAAGTGAACGGCAAAAAAATAAAAGCCAATTACGTTGTACAGCCAAATGATTCTATCGAAATAATCCTTCCGTATTTACCCGATAAAGAAGATGTTAAACCTGAGAATATCCCTCTTGATATTATTTACGAAGATAATTACCTGATGATAGTTAACAAGCCGGCAGGAATGGTAACTCACCCGGCATATAAAAATTATTCCGGTACTCTTGTTAACGCATTGATGTTTTACATGGGCGAATTGGCTGATAAGCTCCCCAGGTTAAACGGTGATGAAGATGATGGCGGCGATGAGCGTGCGGGTATTGTCCACAGGCTTGATAAACAAACTTCGGGAATAATGGTAGTTGCCAAGGATGAAGAGACACAGAGGAAGCTCTCTAAATTATTCAGCAAGCACGATATTGAGCGTGAGTACCATGCAATTGTTTGGGGTCACTTTAAAGTAAAGAAGGGGAGGATTGAAAAACCGCTTGGCAGAAATCCGAAAGACCGAAAGAAGGTAGCTATTATCGAAGGCGGTAAAAATGCGATTACTGACTACGAAGTAATAAAGGAATATGATTTCACATCACTCGTTAAACTTAGATTGCATACAGGACGTACACACCAAATCAGAGTTCACATGCATTCAATGGGGCACCCTGTATTTGGCGATATTGATTACGACGGTACGACTCCGCATGGCGTACAATTATCTTCAAACATAAAGGCACGCATCAATAACCTGCTTGAGCTTATGCCAAGACAGGCATTGCACGCAAAAGTACTTGGATTCACTCACCCTATAACAGGTAAACCAATTAGATTCGAAAGCGATTTGCCGGATGATATGAAAGCTTTAATAAAAAAATTGTAAGATTAATAAGATTTATCAGATTAATCAAATTTATCAGATTTTAAAAAAACCTGCCACCACTTAGTCACTAAGTACACTAAGATTTTTAACAAATATGCACAAACATTTTCACGAAGATTAAACCGCAAAGAACGCTAAGAGATATTGAAAGGATTTTAATTGTAGTATAAAAAAAAACCGCCAAAAAATTAAATATAATTATTTACGCTGCTATCTCAGAAGCTTTGATCTTTTTAATAACTGCTCCCCCTTTATTAAAGATTTTAATACCGGTTTTTTTCTTAAATGCAAATTCTTTAGCAGCTTTAATTGCATTATTCCTGTCAACTGTAACAAATAAAGGTTTATTTGAGTTTTCACTAGCTACTACCCAAACATTTCCCACATTATATACTAAATAACTAACTTCATGTTTTATTGTGGATATATTGCTCATACGTCCAATTTTTGATGTCCTGCGAATACTTGATGTAGTTTTGATAGACATATAATTATAAATTATTTATTATTACTTTTACAGCTTTTAAAAATTTTTGAGTTGTGAGTTTCCTATATGTTTTAGCTTTATACCTGATATCAATATTCCAGATTGTATTAACTAAGAACCATTCCTGTGGACATCTTTGAGCAATGTTACTTGAATAACCGCTTATTGCAAGCAAATCCTGCAAATTATGGATTTTCAACTGATGAATTTTGATTACACCTATAGAACTTAATGTAGTATAGGAATTTAATTCGTTTGGTAATTCTGGGTATCCAAGATTTAATTGAAAACTATTACATATTGCTCTTTTCAAAGCTATTTCAGTAGCCAAACCACCTAAGTAAATAACAGATTTGTACCTATTGTTGTTTAACAATACATTGCAATCTTTAAGTTTCCATTTAATAATTTTATTTAAATCAACTAAACTTATCAAAACTAAATAATAATAATTTGATTTCTCTTTAAATATATTAAATAATATATACAATAAAAATGATTTAAGTAGTGGTACTTTAATAAAAATAAGTATAACTTTTATTCAATAAAGCGTATTACAGAATGATATGAAGAAGCTGATTAAAAAATTGTAGTTGTCATTCTGAGCGATGCGCCTGCCGTAATGTCAGTTTAGTCAGGAAGGATTTAGAAGATTAAACCACAAAGAACGCCAAGAGTTAAAGAAATTCT
This sequence comes from uncultured Ignavibacteria bacterium, assembly GCA_947084945.1. GTDB lineage: Bacteria > Bacteroidota > Ignavibacteria > Tepidaquicellales > OLB5 > OLB5. Next base: position 171,751 of record CAMTUP010000003.1, on the reverse strand, counting down.
TACAAAATTTTTCTTCTCTGTTCCGCAGATTCTCTGTTGTGAAATATTTTCTTTGCGTCTTAGCGCTACGCCTTAAACCACGAAGTGGAGGAAGGACTTTGCGAGAAATTATGATGCTGTTTATCCTAATCTTCTCCCTTGAATGATTTTCAAATTTTAGGCATATTTGAAACTTATAGCTTTAAGCCGGAGTAGCTCAGGTGGTTAGAGCGTCGGAATCATAATCCGCAGGTCGGGGGTTCAAGTCCCTCCTCCGGTACAATTAACCTATTTAAATTCTTCGTTTTAAGGAGAAAAACCGCAGGATTTAGCGCCTAATTACATATTACGGCTTAAATGGCACAATACCACTATGCCATTTATATCTGCATAAGTCAATTCCACTTGGAAACAGTTGACTCCCACGTTAAAGCTGATCTTCATACTCATACTCACTTTTCCGATGGATACCATACCCCCGAGGAATTAATCCAATCTGCCAAACATGCCGGCTTAACGCATATTGCTATTACCGATCACGATAATGTTGATGTAATTGATGAAGCTACTGATATGGCTCACAATTATGACATGGAGCTTGTCCCGGGAGTTGAAATTAGCGCAGAGCATAATGGTAAAGAAACTCATATCCTTGCTTACTACTTTGATTACAAAAATTCCGAGCTTTTAGAATACCTTAAAAATTTCCGTAAGGAAAGAATGAAGCGTGCCCAAAAAATTGTTGAAAAGTTGAACGAGCTTGATATGGCAGTAAGGATGGAAGATGTACTTACTCATGTTAAAGGTAACGGTTCAGTTGGCAGACCGCATATTGCTATTGCATTGATAGATGGCGGGTTTGTACACAATTATTATGATGCATTCAGTAAATATATTGGCGACGATAAGCCTGCCTATGTTAAAAAGCCTAACATATCAACCAAAGAAGCAATCAAGCTTATTAACAGGTGCGGTGGACTTTCTTTCTTAGCTCACCCAGGTAAATATATGCGGCATAATAATTCACTTTTTGAGATGATTGAATTCGGAATAGATGGCATTGAGGTAATTCATCCTTCGCATAGTGATTATGATATTGAGTATTACCGTGATATTACGAGTCAGTACTTTCTACTCGAGAGCGGCGGCAGCGATTTCCATGGCGGAAGAATTAATGATGCTTCTATTCTTGGCAGATATTTTATCAATGAACAGAAATTAACTGCAATGAAAAACCGCTTATTTAAATTATAAATTTTTATTTTAGGTTTAATGTTTATTTAATGTTTAACAAAAATTATGGCAAAACAAAAGAAACAAAAAGCAGGCAGGAAAGTTTCGGGTAGAATTGCAATTGTTGTAAGCAGCTTTAATGAAGAAGTAACCAGTGGCTTGTTAAAAGGTGCTCTTGATTATTTACATGAATATAATTTTGATGATAAAAATATTATTGTTATTCATACAAAAGGCGCATTTGAAATTCCCTTAATAGCAAAGCATTTATGTATGTCTGGTAAGTATTGCGGAATAATCTGCCTTGGCGCAGTTATAAAAGGCGAAACCGCTCATTTTGAGTATATCTCTAATGCAGTTACCAATGGTATTATGACGCTAAACCTAGAATATAATATGCCTGTTTCATATGGTGTACTCACGTGCTATACCGAAGATCAAGCAGTAAAACGCTCGTCTAATGATTCGCTCAACAAAGGACGGGAAGCCGCATCAGCATTGATAGATATGATAAAGTTGTTAAAAGAGATATAAAACTTATTCGTGTCATGATTAACTTCTGAAACACATAAATAAACAATGAAGCAAACTCGCATAAATAAATTATTTGATATTGAGTACCCAATCATACAGGCTGGAATGATTTGGACATCAGGCTGGAGACTCGCCTCAGCAGCATCAGAAAATGGCTGCCTCGGATTGATAGGCGCAGGCTCGATGAAACCCGAACTACTCCGACTACATATTGGCAAACTCAGGAAATATTTTAAAGAAACAGGAATTGATAAATCCTTTGGTGTAAATATTCCCCTTATGCGAAGCGATGTTGATGAACTTATTAAAATTGTAATTGATGAAGGAGTGAAAATTATATTCACTTCATCAGGTAACCCTAAACTTCACTCAAAACATCTGAAAGATTGCGGAATTACGCTTGTTCATGTCATTGCTTCAGTGAAACATGCTCTTAAGGCTCAGGATTCAGGTTGTGATGCAGTTGTTGCTGAGGGTTTTGAAGCAGGTGGTCATAATGGTATTGATGAAATTACAACTCTATGCCTCGTACCTCAAGTTGCAGATGCTCTTGAAATTCCCGTAATTGCAGCAGGTGGTATTGCTGATGGCAGACAGATAGCAGCATGTATGGCTCTTGGTGCTGAAGGCGTTCAAATTGGTACACGTTTTGCAGCTACAGTTGAAGCATCAAGCTCTGAATTATTTAAAAATAAAATTGTTGAAGCAAAAGATTCAGATACTTACCTTATTATGAAAAATCTAATCCCCGTTCGCTTATTTAAAAATAAATTTGCCGAAGAAGTTATCAAAGCTGAAAAAGCTTGTGCAACCAATGAAGAATTGACTGAAATGCTAGGGCGTAAGCGAGAGATGAAAGGAATATTTGAAGGTGATCTGGATGAAGGTCTGCTTGAAATGGGGCAGTCAAGCGGACTTGTAAACGAAATTAAAAGCGTGAAAGAAGTTATTGATGATTTATTAAAACAATACGATTTGGCAGTATCAAAAATATGATCTTTATCCTAGTTAAACCCTTGTAATAGTATCGACTTAATATAATTATTCAAGTTGACCGCTTAATGTTTATGTATTAACTCCGATATTAAGAGTCTGTCTAAAATACTATAGAGACCCGACCATGACTTTGGAAGGCGTGGCAAGTCGTCGTCTATACACGAAAAAAATCAAAAAATTATAGAGACGACTCGATGAGTCGTCTAATATTGGTAGTTTTGAAACACCTACTGTTGAGAGAGGATTTTTAATTTTTAAAAACAAATAACTTTATCTACTCTATCCTATCTGACGGATAAATTCCTAAATCTGAATTTGTTAAATGACCTGTTGTCTCTTCCCATACCTGTTTTAATCTTGAATAATCCTGTGATCTATAAACCGGTGAATCTACAAGATTATTTTCAATAGCGTAGATTGCTTCCTGGACTGGAAAAATCTTAAATCCTCCCGATGTGCTTACATATGTTGGAGTATAATCAATTTTATTAATAGTAGTCTCTCCTGATTTCAGATTTTTAATTAACTGAATCCTGACTATTACACCGCTATCGGTATATTTCTTTCTCTGATTGGAAATAAAATTTCCCATAGAATAAATTATAAATTGTGTTTTACCATGGTCTGTTCTTATTTCCATGGGCTGAATTACATGTGGATGTGAACCAAATATCATATCAACACCCTCTGAAAAAAGAAACTCTGCAATACGTTTTTGAAATGAATTTGGAGTACGTTGATATTCTGCGCCCCAATGAATAAATACTGCGATTTTATCAACATTATTCATTTTAGCTTTATCAATATCCATTTTCATTTCAGATTCATTAATGTAGGCTACACAAAATTCCTTTCCGGCTGGAGCTTTTATTCCATTTGTACCATAAGTATATGCCAGTACTGCAATTTTAATTCCTTTGGATTCTACTATAAGTATTTTATCACGCTCTTCCTCGCTTTTAAAGGTTCCTGTATGAGGCAGTCCTAGTTCTTTCAGAGCATCAATAGTTCTTTCAACACCGGTAAAGCTTCTGTCAAGTGAGTGGTTGTTGGATGTAGTAATAACATCAAAGCCGGCATATTTTAAAGCATCTATGTATTCAACTGGACTATTGAATGCCGGGTATCCTGTAAATCTATTCTCCGAACCAGCAGTTACGGTTTCAAGATTACCAAATGCTAAATCTACACTGCTTAAAAAGGGTTTTATTGCAGTATAAACGTAAGTGAAGTCATATCCATCCGAAGTTCTTGCTTCGGTGTATTGCTGTGAATGGCACATAAAATCTCCTACTGATGCTATCCATATAGTATCGAATAATTTTACATTTGAGGTCGGATTGGGCTTGGTTGAATCTATTTGTGAATAGACAGTTTTCTTTAAGTTACTATCACTACATGAATCTGCAAATATTACATTGAAAGTTATAAGGAAAACAAATAATATTTTTGAAAGATTTTTCATTACTATTCTTCTTCCTCAATTTTTTTCAAAATTTCCTCGGATGGTTTAGTATCTTCTCCGGCTTCTTTCCCAAGTTTGATAGCTTTCTTGCAGTATAACTTTGCCTGCTCAAACTTACCGAGTTTATAAAGCAAGCAAGCGTAAGTATCAAGATTGTAATAGTTTTCGTTCAGCTCAATTGATTTCTTAGCCCATTTAGAGGCTTTCTTAAGAGATTTCTTGTCGCTCATGTTTTCATAAACCGTCCACGCATAATCATTAAGCAAATTTGAAGCAGAAACTTTATCGGTATAATCAAAATGATTATTCACATATTCACTTACTACAGTAAAATATTTTTTCCAGTCGCCTTTTGCTTGATAGAAACCCGATAATGTTCGCATCTCAAACCATTTAGGCAGAACTACTTCGTAAGATTTAATTGTTTCATACATTGATTTTAAATCATTTTCAGTCCAACTCTGTGAATTCATGTAAGCATAGTAACCGTAGGTATTAAAAATTTTATCATTGATTGTTTTGTTATTCGAAAGCTCTGTATATTTAGAATGATATTTTAAAAAATGCTGAAAAACTTTACTCTCTGGTTTATTTACATATTTTAAAATTATATCTAAATTATCTTTCGATATCAATTCGTTTTCGCTTTGCAGTGAGAAATATTCATTAACAACTGCTTCATTATCCTGATAAGACATCCCTAAAGAATTAATGTAGTTTCTTAAAAATGTAAAATCACGTTCGCCTTTCTGATATTTCTCCTGAAGTGAAGATAATCTTAATTCGGGATTTAATACACTTTCGCCTACTTCAATAAATTCTTTTGCAGCTATATATCCTACTTTTTTATCTATTAATTTTCCTGAACCATCTACAAATAAAATTGTAGGGAAGAACATAACGTCATATTCCTTAGATACATCAACTCCTTCCCCTTTTTCAGCATCTATTTTGTAATTGATGAAATTAGTATTGTAAAATTTGCCTACTTCATCATTTTTGAAAACTTCCTTATCCATTTTTTTACACGGAACGCACCAGTCAGCAAAAACATCAACCATAATCAGTTTGTTTTCTGATGCAGCTTTATCCTTTACAGATTGCCAATTGCTTTCAGTAAATTCTATACCTTGTGCAAACAAACTCAACGAGATTAAATTAATCAAGAAAAAATATTTCAAAGTAATCATAATGTTTTATTAATTTTAAAAAATCACTTTAAGTAATTGTAAAATATTGAAATAATATGATTTTGTCAAATCAAATATTTTAGTAGCATGAAATAAATAGGGAAGAGTTACATTTTCAATAATCACGATTATTTCACGTTTACCACAATTATTCGGTGAGTGCATTGTGGGATTGTAATATGATTAAAAAGTTTCTTTGCCAGTTCAGGCATCAATAGGTTTGACGCTACTACTTCATAAATAATAATTATGACTTCTCTGTTACTATGAATCTCTGTTCCTCCGTTTGACTATCTCTTTCTTTGCTTTTTGTAGTCCCGTTCTTTCCTGTCCGCCACGGCGGATTAGTTGCTTAGCGGGATTGAAAGTTGTTGAAAACTTTTTGTTAATTTATTTCTCTTAGTTTTCCGCTTCTCATTAAACATCGGAGAGGTGTACTTTTTATACAAAAGGAAAATAACCTAACAAACATAACTCTGTAGTAAAAATATAAGACTACAAAAGTCTGATGAACTTTATAATATTATATTTAAGTGTTAAGGATTTGTTAGATATACAATAAAAGAAAAGACTTTTGTAGTCTGTTTCTTTTCTTTGTGACTCGGTTGTTGGCTTTTAATCTTATTATACTGCCTCTTTCGTATATTACTTTTACCTGCTATTTTAGGAAAAGATTTATAATTTTAAATGTCATCTTTTTTTGGTAAATTTGTGTAAATACAATAAAAATTAAGGTTAATGAAAGATATTATTAAGATAGCTTCAGGGCAGGGATTTTGGGGTGATTTAATTGATGCACCCGTAAATCAGGCTTCTAAAGGGCAGATTGATTACCTGATGATGGATTACCTTGCCGAGGTAACGATGTCAATACTGCAAAAACAAAAATTAAAAAATTCCGCTTTCGGTTATGCAAGAGATATTCCGCCTCTTATGGAAAGGCTTTTACCGTTACTCAAAGAAAAGAAATTTAAAGTTATAACAAATGGCGGAGGTGTGAATCCAATAGCATGCCGTGATGCAGTTTTTGAAGTTGCTAAAAAACTTGGTATCAGCGGTTTGAAAATTGGTGTAGTTATGGGTGATAATATTCTTGATAATGTTGATTCATTGCTTCAAGAAGGTGTAATGCTTAAGAATATGGAAACGGGTGAAACTGCTGAAACAATAAAAGATAAAATGCTAAGCGCAAATGTTTACTTTGGTGCTTTACCTGTAGTTGAAGCATTAAAACAGGGGGCTGATATTGTAATTACAGGCAGAGTAACAGATACAGGTTTAACTCTTGCCCCCATGATATATGAATTTGGTTGGGATATGAACGATTGGGATAAAATGTCAGCAGGAACAATTGCAGGGCATATAATCGAGTGCGGCGGACAAGCTTCAGGTGGTAATTTTCTTGGAGACTGGGAATCTATTCCTGATCTTGCAAGGATTGGTTTCCCAATTGTAGAAGCACACAAAGACGGAACATTTTATATCACTAAACATGATAATACTGGCGGGCTTGTTTCGATTGAAACTGTGAGCGAGCAGTTATTATACGAAATTGGCGACCCGACAGATTACATAACACCGGATTGTATTGCAGATTTTACTTCAATTCACCTAGAGCCTGCCGGAAAAAACAGAGTTAAAGTATTTGGTATTACAGGCAAACCTGCAACTGAATTTTATAAGGTATCAATGTCATATGATGACGGATTCAGCGCATTTTCAACCTTAACATACTCAGCGCCTGATGCTCTTAAAAAAGCTGAAGCAGCTGATAAAATATTGCGAACAAGACTTGATGACCTTGGCTTAAAGTTTGAAGAAATTCGCACTGAATTACTTGGTTACAATAGCTGCCATGGTCCATTAGTAAAAAAACGAGATGACTTAAGCGAAGTTGTTTTAAGGATTGGTGTGCGAGCAAAAGATAAAGCAACTATTGAAAGGTTCAGCAAGGAAATTGCTCCTTTAATTTTAACAGGACCGCCAAGTGTAACAGGATTTGCAGGCGGCAGACCTAAGGCTTCTGATGTGGTTGCTTACTGGCCTGCTTTAATTCCGAAATCTAAAGTTACTCCGCAAGTTGTTGTTGAAGGAATTTAGTTTTATTACAGAATATTATTATTTCAATTGAATAACCGGGAAAAGTTAAAGAAAAAATTGAAATCTAACTTGAACAGATGAGCAATATTCAAAATAATTTATGGGATCTGATCACTGCTCTTTCAGCTAAAAAAGTAGAATTTGTAGTCTGTGGAGGTGTAGCTTGTTTTTTGCATGGAGTAAATAGAGCTACATATGATTTAGATATATCTATTTCAATTAGCTCTGAAAATATTAATAAGGTTATTGAGACAGCAAAATTTTTAGGGCTAAAGCCAAGAATACCTGAGCCTATAGAAAATTTGCTTGATCCGGTCAAAAGGGAATTATGGGTAAAAGATAAAGGAGCATTAGTATATACTCTTATTGTACCTGACTCAATTATTCAGTTGGATATTTTTCTATCTTATCCGAAAACATTTGAAGAATTATACTTAAATGCAGAAATTATGAATATTAAAGGAATTAATGTTGCAGTTTCATCAAAAGAAGATTTGATCTATGCGAAATCAAAAGTTTATCCATTAAGGAATAAAGACCGGGATGATATTAATGAACTGAAGAAAATTATTAATAATGAGTATTGAGATTAATAAAACTATAGATCCGTTATTTGATGGTCATTTGGAAAAAAATATCTTACAAATGACGCCATCTGAAAGAATGGATTATTTATTAATGTTAATTGATCTGAGAGTTTTAGCAAATTCTGCAAAAAAGTTAAAGAAAGAAAAAATTTAAAAACGAAAATGAGTAAAACTATTGTTATCGGAGCATCAGGACAGATTGGCTCTGACTTAACCCTAGAGCTAAGAAATCGCTTTGGAAATGATAATGTAATAGCAAGCGATATTAAAAATGCTGCTAATGATATTATGTCAACAGGACCCTTTGAAATACTTGATGTAATGAACGAAAATGCTCTTATCGATACCTTCAAAAAATATGATGTATCAAGAGTATATTTATTAGCTGCAATGCTCTCAGGCAATGCCGAGAAAAATCCCAAGAAAGCATGGGAGCTTAATATGAAAAGCCTGCTCAGTATTCTTGATATGGCTAAAGAAGGAATAATAAAGCAGATTTTCTGGCCAAGCTCTATTGCTGTTTTCGGACCAACTACACCAAAGAATAACACACCACAGTTAACTGTTATGGAGCCATCAACTGTTTATGGTATCAGTAAACTTGCAGGTGAAAGATGGTGTGAGTATTATTACAAAAAGTATGAAGTTGATGTAAGGAGTCTCCGCTATCCCGGACTTATAAGCTATAAGACAGAAGCAGGCGGAGGTACAACCGATTATGCCGTTGAAATATTCTATGAAGCTATCAGAGCAGGGAAGTATGAATGTTTTCTTGCTGAAAATACCGCGCTGCCTATGATGTTCATGCCGGATGCAATCAGAGGAACTATTGATCTGATGGAATCAGCCCCTGAAAAAGTAAAAATAAGATCAAGTTACAATTTAAGCGGAATTAGTTTCAACCCGAAACAACTTGCAGCCGAAATCAAAAAACATATTCCCGGATTTACCATTACTTATAAGCCTGATTTCCGCCAGCAAATTGCCGAATCATGGCCTGAGAGCATTGATGACTTGGATGCGCAGAATGATTGGGGTTGGAAACAGGAATACGATATTGGTAAGATGACTGAAATTATGTTAATGGAAGTAACGAAAAAGTTGATTTAGGAAATATTTAACAATTAAATTTTAAGGTTCTATTCCGAGAATTAATAAAGGTACAGGTGGATTATTTCTACCATGTCTAAGAACATTGTAAACTTCACCTTCATAATATGCAACACCACTACTCATTTTTGATTGCATCTTTTTGGTTGGCAAAATTTCTATTCCTAAATTAATTACTCCACCAGAATAAAACAATAAATGTTTTACAAATAGATCAAAGGCAACAAACGCATATTTTCCAAATTGCACTTCTACAGCCACTTCATTTTTTACGAAATCAGTTTGCTTGAAAGATGATATTGGGTTTGCATTACCTTTGGAAATCAAAAATGATTTTTGTTCTGTGTAGGGTAAAGTAATAAGTTGAGGTAGAACTTTTCTATCGGTTGTTATGAAATATTTGTATCTACTTTCTGTCCATCCTAATCTGTTGAATTTTGTCTTAAATTCATTGTTTAATTCTATGGGGCTATAAAGCATAGTGCCTTGCATTGTTTTTTCTTCACTCTTTTTAGTCAAGAATTTATTTGCGTTTATACCCTTAATCGTGTTTATAATTTCTTCATAAAGATTTTTATGATGAACAATTAAATATTCTTCACCATTGAGATGCGAGTATTTTTGTGTAATATTCAAAATTATTCTATAATATTATTGGAAGAAGTTAACAAAGATAATTGATCATTCAAAACCCATTCTTTGGGTAAATTAGCTACTTTATCGTTTGGTGAAGGTTTATGTATAGGTTTATTTATTGGTCTAAATTTTAATTTTCCTTCTCTAAATTCAGCAATTCTTTTTTCGGCTATTTTGCAATAAATTTTATCTTTTTCTATTCCTATCGCATTTCTGTTATTCTTAATAGCGGCAATGATAGAAGATCCTACTCCAGAAAATGGATCGAGTACCCAACTTTCTTCATTTGTTAGTGCCAAAATACATCTTTCAACTAATTCAATTGGAAATTGACATGGATGAATAGTTTTTTCTGGATGATTAGATTTAACATTAGGAATATCCCATAATTCATTTTCCCAATCATTTTTAACAATTTCCCAAATGTCTGATGGATTTTTACCTAAAGGATTACCTGAAGGTTGACCTTTTTTAGGACCTTTAAAATGTCTTTTACCTGGATATTTTGATGGAATTCTAACATCATCCAAATTAAAAATATAATTATCAGATTTAGTAAACCATAATATAGTTTCATAACGTCCACTAAATCGATTTGATGCATGTAATCCATGTCCGAAATGCCAAATAATTCTATTTCTTAATTGTAAACCAAAACTTTTGAAAATATCATAATAAAAAATATCTAGAGGAAAAATTTCTCCATCTTGAACATAATTCCCTACTTCCCAACAAATATTACCTTGATCAGAAAGCGTTCTAACTAATTCGGATATGATTTCTTTTTGATTAGTAAAGTATTTCTCTATACTAGTCTTTGTTTCGTATACTTTGCCTATGTTATAAGGTGGAGAAGTAATAATCAGGTCAAATTTATTACTTTCTGTAGCCTTTAAATAAGACAAACAATCTTGATATACTAAATTGTATGTTGCAGCAATTTCAGTATTATTTTTTAAGACTTTATTCATATGAAATAAGTAAAATAAATTCGTATTTCAAAGATAGTAATTCAATATTTCTAAAACTACACATTTATTAGAAATCAATTTTTACTATGCTTCTCGTAACTCTTCATAAAATCTAATATCGCTGCATTAAATTCTTCGGGATTTTCCATATTTGGTAAATGTCCTGCATTTGGAATAAACTTCATATCTGAATTTTTCGTTTTACCATAAATTATCTTTGAAAATTCCGGTGGAGTAAGTCTGTCTTCTTTACCCGCAAGTATAAGCATTTTAAGCTCAAGCTTTTCTAGTGATTCAGTTGTATCTGTCCTTGCAGCCATTGTCAATAATGCACCTGTGATAGCTTCATTTTTCTGCCAGCTTATCATTTCTTTTAGGAAATTTACAAGTTCTGTCTTCTCTGCATAATTTGTTTCGCTCAATGCTGACTTAATGAAATTTTCGACAAATTGCTCACGTTGTCCGTTCTTTATCACTCTCATCTGTTCGGCTCTTGCAAGTTTTGTTGGAGTATTATCAGCTTCTGCTTTTGTATCTGAAAGAATAGCTCCTTTGAATTTGTTTTGGTATAGCTCTAATGCCCTTAAAGTAATATAGCCACCCATTGAAAGTCCGCATACTACCGGTTTATCAAGTTTAAGACTATCTATTATAGAAATCAGGTCGCTTACGTGTGAATCCATCGTAAAATGTCCGTCACCTAACTCGCTGTATCCAAAACTTCTCAAGTCATACACTACTATTCTAAACTTATCCTGTAATGCCTCTACCTGTTTATCCCACATCCTGCTGCATAATGGAAATGCGTGAATAAAAATAATAGCCTGTTGGTTATCTTCACCAGATTCAATTACATTCAGTCCTCTGATATTATGTTTTTTCATTATCCGATATACTTTCTTTTAATAATTCATTAAATATTTTTTTTAAATACAAAAGTTCATTCTTACTTGTTCTGTTTTCCAGAATAAAATTTATGTTCCTTAAAGCGTATGGAATACTTTCCAGAAATCTTCTCTTCCCTTTTACTATCCCCAAAAAACCATATGCACCCATTGCCTGAAGTATCCTTACAATCGCAAAATACCAGAAATACTGCCTCATCTTTTCAGTTTCCGATTTGACATATATAGAAATAATATTTAGGTAGTAATCTAATAGTTCTTCTCTTGCAGGCTGGGGAATATCTGCCTTTGCATCATACAACAATGAAGCTATATCATAAAGCAATGCTCCTTTTCTGCCTGACTGAAAATCAATAAAGTATGGCTCATTGTTCTTTATCATAATATTCCTTGACTGGAAATCTCTGTATAAAAAATAATCTCTTGGAAATTCAAGTATCTTTTCTTTAATGAATAAAAGGTCATTATTAAGTTTATCATGGTCAAGTGTATTTTTATAAAATGTTTTCAAAAATCTTTCTTTAAAATACTCCAGATCGTAATCAATATTATCATTGCCAAATTCATCAAACTGGTAACAAAGTGAATAATCAATTCCTTTACCTGCTGTAATCTGAAAATTAGGCAATTCATTTATTACTTTTTTATAAAGAAGGGTTTTATCATCATTAAATCTGTTACCATCAGATATTCTCCTAAGCAGTGTTTCATCTCCAATATCTTCAAGTAAGTAGGAATCATTATCAGGTGAAACTAAATAAATTTCAGGGATATTTAATCCTTCATTTTTAAAATGCCTTCCAAAACTTATAAAAGCCTTGTTCTCTTCTATGTGCTTGTTTACAATTCCAATTGATGTTAAACCGTCTTCTGAATGAAGTCTTGTGATTAGTCTTTCAGAGCCATGTGAAAGTATAGGTTCATATTTTATGCACTGCTTGCCAAAATGTTTTATATGCAGGTTTAATAGATTTGTATAATGCTCTTTCAGTTCAATTGGTGAAAGTTCCATTATCTGATTTCCTTCTGCATTATACAATTCCTTTCTGCATTATTTAACAGGTTGCACTATCATTTTTCGTATGTTCCTTTAGCTACTTTTTTAAGTATCCAGCCATCCTTATCTATTAATATTTCTTTGGGTGTTGCATCCACTGTAAGCAATATTGATTGTTCTTTCTGATCATTGAAAACCGTAAACTCTTTATCTCCTGAAGCAGTAACTACTGTTATCTTAACAGGCATTTTATATACATCTATATTCTCATCTTTCTGTACCTGCTTAAGCATTAGTCTTACAGTATAAGCACCCGATCCTTTCTGACCCTGAAAATCTTCAAACTTCCATGAATATTCATATTTCGGTCTGCCTGTTCCTTTATATACCCACTGGTTGAAAAAGTATTCAAGACTTGAACCATGGAATTCTTCCATTATTCTTACCAAATCAGCAGTTTCTGCGTTTTTGTATTTAAATCTTTCATAATATGCCCTTACTGCTGCAAAAAAATTTTCATCACCCATAATTCCGCGTAACATATGCAGTATCCATGCACCTTTTTGATATATTGTAGCATAAATTGCAGGATTATCAATAAATCCTTTTGGGTCATATACTGTTCCGCTGAAATAACCGTAATCAAATCCTTTCATATGGCTGAAGTATGCAGGCATACCAGCTTTATGCTCTTTCCACAAAGCCTCACTAAACGATGCAAATCCTTCATTTAGCCATATGTTCTTCCAATCTTTTAAAGTTACAGCATTACCAAACCAATGATGAGCAATCTCATGTGCATTTATGAATTCATACCTGTTATCACCAGTTATAAGCAAGTAGCCATACGAGGTTATCGTCTGGTGCTCCATAGCGCCGCTTGACCATCCAAACTGCGCATTGCCGTATTTTTCATCTATAAACGGATACTCTCCGAATATTTCAGAGTAATATTTTACTATCTCGGGGGTTGTCTTCCAGTCAATTCTTGCTTTGGCTGAATCTTTAGGGAATGCATAATAAACTATGGGCATTTGTTTAGTGCCATCAACCGATGTATATGTATCCTCCCAGTATATATATGTTCCAACTACTATGCTTGCCAGATATGTCGCAATTGGGTATGCACTTTCCCAGTTAAATGTAGTTGTTCCGTCATTGTTTTGAAGTGTATCTTTAAGCAGTCCGTTTGAAATTCCTTTCATTCCTGTTGGGACTATCAGATGCATACTCATTAATGCTTTATCATCCGGGAAATCCTTTGATGGCCACCAAACCGGACCCCATGTTGGTTCACTTAATGTATAAATATACATATTACCATAAAGCTCTTTAAATGAAAACGAGTCGAAACCTCTTTTAACAGGCTTGCCGGAATAGTCTATCTTTAAGGCAACAATATCACCTTTCATGGGGATGTCATTTTCTTTTAGTTTTATAATAAGATAATTTGTTGTCTGTGTATATGAAACATCGTTCCACTGCTGAATATCTTTGGCTTCCCTGTAATTTATTCCTGTTCTCATCATATTCTGAAAGCCAACACTATTAACCTTTAGGTTATTATATAAATTAACATATATTGTTCTCAATGTATCCGATTCAGAACGGATCTTCATGTAATTTAAACCGTTTACAGATTTATTTGGAATATCAAATGATAAAGTAAGGTCATAATCCAAAGCATCATATTGGGAGAACATTTTTAAATCTTCCGGACTGTCATCTCTTACATCACCAGATGAACCTTTATAATATCCATAGAGCTTTTCTACAACATACAATCCTTTTTCTTTGGATAGCTCAACAAGCTCTTTGCCATTTGATGTTCCTCTATCTGTTAGTGCAGATGCTCCTGTAAACAACAATGATGCAATCAACAGATTAAAAACTATGCAGGCACTAAATAAAAATGCCCCTTTTTTGTATTTTTGCGGTTTATTCATAAAATTAATTGATTATTTACAATGATAAGCTAAAATAAGTTAAAGATAAATTTAATAATTTTTGGACTTTATTGCTTGTAAGACTGGTTTTTCAGTGTAATATATACATTAATTATGAATGATTTGTCTATAATTGAATATTTTTTTTCTGTGGTTGTACTGTTTCGACTGGCTTTCAGACTTGGGACCCCTTTTTAGAGTTTTTAGATAGACTCTTTAGTTTTTTTTAATTTAAATATAAGGCAATCCGTAACTTATTTTAGCAATAAAAGTCCCTTTTTTAATATTTTTAAAATTCCTATATTTGAAACTTATGTTGTTTCATCACTTCCTGAAAAATTAATTAAAAATAAATCATATTAAGTAAAGGGGTTCAATTCCTATGGCAGATAAAGTTACAGCAGAAAAGAAATCAAAAGGCACTAATGGCGTTTCTAAAGAGAGCAAAAAATACGATTTTTTTAAAGAAACTGAAAAAAATCACGGTCTTTCAAACCAGGAAATGATCCATGCTTATAAAGCAATGTTACTTACAAGGTTTACTGATGATAGAATTGATACATTAATTAAACAAGGTAAAGCAACATTCTTAATTTCCGGTTCCGGACATGAAGCTGTACAGGTTGCCTGCGCTATGGCTATGGAAGGAGGCAAAGACTGGTTCTTTACATATTATAGAGATAATGCTATTGCCACAGCTCTTGGAATAACTCCAAAAGATATTTTCCGACATATTATGGGCAAGGCTACTGATGAATTTACAGGAGGCAGGCAAATGCCAATGCACCTTGGAAGTAAAAAATTAAGAATGCCAACTGCATCATCTCCAACCGGTTCACAATATTTACAGGCTGTTGGAGCAGCTCTTAGTTGTGTTTACCGCGGAACAGATGAAGTTGCATATGTAGGCGGCGGTGAAGGCTCAACAAGTGAAGGTGAATTTTTTGAAGCTATTAACTGGGCCGCAAGAGAAAAACTTCCTGCTATATTCTGTATCCAAAATAACAGGTTTGCTATTTCTGTTCCAATAGAACAGCAGACAGCCGGTGCTTCAGTATATAAAGTTGTAACCGGTTTTGAAGGACTTAACAGGTTTCATATTGATGGTACTGATTTCCTTGAAAGTTATGCAACAGCTAAAGAAGCTGTTAGACTTGCAAGAAGCGGTGAAGGACCATCTTTCATATATGCTGATGTTGTCAGGCTGCGCTCACACTCCGCATCTGATTCACAGGATAAATACAGGTCTAAAGAATCAATTGCCAAAGATACCGAAAAAGATCCAATAGCAAAATTTGAAAAAGTTCTTGTTGCTAAAGGTATCTTAACAGATGAAGAAATTACAAATATCAGAAAAGAGCTAAATGACCTGGTCATCAAATCTGCTGACGAAGCATTTACTGAACCTTTACCTGATCCATCAACTATTGAAGATAATTTATTCTGCCCTGCTGATGAACAGACTATTATCAATTATGAAGCCTCAGTACCTACAGGTGAATCGATTGTAATGGTTGATGCAATTAACCATGCTTTAATGGAAGAAATGGAAAAGAACCCATTGATGCTCGTGTATGGCGAAGATGTTCAGGATGGTAAAGGCGGTGTATTCACAGCAACAAAAGGACTTTCGACAAAATTTGGCGTAAACAGATGCTTTAATTCACCTCTTGCTGAAGCTTCTATTCTGGGTACTGCAGTTGGCGCAGCATTAACCGGGTTAAAACCTGTTGTTGAAATACAGTTCGCTGACTATATCTGGCCCGCTATGATGCAGATAAGAGATGAGCTTATTATGTACCGCTATCGTTCAAACGGAGCTTTTGAGTGTCCTGTTACTATCAGAGTTGCTACAGGCGGATACATAGGCGGCGGACATTACCACTCCCAGAACATAGAAGCTATTTTTGCAAAATGTCCGGGATTATATATTGCATATCCTTCAAACGCAGCTGATGCAAAAGGATTATTAAAAACTGCTTGCCAGCTTAAAGACCCGGTTATGTTCTTAGAGCATAAATTTCTATACCGGCAGGGTTATGCTAAATCACCCGAGCCAAATGCTGATTATTACCTGCCGTTCGGTAAAGCAGCTGTGAAAAAAGAAGGCAATGATCTTACAATAGTTGCTTATGGCGCAATGGTGGAAAAAGCTTTAAAGACATCACGCGAGATGGATAAAAAAGGATACAGTATTGAAGTAATTGATCTAAGAACTATAGTTCCTTTGGATACTGAAACGATTATTAACTCTGTGAAAAAAACCGGTAAAGTTATTGTATTCTATGAAGATACTAAGTTTATGGGTTTTGGTGCTGAAATTGCTTCTGTAATTGCAGAACATGCATTTGAATACCTTGATGCACCAATTAAAAGAGTTGCAGGTGTTCATGTTCACATTCCGTTCAGTCTTGAAAGTCATGCATTACCGCAGGATAGCTGGATTTTAAAAGCTGCCGAAGAAATGCTTGCTTATTAAATAGCGAAATGAACAAATAGCGAAATAGTGAAAAAACATATCAGCGGGAAGAATATATTCTTCCCGTTTTATTTTTAACTAAAAATGTTCTAAGTTTTTAAATGATTATTCCTATTATTTACTATAAATTATTATTTATTAGCCCACGACTTCAGTCGTGGGTAAAAGATGTAGATTTAGATATCAAACCGTTTTAACGGTTTATTATCAAAGCATAATTCAATTATGAAAGAACCGATTATATCAATTTCAGGTATCCGCGGGATATTTGGTGAATCATTAACACCTGAAAATATTGTAAAATATACTACCGCTTTTGCCAAATATATTGGCAGAAAAAAAACAGGCAAACCAGTCTTGATTGTAGTTGGCAGAGATGGCAGATTAGGCGGTGAGCTTGTAGAAAAACTTATCGAAACTACACTCCTGTTTAACGGTTGTGAAGTTGTTAATGTTGGAATTGCTCCTACTCCAACAATATCTCTGGCAGTAGAAACTCTTAAAGCTGCAGGCGGTATATCAATAACTGCATCACATAACCCGCAGGAATGGAACGGGATGAAGTTCATTAATAGTAAAGGGATATTCCTTGATGCTGATGAAAATAAAAAGTTGTGGGAATTTTTTGATGATACTTCAAGTAATTATGTTACTGCTGATAAGATTAAACAAATTGGATACTACCCGGGATTTTTGGATTATCATATTTCAAGAGTATTGAATATCAGTACTATTAATGTTAATAAGATAAAGAAACAAAAATTTAAGGTCGTAGTTGATTGCGTAAATGCTTCCGGCTCAATTATTATTCCCGCGCTATTAAAAAAACTTGGCTGTAAAGTTATTAAAATAGATTGCGAGCCAAGCGGTATATTTACAAGGAAGCCCGAGCCTATTCCTGAAAATCTTAAACGAACATGCCGGGAAGTTAAAAAACATAATGCGGATATTGGTATTGTAACTGATCCCGATGCAGATAGGCTTGTAATCATTACAGAAAAAGGCGAACCTTTTGGTGAAGAAAATACTATCACAACTGTAATTAAGCATATACTTTCTAATGCAAAACCTTCAAAAAGAATAGCTGTCATAAATCTTTCAACATCACGCTCAGTTGATGATATTGTTAATTCACTTGGTGGAAAGCTTTACAAATCTCCAGTTGGTGAAATTAACGTAATTAAAAAAATGAAAGAAGTTAAGGCAATTGTTGGTGGCGAAGGCAGCGGGGGAGTTATACTGCCCGAAGTGCATTATGGCAGAGATTCACTTGTTGGAGTTGCAATTATTTTAAGCGAAATTGCTGAGTTTAATGGAACTGTATCAAACTACAAAAAAACATTGCCTGAATATCATATCAGGAAATCAAAAATTAACCTTGAAAGTATCAATTCCGATAAAATATTAGATTACATTAGCAGAAAATATAGTGATAGTAGCAGAAATATTGAAGATGGTTTAAGAATTGATTTAAAAGAAAGCTGGGTAAATTTCAGGAAGTCCAACACTGAACCAATTATACGCATAATTACTGAGGCTAAAACACTTGCTGAAGCAGAGGAAATTCAGTCTAAATTTTTGGGCGATATTAAAGAATTTTTAGGTAAATAAACACTTGTCAGCCCCGCAAAGCGGGATTTCAAATACAACTACAGTTATTTATTAAGTATCATCTTTTTGGTTTCTACATATCCCGCTGTTTTAAGGGTATAAAAATAAACTCCGCTCGGATAATAGCTTCCGTCAAAATCAACTTCATAACTTCCGGGCTTTAGCTGTTCATTTACAAGAGTTGCAACTTCACGCCCAAGAACATCAAACACTGTTAATTTGACAAATGCTTCCTTTGGCATTTGGAATTTGATATTTGTTATTGGATTAAACGGATTGGGATAATTCTGTTCTAATTTATATTCATTTGGTATCTCATTTGAAATTGGTGTTATCCCAACTGTTTGTGAGTACTTTATTGTTGCATAATCTCCAAAGCTATAACCTGTTACATATACATCCCCTGACTGGTCAACCTCCAATGCTCTTGCAATATCACCTGGTGCTTGCGGAGGACCCACCCCGTAGTAAATCACCCATATCTGTGCTCCTGAATTGCTGTATTTGATTGTGCAGTAGTCGTAATTGACTGGGGAAAGACTTACTGTTGCATAACCAGTAACATAAACATTGCCTTGAGTATCTAATTTAATACAACATGGGAAATCGGATGAATTAGCGGGTCCGTTAAATCTTGCTGTCCACTGCTGGATGCCATTTAGCGAATACTTTATTGTTAAGTAATCTACATTTGCACCTCCACTCCAGCCAGTAACATATACATTTCCTGAATCATCAAAGTTAATCGATTCTGCCTTGTCATTAAAACCTGAATTATAGAAAGTTACCCATTGCTGAACTCCATTAGTATTATACTTTATCGTAGCATAATCAGTGTTGTTGTTGCCCCATACATAGCCCGTAACATAAACATTGCCTGAATTATCAACTGCAATATCTTTAGGGTAGTCGGAACCGCTTCCAGGTCCGTTATATCTTTGAACCCATTGTAAAACACCTTGTGCGTTCCATTTTACTGTTGCCCAGTCAGGGGCAGGGAAGCTATTAAGCCCGACTGAACCTGTTAAATAAACGTTACCCGCTGTATCCACTGCCATTGCAATTGCATAATCATATCCATTATCGTTACCTCCACTGTCATATCTTCTTACCCATAAACTGTCGCCATTTGAATTATATTTTATTACTAAATAATCCGCTCCAAATCCATCGCTGCCTCCCCCTACATATATAAAACCTTGATTGTCTATTTCAATCCAACCTGCTCCATCACTACCTCCTCCATTATATCGTCTAATCCATTGCTGAACTCCTGATACATTGTATTTTATTGTGGCAAAATCATAGTCATCTTGCCCCGGAAAACCAGCGCGATTGCTCACTCCGGTAACATAAACATTTCCTATTTTATCTACTGCAATTGAACGTGCTTCATCAGTGTTATTTCCCGGACCATTATACCTTTGAACCCATTGCTGAACACCAGATGAATTATATTTTATGGTAGCATAATCTTTGTAACCACTCGAAGCAGCGCTTTCACCCGTAACATACACATTTCCTAAATCATCTACTGCAATATCATTAGCTATATCTTCAGAAATAAAATGATACCTTGCCGCCCATTGCTGTGATACCTGGGCGTAAATAGTTTGTAAGGTTACTAAAGTTTGTAAAGTCAAAAGTATGTAAGTCAATTTTCTCAAGTATGTGCTGTAATATTTCTTAGAATCTAATACATCTATTGACAAATGTCAATTCAATATTAGATATATACTGCAAAAACATTCAAAATCAGAATTTTTTAATCCCTTTATTTTATCAATTATTTTTTGCTAATTTGCTTAATAACATAATAATATTTATACTATGGCAAAGCTACTTGAAGTAAAGAACCTCAAAACATACTTTTATACAGATGACGGTATTGCTAAGGCTGTTGATAATGTATCATTTGACCTGGATAAAGGTGAGACCCTTGGCTTAGTTGGTGAATCAGGCTGCGGAAAAAGCGTATCTGCTTTATCCATTATGAAGTTGATACCAAATCCACCTGGTAAAATTGTGGGAGGCGAAATTCTTTTTAAAGGTCAGGACCTGACGAAGTTTGATGATAAACAAATGCAGCATATCCGCGGAAATGATATTGCTATGATATTCCAGGAACCTATGACATCGCTCAATCCCGTTTTTACATGCGGCTTCCAGATAGATGAAGCTGTAATACTGCATCAGCAGGTTTCAAAAGAAGAAGCTAAAAAACGCTCTATTGAAATGCTAAGGTTAGTTGGTATTCCAGGACCCGAGCAAAGATATTCAGATTATCCCCATCAGCTCTCAGGCGGTCTAAGACAAAGGGTTATGATAGCTATGGCGCTTTCATGCAACCCTGAAATATTAATTGCTGACGAGCCTACAACTGCGCTTGATGTTACAGTACAGGCGCAGATTCTTGAATTGATCAAGAAATTACAGGATGAGCTTGGTATGGGTGTAATTTTGATAACACATGATCTTGGTGTTATTGCAGAAGTTACAAAACGTGTTGCAGTAATGTATGCATCTAAAGTTATTGAATATTCAAACTCTGAAGAAATATTTTATAATCCCAAACATCCATACACACTTGGGCTGTTAAATTCCATTCCTAAGCTGAATAAGGGGCACGGCAGGCTTGCAACAATTGAAGGGAATGTTCCCGCTGCAACAAGTTATCCTGTTGGCTGTCATTTCTGCACAAGATGTAAATATGTTGATAGCAAATTATATACTACCGATAGCAAATGCTGGAATATAGAACCTGAATTAGAGCAAGTAAGCGGAACAAGCGATATGCATACTGTAGCATGCCATTACTGGAAGGATATTGAAACCCGTCGCATTAAAAAAGGTGATAAAATTCCCGCTGATTTTGCGTAATTGAAGAAAAAAATGAAAACATCTGTTGAAATATTAGATATTATACGAACATATAAGACTGAATTATCTGAAAGGTTCGGAGTTGTGGACATTGCCGTTTTTGGTTCTTACTCCCGAAATGATCAAAACAATAAAAGTGATATTGATGTGTTCGTTACATTGAAAGATGGATTTATAACATTTGATAATTTTATTGAGTTGAAATTTTATATTGAGGATTTAACATCCAAGAAAATAGATCTGGTTATAAAAGATTCTATTAGAAAAGAATTTAAGGAAGGTATCTTAAAAGAAGCTATGTATGTATGAGAAACTGGGAAGTTTTTATTAGTGACATTAAGTTATGTATAGATAGAATTCTTGAATATTCAAATAACTTATCTTATGAGGAATTTAATAAAGACTACAAAACTTACGATGCAGTTTTAAGAAATATCGAAATAATTGGTGAAACAGTAAAAAATATTCCTGATGAAATTAGAGAAAAATATAATTTTATTGAATGGAAGAAAATTGCAGGTCTGAGAGATGTTGTAATTCATGATTATTTTGGAGTAAATGAAGAAATAATATGGGATATTGTGCAAAATAAAATTCCTGAACTAAAAGCGTTACTAAATAAAATTGAAGTTTAAATCTAACCCGTTTTTAACGGGTTTTTTAAATTACTCAAGTTGACCGTCCTAATAGGTAAATTAAATAATTATATATGTTTAGTAGCCCACGACTTTAGTCGTGGGAATGATGATATAGTGCTAAATTGTAACCGTTTTAACGGTTTTTGTATCAAAGGCGGTCAACTTGAGTAAATTAAATATGATAAAAATACCCAAACCCGGTAAATCAAAACAAGAATTACTTCTAAAACTTGAAAACTTCAAATCTGATTACAGCAAACAGATAAATGAAAACGACGTAAAGATCGAAAAGATAACTGATGGTTATAATATTAAAGCAGAAAAAAAAGTTCTGTTTTTGACATTCTACGTAAATGCTGATATTATCGCAAAAGATTATGAATATTTAATAACATGGGAATCTAACGCACCCGATAGCAAAGTGAACGAAGCCCTTGAAAAAGTTAAAGAAATATTGGAAAAAGATTAATAGTATTTTAAATTTACCTCAATTTGAACCTTTATTCGAGACACTTATCATTAAATATTATGATTTATATCTTTTTTTCAAAACAAAAGATAAATCATTCTTTATGTTAAACCTATACAGTAATTTTGTATAATTACTAACACCATATTTTGAAAGGATGACAATATGATTGCTGAAATAAAAAAAATTGCATTAAAAAGCGGAAACCAAATGGTTGCAGAAGGTGCAATAAAAGCCGGTTGTAAGTTCTTTGCAGGATACCCAATTACACCTGCATCAGGGATATATAAAGGACTCATCGACTTGCTGCCTTTAAATAACGGAATAGCAATAAGCTCACCTGATGAAATTTCAGCGCTGGCATACTGCGTTGGTGCTTCTATGCGTGGTTTTAAAGCTATGACAGCTACATCAGGACCCGGCTGGGCATTAATGATAGAAACTGTTCAATACGCAATGATAACCGAAACACCGGTAGTGATATGCGTTGTTCAAAGACTTGGACCATGTACAGGTGGAGCTACACAAGGAGCGCAGGGTGATATAATGATAACAGAGTTTGCTTCAAGCGGAGGTTATACTATTCCGGTGTTATACCCTACAAACGCTAAAGAATGTTTTGAGCTTACTCAAATAGCTTTTAACTGGGCAGAAAAATACAGAACCCCTGTGATACTGCTATCGGATAAAGAAGTAGGCATGACAACTGAAAGTATAGATTATTCAATGATTGAAGATATAGAACCAGTGAACAGGGAAGTAATCACAGTAAATGACCCTGACTTTAAAAACTGGAATATGTATGGATTTGATTCACCTGATATGATAGCTAAATTCGCGCCGGTTGGCGGCAAAATAAAAGTTACAGCAACAGGCTCTGCACATAATGCAAAAGGTAATTTAAAAAAGAACGATACAGAAACCATTGCAATACTCAAACATCTCGAAGAAAAAATTATATCTCATAAAGATGAAATGGTATTGGTAAAAGAAGACCTACAGGAAGGGTCTGAAACACTTATCATAAGTTTTGGAATAACTGCAAGAACAATGAAAGATGCTTTAAAATCAGCAAGAGCAACAGGAATAAAAGTATCATCACTTACAATTTACAGTATGTTCCCAATACCAGAAGCTACAATTTTAAAAGCTGCAACTGATTGTAAAAATATTATTGTTGCAGAAGAGAATATCAACGGGCAATATAGAAAATTGATAGAACCATTCCTCAAAGACCATATAGTTACTGGAGTAAACAAGCTTGGTCAAATGATAACACCTAACGACATTTTAGAAAGGATCATTTAATAATGATTACAACTGAACAATGTACATACATGACATATGGTGCAGTAATGCCATTTTGTAAAGGCTGCGGACACTCGAATATTTTAAAAAAGCTGAATGATGCTCTTGAAATTCTTAAGCTCGACCCAAATAATGTGTGCCTTGTAACAGATATTGGCTGTATTGGCTTAGCGGATGCCTTGTTCGATAAAGTGCATACAGTTCATACAACACACGGCAGGTCAACCGGTTTTGCAACCGGCTTAGCTGTTGCTGATAAAGTCCTTGCCACAAAAAAAATGAAGACGGTTGTGCTCATAGGTGATGGCGGTTCTATGATAGGTTTACTGCATATTGTAAACGCTGCTTTAATGAATGTTGATGTAACTGTTATTGTTGCAAATAATTTTTTATTCGGTATGACAGGAGGTCAGCAATCATCTCTAACACCAGAGCATTTTGTTACTATTACTACACCTTTCGGCAGTATGAACCCATCTCTGGATATCTGCAAAATCGCAGATGCTTCTAAAGCGGGATTCATAGCAAGGAAAACTGCAACGGATAAAGACCTGACGGAAGTTATCAGCAAGGCAATTGATTTTGATGGTTTTTCAATTGTTGAAGTTTTGGAGCTTTGCACTGAGCACGGTACAAAACGAAATGATCTGAAAGGAAATATGCTTGTTCAGATAGCCGAGAGCGAAGGACATGAAATCGGTATAATTAAAAACTCACCCATTAGACCCGAGTTCAGCCAAAAATATGAGAGTGATGTACAAAGCCATTCAGGTGAAATTAAACCTCTTAAATTTGTTAATCCTGTAAATTGCCATAACTTAAAAAAACAAAATGGATTCATTATAGCCGGCAGTGCGGGAGAGAAGGTACAATCATCAGCAGCTATGTTTTGTGAAGCATCAATAAATTGTGGACTTGAAGTTACACAAAAGAATGATAATCCGGTTACACAAGGCTCGGGATTTTCACTCAGTGAAGTTATTATAAGCCCCGAAGAAATTAACTATACCGGCGTTGCATCAGCCGATTATGTAATCGCAGTATCAGAAAGCGGTTTAAAGGAACTTGCAGCACAGAATGTATATAACAGGATAAATGAAAAAACGATATTCATTGTTGATGAATCAATAACATTACCTCAGAATAATTTAAATATTATATCATTACCACTCAGGAAATATTGCGGAGCAGATAAAGCTGCAATCGGCGCAATTGATTATATCGTAAGGAAGTTCGAACCTTTCCCGCACGATAATTTTAAACAATTGCTTGAAAAACGCTTTGGGGAGTATGGTAAGATATTTAAAGCAGGGTATTATGAACTATGATTATTTATAAATATCTTTTCTAAAGTTAGCGTCAAAAATGATAATAATTAGTTCTTGATTGTATATTTTATAAATTAGTCTGAAATCACGGATTCTTAATCTATATTCGTTACCCGTACCACCCTTTAATTTCTTTATATCAAGATTATTCCTGTATGGGTCAGACCGTAAAGCCTCAAGTTTAATAAAAACTAAATCCTGATCTTTAGCAGATAATTTATTTAAGAATTTTTCTGCTTTTTTTTCTATTTTTAAGGCGTACAATATTAGTCCTTTTATTTAGAATATTTCTTTTCATCACATCAAAATCTATAACGCTTGACCAGTCACCCTTTTTAATTTTTTCATCTATCTCATTTATTCTTTTTAACTGTAAGGGGGTTAAGAAATCAGGATCCTTCTGTGATTCAATTTTTTTTCCTATTTTATTCACAACTGATTTAAGATAATTATATTCTTTGAGTGGAATTACCACCATTTCATTATTACTATTCAGATCTATTTTAGACATTTAATTTAATATTTTGTCAAATATAATAACAATAAAAAGAATTTTCACGTCAATTTTATTCCATTAACCTTCAATATCCATGAAATCTGTCCAACATGCATCGGCTCATGCCTGATTGCATGCATAAGTACACATTCCTTATTAGAAAAGCCGCCAAAATTTGCTTCAATGTTATTTTCAGCCTGCATTAGCTCATCAGTCATCCCGTTCAATATCTCAATTGCGCGTATATGAACCTCTTCCATTTTGTTTTTAACTTCATCAACTGAAGGCGGATTTTCAACCTTATCCGGTTTACAACCTTGTAAAGGCTCGGTTCCGTATGCAAAATCGTTCAGCCATTCAATCCCCAGACTTTCACCGCCAATACCTTCTATTATCAGGAAATGTTCAGTCCATACCAAATGAGCCTGTATCCAGAAAGCGCTGTTCAGCTTAACCCCGTTTATTTCATAGATTTTATGAATATCCAAACCATCAAGTTTTGAAATATAAAATTTCGAAAGATTCCTTGCCATTTCGTAAGTTTTTATGAGTGCCTGTGTGCGTGTATTGTTTTCCATTTTATGATGTTATTTATTTATTCAATAATAATTTAAGAAGTTATATTGTGCTTCTTTAAAACTGCTTTTTTATACTATGACTACCCGGAGGTCAGATACTATCATTAATTTAAAACCGTGTCAGGACGTAAGTCCTGACACCACTGCGTGCAGTCGGGACTTACGTCCCGACTGACTGAATTACTTCAAATCCAGCCGCACAACATTTTCTATGTGAAATGTATGCGGGAACATATCAACCGGCTGAATTTTTGTGATATTATATTTTCCCTTCAGCAAAGCAATATCTCTTGCTTGAGTTCCAGGATTGCACGATACATAAATTATCTTTTCAGGAGCATAATCTAAAATATATTCAGCAGCCTTAGGGTGTAATCCGCTTCTTGGTGGATCCAATACGAAAGTATCAAATCTTTCTCCCACTGATTGTGAATCTTTAACTAACTGTTCCAGATAATCCTTAACATCTTTTGCCTCAAATTCACAATTTATAACATTATTCAATTCAGCATTCACATTTGCCATTTCAATTGATTCTGGGCTCAACTCAACCCCATACACTTTTTCAACCAAACCGGAAATATAAAGAGATATAGCACCGCATCCGCAGTAAAGGTCAAGCACTTTTTCGGATTTATCGAATTCCGCAAACAGGGCTATTTGTTCAAACAGCTTTTCACACTGGCGTGAATTTGTCTGGAAAAATGAGTTGGGGGTTATCTTAAATTTATAGTTACCGATTTTTTCTTCAATAAACCCTTTGCCGTAAATAACATTAAAGTTATCTGCCAGCGCTACCTGCGCTTTTGAAGTAGTTAATGAATTAACAAATGTTGTTACCTCTGGAATTTCCTTTTGAAGCAATTCAGAATATTCATTAATTAGTTCGGGATTCTCATCATAAGTGATAAGATTTACCATCAGGTCATTACTGGCAACAGTTCTTCTTACTGTCAAAAACCTTAAATAACCTGAATGCGTCTTTGTTGAATAAACAGTAATATTCCTTTGTTTAAAAAAATCCCTGGTTAAGTTAAGTATTTTATTCGTTTCCTCAGATTGCAGGTAACACACCCTGATATCAATAATCTTATCAATAAATCCCGGGATATGGTAACCCAAAGCAAAATTTCTATCAACATTTTCGTCATTCATATCCTCTTTGGTAAGCCACCTGGAATTTGAAAAGGAAAATTCCAGCTTGTTTCGGTAAAAATAAATTTCCTCAGAACCCATAACATCAGGAATTATAATATTTTCAAATCCACCAATTCTTTCAAATGCATTTTTTACAATATTACGCTTTATCTCTAACTGGTAATTGTAATCTATATTCTGCATTTTACAGCCATTGCAGGTGCCAAAGTATTCGCATTCAGGAGCAGTTCTCTTTGGCGAAGGTGTAAGGACTTCAATTAATTGTGACTCGGCGTATTTTTTCTTTTTCTTTCTTATTTTAACTTTAACTGTATCACCGGGTACTGTTCCGGGTACAAAAACAACAAATTCATTGTTAAATCTGCCAAGTCCTATGCCTTCAGCTCCAATATCTTCAATAGAAAGCTCAATTATGTCTTCTTTTTTCAGGTTATCCACTATATATATGTATTATTGTTAATAAGAAGTAATATTAACTTTAAATAATATTCTAATTTTATTATTATGTACAAATATAATTATAATTCAGAGATAAATAAATTTGATAATTAGTGAAAAATAAAGCAATTGCAGATGCCAGGCGTGTAATTCAAATAGAACGAAAAGCATTAAGCCTACTTGAAAAAAGACTCAACGGCAATTTTAGTGATGCTGTTGATTTAATATATAAATGTAAGGGCAGGGTAATTGTTACCGGTTTGGGAAAATCTGGAATTATCGCTCAAAAGATTGTTGCAACTTTTAATTCAACCGGAACACCTTCTATATTTCTGCATTCTGCTGATTCCGTGCATGGTGATATGGGTATTATACGCAGAGGGGATGTTGTAATTTGCATTTCAAAATCAGGTGATACATATGAGCTTATTCAATTACTTCTTGCTATAAACCAATTCGGAGTTAAAGTAATTTCAATTGTTGGAGATGTTGATTCAAAGTTAAAAGACCTTTCTGATGTAATAATAGATGTATCAATTGAGCAGGAAGCTTGTCCATACAATCTTGCTCCAACAACATCAACAACCGCGGCACTTGTTATGGGTGATGCTCTTGCGATTGCCCTGTTGAAGAAAAAAGAATTTACCAAAGAAGAGTTTGCGATGCTTCATCCGGGAGGAATTCTTGGTAGGAAACTTTTATTAAGAGTTAGTGAACTAATGGTTAGCTCTCCACAAATTCCCAAAGTTAAAGAAAACGCTTTATTTAAAGATCTTGTTTTTGAAATATCTTCTAAAAGACTTGGCTGCACATGTGTAGTCGATAAAACCGGAAAACTTAAAGGCATAATTACCGATGGAGATATCAGACGTACTTTGCAGAATTATGAAAATGTTGCCGATATTAAGGCTAAAGATATTATGAACACTTCACCTAAACTGATAAATGAAAATATGCTGGGTGAAACTGCCTTAGAGCTAATGGAAAAATATACAATTACTCAACTGATAATCACTAATAAGAAAAAAATTCCAACAGGTGTGGTTCATATGCATGACCTAGTAAAAGCAGGTCTTGGCTAAGCAAGTTTGGGTTATAAGAAAGTTTTAGTAAGCAATAATATAAAATTGTTAAAGATATATTCAATCTTCATTTTACTTCCAGTCATGTATTTATTATCTCAAGGCTGCACTAGTGATAAAATTGAGCCGCCTAAAATTGATATTAATTCAACCGATAGTATCCCTTCTCAGGAAAGCTATAATGCTACTGTTACCTTTTCTGATTCGGGCAAAGTAAAAGCAATTTTAACAGCCGGGAAAATCAGGGTATTTTCAAAATTTAACTATACATTGATAGATAACGGTGCTAAAGTTGATTTTTATAAAGATGGTACATACAGTTCTACTTTAACCGGAAAACGCGGTAAGATATTTGATGCATCAAAGGATGTTGAAGTTTATGAAGATGTAAAACTTGTATCACAGGATGGCTCTGTATTAACAACCAATAAATTATACTGGGTTAATAAAACCCAAAAAATCAAATCTGATGAATTTGTTCATATAACAACCAAGACAGATGATATACAGGGTTATGGATTTGAAGCCGATCAAAACCTAAAGAATTATGTTATATATAAAGTAAGCGGGCAGGTTCAGAAGTAAATATGTTAATGAAAATTATATTTCTTGTTTTCTTTGCAGCATTATTTAGTGTAATGCGGGTGAATTCACAGGATAAAATAACTATTAATCACGCCGATAGCCTGGTAGGTAAAACCATTGATGGCGAGCAGGTGCGCGAAGCTACAGGGAATGTTTCTTTAACACATAATAACCTGAATATAACCTGTAACAGAGTAATACAATATTTTAATCAGAATAAAGCCGAACTCTATGGAAATGTTAAAGTAGTACAAGATACCCTTTCAATTTATGCTCCTCGTGGAACCTATTACGGAAATGAATCTAAGGTTGTTTGCCCGGCTGGAGCTACGCTAACTGACCCGAAAACGACTCTAAAAGCCAATTACGGTGTGTATTTCTTTAATCAAGACCTTGCTAATTTCAGGGGAAACGTAAGGATAACCGATAACCTTTCATATACAATCAATTCGGATGAACTTGATTATTACCGTGGTGTCCAAAAATCATATGCCCGGGGTAACGTTGTAATTGTAAAGGATTCCTCTACTATCTATTCTGATAATCTTATTTATGAAAAGTTAATTGGGATATCTACAGCCACAGGTAATGTTAGAATTGAAAGTGACTCAACAATTATCACATCAAAGAAAGCTACATATTATGAGTTTGAAAAAAAGTCAATTGCAGAAGAAAATGTTAAGATAGTTTTTTTAAGTGAAAATGCTATAGTATATGGTAACTATTCTGAAAACTATGAAAAAACAAATTATTCATTTGTAAAAGGCAAAGCAAGGCTTATCCAAATTGAATCTAAAGATGGCAAATTAGATACTACATTTATTTTCAGTGAAAAAATGGAGTCTTTCAGAAATAAACCTGAGCATTATATTGCATTGGATAGTGTTAAGACAATCAGAAATGATTTTCTTTCTGTTTCACAGGCAGGATATTACTTCAGGGATATATCCGGTAAAGGTGGAGTAATTACTCTTTCACATGACCCGGTTGTATGGAAGGAAGAACTACAGGTTACCGGTGATTCCATTTATGCATACTTCAGAGAAGATATTGATGATATCTATATTATCAGAAGCGCATTTGCTTTACAGTTAAATGATGTTTACATGAATAGGTATGACCAAATCTCCGGAATTTTTATGCACATAAAATTTTTGGATAACCAAATAAATTACATTCAGGTAGATACCAATGCAGCAAGTATATATTTTGTATATGATGTTGATAGTCCAAATGGCGCTAACAGATCAAATGGTGAGGTCATTAAACTATACTTCAATGATAAGAAAGTAGATAAAGTAAAAATTTTTGGTAAACCTAAAGGCACATATTTCCCCGAAAATCTTGTTAATACAGATGAGCTAAAATTGCTCGGATTCAGAATTAGAACCGATAAACCCCTCAGATTGAACCCTTAATCATTTTTTTATTGATTTTTATGTATTTAATAAACCTTAAAATACGTCAATTTTTGCTGTTTTTGTTGATTTTCAAAAATATTCAAATTTTATATATTTGACAATTAAAAATAAATTGTTATATTAGTGCAGTTAGTATAGCATTCTAAAGTAAAGGTTTATATAGGAAAATATTCAGATAGAAACAAGCTCATTAAACCATCAATATCCAAATATAGCCAGAGTAAATTCAAAAAGTCATTTGATGTACTATTGTTTAATTATTCCAAAAAGTGTATCTTTAATTGGTTTTTCATATCCAATTAAATTTATTTATATGAACACTATAGACCTGATAAATAAGCTGGCAGTAAATCACAATATCACTACCGGACGTGCTGAAATGATTGTAAGTATTTTGGTAGAGCGAATGGTTGAGAATTTGAAAAAAGACGGTGAGATTATGATAACAAATTTTGGTACTTTCAGTATACGAAGAAAACAACCCAGTTCAAATTCTTATATGAAACTGAATGAACCCATACCAATGGTAAAGAATCATGTAACATTTATTCCTGATAAAGTTTTTCTTGAAAATATAAACTCTCAGTAAAATTACCTAATTTAAATAAAGGGTTATGGTAAAACAGGAAATAATAGAAAAGATTTGCAAGTATTTTAAGCTTACAAACTTTGAAGCTGAAAAGATTTATGATGATATCTTTGCAAGCATTATACAGGGAGTAAAAGAAGATAATATTGCCGATATTAATAATCTCGGAGAATTTATCATTAAATATAACAGCAGTGATATCACTAATAGAAAAACAGTAGAATTCCTTCCAACACTTTCTCTTGAAGATGATATAAACCAACGGTCATTTGAAGAGCAAAGGCAGTTTGAGCCTGCTAAATATGTTAATCCTGATGAATCTGTAAAACCTGTTGAAGAAAAGATGAATCAGATTATTAATATTGAGCAAACTCCATTTAATACAGAGCAAAAAACAGAAATGCCGGAACAAAATGAAATTAATATCTCAAAACCGGTCAATTTTTCTGAAGATAGTAATCTCGAACAGATTATCGCTGAGGAAAAGCATTCAGTTGAAGATGAGATAAAAAGAAGGCGTGAAGAAATATTAAGCAAGATAACAAGTCCAAAAGTTGTTGAAGCTAACACAAATATCCTACCAGTCATTGTTCCGCCTGTAATTATTCCACCTGTTGAAATTCATGAAGTAGATATTCCTATGGTAGAAACTCCTGTTAGCAATACAATTGAGGAAACTAAACAGGAAATAGTTGAATCAAAAGATGTAATTGAAGAAAAAACACAGGAAATTTTGGCTAAAACTGAAGAAACTACCGAAAAAGTTACAGAAAGTATCACTGATACCAATTCAGAAGTTGAAGAAGTTACAGAAAAATCGTTTTCTGATTATTTTACTGAGATATCAAAAGAAGAACATTCTTTTTCCAACAAGTTACATAATACTACAATAGCTCCGCCGGTAACTGATAGCAATATCATTCAACCGGTTGAAAATGTTATCCCGCCAAGTGCTGTGAAGCTGCATAATGAACTAACCGGAGATTATAATAACGAATTCCAAACCACTATAAACCCTATACCATTTGCTAATACTAACGGTAATGGCGATAGTTCTGAACATAGGTTACAGGATAATTCTTACTACATATGGTATAAAGATAGTGAGCCAAATTCCAGTGATACTCAGACGATGTCTTATGAATATGAACTGTTATATCAGGCTACCAAAGAAGCTGAGTACAAATCAAAGTTAAGAGTATATGTTTCTACATTTATCATGTTTTTTTCAGTTGTATTAATACTTTTAATATTCTCACCTGTTATATATAAATATTTCTTTACCACAGAGGAAGCTCAAAATACAGAAGAAGTTCAGCAGGAATCAAGCAGTTCTGAAGTGCAACCGAGCAATACACAGAATAATCAGGCTTCTGTCAATTCTCCAGAAATCCAGCCACCTGTAACAAACAATACGCAGCAAAATGTAACACAAGAGCCTCCAAAACAGGAAATTACTCAACCTGTTCAGGAGCAGCCAAAACTAGAGCCGCCTAAGCAAGAACAGCCTGTACAGCAGAATACAAACCAGAATATCCCAGGAGTAACAAAAAGCACAATGGGATGGATGGATGACTATAATAAGGTCATATACATTCAGCTTGATAATGGTAAGTTTACTATTCAGGAATCAGCTTGGGATTCAGATGCAAAAGCTAATAAGCGTTTAAGCTCTGTTGGAGCAATAGTACCCGGATTAAAAGGGAGTGTAGTAAAAGTAGATCTTGGTTCAAAAGGCACTTGGTACAGAGCAAGATTTGGTGAATTTTCAACTATAGAAGAAGCAAAACAAAATGCTGAAATGCTAAGAGCAAAAGAAAAAAGCAGGCTTCAGGCGCTTATTTTAACTTTCTTTTTCTTTACATAATGTAATAGCGATATTATTATACTGATCAATGCTGTATAAAACCCAAACAACCCGATAATATCTCCATTTTTAACATAAAATGTTTTTTCTGTATTTGCAACAATGTTTCTGTTGGCAACTCCTGTCTGCCAGTATGGAATTTCATCATACATATTGCCCAATGGATCAATAAAACATGAAACTCCTGTTTGAGCGCATCTAGCTATCCATTTCCTGTTCTCTATAGCCCTTAGTACTGCGTATTGATTATGCTGCACCGGACCCGATGTATTTCCCCACCAGCCATCATTTGTTACAATAACAAAATATTCTGCGCCTTCCTTTGTAAACTCTGTAACAAATTCACTAAATACTGATTCAAAACAAATTAGAGTCGCAAATTTTGTTTCAATCTTCTTTACACTATCTTTAAGAGTAAACAGATTTATTTCATTTCCCATTTGCCAGCCGCTTATGCCAACTCCCCATGTTAACCATTTTTTTGCAAAAGGCACTTTTTCCTGATATGGTATTCTTTCGCTGAATGGAACAAGCTTTACTTTATTGTGAATTGTAAAATCCTTATGATACTTATGCGGCTCAATTAATATAGCTGAATTAAATACATCAAATTTCCGTTTTGAACCATCTGTAATCCTGTAGTCTGATGGGATTGTTTCACTTTCTGAATAATAATGTTTATGAGGTATTCCCATTAATAAATACTTACCGGTGGAATCAACAAGATCAAAAAATCGTTTTGATTTAAGAAGGTTAATATCCTCCAGAAAATAAAATGGTGGAGCTGTTTCATGCAATACAAGCATATCTGGATTAAACTTTAAACCATCGTGCAGTCCATCAATATAGGTATTTAATATCTCGTTGTGCTCACCACCCCATTTTTTAAAAGGATCAGTGTTGGTTTGTACTATGCTTGTATTAACAACTTTTGTAGAATCCAATAAATTGAAATACTTTGTATTATCAACTGAATTAAGACGGTATGATGAGTAAAAATTAGGTAAAATAACAAGAGTAAGTAACACTGAATATGCTGCAATTGATTTTGGAGAAGATATTTTCCATTTCCTTGTGTAAATATTTGAAAGAACAAAATACAATATTACTGAAATTACACATATTAAAAATGTTAGTCCGTGTACACCTGTATATTCAATTATCTGTATTCTGTTTAGATTATATGTTTCACTGTTGCCAAGCTCAAGCCAGGGGAAAGCAAACTGCCAAAGATTATCAAAATACTCATAACCTACCCATATTAGCGGAAATAAACCCAACGCTAATTCTTTTTTTATTCTTGATACACCATATGTTATTAATAATGGTATCAGCATAAAAAGCGAATGCAAAAAAACCGTTGCTACTCCCCCAATTTTCAAGAATGTATCTGCGCTGTGCCAGCCTGAGATCCAGTAAAGTGTAATTTCATTGAATATCAACATAACAAGATAAGCCCTGCCAAACGCCTGACGAAATCGTTGAGCAGTTATCACAAGATACAGCATTATCATTAACCCAAAATAAATAAAGAACCACGTCTTAAATGGTGGGAATGATAAACCAAGTAAAGCTCCGCTTAATAAACATAACAGCAGAGTTCTTAGTTTTTTATTTTTGAGAAATATATTCAATTTTAAATTAAAGTTATTTAAGCAGGCAGATGGAATATGCAGAGCATCCAAGCTTTTTACCTATAAACCCTAAGCCCTCTGATGTAGTGGATTTTATTGCAATTTGTGATACTTTTATTTTCAGGGTCTTTGCAATGTTCTTTTTCATTTGGTCAATATATGCACTTATCTTAGGCTCTTCCAATATTACTGTAATATCTACATTGCCAATTTTAAGATTTTGTTTAGTTATTAGCTTTAGGCATTCAGATAATAATACAAGACTTGAAATATTTTTCCATTTTGCATCTTTATTGGGAAAATAATAGCCAATATCATTTAATCCTGCTGCTCCTAAAATAGAATCACATAATGCATGCAGTAAAACATCAGCATCTGAGTGTCCAAGTAACCCTTTTTTGTGGGGAATTACCACCCCGCCAAGTATCAGTTTTCTGCCTTTTACCAGCTTATGAACGTCGTAACCAAATCCTATTCTCATATTCTGCAAATATATTATTATAAAATCTATAATATTAGTCTAAAATTCCTGTAAAAGTACTCAAATAATATTTTTACATATTTGCAGTGTAACTGCAAAAATACAAAGCTAAAAAGAATTAGATTTTATGGTTAGTAAATAATTCTGTATTTAAGTAATTTTGCTGATAAATTATGTCAAAACCTGTAACAAAATATATCTGTCAAAATTGCGGTTATTCTTCACTAAGGTGGCTGGGTAAATGTCAAGAATGCGATTCATGGAATTCCTTCGTTGAAGAAATTGTATATTCCGATAAGCGCAAAATCTCTTCAAAATCAAGGGATCTGGGTAATCTAAAGATTACAAATCTTTCTAAAGTATCAGAAATTGATATCTCAGAAGATAAGAGAATAGTAATTGGTATTGAAGAATTAGATAGAGTATTAGGTGGTGGAATTGTCCCGGGTTCAGTTGTGCTTGTTGGAGGTGATCCGGGCATTGGAAAATCAACCCTAATGATGCAGCTCTCAGATAAGATAAAGAAGAACACCATACTTTATGTAAGCGGAGAGGAATCACCTAAGCAGATAAAACTAAGATGCGAAAGACTTGGTTTTGCTCACGATGAATTTTACATCCTTTCGGAAACAAGCCTTGAAATAATTGCGGCAATTGTAGATAAACTTAAACCCGATATTGTTATTATTGATTCCATACAGACTATTTACAGAAATGAGCTGGACTCAAGCCCCGGAAGTATTTCACAGTTAAGGGAATCAACAGCAGCTATAATACAAATTGCAAAAGCAAAGAATATTTCGTTTTTCCTTATTGGACATATTACTAAAGAAGGTATAATTGCCGGCCCCAAAGTACTTGAACATATGGTTGATACAGTTTTGCAATTTGAAGGCGAAAGGACACATGCTTACCGCGTGTTGAGAGCAATTAAAAACCGTTTTGGCTCAACTAATGAAATTGGTATATTTGAAATGACAGGTGCTGGACTTGTTGAAGTAAATAACCCAAGTGAAGTTTTTCTCTCACAGCGTTCAAAAGGTACTTCAGGCAGCACAGTTTCTGCCAGCATGGAAGGTTCACGCCCTATTTTAATTGAAGTACAGGCTTTGGTCTCATCTTCAGGATATTCAGTTCCGCAACGCACTGCAACCGGTTTTGATTATAAAAGACTTGCAATTTTAATTGCAGTTCTTGAAAAGAAAATAGGAATTCATCTTTCAAAATCAGATGTCTTTGTAAACATTGCCGGAGGCATAAAGATTGATGAGCCATCTATTGACTTAGCTGCTGCACTTTCCATCTGTTCTAGTTTTAAAGATACATCAATTGATGCTGATATGCTGATACTAGGTGAAATTGGCTTAAGTGGTGAAATCAGAGCTATAAGCTTTGCCGATAGAAGAATTCAGGAAGCCGTTAAGCTTGGATTCAAAAAGGTTGTCCTTCCAAAAGGTAATTTTAAAAAATTTAAGCAATCTAATGAGCTTGAATATATACCGGTTGAAAATATTCAGGATGCTATTCGTTTAATTTTATAGAAGTATTTGATTGTAATTATTACTCACCTTAAGTAAATAAGGAAAAATTTCAAAAATATTCAAATTATTTAGCTCCGTTAGGAGCGGGATGTTGGTAATAAACCCTAATAATCAATATATTAGCTCCGTAGGATCGACATATTTTTTGGATTCTTGCTTTTGCTCAAATGTTTTACGTAACATCAGTTATTATTCAAATTAAAATGATTTTTTTTCTTAAACACATATTATTATTTTTATAAATACTGTCCTAAGGACTCATTCGGGAGAATAAATAAAAGAATGCTCAGAAAGTTTATTACTTTGTACCGACACATTATTGATGAAGAAAGAAAGTATCCCGATGCAACAGGTGAGCTATCCGACTTATTGGCTGATATTGCCTTAGCCTGCAAGATTATTTCTCTTGAAGTGAACCGTGCCGGATTAATCGACCTTATGGGTCTTACAGGCAATGAAAATGTTCACGGAGAGCAGGTCAAAAAGCTGGATGAGTATGCCCACGATACACTGGTTAGAACTATGGAAGTAAGCGGTCATTTATGCGCTATTGCTTCTGAAGAAAGCGAAGACTTTATTCCCGTAAAAGAAAAATTTATGGGTGAGCGTCCTTTGAGTAAATATATAATCCATTTTGATCCCCTAGATGGTTCATCTAATATTGATGCCAATATTAGTATTGGAACAATTTTTTCTATTTTCAAAAGAATTTCAGTAAGCGGACCAGGTACACTTGAAGATTGCCTGCAGCAGGGAATTAATCAGGTTGCAGCGGGATATATTATATATGGCTCCAGCACAATTATGGTTTATACAACAGGCAGGGGAGTACATGGTTTTACACTTGACCCAACTGTTGGCGAATTTTTGTTGTTCTATGAAAACATTCAGATACCAAAACGCTCAAAGACATACAGCATAAATGAAGGCAATTATTCAAAATGGGATGAGGGCTTAAGAAAATATATTGATGATCTTAAATGTAATGATAAGAAAAGAGGAAGACCTTATTCTGCCCGATATGTAGGTTCTTTAGTTGCAGATTTTCACAGAAACCTGCTTTATGGCGGAATATTTATGTACCCGGGAAATAAAAATAATCCAAACGGTAAGCTAAGACTTCTTTATGAAGCTAACCCATTGGCTTTTATTATCGAGCAGGCAGGCGGAAGAGCAACAAATGGCGTAAACAGAATACTAGAATTAGTGCCTTTAGACCTGCACCAGAAAACACCTATATTTATCGGCAGTGAAGATGATGTTTTAGAAGCAGAAAAATTTTTAAAATTATAAAATATTACACCATTAAAAATTAAAATTAAGGATTCACGCTACCTTTATATTTTGTGGGATGACCGAAGCGAAACTATGATTCAGCTTTCAAACATAAGGAAAAGCTGTCCATGCGCAAATTGCATTGCCGAAAGATTGAATAGACCATCTACTTATATTCCTCTGCTTGCTTCTGCACAAATAACACTTAAGGATATTAAACAGGTGGGAACTTATGCAATACAACTTACATGGCAGGATGGACATGATTCAGGTATCTATACTTACGATAAACTAAAAGAAGGTAAATATTGATTATTCATTAATTTTCAAGTGTATTTTGTGGTTTTAGTGAAATATGTAGAAACAAAAAAAGGAGATAGCTCCTTAATTTTCTGTAGTGATTGTCCCGCCTTGCGGGACGACCTCAACGGTCGTTATTAAATTCTGTCGGGATAGCAGGATTCGAACCTGCGACCTCCTGCTCCCAAAGCAGGAAGACGTTAAGATTTTCACCCTTTTTGTACATATTTTGCAACTTTTGCCAAACCGAATATCGAAAGTGGTAACACTGAGTTGTTACCAAAAAGTGGATACACCTTCTTTAGATTTTTTGATAAAATATGTAATTCTTAGATAAAAAAATAGACATTTTGACGAATATTGTAACATTATGAATAATTATAAATGGTAAGCATATTCATAGATTTATGCAATTCGTCCATACTTGCATGTAAGTAGTTTTCGGTTGTCTTAATTGATGAATGCCCAGCAATTTCCTTTACATTGTAAACATTTGCACCACTTTGAACCAAATCTGTAAAACAAGAATGTCTTAAACAATGAAAGTGAAACTTCTCCGAAAGACCTGCTTTACGTACTATTCTCTTAAATCTTTTAGAGATTATGTCTTTATTGAATTTAGTATCAACATTATTCTTAAAAACTAAATCAGTTGGAATAATTGCATTAAAATTTTCAACTAAATCCCTATAATTCAAAAGATATATTTTTAAACTCTCATTCATCGGTATTCTTCTGTTTTTACCTGTTTTAGTAGAAAATATATCCGAATTGCGAACAAAAACTATATTATTTTCAAAATCAACATCAGACCATTGAAGATTGCAGATTTCTGAACTCCTCATTCCAGTGAAGTAAGCAAATAAGATAATGGTCTTGAATACCTCATCTTTAGTTAAACTAATTATTTTCGTTAATTCTTCTTTTGAAAATCGTAAGTATTCTTTTTCATCTATTCGAATCTGCTTTAAATTCGTTGCAGGATTAATCTTAAGGTAATTCCATTTTGCCGCTAATCCAAAAATTGTTTTAAGTGTACGAATTTCCATATTAGTTGTGGTTTTACTTGCAGAAATTACTCTCTTATTTTTATAACATTCGAGGTCTGTTGGAGCAATTTTTTTAATAGAAATATTCCCCAGTTGTTCAATAAGAAGTCTAAGCGTCCTTTCATATATCTCAGTAGTTTTTGGACGAAGATTTGTTTGGCAATAATTCAATATTTCTATTCTAAATTCACTTAATGCAGTGAATCTTACTTTTCTTGATTGAACGCTTTTTGAACATCCTTTTGAGTCTTTGCTTTCCAAATTGCTATTCTGGTTCTTCTTGGCTTTACTTTCACACATTTTTTATTCATAATTAGTCTTATAAATGTTCTCTTTAATTTTAATTAATTTAATCAACTTTTAAAGTTGGGGTTAAGCCATATTTTATTGAAAATTCTTCCAATATAATTGCTGAAACTTCATTCTCGTACTCAGGCAATGTCAAAATGGAATCATGAATAGTAAGGAAATAACATTGGGGCAATTCATTAATAATTCTTTTCGATATATTATTAATCATAATTTGCGATTCTGCCCTTTGCAGTAGTAGCGATGGGAATTTGTAGTCTAACAATTTTAATAAATCAATTAATGTGCTGACAGTTGGAAAGTACTTATGAAAAGCACGCCTATTCTTGTATATATAATTATAATTCAGCTTTGAAAAAAATACTTGTTTAAAAAAAGTTTCTTTATAAGTACTCCTATCATTTATACCCATTTTTTCCATAAAATAATCGTGAAATTTACCTTCTTTTGTCAATTCAACATATTTTTCGGCATCATCAAATGTGAGAACATAAGAGGAAATATCTCCCAAGTATTGTTTATTACAAAATTGAGACAAATAATAGAAGTTACTACGAATACTATTTATGTAAATGGGATAAGAAGCAAAGTAGAGGAAGTGTCTTAAGGAATGGATATTGTAAATATTCGTTGTTTTTACAGGTTTATTGGATTTAGTTGAAATAATTAAAGGCAATACATTTTGTAAACTGAATAAATCCATCCTTATATCAATTTTTAGATTCTTTATTAGGTAATCGGATAACTCTTGTTCAATTTCTAAAGTATGAGATAAACTCCTTTTTTGAATAAATTCAGATATGAACGAAATAATAATTTTATTAAATATGAAAGGCTGACTATTTCTAATATCTATGTTAACTAAAGGATTTCCTTTATACCTAAGAAATCTTCTTAATTTTGATGGAAAATTTGATATATTCGTATGGACTCTTCCAACAGTTTCGTCTACTATGAACCTAAAATCTTTATTTAAAATTGAATCCACGAAATACATGTATGTAACAACATCCTCTTCCTTCTTCATTTCTAAATTAATGTATTTGCAAGCTCCAACTGCATCGATTTCAATGTCAAGAAGCTTCTTGGCTAAAGCGACATGCAAAGCATTAGTCATCTTTGAGAAGTCAATTCTATTTTCTTTGTTTTGCTCGATATTCTTGTACATGCTCTTTTCAATGGGTATTCGATTTGTTCCCCCAGATTTGTAATATTTTGAAATCTTGTATCCCTTTGCTTTACTCCCAACTATATAATGGTTATCAGAAAAAATAACTTCTTTTCCCAATAAATCTCCCATTATTTTAGTACACCATCTTGTGTTCAAGATTTTCTCCAAATGCTTTGAATGTAATGGAATAAACGAATCTTCATTCATGGTTCTATTATGAAGAGGTATTTCAAATAGTTTATGCAAAACATAATAATATTTCTGATAATGTCTCTCCATTTCTGGAAATAGTACTTTGGGGTCAAATCTCTTTGGTACATAAAAGTATTTCATTCTTATTCAATTTGATTAACATTCTTCTCATTAATTTTAACATTCCATAAAACAAAAAAGAGAAACCATCTGGCAATACCAGAAAATTTCTCATTAATTAAAACTTTTGAAGAAATTAATATATTGTTTAATTTCTTTGCTATTCAAATATAACAAAATATTTCCATAAATGCAAGACAAGCAACTGGTATAACAGGCACTTGTCTAATACAAGTATAGGAGAGATTTATTGATAATTTAAACCGAAATAGCAAATTTTAATTTTCTAATTTAAGTTTATAGAGAAACATTCTTCAATTACAATTTCAATGCTATCAAAACCGACCTTTGCTGTTGCAGGAATGGTTAATTCTTTTATTTTAGTTGAGCAGATAAGATAAACTACCTCATCAGTCCAGTATCCTGTTTTGTACACTGGAATATTAATTTTTTGAGTATTAGCTTCCATTAATTTTTGTTTTAAAGTTTTTTTACTACAATATTAGAAATATCTACGTGATTCAAAATTATATTCATTATAATCTGTTTCTGTAGGCATAAGGGTAAAAAAAATATTTTATTTAAACATATCCTTAAATGAGATATTGAAATACTTCGTTCCTTTAGGACGAATCAAACCCAAAAGAGGTTTTGGTTTGGGTAAGTTTGGACAAGGAAGCTCACTCCAAGCTTTCTTCATGTTTGCTATTATCTCCTCAGAAGTTTCTTCCTTCTGTGGAGGCTTTTCACCAGCGTTTCGTACCATACTTAGACTTTTACAGGATGAGCATTCAAAAAGCAACCCATCGTTCAATGTTTTAAGTAAGTCTGAAGATGACAAACTAGCTCCACAACTTTCGCATTTTAATAATTTTGCTTCACTCATAACTTTATATATACCTTTTTAGTTATTGATTTTTTTAAGAAGCTTAAGTTTTATCCATGTTCTATATCAACAAAACATTTTGTTACAGTATACATTGGAACTGTCAGCGGGATTAGCATGTACTTACTATCGACATCCACGTTTTCATTAATCTGCTTTAAACTAACTTCACCACATTGTTGATACTTTTCAACTAAAACCGACCCAACACCACAATAATGCTTCCATATCTTGCACATTGCTTTTTTCTTCAAGAGCCATTGATTAAGCAAAGATTTGAAGTATTTATTCTTTATGACGAGTACGCAATCATTTTGTCCTGTATCACCCAGCAATGAGCCTAGAACATGAACATCATCATCGAATACTCCCAAGATTCTAAGGTC
The DNA here is from genome assembly GCA_947084945.1 of uncultured Ignavibacteria bacterium. GTDB lineage: Bacteria > Bacteroidota > Ignavibacteria > Tepidaquicellales > OLB5 > OLB5. The sequence continues at coordinate 128,831 of CAMTUP010000003.1, read as the reverse complement.
ATCAAAGTCAAATTGTAAAGTAGTTTCACTGTCTTTTTCGATGGATGTTTGACGAGGGAGACTCTGTTCTGCTGCAAACTGATTGTTATACATAGCATTTCTTTTAGACATGGTTTATCCTATATATTTATTTTATGATTTTTTATTTATACTAAAAAAAAATGTTCTAATCAGATTAAACAAATATTACATGTAATAAAGTTACATTTGAAACTTTTGAAGCACTCTTTAATTGAAGCAGAAAAACATTTCAGGCAATTTGCCTGCACATTAGCTAAGCGGGGACTTTGGAGTCCGATAAAGGGTTTTACTTAACGACCACCTTGTCGGCAGGGGACAGGCTGGTGAGTGGTAAGACACTTCTCATCATGCTTATGTACAATTATAACAAAAAATTTCCACAATATCAAGTCATCTTATTGGTATTACTATACTTACCTAATACAAGTAATAGAAGAAAATATTAATAATATAATTGTTTTAAGTTATAGAACTTTCGGTTATGGATTCAATTTTACAAATTTCTCATGAGATAAATTTAGCTCTATCAATTTAATTCAAAATTTCGTTTAACTTTAACCATTCGGAAAAATATTCTGAATAAAAATGGTCTGGCTTATAAACATTGATTTGTACTTCAAATTTGTCTCTGAAAATTCCTTTTTTCTAAACAGTTTCTTTGTATTTAACTCCATTCATTAATGTCTGAATTCTATCAGCTATTTTATTTCTCAAAGGCAGCGAATAATTACCAATATATTTCGCAACATCATTAACAATAATAGTTCCATTAATAAAGAAGCAAATATACATTAAAAAAGATTTATCAGCATATTCTGAATTAACATTTTTGCTTAAATCCATCAAACTTTTAACATTGGAATGAAAAGATGAAATTAAATATGTCATCATGTATTCATCGAAATGTTCGAAAAAATCAAGAAATGCCGATTGAAGTTTTAGAAGTACAGAATCATCAATTTTAAAGTCTTCAACTAAATTTTTCACACAAGATATCATAGTATCGTAATTATCACTAAAATTGTAATCACCTTTAACAATATAACAATTTAAATTATTAACATCTGTTTCATTAAAATTTTGAAATACATAAAGTCGTCCAAGATTTTGGCTATCACGATAAAATCTATTCACTCTTAAAAATATTGGTAATATGTCGATATATTCAATTTTCGTATAGCAAATTATTTTCTTCAGCACTGCTTCAATATTTTTCGGGTTAACTAATAATATTCTGTCATACAAATCAATGCACTTAAACAATAAAGTCTGACGGTTTGATGTTTCGCTTAACTCCCTTGCAAAGTCTTCTCTTTCAGATTTACTCGCTTCTTTAAACAACTTTTCGGCTTCTAAAAACCAAAAAGGAATATCACCTTTATGACTGTCTATTACATGAATCACTTCTCTGACCTTAATATCTACGCCACAATACATGCATTTTACAAATTCTCTATCATCAGGAATTTGAAGGTCTCCCTGACATGTTGGACATTTAGCTGGGACAAATTTCATAATACTTTTCTATATTTTTCGAATAAAACAAATTGGTTATTCAAACAACTAAAGTATTACAAAGATAAATTACTTTAATGATTGTTGTCGAGCAATGTCACTTTCTACTGTAATTCCTACTTCTTCCTTCGTTCTTATGTCGTTTATAGCATGTATAACCTTTAGCAAAGTAAGCATAATAAGTATTGTACATATTCCAACCATCCACAATAAAACTTTTGTTAAGCTTACTAATTCTTTTAATTCTTCCATTATATTCTATATTAATTTAACTCCCTTGGATTTTAAATCAATCGTGGGAGTCGGTTGCGCTGCCACATTATCATACCAACATCCAGCTATTAATGTTTGATATTAGTTTAGATTAACCGAAAAGCTAACTTCTATAGTAACTTCTGTGCTATCGAACCCAACCATTTTGGTTTCTGGTATTTTAACTTCCATAATTTTATTTGAACAGTTAAGATAAACTACCTCATCAGTCCAGTGTCCAGATTTGTAAACTGGAATATTAATAAATAGTATTTTAGTATTCATAGATAAATTATAAATTAAGTTAATTCTCCCAAGGCTTCTCAATAATTATTCTTTTAGAATATGAATTTATTATCTCATTAGGTTTAAATGAACTTTCCTGAATAGGTATTCTATATTTATAGATTGGTTTATAACTCTGTTTAAAATCAAAAACGAAACCAAATAAAGAATACTTATTATTATATTCAATAAATCCTAGTGTAATTACATCATTATTCCCATCACCATTTATGTCTGATTTTATTATTCTACTACATTCCAAGGGATTACAACGCTCAAAATATATATATTTCACAAATTCTTGAATCAGAATATTATTTTCTTTATCTTTCATACAAACATTACCATCATAATTAAAATAGACATTGTAACTATCATTGGGTTAGAGTGGTAATTCTTCAAAATATTTATATCCAGTATTAATATCAATATAGCCCCTACTAGATTTTGCTCTCAATATAATTCTAAATCATATAGTAATTGATTAATAATACTTCAATTTATCTCTTAATCAATATCTCATTAGCATCATAATAATTTCTTTCAACCTCTTTACCAAGTTCATTATATTTATATCGAACTATTGCACAATCATTATAACCACCATAAGATTTTACAACCTTTAACTTACCATCTACTCCAAAATAACTTTCCTCAATTCTATGCCCTAATTCGTCATATTTATATCGAACTATTGCATAATCATTATAATCAAAATTAGATACAACCCTTAACTTACCATCTACTCCAAAATAGCTCTTCTCAATTATATTCCCTAAATCGTCATATTTATATCGAACTATTGCATAATCTCCAAAACTTATTAAATTCAACTTTTCATCTGTGCCAAAGTAACTTCTCTCAATTATATTCCCTAATTCGTCATATTTATATCGTTCTATTGCATAACCAAAATTCTCAAGTTTTATTCCGCCCCTCTCCTTCAATTTACTATCTGCTCCATAATAGCTTTCCTCTATAACATTACAATTCAAATCATATTTATAGCGAAAAATAGCAGTACCTCCGTCTACTTCTTTCAATTTATAATTTGTGTCATAATAACTAATTTCGGATATATTACCTTTTTCGTCATATTTAAATCGTGCTATTGCATGTCTCCCCCCGCTATAATCGTTTCCCGAATAGCTATAGTATTCGTATGCTTTCAGTTCATTATTAATTCCATAATATCTCTTTTCAATCATATTGCCATCTTTATCATAATCAAACTGAATGCTAGTAAATCCGTACATTTGAGGTTTCAATTTACTATCTGCTCCATAATACCTTCTTTCGATTTCGTTACCATATTCATCATAATCTGATTGGATTATTGCATAGCCTTTAAGGTCGAGAGTTGGGAATTGACCCTTTTCATTTTGAAATCTTTGTTCAGTTTTGTAGCCATTATTATTGTATTTGCAAGTCGATTCATAGTCAATTCCGCTATTATATGCTAAATACTCTTCTGATATCTTTTTTCCATCATCATCCAATTCCCAAATATATTTATCAACCATAAAATATTTACTATACATAGAACCATCAAAATAATAATTAGATTGAGACATATTTTTTTGTAATTCATCTTTCTCAATTATCTCATATGCATAAACCTCTCCTTTCTTATCTATATATGACCTTTTTTCTATTTTATCAATATATTCTATTTTTATTTCAAACCAGTCACTCTGTAAAATATAATTATACCTAACATCTTTCACTGAAAATGGTTTCGTACAGTTAATATTTAGAATTTCAAGTTTAATAAGGATGTTATTTTCGTTATAAATGAAACGGTACGAATGAATAGTTTTAGCTAATGTTTCATCGATAGGATATCTTCCTTTTATTTCATCCCCGTTTACAACAATAACTTGCCTGTAATATTTTTCAGAGGAGTTTTGACTGTACACTGTATTTATTTTTGAAAAATGTACAATTATGAAAAAAAAGACAATAATAAAAAAGATGCCTTTATTTAATATTAATTCTTTCTTATTGTTCATTTTAGTCAAATATTAATTTCATTTTTTAAAATTTAGAATACTAACTGAGAATTATTAAATATATTACATTAATTATGATGCGTTCAATAAAGGAACAAATTGTACGCAAAGTTATTATCATTCTACAATATCATACTTATAATTGATTTGATTTTTTAGATTTGCAAGTTCCTGTATAATATCATTTTGCTCCCCTGAGAGTTTTGCACTTTTATTCATTGAATCACCGCTATCAAAACCGCCGTTTGCGCAATGTTTTTCTAAAAAATTATAAGTCTCGATTTATTTATTAATATAATCAAGTAATTTAGATTTATACAGTATTAACAATTTATCTGGGACACTGGCATTATTTTTTAGTTTTACTAATTTTTGTTTTTGAATTTCCATATCATTACGTAGTGATATCCATTTATCTGCAATATAACCCTCAAGATAAACTTTCCTAGCCCCCAATACTAATACAGTCACATTATACTCTTTGAATAATTTGACTAAGTGTTCTTTATTCTTTTTTAAATCCTGTTTAGCAATATAATCCCTATACTCCAATTCACTTAAACGCATTCCATCTATATTATATGGTAGCTCCCTAAGTATCCGTTGCTGTTCAATTTCTTCTTTTATCTTATTATCTTCTAATTGTATTCTATTTAAAGAATCTATAATTGTCCTTCTTATTAATTCTTCATTATTTATTGCTTTTAATTCACTTTCCTTATTAAGATTATTAATAAACAGTATTGAAGTAAATACTAAGCTAATTAATACAATTAAAATAATTACAGAGTATATTATTTTCTTCTTTTTGAATTTCATAAATTATATATCATTAGTACTCTATTAGATTCTTTGGGTGTGTGCATCCAAAAGTTGGTCATATTATTAAGAAATAATTTCAGGAAACTTGTATATAAATTAATAAATCTTTGTAATTATAGCAACTTATTTACCACTCACCAAAAGTAAACGATTGTTGTTTAGTCATCTTGTGTCCTGCCAGCTTATCAGTTACTGAAACTGTAAAACCTACCTTGTAAGGAGCTTCCTTACCATCAGTAAAATTATCAAATGCAGACCTGCTACCAAATGCATTCATTGTTATATCGTATACTCCATTTCCTTTATTAACAACTGTAACAGCACCGCTAAACTTAACTTCAAGCTGTTCTGGAAAATCGTCTGTAATCTCAACACGGAACCCTGTGCTACGCTGGAGATTACTTACTTTTGCATTTTCTCCCATGCCTCCAACTCCAAGAATAGATATTTGTGGCTTTTTATTCTCCAAAACATTCACTGTTTTTGATTTGTCCCCAGCAGTGATTGTAACTTCTGATTCTCCACCCAAGGTAACTCGTCCTGTAGAATGTGCTGGTATTGTTACGCCAGCAATTATGATTGCATTATCTCCCTGATTATGAACTGCATTTTGATGGTACTGATAAAGCTCAACATTTCCAATAACAATCTCTTTTTCTATCTTCTGTTCAACCTTCTCTATTTTATCTTCGATAACTGGTTTCTCTACTATGGGGTTATTGGAAACAAAAGATTTATTACTAATCATTGTTTGTCTTATTAGCTCTTGCGTTTTTGTATCATTTTTTAATAACTCTTTATCAACCAAAGCAAACTTATTTGTATCAACTGGTATAGAACGACTAAGTAAGTCTTGAATAGAATCCATCTGTTCTGGAGATAGGATTACTTTTGGTTTACCATCATCCTCAATCACCTGAGTTAAAGTTAATTCAGCTCCTTTAAGAGCCATTACACAAACAACAAAAATGTATAGTACTTGGTACAATAAGAATTTAATGTCTTTAGCTTTTTTCATGGTAGTATAGTTTATTTAATACAAACATATAAAACAATAAATTGTAATAACATAGAGGCGAATACTCATTTTGATTAAGTAGTTATACCCAAATTCATTATTAGTATTTGGAATTTATTTTTGACTTTAATAAAAATATTTAAATTTATATCATTGTATATCACGTTGATTTAAAGGCAAATTGGGAACGTGTTTAAACAATTCTTCTAAACAGCCATAATAAGAGTTCTTTCTAAGACCTCGCTATTTGGCGAGGTTTTTTTATGGAACCTCGTAAGTAGCTTCCCCAATTTGCCTTTATTCACTAACTCAAATTTTTACCAGTATGTGGAAACAGACTAATAATTTCGAACAAGAAATTGGTTTACTTATTAATAATTTGGTTCTATTTAAGGATAAATTATTATCATTAAACCCATGGATTCCATTCCCATCTAACGCTACAAGTTTTACATTTGGGAAAGATAATAAAACACTGCCTATAGGGGCTTTATATCATCTTTGGAGTACATTTGAACCCTTCACTGGCATTTGTCAGAGCTGTTCAGCATTTGGTATTTACGGGTATGGCTTTTACTGGTGCTTATCATCTGGGGGAATTTCTGGTTGTTGCATTAGATGCTCAGCTCAACACATAAATATGATTGATGGGCAATTAATAAGTAAAGATTTGACGAATCTTTTAAAACCAACTCCTTTTTACCTAAGTAGATGGGGTTTTTTAGGCAGTACTTACAAAGCTTCAAGAAGAGAATTAATTGAAGTTCTTAAAGAATTAGGAGTTTCAAACCTCCCAGATGAAAACTGGATAAATAAAAAAGAAAAACCGATTAGAGAAATTAACTTTAAAAAATAAAATAATAATTAAAATGAGTAAAAACTTTTTATTTACATCTGAATCAGTAACTGAGGGACATCCCGATAAAGTTGCTGATTTAATTTCAGACTCAGTTCTTGATTACATAATCGAAAGAGACCCTAGTGCTCATGTAGCATGTGAAACCTTAGTTTCATCAAATGATATCATTGTAGCTGGAGAAGTTAAATCCACAGTTGGAATAATTCCTGTTAATCAAATCGTTCATGACGCTTTACATTATATTGGCTATGACGATATAAAATATGGCTTTGATTTGACAAACTGCAAAATCCATAATTTGCTCAAAGAGCAATCTCCAGAAATAAATCATGCTGTTTCGTCAAATGAAGATACAGGTGCTGGCGACCAAGGAATGATGTTCGGTTATGCCTGCAATGAAAGCAATGAGCTTATGCCTTTACCGATATCACTTTCTCATAAGCTGTGTAAGCAACTTACTGATTTAAGAAAAGGTAATGCAATCCCTTGGTTAGCCCCAGATTGCAAAGCTCAGGTAACCGTAAAATACGTTAACAATAACCCTGCTTCTGTTGAAAGAATTGTTATAAGTACTCAACACCTTTCCACAGTTTCGCTTGAGGAATTGCAAAGAGTGATTAAGAAAGAAGTGATTGATAATGTAATCCCACAGAACTTAATACATAAAGATACTCTTTACTTCATTAATCCTTCTGGGAGCTTTATCATTGGTGGATTGATGGCAGATACTGGCTTGACTGGAAGAAAGATAATTGTTGACACCTACGGTGGTAGCTGTCCTCATGGCGGTGGTGCTTTCTCTGGGAAGGATGCGACCAAGGTCGATAGGTCTGCTGCATACATGGCTCGGTACATTGCTAAGAATATTGTTGCAGCAAAGTTAGCCGACAAATGCACTATCCAGCTTTCTTACGCTATCGGTGTTGCAGACCCAATTTCTGTAAATGTAAATTTACATGATACAGGACTAGTTGATGAAGGAAAGCTTTTAGATGCCATAAAAGAAATATTCCCGTTGACACCAAAAGGAATTATTGATATTTTAGAGTTAAGAAAACCATTTTTTAGGCTAACAACAAATTATGGACATTTTGGGAGAGAACTTCCTGAGTTCCTCTGGGAAAAGACAGATAAAATTAATGAACTTAAATCCTATTTTAATCTATGAAGAAATTGAAAAAAGATTTATCCAATTTATTACGTGAAAAATGTAGTGAATTAGTTTATTCATCTAAACATGGTGATATATTAATTCCAGAATCAGTATTGGATTTAAATCTGGAATTAATTCAAGAAATTGTAGGTCAATCAACTGATGATGATATTGACATTGATGATATTGATGACATTATGGACTTCCTTAAGCAACATATTGATGTCATAACATTATTTGAATTTCACTTTGATGTTGGCATGGGCTCTTCCACAAATCCACTTTACTTACTTGAATTGGAGCCCGACAGGAACTATTTGGTTTATTACTTTGGAGTTCTGGGAGAGTACTGGCTTTTGGGAGCTTTAACAAAGTACAATAAGAAATTACTTGAAACATTCTTTGAGTTTTCACTATTACGAAAAGAATCAGGTAACTCTATGCCATTTCAATTTATGCATGGAGCTCCGACAAGTTATGATAATTATTGCAGAGAAATACAGGATAAATTTTTAGATAAAGTATTTAGAGAATTGGAAGAAAAAAACTAACTATACTAATGTATTTTATACTAATTAAAATGCAACCCTTTTTGTTTTTTATATTTAATTATACTCAAGAAGAATACTCCAATTGGGCAAAAGAAAATTAAACCAGATAGCCTTATAAATCCGACCCAATCATACTGCATTTTTTCTGGATAGTTTGTGACTGTGGGTGCTCCCCAAACAAATACGTTTAAAAGAAATATCGCAAAAAGGATAACTATTAATATTACACGAATTGTATTAAACAATTAATTGACCTCCTTATGCTATTTTATTCAATTTGGTTTTTATTACCAACTATTATATCTGGGATACTCATCAAATACCTGAGACCAGTCAACATTGTTCTTTGCTTTTTCGTGCTCAATTCCACTTATATCAAATCTGAATTTATCAACACACTGGCTAGTTTTTATTAATTTTCCCTTACTATTATAAATATATAAGTTTGAATTCAATATGACATAATTATTTTCTATCATATAATAAGCCTTTATATTGTCTGTTCCAAAGCCATCTGTTGAATAATAATTTGTTAATAACCTGAAGTACGGAGTATTGAAATTTTTCTTGAAAACATTTAAAAAACTGATAGTAGAGTTTTGAGCTCCACCAAATGTTTCTTCAAATACCTCACTAATTCCATCGTTATCAATATCAATAATTTTATCAATTGAAAATTTCCCACCTTGAACATATACATCTGGATACTGGTTAAATGACTCATCAAATATATACAATATACTCATGCCTTTACCACCGCCTATAGAATTCGGGAAAAAATTACTATTAAAAGAAGCTTTGAACAAATACTCCTTCTTATTCTCTTTTAAAAAACTCCCCTCATAAACTTGATAAGAAAAAACGACTTTCTCTTTTATTCTTTCTAGTTTATTCTCAATCGTTTTATTTCTTAAGTTTATAATGTAATTATCATATCCTGATAATGAACCATCAATTTCATAATTATTAATATTCTTAAACAAGATATCAGGATTTAAATCAGAATTTTGAGCATGTACATTTAAGCATAAAAGAAACAATAATTTTAAAATTAAAGTATATTTAATGATATTATTCCTGTAATTAATGTTCATAAAATTCATATCTATATAATTTATAATTTTTTTCACTTTCATCAAAAAATTGAATGATGCTCATTAATAATTCATTTTCATAAAAAAGAGTTTCACTTGTTCCTAAAAACCATGACCCTTGGTCATTTGTATATATGCCGATATGGTTTTCTTCAACTAAATTACCTTTAGAATCATATCTAAACGAAATACCTTTATTACTACTATTAAATATTTGTTTTCCAGTTCTAATATCTATAATATCCTTATAAATTGTCTTTGTATATCCCGTTAATATGCTATCTGAATCATAGAAATATTTATATTTCTTAATAAAACATCTTAAATATTGATATTTCATAATAATTGGTTCACAAACTGTTTTCTCTAAGATTTTATTAAATTTATTATAAACACAATTTTCCTCTGAGAAATGTAATGTTCCATTGCTATCAAGAGAATTTCTATAAACTTTATCTTTATATGAAATACTTATTAAATTTTTTAAACTGTCAAATTGATATTGTATTAGTAAATCAGATAAAGAATTACTGTTAGACTCACGATAATGTTCTAATAGTACTTTCCCATTAGTGTTACCCATTATATTAACATTAACTGAACGTTTATCTGTATTATACAACATGGATACGGATTTAACTGTTATCTTTTTAGGTAAATGATTATACGCATAATATATTTCACAATTATTAGAATATTTTGATATTGGATTCCCATAATAATCATATAAAGATATTGCAGTATCATTAGAATATATATTCATGATAGATTTTAATCTGTGGTTACTATAATAATCATAATTTAAATCATATTTATGTATTGCAGAATTACCTTCATAACCTCTGTAATGAATTTTCTTAGTTATTTGTTCTTTAATTTTATTATTTAAATTATTATAAATAATATTAGAAAAATAAATTGTATCGAAGTATCCATCGTAATAGCTATAGTTAGTTATCATGTAATTATTATCATTGTTGTCGTAAAAAAATAATTCTCTAAATATTAGTTTTCCGATATCCGAATACTCACTCTCTTCGATAATATTCCCTGTTGAACTATAAAAATATTGTTTGTATAAAATCGTATCAGTACAATTTGGCTTTAACGTTGAATCATTTTTGTTATTGGCACATTTATATTTGAAAATTTCAATTTTCTTTATTTGATTTCTATTAATAAACTTTTTATTGTCATATTTATTTACCTTAAAAATTAGATTGTATGGAAATGACTCTTGACTTATAATATCCAAAGTAATTATTGTAAGCAGAATAGGTATAAATAAGAAAAATGTGTTAATCATGGTGAATAATCATTTATGTTTTACAAATTAAGAAATTTATTTTTGATGAAACACTACTCCATCTAAAAAAAATCTGTGCAATTCTATACTCTATATTCCAAAACTCCTTGAGTATAATTTTGATATTATGAGTGATATCCTTAAATGTTTATCAATAAGTTCTTAAATTATATTACAAATTTACCTAATTATTAATAATCTACCAAAATATTACTTTCATTTTTTATTAAAAAAATTGCTATTTTTACTATATATAAAACTGATATTTGATTAACCTTGTATTCATATACAGATTAATCTTTATAAAGAACTTTTCAGTTTCAAAAAGGAATAAGTATTAATGGCAATAAAGAAATCAGAATTATACAGCTCCTTGTGGGCTGGATGCGATGAGTTAAGAGGTAGCATGGATGCTAGCCAATACAAAGATTATGTATTGGTAATGCTCTTTTTAAAATATGTCTCAGATAAAGGTGGTGATTTAATTGATATCCCTGATGGATGCAGCTTTAAAGACTTGGTCAAGTTAAAGGGGAAAACGGATATTGGCGACAAAATTAATAAGATTATCAGTAAACTTGCCGAAGAGAATGACCTGACTGGTGTAATTACTGTAGCTGATTTCAATGACGATGAAAAGTTAGGTAAAGGCAAAGAAAAAACTGATAAACTAAGTAACCTTATAAGCATCTTTGAAAACGAGAATCTTGATTTCAGCAGCAATCGTGCAGAAGGCGATGATATCCTTGGCGATGCATACGAATACCTTATGAGAAATTTTGCTACCCAGAGCGGTAAAAGTAAAGGACAGTTCTATACCCCAGCAGAAGTATCTAGGATAATGGCTCAAGTGATTGAGATAAGTCATTCCAAATCTCAACAGGAAACACTTTATGACCCTACTTGCGGTTCGGGCTCATTGCTGCTAAAAGCTGCCGATATTGCACCACATGGAATTACAATTTACGGTCAGGAAAATGACAATGCCACAAGAGCTTTAGCTGTTATGAATATGTGGCTACATGGAAATGCTACAGCAACAATAGAACAAGGAAACACACTTTCAAATCCTGAATTTACCAAGGAAAAGACTGGAGAACTTGAGCAATTCAATTATGTAGTTGCTAATCCACCATTTAGTCTTAAGTCGTGGACAAATGGTTTTGACCCAGCTAATGACGATTACGAAAGATTTGAAGGTTATGATAATCTGCCACCTAGGAAGAATGGTGATTTTGCTTTTTTGCTTCATGCAATTAAATCCCTTATGTCAACGGGGAAGGGTGCTATTGTTATGCCTCTTGGTGTTCTCTTTAGGGGTAATGCCGAATTTGATATCAGGAAAAAAATCATTCAAAAGGGGTACATTAAAGGAATCATTGGGTTCCCTCCAAATTTGTTTTTTGGTACGGGTATTGCTGCCTGTATAGTTGTATTAGATAAAGAAGGTGCTGAAAAAAGAAAAAGCATTTTCATGATTGATGCAAGCAAAGGATTTATTAAAGATGGCAATAAAAACAGGCTCCGTGAACGTGATATTCACAAGATAGTTGACACATTCAACAATCAGATTGAAACAGAAAAGTATTCCAGAATAATTCCCATATCTGAAATTGCTGACCCAAAGAATGATTACAACCTGAATATTCCGAGATATATTGATAGCCAAGAAGAAGAAGATATTCAGGATATTGAAGCTCATTTACTGGGCGGTATACCAAACAGAGATTTGGATAATTTAGAAGATTACTGGAAAGTTTATCCAACATTAAAGAGCTCATTATTTAAGCCAAGTAAAAGAGCAAACTATTCCGATTTAGTAATACCAATAGATGAGATAAAAAACACTATTTTCAATCACCCAGAGTTCACTGCTTTTGGAAAGAAGATGGATTCAGTTTTTAATAAATGGAAAAACCAGACAACAGAATATACAAAATCATTAACTAAGGGTTTACATCCCAAACAGGTAATCCATGAAATATCGGAGAAGCTTTTAGAGCATTACGAAGGAAAACAGTTAACCGATAAATACGCAATGTACCAGCATTTAATGGACTACTCGGTTGAGATAATGCAAGATGATTTATATGAGCTTGCTGCTGATGGCTGGAAAGCAGGCAATGAAGTGAAACGCACAGAAAAGAAAACTAAAAAAGGTGATGTAGAAATTGTTAAGCAAGTAGCTGGGATAGAAGGACTGGAAGGCAGGCTAATACCCCCAGCATTAATGATACAGGAATATTTTGCCAAAGAGCAAAAAGAAATTGATGATTTGGAAACACAGGCTGAGTTGCTGAGTGCGAACATGGATGAGCTTAGAGAAGAACACAGTGGTGAAGATGGCTTACTGGCAAATGCTATTGATGACAAGCAAAAGATAAGCAAGAAGAGTGTACAATATGCTATTAAGGAAATAGGAAAACGCAACTCTGATAATTCCGATGAATATGATATGCTGCAAAAGTATAAGAAACTGATGGATGATGAAGCGGCTATTCAAACCAATATTAAAATTGCCAAGGCTGAATTAGAGAAAAAAGTAATTGCCCAATACCCAAAATTGAGTATTGATGAAATAAAAACTATCGTAGTAGATAAGAAATGGATGTACAACATGGCACAACGAATTAGAACAGAAATGGATAATATTAGCTATAGGTTAAACCAACGTATTAAAGAACTGGCTGAGCGATACGAAACACCATTACCAAAATTAAATAGTTTAGTAGATGAACAAACTTCGAAAGTTGAGAATCATTTAAAACAGATGAATTTCAAATGGTAAGGAAAAAGAAAAAAATAATTAAAAATGATATTCGGCATTGGGCTGAACCATTATTGCAAGGTTTGACATTTTGGTTAGGATATAAAGAGCAATTATATCCTAATTATAAATTAAGTGAAGGTGCGATTATTGGGGAGGCTGTTCAACTTTTCTATTCCCATTTAAGAAATCACGAAGAGAAGTTAGATTACGAAGTAATGTATAAAACTTTTGGAATATATGACACAGGACTTACAAGAGCAGATTTAGTTATAATGAAAAAGAAGGAGAAAATAACGTTTGAAGATGAGATTTTATCTGTTATTGAAGTTAAGAGAACTAATAACGATGGACTTTTCAGAAAAGATTTTAATAAGTTATTAAAGGTGAAAAAGCAATTAGCTCATATAAAATGTTTCTTGTTACTTGTCTGTCAGGGTTTTAAACCTGAGCTTTTTGTTACTAAAAAAGGAAATGCAAAGAAAAAGATAAATATTGATGAAAGATATAAATTAAAAGTTAGATTCGTAAGAAAAGCTAGTAGATTTTTCGATAGTGAAAAAAGGGCACATTACGCTTGTTTAATTGAAGTATTATCTAATAAAGGTAGGAAATGAATTTCAAATGGTAGCAATTTCTGAAATACCAAAAGGCTTTAAGAAAACAGATATTGGCGTTTATCCAAATGATTGGAATATTTTTACCATTGATGAAATATCAGACGTAAAAAGTGGTAAACGACTTCCGTTAGGTAAAACATTATCCGATAGGGAAACCTCTCACCCATATATTCGTGTAGCTGATATGTATATGGGTGGAATTAATTTAGATGAACTTAAGTACGTCCCAGATGAAGTATTCCCTTCAATTAAAAACTATCGAATTTATGTAGATGATATTTTCATTTCAGTTGCAGGCTCATTAGGTATTGTTGGTAAGATTCCACCAATTTTAGACGGTGCAAACTTGACTGAAAATAGTGATAGGCTAACAAATATTTCATGTAATAGAGATTATCTTCTTTACGTTTTGACTTCTTGGTTAATCCAGAATAGAATTGAAGCAGAAAAAACATTAGGTGCTCAACCCAAATTAGCACTTACAAGAATTCGTAAATTCGATATCCCTCTACCTCCAACAAAAGAAGAGCAAACTGCCATTGCAACTGCATTAAATGATACAGATGAGCTGATTAACTCTTTGGAAAAACTTATTGCCAAAAAGCGAATGATTAAGCAAGGTGCAATGCAGGAGTTGCTGAAACCTAAAGAAGGGTGGAAAGTGAAGAAGTTAGGGGAAATAGCACAAATAAGACGTGGTGCGTCACCGAGACCAATAAAAGACCCTAAATGGTTTACAGATAAAGGACGAGGATGGGTAAGAATTTCTGATGTTACAAGTTCAAATGTATATTTAAATTCAACAACTCAATATCTTTCGGAAAATGGAGTAAGAAATAGTGTAGCGGTTGATAAAGGGGATTTGATAATGACTATTTGTGCAACAATAGGGGTTCCAATTATAATTAATATTCCCGCTTGTATTCATGATGGCTTTGTTCTATTTAGAAATTACGAAAATGTATTGGATACATTTTTCCTTTACTTTTTATTACAAAAACATACAGAAAAATTAGCAGATAAAGGACAATCAGGTACACAAAAGAATCTAAATACAACAATTGTAGGGGATATAGAAATAATCTACCCTGATAAAGATGAACAGCGAAAAATTGGTAATATTCTTAGAGATTCAGATGTCGAAATTTCAGTATTAGAAAAGAAATTAGAGAAGTACAAAATGCTTAAACAAGGCATGATGCAAAATTTATTAACTGGTAAAATAAGGTTAGTTTAAATTAAAAATATTGAAATGGATAACAGTATTACATTAAAATCAATTTATGATTTAGTAACAGAGAAGTTTATTATACCATCATATCAGAGAGGTTACCGTTGGTCAGAGAGCCAAGTAACCGACCTGTTAAATGATATCTTAGATTTTTACAAAGAAAAATCAAATGAAGAGTTCTATTGTCTTCAACCATTAATGGTTACAAAAAAAGAAGGGGAAACAGAATGGGAAGTTATCGATGGTCAGCAGAGAATAACTACAGTTTATTTGATTTTAAACTACTTTAATCTACGTTTATTGCCAGAGCATCGTGAACCAATATACTCAATAAATTATAAAACCCGTACTAAGAGTATAGAATTTCTTCAAAACCCAAATGAAGACTTACAAAATGACAATATTGATTTTTATCATATTTACAAAGCATCAGAAGTTATTAAAAATTGGTTTTCAGATAAAATTAATAGGATAAATGATTTCAAAGCGACTCTCTTGAATAGAACAAAATTTATTTGGTTTGAAGCTGAAATCAAAGATGATACTGAAGCTATTAATATTTTCACCCGAATCAATATTGGTAAAATACCTCTCACAAATGGTGAGTTAATAAAAGCTTTGTTTTTAAACAGGGGTAATTTTGCTGATAACAGAGTTACGTTAAATCAAATTCAAATAGCATCAGAGTGGGATAGGATTGAATACAAGCTTCAGGATAATTCATTTTGGGATTTTATATACAGTGGAAAGGAAAATTATCCCACTCGTATTGAATATATTTTTGATTTGCTGATAAATAAAAAACCCAGTGATAGCGACACCCATTTCACATTTATTAAATATAAAGAACTTTTTGATAAAGATAAGAATATTGAAAGCAAATGGAATAAAGTTAAAGCAGATTTTATGACATTTGAAGAATGGTTTAACGATGATGATTTGTATCACTTAATAGGTTTCTTAATTGCTGATAATTACTCACTAGCACCACTTAAAGATTCTGCCATGAAATTAAGAAAGCTTGATTTCAAAAAGCATATTCAAAGCATAATCTCTACTAGAATAAATTCTTCTGCTACTGATATTGAGGAATATGAATATCCAAGCGACAGAAATAAAATTAGACAATTACTTTTGTTGTTTAACATTCAATCAATCGTTTCGAATGAGAATTCAAATATTAGATTCCCATTTGATAAATTCAAAGAGGAGAGTTGGGATATAGAACATGTTAGGGCAGTAAAATCAGATAAACCAGTAAAATTTTCTGAACAAATAAGTTGGTTGAAAACAGTTTACGAATTGAATAAAGACAATATAGGGAATAGTGATATATTATCAGAGTTGAATAAAGAAACAGAAAGATTATTAAAGGTAGATAAATGGGCAAGTGAAAAAGAATTTGATAAAATCTATGAAGAATGGTTATTATTTTTTAATAAAACTGAGGAACCAGAGTACATAAACTCCATTGGTAATTTAACTTTGCTTGATGCTGAAACAAACAGGAGTTACAAGAATGCTGTATTCCCAATTAAAAGGAATATCATAATTGAAAGGGATAAATCAGCAATATTTGTCCCAATTTGTACAAAGAATGTATTTCTAAAGTATTATAGCCCAACTACAAATAACATGATGTATTGGAGTGATGATGATAAATCATACTACTTGAACTCAATTAAATTAACTTTAAAAGAATATCTAAAACCAGAACCTACAACCCATGGAACCAAATCATAATAACATAAATGGTAAACAGATAAGCTTCAGTCAATTACTTAATGAGTATTCAGTTAATATTCCTATTATACAGCGTGATTATGCTCAGGGAAGAGAATCTCAGAATGAAGTTCGTGAAGCTTTCCTAAATGAGTTGCATAAAAGTTTGAATGCCAAAGAACCGCTCAATTTAGATTTCGTTTATGGCTCTTTCGAGAATACTGCTCTTATTCCGTTAGATGGACAACAAAGACTTACTACACTATTTCTACTTCATTGGTACCTAGCAATAAAGGAAAATTCATTTGATAATTTCAAGATGATAATATTAGATTCTTATGGAAATTGCAAATTTACTTATGAAACACGAACAAGTTCACGGGATTTTTGTAATTGCCTTGTTTCAAATGATATAGATTTAATTTCATTTTTTGCGAATAACAATAATGGAGTATTATCAAGTTACATAAGAAATTCACCATGGTTTTATCTCTCTTGGAAAAATGACCCTACAATCCGCTCCATGCTGGTAATGATTGATGCAATTGATGACAAATTCAAAGATTCTAAAGACTATTATATTAAATTAACAGATAAGGATAATCCTTTAATTACATTTCAGTTTCTAAGGTTAGATGATTATAAGTTGAGCGATGATATATATATTAAAATGAATGCACGTGGAAAGTTATTAACAAATTTTGAAACCTTCAAAGCATGGTTACAAAAACAGGTAAAGATTAATGGATTTAAAATAACAACAAGTAACTGGGAAATCAAATTAGATGTACAATGGACAGATATATTTTGGGATAATAAAGATGCTGGTAAGTTTGAAATTGATGCTGAATATTATAATTTCATAAAATTGATGTCTTTGTTTTTTTACATTGAACAAGAAGAATCTACAATTGGCAAAAGCATGTTAATAGTTAATAAAAACCAAGCAAATATAAATGAATTATTGAATTCCATTATCATAAAATATTCAACTTTTGAGTCTGTTTTGAATGAAAAAGGTTTAAATAAAACATTCAATATCCTAACATATTTCGAGAGAAGTAAGTATGATAATATTTCGATTAAATTGAAAAGTTTATTTGATTTTGAAGAAAATCTCTTGAAAATGATTTTCGGCTCTGAAAATATCAACTTAAATTTATGGGAAAAAACTTATTTGTATTCTTTTGTTCTTTTTTTACTGGAAAAAGATAAAAATTTAAGTGATTATGATGAAAATGATATAACTCAACTTTTTAGGTGGTTGCGAATTACACAATATTTGGTTTATAATAGGGTTATAGATAATCCCACTACTTACGTAAATGCTATTATACAATTAAGAGCATTATTGCAAAAAATTAAATTATTTGGTTTAGATACATATGAATATTTCGCATCAGTAGAATTTGATAAATCGATTTTTTCAGGTTCTCAAATGGAAGAAGAAAACATAAAATCTAAACTTATTTTGAATGATACACTAAATAATTGGGAAGAAGAGTTTATAAAATATGAAAACCATTCCTATTTTTTTGGGCAAATTGGCTTCCTTGTTGATTTAAGCGAAGTAAAAGAATCAGTTTATGATTTCAACTTATTCAAAGATTATTCTCAGAAATCTGCAATACTATTCGGAGATAGCATACTCATAAACAACGAATTCCTTTTGGAAAGGGCTTTGTTAACTAAAGGTAATTATATAATCAGAAGTAGTTATAATCATAGTTTTTGTATCCCCTCATATGGGACATTAAGACTAAGAGAAGAAAACTGGCGTAGGGTGTTTAGTGGCAAACAAGATATCATAAAGAGTTTATTAGATGATATAAAAACAAATGATATAGCTAGCGAATTACAAAGAATTATTAAAACATATACTAATAATATTGATGATGGATTAATTCCAAAAGATTGGAGATATTATATTATTAGAAATAAGCAGTTAATTGCTTACTGCAAACACAGACAAATTCGTATGCATAATGAGGATGATGTAACCTTATTGAGCAAAACTCAAATGAATGGTTATCATGTTGAACTATACACTTACAGTTTTTATATAAATTACATTGAAAATAATAAAAATAGATATAACCCTTTTTCGATGTGTTATTACATAGAAATGGTAGGTCGAGAAAACTCATATATTCGACTTACATATATGCGACAAAATGTCAAATATGAATTGAATATATATTTTATAAACGGACTATATGAAATGTCTTTTTATACTCAAGATAATGGAGGTATAATTGAAGCTGATATTATAACAATATTAACTAGTTTAGGCTTCAATTTTGTTGTGAATAAGTACAGTAAAGAAATACCAAAACATGATGAAAAAGCTTTGTTAGATAGTATTGATACTTTATGCTCCAAGTTAAAATTATTATAAAATATAATTATTTTGGAATTTTACAAATATCAGTTGAGTTTTAAACTCTTTAAATAATATCATAATGAGTGAATTAACAGCAATAGAACGAGAAACCCAAAACCGAGTAATCAAATTACTCGGAGATGAATTAGGATACCGCTATCTTGGCAGCTGGGAAGAACGTGAAGGCAACAGCAATATTGAGGAAGATATTCTGAAAGAATATCTTGTACGAAAGGGATATTCGCAAAATCTGATAAGCAAATCAATATTCCAATTAAAAAATACTGCAAATGACCAAAGCCGAAATTTATATGATGTAAATAAAGAAGTTTTCTCTTTGCTAAGATATGGCGTAAATGTACTTCCTGATATTGGTCACAACAAAGAAACCGTTTGGCTTATTGACTGGGAAAGGGAACACATTTCAGAAAATGATTTTGCCTTTGCTGAAGAGGTAACAATAAGAGGTAAACATGATAAAAGACCTGATATAGTAATTTATGTAAATGGCATTGCCCTAGGTGTTTTAGAATTAAAAAGGAGCATCGTTTCAATTTCTGAAGGCATTCGCCAAAACTTAGATAACCAGAAGCATATTTTTATAAAACCCTTCTTTTCAACCATCCAATTCATAATGGCTGGCAATGATATTGAAGGTCTGGCATATGGTGCAGTTGAAACAAAAGAGAAATACTTCCTAAAATGGAAAGAAGTAAATGAAGAGTTTAATGAAAAGGAGAAATATCTCTTAGAGCTAACAAAACCCATTCGAGAACAAGCAACAAAATACTCATATCCGCTTGATAAGAATATAATAGAGTTATTGAATAAGGAACGATTCCTAGAAATTATTCATGATTTTATTGCTTATGACAGGGGTATAAAGAAATTATGCAGACCCAACCAGTACTTTGGCGTTAAAGCCTCTCAGGAACGCATTAGAGAGCGTGAGGGAGGCATTTTATGGCATACCCAAGGCAGTGGCAAGAGCTTAACAATGGTCTGGCTGACCAAGTGGATAAAGGAACATTATCCAGATAGCAGGGTGCTCATTATTACTGATAGAGAAGAGCTAGACGAGCAGATTGAAAAAGTATACAAGGGAATATCCGAGGATATTTACCGAACAAAAAGCGGAAAAGATTTATTAGCTAAAATAAACGAAACTGCTCCTTGGCTTATTTGCTCTTTGATTCATAAATTCAGAGGTAAAGAAGAAGGTGATGTAGATTCATATCTGGAAGAATTGAAGCAAAGCCTCCCAGATAATTTTAAGCCTAAAGGCGATTTTTATGTATTTGTAGATGAGTGTCACAGAACGCAGTCTGGAAAGCTTCATGATGCAATGAAAGCTATTTTACCTGATGCAATGTTTATTGGTTTTACGGGAACCCCTCTTTTGAAGAAGGATAAGCAAACCAGTCTGGAAATATTTGGCACATATATACATACTTATAAATTTGATGAGGCTGTGAAAGATGCCGTAATACTCGATTTACGATATGAAGCAAGAGATATCGAGCAAAAAATTACTTCACTGGAAAAAATTGACGAATGGTTTGATTTGAAAACCAAAGGCTTGACTGATTTTGCAAAAGCTGAACTTAAACAAAAGTGGGGTACTTTAAAGAAAGTATTTAGTTCTAAATCCAGATTAGAGAAAGTTGTCATAGATATTATGATGGATATGGCTAAGAAGGAAAGGCTCCAAAATGGCAGAGGTAATGCACTACTCATTTCCGATAGTATTTACAATGCTTGCAGGTATTATGAATTATTCCAAAAAGCTGGTTTAGATAAATGTGCAGTAATTACCTCATTTGTACCAACGCATTCTGATATCAAAGGCGAAGAAAGTGGTGAAGGCTACACTGAAAAGTTGCAGAGATATGAAATATATAAGAAAATGCTTGCAGATTACTTCAATGATGACCCAGAGGAAGCATTAAAAAAGGTTGATGTATTTGAAAAGGAAGTTAAGACTAAATTTGTTGAAGAACCTGCACAAATGAAATTATTGATTGTTGTCAATAAGCTTCTTACAGGCTTTGATGCCCCTCCTGCTACCTATCTTTACATAGATAAAAACCTGCATGACCATGGGTTGTTCCAAGCTGTATGCCGTGTAAACCGATTAGATGGTGACGATAAAGATTATGGCTATATTGTTGACTACATGGATTTATTCCAAAGCTTGGAAAGTGCATTTACCGAATATACATCTGGAGCTTTAGATGCTTATGATAAAAAGGATGTTGAAGGATTATTAAATAACCGAGTAAAAAAGGGAAGAGAAAGATTAGATGAAGCCTTAGAAGCAATTAAAGCAATGCTTGAAGCAGTTGAACCACCACAAGACGATTTGGCACATATCAGATTCTTCTGCGGTAAAGATACCCAGAAACCTGAAGAGCTAAAGGATACCGAGCCCAGAAGAGTGTTGTTATATAAGCTCACCATTGCACTGATAAGGGCATATGCCAATATAGCAGATGAGATGGAAGATGCTGGTTATTCTGAAGCTGAAAGTACAAAGATTAAGAGTGATGTTAAAAAGTTTGAAGAATTAAGAAGATTGATTCAAATAGCAAGCGGTGATTATGTAGATTTGAAGCAGTATGAACCAGCTATGCGTCATTTAATTGATAGCTATATTGGTGCAGAAGATAGCAGGATAATTTCACAATTTGATGATTTAAGCTTAGTTGAGCTTTTAGTAGAGCAAGGTGTAAGTGCTTTGGAGGGTCTTCCTGTTGGCTTAAGAAGAAATGAAGAAGCAATGGCTGAAACTATTGAGAATAATCTGCGGAAAGTAATTATTGAAAAGAACCCAGAGAATCCGATGTATTATGAAAAAATGAGCGAGCTTTTAGATGAATTGATAAGGATGCGAAAGGAAAAAACTTTAGAGTATGAAAAGTATCTTCAAAAAATAGTTGAACTATCTACAAAGGTAAAAAAGCCAAGTTCAACAAATGAATATCCTTCTTCTTTTGATAGCTCAGCTAAACGGAATTTATATGATAATCTTGGAAAAAATGAAGAACTAGCAATTGCATTGGATAATGCAATTGTAACCACAAAGAAGGATAAATGGAGAGACCAAAAACAAAAGAGAAAAGAAGTAAATAACTCAATAAAAAAGGTTTTAGAAAAATTTGGTATTAATAAACATAGTGAACACTTAAGGGTTTATGATTTAGTTGATAAACAACAGGACTATTAAAATGGAGCAGTTTACAGTAAGTAATATTAAAATTGATATAGTCCGAAAGGATATCAAAAACATACATCTGGCAGTTTATCCTCCAAATGGTAGGGTTAGAATTGCAGTACCAATCCATATAAAAGATAGCACAATAAAGCTCTTTGCTGCTTCTAAAATAGGCTGGATTAAAAGGAACAAGAAAAAGTTTTTAGAGCAGGATAGAGAACCAAAAAGGGAATATGTTACAAGAGAGAGTCATTATTTTCTGGGAAAGAGATATTTACTTAGAGTTATCGAAAGCGATGGAAAGCCCAAAGTTGAGTTGAAGAAGAAAACGTACATTAATCTTTACGTTGCACCCAAAACCTCAATAGAAAAGAAGAATATTATTTTTACTGAATGGTATAGAGCGGAACTGAAGAAATTAATCCCACTTTACATTGAGAAATGGCAAAAAATAATAGGCGTGAATGTTGAAGACTGGGGAGTTAAGCAGATGAGAACTAAATGGGGAAGCTGCAATATTAAAGCTAAGCGTATTTGGGTCAATCTTGAGCTTGCCAAGAAGCCGTTACATTGCTTAGAATACATTGTTGTACATGAAATGATTCACCTTCTGGAAAGGCATCACAATGAGCGATTCCAACACTACCTAAATAAGTTCATGCCCAAATGGAAAGCTTATCGGAACGAACTAAATCGTCTGCCAGTAAGTCATGAGGATTGGGAGTATTAGTAGAAATTTATGAACTCTCTTTCTAGTATTTTTTACATAATTTATTATAATTCCATATTAATTAAATTCTAATAAATCAATAAATTAACTTAATAAATCATGCAACAAATTTATACAATTGAGTCAATCTTAAAAGGCGATATAGTATCTCAGAATCATTTTCTTGGTTTGAAAGCTTACCAAGGAATAAAATTACATTTAGAAACATTTGGTATTAATATATCTGGGAAACAGATTAAGATGGAATTTTGTAGCTCGTTCAAGATTAAAAAAAATAATAATTTATTAACCGATGACAATTATCGTTTTGCTGATGGTGACAATATTGGTTATACATATAATGGTAAGGATTACAGTATAAAAATTAAAAATGATTTAATCCCCAATATTACTAATTTGAATTCTGTTGAAGATAAAATAGAGTGTTTATTATTATGGAGTATAAATTTAGAAAGAGATATTGAAAATAAATTAGATAGTTTACATTCTCAATTTTTGAGCAAAAAAGAAATATCTTTAATATGTGCTGTTTTCATTGAACATTTAAAAGAATTCTCAAGTAATTATATTCATAAAGTATATGATTTTTTTGATAAACATTGTCAAGATATTTATAGATTATTGAATATTTCAACAAACGACCAAACATATGTAAAAGGAGATAAACTATTTGAAGGATATAGCCATGTTATAGATAATTTTAAAAATTTTTCAGTAATTAAACCAAATAAGAATAATCTAAATACTATTACCCAAGAAATTAGGAAAACACTTAATAGTAAAATATTTAATACATTTTTGAAACCATATTTTAATGAAGAATTTGTTTCAAGTAAAACATTAGATACTGTAATTAACCCGATAAAGGAGGTTTATTCAAACCCAACAACTAAATTAGATACTTTCCGAACAAATAAACATAATTACGATACTTTAATAAGAAAGATAAGTGAATCGAATGAAGAATATTCTATTAAATATTTAATTCCTGTTTTCAGAAATTTATTTGATTTATTTAAATATGAGGTATATGGAAATCAAGCTGGATTAGCAAATTTTAAGATACAAATGTATGATAAGAAATATCCATTTCATCAAAAGGATTTTTCGCTATTAATTAATCTAATAAATGAAGGGAATGGTTATGCAGCTAATCTAAGACTTGAGTTAACTTCTAATGATTTAAGAATTTCTAATAGAATCCAAAACTTTAATGATGTTAAAATTGGTTTAAATGTGTTACCGTTTGTTGTTACAGATATTTTATCTAATCAAGATAAGCTCAAAGTAAATTATATATTAACTTGGGAAAATATTGATAGTACAAAAAAGGAGTTGAACGGAACATTGTTCGCATTAAAGCAAGATTCTAACATACCTTGGGATAGTATCCTTTCTTTGAACCCTTATTCATTACAATTTATTAAAGACAAAAATAAATTATTTGGAAGAGATAATGTAATTAATCAATTAATAAATAATTTCAGTAGTGAATCTTCACAATCATTTATAATTTATGGTCAAAAAAGAGTTGGCAAAACATCTATAGTAAAGTCTCTGGAAAATTATTTTGACACTAATGAAGTAGATACATTTATTAGTTATGTCGATGGGTCAATTACAAGAAAACCGAATCCTGAGGATACAATCAAGACATTAGGAGAAAATCTATCTAAAAATCTCAAGAAAAAAATTATTAAAAGAATAGATAAAAATATAGAAATCAGCAATATTATTGATAAATTAAAGATACCAACTTTTTCGGATAGTATTGTTCCTTTAGCTGATTTTGTCGATGATTTAGAAAATATATTCAAATCATCAAAGTTCCTTTTTATTATTGATGAGTTTGATAGCCTATCATTTTCATTATATAAACCTAGTAATCTAAGCAATACTTTTTTCGAGAATTTACGAGGACTGAATAATAAAGATACTCAAAATCTAAAGTTTATCTTTGTTGGTTCAGAAAATATGCCATTAATATATAATTGGCATGGAATGAAATTAAATAATTGGAAGAATATACAAGTTGATATTTTCCCTGAAAATGAGAAATTTAATACATATAGAAATTTAATACAAAAACCAGTTGAACCATATATAAATTTCAATAATCAATCAATATCATTGATTTATGAATATAGTGGTGGAAACCCTTATTTCACAAACATGATTTGTGATTGGATTCTAAAGGAAGCTTATGAACGGAAGGATTCATACATTACGGAACTAGATGTACAAAGTAGTATTGACAAAAATCTTGAATACGAAGCAAAAACTAGTTTTCAACATTATTGGGTAGATGGAGTTTTAGATATACCTGAGAATATAGATATAATGGCTGATTTCAGGAAACGATTTCTAATTGCTTTTTCGATTGCATTGAATGTTTGTAAAGATATCACTCAATCAAAAGGCATAACTATTGAAGAAATTAAAAAATATTATATTCCTAATCCAGAAATAAAAGAAAAGAATAATTCTCTAATGAGTCAAATTGATGACTTTAAAAAAAGACAAATTCTAATTGAAACGGATATTGGACTTAGGGTCAAGCCCACTTTATTCGAATTATGGCTTAAGAAATTTGGCAAAAAAGAACTAATAACAGGTATAACTGATATTGAACACTTCATCGAGCAGCAAACAGAAGATGAAAAGTTTAGAGTTACAAAGGATTCAATTAAACCTTTACGAGAAAAATTATTGGATAAAATAAAAATTGATGATACCAAAATATTAAATTGGCTGTCACAATTTGGAAACCATAAAACACAAAGTGAAATATTTAATATATTCTGCCGTTTGAAATATGTTTCAGATAATGAATTGGAAGAAATGTGTAACATGTTATTGAAGCAAAGCTTTGAAGGCACAAATATTAAATTGCAGGAAAAATTAAAATATCAGAAAAAAGAAATTATTAATAATGTACTTTTCACATTTATTGATAGAGTTGACAGCGATAAAAGCAGATTTCACGCTTTTTTAATGAATTCTATTGATGCAAAAAATACATTTGTGAATTTTGATGAATTAGATGAAAGCAAAATTAGACAAAATGATTTAGTCATAATTTTCGAACCGATTATATCCGAAGAAACATTTTTGCCCTTATTAAGAGAGTCCTTAAGTACTTACTTTACTAAATATAAAGATATTGAAACGCAAATTGTCTTCTTATCTTTATTTGCAAAAGATAATATATTCAAAGAAATTAATTCGTACTTGAAAAGCCTCAAATACCCAATTAGATATTTAAATAGTAATATTATCGATTTACAATATTATCCCTTTAGAATTACGAATAGAGATACAATTATACACGAAAGTCAATTAATGATTGATATAAATAAGACGATGAACGAAAATGTAAATCTGCAATACTATATAAACCTCTGTTTAGAATGTGTTATACCTTCAGTATCGATACCATTCTATTGGTATAAATCTGAGAATTTTAAACCTTTATTCGATTTAGAACATTCTGATTACACTTTGAATATAAAAAACAATAACAGAGAACAATCTTATATCTTGGGGAAAGAAATTGAAGAAGAATTATCAAAGGTAATGCTTCATGAATTAAGAAATGAATTTGGCAATAATATTGATGACTGGTGGGTAAAGGGAATACCCGAAAATGTTCGGAAAGTATGTGCTGAAAGATATGAAATTGAAAAAAGACAGTTTGAAATTTATTCCTATATTGATTTAATTGATTACTCAATAATAGCGAAGTATAATCCTATTTTGAGGAAATACATTTATCTAGACGAGGAAAACTATAAATGGAATCCAGAAAACATATCAAAGGAGAAAGCTACTAGTTGGCTGACAAAATTAAACGAAATTAGAAAAAAATATGCACATCCAACAAAACCTGCTCCTACGAATGATGATTTAAGTTATTTGAAGTCTCTCCATAAAAGCTTTTTTGATAATATAAAAAAAAGTCAAAAGTAAAGTAATATTTTTGTTGAATAAAATTACATATCATAACACATTGTTTGTTGACATTTTTGAAATCTCTCTAATACATGTATTGGACGGGGTCAACTTTTTAAGGTCTAAAACTAAAAAATTTAAAATTATCAACGTAAACCTATATTTAATATTAAAATAAGTTTTAAATCCATGAATATTTCGAAGAAAGGATGTTAAAAATTTTCGCTAAGATATTGTTTTTACAGAGTAAATGATACTAAAATATTTAAAAAGTTGATTTGAACAAGATTAATTAAGTCTAGCTCAGATGATTGGAGTATCACTCAGTATATAATAAATACAAAATTTGTTATGAATTTATTTCTAATTTTCTATCATTATATTATATTTATATGTTTATACTTAAAGTTTAATGAAATTAAATATCAACAATTATGTCATACTGGAGAATGTCATTTCGTTGCAGACGTGATAGTGAAGTTCATGAACTTTGGCAACCATGCTTTGATAAGGGTTTAGCTTCAATTACTTATCATTCATTAAAGAATAAAAATCTAATACAATATAAAAAATTCTTTAGAGAAAATGCTGGTAAATATCCAAATGATTGGTCTGATTTATCAGCATCTCAGAAATACAGTTTAAGAACCTTTGCTTTTGAAATAAAACAAGGTGATACAATATTCGTAAAAAAAGGCTCATTAATTGTATGTAAAGGTATAGTGCGAACTGGTAGGTACATTTTCGATAATTCTGCCAGATTACGATGTCCAATTGATAAAGATGTTTGGCGTCACCAGTTGCTCGTTGATTGGGATAAACGATTTGTCCCTATAAAAATCGAAGTTGGTAATTCTCAAAGATTCACAATTGAAGCATTAACTGAGGAAGACGTTAACAAAATAACTTCTAAACAAAAAAGTGCTTCCAAAAGTAATAAAAAAGCCTTTGCGGAAGAAGGTGCTGAATATAACGCTTATGCAAAATTCAGGAAAAGAAACAGAGAAATAATTGAAATAA
Source organism: uncultured Ignavibacteria bacterium (assembly GCA_947084945.1). Classification (GTDB taxonomy): domain Bacteria; phylum Bacteroidota; class Ignavibacteria; order Tepidaquicellales; family OLB5; genus OLB5. The sequence goes on along the minus strand of CAMTUP010000003.1, from coordinate 100,305 downwards.
AGAAATCGGAAAGTAACGGGCATTGTGAAGTTTGTGATTTTAATTACTCTCATTACTATAAAGGTCTATTTAAAAACCATCTTGTGGCTCATCATCTCAAGCCAATTGGTTCTAGAAAAGTTCCTAAAATCACAAAACTTGAAGACTTGGCATTGCTTTGTTCTAATTGTCATACTGCAATACATTCTACGAATCCGCCAATGTCATTAAATAAATTAAGAAACAAAATTAATTAGATGTATTAATAAGAAATAGAATGATTTGCAAAGTTAAACATTTTCGGTGTATTCAAAAATTCTATACTAACACTGTTCTAAAATATTACCTCTACAACAGCCATAAATCATCATTACAAGCCCCTAGTGAAGTCCAAATATACCCAATGTCTAAATATCATGGGGTAAAACATCAAAAATCGAATGAAAATGTAACTAATACATTAAACAGCTTAAAATCATCAAAATTTTAGAACTTTTCCTCCAGTTTGCAAATAAATATAGCAATCAAAATCATAATTATTCAATTCACTTTCACCTCCTTACCGACACTTAACAACTCCAAACAATTAAAAAAGGGGCTCCGCCCCAGATATCAAATTTAACGAAAAAGCTCCAAGCATTCCAGACTTTAAATTCTCATATGACATTTCTACTTCCAGACTTGCCTTTGCTTCTGATTCTTAAACGTTTTGTAAGACATCCTAATTTCATATTAATATCTTAAGAGAGAATCAAAAGATAATATTGGGTGTCGTGAAAGACACCACCCAAAAGGTATTAATAGGGTATCACATAGACTATCACATAGTCCCAAGGATAAAGATAAAGATAAGGATAAAGGAAAGGAAAAGGGACTGCAATAATGCTATCCTTCTGGGGTTAAGGTTAACAATAAGTACACAAATAAAAGTAAAGAAAAGAAAAAGAAATAAAACTAAAGTTTATTTACTGTTCCTCTTCCATGGTGTACAGAGCAACAGCAGGAGTTTTTATTTCTGCTCAAAACTATTTTCTCCCCTAGAATTATTTGCATATGAGATTATAAAGTTCCTCAGTCATAGTATCTGGAGTAATACTCTGAGGTAAGTCATTAAATTTACTACTCCTGTTAGTTCCATCAGTATAATAAAAAATTATTTTTTTTACATCTATTTTTCTTTTTCCACAGTGTACATGATTTAACCATGTTGTTGATTTAATATATTTATCAACAGTTTTGTCATATTCATAATCCTTATTAACAAACTTTTCCCATACTATTACAATGTTTCCATCATATTCTATTGTCAGCTTGTCATAATATACCATAGTACCATCACTACCCTCACCAATTAAAACCCATCTATCATCCTGAGCTAAAACATTTGTTGATAAAAGCACTAGAAATAAAATTATTGTTTTCATTCTTTTGTTGTCCATGTTATACAGTTTAATGCTCCTCCTAATTTAACAATCTCAGTCATATTAACCTGTGTAATCCGTCCTTTGTAATCTGGATAATATTGCTCAATCTGCTCAAGAGCTGCATTATCCTCTTGTCTGTTTAGAGTCGGAACAATAATTAGGTCTTTAGTTTGTAGAAAATTGATATAAGCTATATTATCCTCTTCTTCATTCTCGGAAACACGTAGCCAATTCCAATTTAATTTTGCCTCTTTAAGTGATTCTAAAATTTCTTTCTTAAATTCTTCATCATTCGTTTCATAAAAACCGCTAATTAAAACGGTATCGGAATTAATAAATCTCAACATCCCGTCAGCATGTCCATAATCGCACTCCTCGTCCCATGGAATTAATACAACATTATCTACTTCGAATAAATCATGAAGTTTTTTAATCAATTGTTTCTCTGAATAATCTCTCTTATTTTCCCAAACAACCTTATCGGTCAGAACTATTGTGTTTTCAGATTTAACTAGATTCCCACCATCAAGAATAATGTCAGTCTTTATTGTTCTCAATCCAATTGTATCACATACAATATCAGGATAGGTTTTCAATTCTCTTGTTTCGATTTTCTCCGAATTACCTTGCAAATAATCAGGGTCATATCTGTACTCAATGAACTTGCCGACTGAAACTTGAATTGGCATATAATCTCGTGCCCAAATATCTTTTGTATCAGACAAGAATTTATAATTTGCACCAAAAGTATCTAGAACTGCAAAAATTTGTTTAGCAGTATCAATGAATCGAAAATCCTTTTTAATTAACTCTGAGAAATAGATTGTATTTGTTTGATTATCAGAAATCATTTCTTATTAATTGAAATCCTTTCATTAAGTTTCTTAATTGGTAATTCTATTCCCATATTGGTAAAATTGCTTTCTCTTTGTGGAACTTTAAATTTTATTTATTTCTTTACCTCTGAGTGAAAATACTCATAATGTTTCACTAATACTTTAGCAATGTCTTCTACAGTTGCGTCAATTTGTACAAAGTCTTCTAATTCGCCTATTTCACGTTTAGTAAAATGAATTGAAGATAATCTAAACACTTTATTATATGGATGCTGAATTGCTGTAAATTCTACATCTTCAACAAAGCCACGCATTGCTCCAAAAGCTCCATAAGGCGAAAACCATAGAATTTCCAATTTTTTCTTTAAGTTTTCTTCCATCTCTCACTTTCCCCCTTCCTTCACAATGTTTCCTTCATACTCAATAGTCAGTTTGTCATAATAATACAAATCTCTATTACTATTCTCACTAATATAAAACCATCTATCATCCTGAACCAGTATGTTTGTTCCTATTCCCAGATGCATTACAAATAGTAGTATTTTCAATATTCCCCTCATTTCCTTTAGTTTTTAATTTCCAGTCTGGAGGTCAAAACGTCTCAGAGAGGCTCTAAGGTATTATTTTAGAAATTTACCTTCTATAATATCTCTGACATGTTGTGAATCTGCTATTGATTCAGCTATTAGTTTCGCATTCCCATATTCAAAAATCTTATCATTAATCATCTTTGTGTCCTTTTCAACTTTTTCCAGATACTCTTTGATTTGTTCTTTATTTCTTTTTTTCATAAACTCACTTTTTTGACCTTCAAGGTATTTTTCCACAAGGATATCATTTTGGATATTTGCCATATCTTGTAGCATTTCAATAATGTTATAAATGCTTGCTTTTGTGAAGATTGATTCAGAGCTCATTAAATTTAATATTCCTGCTCTCATCAACAAGTTATCCAATTTTTCATGAAATAACTTGTCCTCAAAGTGGTCACAAATCATTTTTAGATAAAATAATAACTCATCCAATATTAGATTCCAATGTTTGAATAACTTGGATTCTCTTTTGTCAAACTTAACAAACATTTGTGTTCCATGAATATTGTACGTATTTATTGAATTTAAAACCAATATTTCATTAGATGTGTATTTGTCACTCATTTTATATTCTTCTCATCGCCAGATTTCTTAGGATTTAATAAATCTTCTCTCAATTGCTGAGTCTTAATACTTCAGTAGAGGTTAAGATTCTTCTATTTTCCCGCAACCCTGTTTTTCAGGTCTTTTTTGCTTCTAGTTTCTTCATCTTTTCATACTTTTCTTTACTCTCTTGAATCAATGGTTCATAGACTTGCCTTATTCTCTTACAGGATTTCTTTATCCTAAACATATAAGATTTTATAACTCGCTCTTGTGATTTATTAATCAAGAACGCAAAATTAAAGGAATTAAATATTAAAAATCGCAGATATTCCATACAATCCAGAACTAAAAATGGCATTTTGTCTAAATATGTTAATAAATGTTTAGGTATGAAATGTATGAAATCGTTTCTTCTGATATGATTTTTCTTAATACTTTCCTCTTCTGTTCCTTTCGGAACATATTTCTTGCTGAAAGTGTATTGCAATATCTCATCCCCTTTTGTCGCTTCATACAAACTTAGAAATTCATCAAGTTTCTCAATTGGTCTCTTTAAGGAATTATTCCTTAGTGCCTCAGCCATTGGTTTTTGTATCTTCTTCCTCAATATGTTTATTCCAGCAGAATCTCTTAATGTGATGACCATAGTATTCTGGATTAGATTGTCCAAGGTTAGGATAACCCACTTCCATTGGTATGAGTCTTCAAGAACTCTTTCCAGCTTTTCGGATACTTCTTTCAAACCTTGAATAACTTCTGTAACGGAATCAGTTCTTAGATATCTTATTTCTTGTCTATTTCTTTTCTTAATGATTACCTTCTTCCCAGTATTATTCCTTAATATTGCAGCCAACTACAATTTTAGGGAATTAATTACTTGTTTTTCTAAATCTTTTGCTCTTTCAATATCTATATTCAATTTACTTCTTAATCTTTCTAATAGTCTTTTTTCATCTGACGAAATTACTTGGTCATCCAGTAAACAAAATTTAACTTCTTCAATATATTCTAGTTCGGAATCAGTATAATGCTTTTCATTTTTAATAAATTCTTCTAATTCTTTTGCTCTTTCTTCAGAAATACCTAGTTTAATTTTTTGTCTTTCAAGAATCCTTCTCTCATCCGTAGATATATTCTTGTCTTCGTAACAATCTCTCAATATTTCAATATATTCAATTTCTTTGTTATCGTAACCTAGATTATTATCAGAGTTAGTAAATATTGGATTATTATTGAAAGCGATAAGATTTTCTTTAGGCTCAAACTCTACATCAATTAGCCATTCAATATCTTGTTCAGTGTCCTTCTCAAGATAAGAATATTCATCAAAGGTGCCTTTTATATTTAGAATTAGCCCTTTAAAATCTGCCATAACTTTTCTTTTTTCAGAACCACTAAAATAATTTTGAGTATTTAAAGATAAATTTATTTTCGAACTAATTATGTTCCCTTTAAGTCTTTGTTCTGCAAGCCTTTGCCAAGTTATTTCATGCTGATACCATATTAGATTTTCAGGCAAATATGGAAGTTCTTTGGGTGCAAAGGATTGCTCAGTATTCATCTGCTTTTTTAGTTTATCAATTGTTTTAGATTTTGAATCACTTTTGTAATTTCCAGAAATTGATGTGATATAACTTGCCTCTCCAGAAATATTCATCCCATTGCTACTATTTTCTTTTGTTTGCTCATTTTCAATATATTTAAGTTTTATTTTCTTTGCTCCAAGACATTGTAAAATTCTATTCAGCTCCATTAGCTTATCTTGAAATAATTCTACTTCAAATTGATTAATATGAAAATATACATTTGGAACAAATGGATGCCCTATGTATAATTCCTGTATTTTAGGATGTCCTATTGGAAATGATATTTGAGGTAAAGAATTATATTTTAATGTAATAAACGAATCTGGTTTTATATCAGGTAAGTGCTTATCGATGAATATTATATTTCTATTTTCGTATTTTAATGATGAGAATTCCTTGATATAGGTATTATATAATTCATCTGAAATAGCAATAGATTTATCTTTCTCTTTTTTATCTGAATAATATAAACTAGCAAAATGGTAATTCCATAATGCAGAATATATATCATTATTTTTTTGAGATAATTTACCATACCATTCTAATATTTCGCCTGCTTCATTTCTTGTATCTGACGACCATTTACTTTCATCTTCACTATTAGCCTCGTTAAACACATCGATTGCTTTGTCAATTTTTAACATCGCATCATTAATATTACCCTTTGAATATAAAACCTTTACACTCATTATATATCCAGAATAATGAATTGGGAATAAGGAAATGTAATTATCGCAATCTTTTAAAGCTTCATCATAACTTTCCTTGTTCATATGATTATCAAATTCGCTCAGAATTAAATCCCTTTTATAATTCAATACCTCAAAAGATTTTTGATACTCGTCAACAATCAATTTTACAATGTTTATGAATAAATCAATATTTTGTATACCACTTGACTCATTTCCTACAATAAATTTCGTATCGATTATAAAATCCTTTCCTATGGCATCTGGGTAAAATCTAAAAACATATTTTCCTTCCTTGAAAATAGTATCTTCTATCCAGCTCCATTCAATAAAATACTTATTCCAACCAAGTATTGAATCACCAAATGCAATACTTAACCCCTTTTCTAAAAACAGAACTGAGTGCTTTCCATTATGGTATATTTCAGCTGTATCAATTAATAGTAGTACTTGCTCACTTATATCTATCTCATGATTGTCTCGAGCATTTGAAATTATTTCATTTGGGATACCACTTCCAAAATCTTCACAATAGTGAAAATATTTACCGTTGAATGAATTTTTATATCTTATTAAAATATTTCTAACTAAGTTATTAGGTATTCCGTCTATAATCATTTTTAATGTAATTTAAGATTTTTCGTTTTTTTGAAATAAACTAGATAAATATTATTTATCAAATATATTATCTCTTCTTTCTGCCATTTGCTAACATAACTTCATCAAATTTAGTCCATCTCATAGTATAACCCTTTTTACCACTTCTAGGCACCCATTCTACCCCACCCCTTGATATTTTAATTTCACCAAATTTTTTACCTTCGGATTTAACATTAAAAATTATGTCTTTTGAAGGTACAGTCCAATCGTGAATATTGAAAGTTACTTTATGTCTCATAGTTTTTTATAATTTATTTTGGAAAATAACATTTTAATGATTTCAGATAATACAATGCTAATGACGAAAGTTAACCAATCATTGCTTCTTTGCTACCCTCTATATATTTGCTATCGGATGAAGTAAGGGTTTTCCCAGTATAGATAGTAAGTATACCCTTTCTCAAAATTACTAATTTATTCTATAAAAAACAGTATTATACTGTGCTATTTCTAAAAATATTAATTTAGTATATTTGTTTACTTTAGTTAATATCAAAGCATAAATTTATGAATAACAAAAATATTGATTCAGTTGGGTCTGGTAATATAGTCCAAGAGTACGGTGATATTGGAGTTCAATTTCTAAATATAGGATTTAAAAAGGAAGGCTTATTTGCTTATTGTAAAGATACCTTACATAACTATCATTCTATAAAATTAGAGCGTAAATATATATTTCATAGCAATAAACAATATGAATCATGTTTATACGGTAAATTAGAAGAATATTTCGGTATAGTCGATATTGTTATTTTTAAAACTACGATTATTAAAGATGCTATTTCAAACAAAGTTGTTGAAATAGGAGAAATTATTTTCACAGATGAATTGCCTTATCAATTTCAAATTAATGCTCATATTCAGTTGAACGATTTTGACAAGTATTCTATATTTAGAATTGATAAAAATTATATTGCTGTAATGTATTTACCAGAAAATAATTTCATAAATTATGAGTTTTTAACTGAATTTAAAGATTATTATTCTGAGAATATTTATACTCAAGATTACGATGTTGAAGTTTTCCAACCATATGGTTTCAAAGTTGATGAAATAATTGATAATAATTTTTTGTCTTTCAATGAATATTTGATTTTTCAAAAAAAAATAAAAAAGGAATTTGAAGAATATAGTAGAAACTTAGAAATCGAAACTGATGATAATTCAAGAGAGATAAAAGATGAAGATAAATGGGATAGCTTTAATAGTGAGGAAAAAATGCATTTAGACCCCGATAGATGGACGGATGAGATTCTAGACGAATCCGATAAGAGAGAGGCGGAAAAATTAGATGAGGAAAATAATAAACATGATAAGAGAAAAAGATATGAAAAGGATTACAATAATAGTATTATAACCAATAAAAGTTTATTATTTTTGGGTAGGGATAGCAGCATATATGATTTTGGTCATGAATACTCTAAAATAACTGTTTGGGTTCCATCTTTGATTAGTTATTCCTTCAATGATGAAATGTATGAGATTGATTTAGTCAGCTATCACCCTGAGTTATTGGTTGAAGATGAACCGCAAAAATACGATTACGAATATGGGAGATATAAAAATGTATTCGTATTCGTAATCTTAAAATCTGAGATTGAAAGACACAAACAATTGGATGTTAATGAGGGTAATTTAGAATCTTTTCTGACTAAAATTAAACAAGAATATGATTTAGATACTTTAACAATAACTTCAGAATCAGATGGCTCGTACATTATTACAAGTTATATTAAACCTACGTTATATAAAGAAAACATTAAGGAAGACAATTTACCGTTTTAATCTACGCTAGACGATATGTTTTTAACTATGAATTTCCTAACATTTTCATTTCATGACCTATTGAATCCAGAGCTATACCGTCTACCCTTCCCCAGAAATTAAGTACACTTTGCTTTGCTTGAAAAATGTGAGATTCTCTCTCAGCAAATTTTTTCAAAGCATCCTCCTTTTCTCTCAGAAGTGCTCTATCCATCTTTTTAAACGAATCCAGAATCCCAAGAACATGATTCTGAAAGTCATTACTCCTTAAATAGTCATAAATCATTTCCATTTTAGTTCCCTTATCTGCCTGAGTATCAAGAGCACCGTATTGTCTAATTAAAGCTTCTCTTAAAAGAGCAGAAACAATCCCTAAGTCTTCATTTGTACAAATCCAAATTGAATCCTTTCTATGAGCTTCCTGTTCCTCTTTGGGCATTATTTTAGTAACAAGTACACAAATATCCGCTTTTATATCAATTCCATCTCCTTTTAACTTTGGTATCCATTTTTCATCAAATCTCTGGGTTTGTTTACGCTCATACAGAATAATACCGCTTTGTTTTCCAAATTGGTTTTTAACGATTTGACACACATCTGCCCCTTTTTTCCCAGATGCAATATCTTTAATATCATCCATTGGATATCTGGATTTCAAGTACTCTTTTAGCTCTATTTCTTTTACTTCCCCAGAAAGTTTATTGGAACCTTGTTCAAGTTTTATTTGAGCATCTTCAAGTCTTCTATTTAAATCATCAATTAACTTGTCCCTTTTTTGTAGCTCTGTTTTACCTTTTTCATATTCAACAGTTTTTATCTTTTCCTTCTCTTTGTTAAGAAGGTCACTGTATTTTATCTCAGCTTCTGCCTCTATTTTATCCTTTAATTCATTCTTTTCCCTTTTAATCTTTTCAAGCTCGCTTTTAGTCCTATTAAGCTCTATTACTTGATTTGATTTCTCTTTAAGCTCATCTTCAAGTGACTTTAGTTGTTCAGATTTCTCCGTTTCAATTTGGAACCGTAAAGACTTTTCTATTTTGGTTTTCTCAACTGACACTTTCGATTTTACTGTATCTTCTATTGTTGACTCTAATTGAGCTTTGATATTTACTCTTTCTTTTTCAAGTAGCCCAGTATATTTCTGTTCTGCTTCAGATTCGATTTTATCTTTAAGTTCTTCTTTTTCTCTTTTAATCTTTTCAAGTTCACCTTTAGTCTTGTTTAGTTCTTTTACCTGATTTGATTTTTCCATTAAAGCAGTTTCAAGTGTTTTAATCTGGTCGGAATTTTCTGCTTCTATTTCAATTCTTAGATTACTCTCAATCTTAGATTTCTCAGTAGAAAGCTTAGTCTTTACCTCTTTCTCAATTGTAGCCTGTAAATCTTCTTTATCCTTTGCAATATTTCCTTTTTCTTTTTCTAAATCACTAAGCTTTTTTTGATACTCTTTGTCCTTTAAATCACTTTTTGCTTGATATTCCTTTACTAACGACTCCTGTACTTCTTTGACAAGAATCTCGTTAACATTAATTTCATTTCCACATTTAGGACATTTTATTGTGTTTTTATCTGTATTCATGATTTAAATGATTAATAAAGCTTTTATAAGTTACAATTATTAGTAATTTGAAGTTATTTGATAAAATGATATTATTAAATACCAAAATTGTACCGAAACGCAAATGATAAGCATCTAATATCTTACTACTTCTACTGCCTCTCTCAAATCTTCTATGTTTAGATGAGTGTATCCAAGTGTTGTATCAATGTCAGAATGACCAGCCAACTTCATTACTTTACTTATTGATACATTTTGCTTAATAAGAGTAGTTATATAAGTGTGCCTTAAGCAGTGGAAATGATATTTTAATGGAAGATTACCTTTCCGAATAGTCTTTTTAAATTTATATGTCAGGAAGTCTCTTCGATATTGGTAGCCTGTTTGATTTAGAAAAACATAACTGCTACAATTGTGTAACTTTAATTTCATATTATTAAGTAAAGATAGTATTTGTTCATTTATCGGGATTTGTCTAATTTTTCCTGTTTTTGTCTTAAAAGTAGGTTTGTTTCGAATTGTAATAATTCTATTTTTTATGTCAATATCATTCCATTCAAGATTTATGATTTCAGAAGCCCTACATCCAGTATTAAGACCGAATAACACAACATTTTTGAAATTACAATCATCGATATTTTTTAGTAGTACAGTCACCTCATGGTTATTTATTGAGAGTTTTTCTTTTTCTGGGATAGTAAACTGTTGAACATTTTTTGCAGGGTTCTTGTCCAAAATTTCCCATCTATCTTTTGCAATATTAAAAATAGCTTTGATTGTCCTTAACTCGATATTAACGCTACATTTACTTACTTCATTAGCTCGTAAAGCTTTGTATTTTTCAACATCGTAGAAGTTGATGTCAAAGATGTTTTTGTTACCAATCAATTGGTAAAGATTATTGAGAACTCTTTGATACAAATCAAAGTTCTTCGAAGTAAAATTTATATGAGCATATTCTAAAATTCTATTAGAAAAATCTTTAAAAAAAATTGAATTCAGAATAGGGGGATTTATTGTATTTGTAAAACTATTTGGGGAATTAATGTCTAATGAGAATTCCTTCAGTATTTTCTCAGCAATTAAGCGATTTGTGGTTTTGGTTGATACTTTCTGTCTTTTACCATTATAATCGACAAAATGAATATACCAGTATTTGGTTCTTTTATGTAAAAACAATAGAACACCCTCCTTAATACTTCGGTTATGAAATAGAAGGTTGTGTTACCACTTTTGTTACCACTTTTGATAAAATGTAAGCAGAGAGTCTATTATGAGTCGGGATAGCAGGATTCGAACCTGCGACCTCCTGCTCCCAAAGCAGGCGCGATACCGGGCTACGCTATATCCCGAAAAAAAAAGTGGACAGGGCCGGAATTGAACCGGCGACACACGGCTTTTCAGGCCGTTGCTCTACCGACTGAGCTACCTGTCCAGTATAAAACTAATAAAATTTACGATATTCTTAAAGAACCGAGACACATCCCGCAAGCGGGATTGCTCTACCGACAGCCTGACTGCCAAAGGCAGTAGCTACCTGTCCTTTTAAACTTTACTGCTATAAAAAACAAAAATACGTAAAAAATCTTATTTTAAAAAGAACGAAATTTGGTATATTTTTCAAATTATCACTATTTACCCTATCCTCCATTCTGCCCATACCTATACTGAAATTGCTTATATTATTACATATCCTATTATTGCGATAATTACATCGTTTGCAGTTAATACATGATGCGTTTATCTGAAATTTTAAATATTTGAAAAATGGATAATAGTTATGAAAAAAAATGGTATAGCATATTTTTACTGAAAATTATGTAAATTCAATGCTATGATGGGTTTTTTAGGGACGACTATTTAAAAAAAGTAACAGGTCATAGATCTGTTACTACTGAAAAAAACCCTGTATTAAGCAGGGTTTCAAATTTACAAGTTAAATTTTAACTTAACATTTCTTTGACAGTCTGGTCAAATAACTTATGTTTTTTCTTTCCTATTATTTCCTGTATCTGCATTAATCCCTGTATAAGTGCATCGGGTCTTGGGGGACAGCCTGCAACATAAACATCTACCGGCAGAAACTGGTCAATACCCTGAACAACTGAATAGCTTCTGTACATACCGCCTGTAGAAGTACAAGCGCCCATTGCTATACAGTATTTTGGCTCAGGCATCTGGTCCCAAATTTTCCTTACAACCCATGCCATTTTATAAGTACAAGTACCGGCAACTATCATTAAATCAGATTGCCTTGGTGAAAACCTGAATACTTCTGATCCAAATCGTGATGCGTCAAATCTTGAGGCAGCAAATGCCATCATCTCAATTGCGCAGCATGATATTCCCATTGGCATTGGCCACACCGAGTTTTTTTCAGCCCAGCCGAGTATATCACTTAATTTAGTAGTGAAAAATCCGTCGTTTTGCAAACTTGAGTTTATATCAGACATATTTAATTATTATATTTCATTTCATTTTAACTGTTAGTTCCATTTTAATGCGCCTTTGCGAAGCATGTAAAAGTATCCTATCAACAGTAACCCAACAAATACCAGCATTTCTATAAGTACGTATGTAAGCATTGCCCCTTCAAAGCTATTGAATACTACTGCCCAGGGATACAAAAAAACTATTTCGATATCAAAAATAATAAACAACATTGCTGCCAAATAATATTTAATCGAAAATTTAGAGTGTGCAGTTCCATAAGGCTCTATACCACTTTCATAAGTTGAAAGCTTATCAGCATTAGGTTTTTTTGGACCTAATATCTTTGAAACTATTACACAAATGATGGCAAAAGCTATCGCTCCGCCCATCAATAATAATATCGGTACGTAGGTTTCTAACATAATATACAAAAATAGCAAAATATTAACATTATTCAAATTCAATTTATAGTTCATAAAAATCATTATAGCAGATCATTTTCAGTTGATTCAACTATGCTTTTTTCCTCTGTTGCATCTTATTTCCTGAAAATTGCCCTTTATCTCAGTATCTCATTACAGCAATCAATGAAAAATTCCGTAATATTTCAATATGAAACCTAATGATTTTTGAAAACAATCCGTTAAAAAATTTCATTTGTGTATTTATATGATTGTTTGTAATTTCGTAATAATCAATAATACTAAAATGAAATACATTGTAATGCTTTTGATGTTCATCTTATCTGCTAATATTTTTTCGCAGGTTGTTAATATTGAGTCAAGAAGAATGCGAACTGATACAACAGGATGGACTGGTGATGCTGAGGCAAGTTTCCAGCTTTCCAAAACTACTGATGAAATTTTTGATCTCGGCGCGAAGATACATTTTCAGTACAAAGGAACTAGTGAACTCTGGCTTTTCTTAAATGAAATGAGGTTACTTAAAGGGGCTGGAACGCAATTTGTAAATTCAGGTTTTGCGCATGTTAGATATAACCGAAAAATTACCAAAGAACTCCTGAGATGGGAAGTATTTGCTCAATACCAGTATAATAAAGCATTGGAAGTTGGACAAAGAGTGTTGGCTGGCTCGGGACCCAGACTGAAACTCTATGATTCTGATAAATTCCGCGCATATGTTGCCGCATTATATATGTTTGAATATCAGGAGTCAGTTGATAAAACTATAATTGAAAGAAATCACCGCACAAGCAATTACTTAACTTTAACAATAGATCTTGATAGGTTTGAATTCAGCAATACTATATACTATCAGCCAAACATGCAGGATGTAAAAGATTACAGGCTTCTTTCGCAATCAGACTTAAAGTTTAAAATATTTGAAAATCTTAAATTTAAAACAGGATTTAATTACAGGTATGATACCCGTCCATTCCCCGGTGTACCAAAAACAACATATTATTTAAGCAACGGGCTGGTGTTTGAATTTTAATAGAATGTAATTCCCCTCTGGAGAGGGGTGGCACTTTAGTGCCGGGGTGTGTTAAATATAATACTATTTTATAATATAACAAATAAGATTGATTTCTCAGTTAAAATACTTACAGCCATACAGAAATATATAATGTTAATATTTACCGCTTCCGTCAGGTTATCAAACCTGACGGAAGAAAAATACTACCTAACCGAAAAATATAATATGAATATTATTGTTTATTATGAAATTAATGATAATATTTGTAGTAAGTTATCACTTAGAGGTGTGTATTTGGATGTTTTGTGACATTATCGAATAACTATCGTATTAAATCGTATCATCTAAAATATTTATCGAATATTTATCGTATAAAATCGAATCATATCGTATCGTTTTAAAAATATTTAAATTTGCTAAATGGAAAATAACGTATATAATTTTAAGATAGATATAGATTGGAAATTAATTAATATAATAAGTCAAATCGATAAGTTTGATGCTTCTTGGTCTTCTATAGAACGAAAAGAAGGTCAAAGTTTAAAACAACTTAAATCAATAGCTACAGTTAGAAGTGTTGGAGCATCTACTAGAATAGAAGGTTCTAAAATGAACGATGAAGAAGTAGATCAATTACTTAAGGATATTAATATATCTAAACTTGAAAACAGAGATGCTCAAGAAGTTGTAGGGTATTTTGAAACATTAGATATAATTACTGAATCTTATATTGATATCGAAATAACTGAAAACAGCATAAAAAATCTGCATAATATCCTAATGAAACATAGTAAAAAGGATCAATGGCATAAAGGCAATTATAAACAACATTGTAATGCGGTAGAAGCCTATCTTCCCGATGGAACAAAACAAATAATATTCCAAACAACAGAAGCTGGATTTCCTACAGAAGATGCTATGAGAAATCTCACGGTTTGGTATGCAGATGACAAAATAACCCACCCTTTAGTAAAGTGTGCTTTGTTTACTTATGAGTTTTTAAGTATTCATCCATTCCAGGACGGAAATGGGCGATTAAGCAGATTAATTTCATCCTTACTATTATTAAAAAATGGTTACAATTGGATTCAATATGTAAGTTTTGAACATGAAATTGAAAATAGTAAATCTGAATATTATAGAGTCTTGAGAAGTTGTCAATTACAACGCCCAAATGAAAATGTTAGTGATTGGGGAAACTTCTTTTTGAATGCTTTAAAAAACATTCAGGAACAATTAATGCAGAAACTCCAAATAAGTGGAATTGAAATGCAACTATCACCACGGGAAAAAGCAATTATTACCATTATTGGAAATCGACCTGGTTGTAAATCTGGATATTTGGCTACTATACTTGGAATTCCAAATCCTACTGTAAAAAGGATTTTATCAGAATTGGTAGAAAAAAATATAATAGAAAAACATGGAAGTGGGCGAGGGACCAATTATACAATAAAATAACCGCTTATATTCCTGGTTTGGAAATAATGGGGATGACTACTCTGAAAATTATATATTGTCCCTAAAACTACATACTATCTAAGCAATGGCTTAGTATTTGAATTTTAAATAAGACTATAATTCCGCTCTTAAGAGGGGCGGATTCTTGCCTTACTGAACGAAGTGCCTGCCTGCCGTAACGGCAGTTCAGGCAGGAAGAAAGGCGGTGCTTACTGCTCCCGTCAGGTTCTCAAGCCTGACATGACACATCAAATAATGCATCTCCGCTAGAAAACTGTATTTTTAGAGCTGTCCTTTCAATATTTTTAAAGTATTATGACATATTAGGTGCTGAAGGTTATTTTGTTGTAAAAATATAATTATATTTTAATATTATTGACATTAATACTAATATTTTGTATACTTGTTGCAATAATTTTATTATAATTAAAGTATATAGATGACAAAAAAAGAATTAGGTCAAAAAATAAAGGATAGAAGGAAGGTAATTTCTATGCCACAGAACCAACTTGCAGATTATACAGGATTGTCAGTTGTTACGTTATCACAAATAGAGAATGGAAAGGCAAACCCATCGTTGGAGACTATAAATGAGATTTTTCACTTCTTAAATCTTGAAATTTTAGTAATAGTAAAAAAAGATAGATGAAGTTAAAAGTAATATATAAAAGGAAACACAATGCAGGGGTACTCTGGAGAGATGAATATGGATATCATTTTGAGTATGAAGATGAATTTATATCTAATGCTAACACTTTTCCAATATCAGTGAATATGCCTAAAACTCAAAAAAGATTTAACTCAGAAAAATTATTTGCAAATTTTCAATCAATATTAAGCGAAGGATTCAATCGTGAATTACAATGCAAGGCATTAGGTATTGATACCAATGATGATTGGAGTCTGCTGATATATACGTGCGAAAAAGAAACGATAGGCGCAATTACAATTGAAAAAAAAGAAGATTAATGGCTAACTGTAACGGGTGTTTAAAGGAGAATATTGATGGCTTTTGCTCAGCGTGCGAAACCAAATTATTTGATAGGTCTAAAGTTCCAAACCAACTTGAATTTAATTGGAATGATATTCAAGATAGAATTATGGGGCAACCTGCAGGTTTTAGTATTTCTGGAGTACAGCCTAAAGGGTTTATTGGAAGAGATAAAAATAATCTTTTAGCTCCAAATAGAGATATTGAATCAATGTACATTATCAAACCATTTTTGGATTCAAGGCGAAATCTATACAATGATTCTCCAGCAAATGAACATTTAACCATGACTATGGCTGACCAATTGTTCAATATCTTAACAGCAAAATGCGGGTTTGTGAGATTTGCTAATGGGGAACCTGCTTTCCTTACAAGAAGATTTGATAGGGATAAAGAAGGTAACGTACTGCGTCAGGAAGATTTTGTTTCTGTATTAAATGTTATTCCAGGAATAAACGATCATGGTCTTTATAAGTATAATTCGTTTACTTACGAAGATGTTGGAAATCAACTTAATCCCACAGACCAGATTAGCTTCATTAGAATTCTTGTTTTCAATTTCCTTACAGGCAATGGAGATGTTCACTTAAAAAATCTTTCCCTTTTAGAATCAGCTGATAATGATATGTTATTGTCTCCTTCATATGATTTAATGAATACAAAACTACACATCAATGACCCGAAAATAGCAATGAACTTGTTCAAAGAAATGGAGAGAACAAAACAAAATTTGCTAACTGCCACATACAATTATAAAATTGGAGACTTCCTTGAATTAGGAAAAAGAATTGGAATAAAAGACAGAATATTACTCACAATAGAAAAAGAATTTCGTGCATCTAAAGCGAAGATGCTTTTGTTAATTGATAAATCATTTCTTTCTGATGAAGGTAAACTAAAGTATAAGGAAGTAGTGGAACTGCACCATTGTCAATTATTCATTTCTTGATAAAAACTCTATGTAATCTATCAAAATAGCGCTACACATAACAGCGGCTTGGCAAAAGTGGCGGTTTCGTGCTTTGTAGAAACATTTCTGCTTCGTATGAACTTTATTGCTAAAAATCCCGTCCATTCCCGGGTGTACCAAAAACAACATACTATTTAAGCAACGGCTTGGTGTTTGAATTTTAATTCTGTTTTTAGAGTGCCTGCCGAAGGTATGGTCATTGTGAATTTAAAAAGTTATTTTAGTAAAAATAATTAACATGAAAAAGAAGAACATAAAAGATGCAGGAACATTTGATGAACTCTTAGACATCCAATACGGAAAGATTGGAACTAAAAAGCGTGACGAGTTTGAAGAGAAAGCACAGTATTTTGTGATTAGCGAAACACTTAAAAACGCAAGGCGTGAAGCTAAAATGACACAGGAGCAACTAGCCGACAAAGTAGGAACAAAAAAAAGTTATATCTCACGACTTGAAAATGGAAAATGCGATATCCAACTTTCTACCCTCTATCGAATTTTTGAACACGGACTTGGCAGGCGGATTAATCTTTTAATTGGTTAAGCTGAAATTTTATAACATAATGCCTTCATTTTAAGGCCTATAGGCGGGATTGTGTAATATGCGTTTCTTACTTGCTTTTTTTAAAATATACCTTATATTTGTTAATAATAATTCAAAATTCATTGAAAATCTCACAATAACAACCTAATTTAGCCTATCGAAATTTATACATATCGTATTTAAACTAAAAATCCACAGTTTGCGCAAAATAAAATATTTTTTAATCCCGCTTATTCTTGGGATACTTATGTATTCCTGCGAAAAGGATAGCAATGTTGTAATTGATCCTTTTCTTCATTTTCCATCAATTACTGCAAGTTATTATACACCTCAAGTTATAAATTCTGATACTGTTGGTATCATTGCCGGTGCTACTGTTGAATCAGTTGACCCGGTAGAAAAAGTTGAGGTTAAGTTCTATGACTTTGGGAACAATGTACTTAAAACAGCACTACTTCTTGATAATGGAGTCTTCCCAGATTCTACAGCAGGTGACGGAAAATATACTGGTATTCTGAATTACATCTTCGATTGCCGTCAGGTTGGCGCACATAAAATAGAATTTCTTGCTACAAATGTTTCAGGTTTAACAAGTAACCCTATTCAAAATACGGTCAATATTATCAGGTCACCAAACCAGCCGCCTGTTGTTTCAGGGATTGTTATCTTACCCGATAGCAACCAGGTGAATGATACTTCATTCTTTATATTTATGATTACCGCAATTGACCCTAATGGACAATGCGATATACAAAAAGTTTTCTATACCGGATTGAGACCAAGTGGAGTTCCTTTATCTTTAGTTGAATTATATGATGATGGAAGTTGCTGTATGATAGGAACAACTGGAGTTGTTAGCGGAGATACTACACTAAATGATAATAAATTTACACGAAGGACATTCGGTGCGCCAACTGAGACAGGTTACTACAGATACTATATCCGCGCTGTTGATCGCACAGGTGATACCAGCAACATATTAACTGATTCCATTTATGTCTATTAAAATTTGTAAAATGAAAAAAATTCTCATTATAATATTACTTGCAGCAATTAAAGTAAGCTTTGCACAAATGCTGCCAAATGATTTTAAAATATCAAATGATGTTTATAAAAATCTAATACCTGATATAAAGACAAATAAAGTAAACAACCTTCTGGGCAGATTTACTGCTCAGCCAATAACTTCTCAAACTATAATTTCAAATTTCATTACAGATGTTATAGTTGTAAGTAATGCTGGTGGCGATACTATTTGGTTTGGCACAGGCAAAGGTATATCAAGAACAACAAACCGCGGTATATCATTCCAAAATTATCACGGCACAGAACCTTTTAAAGATGATGATGTTTCAGGTATTGCTGTAAGAAAAAACTGGGTTGTTGTTTCAACTGCCTATTCACAGAAAATTGATGATAAATATATACCAACAGGAACAGGTATTAAAGTTTCGAGTGATTACGGAGCAACATGGTCATCATACCCGCAGCCTATGGATGGACCCAATGATACTTCAATTCAATACGGTATCAGCATAATCAAGGCATTACCTGTTGTAGTTGATGAGTTTAATCTTTCCTATGATGTTTTAATCACAAAGAAAAATAATTCATCTGATTCGCTTGTATTCTGGATAACTTCTTGGGCAGGCGGAACGAGGAAGTCAACTGATTTCGGCGCTTCATGGCAAAGAGTTGTTCTGCCTCCCGATGCATTTAATACTATCACTCCAACAGGCGGACCATATAATTTCCAGTTGAACCCCCGTGACCCGCCGCAGGGAAACAATAATCATAAAGCTTTTTCTCTTGCTGCTGAAAATGATTCAACAATTTATGTTGGTACTGCAAATGGTATAAATATGTCAAGTGATTGGGGCGTAAGCTGGAAGAAATTCAATTATGATAGTACCGGAACAGGTACTGGTGTTTCAGGTGATTTTGTTGTTGGGCTTGAAGTTCAGAAATATGGAAATAGTTCAATTGTGTGGGCTTCAACAAATCCTACTAAATCAGGTGAGTTTTCTGCACTCAGTTTTTCTTCAAACGGTGGTTTAACCTGGGCTAATACGTTAGAGGGTGCTTTTAAGCACAATGTAGGCTTTAAGGATTCTATAGTTTATGGTGCAACTGGTGATGGTATTTGGCGCAGTTATTTTACACCGCCAAACTTCAGTTGGTCAAAGCCCTCAATTATATATGATGAGCTTATCAGGGACGAAATCAGAACAAATTTGTTTTACGCAGTAGAATCACAGGGTGATTCAGTCTGGGTTGGCTCAGGTGATGGTCTTGCAAGAACAACCGATACTTTAACAAGCCCATGGGTAGGCAAGTGGAAAATTTTCCGCGCATATAAAAATATCAACGCTACCAATGAATCTTACGCAGCACCAAATCCATTCTCTCCCGATGATGAAGTATGCCGGATATATTTTAAGACAGGTAAGATATCATCAATGGTTACAGTAAAATTATTTGATTTCGCGATGTTCCCAATCAGGACAGTTGTTCAAAATGCCCAAAGGAATACTCCCGATGTTATATGGGTAACATGGGATGGCAAGCGTGATGATGGCACACAGGTTGCAAATGGTGTTTATTTTTACCGCATACAGATTGATAAAGATGAGACTGTCTGGGGCAAAATTTTGGTTCTCCAATAAATAAAGTGTTTTAAACAAAATGAAATTGTCATTGTTAAAAAGTAATTCATAATGAAATATATAAAAATAATATTCCTCCTTTCAGTTTTTAGCTTTAGCTCATTTGCGCAGCTTGGAGGTTTGCCCGGCGCATTTACAAGAATGGGTTTCAATGCACGAGGTATTTCTATGGGTAACGCTATGACTTCTGTTACAAAAGGTGATCTCAACGGGCTTTATAACCCTGCTCTTTCATCTTTTCAGAACGAGCATCTTATCAATTTAAGTTATTCATTCTTATCACTAGATAGAAGTCTGAATTTTGTCAGTTATACTAAGAACTTTAAACTGCCAAACCAACCCGAAGGCGGAGCAGGTATTACTTTTTCATGGATAAATTCAGGGGTTGGGAAAATTGACGGAAGAGATATTGATGGATTTTCTATTGGTGAGCTTTCTACAAGCGATAACCAGTTCTTATTTGCCCCGTCAATTATGGTTTCTAATAAAGTATCTCTTGGCATTGGCTTTAAATTTTATTTTTCAAAACTTTATGAAGGTGTTACAGCTAAATCATTTGGTATTGATCTTGGTGGTATTTATAAAGTGAACGATAAAATAAATGTTGCTGTTACAGTTAAGGATATTAATTCAAAATATGAATGGAATACAATTGATATTTATGGGCAAAATGGCGGACAGACTAAAGAGAAATTCCCAAAGCTATATACTTTAGGAATTTCATACCAGCTTCCGAAAAACTTTGGTTTAATTTCAATTGATTATGAAACCAGCGATAAAAAATCAAATATTATCAGGGTTGGCGCAGAAATAAACCCGGTTAAAGATATAAATTTCAGAGCTGGTATTGATAGGTTTGATTTTAGCGCTGAAGATAAAATTGGCGGTGCAAGGGCAATGTTTGGCATCGGGTATCAGAAATCATTTAAAAGCTATATCATCGGGATAGATTATTCATTCGTTTTAGAGCCTTATACTCATAATCCATTCCAGACAATAACGGCTGTTTTAAAGCTTAAATAATACTTATTTTTGTAAACTGATTTTAAAAAAATATATAATTTGCTCAAATCAATTTTAAAATATTCAATTTTTATCTTTCTATCAGTAACTATTGTAAGGTCACAGAATGATGGTGCAGGTAATACCGGACTGGCTTTCTTAAAGCTTGGGGTTACATCCAGAGCTATATCTATGGGTGAATCTGTTGTGTCTAATACAAATGATGCGTCTGCTACGCACTATAATCCTGCTGCGCTTTTTAACGGTTCAAAAGTTAATTTGGTGTTTATGCATAATGAACAGGTACTTGGTGTTAGAACAGAATTTTTAGCAGGCAGGGTTAAATTTAATAAATTAGCAATTGGATTCAGTTTAAATAATACATCAGTAGATAATATCCAGATTCGTGAAATACCTGGTGCCTCAATTGGTGATTTTACTGCGCAAAATTTAGCTTTTGGGCTTTCATTTGGATATAAACTCGGAGATAACCTTTCATTAGGCTTAACAGGCAAATTTCTTTTTGAAAAAATTTATATCGATAATGCAAGCGGTATAGCACTTGATCTTGGCGGATTATATACTAAAGATAAATTATCTCTTGGTATTGCTATTTCTAATCTTGGTTCAATGAGTAATCTAAGAAACAAGGCTACCAAACTGCCATCTGCAATTAGATTGGGCGGTTCGTATAATTTTTATCTCGTCGGCATCAACTCAAAATTAACACTTGGGGTTGATGGTTATAAGGTTCTTGATGGCGGCAAATTCCATGCCAATACTGGCGCTGAGTTTTTATATAAAGATTTCCTTGCTTTAAGAGTTGGTTATCAATCAGGATATGAAAATAAATCTATCACTACAGGTATCGGATTGAAATATAAAGCATTCAATCTTGATTATGCATTTGTGCCTTATAAATATTCACAAGGCTCTAGTCATACTATTACAATTGGAACGAACTTTTAATTCGTATCACCATTTAAAAGGAAATGAATGGAAGTAGTACAATTCGAGAAAAAATATTTAGATAAATGGGAAGATTTTTGTTCGTCATCTTCTAATGGCACAATATTCCATTCACGGAAATTCCTTTCATACCACTTACCCGATAAATTTAAAGATAATTCACTCCTTTTTTTTGAAGATAATAAACTCGTAGCTATTTTACCTGCTGCTGATATTAAAAAAGATGGATTGCGTATTCTTTGGTCGCACATGGGCGCAAGCTATGGCGGCTTTGTGCATGATGAAAACCTAAGTATTAAGCAGTCATTTGATCTGACACAGAACCTTATTGATTATGCTTTAAAAGAAAAGTTCGAGAAAATTGTTATTACTAATGTTCCTGTAGTCTATCAGAAGCGTTATAACCAATATCTTGATTTTGCATTCATTAAGAATGGCTTTGATTACCTAAAGCGCGAAGTTACAAGCGTAATTACTCTTAATGTAGATGAAGATAATGTAATGAAACTCATAAAACCTGAAGCCAGAACATCTGTACGCAAATCTGAAAAAATGGGTGTTGTTATAAAAAAATCAAATGACTTTGATGAATATTACAAAATATTAAAAAGTAATCTCGCAATGCGTCACAACGTTCAGCCCGCTCATTCTCTTGAAGAGCTTTTTATACTTAAAGAGCTTTATCCACAGAAGATACAGTTATTCGGAGCATATCTTAAAAACAAAATGATAGCAGGTGTAATAAACTTTTATTGCAATGATCAGGTTGTTCTTGTTTTTTACATCAGCCATGACCCCGAGTATCAGCAATACCGTGCGGTAAATCTTTTATTCTATACTATTATAAAAGATGCTATCAGCAGGGGACTCGGTTTCCTTGATTTTGGTTTGTTCACAGTTAATATGGAGCCAAATTGGGGATTGGGCAAATTCAAAGAAAACTTCGGAGCAAGAGGTATTTTAAGAGATTCAGTTTATCTTGATCTTATATAATAAATTGATAACAAAAAATAAAATCTGGTTTATTGTTTTTTTTACTGCATTAATACTTGGTTATTTCCAAACGGTCAGGATTGATTCACCCAATTATGACCTTAAACTTACCCGCCATGTCTCAATAATAAACAATACAATTGAGTATCCTTATAAATACAGATTACTCAATCCATATATAACTCAGGTATGGATATCAGCTTTAAAAACAATACTGCCCGAAAAACCTGCCTTTCTTGCAGCATACTTTATTCAGAACATACTGGTATTTTCTTTTATGCTATTATGCCTGTTTAAATTTTTCAGGCTTTGGTTTGATGATACAGGAGCGATAATATCATTACTGCTCTTTGCTGTAATTGTTCCGCTCTCACTCACAGGTTATGATATACTGGGTGATATTACAACTGCCGGAATTATGGCTCTTGGATTTTATTTCATAAATACATCAAAAGAAAAATTATTATTCCCTTTAATTTTAATTGCTGCTTTTAATGAACTGCAGCTTATTTTGTTAATAGCATTTTATTTCTTTTCCAAAGCCCCGAATTTTAAAGATAAAAAGATTTGGGTAAACAGCATTCTGCTTACTCTGACTTTTGTAGTTACTTATGGAATAATATATCTAATACGAGGAGGCTCAGCCGGTGGAAGTGAAGTCCAGTGGTATTTCACTAAAGATGCTGCATTTAATATAGCTCATAAGGATTGGATAGTACTTTGGTTCTTAATGATAGCGCCGCTATTATATTTTGTAGTTAAAGGATTTAAAAGTAAACCTGAATTCCTTAAAAACAGCGCAATGATAGTTTTGCCGTTATTCTATTTATTAGCATTCTTTTTTATTGCAAGGCTGCGTGAAATTGATAAAGCATTAACAATATTTACCATACTTATACCCCTTGCTCTTTATACGATAATACCAAAGTATATTAAAAGTGATAAAGAGAGTGTTAATAACTGATGTGCGGAATATCAGGAATATTTAATTTTAATGGCGCACCTGTCAGTGAAAAGAAGTTAAAGGAAATGAACAGGTTAATCCGCCACCGCGGACCCGATGGTGATGGCATTTTCATTGATAGTAATGTTGGTATTGGAGCTACACGTCTGGCTATTATTGATTTGCGTGAAATATCTAACATGCCGCTTTATGATACAGAAAACCGTTATGTAATTGTTTATAATGGTGAAATATTTAATTACATTGAAATTAAAAAAGAACTCTTACAAAAAGGTTACGGGTTCAATACTGATTCTGATACAGAGGTCATACTAAATGCCTACAAAGAGTGGGGTGAGGATTGCCTGCACAAACTTAACGGTATGTGGGCTTTTGCTATTTGGGATAAACAGGAAAAAACTCTATTCTGCTCACGGGATAGATATGGTATCAAACCTCTATACTTTTACAAAGATGAAAGTACTTTAATATTCGGTTCGGAAATTAAACAAATATTAAGCTGTGGTGTTGATAAAACCGTGAACGATGATACAATTTACGATTATCTCGTATTCAATTTTATTGATCATACTGAAAATACTTTCTTTAAAAATATTACAAAATTACAGGCAGGGCATAAGTTCACAATAAAGAATAACGAGTTCAAACTTTCCCGTTGGTATGATTTACCTCAAAACAATTATTTGCAGGATACTAAAAATCTTTATAATGATTTTTATGATTTACTCTATGATTCTGTAAGACTTCGTTTAAGAAGTGATGTTGAAGTAGGCAGCTGCTTAAGCGGTGGACTTGATTCCTCAGCAATTGTATGTATTATGCACGAAATTTTGCATAATGAAGGTAAACCCGAAATACAGAAAACCTTTACGGCATGCTATGACGATCCTTTAATTGATGAAAGACCATTTGTTGAAGAAGTTATAAAGCAAACAAATTCAACTAAATATTATCTTTTTCCTGATGTTAAAGGATTCAGTGAGGATATTGATAAAATGACATATCATCAGGATGAACCATATACCGGAGCAACTGTTTTTGCGCAATGGAGCGTATTTAAAAAGATTCACGAAACCGGAATTAAAGTAGTTCTTGATGGACAGGGGAGTGATGAAATACTGCTGGGTTATTTTTCCTTTTTTCCATTCCATCTAAAAAGAAATCTTTTAAATCCATTGAAATTTATTTCAGAATATATTGGTGGAGTAAATACTTCAAACCTTGGGTATAATAAATTCACACAGAACCTGATATATTTTAATACCGGTTCAGTAAGGTATCGTCATGTCCTGAAAAACAGCAGAGCATTTGTTCAGCCTGATTTTATTTCATCACACAACCGCAGAGATATTTTCAACCAAATGATAGCCGCTTCAAGCCTTGAAAATAACCGCTTATCAAATTTATGGAATATCTCATTACCATCGCTATTAAGATATGAAGATAGAAACTCAATGGCTTTCTCTGTCGAAGCAAGAATACCGTTTCTTGACCACAGGCTTGTGGAGTATATATTCTCAATCCCATTGGATAAACTTATACATAAAGGGTGGACAAAACATGTTTTGCGTGAATCACTAAAAGGCAAAATTCCCGAAGATATAAGGATGCGAAAGGGCAAGCTTGCGTTTTCAGTTCCACAAAAAAAGTGGCTCATGGAAACAACATCATACCTTGAAGATACTTTTTGTAACGATTTCCGCTCAGGTAAATATATTGATAGAAGTAAAATATTGAATATCATCAAAAGCGGTAACTTTAATGATAAGGTGCTTTACCGCGCATTTGCTCTTGAAAAATGGATGAAAGTGTTTGACTTACATTAAAATTGATTGTAAATTCATGTATTGTTACCTTTTTAATCTAATTCTCCTTTTTTATATTTAAGAAAATAAACTCATGGATTATAATATTTTAATCAGTATAGATGAAGATGATTGTTTAACAGGTACTGTTAGGGAATTACCAGGTTGTATTAGCCAGGGAAGAAATAAAGAAAAACTTATTGAGAATATTAGTGAAGCAATTGAAGGTTATATGGAAAGCTTAAAGATACATAACGAACCTTTTCCAACAATAAATGAATAAAAAAGTTCTACATATTGCCCCCGAAAATACTGCTGGCGTTCCATACAACGTTATGAAAATGCAAAATATGTTCGGCTTACCGTCCAGACTACTCACATTCTATAAAATACCATACGATTTTCCCGAAGATATTTGTTTAAATTTACCTCTTCCCCGAAGTAAAATAGCTATGAAGTGGCGTGAATTTAAACAGGGGAGTTTACATAGCAAGATGAAGGATGAACAAATTGATAAATGGACCCATCTGCCATACTTTGAGCCAAAAAATCCCGCAGAAAAAGCTTATATGAAGTTAAGGGAAAACCGCAATAAACCTAAATTCCTAAAAGCGCTTGATGAACTGAATACCGAATTATTTGATATAATCCATTTTGATGGCGGTATAGATTTTTTCAATGACTCACACCTTGCAAAAACTTTTAAAATGAAGGGCAAAAAAATAGTTAATTGCTATTTTGGTGATGATTTAAGGACTCGAGGTATTGTTAGGGAAATGGATGAATTAAGCGACCTGAACCTAACATTTGAGTACGACCATACTATAAGGCATCCAAACATCAATTTTCTTTTTTTCCCGTTTGATAATTCCAATATCAGCTATATTGATGATGAAGATTATTATTCATCTAAACTGCTTCGCATAGTACACTCGCCTACACACAGAACAGTTAAAGGAACTCAGGAAATAATTGATGCAATTGATGCTGTAAGTAAAAAAGCGAACTTTGATTTCGTACTTGTCGAAAATACTCCCCGTGAAGAAGTACTTAAAATAAAACAATCCTGCCATATTGCTATAGATCAAATTGGCAACAGGGGAGGCACAGGTTACGGCATTAATTCACTTGAAACATTATCTATGGGAATCCCAACCATTACAGCTATGAATTGCGGTATGGATACATGGCTGCCCGAAAATCCGTTTGTTGTTGCTGATAAAGATAATCTTGCCGAAAAGATTCTTGAACTCATAGAAAATGAAGAACTAAGAAAAACAAAAAGAGAGCAATCAAGAAATTGGGTCGATAAATATCATTCATACAGCTCTGTATTTGAAAAATTGACTGAGTATTATCAAAATGCCGGTATAGTATAGTTGATTTTTATCCTGCAATATTTACAAGCAATTCCAGTTTTTTTTTGGATTGCACTGACTGTGTCAGTGCATAATAATTACCCCGTTGTTGGTCTTGCCAGACTGTATTCACTGTTGACCAACAACTAAATTCAATAAAAGCATTCATTTGCCATCACAAATACATAAAATATTCTCTGATGCAATAATCTACACAATTGGCAGTGTATTCAACCGCCTATTGCCATTTTTACTCTTACCTATTTACACACTTTACTTCCCGCCTGCTGAATATGGTATATTTTCTCTGATTTATTCTTTCTGGTTCTTTGTATCAGTGTTTTATCTGTATGGAATGGAAACCGCATTCCAGAAATATTTCCTTGAAGCCACTGAACAAACACAAAAAAACAAAATATACAGTTCAACACTGTTGTTAATTTTTATTAGCTCAGTTATTTTCAGTTTAGTTATCTATTTTCTGGCTGATTTTATTTCCATTAATATTACAGGGAATATTCAGAATGCATATATAATCAGACTTTTAGCTTTTATCCTTGTTGCTGATTCACTCTACCGATTTCCTATGATACTTATCAACAACATTCAAAGGTCGAAACTTTATACCTTTGTTAATTCCTTAGCGGTAATTCTGAATGTAGCTCTTAATATTGTTCTTATAATTTATTACAAAATGGGAATTGAAGCTATCTTCTATTCTTACCTTGTCTCTTATACTTTTCTGTTTGTTATTTCATTTATCAGCACTTTTAAATATTTTGTATTTAGGATTGATTTAAGCGCAGTATCAACATTACTTAAAAATGCTCACTTGTTTTTGTATTACGGCATTTTCTTAATTTCAATTGATTTGATCGATAGGTTTATACTTGAATATTTCAAAGGTTCCGCTGAAGTTGGTATTTATTCCGCTAGTTATAGAATCGGTATCGTGATGAATCTTGTTATCACCGGATTCAAAGTAGCTTGGACGCCTTTCTTTATGAATCTAAAAAGCGATGAAAGCAATAAAGAAATTTTCTCTAAAGTATTTACATATTTCTGTTATGGCGGATTAATTGTTTTCCTTTTCTTCTCTCTCTTTGCTGATGATCTGGTAAGGCTTAATATAGGCGGTTATACTTTATTGAATGAAAAATATTGGTCAGGTCTTGTAATTGTTCCCTATATTCTGATTGCTTACTTGTTTTCAGGGCTTTACATGAATTTGAATGTAGCGTCATTTTTCACTAATAAAATAAAGTATCTTATCATATCTTCTGCTGCTGGCTGCATTAGCAATATTGTATTGAACTTTATTCTTATCCCTCGATATTCAATAATTGGCGCTGCAATAGCCACAATGCTATCTTATATGATAATGTTTATTGTGCTGTATTACTTCTCTCAAAAAATTTATAAAATTAATTATGAATGGGTTTTTATATTTAAAGCTGCAATACTAACTTTTTCAATATTCTTTATTAATATTTATATACCTCATTATTTAAAAATAAGTTATATTTATATAGTTTTAATCGAGTTTTCTAGTGTTTTATTGATTTTTATCGTTCTTTTAGGCTTTAAAAGTAAAGATTTAGTAATGTCGTATATTAATAAAAAACAGTTAAAGTAGCGCTTTAGGTGTTTTACCTCTTGACATAACTAAATAATATAATTATATTTGAAGAGCTTCTCCATTACTTTAAGGTTTTTTCTGTTCTGGAGAGGTGCGAGAGTGGTTGAATCGGACGGTCTCGAAAACCGTTGTCCCGCTTGCGGGACCGTGGGTTCGAATCCCACCCTCTCCGCAGATTTTTAGTCTTGTTTTCGGGGAAGTTCTCAAATTTTAATTATAAATATATGAAACCTAAAATATTTCTTCTAACAGCGCTATCTTTCTTATTCCTGTTATTTTCAAACATAAATTTAAAAGCTCAGGACGATATGGACTTCGAGGAGTTTATGGGTATGATGTCTGAAACTATGACCGACAAACAGCTTGATGAGCTTAGCTTTAAACTGCCGTGGAACATTAAGGTTGTTGGCTATGCGTATGGCGATTTTTCAGGTGATAGTAATAATGATATTGTACTATCAATAATTGAAAAAGATAAAACACCATCAAAATCAGTTGATGTTTATTTCTTTGAAAATGTTGATAATACATCTTTCAAGAGGATAAAAAAGAAAAATTATAAATGGTATGAAGTTACGCTTGAAGTAGCTTTCTTAATGAAAGAAGGGAAATGTTATGTTACAAGCAGGGATGATAATAACTGGTACTTTGCAGGCTATAAAATAAAAGAAGATAAGCTGGTGGCTACTGATGTTGAGAAGTTCCCGATTGAGTTTGAAAACGCAGGCAATTAGTATTCTTTCCCCACTTAAAGCCTGCTTTCACGTCGCCCCGGTATTTATTACCGGGGTTTTTTTTATAGCATTCATCCGATGACTTAAAGTCATCGGATGAATTTTCTGCTTTTTTTCCTATCCTTAAATCTAATAAATGCGTAAATTTGTAATATGATAGAAAGATATACACTCCCCGAAATAGGTAATATATGGTCAGAAGAAAATAAATTCTCTATCTGGCTCAAGATTGAAATTTTTGCCTCTGAAGCAAATAATAAGCTCGGCATTGTACCAGCATCAGCACTTAAAAAGATTAGCTCAAAAGCCCGGTTTGATGTCAAAAAAATAAACGCTATTGAAGCCGTTGTAAAGCATGATGTAATTGCTTTCCTGACCAATGTTGGAAGCTATATCGGACCCGAATCACGATTTGTGCATTATGGTATGACAAGCTCTGATGTACTTGATACCGCCCTTTCAGTGCAAATGAAAGAAGCAGGGGAGCTTATCTTAAAGCAGCTATTAAAATTAAAATCTTCTCTGGCTAAGATTGCCAAAAAGTATAAATATCTGCCAATGGTAGGCAGAACACACGGAGTTCACGCTGAAGCTGTTACACTTGGACTCAAATTCGCACTTTGGTATGATGAAGTTAACCGTGATATTGTTAGATTAAAAACAGCAATCAAAACTGTTTCAGTAGGGAAAATTTCCGGTGCTGTTGGAACTTACGAACATCTGAATCCTTTTGTAGAGCGATATGTTTGCAAAAAACTCGGTCTAAAACCTGCCAAATCTGCTACACAAATAATACAACGCGATATACATGCTGAATACATGGCAACACTTGCTATCATTGCCTGCTCACTCGAAAAATTTGCAACAGAAATTCGCCACCAGCAGAAAACTGAAATACTTGAGCTTGAGGAACCATTCACAAAAGGGCAAAAAGGCTCCTCAGCAATGCCGCATAAAAAGAATCCCATAATATGTGAACGTATTGCCGGCTTAGCAAGAGTTATCCGCAGCAATTCAATTGCCGCAATGGAAAACGTTAACCTGTGGCATGAGCGAGATATATCACATTCATCTGTTGAGAGAATGATAATTCCCGATAGCACTATGCTTATGTATTACATGCTGGTTAAAATGATTGAAGTAATTGATGGGCTGGTTGTGAATAAAAATAATATAGCAAGAAATCTCAATCTTACACATGGACTTATATACTCCCAGCGCGCACTATTAAAGCTTGTTGAAGCAGGCTTGACCCGTGAAGAGGCATACAAGGCTGTGCAGGATAATGCTATGTGGTCATGGAAGACCGGTGAGGAATTCAGAACACTGCTTGAATCAGACCCCTTAATCTCTTCAAAAGTCAAAAAAGCCCAAATCGAAGATATTTTTGACCCTAAAAAGGTATTTAAGAATATCGATTATATCTTCAAAAATACAGGAATTAAGTAAAAAACTTGTAACCCGAATCGCCGATTCGGGTAGTCGAAACAGCGTTTCGACTTACATAACTATTCCTTTCCTTGAAATTCTCCCATTTTTTCACTAAATTTGTAGTCTAATAATGAACTATTTAGCCCGCTTGACTGCTAAAACTGTTCCGGTGTTATCAGCGATAACCTCGTATCATATTCAAAGTCAGGGTAAGTATAATAAAGTCTTTTCAGCATAAATTGCTGTTTAAAAATTCCAATTTGTTTTACAATTTTGTTCATTTATCAAATATTATTTATTTGATATTTGTAATTTGATATTTGACATTTTGATTTTCAGGGCGGTTAGCTCAGTTGGTTAGAGCGCCACGTTGACATCGTGGAGGTCACCGGTTCGAATCCAGTATCGCCCACAAGCGATAAATAAAAATTGTGGGTTGAGTAAAATAAATAGTAGCACAGACATTCTTGTCTGTGTTCAATATGCTTCTAATTCAGCAATAGCACAGACCTTTGGTAGATCCCGCTTGCGGGACCTGTGTGTGTTCAATATGTTTCTAAAACAACAACAATATTTTTTTGTATTCATTTTTTTTGGAATAATTAAATTTAATAAAATACATCAATGATTAAAAATATTAAAATATCGATCTTTCTGTTTTTGTTTTTATTGTCATCTAATTTATTTTCTCAGATATACTCGCAAAAAGATATCGTGAATATTTACGACCCGTTCACTATAACTTTCGGTGACCTTGTATTAAATACAAATGATGATGAGTTCAAAGAACATAATTTTCTTATCATTGTCACTATAACAATAGGACCCGAAAAAATAATCAAGTTTCTCTACAAAGATGACCTGCTGATAAACAATGTCAAAAATTATAATGATGTTTACTGGGCAATCAACTTTACAGCAAGGAAAAACAATATTGTCTTAATACCTGCAATATTTAATATTGCAAATAATGGCGGTATGATAAATATCAAAATGGAAGGTTATTCAAATCTCGGAGCAGGTGATGAAACTATGATGTCACAGCTTAGCACAAGTTATATCTATACCAGCACTACTGTTTATGGTTCAGTTGAGCAGGCTTATAAATATCTTGCAACCTCGCCTGAAGTAAACAAACCTAATTCAAGCCTCTTAACAACTGCCGAAGTTCTGCAGAGAAATGTTTCTACCAGATCGGGTATTTTTTATTTAGGAAATCCCACAGAGGTAAGTTTTGCTGTTCCTGAAGATCCCAAGAAAGTCATTGGAACAAACCTGCTTATTCAAGGTCAGAAGAAGATTGAATCAAAAAATCCTAAAACTCCTGATCAATGGAATTTAACTTTCACTAAACTTACTGATGTTAAAATTGTACTTGGCGAGTCTTATTACAGTAAAATAAAAGGCGCTTTCAGTGATATAATTAATATGCCAAAGATTGATGAAAATAAACGCGAAGGTTTAATTGCAAGATGTAACGAAATTAACAACGAAGATTTGGTAATGGGACGCAAAACAGGTGTTTACATCAATAACGAAGCAATAAAACAGTTCACATATCTTATGAATTTTGTTAAAGCAGGCATTAGGGCTAAATCAGATACCGCTTCAACAACAAGCGATTTCATGAAATCAGATGAACGCGAAGCATTGAATTATTTTGAAACAAACTTAAAAGAAAACGATTTCAATCTTAATAACCAGTATGTTTATGATGATTTTGTAAATTCATCAGTGAACAGAGGAGCTATTCAGAAAGAAATAGATATTATCAGAAGATATTACCAGCTTAAATGACCAAACCCTGAGCGTAGCGAAGGGTCTCATTGATAATGCTATCAATTTGAATTTACTGAAGTTTGATTATCCGTAAAATTAAGTAACATAATTGAGCAATAACGAAAATATTAAAATTACTTTCCCCGATGGGAGCATAAAAGAATACCCTAAAGGAACTTCTTCACTTGATATTGCGGGGTCCATAAGCAAAGGACTTGCCGAAGATGTACTTGTTGCCGATGTTAACGGTAAGCTGGTTGATCTTGTTAAACCGCTGAGAGAAGATGCTTCTGTAAAATTCTTTAAATTCGGCGATGATGAAGGCAGGAAAGTTTACTGGCATACTACCAGCCATATAATGGCGCAGGCGATCGAAGAGCTTTTCCCCGGAGCTAAGTTTGGCGTTGGACCTCCTATAGAAAATGGATTCTATTATGATGTTGATTCAGAGCATAAGTTTCTCGAAGATGACCTGAAAAAGATAGAAGATAAAATGCTTGAGATAGCAAAGCGTAACTTGAAAACCGTTCGTGAAGAATTAAAGCATGAGGATGCTATTGCTTATTTCAAATCAAAAAGAATTGATCCATACAAAGTAGAAATACTTAAAGATATTGCTAAGGACGAAGAATATGTTTCCCTGTATCATCAGGGCGGATTTACTGATTTATGCCGCGGTCCGCATATGCCAACAACTGCAAAGCTTAAAAATGTAAAATTACTTAGTGTATCAGGTTCATACTGGCGCGGTGATTCAGACCGCCAGCAATTACAAAGGATTTATGGAATATCTTTCCCAAAAAAGAAAGAACTCGATGATTACCTGAATTTTCTTGAAGAAGCAAAAAAGCGTGATCACAGAAAACTTGGCGCTGAATTAGAATTATTTATGTTAAGTCCAAATGTTGGTGGTGGATTGCCAATATGGCTGCCTAAAGGCGCAATTGTAAGGCAGGAGCTTGAAGCATTCCTAAAGAATGAACAGGTTAAACGCGGATACCAGGTTGTATATACTCCGCATATCGGGAATATAGAAATGTATAAAACATCGGGACATTATCCTTATTATAAGGATTCACAATATCCGCCAATTGATTTTATTGATGAAACGGGAAAAAAGGAACAGTATCTTCTTAAACCTATGAACTGTCCGCATCATTTTCAGATATACAATCATAAACCTCACAGCTATAGAGAGCTTCCTGTAAAGTTAGCTGAATTCGGAACCGTTTATAGGTTTGAACAATCCGGCGAACTAAACGGATTGCTTAGGGTAAGAGGATTTACACAGGATGATTCACATATCTTCTGCAGGCAGGATCAGTTAATAGATGAGATATGCGATGTTATTGATTTAACACAATTTGTTTCACACTCACTTGGTCTGAATGATATTCAGGCAAGGCTCTCATTCCGTGACCCGGATAATAAAGGTAAATATGGCGGAAATGATGAGCAATGGGAAAAAGCTCAAAAAGATGTAACTGAAGCAGCCCAAAGAATGAATCTTGTATGTACTACTTCTATAGGTGAAGCTACCTTTTATGGACCTAAAATAGATTTTATTGTCAAAGATGCGCTTAATAGAAAGTGGCAGCTTGGTACTGTTCAGGTCGATTACGTTCAACCCGAAAGGTTTGATATGAATTATATTGGAAGTGATGGAGCAAAACACAGACCCGTTGTTATTCACCGTGCACCTTTTGGTTCAATGGAAAGATTTGTTGGTGTTTTAATTGAGCATTATGCAGGAAATTTTCCACTATGGCTTGCACCTGTTCAGATTGCAGTTGTTACAATTACTGATAACCAGTTAGAGTATGCAAAAGAAATAAACGATAAATTGAAAGAATATAATTTCAGAACTGAACTTGATGACAGAAGTGAAAAAGTAGGTTATAAAATACGTGATTGGGAAACCAAAAAAGTACCTTATATGATAGTTCTTGGTGATAAAGAAAAACAAAATGGAAATATCACGGTAAGAGCGCATAAAAAAGGTGACCTGGGGGCATTTGAACTAAATGATTTTATTGCGACCCTTAAAGAAGAAAGAGATTCAAAAAAAATAAATTAAAATTGTTTCACAATTATTTAACTTTTAAAGGAGTAAATTATTAAGGAAAGAAAGATAAAAACCCGTATCAATGAACAGATACGCGTTCCGGAAGTAAGAGTTTTAGATGAAAACGGTGATCAAGCCGGGATTAAAACTACTCAGGAAGCCTTAAGAATGGCGAGATCTAAAGATCTTGACCTGATTGAAGTTTCGCCAAATGCTAAACCACCTGTTTGCAAAATTGGCAATTTTGGTAAGTATAATTACGAAAAACAGAAAAAAGAAAAAGAACAGAAAAAGAGCAAAAGTTCCACTCAGCTAAAAGAAATCAGGTTTCATCCTAATACAGATACACATGATATGGATTTCAAATGCCGCCACTTAACCGAGTTTCTCATTCAGGGTCATAAGGTAAAAGCTACTATTATATTTATTGGCAGAATGATGGTACATCAGGATATTGGAAGAAAACTTATGGATGAGATACTTGAGAAATTAACTATCGTAGGTAAAATTGAGCAGCCTCCTAAAATGGAAGGCAGATACCTTTCCGTAATGCTTATACCTGAAAAAAAGAAGATTGATGAATATAAAAAGACAAAGGAAAAACAAAAATCCGAAGTAATTCAAAATGTTGAAGTTGTAACTAATACTGAAGATATTATTAATCAAGCAGAAGTTATTACTAAAGACTGATTTTAGTTGTATAAAAATAAAGAAATTAATAAATCATTATAGAAAGCAAGGTATTTGAAATGCCAAAAATGAAATCTAACCGCGGTGCGGCTAAATCATTTAAAGTTACTGCATCAGGAAAAATAAAAAGGAAACATTCTTTAAAAAGACATATTCTCACAAAAAAATCTTCTAAGAGGATAAGACAGCTAAGACACGACGCTCTGGTTTCGGATGCAGATTTAAAACGTGTAAAAAGAATGCTTCTTGCTTAATTAACTTAAAAAATAAAAATAATATAACAGGAGATACAATAAAATGCCTCGTTCAGTAAATGCAGTAGCATCAAGGAAAAGACGCAAGAGAATGCTCGCAAAAGCCAAAGGCTTTTGGGGAAGAAGAAGTAAAGTTACAACAGTTGCAAAACATAGTGTAGAAAAAGCCGGACAGCATGCATATACAGGCAGGAAACTTAAGAAAAGAGTTATGCGTAATATCTGGACTATCAGAATAAATGCTGCTGCAAGAGATAATAATACGACATATTCAAAGTTAATAGGTGCATTGAACAAAAAGAATATCGATATCAACAGGAAAGTTCTTGCTCAGTTAGCTTACGATAATCCTGCTGCTTTCACAGAAGTTGTTAAATTTGCATTAAGTTAAATTAGTTAATGTTATCTAATCTCACAGAAATTGAACTGGAAATAAATTTATTTCCTATTGGTAATCCCGAAGAACTTGAAAACTTCAGGCTGAAATTCATTTCAAAGAATGGACTTTTAACCGGATTATTTGAAGAGTTTAAAAACGTTAGCAAAGATAATAAGCCTGCATTTGGCAAAAAGCTGAATGATATTAAAAAACTTGCTGAGGCAAAGTACAATTCTTTAAAAGAACATTTTGATAACTCAGGCACAGGAATAGAAACCTTAGACCTAACATTACCAGCGGCTTCATTCAGCATAGGCAGAGAACATCTCATTTCACAGACACTTGCTGAAATGGTTAAAATATTTCGTGAAATTGGATTTAAAGTAACCGATGGACCCGAGCTTGAAGAAGAATTCTACAACTTTGATGCTCTCAACACACCTGCTCACCACCCTGCACGCGATATGCAGGATACTTTTTATGTGCAGAGTAAAACCGATAAGGATAAAAAGTATGTTTTAAGAACACATACTTCACCAGTACAAATAAGAACCATGCTTCAAAATAAACCGCCATTAAGGATAATAAGTCCCGGTAAAGTTTTCAGGAATGAAACTGTTACTTATAAAAATTATTTTATGTTTCACCAGCTTGAAGGATTATATGTTGATAAAAACGTCAACATGCAGGACCTAAAAGGTGTACTTGCTTATTTTTTTAAGAAATTCTATGGTGATAATACTAAGATACGTTTTATCCCAAGTTTTTTTCCGTTCACAGAACCATCCGGTCAGGTAGATATATCCTGTTTTATCTGCGGAGGCAAAGGCTGTAAAACATGCAAAGATACCGGCTGGCTTGAAATTGGTGGCTGCGGAATGGTTGACCCCAATGTATTTAAATCTGTTAATATTGACCCTGAAGAATATACGGGTTATGCATTCGGCATGGGTATTGAAAGACTCACAATGATGAAATACGGAATCAAAGATATCAGGATACTTTACCAGAATGATGTTAGATTTCTGGATCAATTTTAATGAGTGAATTATTTACAATAAATAATTTAATAATTTTTGTTCTTTGTTATTTAATTGGGTCTTTTCCAACTGCATACCTGCTTGTAAAAGCCAAATCGAATAAAGATCTTACCAAAGAAGGCTCAAGGAATGTTGGAACGCTGAATTCTTTCCAGGTTTCAAAATCAAAATTAATTGGTATTACAGTTCTTTTAACAGATGTATTAAAAGGCGCAATGCCTATCTATGTAATTTTTTATGTGCTTAATTTAGGATATGCATCTGCAATGTTTGGTGCATGTACTTTGATACTGGGACATAATTATCCTGTCTGGCTGAAATTCAAGGGCGGCAGGGGACTGGCAACAGGAGCTGGAATTTTTATTATTATAAATTATTTTATCCTGATAGGTTGGCTTGTTGTTTGGTTTATTGTATTCGCAATCAAAAGAAAAGTTTTAATTGCTAATACAATAGCTACATTTTTGCTGCCGGTTTATGTTCTAATTATAAACATTGTTCCATTTATGATAATTAATAGCAGTGTTGCTGGATTTACTCTCTCTTACTTCAATTTTTTTTCCTTAATTATTACAGCAATTATCCTTTCAAGACATATGGAAGTTTTTAAACGAGATACTATCACTAAATAAATATTTTATTTAAGAATTTAATCATCTAAACAAATTAATAGATATGTTTCCAAATCTCAAAAATCCAGTTTTTACAGATGTAGATGACCTGAATGAAATGGCAAGACAGATCAGAAGAGATATTATAAATATGCTTCTGATCTCAAAAACAGGACACTCTGGCGGTCCATTAGGATTAGCTGATATTTTCACAGCTCTATATTTCAATAAACTTAACTTATTACCCGAAGATCCATATAACAGTGAGCGAGACATGGTATTTGTTTCTATTGGGCACGTTGCTCCTGTTTGGTATGCAACTCTTTCAAGACGTGGATACTTTCCTCTTGATGAATTAAGTACTTTAAGAAAAGTGAATGGCAGACTTCAGGGGCATCCAGCCGCTTTAAAAACACATGGATTACCAGGCGTTGAAATTGCTTCAGGTGCTTTAGGGCAGGGTCTATCAATCGCAGTTGGCGCTGCATTAGGATTAAGGCTCTCAGGAAAAACAAACCATGTTTATTGTATTTGCGGTGATGGTGAGCTTGCCGAAGGGCAAATATGGGAAGCTGCTATGACTGCTGACCATCATAAAGTTGATAACCTGACAGTGTTTGTAGACAGAAATCATTGCCAAATTGATAACAGAACAGAAAATGTACAGAAACTTGAACCGCTTGTTGACAAATGGAAATCATTCGGTTTTGAAGTATTTGAAATTGATGGTCATAACATGAAAGAAATTCTTGATACCATAGATGCAGTAAAGAAAGTTAAAGGAAAACCAACTTGCATAATTGCTTATACTAAAATGGGTAAAGGAGTATCATTAATGGAAGATAATTATAAATGGCACGGTGTTCCACCAAATGATGAGCAGGGAAAAGTTGCATTGAGTGAACTTTTAGCTACAAAATTCGGTGATTTTGTAGATTATTTTAACGGTAAATAGTATGAAAAACACAATAATTGTATTTTCAATTCTGATATTTTCTTCAGTATTAACTTCCATAAATTTTGTCGCATGTTCTAACATAGGAAGTGATGGAAAAAAGCTGCCAATAGAAATAGTAATGGATGGAACATTTTCAGCTATTGATGATAAAAGAGAGGTACTGATAAATAACAATGAACAGTTTCAGAGTTTAATGATTGAAATATATAAAAATCTGGATCAGATGCCAAGAATACCTGTAGTTGATTTCACTAAAAATAGCGTTGTTGCTGTTTTTATCGGACCCAGAAGCAATGGCGGTTACATGGTTACTATAGACAGCATATTAGATGGCTCCAGTATTTCTGTTAATGTAACGGAATCAACCCCGGGAAAAGATTGTGTAGTTACAGAAGCTACAACTAAACCTTTTTCCATTGTTAAATTTCCAAAGACCGATAAAAAACCTGTTTTCATAACCAAACAAATTGTAAAAGACTGTCAATAACTAATTTTAATATGAACTACATACATAAATTTGAAAATTATTTAGTAGAAAATTTAGATTTAAAAAATCCCGAATTAAAGGAAACACGCCGCGGTTTTGGGGATGCTTTAGTTGATCTGGGTAAATCAAACACCGATGTTGTTGTACTTGGCGGAGATGTGAGCGGCTCTGTTAGAACTGATATGTTCCGTGATGCCTACCCTGAGAGATTCTTTTCAGTTGGTATTGCCGAGCAGGATATGATGGGTACTGCAGCCGGACTTGCCTTAGTTGGTAAAATTCCGTTTGCTTCTACTTATGGTGAGTTTGCTACAGGCAGACCATTTGATCAAATAAGGCAATCAATTGCATACAGCCAAATGAATGTTAAAATTTGCGCTTCACATTGCGGATTTACCGTTGGACCTGATGGAGCTACTCACCAGTCACTCGAAGATGTTGGTATTATGAGAATCCTTCCGCATATGAATGTTATTACACCTGTTGATTATAACCAAACTTATAGAGCAATATTTGAATGTGTTAAAGTAAACGAGCCATTCTATATAAGATTTTACAGGGATAATTCTCCCAACTATACAAATCCTGATGCTCCTTTTAAATTTGGGATAGCTGATACTTTATTTGAAGGCAGCGATTGCACAATCATTGCAAGCGGACTTATGGTTTGGGAAAGCATTCAAGCTCTGGAAAAACTTGCTGATGAAAAAATTTCTGTAAGGCTTATCAATATGCATACTATTAAACCAATTGACCGCAAAGCTATTGTAAAAGCGGCTAAAGATACCGGTTGCATTGTTACATGCGAAGATCATCAGAAGTATGGCGGTCTTGGTAGTGCGGTTGCTGAAGTGCTTGCCGAAGAGTATCCAACACCTGTAGAATTTATTGGAGCGAATGATACTTTTGGTGAGTCAGGTAAAGCTACAGAACTATATGAAAAATACGGAATTTCGAGCAGATTCATTGCTGAAGCTGTTAAAAGAGCAATAAAAAGAAAAAAATAATTAAGAATTAAAGATAATTTAAAACCGTCTAAGGGTATATTGTCTGTTATTATTGACATAAAATAAAAATTTGAGAGAATTTTTATTCATCCTTTACGGTTTTACTTTTATATGAATTATATTTTAATTTTAATACTAATATGAATAAAACTAAATATTTACTCATTGCAGTAACTTTTATAGCGGTACTTGTTTCTGGTTTTATCTTTGGGCATTTTGTGTTTAAGAATGAGACCAATGAACTGCAAGCAAATCAATTAACCTCAAGAAAGAGTGCTAATCAAAATGTTACCGATTCGCGGGAAAATGCTATTACAAGAACTGTTGGAGAAGTATCTAAAGCTGTTGTTGGAATTAGTGTAACCGAGGTAAGAGAGTACCGAGATCCTTTTGGCGATGACCCGTTTTTTAGACAATTTTTCGGTGACCGTTCTTATAAACAGGAAGTTCAAGGACTTGGTTCAGGTTTCTTAATCTCTGATGATGGATATATTATTACAAATGACCATGTTATTAGAAATGCTACAAAAGTTGTTGTATCCATGACAAATGGCGATCATCTTGAAGCTGAAATTATTGGAAAAGATTCTTATAGTGATATTGCCCTATTAAAAATCAATAAATCAGGTTTACCATTTATTAAACTTGGCAATTCTAACGATGTCTTAATTGGGGAGTGGGTTGTTGCACTGGGTAATCCATTCGGATTGTTTGAAGTAAACCAAAAACCTACAGTAACTGTAGGGGTTGTAAGTTCTACAGGGATGAAGCTTAATTCAAACGAGAACAGGTTTTATAGGAATATGATACAAACCGATGCCGCTATTAATTCAGGTAATAGCGGAGGACCGCTTGTGAACAGCATTGGAGAAGTAATAGGTATGAATACTTTAATCTATACAGGTAATTCTATGATAGGAGGTAATATAGGTCTTGGGTTTGCTATACCTATGAATAAAGTTAAAGCTATTGTTGATAAGCTAAAGAAAGATGGCAAAATTGAACGCAATTATGATATTGGTTTAAGGTTACAGACTGTTGATAAGAACATTGCGCATTATTTTAAACTTACCAATGTTCAGGGTGCAATAGTTGTTAATGTAGATAAAGGAAGTGTTGCAGATAAAGAAGGGCTAAAACCTGAAGATATTATACTTTCTGTTAATGGAGAAAAAATTGGAAGTGATTCTGATTTCTGGGGAATAATTACAGATGTGAATCTTGGCGAAAAAATTAAACTTAAAATTCTAAGGGCTGGTACAGAGTTAGAAAAAGAATTTGAACTAAAGGTAAAGTAGGTTGTCATTCCCGCGAATGCGGGAATCCATACTCGAATAATGAGCTGTTTCTTTGAATGAGATAAGAGATCCTTCATTTTTAACAAAACAGGCATTATTATTGATTGCGAAACGTCGTATTCGATGGGTTACAGTAAAAACAAGCACGATGAATAGAATATAGTCTCTACTGAAAAAGTACTCTGTATTTGCTTTTCCTGGAGTGCGCTGACTATGTCAGTGCTATTTGTATATATATCAATTCCAGGTAACGGGAAAATACCAGCTGATATAAAACAATAGACCTGACAGGTTTTAGCAACCTGTCAGGTCTTTTATAATAACCTCTATCCCATTCCGCCTAGGCAGACCAGTTTGGGATAGAAAACTTTTACTTCGTCAATATCATCTTCTTTACTTCTGAATACTTATCTGTTTCAAGCTTATAAAAATATATCCCGCTTGTAAGTATCGAGTATTTGGTAGCATCAAAAGTTACTGTATATGTACCCTTTGTCTGGTTTGCATCAACAAGTATTGCAATTTCTTTCCCTATAAGATCAAAAACCTTTAATTTTACATAAGAAGCGTCAAAAAGTTCATATGTAATATTTGTAGTCGGATTAAACGGGTTGGGAGTGTTTTGCTCGACCTTAAAATTCTTTATTCCTTTAATACCTATTTTTATATCATCCGCTTCAAATATTATCTGACCGTTACCACTGAAACCATTCAATTTGTAATAATAAACTCCGTCTCTTTCAGGTTCATCCTCATAATCATACATATAAACAAACCCTTTATCCATAATTGCAGCTTTTTCAAAAAAGTCTTCTTTTGATATTCTGTCATCGTT
This sequence comes from uncultured Ignavibacteria bacterium, assembly GCA_947084945.1. Classification (GTDB taxonomy): domain Bacteria; phylum Bacteroidota; class Ignavibacteria; order Tepidaquicellales; family OLB5; genus OLB5. Next base: position 57,870 of record CAMTUP010000003.1, on the reverse strand, counting down.
TATTTTTTTGTATTCCTTCTTTTTAGGATCAAGTCTCAACACTTCAAAATAAGAAATATCCTTTGGGTTCAAAACCCTCCAGTTTATATAAACAGTTTTATCTTTTATCTTTGCAGAAAATACTGTCAGGGCATCTGTGCTATCTGCCGGTTCGGTAATTAAATCATCACCATCACCTATTAAGTATGTAACATTGGCATATTCTGATTTGCCGCTAAAAATGAATAACATTAAGAGTGCTATAACTAATAAACTTTTTCTCATACATTTTCTTGTAAAAATTCTAAACGCTTCTTTAAGCGGCGTTCGCTCATAAGAAGTTTCTCTTTCCCGAATATGGCTTCTTCCTGGGATGTAAATGTTAATATATATTCATCGCTCATTACTATTGCCTCTTCAGGGCAAACTTCTTCACAGAAGCCGCAGAAAATACACCTTAGCATATTGATCTCAAACTTTTCAGGGTATCTTTCCTTATCTTGAGTTGGGACTTCATTTGCCTGAACTTCAATTGCTAAAGCCGGACATACTCTTGAACACAACCCGCATGCAACACATCTTTCAATGCCATTATCCGCTTTAACTAAAACGGGTCTGCCGCGAAAAGCTGTTGGCGGTGACCATTTTTCCTCTGGATATTGCCTCGTTACTTTAGGCTTGAACATTTGTCTGAATGTCAGCCACAATCCTCCGACTATCTGCGGAATATATGTCTTTTCTAAAAGTGTTAAATCCTTGTTTCTTACTTGCTGTATATCTGCCATTTATTTATCATTCCCACGTCTTTGCGGAAATACATTTCTATATAATCTTACTTAATTAAACAACTTTTTTGTGATACCGTTCCTTAAATTTTCAGCTTTGCTTTTAATCTTATAAATCTTATAAATCTGACAAATCTTATTTTACCAACACCATTTTCTTAACATCTACATACTCACCGGCTCTTAAGCTATAATAATACATACCGCTTGAAAGTCCTTTAGCATTAAAATCAGCTTCATATTCACCAGCGGTTAATTGACCATTTACCAAAACACTTACTTCACGTCCAAGCATATCATAAACCCGTAAAGATACATAATCACTCTTTGGAAGTGAAAAATTTATCTTTGTGTTTGGGTTAAATGGATTTGGATAATTTTGTGATAAACTGAATTCACTAACAATTGAACTGATTTGAGTAATTCCAATTGGTGCAGTTGTAACTCCAAAAGTAACTTGTGGACTTTGCTGGCTTGGGTTTGATGCTCTTACAACTTTCCAGATTGATGTAGCACTGCCTGTTCTGCCAGGTAATTTTGCGTAATAAATATAAATTGTGGAATTACCCGGAGGGTAAAAAGATGTTACAGTTGTTACGCCAGTACTATAACAATAACTTATATCACATATTCCAACACCTTCCCAATCACTTGGGACATTTGATGATACCAGAACTACTCTTAATGATTCTGCAACACCATATGGATTATTTACCGTAGCATATGATTTTGCTTCTACAGAATCAATATGAAATGGAACCCATTCAGGACTAGTTCTTGTTAATCCAGGATTTTGTGAAAAAGATACAATTGTTATAGTTAGTAAAGCTAATACTGCTAAAAAAATTCTATTCATTTTTTGGTATATATTTAAAACAAATTTATATGATTTCTAATAGAAAATCAACTGATAATGCAGGCTATTTCCATTAACTTAAAAACGCTATTTTTGCTCTATTAAGGGAAATTTACTTAATTTCAGCCTGAAAATATGACTTATATCATTGTTCTATGGGGGGGGTACATATTATATTTGTCCCGAAGGGACTCCTTTGGAGTATAAGTAATCTTATAAATATTATGGTAAGCATTTGTAACATATTGTTTTTTAATGAATCTCGAAAATTCCTTTGCATTTCTAAAATTAAAAATATTTCAAATATACTCTATAATAAGTTAATACTGTTGTTTACGGTATTATTTATTTTAATTTTCAGCTCATGCAACGATGACCCGGTAACAGTGAAGTTTAACGGAAATAGCTTATCAAGCGGTGTATATTTTTACAAAATTGATGTAATGACATTAAATACGGTTATAATTATATAAATATACCGAATCAAGAAAAATGATTTTAAAAAAATGAAAAAAATAGTTTTAATTATTTTAGCACTTATTTATTTTAATAAATATCCGCTTGCTCAGCAATTGGTGACTGGTAATTTTATGGAAAGACCGTTTACGGTACGCTTTATTAATGAAAATACAGGTTTCACAGCAGGATCTAGTCAAAATATACAAGGTGAAATCAGAAAAACTACTAATGGGGGTTTAAACTGGTTAGTGCTACAAATTGATCCGTCTTTTATCTACTCACATTTTTGGATCTTTGACCAAAATTATATATTAGTTACTGGCGGGGGGTCATTGTATAGAACATCAGATGGTGGACATACTTGGAATAATATTTTTAATGAATTCACAGGGTTATCAGGAATTTGTTTTATAAATAATACAGGATATATGAGTGGAGCTGGTTTCTTTAATCCTGCATTTCTTAAAACCACAAATAGGGGTGATAACTGGATAAATATTCCGCTAGACACAAATTTAGATTTAGGCGATGTAGATTTTATAAATGAAAATTCTGGCTATGCCGTTGGGAATAGAATAATATTAAAAACCACAAACGGAGGTGAAACTCTTCAACAATCAATTTTCAGCTATTATTATTTATTTAGTGTAGATGCAATAGATTCTAATATAGCTTTTGCAGCGGGTTATATTACTAATTCTAATAATTGTTTAATCCTTAAAACCGAGAATTCCGGTAAAACCTGGTTTGTAAATTATATCAATTCAAGTACAAATTTGAATGTGATTAAATTTATTAACCCTGTTTTAGGTTTTGCTGCAGGGGGTAAAGGTATTATACTAAAAACAGCAGATGGAGGGATTTCCTGGAAAGAGCAGGTTTTAGTGGATACCTCTGAATTTTATGATATATTCTTTTTGAACGAAAACACGGGTTGGGCGGTTGGACAAATATATCCGGGCGGTTTGCTGTATAAAACTACAAACGCAGGCGAAAGCTGGGTTCTCGAGAATACACTAACTGAAAAACCAACCGAATTTTCGTTATTGCAGAATTACCCTAATCCTTTTAATCCTACAACAAAAATAAAATATAAGCTTGGCAATCCTTCAGAAGTTGAACTAAAGGTTTACGATATACAAGGAAAAGAAATTAAAACGTTGGTAAAAGGGACTTTTGAAACTGGAGTATATGAAGTTGAGTTTGATGGAAGTAGCTTATCAAGCGGTGTATATTTTTACAAAATTGATGTAATGACATTAAATACGGTTATAATTAATAAATATACCGAATCAAGAAAAATGATCTTCTTAAAATAGATTGGAAGTAAGTATGCCACCATATTCAATTATTTCTTAAAAACTTTTGAATAGTTTTTAAGAAACAGGGCAGGTTTGGGATTTTAAGTAAGCGGTAGCACGCATTAACTTAATGCTTAATCATTAAGACGAAGCATTTCCTTTGCTGCCCTTAATTTATTCAAAAATAATTTAAAAAATAAATAAAATTAAGTCAAATGAAAAGTATAATTAAAATATATATTATATTATTACTCTGTTCGTATAACTTGTGTTATGCGCAGTGGAGAAGTGTATTTGATAATGCAAACAACTTTTATATCGATAATTTTAATATGAATTATTTCAATATCCGCATAGGTAGTTATTTTGAGCATGTTGGTCCATCTGGCCAACAAAGGCCTTTCAGGCTGTTGGTTAATACTGGATCAGGTATTGAAAGGCAGATGTATTATTCTTATGGCCAGACATGGAATACACATGTAACTACAAATTTTTACAATTACTGGACTCCAAACAATGGGGATAGATATTATACAGTAGGAACTTATAATTACCCTGCACCTATTGGTGCACCCTTAACAAATTTGTTACTCGTTATGGGAGGACATAACTGTAAAGTTTTGGCATCTCCTTATGATCAAAACGATACCTGGGATCAGGTCTGGAGTAATAATGGTAGCGGCTATTTAGGTAATCCCTCATGGGATATTTATATTCCAGTTTGCACATTCATGCCTGGTAATTTTGCTACTCCTAATCACCCTTTTGTGAATAATACAGGTAAACAAGTATTTGTATAGGATAATGATGGCTTTGCTGCATTATTGCAATTTAATTATGATCTTTATAATAATGTAGGTACCTGGACAAGATTGTGGTGGAATAATTACAATAGCAGAATCGGACCTTGGCATCAAGGTAATAGATCGGATAGGTTAGAAGCAGGGGATTTTGATGGCGACAATAAAGACGAAATAATTATATATAATTCCCAATTGGATGGAGGTTATCAAACATATAAACGAGCAATGTTACTAAAGTATTCAAATAACCAATGGACAGCATTATGGGATAATAATACAAGCGGATGGATAGGCGGTTGGCAAATTCCATTTAATGATATAGGATATCATATGCATACTGATGATTTTTGTTATAGATATGGAACTGATAATAAACATGAATTAATGTTCATAACGAAGAATACTCAAAGAGTTACTATGCAGCAATACACAGGTATAGGTAATGGTTGGGATGTCCTTTATAATTCAAATAATTTTAATGGAGTCCAAAATTTTAATATTATGAATACTGATAAATATTATACAGGTAATTATGAATATTGGAGTGGAAGACCAGCAGAAATATTTTTTATCAATTATAATACTGGAGACGCAAAGATTTTGCAATATCAAACGAATTATGCAGGCTGCCCTTGGATATGGGTCTATGAATCTGATACTACAGGTTTTCAACCAGATAATAATATTTTACATCGTTCTGAATTCAATGAATATTTTGGAATTGATATTACCGATCGTTATAAGCTTACTATAAACCCTCAAGCTATTGATAATAAATTTTATATACAGGTCGCTGAAACAGAAAATGATTACAATTATTTTGATAATTTCAAGCTTTACGCTGTTGATCATCCTGCTGGAACAGAAATTGGTATTACTGAGAGTAATGATATCATTATGTATGATGTAATTTCCGTGTTATCACCCGATAATGCAAATCTTAACGGTAATTCAGATATAACTAAATATATCCAATATAATTACAATGGCAAAAAAATTGTTACAGGTTCTGCTGGAGACAGCATTTATGCCCATTATAATGAAGGTGAACAATTAAAAGCAATAAATTATGTAAGGAAAAAATACCCTGAATATAAATATAATTTAACAATTGATAGTTTTGCTTTAATCGGCAAAATAGGAAGTAATTTAGATAGAAGCTGGGCAAAATCCCCGGTAGCAGATCTTGTTATAAATACTAATACTGAGACTTATTATAGGCAAATAGCAAGACGAGAAAATTATTCAGAAGTAATAATACCATTCGCAGGTGAGAATACAGATGGCGTAAATAGTGTTGATATAAATTGGAATGGGGATTTTGCGTTAACTTACTTTTCTGTTGTTCCATTAATGTATAGTGGTTATGACGTTATAGAACTGAATATGTCTGAAGCAGAACACTCTACAACAGGCGATATTAAACCACTTCTCATTACTGTTAATAATAACTATGTTGAATTAGATTCAAGTGCAATTATTACTTTAAAATTCGATAATATTAATCCGCCTCAGGAAGGTTATATAAGGGATTATGTCTTTGAAACGAAGGGGAGATATATTACACCTGGTGGCTTCGATAATTTAACGGGTAAGAATTCAAACAACATAACTTTACCAGTTGAATTTAATCTGTATCAAAACTTTCCCAATCCGTTTAATCCTGCAACTGTAATTAAATACGATTTGCCAAAAGATGTTAAAGTTACCGTTAAGGTTTACGATTTATTGGGCAGAGAAGTTGCAATACTGGTAAATAATGAATATAAGAATGCAGGTAGATATGAATTAAACTGGAATGCAGGTAATTATGCAAGCGGTGTTTATATTTACAGAATAGAAGCCGGAACATATATTTCAACCAAAAGGATGGTGTTGATAAAATAGTCTCAAATGAAACTAATTATAAGTGACGGAATTACTTTTGCTTGCCCCGACTTGTCGGGGAAACCTTGTTTATAAGGTTAATGAAATAAATTATACAACATTGGGGCAGATATTTTCTGCCCCATTTCTAATATACCTTTTTATCCTTTTTTGATGCCCAGTATTCAAATACCTCAACACATTCCTTTTTCATAAAATCACCAACAATCTGAACATTACTTAAACCCATTTCCTTTAACATTTGATTAGATAGTTTTAGCTCATTAAATCCAAATCTTTCAGCATCTGCAATATCTGCCCCATAAAATATTTTATCAATTCTTGCCCAGTGTATTGCAGTAAAGCACATCGGGCACGGTTCACATGTTGAGTAAATCGTACATCCGCTCAGGTCGATATTATTAATATATTTACAGGCATTACGTATGGCGTGAATTTCACCATGAGCTGTTATATCCATACTTTTCCATACAATGTTGTGCTCGCAGGCAATGACTTCATTATCTTTAACTATACATGCAGCAAATGGTGTTTGCCCATTATCAACACCCTCACGGCATTTATCTATTGCTAATTGCATAAATTGTTCGTCGTTTGTCATTTTCCATTATAATTTATACAAAAATACAAAAAATTGATTAAAGAATCTTAAAAAAACATAATTTAGCCTCCAAGACTCAAAGATTATAAAAAATCAAAAAACAATTTTACAACAAAGAAACAGAGATTCAGAGGGTGTTTTTTATTTAATTGCTACGACTTTATTTATAATTGATGTTCTGACGGGTATTGTCCAACTGCTTTTTATACCTATCTACACTACTCTAACGTGGGTGGGTCCTGAAACTACATACCGTTTTTTTATGTCTAAATATTATACAATATATCGTATATTTGAAAGATATTTAATGTCTAGTAAGGATTTATAACAGTAATATGAAATTCTGGAAAAAATTATTCATTGTTTTTGGTGGATTAATAGTGGCAATACTACTAATGAATTTTATTGTAATGCCGTGGTATGTAAGGCATGATACACTTGTTAAAGTACCATCAGTTGTAGGTTTATCATATGAAGAAGCTAAAAAACAGCTTGATGCAGCCTCGCTTGAGGGTGTACAGGGTGATATAAGGTATGACCCTTCAAAACCTATTGGTACGGTAGTTGACCAAAATCCGCCGGCTGATCAGACTGTTAAAGATGGCAGAAGAATATATCTAGTTATCAGTGGTGGTGAGCAGCTTTATGATGTGCCTAATCTTGTTGGCAGGACTCTAAGAGAAGCAAAATTTGTCCTTGACCAAAGATTTCTTGAAGTTCAGGAAGTAGAATATAAACCCTCGGCTCAATATCCATCTGGAATTGTGCTTTCACAAATTGAAAATGCAGGAAGCAAAGTAAAAAAAGGAACAATAATTGGGGTAATAGTTTCTACAGGTATGGATGCTGGTAATATTAAAGTACCCGAGCTTACCGGTAAGAATATTGAAGAAGCTAAAAAACTTCTTGCAGTAAATAAACTTACAGTCGGTAAAATCAATTACCAGCCTTCAACTAATGTACCTTTAAATTCTGTTATTGACCAGTACCCTAAAGCCAATACAATGGCAAAGGAAAACCAAAAAATAGATCTATTTGTAAACAGAGAGCAAAAAAAGAAACTAGTTATTGAAGGTGAAGAAGACGGATTAAAGGAAAAAGAAGAAAAAATAGAAAAACCTGATAATGAAGAAAATTTTAAGGATGACACTAAAAAAGATGATGTAAAGAAGAAGGACGATGTAAAGAAAAAAGAGGATGTAAAATCAAAGCCTACAGAAAAGAAAGATGAAAAGAAAACTGTGCCGCAGCCAAAGAAAGATAATGATAAAAAAGATGGTGAGAAAAAAAATGATGGGGGAACACAGTTCTAACGACCTATGAAATTAATTGCTCCTTCTGTTCTATCTGCTGATTTTTCTAAAATTGCTGCTGATATTGAAATGATAACCAATGCAGGGGCTGACCTCTTGCATCTTGATGTTATGGATGGTCATTTTGTACCTAATATAACATTCGGACCCAAAATGGTTGCTGATATCAGGAAGCTTACAACGCTTGAGCTTGATGTTCACTTAATGATATCCGAACCCGAAAAATATGTCAATAATTTTGCAAAAGCCGGTGCAAATTGGATCAGTGTTCATTACGAAGCAACTGACCATTTAAACAGGCTTGTTCAACAGATTAAAGATGCAGGCTGTAAAGCAGGTGTTGTTCTAAATCCAGCTACATCTGTTGATGTACTTGAAGAAATTTTGCCATATGCAGATTTTATCCTGTTAATGTCTGTTAACCCGGGTTTTGGTGGACAGAAATTTATTGAAGGTTCAACTGCAAAGGCAATAAAACTAAGCAGTATGATCAAAAAAATGGGAAGCAAAGCGTTTATTGAAATGGATGGCGGTATTGGATTAGATAATATTAAAATTCTGAGTGATGCCGGTGTAAACGTATTTGTTGCGGGAAACTCAATATTCTCTTCCGTCAACCCGGCAAAAACTATATCTGAAATGAAAAAACTAATAAACTGATTTTATCTTTATTCAAAATATAAATATCAAATGAAACCAGCCTTAACATTTCAAGAATTAAGGGAAGTCGAAAAGACTATAATAGATAAAGACGGTATCCCGTCTTTAATTTTAATGGAAAATGCCGGTAAGAATGCATTTGAACTTATTGTTTCCTTATTGCCTGATATTGAAGATTATTCGATCTACATTTTTTGCGGTAAAGGTAATAATGCCGGTGATGGTTTTGTCATAGCCCGTCAATTTTTAATTAATTCAATACCGCTAACACTAGTAAATATTGCAGAGCAAAATGAACTAAATGGTGATGCATTAATAAATTTTAATTTACTTTCAAAATTATCATCTAATCGATTGTTCACAGTTACTTTGAATGATAGTAATTCCGAAAATTTGTTTAATGATTTAAAAAAGCAAATCCCGCTAAGCAGAAACGCTGGACTGCAAAAAGCGCAGAAAGGAAAAATATTAATTATTGATGCTTTGCTTGGAAGCGGAATAAAAGGAGAAGTTTCGGGGGAATTTAGTGATGTAATAGAAAGCATAAATAATTTAAGAAACCGGAATAAAAAAGTTACAGTTGTTTCTATTGATGTACCTTCCGGATTATCTGGTTCAAGTGAGCAGGGTGTACTTATCAATGCTGATTTTACTATTACAATGGGTGCGATAAAAACTGAATTACTCTATGGAAAAGGCAAAGAAAACTCAGGGAATTTATATGTAATCCCAATAGGCATTACTACTGAATTACTCGAAAAATATAATTCATATAATAAATATTTAGTTACAAAAGAAGATATAAAAAACCTTTTACCTGTCCGTAAAAAAACTTCTTATAAATATTCAAATGGCAAGGCTTTTGTAATTGGCGGGTCTAAGGGACTCTCTGGTGCAGTGATTATGAGCTCTCTTTCTGCTCTAAAATCCGGCTGCGGTGCAGTATTGACTGCTTTTCCAAAATCAATATCATCACATTTCAGCAAAAAACTTTACGAAGTAATTAAAACAGAACTTGATGAAACCGCTGATGGTTCAATTAAAGCGGATTCCTACAGTAAAATTGAAAAGCAAATCTCTAAGGCTGATGCTGTTTTAATTGGACCCGGAATTTCGTTAAATAATGAAACTGCAATATTTCTAAAAGATGTGATAATTAATTGCAATAAACCATTAGTGATTGATGCAGATGCCTTAACTCTGCTATCAGAAGATTTGGATATATTGAAAAATAGAAATTCTGAAAGTGAAATTATCCTTACACCACATTTGGGCGAGTTTTCCAGATTATGCGGAATTGATAATGATATTGTTTTAAAGGATAGATTTTCTGCTGTAAGAGATTTTACTTCAAAATATAATGTAAATGTTGTACTCAAATCTGAAACAAGTCTTAGTTGCACTTCAGATGGATATATCTTTATAAACAATTCGGGAAATGAGCTTCTCGCTTCTGCCGGTTCAGGTGATGTATTATCAGGTATTATCGTTTCTATACTTGCACAAACCGGAGAAGTAAAAGCAGCAATGCTTTGCGGTAACTTCATTCATGGTAAGCTGGCAGAGAGGTATTATGAAAAGTATGGCAATAAACAAACATCATTACAGCAGGATTTGATAAGATTTATCCCCGAAGTGATTACAGATTTATTTAATTAAATTTTGTAGGTCAAAGGCATGCCTTTGACTAAAATTTCTAAGCATAACCATCCAAACTGAAAAACTTTTTTAAATATCATTTTCTTGTAATCGCTTGGGCGCTCATTATCTTTATCCAATCAAGTTTCCCGGCTGTGGAGCTTCCAAAATCCGATTTGATAAGCATTGATAAAATTATTCATATGGGAGTTTTTGGTCTGCTTGCTGCTTTTTGTTTTATTTCGTTTATTCATTTAAAAGGTCAAACTGCTTTTTCTAATAATGCATATCTTTGGACAGCAATATTATGTATAATATATGGTGCATCTGATGAATTTCATCAGTATTTTGTACCAAACCGTTCTTCGGAAGTACAGGATTGGCTGGCTGATATTGCCGGTGTTTTAATAATGCTTTTGATAATAAAATATTTTTTATCAGTCAGATTTAAATTATTTCAGAGGGAAAAAGTGTATGGAGTTTAAACTTCAGCACAATGTTATCAGGGTATCATCAATTGAATCAGCAAGAGATTTTTATCTTAATAAACTAGAACTTGAATTGCTCGAAGATTCTAACGAAAATGTTTTTTTTATTATCTGATTATTAAGTAGAACCTGTATAAAACTCATGTTTAGGAAATTCATGTTAATAATTTTTAGCTTAATCTCATTTTCTAACTATTCATTTGCGGAAATTGAAATTAAAATCTCTGTTGATAAAAATGAATATCTTGAAGCTGAACCTATAATTTGTAATCTAAGTTTTATTAATAATTCGGATTTTCCGGATTCAATTGATCACGATAAGCTGGGGCTTTATTATATCAAGATCCAAAGTCCTGAAAATAAAAAAATCATTTATGCAGGTTCAATAGGTGATTATATTGGTAGTATCCGATATAGAAAAATTGATCCTCACGGTTTAACAGGAAGTACATTTAACCTTTTGAACTTTTTTGTTGAAAAAATTGTAACTTTAAATATAAATAGTGCTCCAGGATATCTTTCAAGTGGTTCTTATACTATCAAATACAGTTATGCTAATAAGTTAACTTCAAATGAAATTAAAATAAATATTAATAAACCAATTGATTCTGAACTGTTAGTATTCGAGAAATTGATTAAAGCATACCAGATAAATGATGGTAAGCCATGGATAATGGACAGCATTCTGTTAAAAAAAGATTCTTATTATGATATTGTTGTAAACCATCCTGAGAGTGTTTATTGGGAGGAAGCTGTGTACCGTTATAATCAAGAATGTAATTGGCTTAAATTTGATTATACAGATATATACGTTAATAAAGAATTTGTCAAACGATTTCCGAATTCTATAAATATTCGACATATTTTGATAAATTTATGCCAATCAATATATTTGTATGAAGGAGGTGAGCCTGCGGTTAATTTTTATTTGGAATATTTGATTGAAAATTATCGAAAATACGATGTTTCGGTCTTTGCTAAAGAGCAACAAATCAAGAAAGAGTACCTAAATTAAATTGATTTTCTTAAGAAAAATGAGTATTTTTGTAAATATGAGGACATTTCATAATGTTCTTTAAAGTTCTTTCTCAGGATAAAAACTCTAAAGCAAGAGTTTCGGAAATTACCACTTCACATGGTACTTTTCAAACTCCTATTTTTATGCCCGTAGGCACTCAGGCTACTGTTAAAGCAATTGAACAGCGTGAGCTAGAAGAAATTGGAGCTAAAATAATTCTCAGCAATACTTATCATTTGTATCTAAGACCCGGTTCAGAGGTCTTAAATAAAGCAGGGGGACTTCATAAATTCATGAACTGGAACAAGCCTATATTAACTGATAGCGGCGGGTTTCAGGTTTTTAGTTTATCAGGCTTAAGGAAAATTTCGGATAATGGGGTCGAATTCAAATCACATCTCGATGGTAGCCTGCACTTGTTCACTCCTGAAAAAGTTGTGAATATACAAAGATTGATAGGCTCCGATATTATGATGGTGTTGGATGAATGCCTCGAAAATCCTGCTGAATACAACAAAGTTGAAAGTTCAATTAAACTTACGCTTAACTGGGCTAAGAGAAGCAGAATAGAATTTATTAATTCAACACGGCTTTATGGATTTGACCAGTTCCAATTTGGAATAATTCAGGGTTCAACTTATAAAGATTTAAGAGAACGCTCTGCTCTTGAGCTTGCAGAAATTGGATTTGATGGCTATGCAATTGGCGGACTTGCTGTTGGTGAAGAAAATGAAGTGATGTACGATATTGTTGAACATACAACTGAATTTATGCCAAAGGATAAACCCCGTTACTTAATGGGGGTTGGAACTCCTGAAGATTTACTAAATGCAATAGAGCGAGGTATTGATATGTTTGATTGTGTTATGCCAACAAGGAATGCAAGGAATGCTACAATGTTTACCAGCACTGGCAAACTTAGGCTACGCAATCTTGAAAATAAGTTTAATTTTGGATGTATTGATGAAGAAGTTGAAAGCTATACTTCTAAAAATTTTACACCTGCATATTTAAGGCACCTGTTCATGGCTGATGAAATGCTTGCATCTCAGCTTGCTACTATTCATAATTTAAGGTTTTATTTAAACCTTGTCGAAAAATCCAGAGAAGCGATTTTAGAAAATAAATTCGCTAAGTTCAAAAAAGATTTTTTAGTAAAATATATCTCAAAAGTATAATTCAAATATTCATAACAAAATTTAATATTTTTTAAAAATCATTTTAGCATTTAATTAAGGAAGGCATAGTAAATTGACATATTTATTTTTTATATTACAGGCTCAATCAGATGGCATAGCAAGCATGGTAAGCTCTTTGTTACCATTTTTACTTATTATAGCAGTATTTTATTTCCTCATTTTAAGACCACAGCAGAAAAGACAAAAAGCTAGACAAAAGCTGCTTGAAGGAGTTAAAAAAGGCGATAAGGTTATAACATCAGGCGGTATTCATGGAACTGTTGAAGGATTAGAAGCGGATTCAATTCTTGTTAAAATTGCAGATAATGTTAAAGTGAAAATGGATAAATCAGCAATTGGGACTATTGTGGGCTTAACTGATCAGTTAAAAAAGAAAGATTAATTTTTATCCTTTTTAAGTAAAGGATTGTTATTGTGGCGTTTTAAAAGATCGCCACATTTTATATATGAAACTAAAGAAAGTAAGCAGCAGAAAAAACGGAAAGTTTAAATTCAGCAGTATAGAATCTGCTATTGCTGATTTTAAAAAAGGCAAATGCGTTATTGTTATTGATGACGAAGATAGAGAAAACGAAGGTGATCTCATTTATTCCGCCGAAAAATCAACACCGGAACTTGTAAACTTTCTTGTTAAATACACAAGTGGTGTTATTTGTGTCCCAATAGAAGATGTCAGGCTTAAAGAGCTTAAACTTGATATGATGACAACCTATAATACTGCTTTACATGAAACAGCTTTTACTATCAGTGTTGATTATATTCATGGCACTTCAACAGGTATCTCAGCATCTGATAGGAACAAGACGATACTTTCGCTTGTTAATAAAAAAACAAAACCTGAAGATCTTGGCAGACCAGGACATGTTTTTCCGCTAAAGGCATTTCCTGGCGGTGTTTTACGAAGGGCAGGACACACAGAAGCGGCTGTTGATCTTGCTAAACTTGCAGGGCATTATCCAGCTGGTGTTCTTTGTGAGATTATTAAAAAAGATGGTGAAATGGCGCGTGTACCGCAATTATTTGAGTTGGCAAAGAAACATAGGCTAAAGATAATTACAATAAATGACCTTATCAATTATAGATTAGAACGTGAAGTTCTTGTAGAAAAAATTGTTGATGTAAATCTTCCAACCAAACACGGTAAATTCAGACTGCATATGTTTAAAAACCTTGTGGATAATAAAGAACACCTTGCTTTGGTAAAGGGTGAAATTAATTCTGAAAAACCTATATTTGTAAGAGTGCACTCGGAATGTCTAACAGGTGACCTGCTTGGCTCACTCAGGTGTGATTGCCAGGGACAGCTAATAAAATCTCTGAAGATAATTGAGCACGAAAGAAATGGAATTGTATTATATATGAGGCAGGAAGGCAGGGGAATAGGCCTTGCCAACAAACTAAAAGCATATAAGCTGCAGGATGAAGGTGCAGATACTGTTGAAGCTAACGAAGCTCTTGGCTTTAAAGCTGATCTGAGAGATTATGGTATAGGCGCACAGATATTAAGAAGCCTTGGTGTAAAGAAAATGATTTTACTAACCAATAACCCCAAAAAAGTAGTTGGTTTAAAAGGTTATGGTCTGGAAATAATTAAACGCATTCCAATTGAAATACCTGCAAATTCTATAAACGAAAAATATTTAAAAACTAAACGCGATAAACTTGGGCATTTACTGCTAATCAGCAAAAATCAGGAGAATTAATTTATTATGGATTCAAAAACTAAAAGTTTCGTATATTTAACCAAAGATAGACTGCATGAGCTTGAAACAGAGCTTAATGGACTGAAACAAAAGGGCAGAAAAGTTATCGCAGAAAAAATAGCTGAAGCAAGAGCGCATGGAGACTTAAGCGAAAATGCCGAGTATGAAGCAGCTAAACATCAGCAGGAGCAGCATGAAATGCGTATTGCTAAATTCGAAGAAATTCTTTCACGGGTTAAGATTATTTCTCCCGATGATCTGCCTAATGATAAAATTTATATTCTTCATAACGTAAAGCTAAAAGACCTTAAGACGAAGGAAGAATTTACTTATAAGCTTGTATCACCTGAAGAAGCTGATCTGGATCAGGATAAGATATCAGTTACTTCGCCTATCGGTAAATCACTGCTTGGAAAAAAGAAAAATGAAGAAGTTGATATTATTGTACCTGCAGGTAAGTTAAAATATAAAATTGTTGATTTTACAAAGTAATGATTAAATCGCAATAATGGATAAGGATAAAAGAACTCTTTTAAAAGTAGGTATCACTATTGTACTTTCTATAATAATATTATTATGGGGAATTGCTTTTTTAAAGGATATGAAGTTCGGTCTTGAAACCAACGACCTCACAGTCTATTTCTCTGATGTAAACGGCTTAAAGGAAGGAGACCCTGTTAGTGTTAATGGAGTTACAAAAGGAAAGATCACAAACATTGAGCTTGCTCCGGGAGACTCGGTCAAAGTAGATTTTTCTCTTTCTAAAGAAGTTAGTCTTAGGAAAGATTATGATGTTTCTGTTGCTATGATTGAACTTATGAGCGGTAAACAAATTTACATCAAGCCCGGTACATCTAAAGAAATAGCGGATATTTCAAAACCACTTATTGGGGCTAAGACCAATGATATTGTGGGTTTAATTGGAACAATGAATGAAGTTGGGAAGGATGTTAAACAGATTACCTTAAAACTCGATACTGCTATTTCAAAGATGACCATTACTGTTGATAATATTAATACTATAGTTGGTGATGATGGTTTGAAGTCAAATATTAAAGGTGCTGCAAGTAATTTTAACTTAGCTTCAAGGAATCTTAACTTAATGCTGGCTGATACCAGAAACAGTATAAATTCACTAACTTCAAAGTTAAATAGCATTGCAACTAATGTAGATAATACTGTAAATGATACCAAACCCGAATTAAAACAGACTATGCAGGATGTTAGAATTCTTACTCAAAGACTTGATTCATTAACTATAAATCTGAACTCTTTGGTATTAAGCGCTAATGATTCAAACTCAACAGTAGGAAAGCTTTTAACTCAGGATGATATGTATGATAATATCAATAAAGCACTCCTGAATATCAACAAGCTTGTTAAAAAAATAGAAAAAGACGGTATCAGGCTTAAACTGTTTTAATAAATTTTGTAACTAACTCAAGTTTTATTTTATGATTAGAAAAAATCTGAGTTTCCTTGTTACAACTGCACTGATTGTGGTGTTCTTATATTATGCATCACAATTCAATAACCCCATAAATAGCTCTCAAAAGAAACAAAATTTAACTGAACTCAAATCTGATATTGCAGGCAGTAATGGAATGGTATCATCTGCAAGCAAATTAGCTTCCAAGGTTGGTATTGATATCCTCCAAAAAGGTGGGAATGCTATTGATGCCGCAGTTGCTATGGGATTTGCACTCACTGTAACTTACCCGCAAGCCGGGAATATTGGCGGTGGCGGTTTTATGGTCATTAGAACGAAAGATTTAATTACATCCATTGATTACAGAGAAAAAGCACCAGCCGGCTCAACCAGAAATATGTTCTTAAATGATAAAGGTGAATTTCTTCCCGATAAAAGCCAGGTAGGACATCTTTCTGTCGGTGTCCCGGGTTCAGTTGCAGGCTTGCTATATGCCCTCGAAAAATATGGTTCTATGAGTCGCGAAGATGTTCTTGCACCTTCTATTAAACTTGCCGATGATGGTTTTGAATTGGAATCCCAATTGGCAAAATCATTAAATTCAAATTATGATCTTTTCAATTTATTTCCATCAACAAAAAAAGTTTTTACCAAAAGTGGTTTAAAATACTCTGCGGGTGAGAAATTTATACAAAAAGATCTTGCAAATACTTTAAAGCTTATTAGCATTCATGGAAGAGATGGATTTTATTCGGGAATTACAGCTGATCTTATTGTTAAAGAAATGATGCAGGGTGGTGGTATCATTACAAAAGAAGACTTGCTAAACTATCTGCCTGTTGAAAGAAATCCTGTACATTCCAATTATAAAGGATATGATGTCTATTCAATGGGTCCCCCTAGCAGCGGAGGTATAGCACTAATTCAGCTTCTGAATATGATTGAAAATGAACCGATTCCTGATAGAAGCTCGGTTTACTACGGCATTAAGGATTATTCTAACTATCTGAATGTTGTTATTGAAAGTATGAAACGTGTCTATGCAGATAGAAGTGAACATCTTGGAGATCCTGATTTCTGGAAAGTCCCTGTAGATAAATTGATAAGCAAAGATTATTCCATGTTAAGAAGAAAAGAAATTGGCGAGAGTTCAACTCCTTCAAATAAAATAAAGCCAGGTGTCTTTACTAAAGAATCTGACCAGACTACTCACTACAGTATTATTGATAAAGATGGAAATATGGTAAGTGTAACTACTACCCTAAACAATACATATGGTTCGGGAGTAGTTGTTGATGGTGCAGGATTTCTGCTAAATGATGAAATGGATGATTTTGCTTCAAAACCGGGTGAACCAAATATGTTTGGATTAATTGGTAATGAAGCAAATGCAATAGAACCTGGTAAACGAATGTTAAGCTCTATGACTCCGACTATAATTTTAAAAGATGGAAATCCCTTTATGGTTCTTGGCTCACCGGGCGGAGGTAGAATAATTACAGCGGTATTTGAAACTATCATTAATGTAATTGATTTTCATATGACTTTAGACTCAGCAATTGATAAACCCCGTTTCCACCATCAATGGCAGCCAGAATACCTGCAGTATGAAACAGGAGCAATTGATGATGAGGTAATGGCTAAACTTGTTGAAAAAGGACACATGATTAAACAAGTTTCCGATTATGGATTGATTGAAGCTATACTTATTGATTGGAATAAAAAAACATACTATGGTTACTCCGACCGCCGCGGCTACGGCGCAGCAATAGGATATTAGTCTTTAACAGACAAGTTATATCAGAATCTCTCGAAGAGGACTCTGCGAATAAAAATTATTAAACTTAAATTGAACACATGATACTAAAACTTTTTTCTTTTGTAGTATTATTTCTTACTTTTTTCTTTTCATCCTGCTCGGGACTTAAAGAGATAGAAAACTATAAAGGTGAAAACCTTTCGATGAGTGTTGGTGATACATCATCAGTCAAAATGATTGCCGATACTTACCGGGGCTATGAATGGATAGTTACAGCTAACAGTGATCCAATTGTTGCAAAATATGCAGGCAAGGAAGATCAAGCAGGTGAAAAAATAACAGATAAAACAACACAGGTGATCAGGTTTAAAGGATTGAAAAAAGGTAAAACAATTATTACATTGAATTATGTTAAAAAAGGTGATATGCTTGCAAAGCAATCAAGAACCATTAATATAACTGTTTATTAAATATTTGAATAAAATTATATTCTTTATATTATATTTTATACTTTCATGCCAAATCGCATTTTCTCTTAGCGATTCATCTTCATACAATGAAAGCAAACAATATACTTTTATAAGTCAGGATTACTTTGGTTTAAACGATGAATATGAAACACCCTATTTTATTTTCAAAGGCTCTAAACCCGGACCCGTTATGATACTCAATGGCGGTATTCACGGAGATGAAATTGCTTCCTATATGGCATGTGACTCAATTGTTAAGTATATTAATTTATTTTCTGGCACGTTAATTGTTATACCAAAAACAAATATAATAGCCTGTAAACAGAATACACGTCAGGTGAATTTTGATTTCAACCATGCTTTCCCTGGTGATATTTCATCCGACCTGTTCGAGTATCGGCTTGCATATGAATTTATGTGGCTTGTAGATAGCGTTAAACCTGATTTGATTATTAACCTGCATGAGGCAAGAACTAAATGGTCGCCTAAGGCATTAACTGACCCCAATAAAGCATACGGACAGATAGTTATATCATGTATTCAGCCCTTTGAGGAATTGCTTATCCGTACAGTAGATAATATGAACAAGAAAATACCAGCAGGCGATTTTACTTTCCATACTCATTATTATACTTACAGTGATCATAGCTCCCTTGATAACTTTGTTTCTAAATTCAACATTAAATCATATACAGTGGAGTCATACCGCGGTTTTAACATTGATGACAGGGTAAAGTTGCAATTGATTGCTGCCCTGCAGTTTATGGAAGAGATAGGATTGGAGTTTACTTATCCTGCTGTTAAATTTTGAGCACTGCTTTAACAGGGTGAAGAATCCATACTAACTTTATTGGAAAAGAATTTCCAATTTTCCAGTTGTTGGTGTTGTCACCAACAACTCAAATTTGACAAATTAAATTTATGGTAAAAAAATCGAACCCTGTCGTTTACTTTGAAATACCTGTTAACGACATTGACAGAGCGATAAAATTTTATACGAACGTATTCAACTTTGACTTTGACAAAGAGATTATTGACAAGAATGAAATGGCATTATTTCCTTTTGCTGACGAGAACTCGGGGATTTCAGGTGCATTGGCAAAAGGAGAAATTTATAAACCGACTAAGGACGGAGTAGTGATATACTTCAAGACAGAAAACATTGATGAAACATTGAAATTAGCAACTTCAAATGGTGGACAAATTCTATACCCAAAAACAGACAATGGAATAGGACTTGTTGCAGAATTTGAAGACACAGAAGGAAACAGAATTGCATTGTATCAATCAAAAGAATGACGACAAAAAACAGGAATAAGCATTTACGAAGACATTGAAGACTTTTTGACTGACTTTCCTAATACCTACATTTTAGAAAGCGAAAACGTTGTATGGGGCGGTTATAGTATGGTTCAAGCTGAACTAAACGGAATGAATTATTTGCTAAGATTAAATCTTGAATGGGACTTTTTTATCAATTTAAGTGGACAAGATTATCCATTAAAATCACAGAAAATTTTCCAGTTGTTGGTGTTGTCACCAACAACTCAAA
Organism: uncultured Ignavibacteria bacterium; assembly: GCA_947084945.1. Lineage (GTDB taxonomy): Bacteria > Bacteroidota > Ignavibacteria > Tepidaquicellales > OLB5 > OLB5. Next base: position 37,970 of record CAMTUP010000003.1, on the reverse strand, counting down.
TTTGACAAATTAAAATTATAAATCATGAAAAACCTCAGTAAATATTTTTTATTCATTTTTTTATTTTTATTAACTGCATTTTCCTATTCACAAGAAAAGACTTACACTGAAAAAGATGCAGAAATTTCCGCAACAGTCGGTGAGAATTTCACTGTATCGCTTGAATCAAACCAATCAACCGGATACTCATGGTCACTTGGTATGGTTTCGGATAACTCGCAGGTTGTTGTTGCAGGAATGGATTATGATTTGCCTGATAATCCCAAAACAGGGCAGGGCGGAGCCGAAGTCTGGCATCTGAAAGCTGTTGCGACCGGAACCGTAAAGCTTATGTTTTATTACGCAAGGTCATGGGAAAAAGAAGCACCAGCAAAAACTCTGACTTTTACTGTTAACATAAAATAAATTTAAAACAAAACCTGTCAGGCATTGACTTTAGTTTCAAAAACCTGACAGGTCAGTATGCTATTTAATATTTTACGCTGAACTTATATCATCAGTTAAACCTATTTCCCTCCGAAGGAGTCCTAAGGACTCCTTCGGAGGGAAAATACATATCATTTATTTCACTGAAGTTCCTTCAAATTCAATGCGCAGGTCAGTTGTGCTTATCAATTCAGACAGTTCATAAACATTCTTATAGCCATAACCGTACAGATTAATGTAAGTTGGAATATTCAATGCAAGCGTTATCCCTTTATCTCCTCCGCCTTTTATCCTATCAACAGGAAATGACATCTTGGTCGGGAAATTTAATTGGTCATCTATGAAATTATTATTGCAGTAAATTAGGATTTTAGTTTCGGTTGAAGGAATGATTTCTGCTAATCTTTCTTGTGTGAAATCAGAGAAGTTCAAATGAATTGCACCTTTAACGTGCTTGCTGTTATACATTGCGTCGGACCGTGTATCAAGTATAATTACACTGCTCTCTTTAGCCATCTCCAGATATTCAGGTAATTCAACAAGTCTCGATTTCCTGTGTTCTTTTACTTCATCCATTAGTTTATCGTAATCATCAAAGCTGATAAAGGGTGAATTTTCCTGGGAGTAGGCAGTAAATGTATATAAACATAAAATTATTAATATAATGTTGAATTTTCTCATTTTTTTAAATATTTAGATTGATATTATCCTTTATAGTCTGAAAACATGTAAAATGTTCCCTAAGAATTAAATAAAATTAATTGAAATCTTAGAAAGAAAAAAGACCTGTCAGGTTTCTAAAACCTAACAGGTCTGATAATTATTGTAGTGAACTGACTGAGCCGTGTTCAAACAAAAGAATTTTTGAGAGGAGCGTAAGCACTTGCCTGCCTTTAGAAAGCAATCTAATAGCATTTTTTGGATTGCACTGACTGTGTCAGTGCTTAAATTATTTATTTACTCCTTATTACTGTCGTAAATCTTTCTCGCAATTCTCATAACAGGTAGTAACCATATCAAAACTGCAAATATTAATATTATAAGAAGTGAATATATTCGTTTTTTCTCAATATGAATTGTACATTAAACTTTTGATAACTTAAATTTTTGTTTAGACATCTCAACTGTAAAATGTATTTTGGTATTAAGGGCATCAAAAACCTTGATAATTGTATCAAATCTTGCATTAGTTAAATTATTCTCAAGTTTGGATATTTGAGATTTCTGTACACCTATCAATTTCCCTAATTCACCCTGAGTTAATTTACGTTTACGCCTGGTCTGTTTGATTGCTTCACAAAGAAGTTCAAGTTTTAACTCATATTCAAAATCTTCTCTTTTAGGTGTTCCTCTTATTCCGATGTATTTATCGGTTAATTCGTCAAGTGTATAAGATTTGAGTTTTCCTTTTTTTTGCATAATCATTTTTTTAAATAATATAGTTTTTTTAAACTTTCAGCATGTTCTATTTCATTTTTAGGAGTTTTAGCTATTTTCTTTATTAATCCATGGGTATTCACTACTAATGTATTATCTTTGTTACTTTTGTCCCAAAAGGCAAAGAGCCGGTAATATGTTTTATTATAAAGGGTTCGGAATTCCCAAATATCACCACTAAGCTTTTAAAATAATTCAGAATCATTGATTAATTGAGCTTTACGGATATTGAAAAGAATCTTTTCCCTAGATTTTGCATCAAGAGAATCAAGAAATATCTTGGCTTCTTCAAGAAAAATAACCTTGAAATTATTATTCATATAAACTGGTACACTAAATTAAAAGTTTCCTTATAAAGAAACAAGTGATTTATCAGAGTTCTCAAATGCACACTCACCAATAAACTCATATTTTATTTTTTATTAAGTCTGGGCTACGCTACTTCAATCCCCAATACAGCATCTTTTAATCTGCCGTTTGGTTGTTTGTAAAAAGGTACACCAAGAACTCTGTAACCCTTTACTTTCATATCGTAATCTATGTTCCGGATAGTATCACTCTTCTCGGCTTCAATTGAAAGGAAAAGGAATTCCGCAATTTTTTTTGCATCTTCTTTTGAAAAATTAAACCCTGTCATCTTAACATTATATTTCTGCGGTGATGGCACAGCATTCTTGGTTGTAAAATTTACCCCAATGTTCTTAGCTGATTCTATCGGCATCCAGAAAGCAGGTACATAGAATAATACATCGCCTTCGGTTTTATTTGCTCCGCCAAACAAATTGCTTATCCACCCGCCGGATGAATCACGTGAATTTATCTTTAAAAATGTATCCACTAACCAGAAACCCTTATATACAATTTCGCCTTCACCTTTTACCAATGGAGCAGCAAAATTTACTTCCATTGGCATAAGCTCATCGTTAACAATTTCCCAGCCGTTACCGCAGCTTGAGCAATACACAATGCTGTCATTCATTTCAACGGTCAAACCGCTATCACATGACTTGCACTTTACCGCAATTAACTTAAAATCTTCCATTGTTTTAATCCTGAGCGAAGCGAAGGATCTCATTAGGAGATCCAAAATTATTATTATTTAAATTAAATTATCGTTTAAATTGATGAGACCCTTCGCTTACGCTCAGGGTGTGTGTCATCGCCTCAAAAAACTCGATGCTATGCTTGCAATATCAACTACATTACCAACAGATGCGACACTTTTCAACGTGTTTTTACTTTTACCACCGAACACTGATTTCTTTGGTGGTGCTACAATACCCGTTCCCTCTTCAATTTCACCTCCATAACGGAATTTCTTATAACCCCAAAAGATTACAAGCACTCCAAATATCAGGGCAACAACATATATTATAAGGGCAACTTTTGCACTGTCTTCATCACCAATTATTCCGAAAATTCCGAAAAATGTTATTAGGTATGAACCTACTGCGGTACCAAAAATTCCCATAACTGCGCGGTATAAGTTATTACCGGGTGCTTTGCCATAACATATCGAGCCATCTTCGCCATCAACAACAACTTGGTATGTCCTGCCCTTATGAGTATATCTTACAACCCATAATGGATAGTAAACTATCGATACATTTGGTCTTACTAAGTCATTATGCTGGAATGTAACCTGGTCAACTTTCACAGAGTTTACTGCTTCTTCTATGAACTGACTTTTTGCAATATCCGTTACTTCTTTTTCAGATGAAATAATATTAAACAGCATTCCTTCTGATTGTAATTCCTCGAAATTAACTGTACGCATTTCATCCCCTGCAAGATTCACTTTCCTTACGCCAAGCTCTGCAACATCACAAGCAGCATAAGTTCTGTCATATGGTTTTTGTATCTTTTTTTCAACATCAACGTAATAAGTTGTCGTCCTGCCGTTAACGGTTTGTGTTCTTCGTTCCTTTCCAAATACCCAGCCGATAACATCAGCTCTTACACGCCAATAGGGGATATACACAAGGAAAGCATCATCAAGCTTTGCGGAATTTTTTAATCCCCTGGCTTTAGCCAGACCCTTACCAAGCCAGTTAAACATATTCTGTATTGCTATGTTACGCTGAATTTTCCTTGGTACGTAATATTTTACAACGCCATCTATTCCTTTTGTAAGCAACAATGTACCGCAGTACTTACAATTGAATGTCTTAATACCTTCTCTTAAGTCAAGCTCACCTGAACAGGCGGGACACGTTATTCCTTTTAAAACTTTCTCAGCCAATATTATTCAATTAAGAATTAACAATTACGAATTACGAATATCAATATATAAATCTTACAAATCTGATGAATTTGATAAATCTGAATAATTTACTTAAACTTTTTTCGCTATCACATATGCCATTATTATTAACGGCACTGATACAAATCCATATGCAAATATCTTGAAAAATTCCGCTGTCAATAATGCTTCTTCAGCACTGCTATTGAGTACAAATCCAAGTATATAGCATAATATACTTGTAAAAATGAATGCCACAATACTCAATGCAAACAGAATTCTGAATGGTGCTTCGCTCTTAGCAGGGAATATGTTTGAATATACCTGACCTGATGAGGCTTCAACCAAAGCAGTATAGCTTTGACCCCCAAAATTGTAGTAGAATTGATAAAATGGTATGTGAACAAGTGCTGCTTCTTTTACTGTATCAAGGCTTACACCTGAACCCTGCAGCCATGCCTGTGCTGAATCATAAAGTACATCAGGTTTTTTGATCTCGTCTTCATTATAAGTATTCTTTTCGTAGAATTTCAATGCACCAGCCGGAATTTGCAGCTTCTTTATCTCTGATACCGATGTGCTCGCTGCAGGCTGAAGATATATCTTATCACCAGAGGCATCCTTTGTCTTGAAATACCATACAGGAAAGTAGTAAAATTCGCTCTTTACTATCTGTGCTTTCTGGTCGAGATCTTTTACCGTATGATTGCCAGACATCCATCTTTTCAGGTTGCCTTCTGCTTCGTTTGGTTTAAAATTTGAATTTAAAAGGTAATGGAAAACAACTTTTCTTTTATCTAAAAATAAAGCCGATGCGCAAAACGGACACTCAATAAAAGTTTCATCCTGTTGTACTGTTACATCAGCCCCGCATTGTGTACATTTAATTTGCATATATAACCCTGAACGCAGTGAAGGGTCTCATCACTGGGTTAAGTTTAATTTGGAAGATTATTGTTCTATGTTATGAGATTCTTCGTCCCGCCTCAAACTTCGTTTTCAGCGGGACTCAGAATTTAAAATCTATAACTTCGCAAGCAGATCTTTTTTCTTTATATCAAATTCTTCCTGCGTTAATGCACCGGCATCTTTAAGTTTTGCTAACTTTTCAATGGTTGCAAGTACATCATCCTGTGATTGCTGAACAGGTGGATTTTGCTGTTGGTTGCTTTGCTGCTGGTTTTGAGGGTTCTGTTGATTTTGATTCATTGAACCCATCATCATATTTGCCATGGTCATACCTGCGCCAAGTCCTACACCTAATCCTGCAGTTCCGCCACCCCCTTCGCTTTCAGCAGCTTTTTCCATTGCCTGTGCGGTTTTGAATTTCATGTAATTATCCAGATTGCCAATTGCTCCCATTGAGCTTCTTTCGTTGATCTTCTCCTGTACTTCATCAGGTGGAACTATGCCAATTATGATAAGATCGGTAAGCTCTATACCCATTGAATTGAAGAAATCAGTTACTTCAGCTTTTATGCCTGTTTCTATCTGAGGATAGTATTGACCTAAATCAAAAACTGTTTTTAAATTCTTTCCAAGTACTGTATTCAATCTTGAAACAATTGAATCTCTTAAGTAATCTTCAATTTCATTGGTTGTATATTTACCCTGTGTACCAACTATTTCATTGATGAAAAGCTGGGGGTCTTTAACTCTCAATGAAAATTTACCTGAAGCTCTTAACTGAACAAATGAAAGCTCGGTATCACGGAAGTTAATAGGTGATTTGGTTCCCCATTTCAGATCAATGAACTTCTTCATTGATACATAATATACCTGTGCCTGGAAAGGTGAGTTAAACCCGAAAGGCAGTGATAGTAGTTTAGTTAAGAACGGAATGTTTGCAGTTGTTAATGTGTGGCGTCCTGCACCAAATACATCAAGCGCTTTGCCGTCTTTGTAAAAAACTGCTGCCTGAGTATCCTGAACGATAAGCTGGGCACCCATTTTAATATCTGTTGAACCTGCCTGCGGTTCACGATGAACCATCTCTTTCCCTGATTCATCAAAAAACTGGATTATTTCTAGTGCATTACCCATTTTAGTTATTTCCTTCTATATTAATTGTTTTATTTTTGTAAAATTAATCATTTGTATTATAAAATACAATTATAGAACTTATGTTTTTAGTGTTTGTTTCAGGAAAAATTTTTCCCAATGTTTTACGATTTATGAATACAATTTTATATTGAAAATAGACAATAATCAATGAATTAGATAAATTACATACAAAAATCCTGACATATCTGCGACATGCCAGGATTAAAAATTCTTTGTTCTCTCCGCTTCGGGCTGAAAGCCTTGTTTAAATGGGAGAGTTAAAGTGTGGTTAAACTACTTACTATAGTGACAAATGTCACTATTTAACAAGTACCATTTTCTTCACATCCCTGAACTTACCAACATCTATGGAATAAAAATACAATCCTGAAGCAAGATTCGTTCCGTCAAATTGTACTTCATAACTTCCTGCGGTTTTGTATTCATTTGAAGTGAAGACTTCCCTGCCGAGGAGATCATATACCTTCACAGTAACAAAATTATCAGTCGGAATATCAAACTTTATCGTTGTTACCGGATTGAAAGGATTTGGATAATTCTGGTGCAGCTTATAAGCAAACGGCAATGTGTTATTTGAGTTTGATTGATAGTTATTAATATCTTTACCCAGTATTAAAGCTAAAAGATTTGCTTTATAGTTTGCGCTTGCACCGTTTGGATTATCACCTCCCTGATTCATGTTCATTAGACAAAGTTTATTTAACAGAGCGTGATACCCTTTAGGTGTGTTCGGGTTATTCTGGTAAATATTGTCATAATCAGTTATTGCATCTTCTATCAATCCCTGCTTAACCTTTGATTTGATCCTGTAATCTTCTGATATTTCCCTTACACCTGTTGGATAGCTTGTATCTGCTTTTATGGTATTGTAATAAACCTGTACTGTTTGGTATGCTGATACTGGGCTGTTTCCCTTTTCTAAGCAGTTGAATATCCTCGATAGCGATACCGGCGCGTATGATGAAGATTTGTACTCTGAAATGACGTTTTTGTATTTAATAACTGCAATTATGTAGTTACCGTTCATTTCATTTGTATATGCCTGCATGAATAATGATTCATCATTCGGATTATCACCCAGATCTTTCACAAAAACCGTGTCATAAAGCCCAAACCCAAGTGAGTTTAAGTTATGATAATCTGTTGAAGGCAGGGTTGTTCCGTCAAATGCAGGCTCATATTCAAATGATGCGCCTGTTATATCAAAAAGGTTTTGTACAGGTGGATTATCATACCAATTGTTCATTGTAAAGTATGTTATGGAAGCAATTACTCCGCTTAAGTAATCTGAACCGTTTACATTGGTTACGTTGTAGCCTGAATCCATCAAAGGATAAGCATAATCGCCGAATGTTATGCCTGCTTCTGTTGGACTTCCTGTAAGGTTATTGTTACCCCCAAGCCAAAGCAATGTTGAGCCTGAAACAACCGGTCTCATAACAGGAACGGAATATGCCGTAAGCTCCATATTTTTAGTTTCAGCATCAGAAAATGTGTTTTTGAGCATATAAGGTGAAGAATAATAACAGGAAGCAGAAACATCAAAATCATACACTTTATTGTATTCAATTGTACCGTTTGAGTTATCCAATGATATCCCGATACCTATACCTGAATAGCCGTTTAAAGTATTTCTGGCAATGTAAGGCGAGGATTGTATTACAGTTATTCCCATTTCTGCATAATTTATTGTATTATCGACAACTATTACGCCGTTTACAGGGCAGTATTCAACAATGTATCCTGAAGCAAAGCCGCCGGTTGAAGTTATAACTGAATTACAGTCCTTAATTAGTACATTCGTGCTGTTATTAACATAAACACAGTTCAGTAATGTTGATGATGTAGAATTTTTGAATGTACAGTTTGATATTTCTGTAGCAGGTTCGGGGTCATTCATACCAGAAGTTACTTTATCCTCAACATTTATGCCGTTCAAAGCGTTTTGGAACGTACAGTTTTTCAATGTGTCTCTTGAAAGATCGCTCAAATAAATGCCGTCCCAAACTTCGGTTGAATCATCACTTGCAAAAGTACAATTATTTGCGCTTATCCTTGCACCATCCTGGAATACTAGCTTTGAACCTTTGCCGAATTTGATTGTTGAACTATCTTTACAAATTAATGCTGTTTCATTGCCTTCAAAAATGTAAGTCGTGCTGTCGGGAATTTCAAATGATGAATTAGTATCTACTATGATTTTTGCACTATCTTTCACTGTAATCACATTATCCGGGTCATATGGAAGACAAGTTGGAATTATGCCCTGAAATATCAATTGTCCATTACCTTCAAATATAAATCCTCCGTTTAGAAAGCAACTCCCACTTTTCATAATTATTTCTGAACCGTTAGATACATGAACTTTGCTTAATTTTTCGACCACAAAACCGTTTGTGTTTTCAAATATCAATTTTGCATTATCATTTAACCAAAGCCAACCATTACGTTGCACAGTGAATATGTGATAAAAACGTGAGTCATGTGGGAAGTATGGATTGTAATCTATTGTAAATATTATATTATTATCAAGAGTTAATCTAGAACCGGCAGAAATAAAAGTTCTTGTCGGTACATTATTAGACTCACTATTCAAAAACCCCTCCCTGTTATATTCTTTTTTATAATCAAATCCATTGTTAGTAGTCCATAACGATTATATGGAATGCTTGACATCATATTTTCATCACCGCAATCACTCTGCATATCAAGCGGCAAATAGGCATATGTATTATTATGCGAATCATCATAAATAAATGGTCCGTTGTTCTTGAGACGATGCTCCCCTGGTATATCGCATCTGTGATAATGACGAAGCAGCCTGTTTGCAGGTACAACTTCTGTTGGACACGGTCCAGCCCAATCGTAAGTAAAGTAATGGGTTTGATCCAAAGTATTTTCATAATAGTAAATACTGAGATCGAACATTGGGTCGCCCGGAGGAATTTGATTATTCATCCAGTCATATTCTACCAGAATGCTATCGAATATTGTACTAAAATTATTACTGTAAGAAAATTCGATTTTATATATACCATATCCAATATTACCATATTCTCCTGCATTTCCCTCGTGTTCATGACCCCAACCGTGTTGACTGCCGTTAGGTGACAATGTAATGAATTGATAGTTTTCGTTTCGACCATTTATATAATCGAAATTGGCATTAGGTACCACTGTTTTCATATCATAATTGTGCCAATAATTGAAAGCCATGCTAACAGGAAAAATCCTGGCGTAAATAGTAAATGTATTTGTACTTAGGTTTGTCAAAAAAATCTCATTGGTACTAACCACAGGTACTGAATTTGAAAAGACTAATGTTATGTATAGATTTAATGCTGAAAAAAACACTGCATTTTTCATTTTTGCCTCCTTTTATTTTAGAAGTATGAGTTTTATTGTTTTACTGATTTTGCCATTAATTGAAAGAACTGCAAAGTAAATTCCGCTTCCGAGTTCCTGTCCGTCCCAAACATAACCGTAAGTGCCCGCAGTTAATAGATTCAATGCAATCATATCAATCTGTTTTCCGTTTATGTCATAAATAATGATGTTAACTTTAGACTTGACAGGTATCCCGAATTCTATGTTTGTAACAGGATTAAACGGATTAGGATAATTTCGTAGCGAATATAGTTGAGGAACAATGCTGCTAATAATTTGGATTCCGTTTGGAGGCGGAGCATTCAAAAGCGTATCTATTTTAACAATATAAACATCCCTATCGCTAGGAGCATTGTTATCTATGGTACCAGCTATAATGAAGCCCGTATCACCTAGTACCTGTATCCCCCCAAATCTAACCTGTTTGCTGCTTGTAAAGGCTTTTTGTCTCAACACATTTCCAAGTGTATCTATGATCATAACCTTGCCGTTTATTAAGTTGTTTGTAGTATCTCTGCTTGTTGCAAGAATGAATCTGTTATCATTTATTATTTTTAAGTCGGCAAAGTCAAACTCAGAATAAGTTGTATCAAAAATATATATATTTCCTATTCTTCCGCTTAAATCTATTCTTGCAACAAATGTTTTATGAGAACCATCTGCTTCGCCACCAAGCATAAACCCATGGACATAACGAATAATCTTAAAACCACTAGTTACTCCTTCTACACGAAAAGTCGTATCATTCAGTATCATCCCATTGCTATCAATGATTGTAATTGTGCCTAATGGAATTTCTTGAGGTGAGTTTTTCCAATAGCCTGTTAGTATAAAATTTGATAAATCATGGTTCGTTATCGATTGGAAATTTCTTAAATATGGCGATGGATATAGTCGTTTCCAAATTAGATTTCCTGAAATATCTAATTTTACAATTACACCATAATTAAAATTTTCTCTTCCGCACATAATATAGCCACCATCGAGTGTCCTGATGATTTGCTTCATTTGTACGTAACTCCCACCATAATATTTTTTCCATATAATATTTCCGTTTCTATCGAGTTTAATTGTAAAAGCCTGTAGGTTTTGTGTTTGACCCGTCAGTACACAGCTTCCGGAATCAGATTCAACTACGCTCCATGCTATTGAATAGCTTGTACCGATCAACTTTGTCCAAAGAGTATCACCCAGAGAATTAATTTTGAGAACATAAATCTGCTGATTAAATACGCTTCCTACAACAAAAAAATTGCCGCTATCCGCCTTACAAATATCGTAACCATAATCACTGAGATTAGGATAAGGACCATTATAAATTCTCTGCCAAGTTACCCATTGGCTGGAAGAATTAATAGTTAAGAATAAACAGCATCCAATTACTGTCAACAAGAATCTCGAGAATGCTTTTTCAAATCCTATTATTGTTCTCTTTTCTTGCATCATTATGTGTTTATATAATTCCTCCAGTATGCGTCCCGCAGTAATTTGAGTTATACAAAAATAATACACAAAAGCTTGTTTGTCAAGATGTAAAACGTCAAATAATGACAAAGGATAAAAATCATAAAAAGAGACGACCTAAAACGGGTCGTCTCTATAATGCAAAATTTCTATATTAATTTATTTAACCAACCTTAGAAACAAGGTGGTAAAATGACACCGTCATTTCACCAAAAACATCTTCTTTGTCTGAACCAAGCCTTTAGCCCTAATCTGGTATAAGTAATATCCGCGTGGATAGTTGCTACCATCAAACTGAACCTTCCAGCTACCGGCTCTAACCTTTTCATCAAATATCTTTGATACTTCCTTCCCCATTTCATCAAATACCGAAATTGATACCTGGTTGTTATCAAGGTTAGCGGGAATATCAAACCTGATACTTGTTGTTGAACTGAATGGATCAGGATCGTTATTATATAGAATAATATCTTTTGGCACATCTTTACCAATTCTTGTTAAACCCGAGCCCATTGTGGTGAATGTCCATATCATTGACCAGTTACTAGTACCGCCAAGATTATTAGCGGAGGTCTTCCAGTAATACATTGTATTGCCTGATAGTTTTCCTGTAGGAACTGTATAATTTGAGCTAATTAAATTTCCTTCGTCAACAATAATATTTGTAAAGTTTAAGTCACTTGCTATCTGAATTCTATAACTTGTTACTGATGATTGGTCGTTCCAGTCTAAAGTAGGGGTTAAGGATTGTCCTAAAGCCCCGGTAGGTAATGAAATCAATACAGGCTGTAAAGGGGGATTCACAAATCCAGTTCCTAAACTCCATGTATTTGACCATGGTACAGTCCCGCCTGCATTTGATGCATTTACTCTCCAGAAATACTGAGCATTATTGTTAAGTAATCCGTTTGGCAGTGTGTATTCGTTTGTGTTAAGTCCGTTGTGATCGTGAATTATCTCAGTAAATGAAATGTCTTTTGCTATCTGTAATCTGTATGATTCTGCTGTCGGCGCATTTTGCCAGATAAGTGTGGGTGTAACTGATTGTCCAGCTGCTCCATTATGTGGTGAAAGCAATTGAGGTGAATCTGGAGCGTTCAATACTGAAAATGTCCAAGTAGGTGACCACTGACCAGAACCCGCAATATTAACTGCACCTGTTCGCCAGAAATATTGTGTGTTATTTTCAAGAATACCATCTCTAATTTTACAAATTCCTGTAACTACCGAAACCATTGTATCAACAACTACTGTATTGTAATTTTTATCAAGAGAAATCTGTAAGCGGCAGAAATCTGCATTTTTAATTGTTGTCCATTCAAGCTGTGGGCTTTGTCCAATGCCCGATGAACCGAATGCCGGAGAAACAAGAGTCGGAATGGCTTCAGGTCCTCCCTGTGAATATTTTATTGTTGCAATATCATATTGTGTTGCTGTCCCTATGCTTGAGCCTGTTACTAATACATTCCCTTTATCGTCAACAAACATTGCAACGCCTTTATCAACCTGGTTGCCGGGTCCGTTGTATTTTGCTATCCATAGCTCATTGCCTAATGGATTATACTTTATTGTCGTGTAATCATCGTTTAAGCCGTTCCATGAATTTCCGGTTACATAAACGCTTCCCATATTATCTGTGCAAATTACAGCAGCTATATCACTGCTGTTTCCCTGGTCATTAAACCTTGCATTCCAAAGCTCAACACCAAATGGATTATATTTTACTGTAGCATAATCAAATCCTGTTCCATTTCCTGTGCTTTTGCCTGTTACGTAAACATTGCCTGTTCTATCAACACAAATTGCTGTTGCCTGATCAAATCCATTTGCGGGACCATTGTATTTGGCATCCCACTCAAGCTCACCAGAAGGGTTATATTTTACTGTTGCATAATCACTGTTACTGAATCCGCTAACATAAATATTCCCTGCTGCATCTAAAGCAATTGCAGAAGCCTTATCTTCGCCTTTGCCTCCGTATGGTTTTGCCCATATCTGTGCGCCGTTCATTGTATATTTTATAGTAATATAGTCATTCCCGGCTGATGTGTAATGGCTGTAACCTGTTACATAAATGTTATTATTATCATCAATTGCTATTGCGGTTGGGTAATCAACATCTTTTAAAGGATTGTTGAATATTGCTGTCCAAACTTTTGAACCGTCAGATGAATTATATTTAATAGTATAAATATCTACCGTTTCTTCATTGCCAGCGCAATAACCGGTTACATATACATTATTTTCCTTATCGGTAACAATACCAATACCACCATCATTTCCGCTTTCAGGTCCGTTAAACTTAGCAACCCATTGCTGCTCGCCTTTTTGATCATATTTAATAGTTACTATATCAAGCATATCATTTTCATTTGTTGCCGAGCCTGTAACATAAACATTACCGCTTGCATCAACAGCAATTGCATTTACCTGGTCAGCTTTATTACCCGAACCGTTGTATAATTTTTTCCATACTTCTTCACCTGATGAATTGTATTTTAAAATAATGTAATCGTGGTCACTTGATGGATTGATGGAAAAGCCTGCAACATACATATTGCCTTCCCTATCGTTTATCATGCAAGTTGGTGATTCATTGCCGTTGGATGCATTATTGAACCTGGTTATCCATTGTGTATTTACCTGTGAGTAAAGAACTTGAGATAATAATACAACAACTAAAACTGTAAAAAGTTTTGCTTTCATGTAAAGCCCCCTAAATTTTAAACTGGAAGAACTGCAAGATAGCATTAGTTTATGTAATTGTCAAAATAATTCCACGTGATAACTATTGACATAATTTTACTATTATCCATGCATTAAGCAAAACATTCAAAATTGCTATTAAAATTAAACATTTGTATTTTGCGGGGTTAATTTAAAATTATATTATGGATACTAAACACTCATTAGTACGTCGTTTAGGGCTATTTACTGCTGTAACAATAGTAATTGGTTCTATGATTGGCTCAGGTATTTTCAAGAAATCAGCTTCAATGTCAGGTGAGCTTGGAGCGCCCGGTATTATTCTTGGAATTTGGCTGTTTGCGGGTATTATCAGTTTAATAGGTGCATTAACAAATGCCGAAGTTGCAGGTATCCTGCCAAGAGCAGGGGGACAGTATGTTTACTTCAGGGAAATGTATGGTAATTTTACTGCCTACCTGTATGGTTGGGCTATTTTTGCTGTAATACAGACAGGCTCAATCGCTTCTATTGCATACGTGTTTAGTGGTTATTTTGAATATTTCTTCCCAGCTCCGCATCTATCACCAGCATGGGAATCTTGGGGGTTTTCTCTGAAATGGGGTGAGCAAGTAATACTTGACCTATACCCGCTTAAGGATATTGGTTTAAAGATGCTTACGGTCTTTTTGATAATGTTCCTTTCAACGGTAAACTTCTTTGGTGTGGCATTTGGCGGCATTGTACAGAATGTCTTTACAGTACTTAAAAATGTTGCAATTGCCTTTATAGTTGTTCTTGCATTTACTGCGGGAGCAGGTTCTGTTGCAAACTTTTCGCCTTTTGTTAATTCAGCATTTCAGTATCCATCTGGCAGTTTGTTAGGCGGAATTGTCCTCGCCCTAAGCGGAGCATTTTGGGCTTATGACGGGTGGAATAATATCACATATCTGGGGGGTGAGGTCAAAGATGCACAGCGGAATATTCCAAAGGCTATGATATTCGGGATGTCATTTGTGATTTTAGTCTATCTGCTTGTAAACCTTGCTTACTTTTATGTCTTGCCGGCTGATGTTATGAAGGATTCCTCATTCCTTGCTGCTGATGTTATGAAAAGATCAGTAGGTGAGTGGGGCGGGGCATTTGTAGCAATTGCAGTTCTTGTTTCAACTTTTGGAACAACAAACGGAACAATACTTGTTAGTGCAAGAGTCTATTACGCAATGGCTAAAGATGGCTTGTTCTTCAAAAAACTTGAAGACGTTCATCATAAATATAAAACACCCGGAAATTCAATTATAATTCAAGGTCTTTGGGCTTCGGCTATTACTATGACGGGTACTTTTGACCAGTTGACAGATATGCTGATATTTGTTTCGTGGATATTCTATGGTATGGGCGCATATGGTGTATTTGTACTCCGCAAGAAAATGCCCAATGCAGAGCGTCCATATAAAGCATTTGGTTACCCAATTCTTCCAGCGTTCTTTGTTGTTTTCTCAGCTTTCTTTGTCGGCTTCAGCATTTGGTACAACGTTAGGAATGCAGTATTTGGATTACTTCTTGTAGCAATTGGTATCCCGTTGTACTTCTATTTCAGAAAAAACCAGAAAACAATCACAGATTAAACTGATTTAATGATTACGCAGATTTAATTTTCCTCTTACGGCTACTGGTAAAGTTGCTTTTCTTGTTTCTAAGGTGCTCAACAACTAAATTAAAGTTTTTGTTGCTGACCTTAGAAGCAAGTCAAGCAACACCAACAAATCGGTAAAATACAATAATCATGGTAATCGTTTAATCCTTTTAATCACGGTTCAGATTTTAAATACACGCAGAATTTTTAATAAACAAAAAGGGCTATTTAAAATAGCCCTTTGAAATTTATATGCAAATCTGAGAATATCTGTTAAATCAGTTTCATCAGTGACCTGCTTTTAATTAATTCAGTTTATTTTAGAAAGATCATCTTTTTTGATTCATAGAACTCTCCCGCATTAATTGAATAAAAATAAACACCGCTTGCAAATTTGTTGGCATCCCAATCAACTCTGTACGACCCTGCCTTTAGAGACTGATCAACCAGTATATCAGTAATTTCTCCTAATGAGTTATATATCGTTAATTTTACATCTGATTCCTTAGGAATATCAAAATCGATGAAAGTTTTTGGATTGAACGGATTAGGGTAATTCTGTTTAAGTAGAAATGAATTTGGAATATTTGAGTTAATATTTGTTATACCCGGAAACACGAAGTAAGTATGTCTGATTCTACAGAAAAACATTCTGGCTAAGCTTCTATCTAACCCATTAACATTACTTCCTGCGACTGAATCCATCTGAAATAGTAAATTGATATAATGATTATTCGAGTAAGCATCATTTTTGTCAGAAATAGAAACGTACCTGTAATCTTTCAAAGGTCCTGCCAGATTAGTAATTTTATTGTATATGCCCCAGTTGCTACCAAAATCAGTTGAATATCTGTACCAAACATCAAAATAGTTATTGCCGGCTGAGCTTGTATCAGTTCTTGTTTTTTCATAGGCTACAACAGTAACCGGATAATTACCAATGTATCCAATAACAGGTCTGCACACAGGAGCGTAACCATCGCTTTGTGGATTTAAACCTCTCATATCATTTGATGAATCCAAAACAACAGGAATACCTGAATTAACATTTGGAGACCAGAAATTAATTCTGGCTGTCGAATTAATATCCGGTTGATTTGAAACATATTTCACTGTTTCAAACACAACGTTAGGTGTATTACCATTATAACCAACATCAATACCGTTGTATGCGCCATATCCGCTATTTACTGCGGGATTCCAAATTAAAACGGGTGTGCTCCAAGTAACCCCATCATCCGTGCTTTCTTTAAAGCTAACCCTGCCTCGAACGGTAATACTTTCCATTATATAAGCCAAACCAATCTTTCCGCTCGAGCTTTTTGCAAATGCGCAGCGAAACGAGGTTGAAATATCAGGTTCTGGAACATATCCACTGAAATTTGAAGAAGATAAACTTAAACCCCTGTTCCTGTTATTCCCTGCTACAAATACAAACTTTGTCTGATTAATTATAGAATTTGTCTGAATACCGATAGGCCAAAGTACGGCAGAAGATCCAAACGTACCTGGGTCAAGTCTTGTAAATGTACCTGCTCCCGGGGCAACATCAGCAAACCACTGTGCCCGCTCGGTTCCTCCGCCAAAACTGCTATGATTACCAATTAATGCACTGCCGTCACTTATAACAAGCATAACAGGGAAACCGGATCTTATATTGCCAATAATCGAACCGTATTCATTCCAAGTATAGCCAAAATCAGAACTAAAAAAATAAACCGTCCGTCTGGAAGAAACAAGGCTATCGCTATTTGGTGAATACATATATGTTGCATGGATATATGGTGAATTAGAAGGATCCTGTTGAAGTAAATGCGAACTGCCGTTTGACTGAAGATCATAAATTGTTCTGCTAGAGGGTGAAACTTCGGTGATAGTAATAGATAATTGAGAAATTATATAGGGTGGATTCATTAAACCAACAAATAAGATTAAATAAATTATCTTTTTCATAGTAAGATAAAATATATTTAGTAAATTAGTTTTACTAATATAACATGTAAATTCTATTTTAGTTATTCAATTTTAAGAGACACATTTGTAGCTATATAAAAAGTAGAACTTTAATTACATAATTATTATCCATTTGTATTATCATAACCATTAAAAAGTTTTTCCACGTTTTAGCTGTTTCTTGACTTGTTTTCCTGACTCGTTTTGAGTTAAGTTCACCATCAACTAAACAATGGATTATTGAATAAATATTCATTATTTTAACTCAGTAAATTAATTAAAATTTTTGATATGACAGCAATTGAATCAGTAAAAAAACTTCTCGAAAAGCTTCCAATTGATTCCAAATATGAAGATATTATTGCAGAAATTTATTTTAAGAAAAGGGTTGATGAAGGCTTAGAGCAGATTGAAAATGGTGATTTTGTGACACACGATGAAGTTAAAAGAAGACTTGAAAAGTGGTTAAAGTAGAAATCAGGTGGTCTATAAATTCTGTTAATAACCTTGAAGAAATTGCAAAATATATTTCTGAAAATTCACCATTATATGCTCCCGTTTTTATCAATAAAATTATTCAATCTGTAGATAGATTAATTGATTTTCCATTTTCAGGAAGGATTGTCCCTGAGTATGAAAATGAAAATATTAGAGAGGTTATATTCCACAATTATAGAATTATTTACAAGATCAATAATAACAATATCGATGTTTCTGATGTAATACACTCTTCAAGATTAATAGAATAATGAAACAAAGAGGATATATAAAATAGCCCTTTGAAATTTATATGCTAATCTGTGCAAATCCGTTCAATCTGTGTTATCAGTGTTGTTCCCCCGTTGTTGGTGCTACGACTGCTGGTGCAGTTCACCAACAACTAAATAATCTGTGCATATCCGTTCAATCTGTGTTATCAGTGTTCCGCTTTTTCCTCTTTGCTGGTATTGTTAAACTTGTTTTCCTGACCGCCACGGCGGATTAGTTAAGCCACGACTGCCATCGCAAGCTAAACTTGTTACCCTGACTCGTAAGCCTCGTCTTCCTGGCTTGTTTTTGAGTTCAGGTCTTTGAGTTCAGTTCACCAAAAATTTATCATAAATTGACTATTACGCCCTATATAGATTTTAAATTTAAAAATTGTTATATTTGTAAGCTAAATCCATAATAAAGGGGTGAAATAACTTGATCAAAGTAACACTGCAAGACAATGAATCTATAGATAAAGTCTTAAAAAGATTCAAAAAGAAGTATGAAAAAGCAGGCGTTTTAAAGGAAGTAAGAAAAAGAGGCTTTTTCGTTAAGCCATCTATTAAAAAGCGCATGAAAAAGGCTAAAGCTATCAGAAGAAATAAAAGAACTCTGGCAGAAGAAACTGCTGCTTAATATCAGTTTTAAGGCTAAATGATTTTCCCATCCGATACATTAAATCGAAAGGATGGGTTTTTTATTATTCATATCAAAAAATCAATTTAAAACTGTATCCGCAGAGTCTCTCGTTTTTTGAGGACTCTGAGGAAAAAGAAGGTATAACACAGAGTCCAGCTTCGCAGAGACTCTGCTAAGACTGGAAAACAAATTTTTGAAACTGCTAACCAATAAATGTTGTTCTAACTTTTGAAATTACAACAAAAAGGTACAACTAAAAAAGAGAGAAAAAGCAAACTTAAGCTTTGTATATCCTCAACAGATATAAAGAAAAGGGTAAAGCAGATTGCTAAGAAGATCAATAAGGATTATGAGGATAAAGTGCCTATCTTTATTGGAGTGCTAAACGGTTCTTTTATTTTTACCAGTGATTTAGTAAGAGAAGTAAAGCTTGATGTTGAAATAGATTTCCTGAAACTCTCAAGCTATGGTGATAATAAAATATCGTCTGGTAAAGTTAAGTTGTTAAAAGACCTTAACTGTCAGATAGATAACAGGGATATTATAGTTGTTGAAGATATTATTGACTCAGGTCTCTCTTTAAAATATATCAGGGATCTTGTTCTATCACATAATCCTAAGTCACTTGAATTTGCAACACTATTGATAAAAAAAGGAGTAAGTAACCTGGATTTTAATGTTAAATATATTGGATTCGAAATTGAAAATAAGTTTGTTGTTGGCTATGGATTGGATTACGAGCAGAAGTACAGAAACCTCAAAGAAATTTGTATCTTAAAAAATTAAATAATTAGATGTCAGAAGATTCTCCTAAAAACAATTTAAACCCAAAACCTCCCAAAAGGAGAAAGAACGAAGAATTTAACTGGAACAGAGTATTCAAAGTAGTACTGGGCTGGAGCGCTATTCTCTTCGGTTTTTTCCTTATTATGATATGGTCAAAATCCGGTGATGGCGGTGATGTAGAAATTGGTTTTGATCAATACCAAAGACTGCTTAATGATAATAAGATCAAGGAAGCCATTGTAAAGAAACTTGATAATACTTTTACTTTTCATGGAGTATTAAAACATCCCGAAGCAGTAAATGTTGCCTCACGTCAGGTTACTACAGAAAAGTTTACAGTTCTGCTTCCATACACAAACATTGATGATGCTGTTATCAAAACATGGAACGAAAAAAACATTGCTTTCCGTATTGAAAAAGAAGATACAAGCTGGGTAGGTCCTTTAATCGGGGCTCTGCCATGGATACTTATAATTGTATTCTGGATAGTTATAATGCGAAGGATGCAGGGGCAGGGCGGCGGTACAAAAGGAATTTTCTCATTCGGAAAATCAAAAGCAAAATTGCTTACAGAAAACCAGATTCATGTAACATTTAAAGATGTTGCAGGAGCTGATGAAGCAAAATATGAGCTTGAAGAAATAATTGAGTTTTTAAGAGAGCCTACTAAATTCCAAAGACTTGGCGGAAAAATTCCAAGAGGTGTATTACTACTCGGACCTCCGGGAACAGGGAAAACATTGCTTGCCCGAGCAGTTGCCGGAGAAGCTGGCGTTCCATTCTTTTCAATTAGTGGCGCTGATTTTGTCGAAATGTTTGTTGGTGTAGGTGCTTCAAGAGTTCGAGACTTGTTTGAAAAAGGTAAGAAAAGTGCTCCATGTATTATTTTTATTGATGAAATTGATGCTGTAGGAAGACACCGCGGTGCCGGTCTGGGAGGAGGACACGATGAACGTGAACAAACTCTAAACCAGCTTTTGGTTGAAATGGATGGTTTTGAGCAGAATGCAGGTGTTATCATAATTGCTGCTACCAACAGACCGGATGTTCTTGACCCTGCGCTTTTAAGACCCGGCAGATTTGATAGACAGGTCGTTGTCGATAGACCTGATGTTAAAGGACGGGAAGGAATTTTCAAAGTTCATACACGCAATATTCCACTCGATAAAAATGTATCGCTTGAAATACTTGCAAAAGGTACTCCCGGACTATCAGGAGCTGATATTGCAAATCTTGTGAACGAAGCGGCACTTCTTGCTGCAAGGAAAAACCAGGATAATGTTACAATGGCTGATTTTGAAGAAGCCAAAGATAAGGTTATGATGGGTATGGAACGAAAAAGCCTTATCATTACCGAAAAGGAAAAGAAAACCACTGCTTACCATGAAATAGGGCATGTGCTCGTTGCAAAGATGATACCTGAATCTGATCCTGTTCATAAAGTTACAATTATACCAAGAGGCAGAGCTTTAGGCGTTACAACTTATCTGCCTATTGATGAAAAACATACTTATTCAAAAGAATATCTAGAAGCAATGATAGCATATGCTATGGGCGGAAGAGCAGCCGAAAGGATCGTTTTTAATCAGCTTACAACTGGTGCCGGAAATGATATTGAACGTGCAACTGCACTTGCAAGGAAAATGGTTTGTGAATGGGGAATGAGTGATGTTCTTGGACCACTGACATTTGGTAAAAAAGAAGAGGAAATTTTCCTGGGAAGAGAAATTTCGCAGCACAGAGATTACAGTGAAGGTACTGCTATTATTATTGATGAAGAAGTTAAGAAAATTGTGAACAGAGGAATGGATAGAGCAGAAACAGTTCTTAAAGAAAATATGGATACACTTCACAGACTCTCAGCAGCTTTACTTGAAAGAGAAATTCTTGACAGCGCAGAAATAGATAAAATAATGAGGGGCGAACCGCTTCCGCATTTTGAAAAAATAAAAGTGAACGAGGATATTACCAGCGAAAATGGTAGTAATGAAATTAAGTCCACTTTGGATGCTGATTCAAAGGAAACCGACGATAACACTGCTCCTGAAATTAAAAAAGATTAAGATTAATATAGCTTTATGATAATTCAAATAATGCCTGCCTGGCGGAATTCCTCAGGCAGGCTTTATTTTTATTTTTGTGTCTTTCCCACACCGTGCCTGCGGCATGAAGGATAGCGGGAATCTATTGAATATAATTATTAAAATGTATTGGAAGATGCAGTAAAAAATAACTCTGTTACACCTATGAATGGTGAGCTACTCAGGAAATTGATACATTATCTATCTGCTTCTATTTCTATTGGTTATATTTTTATTCAAAAAGATATTGTTTTATTGCTGCTATCGATAATTCTTGCTATTTTGATTGCAGTAGAGCTTATTAAATTCAAAAGTGATTATGTCTATAACCTTTACATGAAGCATTTTAAGCATATGCTAAGGGAGCATGAATACAACCGCTCGAAATTCAGAATCAACGGCGCTTCGTGGGTGATTTTATCGGCATTATTCTGTATAATTCTCTTTCCAAAATTTATTGCTGTTACAGGATTGCTTATGCTCTCTTTTGCAGATAGCACGTCTGCTCTATTAGGCAGGTTATATGGTAAAAAGCAGTATGCGCCAAACAGGTCTTATGTTGGGACAGCAGTATTTTTTATTGTTGGCGTTATAATAGTGTTTCTTGCTCCGAAATATTTTGGTGGTGTAAAAGAATATGTAATAGCTTTTATTGCTGTAATTGTTACAACAATTGCAGATGGTTTAAGTTTGCCTGTTGATGATAACTTTACTATTCCTGTTGTATGCTGTGGAGTTATGTATTTGCTGTATATTTTGTTGTATCCGGGGATAAATCTATTATGATCTGGTTCGTGACTTTTCTGCATGTTTCGTGGACAGGGATTAATTTAACTTTATTTATTTAAACCGTTAAAACGGTTAATGAATGAAATTAATATGAAAACCCACGGATAAATCCGTGGGCTATAAATGTTATTTTTTTAATAAGCCCACGACTTTAGTCGTGGGAGTACTGTCGTAAAATATTAAAACCGTTTCAACGGTTTCCAGGAATTAAAATTGAAAATTGAAGGAAGGAAATTATGGGTCTAAAATGCGGTATTGTAGGTTTACCAAATGTAGGTAAATCAACTTTGTTCAATTGTCTTACTTCTTCCCAGCAGGCAGATGCTGCAAATTATCCTTTTTGCACTATTGAGCCTAATCTTGGTGTTGTTACTTTGCCAGATAAACGTGTTGATGAATTGGTAAAGTTATATAATCCAAAAAAAACAATTAAAACAATAATTGAGTTCGTTGATATTGCGGGTCTTGTTGCAGGCGCATCAAAAGGTGAAGGGCTTGGCAACCAGTTCCTTTCTCACATAAGGGAAGTTGATGCTATTATTCATATTGTAAGGTGTTTTGATAATGAAAACATAATCCACGTCAATAATAAAATTGATCCCAAAGCAGATATCGAAATAATCGAAACTGAACTGATTTTAAAAGATCTTGAAACCCTGCAGGCAAGAATACAAAAGACTGAAAAAGGTTTGAAGACAGGGGATAAGAAAATTAAGGATGAATATGCAAGTTATGTTGAACTGAAAAAACATCTTGAATCCGGCAGGCTTGCTAAGTATTATATCAATGAATACAAAAAAACTCACGCTCCTGATGATTATAAACATCTCCATGAACTTAACCTGCTTACAGATAAACATGTTCTATATGTTGCCAATGTTGATGATAAGTGTATTAATGGAAATGAATACTCAAAAATTGTCGATGAAATAGCACAAAAAGAAGGTGAGGAAGCAATGATTCTTTCAGTTGAAATTGAATCAGAACTTGCCCAGCTTGAAGCGGATGAAAAAAATGAATTCCTGAAAGAACTTGGCATTGAAGAAGCAGGACTTGATAAATTTATACACACTGCTTATCATTTACTTGGGCTCCAAACATTCTTCACAGCAAGCGAAAAGGAAGTTCACGCATGGACTATAACAGGCGGCACAAAAGCGCCGCAGGCTGCAGGGGTAATTCACACTGATTTTGAACATGGCTTTATCCGAGCAGAAATTATGAGCTATAATGATCTGATTCTAAATGGAAGCGAGCATGCTGTTAAAGAAAAAGGCTTAATGAGAGTTGAAGGCAAAGAATACGTTATGCGTGATGGTGATATAGTGTATTTCAGGTTTAATGTGTAACCGGAATTTATCAGATTCGTCAGATTCATCAGATTGAATATTAAAAGACAGAATAACCGCCAAGAACGCAAAGACTTATTTTGAAATTCCTGCTATGTTCCTGTAGTGTCCGTTCATAGAGCAGATAAGAATAATGTAATCCGGATTTGTTTAATTTATAACTTAAATATTTATTATTATGAAATTCAAAATATTTTCATTGGTAATTCTATTCATTTCAATTTCAACTTTTGCTCAAAATAATACAATTGATAAGTTAGAATTCACAACCGGGTTAAATTCTGTTTGGGAAGTGAAGAATGCTGATGTAGAAGATGGTTTAGGGGCAGGACTTATTTATCCCGATAAATTAGTACAGCGATATACAATTCTTGGAATTACAAAAGAAAATTATAAGATAAGTGTCGTAGTACATCTAAAAGCAGGGTATTTTGTTCTTAATGATGAATCGTATAAAAAATATACAAAAAGTACAGAATCTAATCCGAATAAAGATGTATTAAATAAGCTTCTTGGTGAAGGTGTTAATGTTGAGTTATGCGGAGTTACCATGCAAAATAACGGCTGGACTGAAAAAGACCTGCTTCCCGGAATAACAATTTTAGCAGTTGGAGCATATGCCAGGATTATTGATCTTGAAAAGCAGGGATACGAGTATATAAGGTTTTAAAAGATTTTGAAAGAAGTTAAAAAATGTAATACAAAAAGCGGGTAAGTAATCCGCTTTTTTATTGAACATTAATTTTGAAAATTTATTACTTCCACAATTCTCTTAATACATCAACTGCTTTTCTTGGTAAGCCGTCTGCAGTATATAAGCCAAACCACTCTTCATCCCACCAGCCGCCGGGGAAGTTATCGATATGGTTTTCTTTTGTGAAATCAATAGAACCAAAAATCTGAATATTTTGTTAATTTTAATAGAATTAATAATTTCGAGTTTTTCATTTGAATTTCAGATATTTATATATTAATTTTAGGAAAATTCAAATAATCTCATAAAACACCAATTATCATGAGAATATTATTTACTGGAATGAAATGGTTATTGAAAAAATGAAATAAAATGTATAATGGTACTTTAATATTAATTAGTTTATTGTTTGCTTCAAGTGTTTTTGCACAACCCACTTTGCAATGGGCAAGAACTTATAACGGACCGGCAAATGACAGGGATGCAGCTGGAAGCATTGTTGTTGATGATTCTGGATATGTATATGTTAATGGAGTTCTTAAAGGATTGCTCACAAATGATAGAGACTACTGTACAATTAAATACAAACCCAACGGGGATACTTCATGGGTGAGGATTTATTCAAGGGCTGGGGATAGTTCTGAAAATTCAACAGAAATGAAAGTTGATGCATTTGGTAATGTTTATGTTACTGGTTACCCAGCTACAATAAAGTATGACCGGTTTGGAAGTATAGTGTGGACTGTAACTTCAACAATTTTTGCGGGATTTAACATAGAACTCGATGCAACCGGAAATATATATGTTGGGGGTAATTCCATAAACAAATTCACGCTAAAAAAATACACTAATGCAGGAACACAGCTTTGGAGCACAACATTTGATGATGGTGGTGGTGGATATGTTAAAGATATGGCATTAGATAAGTTTGGCAATATAATTTTGGTAGGCGAAATGGCTTATAGCGGTACTTATCGAGATTTTTTTACTATTAAATTTAATTCATCAGGAGATACTCTTTGGTCAAGAAGTTATAACGGAGCCTGCACTTTCCCGGCTTACGATTGGGCTAATGCGGTTGCTGCAGATGATACCGGAAATATATATGTAACTGGCATGAGCAGTGATATGAACTGTAATGTTGATTACCTCACAGTTAAATATGATTCGAGCGGGAATGAAAAATGGATGAAGATGTATAGCGGTGGAATTGCTTATGATATAGAAGTGGATAAATCAGGTAATGTATTTGTTGCCGGTGTAACAGGGTTAAGCAGCTATACTCTATTAAAATACAACAATGCTGGCAACTTACAATGGTCGGCTACTACCCCGGCTTATTCTTTCGCAGTTGGAGTTTCAATCACATTGGATTTAGCAGGTAATGTTTACCTCGGCGGAGTAAGACAATCCAATCTTATAATAATAAAATATAATACAAATGGTGTTGAGCAATGGACTGCATTGTACCCGCAAGGAAGCGTAATTGATATAACTCTTGATAATTTAGGGAATGTGTATACAACCGGAGAAATTTATAGTCCAACCAGCTATAGAGATTTTCTTACTTTAAAGTATTCACAGCCAATAGGAATAGAGTTGGTTTCAAATGAAATTCCAAAATCATTTTTGCTTTCACAGAATTTTCCAAATCCATTTAACCCGAAAACAAAGATTAAGTTAGATATACCAAGATTGTCTTTTATCAAATTGATTGTATATGATATTCTTGGCAGAGAGGTTGCTGTACTTGTCAATCAGGAATTAAAAGCTGGAAGCTATGAAACAAATTGGTATGCTGACTCTTATGGAAGTGGCTTATATTTCTATAAACTAACATCTGATAACATAATCATCAACACAAAAAAAATGATCCTCCTTCGTTAAAACTATGGAGGACAAGTTCTAATCAAATAACAAATTAAATAATTATCCAAGAAAGGAATTTATTTTATGTCAAATCCACATCCGGGCGAATGGGTTATCGTTTATAACGGTACCCAGCCGCTTGATACAGTGCAAACAGCGGTACATGCATGTTTAATCTACAATCCTAATACAGGTAATTGGAAAGTACTTTACTTCCGCGCATTTGACCCCACCACTGGTTTGCAGGTTGAAACAAAAATCTGGGACCCTAAAGCTGCTTCAAATCCAATAAGCACTCAACAAATTCCCGACTGGCCCTCATGGAATTCACCACCCGACCCGCCGTGACCACCTGCCGATTTCAAAGCCCGTTTATTTTGCAGCGGTCATTGTTTTCTTGCAAACGGTAATCTTCTTGTTGGCGGCGGGCATCGTTCACCCGTTGATTATAATATCTGGGCAAGAGGTATGTTATTCAGCTACATTTTTAATCCTGTTAATGAAACATGGAATTATGAAGTTCTTTCGAATAATCTTATCAGAATGCAAGATGGCAGATGGTATCCAACTCTTACTTTATTAGGAGAACCACCAGCAAATAGAGGAAAGGTAGTTGTTTCAGGGGGTTACCGTTATAATTATGGCAGCCAACCTAATCAATTGGTGTTCAACGATGATATGGAAATTTATAATCCAGATCCGCTTAATACTTCATGGTCATATCTTGGACCAACTGCTAACAATCCATTCATTGCTAATTATCCGGGTGTTCATGTAATTCCTTATGGCAACTATGCAGGAGAATTATTTAATTCAATACCAAATACACAAGCAAAGAGATTTAAACCGGATGGACCCGCATGGAATAATGTTGGTGGTTCACGTACCTTATATAGAGGTCATGGTTGTTCAGTTCTTTTGCCTCTGCTTCCGGGTCAAACAAGCGCAAAGGTTTTAATCATCGGTGGTGAATATAATTCAGGCAGCATTGCAACTAAAACCTGTGAAATAATTGATTTAGGTGTCCGCACTCCTTCTTGGTTAGCTACAGGTGATATGGCATACGAAAGAAACAATGCCAATGCCGTAATTCTACCTGATGGAAAGGTTTTAATTGTTGGCGGTAATGCTTCAGGTCTTTATGCTGGTGCAGTTAAATGGACAGAAGTTTATGACCCAACAACCGGTTTATGGACAACTTTGCTTGAGCAAAATTATGAGCGTAAGTATCATTCAACGGCAATTCTTATGCCTGACGGTCATGTTTGGTCTGCCGGCAGTGAAGGTCCTGAATCTACTAATCTGGAAATATACAGCCCGGGTTATCTTTTCGAAGGGGCAAGACCTCAATTTAATTCGCCACCTCCTACTAATATTTCTTATGGTACAACTTTCGGTATAAATACTGATGTTCCTATAGAATCTGCCGTACTTATAAAACCCGGCTCAACAACTCATGCATTTGACCAGGATCAGCGATGCATAAGTTTGACATTATCTCCTCCTGTGATTAACGGTGGGTTTGGTTATTCCGCAATGGCACCAGCTAATGGCAACATTGCGCCTCCGGGTTATTATATGCTTTTTGTTTTAAGACCAAAGTCAGCAAGTTCTTCGGGTCAGCATAAAATACCAGCAATTGCTAAATTTGTAAAATTAGGTTAATTATAATACAAGTAAAGTCAGATTAAACTATCTGACTTTACTTAAACTATTTTCCCATTTGTTGGTATTATATGACTGACATGGCAGATTGTCTGTTCTTTCAGTTTCACCAATTAATTTATCAAGTGAGTGATATAACTCATTGAAATTTATGCGTGTTAATGCCTCAATGTCGTATTCACAGTCATTTATCTAACCATAGCTTTTTTCATTTGAATTTCTGAAA
Source organism: uncultured Ignavibacteria bacterium (assembly GCA_947084945.1). GTDB lineage: Bacteria > Bacteroidota > Ignavibacteria > Tepidaquicellales > OLB5 > OLB5. Next base: position 9,828 of record CAMTUP010000003.1, on the reverse strand, counting down.
CTATGTATTAATTTATATTAATTCAAATAATCTCATTAAAAACAATGTAACATGAGAATATTATTTACAGCAATATTAGCAGGCTTTCTTATCAGCTATAATAACAGCCCCTCGTTTTCACAGATACTGAAGACGGTTGAAGTTGAACTATTTAACCTGGATGTTCTGAATTTCTATTCCACCGAAGGAACCCGTTCACGGGTAGATATATATGTGGAAATTCCATTAAAGAATATGGAATTCAAGAAATCCAAAACAATAAAAAACACCTTCGTTTCAAAGTTTGATCTGAACATTGATGTAAAGGATAAAGATGGCAATGTAATTTACAACAATATTTCTAAAGAAGAAGTAAGTACACAGGAAACTGGGCAGGAGTATCTTTCACAGAACTCTCAGATATTGACACGCAATTTATTCCTTCCTCCCGGAAACTATGATCTGATAGTATCTGTCTTTGAACAAAGCACAAAAAAACGCTCTGAAAAAAACAAAAAAATTCAAGTTGTAGATTATTCAACACCACCTATAAGCATAAGTGATGTAATGATAGTTTCCAGGTATGCTTCTACTGATGGGAAAAAGGTCATTACTCCTGATGTAGCGAGAAATGTTGCATCAATTGATACATTCTATCTCTTCTATTATGTTTATAAAAATAATGATGATGAAAAAGTTGATGTGAATTGCCGTATCTATGATATAGAAAAAAAGGAAGTGTATAATAAAAAAGAAACCATTGAGCTATCCGGTGGACTTTCATTCCAGAACATGATATTTATGCCCGTCCCGACTGCTGATCTTGGTTTTGGCAAATATACAATTGAAATTACTGCAGCAAGCAATAATTATAACTCTACATCTAAATCATATTTCGAGAATTTAACTGATGATTTTCCTATGCCGCTCAAAGAAATTAATGGACTGATTGAGCAGCTTCAGTATATAGCTAAAAGTGATGAAATAGATTTTATGCGTAACGGAAAAACCGATACTGAAAAACAGAAAAGATTCCTTGAGTTCTGGAAGAAAAAAGACCCAAGCCCTAATACTAAAAGAAATGAAGTTATGCAGGAATATTACAGGAGGGTAAAGAGCGCAAACAAATTCTTTTCCACCACTTATTCACAAGGCTGGCGAACCGATATGGGAATGGTTTACATAATTTTTGGTGAGCCTAATAATATTGAAAGACGTCCATATGATATGGATTCAAAGCCATATGAAATTTGGGAATACTACCAAGATAACAAGCAATTTGTTTTTGTCGATAATACCGGATTTGGAGATTACAGACTGGTATCTCCTATTTGGGATACTTTCAGATTTGAAAATAAATAATTTGGAATTAAGGTAATTTGAATCTTTAGCAGTCCCGTTTAATGGTTTCCGTTAGACGGGACGCCTTTTTTAAATATAAGACTACAAAAGTCTTATCATATATTTTAGAAAATATAAATTCTGAAAAACTTATTTTGTACCCCGCAGTGTCTCCGCTTTATGGACTCTGCGGAATTATTATATTAACGCAGAGTCCTCTTACTTGTATTAATTAAATATAAAACTACAAAAGTCTTATCATATATTTTAGAAAATATAAGTTCTGAAAAACTTATTTTGTACCCGCAGTGTCTCCGCTTTATGGACTCTGCGGAATTATTATATTAACGCAGAATCCCTTCTATTTATTAGTTAATTATAGACTTTTGTAGTCTTATAGAACTTTAACATCTAAATCTTCCGACTTTTTGATGCAATCATTTAATCATTAAATATTAATACCCATCTTTTTTACTCATTTCAGCAGTTATCACGTTAAGCAAATTTCGCAAAGATTTTTCATCTTTTATCTTGTAATTACCATCAATCTGAACAGTTTCAATTAAATGTGTAGGACCACCAATAGTAATTAACTTTACATTTGCATTCATTGTACTATCAACTTGTATCATGTAATCTTTCTTTACACTTCTGAATTTTGTAATTTTTGCAATTTCATTTTCCAAAGCACCTTTGCCAGATTTTCGCATCTTCTCTCCTAAATTATTATAGTATGCCTGCAATTCCGGACTCAGTATATTCCATGCTTTTGTCATATCTCTTTTTTCTGCAGCAACTATAAATGCTACAATTGCCCCATCAGGTGATTGGTGAATATTACCGCAAGCACTTAGGAAAATTGATGAAATTAATGTTAAACTTATTGATAAACTTATGTAAAATTTGTAATATCCTGTATTTTTCATTTTCGTTGTAATCCTGTAATTATTTCTGTAAATTTACGAATATATTTTATCAATTTATGCAATAATATGAAAATTAAATTCCTATTCATTTTAGGCTTTATGCTGATTTTATGTAATTTAACACGATCTCAGAATCCGGGTGATGTTTCGATTAATGAAATTATGCATGAACCGGCACTAAATATTAACGAATGGTTCGAAAATTACAATAATACAGCCACCCCTATTAGTTTGGCAAACTGGAAATGGAAAGATGCCGCAGTCTCTCTATGAATATTTACAATACACTATATATATCTTGGTGCAAAATTGAAATAATACAGGCTTATTAAAATATAATGGCTAAATATCAACCTAAGAATAAAGAAGAAAATCAGAAAAAGTATCAGCAGTCAAAAATAAGTAAAACTGTATTATACATAATCCTTGCAATTGTTTCATTTGCAGTTTATGCAAATGCTCTTCAAAATGAATTTGTTTTTGATGATGAATCTGTTGTTCAGGGTGATCCTACAATTACTTCACTTTCTAACATCCCAAAATTCTTTACCGGTGAGCTTGGCTTCCATAAAGTTATCGGGGCATATTACAGACCTGTAGTTTCTACTTCGTATGCTATTGATTACAGCATTTGGAAGCTCAATCCTATGGGTTATCATTTAACAAATATCCTGATACACATTATTAATGTACTCTTATTCTTTTCTCTTCTTCTGTTAATGTTCCAAAAGACACAATCTGCATATAAAGATTATGCAATTCTCATTGCTGCTCTCATCTTTGCTGTCCACCCAATTCACACAGAAGTTGTTGCATGGGTTAGCGGCAGGACAGACGGACTTGCCTGCACATTCTTTTTTGCTGCATTTATTTTCTACCTTAAATACAGTAAAGTGCCATCATATAAAAATCTAATTTTAACACTTCTGCTTTATTTCCTTTCTCTTCTTTCAAAAGAAATGGCTATTACGCTTCCGGTTGTTATCATTCTTTACGATATGATAATCAACAGAAGTGAGTTCAAAGAGCTGTTGAAAAAAAGAATTGTAATGTATGGCTCGTTAATCATACTCTCAGGATTGTTCATGCTCCTCAGGTGGTGGGCTTTAAGCAATGTTATACCAAGAGAAACGTATTTTTACTTTTATGGTAGAGATACTATAACTGCAATCCTGACAATGCTGCAGACTGTACCATTATATTTCAGGCTTTCTATTGCTCCGTATGGCATGCTGTATCACTATAGCGGCTACATGCCCGATATATCTAGCATAACAGAATTTCGAGCTATTTATGCAATTATATTTATACTGGTTATGGGTAGCGCTTCTGTATTTTTCATAAAAAGAGCACCGTATATTTCTTATGCTATTCTGATATTCTTTGTAACACTTCTTCCTGTTTTGAATATTGTTCCAACAATGAATTTTATGGCTGATAGATTTCTGTATATCCCATCAATGTTCTTTAGTATAATAATAGCAGCAGTACTTATCAGGTATTTTACACAAAAATATTACAATCTGATAATGGTATTATCGGGGGCTGTTTTGATACTCTTCTGTTATATGACAATTACAAGAAACGCTGAATGGAAAACCAATGATATTCTTTTTCTAAGTGCTGAAGGCAGACCCGGTACTGTTACATATGTTAACCTTGGAAATATTTATGCAAACAAAGGAAATTTTGATATTGCAGAAGTATATTACAGAAAAGCTATAGATCTTAGAAAAGAAACACTTATCGCCCATAACAATATCGGCAAGATATTTATGGTTAAAGCTAATTATGATTCGGCTTACTGGTATATTAATAAGGCATATTTACTTGATACACTTTCACCTGAGCCTCAGTTTACATTTTCGCAAATGTACCACAGAAAAGGGGATTTAGGCGAGGCTGTAAAATGGCTCGAAAAGTTAACGGCATTCGCTCCAAATTATAACAATGCATCTCAAATGCTGCAGGAATTAAAGAGTATGCCTCCTCAACAGTTATCTGAGCAGAACGGCAACATGCAGCAGCAAATGCCGCCTGTTATCAAAGATGAGAATCTTGAAAAATTGAGACTCCTTGAAGAATCATCATACAAAAATTACCAAGCTAAGAATTACGATAAGGCTATTGAAGAATTGAAAGATTTGATAAAAATGAGTCCTGATAAATCAGCGGGATATTATAATAATATTGGTATGTGTTATATGGATCAGGAAATGTATAAGCAGGCAATTGAAAATTTTGAAATGGCAGTAAAAACAGATGCTAAATTCTCATCGGCTTATAATAATATTGGCACATGTTATGAAAGAATGAATGATATTCCAAATGCAAAAGAAAGCTACAGGAAAGCAATTGAAATTGACCCTAATAACGAACTTGCAAAACAAAATTTGTTAAAACTTAAATAAGCAAATGCTGAAAAAATCTTTTACAGTAAATTACTTGCCAACTCAGCAAGCTCGGAACGCTCACCCTTTAATAAATTAATATGAGCATATACATCCTGACCCTTGAAATGTTCTATCAGATAAGTCAATCCGTTTGATTGCGAATCAAGATAAGGGTGATCTATCTGGTAAACATCACCGGTTAACACAATTTTTGCTCCTTCGCCTACTCTTGTAATTATTGTTTTTACTTCGTGTGGTGTTAAATTCTGCGCCTCATCAACAATAAAAAATATCCGCTGTAAACTTCTGCCCCTGATGTAGCTTAATGGCTCAATTACCAGTTTTTGATCTTTAACCATTTGCGTTATCATTTGATGATGTTTTTCCGTCTCGGAATACTGGTCCTGTATGACCTTTAAATTATCCCATAGAGGCTGCATGTATGGTGCAAGTTTGCTTTCCACATCACCCGGCAAATAACCTATATCTTTATTGCTAAGTGGTACTACAGGTCTTGCAATATATATCTGTCTGTAATTTTTCTTTACATTTAAAGCTGATGCAAGCGCAAGCAGTGTCTTGCCTGTGCCTGCTTTACCTGTTATTGTAACAAGTGGTATATTCAGGTTCGTTAATGCATCAATTGCAAAGGTCTGTTCAGCATTCCTCGGCTTTATTCCGTAAACAGGATTTTTATCGACTTTTCTTAATACCTGATTCTTCAGATCCATTGAAGCAAGTACTGAATGGCTTGAATTTCTTAGTACCAGATATTTATTTGGGACAATCTCTGTTTTTGATTTCTTTAAATGTGTTTTGATAGGGACTTCAAATGGCGGCTGGTAAAGTTTTTCAATTATATCATGACTAAAATTTTCTATTGTTTCTTTGCCACTGTAAAGTTCTTCTACATTTGTGATCTTATCTGTAGTGTAATCCTCAGCATTAACCCCTACTGCTTTAGCTTTCATCCTTAAATTAACATCTTTGCTGACAAGTATAACAGAATTATTCTTCTTCTTTTTCTGTATCTCAAGAGCTGTGCTTAGTATCCTGTGGTCAGGAGTATCTTCCTTGAAAATTTCACGGATTTCATCACTCAATCCCCGGCTTAAAGCAATTGATACTTTGCCCTTTCCTTTTCCCAGAGGTACGCCGCCATTAAAGAGGGTAGAACCGGTAAGATTATCTAATGTTCTGGCAAATTCTCTTGCATTCAGATTAATAACCTGACTCCCGCGTTTAAAATGATCAAGCTCCTCTATTACTGTAATTGGAATCACAATATCATGCTCCTTAAACTGATTGATACAGGTTTGATCATGCAAAATAACATTGGTATCTAATACAAAAGTTTTCTTCGGTGATTTGGCGTTTTTCATCAATATTTATTTAAAAATGATTAAAGATCTGAAAAACCAGTCTTAAGTGAAATAAAAATTATATGGGAGATATTTTGGAAATCTCTCAGTGGAAGGGATAATCTGTATTATATTTATGGAACTTATCAAACTGACTTACAATACAAATATAATTAATATTTTAAAATTATTCTAATTTATTTACAATGAAAAATATTTTTTAGCTTGTGTTGAATCTTAATAATTCAGGTTCATCATCCCGAGTACTCGGGATTGCGTACTTATTGAAACATTGCTGTAATAAGAAACAGGAGTTTCACAAGCAATTTCCGTCCCAAACTGGAGTTTGGGACGGAGAATCCTGCACATCTTTCTCAATACCTACTCACCGCAGGGCTTCTCTTTCCCAAGCTCCTGCTTGGGAAAGTATTGTTTATTCAAACTCCAGATTGAGAAATGATAATCAACGCAAACATTTGTGGAAATAAGAATAAACTATTAACTATCACTTGTTGTTAAAGTTTAAGTATGCATTTTTATGAAGAACTATAATTCAGTTATTTATTAAGGTTCCCTTTGGTTGAATGTTCAAAACATTACCCTTATCAGTATAATAACAAATATTACTACAGCTATCAAAACAATTATCTTCTGCTCTTGGTTCGACATATCATAATATAATATCTCGTTTTATTAATAAAAATTTATTAATTTGGCATAACCTAAATCCCTGAAACATTATATGCCTCATATATGTTTGTAATTAATAATCAAACAGAAATAAAAATATGACTATATTAGCAGCAATAATATCAGTTTTTATGCTTGCCGGATGCTCACAAAAGTCTGGTAATGTAGCGGTTAATATACAGGTTACTAAACAAACAGATTCAACAAACATATGCGGAGAATTTAAACCAGTTATGACTAAAGAAGAATTAAAAGAAAAGCTCTCAGATGAGCAGTACAAAGTTACACAGGAAAAGGGGACTGAACGTCCTTTTAGCAACAAGTATTGGGATAACCACGATCAAGGCAAGTATGCATGTATAGTTTGCGGACAGGATCTCTTCAGTTCAGATACTAAATTCGAATCAGGCACCGGTTGGCCAAGTTTCTTTAAACCTATTAAAGATGAAAGTGTTAAAGAAGAAACAGATAACACTTTAGGAATGAAAAGAACAGAAGTTACATGCTCAAATTGCAATGCGCATTTGGGTCACGTTTTTGATGACGGACCAGCACCAACCGGCTTACGTTACTGTATGAATTCAGTTTCAATGGAATTTAAGAAGAAAGAGTAACCTAAATAGTGAAAAAGAGAAATGGTGGAATAGTGAAGCGATGAATTTGTAAGATGATGTTTTTGAATTTCACTACTAAAAAGAATATTAAAGCAGGTCTAATTTATTGGCTCTGCTTTTTATTTTAAATTTCAGTGGCTATTTAGCTATTTCCCTATTTTTTCATATCGCTATTTCATTATTTCGCCTTCAAAAGGCTTACTCTGTATGGATATATCTCAGATGTAACAATACCTGATTTTACAGCAGGGTCATTATTCATAATGTCCTTTGCTTCTTCTTCGGTTTCAGTTTCAATTATTGCGATACCAAATTTACCAGTTGTTTCGGGTCCTGCTAATATTAACTTACCTTTTTTTAACAGTTCCTGAAGATATAAAAAATGCGTTCCCATAATATTGCCTTCCTCTTCAGTCATAGTCTCAGCAAAATTTTCTTTATGCGGTCTGATAAAATATATAAATTGCATAATTTTAAATAATATTAATTATTATAGTAAAAATAATTTGAAGGGCGGGGGTTTGCGTATTTTAAACTGCTATTTTAGAGCTGCTATAAAAAACCAATATATAGCCCGACTAAAATTATTGTGAGTATCAATACTCCAAAAAGTAAGTAAAATTGATTTGAACTTCTGAATTTATCCGGCTGCATTATTTATTGAGTGTTACTTTTTTATTTTACTGATCTCTTCTTCAGCTATTTTTATTTTTATAGCCAATTCACTTTCGTACTCGGGATTCAATGCTATTGCTCTTTTCCAGTCACTTATTGCATCCGTGTAGTTCTTTAACTTGAAGTTTGCATAACCCCTGTTAAAATATATATCATAATTATCAGGTTCCTGCTCTAATGCCTTAGTGTAATCAGCTAATGCGTTATTGTATTCTTTAAGTGAATAATAACAATTGCCCCTATAGAAAAACGATTCGCTTGTTGAGCCGGTTTCAAGTACTGTTGAAAAATCACTGATTGCCTTTTTGTAATCTTTAAGCTTAAATCTTGCATAACCTCGGTTATAATAAGCGCTCACATCATTTGAAAATCTTTCAAGATACTTTGAAAAATTTATTTCAGCTTCTTTATAATTCTTATTCTCTGTTGCAAGTGTTCCTTTTTCGTAATACATAGCAGGGTCATTTACTTCTGAAACAGAGTTGTCAATCCCAAGCAGTGCAAACACATCGTTTATTGGCACAGCAAAGTATAGACTACCTTCATGCTGACCGCTTACACTCAAACCAATTAATTCACCTTTTGAATTAAGAACAGCACCGCCGCTTGAACCATCTGTTATAGGGCAAGTCATTTGTATCAACTTAACATTATTTTCGTCAGTTCTGAATCCGCTTACTATTCCTTCTGAAATTGAATTCTCATATCCTTCAGGTGAACCGACCGCATATATCCTTTGTCCTGTTTTTAAATTACTGCTGTTACCGTATGTAATGGGGGTAAATGTTGCGTCATTTGTTTTTAAAACTAATATATCTTTTACCTCATCGTATTTATATATTTTAACGTTTTTTATCTCTTTGGAATAATGTTTTATCTCAATTCTGCTCGCATCTTTGCAAACATGGTGATTAGTAACTATCATTCCTTCATTATTAATAACTACGCCTGAACCCTGGAATACATTCCCAAGATTATCATACGCCAGTACGACAACAATTGAATTATCAACTTTTTCGAAAATTTTATCTGCTGTAAGTTCATCAGCAGAAATTGGCTGCGAGTAAATTACTGAACTCAGAAACAAGCCAGGAAAACCAGTCCAGCTAACACAAACCAATATAAAAAAAAGGGGAATTATGTTTAGATACTTTTTTGTCATTTGCCTCCGTTTGCTCCGAAGGAACTCTTTCGGAGTAATATTAAAACAAATATAATGATTTTTGTTGATTTTTCAATAGTAATTATCGGTTTTTTATAAAGCCTAAAAATATCTCTGAAGGGAGGTGTTTATTTCTTATTATTTTTGAAAAGTTAAAAAGTAAATTAAAATATTCTTACATTAAAAGGATATTAATCATATTTTATTACGACAAAAGTCATTTTATCGGGGGGGGGGGTAGATATTATATTTGTATAACTATAATTTTCCGATTTTTCCTTTAGAAAGGAATTGCGGTATGTCAAAATTATTCAATAAAATTACCTTTAGCCATACATCTCACTATTCATTTATGTTAATTAATTTTATCATTTTATAATTTTATTATGAAAACTATAATTATATATTTTTCATTAATAATTTTCTTAGCATTATTTAATACTTGCAAAGATGATGATATTATAAAACCAAATGATCCACCGCCTCCACCTTCAGGTGCAAGTATTATTGATTATCAGCCGTCATGGTCGCCAGACGGACATACAGTTGCTTATTTTCATATTGATAACACACATTCAACAACAGGTATTTTTTTAATAGATACTAACGGAACAAACAAAAGACAACTTGTAACTGGGCTTTGCGGAACCCCTGATTTTTCGCCTGACGGCAACTGGATAACTTTTC
>CAMTUP010000002.1:0-255702 GCA_947084945.1 uncultured Ignavibacteria bacterium | reverse complement strand
TTGGCAAGATGAATCATTTGACAGGATATTAAGGGATGAAAATGAGTATAATGAAAAGTTGACTTATATGTATGATAATCCTATAAAAGCTGGTATTACAGAAGATCCGTGTAGTTACGAGGGTTGGTATTTTAATGATAAATTGGAATGAGAATTTTTATTAGCATGTATTCCATGGTTAGAGTTTGTTTATTCACAGATAAGCCCGCAAACTCAAAAACGTGTGAGGACCGGATGTTCCAAATACCATGAATGTATTACCGTGCTACTAAAGTCAAAAGAGAATTATAAACACAGATAGGAATGTCTGTGCCACTATTATCTTACAGCTTAAATAAAAAAGGGGATCTATTAATTAGATCCCCTTTGGTTTAATACTAAATCTGAATAATATTTTACAAGTCTTATTAAGATTGCAAAATAACTTCGTTATTTTATCAACATCATTTTCTTTACTGCTGTGAACTCACCTGCATCTATTCTGTAGAAGTATATTCCGCTTGCAAGATTTGAAGCATTGAAATCAGCAGTATGGAATCCCGGCTGTTTAACTTCGTTTACAAGTGTAGCAACTTCTTTACCCAGTACATCAAATATCTTCAATGATACATTCACAGCTTTTGGAACTGAGAACTTAATTGAAGTAGTTGGATTGAACGGATTAGGATAATTCTGAGCAAGTGAATAGTAATTTGGTATTTCAATTGTCTGAATACCACCTATTAATGTCTGGTATGTTAACTGTATGCACCAAGCTCTAAGCACACCCGAGTCTCCTGCAAAATCATCAACAATAGTAAGTACCCATGAACCGTTAACCGGAAGACCATTAAACCCTGATAGCGGGGTTGAAGGTCTCCATGTACCGGTAAATGGAGGAGTTCCTCCTGAAATTGGGTTTGCTGCCGAGTCATTCAGGACAGTTCCAATGAAGTTATCACCGGAGCCGCCAACTTGGCTGATAATTGGTATAGTGGTTGTAGCTCGTCTTAAGTTGAAAGTTAAGTCTCCAACCCAGGTATGAAAAACAGTATCAATCCTAACATTAACATCAACTACGTTAAAAGCATTCGGGAAATTGACAACAATTGAATCCGGGGGAGCAGTTCCCTGTTGTGGGATCAAGATATTCAGTCCGTTTCTGCAGATAAATTGTGTCTGAACATTACCAAGATTGGATGGCAGAACATTTACAACAGTTGTAATTGTATCGTTGTTTCTGTTTTGATCGGTAGCAGCTCCGCTGAAGATTCTTAAAGTATAACTTCCAAGGACAGTTGGTGTCCATGTGAATGAAGAGGAATCAACTGCGCCTGAAGGTAAGTTTGCAATTGTGTTTGTTGTCTGTATAGTACCATTTATTGAAAACCTTATTGGCAGATTGGTGTAACCTGCAGTACCACCATTTGTAACTCTGCCCCTGATAGTGTATGGCAGGTTAACTGTAAATGAGCCTGGTAAACTTAAAAATGGTCCTACAACTACATCATTAGCAGGCGGTGGTGGGGGCGGTCCAAGGCTCAATAATAGTAACCTTGCATTAATTAAGCCGTAACCCATTTCATTGTTCCATTGACCAAGGTTTCGGGGTCCTGGACTAGTATATGAATATGCACCTCGTTTTTCGCATGTTCTATCAATTCTAGACCTCAACGTATCCCATCTCATTGTGCTATCTCTAGAAAAACCAAGCGCAGCCACACCAGCTACATTTGGTGTAGCACTGGAAGTGCCGTTAAATGTAGCAAAATAATTTCCTGTTGAGTATCCCGGAGTGCCGGTTCTATCTGTAGTATATACTTTTACGCAAGGAGCAACAAGATCAAGATTGCTTCCGAAACTTGCTCCCCATGACTCTAAATCACAGCTAGAAGGTGATTTTCGCTGGTTGCATGGACTTATTCCACCTACTACTAGACAATTTGGATTTGTGCTTGCAGGGAACCTCATTGCACCGTTCTCGTTACCAGAGGCAACAACAAAAAGTGAGCCTTTACCAAATCTGCCAAGTGTAACTGCATCAAGTATTGCTTGGTCTAACGCAGAACTTGCTCCGCCTACAAAACCCCATGAATTGCTAATTATCCATGCGCCTACTTGGTAAGACCAAACCGTAGCGCTTGTTGCGCCTGCATAATTTCCGTTTCCAGTAGCGCTTAGCCATTTTACAGGGATCAGTTTGCAATTTGGTGCAGCACCAGAAATACCAAGATTGTTGTTACCTTGTGCTGAAACAATTCCTGCACATGCTGTTCCGTGATTGCCGTCATCCCAAGCCCAAGGATCATTATTCCAAAAATCATAGCCGGATCCCACTACCATATTATTAACAAGATCTTCGTGTAGAGTATCCACACCTGTATCGCTTATTGCAATTTTACAGTTCGCATTTCCAAGCGTAATATCCCAAGCGCTATCAAGATCCATATCGCAATCAACTGTACCGGTAATTCCACCAGGTATGTTATTGCCAAGATTCTTTAAAGACCATTGCTGTGGGTAGAAGGTATCATTGGGATCATAGCAAAATAGGTTTGTGAACATTAAATTCGGTTCAGCCCAGTTAGTAAGTCCCGACATATAAAGATCGTTTGCAGCATCAATTGCAGAAATATTTTGCATAACTTTAACTAAGTATGAGGCACCACCAGATAAATTCATATCCTTGATAATACTCAAGTTCTTAGATGATAGATATGAATTGATAGTGTTTATTGTTACATCCGGTTTGAACTGTACAATAACCTCGTCTTCTACTCCTATTAGTGTTTTCCCGTTATCAGGTGAAAATACTGGTGAAGTATATTGAATATCTGTATTCATATTCAAACGGTTCACAGTTTCAATTAATGCCCATTCATTTTTTACTGAGCTAAGGTTAACAAAATACCGTTTGTCTCCAGCAATATAATTTAAAGCATTGAGGGATACATTGCCTAATGGAGCAATAACTGTTCTGAATTCGTTTTCAGACAACTCTTTGTTTAGCTTAACAAATAGCATATCAGTTTTTAATGTTAATTGAAAGGGTTGTCCTTGGTAATAATAAAATTTTGTGATATCTGATTTCTGCTCCATGGGTTGCCATGCTGAAAAACTAAAGCATAGAGCTAATATGATAAATAATACGGAAAAAACATTCCTTTTCATTTTGCACTCCTAAATTATTTGATAAATTGAGTTTTTAATTGAAAAAAATAAGTTAATAATTATTAAAAAACAAGTTAGTTTTTTGGATAAAACTACTTGTTTCATGGTATTTAGCATGGTTTTATATGTTGTCCCTACTAGTCTATTGCAAACAATAATGTTTGTTTCGTGTGATAATAGATTAAACCCAATTCATCCCCTTTTTATATGTCCTTTTTTGTGTTATCTGAAGAATTACTGACACCATGAAGTAAGAGGAAACGAAATAAAAAAAGGGGATCTAAAAAGTTAGATCCCCTTTGGTTTAATACTAAATCTGAGTTATTTTATCAACATCATTTTCTTTACTGCTGTGAACTCACCAGCATCTATTCTGTAGAAGTATATTCCGCTTGCAAGATTTGAAGCATTGAAATCAGCAGTATGGAATCCCGGCTGTTTAACTTCGTTTACAAGTGTAACAACTTCTTTACCCAATACATCAAATATCTTCAATGATACATTCACAGCTTTTGGAACTGAAAACTTAATTGAAGTAGTTGGATTGAACGGATTAGGATAATTCTGAGCAAGTGAATAGTAATTTGGTATTTCAACTGTTTGAATACCACCTATTATTGACTGGTATGTTAACTGTATGCACCAAGCTCTAAGCACACCCGAGTCTCCTGCAACTCCATCAACAATAGTAAGTACCCATGAACCGTTGACAGGAAGACCATTAAACCCTGATAGCGGGGTTGAAGGTCTCCATGTACCGGTAAATGGAGCAGTTCCTCCTGAAATTGGGTTTGCTGCCGAGTCATTTAGGACAGTTCCAATGAAGTTATCACCGGAGCCACCAACTCCCGAGATTATTGGAATAGTGGTTGCAGCACGTCTTAAGTTGAATGTTAAGTCAGAAACCCAGGTATGAAAAACAGTATCAATCCTAACATTAACATCAACTACGTTATAAGCATTCGGGAAATTGACTACAATTGAATCAGGGTTAGCAGTTCCCTGCTGTGGTATCAAGATGTTAAGTCCGTTTCTGCAGATAAATTGTGACTGAACATTACCAAGACCGGATGGCTGAACATTCACAACAGTTGTAATTGTATCGTTGTTTCTGTTTTGATCGGTAGCAGCTCCGCTGAAGATTCTTAAAGTATAACTTCCAAGGACAGTTGGTGTCCATGTGAATGAAGAGGAATCAACTGCACCAGAGGGTAAGTTCGCAATAGTGTTTGTTGTCTGTATAGTACCGTTTATAGAAAATCTTATAGGTAAGTTTGTTTGACCTGCAGTACCGCCATTAGTAACTCTGCCCCTTATTGTGTAAGGCAGGTTAATTGTAAATGAGCCTGGTAAACTTAAAAATGGTCCGACAATCACATCATTAGTGAGTGGCGGCGGGGGCGGTCCAACCGCAAGTAATGCAAGATTTGCATTGATAATTCCATAACCCATTTCATTGTTCCATGTATTACCAAGCTGAGGAAGTGGTCCTGCTGATGTATATGAATATGCACCCTTCTTTAAAGCTGTTCTGTTAATTCTTGCTCTTACTGTATCCCATGATTGTGTAGAATCTTTTGAAAGCAAAAGTCCTGCTACACCGGAACAATTTGGAGTTGCGCTGGAGGTTCCGTTGAATGAATTCGTATATCCTCCGCCCTGAACAGTTGCATAAATCTTTACGCAAGGAGCAACAATATCAAGACCTGTCCCAAAGTTTGCTCCCCAGAAATTTTCAAGGTCGCAGCTTGAAGGTGATTTCCTTTGATTGCACGGACTGTTGCCTCCAACCGAAATAACTGTTGTTAATGTAGAAGGCCAGCTAAGCGCTCCATTGCCGTTTCCGGTTGCGAAAACCCAAACAATACCTTTTCCGTTTCTGCCAATAGTAGTTCCATCAAGTATAGCATTATCAGCAGCAGCGATAGGTGAACCACCGCCCCATGAATTACTGCTAATCCAGCAGTTTCCAAATGTCCTGACACCTATCATAGCATTAACTATTGCTGTAGAATTTGTGCTTCCGGCTGAGTTGAATATTTTTGCAGAAAAAACTTTAGTGTTAGGGGCAACACCTGAAATGCCCAAGCTATTGTTTCCTATGGCTGCTACAATACCTGCACATGATGCTCCGTGTCCATAATCATCTATACCACCGTATGTGTTGGAAAAGTAATTGAAATTAAACCCGTTCACAACATTTGCAGCTAAATCAGGGTGAGTTGTATCAATACCTGAATCTACAATAGATATCCTGCACTGCGAAATACCAAGAGTCTGATTCCATGCAGTATCCAATCCCATATCACAATCTGGGGTACCCGTACCTGTTACAGGGATGTTGGTCCCCGTATTTATTGCAGACCACTGTTGTGGAAAAAACGGGTCATTTGGAATGTACTGAAGTAAATTTGTATAAAAGAAACCGGGGTCTGAGTAATTAGCCATACCGCTTGAATAAATATCGTTAGCAAAATCCAGCGATGACATATATTCTGTATTGGGAATCTGAATTATGAATGATAGACCGCCGGAGAGTTCAAGCTCTTTAATGATAGTAAGCCCTTTGCTGTTTAGGAATTGCTCTATCTGTGTTTTGTTGTAAACCGGTTTGAACTGTACAATAATATTGTTTTCACAGCCTATTAAAGTATTAGCATTACCCATGCCTTCTTTCATTCCGAATACCGGAGAAGCGAAATCAACCTGTGCAAATGTTTTTACCTGGTTGATAACATTATTCATAGATGCATCATCAAGAGCACCTCTAAGTTTGATGAATTGACTTACTTCATTTTTTTCAAATGAGTAATCTGAAGGGGTATCACCAATTGAACCGAACAGGTTAATAAACTCGCCTTTTGAGATGACGTTTTTAAGTTTTATATATATCATATCGGGTTTTTGATTTAGATAGTACCTGCTGCCTTGGTAATAATAGTAATCAGTTATATTACCCGGGTTGTTGCTTGTGCTGAAGTTATTCCAGCCAATAAAACTTGAAGATATTGCCAATAAAAAAATTAACAATAATTTGGATAAATTTTGCATTTAAATCATCTCCTAGTTGATTTATAAAAATAGTTAACCGGTATTAAAAATACCAATATAATAATAAATTTCAGTATCGATTTTATACATACTGCTGATAAAAATTGTTTACAATATGCAATAAAATGATACTTTTAATTGTTGATTAGAACAATTTGCTATTTTGAGATTTAAAAAACAAGATAAAATTTAAGGTTTTATTAATTTATTTTACTAACGGAATTTAGTAGTAATTATACCGTTTTGAACACTTTTTTAAAATTATATACAAAAATTTCTTTTATTTCTTCAAAGTCCGCTTTATTACCAGTTATTTTTTCTACACTTGTAACTCCTTTATGAAATATTCCGCATGGGATAATCTTATCAAAATAGCTCAAGTTAGTATTAATATTAAATGCAATTCCATGCATAGTTATCCATTTTGAGACTTTTATCCCTATAGCGCAAATTTTTTCTTCACCAACCCATACACCGGTATATTCTTCTTCACGGTGAGCATCTATTCCAATTTCTTTTAGTGTTAATATTACGGTTTCTTCAAGCTCACGCAAATAGCGATGAGTATCTTTGTAGTAATTATTTAGGTCTAAAATTGGGTAAACTACCAATTGACCAGGTCCATGATATGTAATATCTCCGCCTCTATCAATTTCGTAATATGATATACCCATTAAATTCATATTTTCATCACTTATTAATATGTGATCCCTGATTCCTGTTTTACCTAATGTATATACATGATTATGTTCAACTGTATATAGAACATCATCTATATTTGAATTTTGCTTTTTTAAATGAGTTTCCTTTTGAAGGTCCCATACCTTTTTATAATCAGCAAAACCAAGATCAATATGTTTAGTTCCCATTACTATATTTTAAATATTATAATTTATATGGGAACAAGTTTAACTTAAAAAGGTTATAAGTTATATACACTTAAAAATCTTACCAAATTAGCCGAAAACAGGAATAGATGAACGCTATCTATCATATTTATATGTAGATTGCGGTATTCGTTTAATAAATAACTTGATTTTAATAGTTGAAAATTTTATATTCGGTTCTGAAATTGGTGTTTTAGCAAAATTAACAAAGGAGAAATCAAATATATGAAAAGACAATCCATACTTCTATATATACTTTTTGGCTTTATCTCTCTTCAATATCTCTCAGGATGCAGCGGTTCAAGTACAGATGAAGAGTCTGGTGATGTGAAAAAGAAAAAGGATTCAGTGAGCGTATATACTGCGCTTGAAAATGCAAGGATTCATTATACAAAAGCATTACATTTCAATGAGCAGGCTGATTCAAAATCTTCCCGCGAGGAATTTGAAGCGGCTTTAAAAAACCTCGGCAAAATTGATACGAAGAATCTTGAAAAACATTATGGCTGGGAAAAAGATTACAAGGAAATTACAACAAGTATAGTACAGGATTTTATTACAACCAACAGCGATATTGATGAAAAACACAAAGTATTCAAGGTTGCTTCTAAGTTAGGCATTAAGTACGAAAAAATTGAGAAGAAATCATTTACCAACACATTTAACCCTGATGAGCTTCCGCAAGGCAATGATGTACCACAAGTAGAAAACGGTGCTGTTCAGGACTATATTACTTATTTTACTGGTACAGGCAGGAAGTATATGGATAAATGGTTTTATAGGTTGGGTAAGTATTCAAATTTAATGAGGTCAATTCTCCGTGAAAACAATGCCCCCGAAGAGTTGATATATCTTGCAATGATAGAATCAGGACTAGATCCTAAAATTAGCTCATGGGCAGGAGCAATTGGATTATGGCAATTTATGCCAACAACTGGCTCGGCTTACGGCTTGTATTATGATGGATACACTGATGATAAGCGTGACCCTGAAAAAGCAACAGATGCGGCTGCAAGACATTTAAAAGATCTTTATAAATCTTTTGGCGATTGGTATCTTGCAATGGCTTCTTATAATGCCGGACCCGGAAGAATAACAAGCGCTATTAAGAAATCGGGTTCAACTGATTTTTGGACACTAAGAGATTACCTTCCAAAAGAAACAAGAAATTATGTTCCCCAATATATAGCGGTTGCACTCATTTGCCTTAATCCTGCAAAATATGGATTCAAAGATATTGAATGGGGAAAGCCAATAGAGTATGACAGATTAGTAATAAAATCTGCAATAACAATTAATAAAATTGCCGAGCTTTGTAATACCGATGTAGAAACAATACGCGACCTTAATTCACAAATGCTGAGCGATGTTACCCCGGTATTTGAAGATGGTTACCTGATAAAAATTCCCAGAGGTAAATTCAAAGAATTTTCAGCTAATTATGAAGCATCAAATGATATAGAAAAATACGGATTTAAGCCTATCTTTGATGGTAATGAAGGGACTGCTTCGGTAAATCATGAAGAAACATTTTCATATTACAAAGTATCAGACTATATAGTAGAAGATAAAAGATATATTATCAGCACTTCAAACCGTGAGCTTGTTTTTCATGATATAAATGAAAAAGAAGACCTATATAATGTATCTATAAAATACTCCGTTCGCCCAAGTGATATTAGGGTATGGAATAATATAAATTATGGTATTTATCCTAAAAAAGGTGATAAGCTTTCTGTTTGGCTTACCAGCCAAAAATACAAAGAATTATACGGCTCGGTTGGAAAAGAGAAAAAAACAGAAAATGTAACAGAAACAAAAACTGAAACCATACAAGACCCGGGTAAGGATGAAGTGATAGAGGAGACAAATTCCGAAGGCACAAATGAAACAGTACTTGTAAATAAAGAACATAAAAATGATCCTGAAGTAAAAAAAGAGGTTGAAGTTAAAAAGGATGTAGAGGTAAAAAAAGATACAGAAGTTAAGAAAGAAAAAAAGACCAGCACCGATACAAAAAAGCAAAAACAAAGTTACCAGACCTACACTGTTAAAGAAGGCGATAACCTGACAGATATTGCCGAGACATATAGTGTTGATGTTGCAGATGTTAAAGATTGGAATGACCTTGAGTCAGATAAAATACTTGTTGGGCAGAAGCTAAAGATATATTCCGATAAAAAAATAACTTCATCAAGCAAGAAATCAAAGACCTATACAGTTAAATCAGGTGATAACTTAACAAAAATTGCTGATGCAAATAGTGTTAGTGTTGCCGATATCAAAGAATGGAACTCACTGGAAAGTGATGTGATACAGGAAGGACAGGTTTTGAAGCTTTATTCAACCAAAGAAACTACAAAGAAAGATACCAAGAAAAAAGAAACCAAATCAAAGACAACCTATCACACTGTTAAAAAAGGTGAAACATTGGGAAAGATAGCCGATAAGTATGATGTAACGATAGCTGATATCAAGAAATGGAATAAGATAAAAGGTGATACAATTGAAATTGGTGAGAAGCTGATTGTCAAAAAGTGAAAAGGCAAAAATAAAAAAGCAAAAATTGATTTATAAATACAAAGGGCGGGTTGATGACCTGCCCTTTGTTATAGAATTTAATAGATAGTAAGGTAATGAAATTTCAAATTGCAGAAATCAATAATGCAGAACGGGTAACATCACTTGTTAATTCTGTTTACCGCGGAGAAAATTCCAAAAAGGGGTGGACTACGGAAGCAGATTTTCTGGATGGTATAAGGATTACCACCGAAAAAGTAAAAGAGATTATCAACAGGGAAAGTGATGTGATTATTCTTGCGATGGATGAAAATAGTATTATCGGCTGCGTTCATCTTGAAAATGCCGGAAAATATTCTTATCTGGGAATGCTTTCTGTTGATGTGAATTATCAGGTAAAGGGAATTGGTAAACTGCTTATCAATGAATGTGAACGATATACTAAAGATGTTTTTGGGCTTTCAGAAATTAAAATGAAGGTTATCAGCAGACGGACTGAACTAATTGAATATTATAGAAGGCGGGGTTATGATTCTACAGGAGAGCTTGAGGAATTTGGTACAGGCGGCGATACTTTTGGCGAAACAAAGGAAAAGTTATTTTTTGAATTATTGACAAAAATATTATGAAGGTTATAAGCAGAGTTTCCGCTTTCTACGCTTTTTGTCCCGAAGGGACTCCCGTAAAGGTCCTTCGGACTTCGGAGCAGTCCCGCTCTTTCTGTCCGCCACGGCGGATTAGTTACTTAGCGGGATTGCACTCTGCGATGAATAAATAAATATCGTCAGAGTCCTCTTCGAGAGACTCTGACTGTTACGGTTGAAACTAAGGAAAAGCTGTATTTTGAAGTATTGACAAAATTATTATAATATGATTTTTTGTGTGAAGTGAAGTGCTGTGCCCGCCTCTGGCGTGGACGAATTAATCTATTAATACAATTAGAAAACCATATTTTCATGAAAGGTTCTGCAATATAGCAGGCTTTATTAATTAATTGATTATGTAGCTCAAATTAGCTATTATTGGTAATTATTTTTATTAAAAATTAACTATTTAACACACATGAAAAAATTCTTTTTCAGTATGATTGCCTTAACAGTCGCGGTATTATTTTCAATTTCCGGATGTAATAAGGGAAATAGTGATGAAATACTTATTGGTGAATATGGTTCGTTAACGGGTCCAAATGCCACATTTGGAATTTCATCAACAAATGGTTTGAATCTTGCAGTAGAGGAGATAAATGGAACAAATGGAGTTCTTGGAAAAAAGATAAAGCTTATTACATATGACAACCAGGGTAAACCATCTGAAGCGCAGACTGTTGTTCAGAGGCTTATAAAAAATGATAATGTTGTTGCTGTTATTGGTGAAGTTGCCTCTTCCAACTCTAAAGCAGGCGCGCCAATTTGCCAGCAGAATAAGATACCAATGATAACACCCGCTTCAACAAATCCCGAAGTTACTGCAATTGGCGATTATATTTTCAGGGTGTGTTTCATTGATCCGTTCCAGGCCTCAGTACTCACCAAGTTCGCAATTAACTCTTTAAAAGTTAAAAGAGTTGCTATACTTAAAGATGTAAAAAATGCGTATAGCACAGGACTCTCAGATTTCTTTGAAAAGGAATTTAAAGCCGCAGGCGGCGAAATTATTGAAGTACAATCTTATTCCGCAGGTGATAAAGATTTTAAAGCGCAGCTAACAGCAATTAAATCAAAAAATCCCGAAGCAATTTTTATTCCGGGTTATTATACAGATGTAGGTCTTATAGCAATACAGGCAAGAGAGATTGGTATTACAGTTCCACTTTTTGGCGGAGATGGATGGGAATCTGAAAAGCTTACCGAAGGTAAAGCTAAAGATGCCTTAGAAGGATGTTTTTTCTCAACACATGTATCGACTGAAAATCCAGATCCTGTGGTTCAGAGTTTCATTAAAAAGTACAAGGCGAAGTATAATTCAATGCCTGACGCAATGAGTTTTCTGGCTTATGATGCAGGCATGATATTATTTGATGCAATTAAGCGCGCAGGCTCAACTGAATCAGAAAAAATTAAAAATGAACTTGCAAAGACTAAAGACTTCCCGGGTGTTACGGGAAAGATTTCAATTAATGAGCAGCGTAATGCCGTAAAACCCGCTGTTATTCTTGAAATAAAAAACGGCATGTTTAAATTTAAAGAAACAATTGCACCATAACAAATAGCGAAAAACCGAAATAGTGAAATAGCAAGAAATAATTAATTCAGATTTTCTGTTCAAATCAAAAATATAGAAAGGATTGCCTTTCGGGATTTAATGATGAATTAAGAGACCGGACAAAAAAATTTGCATTAAGGATTATAAAACTATTTCGGTCGCTTCCAAAAACTGATGAAGCAAGGATAATTGGAAAACAGTTATTAAGGTCCGGTTGTTCGGTTGGTGCAAACTTCAGAGCTGCTACCAGGGCAAGATCTAATGCAGAATTTTATTCTAAACTTTCTGTTGTAGTTGAAGAAGCAGATGAAAGTGTTTTTTGGATGGAATTACTCATTGAATCAAATATTATACCTGAGAAAAAATTAAGTTCATTGTATCAGGAAGCAATTGAAATAACAAAGATTACAGCAGTTTCAAGAAAAACAGCGAAAAGTAACAAAATTTGAATTTATCACTATTTCACTATTTCATTATTCCACTATTTTTTAGTCTCACTATATCACTATTTATTTATATGACTATTTAATAAATGACGGAGTTTATTCAGCAGGTATTTAACGGACTATCGCTTGGCAGTATTTATGCATTGATTGCGCTTGGTTATACTATGATTTACGGCATACTGCGCTTTATAAACTTTGCTCATGGTGATGTATTTATGATTGGAGCATTTTCAGGATATTACCTTGGAATAGTATTCTCATTCGCAACAGCGGGCGGTTTTACATCGCTTTGGATGGCTTTTCTTATTCTTATCGGCTCGATGGTTGTATGCGCTATGCTTGGTTTTACTATCGAAAAACTTGTCTATAAACCGCTGCGCAAATCACCCAAGCTAACAATACTTATTACAGCTATCGGAGTATCGCTATTTCTTGAGTATAGCGGACAGTTGGTATTTGGGGCTGACCCAAAGTCATTTCCATCTTTGCTTGAAAATGAACCAGTAATAAATCTTTCCGGTGCTATTATAGGCTCAAATCCGCTGGTTGTATTGGCTACTGCGGCGATACTTATGTCTGTACTTAGAATTATTGTAATGAAAACTAAAATAGGTACCGCAATGCGCGCTGTTTCGTTTAACCCTACTGCAGCAAGCTTAATGGGTATTAATATTAATGCTGTGATAAGCTTTACATTCATTATCGGTTCATCACTTGCAGGTGCTGCGGGAATATTATACGGTTTGAACTATCCAAGCATTGACCCGTTAATGGGTATTCTGCCGGGTCTTAAAGCATTTGTAGCCGCTGTGCTTGGTGGTATAGGAAATATTCCAGGTGCTGCATTAGGCGGCATGATAATAGGATTGCTTGAAACATTTGTTACAGGTTATATTTCACCCACTTACCGCGATGCAATTGCATTTGGTATTTTAATATTAATACTGTTGTTTAAGCCTACAGGTATTCTTGGAAAGAAAGAAATAGAAAAGGTGTAGATTTTAGTTTATAATTCATAGGATGACTTTGAGTCATCCGATGAATAGGAATTTAATTTACACTTGGATTTTCAGGGAAACTTGCAAGCAGAGCGTATTTTTTGCCCATTGATTTGAGTATTTCACGCCAGAGTTTATCTGGTTCACTTGAAAAAATATTATCAATTGTTGTATCAGCTACTATCCATGAATTAATCTTTATTTCCTCTTCAATTTGACCGTCAACCCAACCGGAGTAACCAAGGAAAAAACGGAAGTCAGAAGGGTCAACTGCATTCGCTTCAATCAGAGTTTTCAACAGGTCAAAACTGCCTCCCCAGAATAAATTGGGGGCAATTTCAATTGAGCCGTCAATAATTCCATCACCTTTATAAATAAATTGCAGGGTATTCAACTGTACGGGTCCGCCATAAAAAACAAATGAATCAAATTCAGGAAACTCTTCGATTACTTCATGTATCCTGTAATCAGTTGGTTTGTTCAGGACAAAGCCAACAGAGCCTTCTTCGCTGTGTTCACTGAGTAAAATTATTGTCCTTTTAAAATTAGGATCATTTAAAAATGGTTCAGATATCAGTATTTTTCCTGTTGCGGGTTTTTGTATCATATATTATTATAATCTTATGCAATATAGTATGAATTATAAGAAATTAAAATAACGATTTTTTATAGAAATTTTAAATTAAATTTTCAGTTATGTAATTGCTCTTTGAATACAATTAGAAATAGTATATATTTGAGGAAATACTATTCAATTCAAGCAATAATAAATTTTGAAAATGAAAAAAATAATTATTATTCTAACATTAGTTATATGTACAATATTTACTAATATGACAATATTTTCCCAAACCTATGATACAAAATACACGGTTGAATATGCCTTAAAAGATGCCCGTGGAACAATACTTAGCAAAATGAAACTATATCGCAATGGCAGCAAAATTAAATTTCAGAAATTTGATAATGTTGGCAAACCTGATTCATCAACTACTAATATTTATATTTTGAAAGATGAACCGAAGATTTATAATATAGTAACAAATTCAGCAGGTAAATTTGGAACTAAGAATGCTGTTGATATAATGTATATTGGTATGCAGACAGGTGTATATATTTTGGATATTGGACATGATGGGAAAATTTTTAACAGTAATTCAAGAGTGGGTTCAAGTACTGTTCTTGGTATGGAATGCGTAAAATATACTATTGCCTCTAATAGTGAGGCTTCGAGTGATTACTATATGTACCAGGATAATTTAATGCTTAAACGATGGGTCGGTAGTGCTGCAGAGGGTAATTCTATTGAAGCGTTAACATATGATAATACTTCTGATGTTCCTGATAGTATTTTTGAATTACCCTTAGACGTTCAGTATTTAAACTGATACTAAATTGTATTTAATGAAGATTTTATTAAAGAGGGTTGAACAATTCTTTTTTATAGACATAAATTCTGGAAATAAATAAATCAAAATTACATATCATTTTTGGAAAAAAGAATGTATTTGCAAATGATTCAATGCATTATGGCTGGAAGTAAAGCATACAATCTTTTTTTCAAAAATTGTAAATAAATAGTTGATTTACTGAACATGAAAGATATATTACAACTAATTGGAGAAATGATAAGTAATTAACCTTATGAGTGGAATTAAAATATTACCATTGAAAGAATCTGACCTTCCTGCTCTGTTAGACTGGGCTCGAGATGAAAAGACACTTATTCAATGGTGCGGACCGGTGTTTGATTTTCCGTTAACTATAGAACAATTACAAAAATTTTTTTTTGAATCAACCATACCAAATCCCTCTCGATATATATTTAAATCTGTGATAAATGATAAAATTTCCGGAATGTGTGAACTTGGAGCTATTGATCTGAAAAGCCGAACTGCCTTTTTATGCAGGATATTTGTAGATAAGAATTTCAGGAACATTGGAATTGCAGATAATATGATAACAAAAGTTTTGGATTTTGGCTTTAATGAACTAAATTTAGATAGAATTGAACTAAACGTTTATACTTTTAATACCCCGGCTATCAAATGTTATGAAAAGTTAGGATTCAAAAGAGAAGGTTTAAAACGAAAAGTAACTAAATGTAATAATGAATTTTGGGATGGCTATGTTTATGGATTGTTAAAAGAAGATTGGGAAAGCGCAGAACGTGATCCCGCTAAGCAAAAAAGCGGGACTGCAAAAAGCGCAGAATGTGAAAAAGTGAATTTTAAGGTTATTGGGAAATTGTTTTATTGAGAATTTATGATTTCAACAAGTTTTTCAATTAATGGAATTTGAGCTTTTTTAATTTTTTGTTTAGCTTCTTCAACCGGAAAGAAAGCAACTTTATCTACTTCAGGAAACTCTTTAAATTCACCGGAATGCGGAGGCCACTCTTCTTCAAATATATTGCATTCGTGTACATAATTAGGAGGGAGGTCGCTTTCAAATCCCCAAGCATAAACTTCTTTGCCTCCTTTTTGAACAATTGAGCCAAGCGAAATAAATGTTCCAACAGGGGTTATACCTGTTTCTTCTTTAAATTCACGCATCGCAGTTACCAATAACGATTCTGTAATATCAGGTTCTCCTTTAGGAATGCTCCAGTGCCCTTCATCCTTTTTGTGAAAATATGGACCACCGGGATGAGCAAGAAAAAATTCAGGAATTTCATTCTTAATTCTGTACATAATTAAACCTGCGCTTATTTTTTTCCCCATAATTTCAATTTTTATAAAACTTAATTAATTTATCAGTCATAATTTCAAAAGAAAAAACCTCTTTTGCTCTTTTATATCCGTTTTCAGCAAACTTATTTCTCAATCCGATGTTTTCAATTAACATTAATAGTTTACTGGCAAGCTGTATATAATTCTTTGGTTCAAATAAAAGTCCTGTTTCATTATCTATTACAATATCAACTACCCCCGCATTACCGCTTGCCGCTATAGGTATTTTCAAAGCCATTGCCTCAAGCAAAACTCTTCCAAAAGATTCATTATGTGATGGAAAAGCAAGTATATCCAATACTCCCATTAATATTTGCGGTTCAGGCGTATAACCCGTAAATGTAATATTTTTTATCTTAAATTTTATAGAAAGCTGTTTAATTACAACTTCGTATTTTTCTTCACCAAAGCTTGCATTGCCAATAATTACAAAATGAATTTTATCTTCAAACTTTTCATTAATTATTTTTGCTGCTTCTAAAAATTCTTCATGCCCTTTTCCGGGGGTCATTCTGCCAACGATACCAATTATCAATTTATCTTTAGGTATTTGAAGCTCAGATTTTAATCCGGATTTATCAATCATTTCTGGATTGAACCTAACCATATCAATTCCAACCGGGAGTAAATGTATTTTTACAAATGGAACCGGGCAAGTATCTTTTACACTTTGCTCAATGTATCTTGAAATTGCAAAAATACCATTCAGGCGTTTGTAAAGATATTTATGTAACCTATCTGTTTTTTTTACACCACTTGCCATATGCTTTGTTAAAAATAACTTTGCTCTGCAGTTTGAAAAATTCAGGGCAGGCGTTAATACCCAGAGATCATGAGAGTGATTTGTGTGAATTACATCAATATTGTTATTATTCAAATATCTTATCAATTTTATTATTGAGGGAATTATTTTTATATTCTTCGAAAAAACCGGTATGGTTTCAAAACCTTGTTTATTTGATTCTTCTTCCAGTTGTGAATTTTGGGAGCAAAGTAATTTAACATTCAAACCTAAATCTCTTAATTTATATGCAGTTTCAAGTGAAATCATTTCCAGTCCACCCCATGAATAAGAACCGCAGGAAATTAAAATATTTAAATTTAAATCGTTATTTTGCATATATCACAAAATTAACTCACTAATTTGATAAGTAAAAGTAAAATAAAAATATTACTTTAATAGCTAACGTTTTATTGGTATTGTAGATATACCGTATTAATGCTAACTTTATAATCCAAAATAAACAAACACTATATAAAGTTCATCATAATAATAGGGAAAAAGCAGAAAAAATGATAATAATATTAAAATAGGAACGAATCCTGATTAACAGGGTTTAAATTATATACGTAATATTGAAAAAAAATAGTACTGAAAAAGAGGGTGTTAAGTGAAAAATCTTAACGAGACCCCGCGTATAATGGTGGTTGAAGATGAGGGGATTATTGCTCAGGACATCAAGAATTGCCTTGAAGGTCTTGGGTACATAGTGCCTGATGTTGTATTTACGGGTAGAGCGGCTATTGCCCGCGCTGGAGAACTACTCCCTGACCTTGTATTAATGGATATTGTTTTAAAAGGAGATATTGATGGAATAGAAACTGCTGCAGAGATCAAAAAAAAGTATAATATCCCAATTGTTTATTTAACAGCTTATGAAGATGACAAAACATTAAAACGGGCAAAGCTAACAGAACCCCTTGGTTATATATTAAAACCATTTGAAGAGCGATACCTGCGTTCAAGTATAGAAATGGCGATTTATAAGCATCATATAGAAACTAAGCTAAAGGAAAATGAACGTTGGCTAAATGCAGTATTAAATAGTGTAGGTGATGGTGTTTTAGTAACAGATGAATACGGCTTTGTAAAATTCCTTAACCCAGTTGCCGAGGCTTTAACCGGATGGACCTTACAGGAAGTTTCTGGTAAAAGGATTAACGAGCTAATTAAATTTATTAATGAAGACACCAGGGAACCAATTACAAATCCTATAGAGCAGGTACTTGCCGAAAATATTATTATCGGCAGAAGCAATCATACTATTTTAATTGGCAGAAACAGCAGAGAAATTAGTATTGACCACAGTTCTTCCCCGTTACGTGATGATAAAGGAAGATTAACAGGCGCAGTTCTTATAATTCAGGATATTACAGAAAGGAAAATTTCTGAAAATGCTTTAAGAGAAAGTGAAACAAAGTTTCGTAACCTGTTTGATTTTGCAACGGATGCTATTTTTGTACAGTCATTAAATGGCAGAATAATTTCAGTTAATAATCAATCAAGCAAACTTTTAGGTTACACCAAAGAAGAATTTGGAAAAATGAAGTTTTCAGAGCTAATTAATGAAAATATCATTGATAATACATTTATGATATATTCTGCTCTTAAGGAAAAAGGAAATTACCAGTTTGAAACTCAATATAAGAAAAAAGATGGTGCTTTTGTAGATGTAGAAATTAGTATGCGTCTTATAAAACTTCTTGATGAAGAAGTTGTACAGCTTTTTGTTCGGGATATTACTGAAAGAAAACTAGCTCAGGAAAAAATTGATATGCTTGCACAGGCTATCAAAGGTATATCAGAATGTGTTAGTATTACTGATCTTAATGATAAAGTTATTTTTGTAAACGATGCTTTTGAATCAATTTACGGATATACAAAAGAGGACATTCTGGGAAAACCCATAACAATTATACGAAGTTCCAATAATCCTTTAGATATAAATAATGAAATAATAAAAAATACCTTAAAAGGCGGATGGCAGGGCGAAATACTAAACCGCAAAAAAGATGGAACAGAATTTCCGGTTTATCTATCAACTTCAATATTAAGAAATGATAAGGGGGTTCCCGTAGCTCATATTGGAATTGCAAGTGATATTACGGAAAGGAAAAAAGCTGAAGAAGCAGTTAAGCAAAGTGAGAAAAGATTTCAGGATTTGTATGATAGCGCTCCGGATATGTATTTTTCTATTACGCCTACCGGAAGAGTCAAGTCAGTAAATAAATTTGGTGCTAAATATCTCGGTTACGATATAGATGAGATCATTGGCTATGAAGTATGGAAAGTTGTTCATCCAGAAGACAGGGAGTTTGTAAGCGAAAGAATCGGAGAGATATTTTCAAAAAAGATGGAAAACGCTAAACTCGAATTCCGAAAAGTAAGGAAAGATGGAAGCATCATTTGGGTTAATGAAAGTACAAGACTTATTTCAGATATTAATGGGATACCACAGGAATTATTTATCATTTGCCGCGATATAACAACTAGTAAAGAATTTCAGAATGCGCTGCTTGAAAGTGAAAAGAAATACAGGAATCTGGCTCAAAATGCTCCTGTATCTGTTGCAAGGTTTTCTATGATAACCAATGATTTTGAATATGCAAATGATGAATTTGCAAGACAAATGGGATGCTCGGTTGATGAATACAGCAGGATTCCCAGAAATGAAAAGACAAATATTATTTATGTTGATGATAGAATGAAAGTTCAGGATAATTATAATAACTGGAAAACCAACGGCTTTAAAGGTATGCTGCATTTTGATTACAGGATACTAAACCTTAAAAAAGAACTTATATGGCTGGATACTTTTATCTATGCCGATTTTGATGATACAGGCAGAGCTATAATGATGAACGAGATATGTATAGATATTACTGAGCGCAAAAAAGCAGAACTTGCAATTATTAAAAGCGAGAAGAAATATAAAAATCTAGCTGCCAATGCTCCAATTGCCGTTACACGAATTTCGGCTGAAACTATGAAATATGAATATGTTAACGATGAATTTACCAGGCAATCCGGTTATACAATGGAAGAATACAATTCTTTGCCTAAAGAAGATTTAACTGCTCTTGCTTATCCTGAAGATAAAGCAGTAGTAAAAGATTTTTTTAATAAATGGCGTGAAGATGATTTTAAAGGAACACAACATATAGATTACAGGATATACAACAGGAATGGTGATTTAATTTGGGTTGATACATTCCTTTTTGCTGATTTTGATGAAAGTGGAAAGATTTTAGCTATAAATCAGATATGTATTGATATAACAGAGCAAAAGAAAGCCCAAGAAAAGATAATTGAAAATGAGAATAAATACAAAAATCTTGCTCGAAATGCTCCGGTTGCCGTAACAAGGGTTATGCTGAAGACAGGTACTTACGATTTTGTTAATGAAGAATTTATTAGG
The DNA here is from genome assembly GCA_947084945.1 of uncultured Ignavibacteria bacterium. Lineage (GTDB taxonomy): Bacteria > Bacteroidota > Ignavibacteria > Tepidaquicellales > OLB5 > OLB5. Next base: position 235,517 of record CAMTUP010000002.1, on the reverse strand, counting down.
CAATCAGGATATTCAATGGAAGAGTATAATTCCCTGAATGATGCCACCCTTATTGATATGATCCATCCTGAAGACAGGGATAAAGTTTTCAATTTTTACAAAAAATGGGTAGCAGATAAATATGCAGGTACCCAGCATATTGATTACAGAATTATTAACAGGGATAAATTAACAGTGTGGCTTGATACATACTTGTATGCGGAGTTTGATGCAACTGGTGAAACGGTTGCAATTAACCAGATATGTATTGATATTACCGATAGGAAGAAAACTGAAGCAGAGCTTTCTGAAAAAGATAAGAGATTCCGTGCTTTAATTGAAAACATTACAGACCAAATATCACTTGTTGACGAAAAAGGTACAATAATTTATGCAAGTCCATCGGTTACTAAAATCCTTGGTTATTCCGGTGATAAGTATATTGGAAATAATATTTTTGATTTTATAAATGAAGAAGATAAAGAAACTGCCGATAACCTGTTTGAAGAAGTTTTAAGAGAAAAAGGAAATATCGTAAATAATATTCAGCTAAGATTCAGGAATAGTAAGGGTGAATGGATGTGGCATGAAACTACTGCTCATAATCTGATATACGATCCCGCAATTGGAGCTATAGTATTTATTTATAGAGATATAACCGATAGGAAAAAAGCTGAACAGGAAATATTACTTCAAAAATCATACTTCCAGCAGTTGTTTGAAAACTCTCCTGAAGGTATTGTAATTCTGGATAATCAGGATAGGATTCTTAATGCAAATAAAGGTTTCGAAAGAATGTTCCAGCATAGTGTAGATGAAATAAAAAACAGGACATTGAATAATATTATTGTACCCGAAAGTATGCTCGAGCAGGCTACACAGATGACTTTGTTTGTATTAAAAGGTGAAATTATACACAGAGAAACTCAAAGAAAACGCAAAGATGGGAGTATTGTTGATGTCTCTATTCTTGCTTATCCTATAACTTTAGGAGATAATCAAATTGGTGTATATGGTATTTATAACGATATAACTGAACGCAAAGAAACTGAAAAAGCATTAAGAAACAGCGAAGAAAGATACAGGGCATTTGTAAAGCAAAGCACTGAAGGTATATGGAGGTTTGAATTCCTCGAGCCGGTTTCTATAAAGCTGCCAATTGATGAACAGGTTAAGAATATATTTAAATACGGTTACCTTGCAGAGTGCAATGATGTTTTTGCGAAAATGTATGGGTATGAATCTGCAAGTGATATTGCCGGTTCCAGAATAGGTGAACTGTTGATAGAAACCGAGTCAAAGAATATCGATTACATCAGGAAAAGTATCATGGGAGGGTATAAGATAGATAATATTGAATCTATTGAAAGAGATAAAGAGGGCAATAAGAAGATATTAATGAATAACCTGGTTGGAATAGTTGAGAACGACACTCTTGTCCGAATTTGGGGCTCACAACGTGATATTACCGAAAGTAAAAAAGCCCAGGAAGAATTGAGCAAGACTCAGTTCAGGCTGGCTACATTGCTAAAAAACCTTCAGAATGTTGTACTGTATGAAACAGGCGACAACAAAGAATTCATGTCTGAAAATGTACTTGAAATGCTTGGCTATAATGCTGAGATGTTTAGTAACAGAGATTTCTTTAAGACTATAACGCATCCGGGTGACTGGAAGAATATTGAAGAGAAAACAAAAGAATGGAATAAGGCAGGCTCTGTTGGTGTATTAAATCAAGAATTAAGGGTAAGAAGAGCAGACGGAAGATATATATGGGTTGAAGACCATATGATTAAAGTTCGTAATAATGGCGACTCTCATATGGCAGGTGTGCTGATAGATATTACTGAACACAAAACAAACGAAGAAAAACTTAAAAATCTTGCTGATAAGCTTTCACAGTCAAATAATGAGCTTGAGCAGTTTGCTTATGTTGCATCTCATGACCTGCAGGAACCCCTTAGAATGGTAGCAAGTTACATTCAGTTATTACAAAGAAGATATAAAGGCAACATTACCGCTGAAGCAGATGAATTTATTAATTATGCTGTTGATGGTGTTGTTAGAATGAAAACACTAATTAACGATCTGCTTGCATATTCAAGGGTTAATACTAAAGATGCGCAGTTTGAAGATGTTGATTGCAATAAGGTTGTTGAGCAGAGTATTAAGAACCTTGCAGCATCAATTGAAGAAACGGGAGCTGAAATTAATGTTGAGATACTTCCAACTGTAAAAGCAAATAAGATGCAAATAAATCAGCTCTTTCAGAATCTTATCAGTAATGCTATAAAATTCAGGAAACCGGATGTTAAGCCTGTTGTTAATATTTCTGCAAAATATGCAGGCGATGAATGGATATTCACTGTATCTGATAATGGTATTGGTATTGATAAAGAATTCAGCGACAAGATTTTTATTATTTTTCAGAGATTGCATAACAGTTCTGAGTATCCGGGAACAGGTATAGGGCTTGCAATTTGTAAAAGGATAGTCGAAAAGCTTGGCGGTCATCTTTGGGTAGAATCCGAAGTGGATATGGGTTCTACATTTAATTTTACAATTCCTGTTAAAGAATAATTTTTTTGCAATACTCCTTCCTTGTTGTTAGTTAAACCTTGTTGTTAGGTATTTTCTTTTACACTAATTGTCATTCCTGCGAAGGCAGGAATCTTGCATCTATTTCAAAAGATTCCGTATCAAGTACAGAATGACAAGGGTGGCAGAGGTTAAAATACCCCAATACCAGTTAAACCTTGTTGTTAGTTAATAAATATGGTATTTTTGGATAGAATTTACAATTTAATATTGATAAATGGATTATATTCCTAAAACGTTACAGGTTTTGCTTGTTGAAGATAATGAAGGTGATGTGCGGCTTATTAAAGAGGCTTTCAGCGAAAGTAAAATTGATAAGCATTTTTCAGTTGCCAAAGATGGAGAAGATGCACTTAATTACCTTTATGGCAGAGGGAAGTATGCTGAAAGAACAAAACCTGATATAATTTTACTTGATATTAACCTTCCCAAAAAAAACGGTTTCGAAGTACTTGAATGTATTAAAAATGACCCTGAACTCAAAAAAATTCCTGTAATAATGCTCAGCAGTTCAAGCTCTGAAGATCATATACTTAAATCATATGACTTAAACGCAAATTGTTATGTTACTAAGCCAGTTGATTTTGATGAATACACGCAGGCTGTAAAAACCATTGAGGATTTCTGGTTCCAAATGGCAAAATTACCCTGATAAAATAATTGATAGAAACTAAAAAGCCTGTCCGGAATACTCGGGAAAGGCTTTTTTGTTGCAGACCGCGCACATTCATTTCGAAAGATATTCAAGTATTTCCTTTTCCCTCGGATCTTCATTATAAACAAAATAAAATTCTTTTAAATTTTTATAATCATTTTTAACTTCATCAATTGATCTTATCTTCATAACATTGGATATATAATCATTTAAGTAAGTATCCATATCGGTAAAAATAAAGTTATCACCCATTCTATTCTTAAGGTTTTTCAGAATTTCTTTATCGTAATAAATGATCTCTACAACGATTTTAATCCCAAGATCTTTTATTCTTAAATATGAAATTGCGTATGGTTTTTGTTTTGTATCGTTTCTGAATTTATCATAAAAGCCAAGGATAGCTTTACGCTTAATTAAATAATCCATGGGGGCATATTTTTCATGACCGATTCTTCCTCTTTCAGTAATTGGAAGTCTGGCTATATATTTGTCAGTTAACCCATTATCAATAATAATATCTTTAAATTCAGCAAAATAACCTATATAATTTCTGGCACCGCCAAGTACTACGGTAATATCAAGATCCTTGAAATATGGCTGAAGAGTTTTCCCAGTTGTGATTAATGCTTCTGTAAGATTTTTTGATTTTGGGAATTGTTCCCAAAATGAATAATAATAATTTCTTTCATCTGTAATCCCGCCCGTTTCACTTGAATTTATTCTGGTTATTTTACCGTTTATATTTTTCATAAAAAGTTCATCTCTAAAGGATTTTTCATAAAAAATTAAAATAAGTATTCCAATAAATACAGGTATCAAAAATTTCTGTGAATTTTTTAATAAATATTTTACGGAGATATCTATCGTAAAATATAAAAATGGTAATATTGGTATTATAAATCTTGCAAACATAAAATCTCCGCCAACTCGGGCAACAAATAAGAAAAGATAACTAACAGCTGCCCCTAAAGCAATAATCATAGTAAGAAGTGGTGTACTACTTATTATAATAGCTAGTTTTTCGTTAAATGATTGCTTGCTAATAAAGATTTTTAGTATTACAAATACTGCAGCAAGAGAAATAAATGTAGTTTTGTAAGAATTAAAAAACAGCCATATATAAAAAAGTCCCTGGCTGAGGTAGCTTTCGCCGGCGCTTTTAACATAATATGTGTTTGGAACGATATCCCCATAATAAATAATCTTCCAGATAAGATATGGCAGTAAAAAAATAACGAAAGGTAAATTGAAGTAAATTAATTTTTTAATTAATTCTTTGAAAGTATTATGAGTAAAAACTTTCCATAATAAAATCAGAAAGTTGGCGTACAAGTAAAAAATTACGGCATCGGGACGTGTCATGCAGGCTAATACTAATAGCAGACTGGTAAATAAAAGTTTCTTTGATTCTTTAATTTCACTGAAATAATAGATATAAAATACCAGTGAAATTAAAAAAGTGTAAAACATAGTTTCCAAACCGCCTGTAGCCCAGACAGCAAAATCATAATTTACAGAGAGTGCCAAAGCAGTAAATGGTAGGATATATTTATTTTTAAAATCAATTTTTCTTGAAATCAAAAAAAAGATGATTATAGTTCCTGCGTATGATAAAATTCCAAGGAATATAGAAATAGATGAAAGTTCCAATTTAAATAAACGAAAAAAAGATAACATAACAAACCAAAGAAAATGTGTGTAACCTTCAACACGTTCACCCGCATTATAAACAATTCCTTTTCCTTGCAGAAAGTTATCAACATAACGGAATGTAATAAATATATCATCACAAACCCAGGAAAGATCAATTGCTCTGTATAAACCAAAAATGATTACAACAACTGATAAAAATAATATTATTTTATTAATATTATCTGTATTATCATTAGTAAAAGAATTATTTTGATTTTTCAAATTTATAAAGTTTATTTTATCAATTAAAATTTATAAATAAATGTATTAAGTTGAAATGTAATTAACTAAAAAAACTATTTTATCTGAAAGGAGTTATTTATGGTTAAATTCATTATAATCTTTACTGTCTTACTTTTTTCAAACATCAATTTAAATGCTCCTGATTCAAATTGTTGAAAGTTTTGCTGTCTAAAAAAGTTGAGTCAAGCTTTCCTTCTTTATCATAAATCTTAGTTGTTGGAATGTCAGCCTGTCAGTATAATGATCGAGAATAGGCACATAATTAACAATTTTCACCTATTGTTGGTATTGTTACCAACAATAGGTGAATTAATTTTATTTAGTATTGCATAAAACTGTCTATTAAAGTTAGAGTATATAAATGCAGGTATAATCAGGACATTCAAAAAAAAACATTATCATTTTCTTGAAGTCCTCTTTTTAGATTTAGCAGGGGGTTTTGAAGTTTTTTTCTTCTCTATCTTTGGCTTAACTACTTTTGGTACCTTTATCTTCTTAGCTAATTTACCCTGAGGAGCCTCATCTGTAATATCGGTAATTTCCGCATCGCCCCAAAGTTTTTCGAGTGAGTAAAATCCGCGGGTATCTCTAAGGAAAACGTGAACGACTACATCAATAAAATCCAGTAGCACCCATGACTTCATATTAGTGCCTTCTTTATGCCAGACTGTTTCGCCTTCTTTTTTTGCACCTACAAGTATTTCATTGGCAACAGCTTTTACCTGCGGTTCAGAGTTAGCAGTACATATTACAAAAAAATCTGCAATTGGTGTAATCTTTCTTAGATCAAGAATCTTTATATCTTCTGCTTTCTTGTTCAGGGCAAGTTCTGCAAGCTTAAATGCTAGTTTTTTGGAATCCAAATTGTGTAAACTTTCTATATGATATAATTTAAATTAATAGTTCAATTATTAAAGATTCCTGCCTTCCTGCCTACCGCAGGCACGGCGCAGGAATGACAAAAAAAGCGGGAATGACAAACTTACACTAAGGTTTTGTTTGTGTTTCAGTTTGATGTTTGAACGGAATAAGTTCTTCGTAATCTTTCCCTATGACAACTGTAGCATCAAGGAAATAATTTTTATTCATCTGCTGTATAACGAACTTATCCGATACCCCAAGTGACTGGGCAACCCGTTTTGCGTTTTTCATATTTCCCGTTCTATCTATAACCATTGTTGTTTTAATATCCTGTGTGGTGAAGTTACCCATTTCAACAACATCAAACCCTTTTGAGCGGAGAAATTCAGTGAATTTATCTGCAATGCCCGATACACCGCAACCGTTTTGTACATCAATCTGCAATGTACCGCCTGATGGCTGTTTGGTTAAATACGTGGTTGAATCAACAACCTGGGTTTTAATATCTGTTTGCGGGGTTGTAAGGCGCTTAAAAAGAAAATAGAACAGAAAAATTGTTACAACTGCCAGCAGAACAATTAAAATGTTGATGGAATAATTTTTGAACTTACTTACAAATTCACCTGAATTTGCTGATGGCATTAATAACCGGATTAATTATATGATTGCTAAATTGATGCCTGTTTATTTTCTAATAATTGCCTACCTGTTATACCAGAATGGATTGTTATAGTAATTGTTTCCATATCCATACAGGTTATTCTTTTGATTGATATAACTAATATTGATAAACATATTCTTTGTTGGCTGATAATCAAATGATACACGGCTTAAGTTTATACCGTTCAATGAGCTCTGGAAATCTTTATTAATAGCAGGATTGTTTGAACCTATTGATGCATAAGGTGAATATTGCATTGTAACATCAGCACTCAGGTTCATATTCTTTAATATTTTGTAGTTCATAGTTGCTGTATATGATGTTAAACTAACAGAACTATTTCCACCGGTTTGAACAGACATATTAAAAGAATGTGTTAATGAAAAATTCTTCGGATTGATGAAGCCTAAAATAAGCCCACTTGAACCGCTTTTAAGCTGTGTTTTGGTTTTATTTGGAATTTCCTTAAATTGGCTAAATGAAATACCTGTTACGAGGGCTATGATTACTGCTATTAAAGATATTTTTTTCATTTTTTGCTTTTAATTGTTTACAGAATAACGAATTTAGCTTTTTAAATCAATTGAATAATGAAACTACAAATGTAACAAATTGTATAGCTTTGGAAAGAAAAACAGCGTTAATATTAGTAAAAAAAGAAAATATCGATGTATTTAGTAATTAAAAGTTATTATCATGTATAAAAGTTCCTTTTTTTTGAAATTTTCAATAAATATAATCTCACATGCAAACATTATATATTTAAAACTTCTTCGTAATATTTTTCGTATTCAGGAATAATCTTTTCTGCAGAAAACAATGTAGTGGCTCTATCAAGCGCATTTTCTGAAAATATTTTATATCTATTCGGATCGTCAAGAAGTCTTATTGCATAATCAGCCATTTTATCCACATCGCCAATTTCAGCAATATACCCGGTCTCACCGTGAAGGTTAAGCTCAGGCAGTCCACCGGCATTAGATGAAATTACAGGTACACCGCAAGCCATTGCTTCAAGAGCTGATAGCCCGAAACTTTCCGATTGTGAAGGCATCAGGAAAAGATCTGATACAGAAAGAATTTCAGTAAATGATTCCTGCTCACCGTAAAATTTAACATCATCAACTAAACCAAGGTCTTTAACAAGATATTCGCACTTGCTTCTATCGGGACCATCACCTATTAATAAAAGTTTAGATGGCATTTTATCATGTATTATTTTAAAAATGCGGATTGCATCATCCACTCTTTTTAATGGTCGGAAGTTAGAAGTATGAACAAGTATCTTTTCACCGTTCTTTGAAAGTTTTTCCTTTAAACACTGGGTTTCGTTGTTATCAATTTTTTTGTAGATATCCTGATTAATAAAATTGGGGATAACTTTTATTTCTTTGGTGATCTCGTATTGCGATATTGTTTTAGTTCTCAGGAATTCTGAAACTGCTGTTACTCCGTCTGATTTCTGCACTGAGAATTTCATTGTCGGCAGAAAACTTATTTCGAGACCTGTTAAAGTAATATCAGTACCGTGAAGGGTTGTAATTATCTTGATATTTCTGTTATTCTTTTTCTTAGAAAGAACTTCCTCTTTGATAATTTCTCTGGCTAAGTATGCACTTGTTGCATGCGGAATTGCATAATGTGCATGAACAAGATCAAGCCCGTTGAATTTTGCAACTTCTACAATTTTACTTGCAAGCGCTATGCTGTATAACGGGAAATCGAACAATGGGTATGAAGCTATTTCAACTTTATGAAAAGATATGTTATCCGAAAATCCCATATTAAGCCTCATAGGCATACTATATGAAATAAAATGAACCTGATGCCCGCGAGCTGCAAGCTCTATACCAAGCTCTGTAGCAACAACACCGCTGCCGCCATATGTGGGATAACAAAGAATACCTATTTTCATAAATAATATATATTTAACAACAACTTTTTACCGAAATATTTATGTGAGTACTTAAAATAAGCAATAATGTTTATACTTACTAATACTCTACAATAACCTATAATTTTAAAAGACTATAATACTTAAGTTTAGTTTATTTTCAGACTACAAAAGTCTGTTTAGTTTTTGAAGATTTCTATAATTAAATCACCTTACGCATATAACATGATTCACAGACAGGAATGTCTGTGTTACTAACTCACCTTTTGCCCTGAAACAAGGCAGACGTTAACGTTGCGTAAGGTGAATTATTAAAAATCTTTTTTATCAATACCAATATGGCATAAGGCAAAATCATATTTAACAGGATCAAATGGGTCGAATGTTTTTAATATTTCTGTAAGTTCAATTGCAAATTTAAGATCAATACTTTTCCTATTGACTAATTTTAGTTTCTTGGAGATCCTAGCTATATGTGTATCAACAGGCATGATAAGTTTAGAAGTATTAACTTTATTCCAAACACCAAGATCAATTTCATCTTTTCTAATCATCCATCTTAAAAACAGATTCATTCGTTTACATGTACTTTTATTTTGCGGGTTACTAAACAGGTAATGATAATAACTTCCTTTTTTATTTTTGATCTTTTTATTTAACTCACCTGTAAATCCGGTAAGTGCAGGGATAATATTAAAATGTGAATTATCGTAATAATTCATGAATAAATTTTTAAGAGTAGCGTATTCAGTCAATATCTTATTTAGAGAACTGAACATATCAGTAATATCCAGATTTGAATTGAATCTGTAATACAAATCTTTAAGGAATTTTTTATCTTTTCGTTTGGAAAAATTAATGGTAAATTCGTAAGGCTTATTTCCGATTTTATCAAGTAATGCATTAATAAAGCTGTTTATCTGCTCAACTGAGCCATAAGCAAATGCAGCGGTAATTAAGCCAATAAGTTCAATATCTGTATCATCACTAAACCTGTGCAGTATCCACACCGGGTCTTCTGATGAGAATTTATGACTGTATTCAACATACAGTTTATCTAATTTTTCTTTTAAAACGTAATTTTGCAATTTTATTTATTATGAAAAGAATATATTTATCAGGAACAGAATCAGTTAACAATGAAATTAAAGTTTTATTAAAAGATAAAGCTGAATTTATTGATAATATTAAGGATAAACCTGAATTAATAATTAATTCCACAAATTATCCTTTTGAGAAAAAATCAGAAGAATTAAAATTTATTATTGAAAAATCCGAAAGCCAGGTACCTGTATTAACTTCTTCTCTTTGTTATTCAGTTTCAGAGCAATGCGCTATGATTAAATCACCCGGCAGACTAATTGGCATAGGTTTATATGATACTTTCTCTAATGCCAAGCGAATTGAAATTGCGCCATCAAAAATAACTGATAACACAATACTTAAAAATGCAGAAAATATATTAGGTGAATTAGGAATAACTTATTCAATTGTGCCTGATAGAGTTGGAATGATATTCCCGAGAATTGTTTCAATGATTATAAATGAAGCGACACAGGTCTATAGCGAAAAGGTAGCATCAAAAGAAGATATTGATACAGCAATGAAGCTTGGTACAAATTATCCATTAGGACCTTTGGAATGGGCAGACAGGCTTGGTGTAGGGTTAGTCTATAATATACTTACAGCATTACAAAGGGATTTTGGGGAAGACCGTTACAGACCGCACCCTGTGCTAAAAGAAATGGTGGATTTGAATCAGAGATTTTATGATTAGTTTTTTTGTGGGAAAGCACCGACTGTGCTGGTGCGGCATTGACTCAGTCAGTGCACTCCAAGAAAGTCAAAAGCATTAACATCTCCTATCCACTTAATATTTTTATCTCTTCTGAACCATGTCAATTGTCTTTTTGCAAAGCGGCGGGTATTCTGTTTGATAAGTTCTGCCATTCTTTCTTTTGAGATAATTCCGTCAAGGAAGTCAAATACTTCCTTTGCACCAACTGTATTCAAGGAATTGTGTGTTTTATAATGGTATCCTTGTGTTTTTAAAGATTCAATTTCATCAATCATTCCCATACTTAACATAATATCAGTTCTTTTGTTAATTCTGTTATATAATACAGAACGCTCTAATTGAATTCCGTACATTTCCGGCTCAAAATTAATTTCAATTTTTTGGGATTGGTGAACAGAAATCGGAATTCCGGTAACATAGAAAACCTCAAGTGCGCGGATTACTCTTCTTTCTTTAACTTCTTTCATTTTGTTAAAAGTATCAGGGTCATGTTTTCTTAATTCATCAAGCAGATGGTCAAATCCTTTTTCTACTTTTACACTGTAAATCTCATTTCGTTTTTCTTTGAATTTTTCATCAAGTGGATTTTGACCTTTATGCTGTTTATCATCACTTCCAATTTCAAAAAATCCATATACCAGAGAGTTAATATATAAACCGCTTCCTCCAGCAATCACTGGAATTTTACCTTCGGCATAAATCTTATCGATAAGTTTTCTTGCTTTTGTGCCAAAATCACCGGCATTAAATTTTTGGGTAAGCTCAAGCTCATTTATGAAATGATGTTTGAATTGATTTAATTCTTCTGTGGTAGGTTGTGCTGTTGTTATTGGAATATGTTTATAAACCTGTCGTGAATCGGCTGATATTATTTCAACATCTTTACCTGTTTTGTTCTTTATATTATTTGCGATAATTAATGCAAGAGAAGTTTTTCCTGAAGCGGTGGGTCCGGTTATTACAATTACTTTAGGCTTTTGCATAACAATTTATCAGGCTTTCCAGCCTTCTTCGCCAATTAAAGGAACAAATTTGAAGCAATCATAAACTTTCTTCTCAATTCCGTTTTCTGTTCTGGTAATTACAAGCAGTCTTTGAGTCTCATGGTCGCCCACGGGAATTACCAGTTTACCGCCAACGATAAGCTGGTCAACTAAATGATGCGGTATATCAGGTGCGCCAGCAGTTACAATAATTTTATCATAAGGCGCATTTTCATCCCAACCAAGAGTACCGTCATCAAGCTTTAGATATACATAGAAACCAAGCTCTCTAAGAAGTATATCAGCATTTTGATGAAGCTTTTCAATTCGCTCAACAGAATATACTTCTGCGCCCAGTTTACTTAAAATTGCTGTCTGATAACCAGAGCCTGTTCCTATTTCAAGTATTTTATCGCCGGGTTTTACTTCAAGTGTCTGTGTCATATAAGCAACCGTAAAAGGCTGCGAAATTGTTTGAGCGCATTCTATAGGCAGAGCGTTATCATCATAGGCAAATTTCCTTAATGCATTAGAGATAAATTTTTCACGCGGGATATCATATATTGCTTTAAGCACTTTTTCATCTTTAATGCCCTTGCTCCATAATCCTTCAACAAGAATTTTTTTTTCTTCTTCAAGCAAAAGCATATCTTTTACTCCTCATCCATTTCTTCGAATATTTCTTTTACTTCTTCCTTAACGTCAGTTGATTCAAGTTCTTTTTTCATTTCCTTCTTTAAGTCATCTAATCCCGAAACAAATTTAAGTTTACCATCTACTGCTATTGATATTACTCCTGTTTCTTCAGATAAAATAATTACCAATGCATTCACATCTTCTGATGCCCCTAACCCAGCACGATGCCTTGTCCCAAGCTTTAGGTTACCAATCTTTTCAGTGGATGAAAGCGGCAGAATGCATCTTGCTGCCTCTATTGTATTATTGTTTATTATGACTGCTCCATCATGCAAAGGTGATTTTGTGTTGAAGATAGAAATCAGAAGTTCTTTGCTTACTTTTGCCTGTAGCTGTTCACCTGTTTCAACCAGTGAAGTGAGCCTGTCTCCCATTGAAATTACAATCAGTGCTCCCTGTTTTCTTTCTTTAAGTTCTTTTAAACCATCAACAATTTCGTTGATAGTTTCACTTGCATTGATTTTAAGGAAATAGCGTGCTATTCTTGTTCTGCCAATAACAAGAAGCAGCCTTCGTATTTCAGGCTGGAAGAGTATGATAAATGCTATCACCCAAATATCAGTAAGCCGGCTGAAAATCCAGCCAAGTGAACGCATATTAAAGGTCTGTGCAATAAGTGAGGCAAGAATTATCAGGGTTAAACCAAGAAAAATCTGTGAGGCAATTGTACCACGCATTACAAGGTAAAGTTTGTAAAATATATAAGTAACTATAATTATATCAATTATGTCAATTAAATTTACGACTACAAACCCTATTTTGAATAATTCCATGGTACTGCAAATTTAATGATTTGGCTTTTTACATAATAGTTAATAATTTTGAATATTCAAAAAAATAAACAAAGTCAAAAATGCCTGTGCTACTATATAATCAGGAGAAGTAATACTTGCCTAAAGAAATAATACGCTGCGGTTGGTGCGGTATAGACCCGCTATATATGAAATATCATGATGAGGAGTGGGGTGTACCTCTTCACGATGATAAAAAATTATTTGAATTTCTTATTCTCGAAGGTTTCCAAGCAGGATTGAGTTGGAGGACAATTCTTTACAAAAGGGAAAATTTTAAAAAAGCATTTGATAATTTTGATGCAGAAAAAATTGTTAGATATAAAGATAAAAAAGTACAGGAGTTGTTAAATGATGCAGGAATTATAAGAAACAGGTTAAAAATTGCTGCAACAATTACAAATGCAAAAGCATATTTGAATATTCTTGATAAAACCGGGTCATTTGATGAATATTTATGGCAGTTTACTGATGGAAAAGTAAAAAAGAATAACTGGAAAACTATGAAATGGATTCCCTCTAAGACAAAAGAATCAGATGTTATGAGCAAAAAGCTGATAGAGGATGGTTTTAAGTTTGTAGGTTCAACAATCTGTTATGCTCATATGCAGGCAACAGGAATGGTAAATGATCATTTAGTTGATTGTTATAGGTATAAAATGGTGTAATAAGATGTAAATCTAATACTAAACGACTTTTATCATATAATATTTTCCAGAATTTTGTTAATTTATAATAATATTAATAATTTACTTTGAATAGAATATATTTTTCAATATTGATATTAATTTCTTCAGTTATTTACAACTGCGGTGATGGGACCAATTACCCTTTAAGCACAGGAACCCAGGATACTTACCAAAAAATTATCACCGCAGAAAATGGTAACATAAAGTTTGAGGTCTGGACTGTTGATAACGATACTTTGATGACAGGTTATAATAAAGTAGGTTTTAAAGTTTTTCAAAATGGCAATGAAAAGACTTCTGGAAATGTAAAATTCTACGCAAAGATGTTTCACTTTACATCAAATGAATTCCATGCAACGCCTGTTGAGCCTGTTTACAACTATAATAATTCACTTGGAATGTTTACCGGATATATTATTATGCTCATGCCTTCTGATAGTAATAACAGGTGGTATGGTTTTTACAACTATAATGATGAACTTTTTGTTGATTCGGCAAGATTTGATGTTGGTTGGGACATGTTGACAAAATTTAAGATATTCACTGACTTGACAGCTGAACTAAGCTATCTTATTACAATGACATCACCGAAAGTACCCGGAATAGGCATTAATGAATTTTCCTGCTTGCTGCATGAATCACCCGATTTTGTAAGCTTTTTTCAGGTAAATACAGCCCAAATGTATTTAACCGTAAGACTGGATTCATTGAACCATAATTCAGAAGGCAATGTTAACCCTGTTTATATTGGTGATGGTAAGTATAAAGGAAGCGTTAACTTTGATTACACCGGCGGATGGAAAGTATATGACTCTATTTATTACAACAACAGATGCATCACACAAAATGGCACGCCTTACATATATTTTGAAGTAAGGTAAATTAATATTTCCGAGAAGGTGGAATTACCACCATGGGTTTCCGCTCTTTTGGGGGAGCACAATTCCAAAAGACTATGGTATTGCAGGTTATAGTTCTTCATTTGGAAACGGATTACCAAAAGAAGGGAGTATTTAATGCATCAGTCAGGAAGATAGAAGAACTTGTGAATCAGAAATTGAATTCAAGTATTTTTGAAGTAACATGGAACTGCTCAAATTTTCAAGCGGCTTATTATGAGCCGCTTTTTTTATGGAACAATTTCCCATAAAATAGAGTAAAAAATATAACAGCTAAACTAATTTCTAAAGCCATGAAAAAACAATCAAAAAAACCGTTTTTACCACTAATGGCATTAATAACCATTTTAACAGCTTTATCTGTAAGCGCCTATATGGTATTTTTTAATACAGGTGAACCCGTTAAAATGTATCAGATAAATGCCAAAATTACAAATTCCGTTCCTCAAGCTAATGGAAAGATCGGAAGCGGACCGATAAAATTTACCAGTTCGCTTGATAATAGTTACTACTACAACAATAACAGCGTGTATCTATACATTGATCTTGAAGCTGATAAGATAGAGGAAAAACATTCAAGGACACCTATGAATATTTCTATTGTGATAGATAGAAGCGGCTCTATGGGTGAAAAGAACAAACTTGAGTATGTTAAAAAAGCTGTTGAATACCTTATTGATGTAGCCGGAAGTGATGATTATGTATCCATTGTAACATATGATGATTACGTAGATGTTCTTCAGAAATCAATGGTTATAAAGGATAAATATGAATTGAGAGAAAAAATTAATTCACTTAAGCCCGGGGGATTTACAAACCTGAGCGAAGGAATGTTTGAAGGTTATGATCAGGTGAACAGAGCATATATGCGCGGTTATGTTAATAAAGTATTTCTGCTATCTGATGGACTTGCAAATCGCGGCATTACCGATCGTTATAAGCTTGCAAATATGGTTAAAGAAAAGAACAGGAAAGATGGTATAACAATATCCACTTTTGGTGTTGGTAATGAATTTAACGAAAACCTGATGACTGATATTGCAGATTATGGCAGGGGTAACTATTATTATATCAAGAATTCAAGTGATATACCTGAAATTTTTGCAACCGAGCTAAAAGGAATGAGAAATCTTGTTGGTCAGGGTACAAAAATGAAGGTGCGATTTCCCGGTGATAAATTAAAAGTTAGCAAAGTCTTTGGCTATCCGTATGAAGTTGAAGGCGACCAGGTTACAATTGATTTTAAAGATGTATTTTCAGGTCAGAAAAAATCTGTTCTGATAAAATTTGATATCACAAAAAAATCTTCAAAAAAGATTGTGTTTGAAAATGAACTTACATATGAAGATGTTACTGCTGATTTCAGGCTTGTTACCGAAAGAAATGATAATGGTATTGTGCAAACATCAAGCATAGAAAAATTCAACAGCAATAAGAATGAAATGGTTGTTCAGAATATTTCAATGTTTGAAGCCAATGAGCTGATGGAAGAAGCATTAAGGAAAGTTGATGATGGTGATTATACTAAAGCAAAGGAAATACTTTCAGGAGCAAAGGATTATATGAACAATCAGATGAATTCAGTTTCACCATCTCCAGAAATGAAACGTCAGTCTAAAAATATGGATAAATACAGCAAAGACTTAGAAACTATAGAAATTAAATCAGATGAGGAAAAGAGCGAAATGCAAAAATCAGGCAAGTATGATAATTATAACACCAGGAAAAAGAACGAGTAAGAAATTAACTGGAATGAAATACAAGCCTGTCAATTAAATGACGGGCTTTTTTTTAAAATTTTGCACAATTATTGCAATTTTTACCCCTTAAATTCTTCCTTGACTTACTTAAAAAAATCTCGTTATTTGTATAAATAGAAAGGGAATTATAGAGAAAATTCTTCTGTTTCAACATTTATACAATCAAATAGACTTAAAATAATGCAAAAATCAAAAATTGCTTCTTTATTTTTACACAGAAGAATTCTGTACCTATTCCTGATTTTGGTTTCTTCAACAAACCTTTTTGCGCAAGGAACAGGAAATAAATATGCAGGTGAGTTTTTAGCTATAGGTGTTGGGGGCAGAGCCCTTGGCATGGGCGGAGCTTATGTATCGCTGGTTAATGACGTAACTGCAGGTTACTGGAATCCGGGTGCGCTTGCGCGGATTAATTACCCGCAATTCTCTTTAATGCATGATGAAAGATTCGGCAACTTAGTAAACTATGATTATGGTTCTGTTGCACTTCCATGGGGTGTGAACGCATCACTTGGCTTAAGTATAATTAGGCTTGGTGTTGATGATGTACCAAATACAAAAAATGCATGGGTTGATCTCAACAACAACGGATATTTTGATAACGGAGATAGGCTGGACTACAGCAAGATTACTTTTTTCAATGCTGCTGACTGGGCATTTATTGCAACTTACTCAAAAAAACAAAGCGATAGGTTATCGTATGGCGTGAACCTGAAAGTAATTTCAAGAAGTATTGATGACGGCTCAGCATGGGGAATCGGTTTTGATGTTGGGGCTATATATAATGTTTCTCCAAAATTCCGCATTGGTGCTAACTTACAGGATATTACAACAACACTTCTTGCATGGAATACAGGCAGAAAAGAACTTATTACTCCAACCGCAAAAATTGGAGGTTCCTATGATATTCCTTTCTTCAAGACAGGCAGAATAACTCCTGCATTAGATTTTGATGTAAGGTTCGAGAACAGGAAATTTGCTTCACTTGCAAATGTTGGACCCGTGAGCTTTGATATGCATGCCGGGCTTGAATACGGTTTCAAAGACCTCTTCGCATTAAGAGTAGGTTATAATGATGTAAAGCAATTAACATTCGGAGCAGGTGTAAAATTACCTAAGCTGAATTTAGATTATTCATTTGCCAAATTTGATGGCTCAGACCAGCTTGGCAATACACATAGAATTTCAATTACCTTCACACTTGAAGATGAAAAGTTCAAGCGCAAAGGCGAGTAAAAAGCAATTAAATTAAATCCATAGAATTTTTCATAAATGTCCCGTAATTTGCGGGACATTTTTTATTGTCTCACTCTCTGAACCATCAACTTAAAGAAGAGGGGAAACGATATTTTAAAACAACTCCCTCCTCTCCCTTTGGGAGAGGGGCTGGGGGTAAGGGTTTCATGCAAACAAAACGATACCAAATAGTTATTTACTCTGTAATACTTGCCATAACAATTTTATGGTGCGGGGGTATAATACTTGCACCTTATTGGGCAGGTGAGAAGGGTTTTAAAGGTGATGTATCTCAAGGGATTTATTCATTCTACGCAAAATCATGCCACCAGTTAGATAGCCGCTCTCATCATTTGTGCGATCATAAGCTTGGTGTTTGCTCTCGCTGCACATCAATTTATTTTGCATTTTTACTTGGTGTGATACTCTACCCATTTTTAAGTAAGTTGAGCAATATCGATCTTCCGTCATTATTTTATCTTTTGATACCAGTTGGTTTAATGATGTTAGATGTTGGACTTGACCTGCTTGATGTTCAGAAAAATTCTTTTTTAACCCGTGATATAACCGGAGCTATCATAGGAGTTGTGCTGCCTTTTTTTATTATACCCGGAACCATCAGAGTGTTTTATGAATATTTTACTCCGCCTGATGTAATTCCGAAAAAATAATATTTAGACGCTGTTATCCCGAGCTCTTGACTTTATGTAGTTTTGGGATCTCGTTTTAAAAAATATAGATGCTGAAACTACATAAAGTCAAAAGTTCAGCATGACAAAAAATATAAAAATGAACAATCCCAGTAAATTTACACCTGTTATAATAAGTTCGTTTGTAATGGTATTTATATCTCTTTTCCCAATTCTTAATCTCATTAATGTACTTTGCTGTGCGGGCATTATTATAGGAGGTGCTTCAGGTACTTGGTATTATGCAAAGCAGCTTGAAAAAGAAGGGCAGTTTATTCATAACAAAGATGGGATTATGATAGGTTTGTTGGCAGGAATAATTTCTGCTATAATTTATGTAATATTTTCTACAATAATTGTTATGCTCAGCAAACAGAATCCAGTTGAAATGGTTTATCAATTAACCCAGCAATATGGTTTTAATATTCCGCCTGAATCAGAAAAGATTTTAAAGACCGTTAATGATGAATACATCCGCAACGGCTTCAGTACAATTATGATTGGTGTTGAGCTTTTTTCACGGATAGTAACACATTGTATCTTCGGTCCAATTGGCGGTTTGCTTGCAGCATCCATCTTAAACAAACGCAGAAATTCAACAAACCATTAAAATTGTCATTCCTGCGCCGTGCCTGCGGCAGGCAGGAAAGCAGGAATCTTTATTAATAGTAGACAAATATTCTAAATTATTATCGCAATCTAAATATATTCCAAAATATTGTTCACAGATAATAAATTATATTCAATAATTGAGAATACACCACAGCAAGCCAAAAGAGCAATATATATTTTACTTTTACTTTTTATACTTGGACTCGTCAATGTTTACTTCGCTCCTTTAAAAGTATTTCTAAATGATGTTGTTGGTATAGAAAGTATAAATGGATGTCCACTTCTTACATTTACAGGAGTTCCGTGTCCATTTTGCGGAACAGGCAGAGTATTTTCATGTATAACGGATTTTCACTTTGCCAAGTCATTTTATTATAATCCTCTTGGACTTGTTTTCTATATAATTATCGGATTCTTCTTTTTTACCGTTCTTACTCTTGCATTATTTAAACGAAAAATAGTACTCAAAAAGGCTGCTTACAAATTATGGTATATTCCTGTAATATTCTTAATTTTAATGTGGGTTTTGAACATATTATACGGGCATCATCATTGAAAAGTGGTATTTTTCTGTAAATTGAAAAGACCTTAAGTTTTAGCTATATTTATAAATAATTTAATAATTTAATGAATTTCTTATGAAAATATTCATTGATACGGCTAATTTAAGCGAGATAAAAGAAGCTGCAAGTTTCGGTATTTTAGATGGCGTTACCACAAATCCATCATTAATGGCTAAAGAAGGTCATAAAGATGTCCGCAAGACTTATGAAGAAATATGCAAAATAGTAAGCGGTCCCGTTAGTGCCGAAGTTGTTTCAACAGATTATGAGGGAATTGTAAAAGAAGGCAGAGAGCTTTCCAAAATTGCGCCTAACATATATGTAAAAGTTCCTTTGATACTAGAAGGGTTAAAAGCTGTTAGAACCTTTTCAGGAGAAGGGATAAACACCAATGTTACATTATGCTTTTCGGCTTCACAGGCAGTTCTTGCCGCAAAAGCAGGCGCTACTATAATAAGTCCATTTATCGGCAGACTTGATGATATTTCACAGGATGGAATGCAGCTAATTGAGCAGATAGTCCAAATTTACGGCAACTATGGCTATGAAACAGAAATACTTGTTGCAAGTATTCGCCACCCGATGCATTTTGTTGAGTCATGTTTGCTTGGCGCTGATATTTGCACAATACCTTTTAATGTAATAAAGCAGTTAGTGAAACATCCGTTGACCGATCTTGGTCTGGAAAAATTTCTTGCTGACTGGAAAAAGAATCAGGGTTAAAACTTTCTAAAAGTGAAAGTAAAAGATATTATCAAACTGGTTGAAAAAGATGGATGGTTTGTTGTCAGAGTAAAAGGAAGTCACAGGCAATTTCATCATAATAGTAAAAAGGGAACAGTTACAATTGCAGGGAAACCAAGTGTAGATATGAACCCAAAAACATTAAATAGTATTTTAAAACAAGCAGGCTTAAAATGACAATGAAGTATCTTTATATTGTTGAGCAGGGTAAAAATAATTTCAGTGCATATGTGCCTGATTTGCCCGGGTGTGCTGCTGCTGCTAAAACAAAAGCAGAAACCGAAAAATTAATTAAAGAAGCTATTGAATTTCATATTGAAGGAATGATCCTTAATGGAGAAAAAATTCCCGTTCCTTCTACTATGAAATCAGGTTATTTTAAATTTAAAGCAGCAGTCAAATCAAACGGTAAAACTAATGTTTTAAGAAAAAGAGTTTTAGCTTAAAATTACTTATTTTGCTAATTTTATTTTTTTTAATTTATTTTTACCTGATGAATATCAATATTAATATATGAGAATATTAAATTATAGACTTCTTTTAAAAAAAGAACCTGAAGGTGGCTATACAGTTACTGTTCCTTCACTTGAAGGCTGTGTAACGTATGGAGAAACTGTTGATGATTGCATTAAAAATGCAAAAGAGGCAATTGAGCTATATGTTGAAACTTTAAAAGAATTCAATGAACCAATTCCAACTGATGAAGGAATATTGGAATATACATTAAGCTTAGAAGCAAATGTCTAAAACTTTAATTCTGAACCCAGACCAGATAATATAAAGTATTGGAATTAAAGGGTTTTAAACTTTTAAGAATTAAAGGAAGTCATCATATATACAGAAATTTTGAAACAAAAAGAATGACGATAGTTCCTTATCATAAAAAAGATTTGCCAAGAGGAACATTTATGGAATTATTAAAACAGGCAGGAATAAAGAAAAACGAATTAAAGGATTTAATATAAATTGGCTAAGCAAACAGCGTTTTACGATCTTCATAAAGCATATAATGCAAAAATAGTTGATTTTGCCGGCTTTGAAATGCCCGTTCAATACGAAGGGATTATCGCCGAGCATATGGCAGTACGTAATTCAGTAGGTGTATTTGATGTTTCGCATATGGGAGAGTTTTTTGTAAAAGGTAATGATGCACTTGCATTCATACAGAAATGCACCACCAACGATGCTTCGAAGCTAACAAAAGGCAAAATACAATATTCAGCTATGTGCTATGAAGATGGCGGTATAGTTGATGACTTATTAGTTTACTGTTTTGGTGATTATTATATGCTTGTTGTAAATGCTTCAAATATTGAAAAGGATTTTAACTGGCTATTATCAAATATAGCAGGTTTTGATGCAGAGCTTACAAATCATAGTGATAAATATTCACTTCTTGCAGTGCAGGGTAAAAATGCGATACCAACACTTAAAAAGCTAACTGATACAGATATTGAAGCTATGAAGTATTATACATTTACCGAAGGTAAGGTTGCAGGTATTGATGTAATAATTTCACGGACAGGATATACTGGCGAAGCTATTGGTTTTGAAATTTATATCTCATCTGATAAAGCTACATCCGAAAAAGTATGGGTAGAAATTTTTTCTGCAGGTGAGGAGTTTAATATAAAGCCAATCGGACTTGGTGCTCGTGATACCCTAAGACTTGAAGCCGGTTACTGCCTGTATGGAAACGATATTGATAAAACTACAAATACAATAGAAGCAGGTCTTGGCTGGATAACAAAACCAAAAAAAGGTGAGTTTAACGGTAAAGCTAAAATTGATTCAGAACTTGCAGGCGGATGTGTAAGAAAACTTGCAGGATTTATTGTTGAAGGCAGACTTGTTGCAAGACACGGTTATGAAATATATTATGATAATACAAAAATAGGTCATGTTACTAGCGGAAGTATGTCTCCATGTTTAAATAAAAATATCGGGCTTGGTTACGTTGAATCAAAATTTTCAGAACCAGGCACAAAAATAAAAATTAAAGTACGAAACGATTTTATTGAAGCAGAAGTCGTAAAAATACCATTTGTAGGAAAGGATTAAATAAGTTAATAGTTAATGGAAATTTTAGATAAAAAAAATATAGAAACAAAACCCCTTAAGATAAGTTTATACTTTGCGCATAATTATGTTGATTCTAATCTTGTTTTAAAAGATAAAAATGTTGTTGTAATTGATGTACTAAGAACATCAACAACAATGATTACCGGACTTTCAAACGGGGCAAAAGAAATTATTCCCACTGATAGCATTGCATCGGCAGGGATGATAGGCAGGAATTCACTTGGACAGTCATTGCTTTGCGGTGAAAAACACGGAAAGATTATTGAAGGATTTAACCTTGGGAATTCAATTAAAGAATACCGGGAAGAGAACGTTAGAGGTAAAATTCTTGTTTTCCACAGCACGAATGGAACACCATCGCTGATAAAATCGAAATTTTCGCAAAATTGCATTGTGCTTGGTTTTGTTAATATGGATAGGGTTGCACAATACTTACTTGAATTGAACGAGGATTTCATTATCTTATGCGCAGGCAAAGATGGAGAGTTCTCTCTTGAAGATACCGTATGTGCAGGAATGCTTGTTAGCAGGCTTAAGAAAATTGCAGGCAGAGGAAAGTACATTCTGACAGATTCATCGCGTGGAGCATCAAAGCTTTATTCAGCATACAAGAATGATATCCTTAAGATGCTTCACGATTCTGAGCATGGACAATACCTTATATCAATAGGATTTGAAGATGATCTTATAGAATGCTCTCAAGTTGATAAATATAACATGCTACCGGTATTAAGAAGCGGTGTAATAAAATCTATCGAATCTTTTGCCAGCGACCCTAAACTTACAATGAAAAAAGTTTCTCAAAAGACCGCCAGTTAGCTTTTTTAAGTGAAAAATATTATTTATTCATTAATATTAATTTAACAGGTAACACATTATCAGCAGGATGAAGGATAAAAAAAGTTCCTCAAGAAGAGAAGGCAGAGGCAACTCCACAGTTTCTTCAAGGAAATTTGAAGAGGGCTTGCCAATATCAAATAAAAAGCAAATACTTGGCTTTTTTATAATTTTACTCAGTGTACTAATTATCCTCAGCATAGTTTCCTTTTCGGCTGCGGATGAAACCAGGCTGGAATCCATTAGTATTTCGGAACTCTTCAAAAAAGAGAATCAGACCTCAAATTTTACAACATCTAATTGGCTTGGAATAATTGGTGTCGTTATCTCAGGACTTTTTGTGCGTGGTGCTTTCGGTTATTTCTCACTTATCATTCCGGTGCTGCTTTTTATTTTCGGTGTTCAGATGATGCGCAAACGCAGTCTGTTTGGAATGTTTCAGTTTTCTGTTTACATGCTTTTCCTTATGATATTCTCATCAGCGCTATTCGGAATGTTCAAAACAACAATTGGTGTTGATAAAATTCCGCATACACTTGTTGGTAATAGCGGAGAGTATTTCTCATCTATATTTTATCTTTTGCTTGGCTCACTTGGAAGCTATATTCTGTTGTTTGGACTTGTTGCTGCACTCAGTTTCCTTTTAGTTGATAGAGATATTGCAAAATCATTTGCAAGATTAAAAATGCTTTTTGAATCATTCCGTGATAAGTTCCGAACTTCAATAGTAGAAATGAAAGAAAAGCGAGAGGAAGAAAAGAACCGTGAATCTAAGCGTGATATGATACGCAATGAACGGGAAAAGATATTAAAAACAAAAAAATCAGGTAAGTTACAAGATGAAATTATTGAAGATAAACATGTTATAAAAGATACAAAGATAAACCGCCCTGTTGATAATGAAATGGTAGTTGAAGAAAATCTAAAAGTAAAAGCTGAAAAGTCTAAAGATATACCGATTGATATAGAAAAGAATGAAAAAGGAAAGCCATTAGAAGAAGTTATTGTGCCTGTTAAACTTTCAAATAAAAGACCACAAATAGGTGATATTATATCTGATGAAGTTAAGGAAGAAATAATTTTTCCGGTAGAAACTCTTGATGATTATAAGCTACCTTCTTTAGACTTGCTTGAAGAACCCTTACAAGAAGAACTTGATGTTATTTCTGATGAAGAGCTAAAAGAAAACGGCAGATTACTACAAGCAAAGCTGCTTAATTTTGGTGTTAAAATTGAAAAAGTAATAGCTACACCGGGTCCAGTTGTTACATTATATGAACTCGTTCCAGCAGAAGATATTAAGCTCAGTAGAATAGAAAGCCTGCAGGATGATATTGCGCTTGCTATGAAGGCAAGAGGTATCAGGATGATAATTCCAATACCGGGAAAAGGAACAGTTGGCGTTGAAATTCCGAACCATAAATCAGTTACTGTAAAAATAAGAAGCATAGTAGGCTCTAAGAAATTTGCTGAATCAAACATGGTGCTTCCTATTGCGCTTGGTAAAACAATATCAGGTGATGTATATGTTGATGACCTAACAAAAATGCCGCATCTTCTCGTTGCAGGCTCAACAGGTTCCGGAAAAAGCGTAGGTATAAATACAATTGTTACCAGTCTTTTATATAAAATGCACCCAACTGACTTAAAGTTTATTTTAATAGATCCAAAAAAAATTGAGCTTAATTTTTATGAAAAGCTTAAGAACCATTATCTTACATTTTCGAAGGATTACAGTGAGAGGATAATCACCGTTCCGCAGAATGCAGTACTTGCGCTCAAAGGTCTTGAAATAGAAATGGAAAAGCGCTATGAAAGACTTGCAAATGCAACTGTAAGAAATGTTGCCGACTATAACAAAAAGTTTAAAGAAGGCAGACTTAAAGATGATGAGACAATTAAACACGGTAAAATGCCTTATATCATTGTTATTATTGATGAGCTTGCTGATCTAATGATTACCGCTTCAAAAGAAGTTGAAGAACCAATTGCAAGGCTTGCACAGCTTGCCCGCGCTGTTGGTATTCATTTGATTCTTGCCACACAAAGACCCAGTGTAGATGTTATAACAGGAGTTATTAAGGCAAATTTTCCAGCTAGGATAGCTTTTCTTGTTAATTCAAAAGTTGATTCTCGAACAATACTTGATATGAATGGTGCAGAACAGCTTCTCGGCAGAGGTGATATGCTTTATACACCACCAGGTGCTGGTAAACCTATCAGGATACAGAGTCCATACATAAGCGGGGAAGAAGTAGAAAAAGTTGTAGAATATATTGGTACTCAAAAAGGCTTTTCAAGGAATTACGAGATACCATCAATAAATCAGAAGAAAAAGAAAACTTATGATGAAACATATGATAGAGATGAACTTTTTGAAGAAGCAGCACGGGTAATTGTTCGATACCAGCAGGGATCTGTATCACTGCTTCAGAGGAAATTAAAAATTGGTTATGCACGGGCAGCACGAATTGTTGATGAGCTTGAAAATGCTAATGTTGTCGGACCCTTTGATGGCTCTAAAGCCCGTGAAGTTCTTGTTGAAACCGAAGCACAGCTTGACCAGTTAATTTGAATATCAGGTAAATTTTTTTAGGCATGTAACCGCAACCATTTTAGCCCTTAAAACATCTAATTGCAATAAATATTTGCTTCCCAAAATTAACAACTAAATCATTTAAACTTATTATAATTGTATGAATTTATCCTTTTAAACGTTGTTTATTAGATTTTTTTTATACGGTTAATCTTTAAGGAATGTGGGGAATCAATAGTAACCAGGGAAGTTAAATAAAAATTGGTATGTAATATTTATTTGAGAGAGCATATTTTGCTTTTATTATGGAATGTCAAAACAATTTTCACTGTTTATTACATTAAATAAGTGTAAATTTGCGTAATAAAAATTTTCAGGAGCAAAAATGACCAAAATAATACTGGCGAAATTTTTAATATTAGCCATTTTCTTTGTTAATTCATCGCTTTTTACACAGGATGATATAACTGCACAGGAAGTAATTCAGAATGTGCAAAATGCCTATAAAGATATAACCGATGCCAAGGCTTCATTTTCACAGACAGTTAAGTTCAATAAATCGAAAGCTCAATCATCATCAGGCACTTTGTATATCAAAAAAGAAAATAAATACAGGATTGAAACAAGTTCTCAGACAATTTTAACCGATGGAAGTACTTCATGGTCATATACCCCAACCAAAAAGCAGGTTGTGATAGATTATTATAAGGAAACAGGTAATACTTTTTCACCCAATAAATATTTATTCCAGTATCCTGAAAATTTTTATAGTGATATAACAGATACAGAAAAAATAAGCGGAAAAGATTATTATGTCATTACTTTAAAACCAAGAGAGAGCGGTTATGTTAAATCAGCCAAGCTTTGGGTTGGCAAAGATGACTGGATCATAAAAAAGATATTTATATTATCAGATGAATCTTCTTCAACATATTCAATTAAGAATCTTCAAACAAATATAGGTGTCAGCAATTCTAAATTCACATTTACTCCCCCCGAAGGTGTGGAAGTAATTGATATGAGATAATTAAAGTTGAGCCGAAGCAGGAAATTTAATATCGTTATCGGCACATTGCTGTTGGCATTGTTTCTTTACCTTGCATTCAGGAATGTGAACCAGCAAGAGTTGTTGAATATTCTTAAAACAACAAATTACCTCTATGTATTTATCGGTATGGCTATCGGAGTATTTGGCGGGTCGGCTATCAGGGCTATACGGTGGGGCATTCTTATGGAACCTATTAAAAAAGATATATCATTTAAAAATCTTTTTGCTACAACTATAATAGGTTATATGATGAACAATCTCTTCCCCCGCTCAGGTGAAGTTGTAAGACCTTATATACTTGGAAAGCGTGAAAACATATCCCGAGCTTCTGCTTTTGCAACTGTAATTGTGGAAAGAATTATTGATACTGTAATGTTCCTTATTATGTTTGGAGTTGCCCTTATTTATTTTAAAGATAAGATAACAAATGCAATTCCTTCAATAGGCTCTGCAGTAATAATACTTTCAGCAGCAATATTCCTTTTGCTTATATGGATACTTTTCATGCTCATCAAGCCTGTAAAAAGCCTGCAAATAGTAAAATTCTTCACTAAATTTCTGCCTGTCAAACTGCACGAAAAGGTTGATAATATTTTTGATTCACTTCTCACAGGCTTTGAAGTACTTAAAAAACCTTCTTTATTTTTCAGGATTGCAATTTTTTCGATTTTATTATGGGTAACTTACCTTGTAAGCACATATATACCTTTTTATTCTTTTAACATACTTACTTCTGGGGAGGGTATATCTGTTATAAAAGGATTGTGGGATGCAAATTTGCTTCTGGTATTAATAAATGTTGCAATGTTCATTCCTTCTCCTGCAGCTACCGGACCATATCATTACATCTGTAAAGTTACTCTTGTAAATATGTTTATGGTTAGTGAGCCTGCAGCATTAGGTTACGGAACTGCAACTCATGCAATGAGTTTTGTGATGTATTTAATTGCAGGACTTGTTTTCTTAATAAAATACAACTATAAATTTTCTGATATAAAGCAGCAAAGCGCTGCTTAAAAATATTATTATTATATGAAAATAGGAATAATTGGAACCGGTTATGTTGGGTTAGTATCGGGAGTTTGTTTTGCCGAAAACGGCAATAATGTTTTATGTATGGATGTTGATGAAAAGAAAATAGAGCGTATCAAAAAAGGTGACCCGGTTATATATGAGCCTGGATTAGAAGAGCTACTTGAAAAAAACCTTGCAGAAGGAAGAGTTGAGTTCACAAGCAGTTTAAAAGATGTTGTGCAGAAAACTGACGTAATATTTCTTTGTCTGCCAACACCTCCGCTTGAAGACGGCTCTGTTGATATGAGAAGGGTTCTTGAAGTAGCAGGTAATATGGCAAAGTATATAAACGGCTATAAGGTTATAGTAAGCAAAAGTACTGTTCCAATTGGAACATGTGATAAGTTAAATAAACTAATCGCATCAAAAACAAAAATGAAATTTGATGTTGTATCAAACCCGGAGTTCCTTAAAGAGGGAGCTGCTGTTACTGATTTCATGTCACCTGATAGAGTTGTAGTAGGCACCAAAAGCAAAAAGGCTGCCAATATTATGAAAGAGCTGTATAGCAGTTTTATGAGGGTTACTGAACGTTTTATTCTAATGGACGAACGCTCAAGTGAACTTACAAAGTATGCTGCCAATTCTATGCTTGCTTTGCGTATATCATTTATGAATGAGCTTGCCAACTTAAGCGGAATTGTAAAAGCTGATATCAATATGATACGTACTGGAATAGGCTCTGATCCAAGGATAGGTTCAAGTTTTCTTTTTCCGGGTGTTGGATATGGCGGAAGTTGTTTCCCTAAAGATGTTAAAGGATTGCTAAACACTTCAAAAGAAAAAGGGTATGATTTCAAGATATTAAAAACAATTGATGAAATTAACGAAAAACAAAAACTTGTTCTGGTTGATAAGATACTGAATCATTATAAAAATAATATCAAAAGTAAAACATTTACAATTTGGGGTTTATCATATAAGCCAAGAACTGATGATTTAAGAGAAGCTCCGTCGCTTACTATTATAGAAAAACTTCTGGAGCATGGCGCAAAGATAAATGCATATGACCCTGTTGCTAATGAGAATTTTAAACTACTATATGGAACGAAATTCAAACAGGTAAAAGTTTTCAAAGATAATTATACGGCTCTTAAAAATTCTGATGGGCTTGTGCTTGTTACTGAATGGAATGAGTTCCGTAAACTTGATCTTGGAAAAATGAAAAAACTTATGAAACAAAAAGTTATTTTTGACGGAAGAAATATATATAATCCAAAGTTTATTAAACAAAACGGATTTAAATATTATGGTATTGGGTTCTGATTTGACTGAATAAAGTTTTTTTTAAAATCCCGTTTATTATTTTAGTATTCGGGTTTTTTTATAATCATCTTTTCAATCCCCCCGAAGCAGTACTTTTGTACAAACTTCACCTCGCGTAGGTGTGGATTTGGATTGGAAGTATTTTTGTTGAAATTTTCAAGCAATTTTTTGCGTTATAATAAGTATGAAAATTATGTATAAAATATTGGTATTTATGCTGTTTATAGCAGTTTTTTCTGATGCCCAAACACGAGATGAAAAAATAATCAAAGGAATTGACCATGTTTACAAACTTGAATTTGATTCAGCTAATACAATATTCCAGGATTTCATTAATGCTGACCCTAAAGAACCTACCGGTTATTTTTTCCAGGCTATGACAGAATGGTGGAAAATTTATCTAAATAAAGAAGACCGCTCAAATGATGACAACTATCTTTCCAAAGTAGATAAATGCATTAAAGTATGTGAAGAAAGACTTGATGAAAACGAAAATAATGACTGGGCTACTTTCCTGTTAGGTGGAGTAATAGGGTACCGTGGATTTATGAATGTAATGCGAGATAACTGGCTTAAAGCAATTGATGACGGTAAACAGGGGCTTAACCTTATACAAAAAAGTTATGAACAAAATCCTTCTAATAAAGATGCAATATTAGGACTTGGAATTTACAATTATGCTGTTGATTATGTTGTAGAGCGATACCCGTTCTTAAAGGCTGTACTGTTTTTCTTTCCTAAAGGGAATAAAGAGTTGGGGCTAACCCAGTTAAGAGATTGTGCTGATAACGGAAAATTTTCTAAAACAGAAGCTACGGTTACACTTGCATATATTCACCTTTCATATGAAAAAAATTACCCTGAAGCTCAGAAATATGCCCTTAAACTAACTTCAATATATCCAAATAACCCTGTGTTTGAAAGATTTCTTGGGAAGTGTTATGTAGGATTAAATAATTTAACCGAGGGCATCAATCTTTATCAAAGAATGCTGATTAAAGCCGATAGTAATATGTCATTTTATAATAACAATTACATCCGCAGAGAAGCAAATTATTATCTTGGCGTGTGTATTTCCAGAATCGGAAATCTTGATGAAGCATTAAAGCATTACGAATCGACAATTAATATTTGTAAAAGCATTGATAAAGAAGGAGATGAGTCACCTTTTTATGTATTTTCATTGCTTGGCAGCGGAGTTATTTATGAACAAAAAGGGAATAAATCCGAAGCCGTTAAGTATTATGAAAGAGTAATAAATATGAGAGATGTTGAAAATTCCAAAGAAACTGCTCAGAGATTTAAAGATAATGCTTTGAAATAAAATACTACGGAATTATCAGTTCCTACCCCTACTATATCATATTTGGGTCAGAAAGTTACTCGGATTTAGCATTGAAAATATCCATAAAATTTGAATTTTGTGAGACCTTTAGGAATTTAATAGCAAATTATTGTCGGGTATTTAGTTACCACCTACACCCAAAATTTTTAAATTGTTTTTATTATGATTGATTAGTATTTTTGTGTTCCAAATTTTGTAAAAATCAGAGAATATGAGCCGTAAATTGAGAATCCTCACAGTTTTATTGGTATTTCTGGGTTTTTTAGGCACTTCAAACAGTCAATTACTGCCAAGTTTTGCATTTGCAGGCGGTGTAACGGCAGGCTGGTATTTTAATCCCGTAAAAGATTTAAATATACAGCTAAAAAATGCAGGTTTTCCTGAAATGCCGGAAAACGGCTTTATGACTTTAGGCGGAGGCGGATTCATAGATCTTCCGAGTAGTGGAAATTTTATCAGAATTGGTGCCTTTGGTAACGGCTTTACTTCAAAGCTAAGTAAGCAGGTTAATGATACCCTGAAGAAGGACGTTAATTATTCACTTGGTCAGGGTGGAATAAGTCTTGAATATGTTATCCCGTTAAGTAAAATATTTGATATCAGTTTCGGTTCACAGTTTTCAACAGGTACACTAAAACTTGAGCTTTACCAGTAT
Organism: uncultured Ignavibacteria bacterium; assembly: GCA_947084945.1. Classification (GTDB taxonomy): domain Bacteria; phylum Bacteroidota; class Ignavibacteria; order Tepidaquicellales; family OLB5; genus OLB5. Next base: position 204,631 of record CAMTUP010000002.1, on the reverse strand, counting down.
GGTAGCGATATAAGCAGTTACAGTAATATATTTTCACAGTTAAGTTCAAACGGCTCTTCAACAAATCTATCCAAAGTATTTAAATCACGTTTTTACAATGTACAGCCGCAGGTTGGCATTGGCATTTTGCTTAGAAAATTCATGTACCTTAAGTTTGATTGCGGTTACCAGGTAGGTGCGCAAAAAATATGGCGTGTTGATAATGATGTTGAAGTTAAGGACTTTCCAAAGGGTATTGAGCCTAAAGGTTTTGTAATTAATATTGGTTTGAATTTTGGATTATTTATCAAGGAATAATATTTGAAGAAATTATTGGTTACAGGCGGTGCAGGTTTTATTGGAACGAACTTTGTTTACTATATGACAGGCAAAGGATTCAGTATTACAGTTCTTGATAAACTTACATATGCGGGCGGAAAAGATAATCTTGAACCGTTCATAAATACAGGTAAAGTTAATTTCATTACGGGTGATATCTGTGATGAAGATGCCGTTAAAAAGTCACTGGATGGAGTAGATGCAGTTATACATTTTGCTGCTGAAAGTCATAATACTAGAAGTGAAACCGACCCGGAGCTTTTTTACCATACAAATGTTATAGGCACAAAGGTAATGCTTGAGCAATCCTTTACTATAGGTGTCAAAAAATTCGTACACATTTCAACTGATGAAGTTTATGGTTCAATTGCAGATGGTTACTTTGCCGAGAGCGATAAGCTACTTGGCGATAGTCAGGCAACCTCGGCTTATTCAAAGTCAAAATCACAGGCTGATGATCTTGCAATGGAATTCGGCAGGTCATACCCTGTAGTTGTATTAAGACCTACAAACAATTTTGGTCCGTGGCAGTATCCTGAAAAAGCGTTACCAAGGTGGATATCTAATATCCTGCTAGGAAGCAAGATTCCTCTATGGGGTGAAGGTATGCAGGTTCGGGATTGGCTTTATGCTCCGTTAACGGCTGAGTGTATTGAGTTTCTTCTTGATAAAGGTGAAGCGGGCAATGCATATAATGTTGCAGCAAACCATAACCCTGAAATAAATAACAGTCAGGCTTCGGAGTGGATATGCGAATTATTGGGTGTAAATAAAGATGAATGGATAGAATATATCCCAGACCCACGACCTAACCATGATTTCCGATATGCGCTTAATGTTGATAAGATAACAAAGCTTGGTTTTAAGCCAATGATTGATCCTTTTAACCAGTTCAAAGATACAGTTAAATGGTATAAACATAACGAAGCGTGGTGGAAAAAACGTAAAGAGGAAGCAGAAAGTATATATAAATAGGGTATCATAAATATAGATTATCACATAAATTATATACGGGTGTAAAGCAATAATTAATAAACAAATTCAAATAATACAAACAAAGCAATATAATAAATCCAGAAGTTACAAAATTAATCCAAAAAAGGAACGTAATTAATGAGTGAAGTATTAAGAGAAAAAATCAAACAGAAAAAAGCTAAAATCGGTATAATCGGACTTGGATATGTCGGGTTACCACTTGCCATAGAATTTGCACGAAAGGGATATTCAGTACATGGTGTTGATGTGGACCAGAATAAGATCAAGCTTATTCAGCAGAAGAAGAATTATATTAAGGATGTTATTAATAAAGATTATCTTTATGCTATAAATAATAATTATTTTACTGCGTCATCAAATTATGATAAAATTAGTGATCAGGAAATTATTTTTATTTGCGTACCTACTCCGGTAACAGATAACAAAACACCGGATATATCATTTATAATGAATTCCGCTGAAGAGATTTTTAAAAGATTGAAAAAGCACTCTTTGGTAGTTTTAAAAAGCACTACATTTCCCGGGACTACAGAAGATCATGTTCAAAAGTTGTTTGAATCTAAAGGATGGAAAGCGGGCAAGGATTTTTATCTCTCATTTTCACCTGAACGCGTTGACCCAGGCAATAAAGTATATAATACAGGTAATACCCCGATAGTTGTTGGCGGTGTTACAAGAAAATGTTCAGAGCTTTCCGTGATGATTCTTCAGGAAGTTGCAACAAAAGTGCATATGGTATCATCACCCAGGGTTGCAGAAATGGAAAAACTGCTTGAAAATATTTTCAGAAGTGTGAATATTGCTTTTGTCAATGAAATGGCAAGGCTATGTGACAGAATGGGAAATATTAATATCTGGGAAGTTATTGAGGCTGCATCAACTAAGCCTTTTGGATTTATGCCTTTTTATCCCGGACCAGGTATTGGCGGTCATTGCATACAGATTGACCCATACTATCTTGACTGGATAGCTAAACAATATGATTTCCATACCAAGTTTATCGAGCTTGCCGCTGAATCAAACGAGGAAATGCCTTTCTATGTTAGAGATCTGGTAATGAGAGAGATTGCTAATCTTCCAGTAAAGGCGAGTGAAGCTAATATATTGATACTTGGTACTACTTTCAAACGTGATGTTGAAGATTCAAGAAATTCACCTGCAGTTAAAGTGATAGAGCTACTTCATAAAGAAGGTATTCAAAATATCAATTTCCATGACCCGTATATGAGAAATATTCGTTTAATGGATAAGATTTTCCGGGTACAGGAATTGAACGAAAAACTGCTTAAAGATGCTGATGTTACTGTTATAATAACTGACCATACATCATATGATTATGAATGGATAGTTGCATTTTCAAAACATATAGTTGATACCAGAAATGCGACAAAGAAAATTAAGATTAACAGAGAAAAGATCACACTGCTTGGAGCAAATACTTTCAAAGTCATCTAAATTTATTTCAATTTATTGATTAAGAAAAAGAAGATAATTTCAGTTGTAGGGGCAAGACCTAATTTTATGAAACTTGCCCCAATTGAACGGGAGTTTAGAAAACACAAAAACCTATACAAGCATTTAATAGTTCATACCGGACAGCATTATGATTACCAACTTTCCGAGATTTTTTTTAAAGATCTCGGTCTTCCAAAGCCCGATATATTTTTAGGAGCAGGTTCAGGTTCTCATGCAGAGCAAACCGCTAAGATAATGATTGAGTTTGAAAAAGTTGTCCTGAAACAAAAACCCGATCTTGTCATTGTGTTTGGTGATGTTAATTCTACAATTGCATGCGCGCTTGTTTGTTCTAAAATTCATTTGGGCAAAGGAACGATTCCTATTGCACATGTTGAGGCTGGTTTAAGAAGTTTTGATAATACAATGCCTGAAGAAATAAACAGAATTGTTACCGATTCCCTTTCCGAAAAGCTTTTTATTACCGAGGCCGAAGGAGTGAAAAATCTTTTAAAAGAAGGTATTAACAGAAAAAAGATATTTCTGGTTGGTGATACTATGATAGATTCTCTTGCTTACTTCAGAAAAAAAATTAATACTTCAAAGATCCTTACAAAACTTGGATTAAAAAAAAGCAAATATATCCTTTCAACAATTCACAGACCGGTTAATGTTGATAGTAAAGAAAACTTTTCCAAAATAATATCAATATTTGAGAAAGTATCTTCAAAATCCTTAAGCTTTGATCAAGATATAAAGATTGTCCTTCCAATGCACCCAAGAACACTTAAAATGGCAAAGAAATTCTCACTTATTGGAAGGATTAGGAATATAAAAAATTTATTTACAATTGATCCAACCGGTTATACTGATTTTATTAAGCTGTTATCTGATTGTAAACTGATTATAACTGATTCAGGTGGTATCCAAGCAGAGGCAACTTTTTTGCAAATACCCTGTTTAACATTAAGAGAATCATTTGAAAGACCTGAGACACTGAAATTAGGTACTAATACTCTTTGCGGCTTGAATGAATTGGAAATTATTAGAAAAGCCGTAGAAATTTTTACAGGAAGTTACAAAAAAGGAAAAATTCCTGAATTAATGGATGGGAAAGCCTCGAAAAGGATTGTAAAAGTAATAAAATCCCGCCTTTTCTAAATATTTCATTAATATAATATTATTGGATTTCCTATCTTTTAAAAAAGAATTAACTTTATATTTGTTGTTCTTCATAATAATACATACTTAATAATAACTTTTAGTAACAAAATTAATTTTTTAAATTAAAACTCATAAACTTAGTCAGAACCTAATTAAACTATCATAAGAAAGAAGAACAAAAAAACGTATCAAAACTTTCAAAAACCAAAAGACAGACTCAAAGACTCAAAGACTCTAAGACTCAAAGAAAAGCAAAAAAGACTATATGAACGAGCCTAAAAATTCTAAAATATTAATTCCATTAAGTAATCGTGAAGAAGAAATTGGTAAAATAATAGTTAATGCTGCATATAAAGTTCATTTAGCTTTAGGTCCGGGATTATTAGAAAAAATATATGAAATATGTCTAACCTATGAATTAAAAAAGGCAGGTTTAGAAGCAATAAGACAAGTTGATATTCCTATTCAATATGAAGGGATTAAATTTGATGAAGGTTTAAGAGTGGATATTTTTGTAGAGAATTTGGTTATTTGCGAAATAAAAGCTGTTGAACAGATAAATTCTTTCCTGGCATGCACAAGTATAAAGTCATTTAAGATTAACAAATAAACGTCTCGGTTATGTAATAAATTTTAATGTAGAAAAGATTAAAGATGGAATAAAACGAATAAATAGATAAATTTCAACTTTGAGTCTTAGAGGCTTTGAGGCAGTTTTTTGTTTTGCTTTTGAATAATGACTTTTAATATTTATAGTCCCTGACTTTCGTTGTTTGAAAGTTTTGCGGCTGATATGATTCAAATCAGGTATGCAATTTTATGATGAACCATATTTGTACTGTATATGCGGTATTAAGTTAATAAAAACATAGTTTTTGAACGAAAAAAAGTATTATTTCTTTTCTGATGTTCACCTTGGCTTTTTATCAGAAAATGAAGAAAAGATCAAGGAGAGGAAACTTGTAAGTTTCCTTGAAAGTATAAAAACAGATGCCAAAAAGATATATATAGTAGGAGATCTTTTTGATTGCTGGATAGAATACAGAAGGGCTGTACCCAAAGGCTTTTATAGAACTTTGGCAAAGCTAAATGAAATAGTTGAGCAGGGCATTGAAGTAAATTTCTTTTCAGGCAATCATGATTTTTGGCTGAATACATATCTAAGAGATGATGTAGGACTTAATTTATACAGGGATTCACTTGAAGTTGAGCTTGAAGGCAAGAAATTTTTAATTACACATGGCGATGGACTTTCTAAAGGTGATACAGGATATAAAATAATCAAGAAAATTCTCCGCAGCCCTATAAACCAGTTTTTGTATTCGCTTATTCATCCTGATATTGGATTGTGGCTTGCGCAGGGGTCATCCAAAAAATCAAGGCTGCATACAGATGACAGGCAGAGAGTTACCGAAACATACGGTAGCGAAAAAGATCTTCTTGCACACGGTTCAGGTGGTATGCTTGAGTTTGCTACTAAAAAGATTGGTGAAGGAATTGATTATGTAATTATGGGGCACATTCACAAACCGCAATGTATTGAGCTTAAAGATAACGGAAGAGCGGGTTTTTATGTTACACTTGGTGACTGGATAAGAAACCGTTCATACGGAGTTTATTCAAATGGAAATTTTGAGATTAAACAGTTTGAATAATTAGAATTAAATTACTCAAGTTGACCATTTAGTTATTAATTATATGTATAACATATATTTATTATCAATATCCTATAATAAAGAATTATTCACCTGACAGGTTTTGCTTTTTAACCTGTCAGGTTTAAAATACTAGGATTTATAGAGTTAAGACCTAACAGGTTTCAAAAACCTGTCAGGTGAAGTTTACCAAAATATGTAAAACGGTCAACTTGAGTAAATTAAATTAAAAGGTTTACAATTATTAATGTTTGACGGGAAAAAGAAAAAAAATACAAAAAATATAGAACGCGAAGAGTATTTTAATAACCGCGAATACAGACGCAAGATGATGAAAAAGAAAAAAAGTTCATCAACTCGGAAACTTAGTGTATTTGCGTTTTTGCTTATAATTATTGCCATTGTGGTAATTGTTTATGGAGCATATCTATTTGAGGGTTTGCCGCCTATTTCAAGCCTTGAAAATCCTAAAACAGATATTGCGACGAAAATTTATTCAGAAGATGGAGAGCTAATTGACCAGCTTTTCATAGAAAACAGAACTATTGTTTCAATTGATGCAATTCCTAAAGATCTCATTAATGCACTAATTGCTACCGAAGACAGAAAATTCTACAAACATTGGGGAATTGATGCAGACCGTATTGTAAAGGCAATGTTCAAGAACCTGATGAGTTTTTCAATCAAGGAAGGAGCAAGTACTATTACCCAACAGCTTGCAAGAAATCTTTACAGAACTGAAATCGGATTTGCCGTTTCATTGTCAAGAAAGTTCCGCGAAGCTATTACTGCTGTTCAGATAGAAAAGACTTATACAAAAGAAGAGATACTACTTCTTTATCTTAACCAGGTCTATTTTGGCAGAGGTGCATATGGTGTTGAAGCTGCAGCAAAAACATATTTTGATAAATCGGTAACAGACTTAACCCTCGATGAATGCGCTACACTAATTGGCATGGTAAAAAACCCTTCAGGATATTATGACCCAATTGAAAATCCTGAAAACTCTAAAGATAGAAGAAATACTGTACTCAATAACATGCAGGAAGAAGGTTATATTACTAGAGAAGTTTATGATCTTTCAAAAAATGACCCAATCAAAGCTCAGCCAAGAACTATACGTAAACAGAGTGTAGGATTAGGCGGACAGTTTAGTGAATATGTCAGGCAGTTACTAGAGAAGAAAGCAGAGAAGTATGGATTTAATATTTACCGAGATGGTTTAATTGTTACGACTTCAATAAATAGCAGAATACAGCAGCATGCAGTTGATGCTGTAAATATCCAACTAAAGGGTTTCCAGAAGTTATTTAATTCCACATGGAACTGGAAAGGCAACCGTAATCTTCTGAATGATGCTCTTGATAAAAATATTAAACAAAGTGATGAGTATAAAAAAGCCAAGACTGATACAGACAGGCAGAAGATATATAATAGACTTAAGCAGGATAATGATTTTATAGAAAAGGTAAAAGAGCGTGAAATAGCCGTACAGGTAGGGTTTGTTTGCATTGACCCCAAAACCGGTGAAATAAAAGCTATGGTTGGACAGAATCCAAACTTTCCTTTCAAATACGGATTAAACCATGTTACCCAGATAAAACGCCAGCCGGGTTCTTCATTCAAACCTTTTGTTTATACTACTGCCATAGAAAACGGTTACTCGCCTGCATATACTATATCAAACGATCCGCTGAGTGTTGTTATAGGCGGCAGGACATGGTCACCAAAAGGAGGTGGTACAGGCGGCATGGTTTCAATGCGTGAGGGTATTGTACGCTCAATAAACATTGTTGCTGTCAGAACATCTATGGAACTTGCACCTATTGACCAGGTAATTAAACTTGCTCATAAAATGGGGATTAATTCTAAGCTGCCTAATGTTCTATCTTTGGCTCTTGGTGTGGGAGAAGTATCCCCACTTGAAATGACAAGCGCTTATGGAGTTTTTTCTAATGAAGGTATATGGGTAGAGCCACACGCAATTTTAAAAATTGAAGACCGATATGGCAATATTATAGAAGAATCAATTCCTGAAACACGCGAAGTTATCAGTGAAGGCGTAGCTTATATAATGGCTGATATGATGGAAGGTGTTGTGAATGAAGGTACAGCCACATCTATAAGAAATTTTTTTAACAGGCCTGCTGCAGGAAAAACAGGTACAACACAGGATTACACTGATGCATGGTTTGTTGGTTTTACACCACAGCTTGTTGCGGGATGCTGGCTTGGTTTTGATGACCCCAGAATAAAATTCGGAGGTTCATACGGTCAGGGTGGACGCGTTGCAGCTCCAATTTGGGGAAGGTTCATGAAATCTGTTTATGATGACCCGCTAACTACTATGGAGCTTAAGTATTTTGAAATGCCACCTGATGTTATGGAAGCAAATATATGCTCACTTACCGGTCTATTAGCAAATGAGACATGCCCGGCATATTTAGATCTGATTTTAAAAAGGAATGCGACAAGAAGGTGCTCTATGACACATGCATATACTCCAACAGAAGGTTCTGAAACAAGTGGAGACCCTCCGCCTGGCAGCATTGGTTTTTAAGATTATCAAACTCGTTTTTTTGAAGTTGAAGGTATTTATATTGTTTGATAAGACTTTTGTAGTCTATAAATATTAAGTATTTATAGCATTTTATGACAAATGTCATTCTTTTTTATGACAAATTATACTATTTTTGTATAGAGTGAAAAATTACTTTAAAAATATTACATCTGTTATTCTTTCCCTGCTCTTATTAAGCGGCGGTAACTTTGCTTTTGCCCTTACCCATGGTGATTGCATCATTGTATCAAATGAACACTCAACCTGTGAAATGGAATGTTGCCTTGAAATTCCATGCGGAGATGAAGAAAATAACGGTGAAGTTCAGATAAAAGATGTTAGCTATTTGTGTTGTAATGTTCACATAGAACAAAACATGCAGCAGGATTATTATACTATGCCTTTAATTTCAAAAACTACTTATCCTGCTAAAATAATTTTATTTTCAACTATTAATTCTCAAAACTTTAATTCATTAAATGTTCCCATATTAATAATCCAAAATTTCAAAACAACAAATATATTTCTTGTAGTTTCAAATCTTCGTATTTAGTCATCCCTGCATTTCTAATTCTATATAAAGTGTGCCTGCTTTTTATTAAGCAGGAATTTATTATTAATTTCTTCATAATAAATAATATGAAATTGATATTCATTATATCATTATTTGTTTTGATTGCAGCATTTAGTAATGCAGATAATTTAACAAACGAAAACATTACAATTTTAGCTGATTCTGTAGCAAAATGTCCGGTAACAGGAGATGAAATAACAACTAATCTTCTTATCTTTAGATATATTGATAAGGATGTTAAGTTTTGTAATGAAGCATGTATTATGGCGTTTAAGAAAAATCCTTCAAAATTCTCTAATGAGCTAAAATGTATGCCGTGTAATGATGATGACGCAAACCCCAAAATACACTCTACCCACAACGGAGTTAAATATTACTTCTGTGGCGAAGGGTGCAAACGTAAGTTTGAAAAAGATCCAGATACATACTTGGATAAATTTTTAAAATGAAATTGAGAAAATAAAATGAAAATAAAAATATTTTTTATAATATTTATACTGTTTCTGATATCAGGTAATATATTTTCGCAGAGTATAAAGGGTAATATCTACGGAGATGACGAAGGTAAAAATCAACCGCTTGATGCTGCTGTTGTGAAATGGATAAATACTACTAAAGGTACAATAACAGATTCAACTGGTAAGTTTGAGCTTTCACTTTCCAATATCACCGATAAACGTCTTGTTGTATCTTATGCGGGCTACAAAACAGATACAGTTGATGTTAGTGATAAGCTACAGGTTGAAATAATCTTGATACCAAATATGACAACTTCAACAATCAATGTTGAAGATAATAAAAAATCCACTCATTTTGGTAATTACACTGCTAAAACAGAAGTGATAACATCAGAGGAATTTTTGAAAGAAGCTGGATGTGATTTAGCCGGATGCTTTGGAAGGAATTCTTCTGTTGAGGTAGAGGTAACAGATATTGTTACCGATGCGAAAGAACTTAAAATACTCGGACTCGAAGGAGCATATACACAGATATTGATTGATAATATGCCGTTTATGTCAGGACTTAATGTTAAATATGGTATCAGCAGTATCCCAGGAACATTAATAGATAATATTATGATTTCCAAAGGCTCGAATTCTGTAATGCAGGGGTATGAATCAATTAGCGGAACTATGAATGTGATATTAAAGGATTATCAAAATTCCGATAAGTTTCTTTTTAATGGTTTTGTGAACAGTATGCTCGAAAAGCAGTTCAACCTTAATTATGCAATTCCTATTACTAAAAAATGGAGTAATATCTTAACTTTTCAAACCGTGCAGAAATCGAAATCATTGGATGATAACCTTGATAGTTTCCTTGATAACCCTTTAACTACAAGATATGTGCTTTATAATAAATGGAACTTTGATGATACTGATAAAGAAACTGAATTTAATATTGCTGCCAGGTATTGGAATGAAAACCGGATAGGTGGTCAAAAAGATACTGATTTAGATAACACTATTATTCCTAACGGCAATAGACTATATGAGCAGACAATAAAGATTAATTCTGCTGAGGGTTACTCTAGGTTTAGCAAACGGTTTACTGAAACAAGCGGTATGAAGTTTTACACATCTTCTTCATTTTATGACCAAGGCTCATATTATGGCATTACCAAGTATGATGCCAAACAGACTAACTTTTCAGTTATGGGCTTTTATGAATTCGAGGTATTTCCACAAAGTTTTCTGAAAACAGGATTAAGTTATAAGTACCTTAAAATAGATGAATTAATTGCATTTGATGATTCAACAAATAAAACTTATGCCGGGAATTATATTAAAAAAGAATCTATTCCAGGTGTGTATGCTGAAAATTCTTATAACTTTTTTGATGATAAAGCATCATTAATGACAGGTATCAGGTTTGATTATCATAATGCTCATAAGCTTATTGTAACTCCTCGAGCACTTATCCGTTACCAGCCTGTAAAGACTCTAGTTTTTAGGGCATCTATTGGTTCGGGTTTCAGAACTATTAACTTGTTCAGTGAATATTCAAACTTACTTGCAAGCTCAAGGGATATTATCTTTGCCGAAAACCTAAAGCCCGAAAAGATTATCAATTATGGAGCTGATATTCTGCTTTATTTTGGTGGTAATGATTATTCGGGCAGCTTTAATGTTGATTTCTACAGGACTGATTTCAGTAATAAGGTAATACCTGATTATGATAGCGATCCAACGGAAGTAATATTTACTAACCTAAATGGTAAAGCTTTTTCAAATGTTCTGCAGACTGACCTAAATTTAACATTGCTTAGGAATGTTGATCTTAAGTTTGCATATAAATATATAGACCTAAAATATGATAAAGATGGTGTAAGATATGAACAGCCTTTTAGTTCTAAACATAGAGTACTTGCAACATTTTCATATGTACCAACAAGCAAATCATGGTCAGTTAGTGCCGGTCTTAATTGGTTTGGCAAGCAAAGGCTTCCCTCAACGGCATCAAACCCGGTGCAATACCAATTCCCAACGGAATCAAAACCATACACAATAATTAATGCACAGTTGAACAAGAATTTCAAATTCTTTGAAGTTTATGCAGGTGTAGAAAATCTTCTGAACTTTAAGCAGGATAACCCCATTATTGCTGCGGATGATCCTTTCGGACCTTATTTTGATACTTCATTTAACTGGGGTCCAACAAGAGGCAGAGAGTTTTATGCTGGATTTAATTTTAAATTAGGTAAGTAGTAATTTCACCTTTAACCCCTCTCCAAATAGGAGAGGGGAGAAGGTAATATACATATTGCTATTTTTGCGAGGAGCTTAAGCGAGGAAGCAATCTCATATTAAGACTACTCCGAAGGAGCTCATAATGAGCTTCTTCGGAGTAGTCTTAATTGCTAAAATCTTTTTCTTCTTAGTCTTCGCAGAGTTTCCTGCATGGTTCTCTGTGAAAATAGTTTTCTCCGTACCAAACAGGAGTTTAGGACGGAGATTGTTTTATCAAACTGCATTTAATTTCTAAAAAGTATCCTTTATATTCGCAAGTATGTACAGAATAAAGCTCAATGAATTTGAAGGACCGTTAGACCTGTTGCTGTTCTTTATCCAGCGGGATGAGCTTGATATACATAATATCCCCATATCAAAAATTACCAATGAATTTTGCGAGTATGTAAATTATATTCAGGTATTAGATCTTGAGCTTGCAAGCGAATTCATACTAATGGCTGCAACCTTAATTCAGATAAAAGCCAAGATGATGCTCTTTAAGCCTGATGAAATTACCGAAGAGGAAGAAGATCCAAGGTATGAGCTTGTAAAACGCCTGCTTGAATATAAAAGATTTAAAGACGCATCAGTAGAATTTGCAAATCTTGAAGAAGAACATAGGAAAGTTTTCTACCGCAATGATTTTGACGGAGATTATAAAATAGATGATGGACTAGAGGAAGATGTTAGTATTCAGAACCTAACATTATATAACCTTATAAAAGCATATAAGTTTGCAATTGAGCACCAGCCCAAAGAAGTGATACATAATATCACTAGGATGAATGTATCAATTGATGAACAGATAGAGTTTGTATATGCCTTATGTAATAGTAATGAATTTGTGTCATTTCTTGGAATGATAATAGGAATGGAAAAAATACGGATAGTAGTAACGTTCATATCAATTCTGGAAATGGCAAAAAACGGCATTATTGGCATAAAAATCAATGAATCATTAACCGATTTCCTAGTATTTAAAATTGCAGATATCCCAGAAGAAGGCATTATAGAAACTTCAAGTTTTAATTAAATTTTTTGTATTTTGCTCTTTATTTAGCAAAAAACCTTTATTATATTCGTATTCTATTACACCTCTAATTGTGCTTTACGAGTGTGGTATCTCGTTTTCCATCTAAACTTAAGATTTATAAGAATATAATACCATAAATGAATTTTGAAGGTATAAAAAAAATTGTAGAGGTTTTAATCTTTTCATCAGATAGGCCACTTACTTTAAAACAGATGAAAGATATCATCAATCAGGAAAAATCTGAAACAGGGGTTACTTCGGATATTCGTAATATTGAAAAAGCAGTAGGTGAGCTTATCGAAAAATATAATTCTGATGAGTATTCATTTAATCTTGTACAGCTTGCCGGAGCATACAGATTTGCAACAAAACATGAATTTGCTCCATGGCTTGCAAAATTAAACAAAGAAAAGTTAAAAAGAAGGCTTTCACAATCAGCCCTTGAAACGCTGGCAATTATTGCATACAACCAGCCAATAACAAAAAGTGAAATGGAAGCTATCCGTGGAGTAAATGTAGATTATATTATAGGTTCACTTCTGGAAAAAGACCTAATCACAATTAAAGGAAGAGCAGAAGTTGTAGGCAGACCAATGTTGTATGGCACAACAGATAACTTGCTTGAATACCTTGGAATTAATGATATTGCAGACTTGCCTTATCTTAAGGCTATTGAAGAAATTATTAAATCCAGTCCGCCTGATGGCGTATCTCAATCCGACATAGATTTCTATGAAGAGATAAACCAGATAAGGGAAAAAATGGTAACTGATGGGAATGTTGCTTCAAAACTTATTACAGAAAAAAATACAGATGAATTAAATGAGCCGGTTAATATTCATGAGTTAAATACAATCGGTGATAGCATCAGCAGCAGTCTATCGGGTGCAGGTATATTGGTAGCAGATAGCGAAGAAGGTAATACAGAATTTATGAATAATAATGAAAGCAGTGATGATGGCACGAGGGAGTAAAGAAAAGGGCAATACCTCAGAAGAAGATTATCCGGATTCAGAAAGCAGTAAAGAAACAAAACTTACAAGACTAAATAAATTTATTTCGAATGCGGGTGTAACCGCAAGAAGAAAAGCCGATGAACTAATATTTACAGGAAGGGTTACAGTAAACATGCAGACTGTTACAGAACCGGGGACAAGAGTTAACCCGGATAAAGATGTAGTAAAGGTTGACGGGGAAAAAGTAAAGCCCCAGACAGAGTTTATCTACGTCGTCCTTTTTAAACCAAGGGGTTATGTAACTACCACTCACGACGATAAAGGCAGGCCAACCGTAATGGATTTGATTGGTCTGAATACCCGTCTTTACCCAATAGGCAGGTTAGATTACGATACAGATGGTGTATTGCTTCTTACCAACGACGGCGAGTTTTCGAATATGATGATGCATCCGCGTCATAAGATATTTAAAACATATTTTGCAAAGCTTGATAAGCCGATGGAAGAAAACGATATGAAGAAACTTCGCGAAGGAATTATGATAGACGGCAGACCGACATCAAGGGCTAAGGTAAGATTAATTCCCAACACAGGCGATCAGAATATCTGGATATCCATCCATGAAGGCAGGAACCGCCAGGTAAGGAGAATGCTTGAAGTGCTAGGATACATTGTGCAAAGACTTAAACGCGTTGAATATGCAAGAATTGGACTGGATAACTTAAAGCCAGGCGAGTGGAGATACTTAACCGAGGAAGAATTTATTGAAGCAAAGAAACTTGCTACCCCTAAACAGCCTATATTCAGGAAACCTGTAGCTGAAAAGACGCTTGATGGTGAAGTACCTACAAAGAAAGAAAAGAAGGGTAAAAAGGGCGGTAAGAAGAAGAAAAAACAAAAAGATAAGCTTAAAAAAGCCGCTATAGAACAAATCCAACCCGATTCGGGATCCGATGTTCTTGAAAGCATATCTAAGGAACTAGAAAATATTTCTGAACAGATATCTGAAAATAAAGAATAGATTGATTTTCTCTATATGACTAATGAAACGTATTATACTTGGAATAGATCTGATACTAAGACAATGTATATTGATGCAGTCGAAAATGCTGTTGATTCATTAGAGACCACAATATCATATTTTGAGAGAAATGATAATTTAAAATGGAAATGGATAGTTTTTTCTTTGCACCATGCCTTGTATATGTTTTGTACGGTTAATCTTGAAGGTGGAAATTTTCATCAGGTCATAACAAATGGTTATAATGATGATGAAAATAATTATTTTCAAAAAGGCAATGAAAGATGGAAAAAATCCAAAAGAATAAAAAGAAACAATAGTCCTGGTTATACAATTCAATGGGAGCTTATTGAAGGAGAACCGCAATTTAAAACTTCAGTAAAGCAAAGTAAAAGAAAAGATAAATTAATCAGTATCTGGACAGCTTTAGCCAGGGTTCAGGATAAAGAATTCTGGATGGGCAGATATGTTCATTCAAAGGCGATTTTTTTGACTGATGAACAATGGTTAAGTTTAGAATGGTTAACTGAAAATGTCAGAAATCAACTTACACATTTTATTCCAATGGGTCTATCTATTCCGGTAGATTCTCTTAAAAATGCTTGTGTTGATGTTATAAACGTAATAGAGCAATTAGCGTTTAATACCGGTCAGGTAATTTATATGGATTTAGGAATTAAAGACCGGATAAAAAACAGTATAGAAATTTTAAAAAAGTATTTAGAAAGTTAATATTTATGGAAAAAATTGAGATTAATATTCCAGTGAATTATAACTTTAATATTAAAGAAGAACACTCTTTTTTCGATGCAGTTGTAACAATGGAGGAAAACATTTTTTGTTCTTTATGTATAGAATTGAATGTTGCTTCTGAAGGTGTAAGTTTAGAGGAATCCAAAAAGAATTTATTAGAAGCTGTAAAAGATTACTTAGAACTTTCTATTATTAGTAAATTACCTTTTGAAAGATGGGTTCCGGATGAAGATAATCCAATATTAAAAAAAAGCGAGATAATAGATTATTTTAAAATTGAAGTCAATATGAATTTATTTGAATATGCCTAAATACCCTGTTTCTAAGCCGAAAGAAGTTATTAGCGCTTTGAAAAGAATGGGTTTTGAAGTTATAAGAAGTTCTGGCAGTCATATTCATTTAAAAAGAAACGAAAACTTTGTAACAGAACCTTATCATAATAGAGACCTCAGAATAAAGACCCTAAAATCAATTATTCAACAAGCTTGTATATCTGTAGAAGAATTAAAAAAATATTTATAAATTTAAATACTATAACTTTTTGCAGGAAACAAACGATCTGGTAAAAAACCGCTTATTAGCTCTTGAAGAAATCAAGAAGCTTGGAATTAACCCTTATCCTCATAGGTTTGATGTTACTGCGAACTCGGCAGAAATATTAAATTCTTTTAAGGACCCGGCTGATGAAGCTGAAACAGAAGATAATAAGCTAAAATTAATTTCTGTTGCTGGCAGAATTATGGCTATCAGAAAAATGGGGAAGGCAAGTTTTTTCCAGATAAAAGATGATACAGGTAAGATACAAATATATATCAGACAAAATGATGTTGGCGAGCAGCTTTATAAAGTGTTCAAGCTTTTGGATATTGGTGATATTGTTGGTGTAAACGGATTTGTATTCCGTACAAAAATGGGTGAGATATCTATACATACAACAACTTTCGAGTTACTTACAAAAACAATTCAGCCTCTACCCGTTGTTAAGGAAGAAGTATCTGAAACTGGAGAAAAGATTATCCACGATGCATTTGCTGATGTTGAACTTCGCTACAGACAGAGATATATTGATCTTATTGTTAATGACCATGTTAAAGGAACATTTATTAAAAGAACAAAAATAATTCACTCCATAAAACATACTTTAGAAAAATATAATTTCTTTGAAGTTGAAACACCTACTCTGCAATCAATTTACGGCGGAGCTAATGCAAAACCGTTTGCAACTCATCATAATGCGCTTAATATTCCGTTATACTTAAGAATTTCAAACGAGCTTTATTTAAAAAGACTCGTTGTAGGCGGATTTAACCGTGTGTATGAATTTGTAAAAGATTTCCGCAACGAAGGAATTGATAGAACCCACAATCCTGAATTTACTCAAGTTGAATGGTACCAGGCTTATGGTGATTATAATGATAGCATGAATCTTTACGAAGAAGTTGTAGAAAATGCCTGTCTTGCAATTCACTCAACAACAAAAGTAGATTACCAGGGTACGGAAATTGATTTCAAAAGACCGTGGAAACGGCTTAGAATGATTGATGCTGTTGCGGAAAAAAATGACATTGATGTACTCAACATGAAAAAAGCTGATATTATTCAGTACATGAAAGATAAAAATATTGCATATGACCCGAAGATATCACACAGCAAAGGATTGCTGATCTCCGCATTATTCGAAGAAACATGCGAAGAAAGTCTTGTGCAGCCGACATTTATTTTAGATCACCCGATTGATACAACACCTCTTTGTAAGCCGCTTAGGGAGTATTCAATGCAGCAGCTTGATGAAATGAGAAATGACCCGGAGCAGGTGATATTTGTCGAAAGGTTTGAGCCGTATATAAATAAATGGGAACTTGGTAATTCATATACAGAATTAAATGACCCCATTTTACAGCGTTCACTTCTTGAAGAGCAGGTTGAGCGCGGTAGGGGAGGCGAAGAAGAAACTCACCTTTTAGATGAGGACTTCTTAAGAGCCATAGAAGTAGGTATGCCGCCTACAACTGGCGTCGGACTTGGTGTGGACAGACTTGTAATGCTTCTCACAAATTCGCAGTCGATAAGAGATGTGCTTTTGTTTCCGTTGATGAGACCAATGTGATAATGATTAATGTATAATGAATAATAAAAATTTCATAACTAAACTTAAGAGAAAATCTACACGTATAATAAATTTTAGGTGTATATATCATAAAAAATTCTATAAAAATAATTATAGTGGACCTAGTTTATATTTCCATTTGAAATCAATTCGTGAAAAAGACTTTGACAGAAAGATAGAATATATTTACGCTACATTAGTCTCTTGGGGTATGCATAGAATGGGAAAAGGTGGAGCGAAGATGGTAGATTTTAGAAAATTCAGAAAAAGCATAAAAAATCGAAAAATTATTAATCGGCTTGAAATACTTAGAAATTGCAGAATTGAAAAACAATTTGATAATTGGAAAGAATTGGAATATGTTTTTAGAAATATTAAAATTATGTATTCAAAAAAACCCAAAGATGAAGAATGTATTCTAGTTGGAAACTCTAAAGTATTAGCGCATTTATTACCAAATTTAGTCCCTCCGATTGATAGAGAATACACATTACAGTATCAAAAAGGTAAAAAAAGGTCAGTGCCACCCAAGATTGATAACCAGTGGAAGCTTTTTAAGGATTTAATGGAAAATTTATTTATACCTGTTGCTAAAGATAAAAAAATCTTAAGTACTGCTATTGAATGGAAGAAAAATAAAGAATATATGTCGGATACATCCATTCCCAAAATAATTGATAATTTAATAATGGGATCGCTGAAATAATAGTATGATTTTTATTTATGAGTAGTATTGACAAGATAATAGAAAAAGTTTTATCCGGAAAATCAGATAGGAATCTGGATTTTAATGATTTTAAACGATTTATTCTTTTTTTTGATTTTAAAGAAAGAATAAAAGGAAGCCATCACATATATACTAAACCTGGAATAAAGGATATTATTAATATTCAGCCTTTGGGAAATTTATCTAAAGCATATCAGGTTAAGCAAGTAAGAAATTTAATAATAAAATATAACTTATTAAAGAATTATGGATAACATAAAATATGAAGTCATAGTCTATTGGAGTATTGAAGACGATTGTTTTATTTCTGAAATGCCTGAACTTCCCGGGTGTATGTCTGATGGGAAAACTTATGAAGAAGCAATTGTAAATATTGGTCAAGTTGCAAAAATGTGGATTGAAGTTGCCACTGAAGAAGGTCGTGAAATCCCTGAACATAAGGGAAAATTATTCTATGCATAATTGAAGTTTGAATGATCATCGAAGAAACCAAAGACAATTATTTATTTTCCACAGATAAAGCTAGGCTGAATATTAATGTAATTCATAATTACTTAACCAATAAGTCTTATTGGTCTAAGGGTATTCCACTGGATACACTAAAACGTTCCATTGATAATTCTGAATGCTTCGGGATTTATTCTGGCATTGAGTTGATTGGATTTGCAAGAGTTGTTACCGATAAAGCAACATTCGGTTATCTTGGTGATGTATTTGTACTGGATGATCATCGCGGTAAAGGGCTATCAAAGCAATTGATGACATTTATTCTAAAACACCCGGAATTGCAGGGTTTCCGCAGGTGGATGTTATTGACCCGAGATGTGCAGGAATTATACTCAAAGTTTGGATTTATAAAATTTCACGCACCTGATAGATGCATGGAATTGTGGTTCCCAGATATTTACAAAAATGATGATTCACATAAATAATAATATAATTTAGAATTTGATGAAAGTGGTAATTTAAAATGAGAGTAGTAAACAGTATCCTCGAATTGTTCGGAAAAACCCCTTTAGTTAAGCTTAACCATTTTCAAAAAGATATTAAGGCATCAATATATGCAAAGATGGAATCGATGAACCCCGGCGCCAGCGTTAAGGATAGAATTGGACTTGCTATGATAGAGGATGCTGAAAAACGCGGTCTCTTAAAACCCGGCGGTACAGTCATTGAAGCAACAAGCGGTAATACAGGTATTGGACTTGCTCTAACAGCAGCCATAAAAGGGTACAAATGTATTTTCACTATGACGGAAAAAGTATCGGTAGAAAAACGCAGATACCTTCAGGCGTTGGGTGCTGATGTTGTAATCTGCCCTATGACTGCAAAACACGATACACCTGAAAATTATGTAAGTGTTGCAAAAAGAATAAACACCGATACTCCCAATTCATTATTTATTTATCAGTATAATAATCCGTCAAATCCCGATGCGCATTATCATACAACAGGTCCTGAGTTATGGGAACAGACACAGGGTAAAATTACCCATTTTGTGGGAAGTCTTGGTACAGGCGGAACTGTAAGCGGTACAGGAAGATTTTTGAAAGAGAAAAATCCGAATATAAAAATTATTGCTGCTGATCCATATGGCTCAATATTTAAAACATATAAAGAATCAGGCATTATGACAGAAGGAACACCGTACCTTGTAGAAGGTATAGGTCAGGATATGCTCCCCGAAAATGTTCACTTTAAGTATATTGATGAAATTATCAATATTACAGATAAGGATTCATTTCATATGTCACGCAGACTTTCACGAGAAGAAGGAATATTTTGCGGAGGCAGTACAGGAACTAATCTTGCAGCAGCGCTTAAGGTGGCAAAAGATCTTGATGAAAATGGTGTAGTTGTATTTGTTGTTTGTGATACCGGTGAGCGTTATTTAAGCAAACATCACTCAGATGAATGGATGAGAGAAAAACGTCTTCTTGAAAAGGATAAAACTACTATTGGAGTTGTATTCCAGACAAAGCTCTCAGGTGGCTTGCCAAATATGATATCTGCTGCACCTGATGAAACAATTGGAGAAGCTCTTGCAAGGCTTGAGCAGTACAATATCTCGCAGATACCTGTACTGGATGATAACAGGTCAATCGGTTCGCTGACTGAAGCCGACCTGATGAGCATGATTATAGATGACCCTGCTACAATTGAGAGGAAAGTATCTGAGATAATGGATAAACCATATCCTGTAATTGATGAATCAGAAGATATTAAGCATGGAATTCAGAATTTAAAAGCATCGCCTGCAATATTGGTAAGTCAATATGGCAGGATAATAGGCATTCTAACTAGGTATGATGTACTGGATTTTGTTTGATTACATGAAAACATTTCACGCCAAGTCGCTAAGAATGATTTTTTTTGTTAACAGATAATTCAAGAAAAAAGATTTTCTATATTTAATAATTTAAACAAACTCCAGGATGCAAAACAAGTAAAGTTTATGAAAAGTAACTTTGCGTTCTTTGCGTCTTTGCGGGAAATAAAATAAAATGAAATTTTCAACTAAAGCTATACATGCAGGCAACAACCCCGACCCAACCACAGGGGCAGTAAATGTTCCGATTTACGCAACATCAACTTATGCTGATGAAGCATATGGTGTTTCAAAGGGATATGATTATGGCAGAACAATAAATCCAACACGCGTTGCTCTGGAAACAAACATTGCCGCACTCGAAAACGCAAAATTTGGCTTCGCATTTTCAAGCGGAATGGGTGCCACTCACGCAATTGCAACGCTATTGCAAAAAGGTGACCATGTAATTGTTTCGCAGAATGTTTACGGAGGTACGTACAGGATATTTGAACAAATCTTCCGCAAAATGGGACTTGATTTCTCATGGGTTGATACATCAGATTACGATGCAATTGGAGCGGTATTAAAGCCTAATACCAATATGATATTTGTTGAAACACCCACAAACCCAATGTTAACACTTACTGATCTGGATATGATTTCTGATATAGCAAGAGTGAATAAGTTAATATCTGTTTGTGATAATACTTTCATGAGTCCCTATTTCCAGAACCCGCTTGATCTTGGAATAGATATAGTAGTTCACAGTACTACAAAATATATCAACGGACACAGTGATGCTATAGGAGGTTTTGCAGCTACAAATAATCCTGATATAGCCGAGCAGTTGAAGTTCATACAAAATTCAGTCGGGGCAGTACCATCACCATTTGATTGCTACCTGGTGCTGCGTTCAACCAAAACTCTTGCGCTTAGAATGGAAAAGCACAACGAGAATGCTGTAAAAATAGCACATGAATTACACAACAATTATAAAGACAGGATCAAAAAAGTATTTTATCCGGGTTTGCCTTCTCACCCGCAGCATGAGCTTGCAAAAAAACAAATGCGGGGTTTTGGCGGAATGATATCTATTGATCTAGGTTCGCTTGAAAACGCTGTGAAATTCTTTAACGGACTGAAAATATTCTCAAGGGCTGAATCATTAGGCGGTGTTGAAAGTCTTGTCTGCCACCCTGTTAGTATGACACACGGCGCAGTACCAAAAGAAGAGCGCGAGAAATTCGGTTTGACTGACGGGCTTGTAAGACTATCAATTGGCGTTGAAGATTACGATGATTTGATTGAAGATATTAAAAACGCACTTGCTGAGGTGAAATAAATGCTTGAAAATCACAATGAGATACGTGCACAGTTCCCTTTTTTAGAGAAATTCATTTATCTTGATGCCGCTCACTATACACCATATCCACTTAGAGCAGTTAACAAGCTAAATGAGTTTTTACACACATTTACAACTGAGTATCTTAACTTAAGCCTGGTCAATATTAATCAATCTCGTACTTTAAGGCACTCATGCGGTAAACTTCTTAATTGCAGTGCAGAAGATATTATCATTACATCAAATACAACGCATGGAATAAATATTTTTGCCAACGGCATTCAGCTTGATCCTAATGATAACAACGTTGCAATGCTTGATTCTGAATTTCCTGCCGTTGTCTATCCATGGCTTAACCAGGAAAGGCTTGGTAAGGTTAATGTTATGCTCATACCCAGTGATAAAGGTTATGCCAATGAAGCATTGATAAAGCGTACTCTAATGGATTTTAATGTAAGGGTGTTCACAATAAGCCTGGTTCAGTTTCTTGGTTATAGGTATAATATCCGCAGTATAGCAGAGTTTTGCAAAAAAAGGAATATTTATCTGGTTGTAGATGGCATACAGGCAACTGGCGTCTGCACGGTTGATGTTCAGGAAATGGGAATTGATTTTTTAAGCACAGGCAACCAGAAATGGCTTATGTCGCCTGCAGGACTTGGTTTCACATACATTTCAAAAAAATACCGTGAATTTATCAGCCCGACTTATGCTGGCACTACAAATGTGAATTATAATTTCGATAATTTCCTTGATTATAAACTTGATTTCAAGGAATCAGGCGAAGCATATGAAAATTCAACACTGAATACACTTGCAATGATAGGAACAGATGAAGTCATAAAATATTTCCTTGAGCTTGGTGTAGAAAATATATTTAATCATATAATAGATATACAGAACAAGCTTATAGAATTGCTTGATAAAACTAAATATAAAGTAGAAAGTGATATTTCACCAGAACACCGATCTAATATTATGATATTTACACACGTTGATATTACAAAGAATAAAGAGATACAGAAAATGCTGGAAGAAAAAAAGATATACATTGCAGTTCGTGAAGGATTATTACGTGTAGCGCCGCATATTTATAATAACTACAGTGATGCTGAACAATTAGCGGAAGCATTGAACAGTTATTAAAGCATTAATTAAATATTTATAACATTATGTCTTATTACAATTCAAAAACTGTAAGCACTTCATTTGATGATACCATTATCAATGTTATCGAAGAGCTTAAAAAAGAAGGCTTTGGGGTTTTAACAGAAATTAATGTTCAGGAAACTCTGAAAAAGAAACTTGATGTTGATTTCCGCAAATACAAGATACTTGGAGCATGCAACCCTTCATTGGCATATAAAGCATTAAGCGTAGAAGAAAACATTGGCGTTATGCTGCCATGCAATGTTATAGTGCAGGAAAAAGAAGACGGAATTATCCAAGTTTCAGCAATTAACCCGATGGAATCAATGAAATCGGTTGCAAACCCAAATCTGGAAGAAGTTGCATCAACCGTTAGCAGTAAACTTGCTAAGGTAATAGAAAATTTAAAGTAAAATAAATTGGCTGCCATATTTTTAAAGAAAAACGAATCCCGCAGAATCCGTAACGGACATCTATGGGTTTTCAGCAATGAAATTGCAAAAACAGAAGGCAGCCCTGAAAGCGGTGCCCTTGCTGAGCTTTATGACCACAAGGAATACCTGGGTACTGGATTTTATAACAAGAATTCACTTATTTCACTTCGTCTGCTTAATTCAACTTATGATGGTGATCTTAGTAAATATATCCGTGAATCTATCCTGAGTGCAAACGAACTTAGAAAATCATTTTACCCAAACAGAAATTCATACAGGCTTGTATTTAGTGAAAGCGATTTTCTTCCCGGCTTGATAATTGATAAATATAATAATACCTATGTTATGCAGGTTTATTGTTATGGTATGAATGAAAATATTCAGATGGTAGTAGATGTATTGAAAAATGATCTTGCTGCTGAAAATATCTTTACACGTAATGACCCGTATTTCCGTAAACTGGAAGGACTTCCTGATGATGATACAATATATTTAGGAGAAATTGGTATTGAAACAATAGATGATGGCAGGTTAAAGTATAAAATTGATTTTGCTTCATCACAAAAAACCGGATTTTATTTTGACCAGTGTGATAACAGGGAATTTATCGAAAAAATATCCAATGAAAAAACAGTGCTTGATGCATTCTGCAATTCAGGCGGGTTTGGTATGCATGCAGCAAATGCAGGAGCCGGATATGTAACATTTCTTGACTCATCTACCGCAGAAATTGGGAATGCTGAAAAGAATTTTGTGCTCAATGAACTTACATCAGAAACTGATTTTATTGTAATGGATGTCTTTGATTACTTTACTAAAAGCATTGATGCAGGAAGAACTTTTGATGTTGTAATGGTAGATCCACCGGCATTTGCAAAAAGCCGAAAGAGCATTCCTACTGCATTAAAAGGATATGCTAAGCTAAATAAAATGGCAGCAAGCTGTGTAGGCGTGAATGGGTATCTTGTTACATCATCATGCTCGCACCACATTTCTGCGGAAGATTTTTTGGAATCCGTGATAAGCGGAGCAGCAAAAGCCGGAAGAAAATTACAACAGGTATATTTTAACGGAGCATCGCTTGATCATCCTTCAATTCCGGGAATGGCTGAAACAACTTACTTGAAATTTGCTGTTTTCAGGGTTTTTTAAAATATTTTTTATCTCTTTTTATATTAAAACTTTACTCTTATTTTACAGTCATAATTATATAAATTCAATAAAATGAGCAAGTTTCCGCCTATTTATTATTCAGATTACCTGCAGTTAGATTCACTGCTAAACTCACAAAAGCCTAAGAGCGACGAATACGGCTATAAAGCACATGATGAAATGCTGTTTATTATTGTTCACCAGGCGTATGAGCTTTGGTTCAAGCAGATACTTCACGAAATTGATTCTGTTAACGGGATGTTCCGTGATGATGTTGTTGATGAAAAAAGTATTGGTATAGCTGTTTCAAGGCTTGGCAGGGTAACTGAAATACAAAAGCTTCTTATCGAACAGCTTAGGGTATTAGAAACTATGACACCTTTGGATTTCCTAGAGTTCAGGGATTTCTTAATCCCTGCATCCGGTTTTCAAAGTTTTCAATTTAGACTGATAGAAAATAAGCTCGGTCTTTCAGATGAAAAACGTATTCAATATAATAACATTGATTATTTAAATACCCTTGAAGAGCAGCACCGTAAGTTGATATTAGAAACTGTAAAGAATCCATCGCTCTTTGAGCTTGTTGAGAAATGGCTTGAGCGCACACCATTTTTAAATTCGCAGAATTTTAATTTCTGGCAAAGCTATAAACAGGCAGTTGAGAAAATGCTGGAGCATGATACTAAAATTATCATGGAAAATAAAACATTTACTGAAAAGAAGCGTGAGTTCCAGTTAAAGAATATTGAACTGAACCGCGAGAACTTTGAAGCATTGTTTGATGAAGCAAAACATAATGAACTTGTAAAAGAAGGCAGGATGCATTTATCCAACAAGTCAATGCTGGCTGCAATTTTTATAAACTTATACAGGGATGAGCCTATTCTTCACCTGCCGTTCATGTTCTTAAACAAGTTGATTGAAATGGATGAGCTGTTCACTGAATGGCGTTATAGACATGCTCTTATGGTACATAGAATGATAGGCGCAAAGATAGGAACTGGAGGCTCATCGGGTCACCAATACCTGATGGAAACAGTTGATAAGCACAGGATATTTACCGACCTGTTTAATCTGCCAACTTATTTAATTCCCCGTTTAGAATTGCCAAAGCTGCCGGAAGAGCTGATAAAGGAACTTAGTTTTTATTATACAAAATAATAGCCACGAATTTCACAAATTACACGAATTATGAATGAAGTTTTATATAAAGAAGAATCCTATAAAATAATTGGATGCTGTTTAGAAGTATATAATACACTAGGACCAGGGTTTCTTGAAGTTGTATATAAAGATGCTTTAGAAATAGAGTTTCAAATAAATAATATTCCATATTCAAGAGAAAAAATATTTGAAATCAAATATAAAGAGAGAATATTACCCAGAAAGTATCAGGCTGATTTTGTAATTTATGACCAAATTATTTTAGAGGTAAAACATTTCAAAACATTATCCAGTGATAATCTTGCTCAGACTTTAAATTATTTAAAAGTAACTGGATTCAAGCTGGGTATTTTGGCAAATTTTGGGGAAGGATCATTTAATTCTAAAAGAGTTGTTTTTTAATTAGTGTAATTTGTGAAATTCGTGGCTAAAAAGTTCAAAATAAAAATAAATGAAAATTGATTTAACAGGAAAGAATGCTTTAGTTTGCGGCAGTACGCAAGGGATAGGCAGGGCTATTGCCATGGAATTTGCTTCATGCGGAGCTAATATTATATTGGTTGCAAGGAATGAAGAATCTCTCCGCAATATCTTAAGGGAACTCCCAGCTTCAAAAACGCAAAACCATAATTTTATTGTGGCTGATTTTTCTGACCCTGAGGGCTTAAGGACTAAATTAAATAATTTTGTTACTGAAAATCCACCGGTGCATATTCTGGTTAATAATACAGGGGGACCCAAAGGCGGCGAAATCCATAAAGCCGATACATCGGAGTTTGAGAATGCTTTCAAAAACCATTTAATCTGCAATCAAATACTTGTACAGGCTTTATATGAAGGCATGAAAAAAGAAAAATACGGCAGAATAATAAATATTATTTCGACATCTGTAAAACAGCCAATAAAAAACCTTGGAGTATCAAACACTATAAGAGCAGCAGTTGCAAACTGGGCAAAGACTCTTTCTGTTGAGTTTGCTCCATACGGAATTACTGTAAACAACATACTTCCCGGCGCCACAAAGACAGAAAGATTATACGGATTATTTGAAACACGCTCCAAAGCCAGCGGCAAGACAGTTGATGATGTTAAAGCCGAGTGGATGAGTGAAATTCCAGCCGGCAGATTTGCAGAGCCAGAAGAGCTTGCTTATGCAGCAGCATTTCTTGCATCACCTATGGCAGGATATATCAACGGAATCAACCTACCTGTCGATGGCGGTCGTTTGAATTGTTTGTGATATTAACTAAACCTGTCAGGTTTGAATATTAAATAATTAATAAATAAATAAAACTATGCTATCATACAACGTAACAATAAATGTAGATGATGATATTCATGACGATTGGGTTGACTGGATTACTTCAGTTCATATTCCCGATGTAATTGCGACAAAATGCTTTAAAAATTACAGCATGCACAGGATGCTCTCACCTGAACCGGAAGAAGGCACAACATATGTCATACAGTATATATGTGATAATGTTGAAGATTACGAACGCTACCAGATAGAGCATGCTGCCTTACTGCAAAATGTTCACAGAGAATTGTTTGAAGGCAAGTTCACTGCTATAAGATCATTAATGGAAGAAGTTTAATTCAATTACCAATTACGAATTACGAATTACGAATTGAATATGGTAAATGAAAATCCAGAAAATTCGGAAAAGTCTAATAAAGGCATTGATCAGAAAAAGTTAGATGAACTTTTCAGCAAGATTAAGCTTGATAAGTATCAGTTCTGTCCATATTGCCAAAGCGCTGTAGAATATATCTGGGTACATGGTCATTACCAGTGTCCTAAATGTAAAAATGTTGTAATAAGCTGTTGCGGAGACTGTTGAATGGCGAAATAGTGAAATAGTAAAATTATACTATAATGAATAGATTACAATTAAGCTTATACAAACAATGGTTTGATGAAATATTACATGGAACTAAAAAAATAGAGTATAGAGAAATAAAACCTTATTATGACAGGCTTTTAAAGAAGGATTATGATGAAGTTAAGTTTGTCAACGGCTACGGCAAAGAAAGACCATATCTTATCATCAATATTGTTAAGATAATCAAAAGCAAAGAATTCTACGAAATACATTTAGGAAATATAATAGAGACAGGAAACTTGTTGAAATCAGTCGCAGACTGATTGAAATCCCGCTTGCGGGATAATCTTTAATCTGCGAAATCATTTAATCAGTTTAATCTGTGATAGAAATCATTTAATCAGTTAAATCAGTGATTGAAATCAATGGTAAAGAATTATATTAACGGCGAATTAAAAGAACCGGTATCGGAAAAATATTTTGATAACTTTGACCCGGCGATTGCGGAAGCATACGGAATTGTTCCTGATTCCGATGAGCGTGATATTGAGCTTGCTGTTTCAGCAGCCGAAGCGGCTTTTCAGGTATGGGTAAATACTCCCCCTGAGGAACGCTCAAGATTAATGTTCAAAATAGCTGAGTTAATTCAGCGGGATCTGGCTGAATTTGCGAGGGCTGAATGCATTGATAACGGTAAACCCTTATCTCTGGCTAAGACTGTTGATATTCCACGAGCTATTAAGAATTTAGAGTTCTTTGCTTCAGCTATTCACGGCTTTGCAAGTGAATCACACTCCATGCAGGATGAAGCAGTAAACTATACACTCCGAAACCCAATAGGAATTGTTGGAGCAATATCACCGTGGAACCTGCCGTTATATTTGTTTACATGGAAAATAGCTCCTGCATTAATCACAGGTAACTGTGTTATAGCAAAGCCATCAGAATTAACTCCAATGACTGCCTACCTTTTTTCAGAAGCATGTATTGAAGCAGGATTACCTGATGGAGTATTAAACATTGTTCATGGCTATGGTCATAAAGTTGGTAAAGCAATTACAGCGCATCCAAAGATCAAAGTAATTACATTCACCGGAGGCACAAAAACAGGCGCTGATATTGCCTCAGTTGCCGCGCCTATGTTCAAAAAGCTATCGCTTGAGTTGGGCGGGAAGAATCCAAACATTATTTTTGCTGATTGTAATTATGATAAAATGCTTGATACCACAGTAATGTCATCATTCCGTAACCAGGGTGAAATATGCTTATGCGGCTCGAGGATATTTGTAGAAAAATCTATATACGAAAAGTTTAAGAAAGATTTTGTTGAACGCACAAAAGCGCTTAAAATTGGTGACCCGCTCCAAAATGATACTGACCAGGGCGCAATAGTTTCAAAAGAGCATATGGAAAAGGTGCTTGGATATATTCAGCTTGCTAAAGAGGAGGGCGGCACAATTTTGTGTGGAGGCAATCAGTTTACACCCGAAGGCAGGTGTGAGAACGGCTGGTTCATTGAGCCAACGATAATTGAAGGATTGCCCTATAATTGCAGAACTAACCAGGAAGAAATATTCGGGCCGGTTGTTACAATTATTCCGTTTGAAACTGAAGCAGAAGTATTAATGATGGCTAACAGTACAGAGTACGGCTTGGCATCAATAGTATGGACGGAAAATCTTTCACGCGCACACAGGATGGCTGCCAATATTCAAACCGGCATTGTATGGATCAATTGCTGGATGGTTCGTGACCTGCGAACACCATTTGGGGGAATGAAATCCTCTGGAGTCGGCAGAGAGGGCGGCATGGAAGCTTTGAGATTCTTTACTGAACCTAAAAATGTTTGTGTAAAAATATAAGAGCATGAAAAAACTAAGAGTTTATCTTGATACTTCTGTTATTGGGGGGTGTTTTGATAAAGAATTTGAATCAGAATCAAATCAAATCATTAAAAATGTTAATTTGGGTATTTTTGAAGGAGTTATTTCTGTCATAACAGTAAGTGAAATGATTGAAGCACCTGATTTCGTTAAAAATCTATTCTCAGATTTATCTGAAAATTTAACAATTTTAGAACTGAATGATGATGTTGTGAAGTTAAGTAATGAATATTTGAATAATAAAGTAGTCACAGAAAAATACAAAGAAGATGCGTTACATATTGCATTTGCAACCATTTATAATATTGATGTATTAGTAAGTTGGAATTTTAAACACATTGTAAATTTAAATAAAATAAAGCAATTTAATTCAATAAATATTTCTCAGGGTTATCATATACTTGAAATCAGAAGTCCAAAGGAATTAGTTTATGGCGAATAAAGAAAATTTTGATACTGTTAAGTGGATTAGAGAAGTTAGAGATAAAAACTTCTCAAAACATAAGAAATTAACTTTAAAAGAATTTGCTATCGAGCTATCAAAAGAAGCAAAAAAAAGCAAGCTATGGGAAAAAATAACTAAAGACAAGAAAATAACTCATTAAAATTGTACTTGTTGATATTTGTTTATAATATTTTCATAGCTTACTTTTTCTGTTTGTTTTAAAATTATTATTATTATCCGGAGTGATTATGGTAAACTAAAATAGTTTTCTATAAATTAATTTTATTATTATGGTCGGAATATACTTTGAACTAAAATCAACCTGTAAGCATTGCAGCTTGCCAATAATGTTAAACGCCTTCACAGAAAAAATCCTCTGTCCTTCATGCAATAATTACAATACATTTTCACTGGAAAACTTGAATAGATTACATATTATTTTCATCAGCGGATGGACCATATACTCCCGGTACCGGAATATCAAGCAGTCTTAAATATATACCAAGCTGTGCACGGTGATGATATTCATGATTGAAAGTAAATGAACGCAATACAGCAGCTTTTGGTAATGTGAAAAATATCTTGTCGCCGTTTCTCATTGACCAGTTTTCCATAAACTTTGCATCATCAGCTTTCTTTAAGCATTCAACAGCTTTTTCAACCATATCATCAAATTTCTTAAGCAGCTCTTCTGTTGTTTTTGGAATTTGGGGTTTATATTCAAAGGTTGCAAAATCAAGCTCGTCCTGATCCATTATTACCATTGTCATGCTTAAAAGTTCAGCAATATGGTTTGCCAGGTTACCAAGCTTCATTGATTTTGTATGCGGGGTCCAGTCAGGTTTATCCATTGGTACGCGTTCAAGTAACTTTCTTGTGGATGCAGCTTCATGCTTAAGTTCTGCGATAAATGTTTCATTCATTCCCATAATGTTATGTTGTTTTTAGGATTATTAAAATTTTGGAAAAACAAAATAGCTTTTTCACTTTGCAGATTCAATGAATATCAGCAATGAATTTTATTAATATCCTGCTAAATGAGGAACTTTACGGTTGTTTTTCCACTACAATATTCATAATTTTGTTAAACTGGAATATAGAAAGTTCCTATAAAGAAATGTTTAAAATATGAGAAAAATAGCATTATTGGTGTTTTTTACAGTTGTTTTAACTAATTCATATTCAGGTGATGTAAGCTGGTATAAGTATTTAACAGGTACAATAGATTTATATCCTGTTACAATGAGCATTGTCAGGTATGGAGATGTTGTTAGTGGATTCTATTATTACGATAATTATAAAAAGCCACTTGATATATTTGGAACGGTTAAAGGTGATTCAGTTGAGTTGAATTCATACAACTCTAATAAAAATACAGAATCTTTCAAAGGTATTCTAAAAGGGAACAATTATTCAGGTATTTGGGTAAAGGAAAACGAGAATAAAGAGTTAAAGTTTACGCTTACTGTTAATAAAAAAATGACAGATAACTTTGAATTTGTATATGTAAAAGGCGAGGAAAGATTTTTTAAGGATCTTGAATCACCTATGGCTTCATATATCGAAGGTACATTTTGGCCAACAAAGAATTACGAAAATTTCTTCTTTGTAAGAAATTCAATTCTTAAAATGAAGAATATGAAAACCGGGCTTACTGAAATAGGCGAACTAATGCTTGCTAACAAAAAGATATTTATGAAGGATTTCAGGGAACAGAACGCTGATCTGAAAAGAGATGATGTAGCTGATGGAGGCTGGAGTTACTCTCTTGAGAGCCAGAATACATATATTCCTGTTTTTTTTAATGAAAATCTTTTTGTAGTTTCAAGTTTTTATTATGCATATACAGGTGGCGCACACGGCAATTATGGCACAGGCTATACAAACCTCGATCTAAAACGCAAAAAAATACTTTCACTAGAAGATGTAATTATTAAAAAAAATATTAATAAGTTCCCAAAGCTGCTTGAAAAATATTATAAGATGGAGCGAGGCATTCCACAGGAAAAATCTTTACAGGAAGCAGGATTGTTTCTTGATACAATACCTGTTAATGAAAATTTTATGATATCACCCGGCAATTTGATGTTTAATTATGTGCCATATGAGATATCATCATATGCTGATGGTGAAATTACTATTAATATTCCATACAGTGAAATAAGTGATTTTGTTAAACCCGAAGTGAAAGATCTTTTTAAATAGTAACACAGACATTCTTGTCTGTGTTTAATTTTTTTTAATATGACCGAAAAAGAAAATTTAGATATATCCGGCATAAATTCTTCAAAAGCTCCCGAACCAGTTGGTTTATACCCTCATGCAAGACGTGTTGGTAATTTGTTATTTTTGTCGGGAGTCGGTCCCCGAGAGCGCGGCTCAAATATAATCCCGGGTGTTATACTGGATGATAATGGTAATATCATATCTTACAATATCGAAACACAATGCCGCTCGGTATTTCAGAATGTAAAATGGATACTGGAAGATGCAGGCTCAGGGTGGGATAAGCTGATAGATGTTACAGTATATCTCACCAATATGAAGGATGATTTCCCAATCTATAATAAACTTTGGTCTGAGTATTTTAAAGATAACCAGCCTTGCCGTACTACACTTGAAATAAACTGTCTGCCAACACCAATTGCAATAGAATTGAAATGCGTTGCAGTTGTAGATAATTAAAATTCGATGTATTTGCTTTTATTTCTGCAATAATTTTATAAATTTTCTAACTGCTTATTTTATGGAAACTGATTTTCCAGCACAACATAAATTTAAATACCTGGCATTAGGTGATTCATACACTATAGGCGAGAGTGTTGCTGAAAATGAACGATTCCCGGTTCAATTAACTAACAAACTTTTTAATGATAGTATAGATATATCTGCACCGCTTATTATTGCAAAAACAGGATGGACAACTGATGAATTGATGAAATCTATCAATGAAAAAAACGTAAATGATACTTTTGATATAGTAACAATGCTTATAGGTGTAAATAACCAATACCGCGGTAGAAGCTCAAAAGAGTTTAGAGTTGATTTTAAACAATTGATAAATATTGCCTTAAAATATTCTGGGGGGATGAGAGAGCATGTTTTTGTTCTTTCTATACCTGACTGGGGCGTAACGCCGTTTGCTGATGGTAGGGACAGAAAAAAAATTGCCGATGAAATTGACGAATATAATAGAGTAAAGAAGGATGAATGTGATAAAGCCGAAATTAAATATTATGATATCACAAAAATATCCCGCATAAATGATCCTTCACTGGTTGCACCTGACGGGCTTCATCCATCAGGCAAAATGTATAAAATGTGGGTGGATAAGATTTATGATGATGTTGTGAAAGTACTTCGTTAACATTCAGACTACAAAAGTCTAAATAACCCTTGTTGTCATTCATGCTTGACTTGTTTCTAAGGCGTAGGCAGGAATCTTGATAAATTGGGAAATAAGTTATCAGACTACAAAAGTCTTATCTTCAATCTTAAATTCTAAAAATCTTTTTAATATCAATCAATCGAAAATAGTTGAACAGACTTTTGTAGTCTTAAAATCTGAATATTTGAAAATCAATCCCGCCGAAATACATATTAAAGATTACACCTACGAACTTCCAACTGAACGGATCGCTCAATTTCCTTTACAGGAACGTGATAGCTCAAAATTATTAATTTACGAAAATAGAAACATTTCTGAGGACATATTCAGCAATATACCTTCTATTATTCCGCAGAGCTCACTGCTTATATTCAACGATACCAAAGTAATTAATGCCCGCTTAAAATTCAAATCCCCGAGCGGAAAAGATATTGAGATATTCACTTTAGAACCATTTGATGAAACTGAACTGGTCAGTGCTTTAAATCAAAAAGGATGCGCACGGTGGCTTTGTCTGGTCGGTAACATAAGGGCATGGAAATCAGGTAAACTTGAATCAGTAATAACAAAAAATGGAAAAGTGTATCATTTATTTGCAGAACTAATAAGTAAACAGGCTGAAGCATTTGTAATTTCATTAGAATGGCAGCAGGAAAATCTAACATTTGCTGAAATTCTGGATCTTTTCGGTGTAATTCCGCTTCCGCCTTATATGAAAAGAGAATCAATCAAAGAAGACAGAATAACATACCAGACTGTATATGCAGAAACAGATGGTTCAGTTGCTGCCCCTACTGCAGGATTGCACTTCACTGAAAAAGTTTTAGATGAACTTAAAACCAGGAATATCAAAACCGGATTTGTTACACTTCATGTTGGAGCAGGGACATTCAAGCCCGTAAAATCTGATAATATCTCTGATCACGAAATGCACTCCGAAAGTATTTATGTTAAATTAAACATGCTTGAAGATATTCTTGTAAATCTTGAAAAAAATAAAATTATTGCTGTTGGCACAACTTCAATGCGTACAATTGAATCAGTTTACTGGTTTGGTGTTCAGTTATTGCAGGGCAGGCATTCCGGCAAAGAAATATTAATATCACAATGGGAGCCGTATGAAAACAAACAGGAAGAACCCATAGAAGCAATAAGAGCAGTAATAAATTACATGAAGCAAAATAATCTGAAATATATTTTCGGCAAAACAAATATTATCATCGTGCCGGGATATGAATTTAAGATATTTTCAGGCTTAATTACAAATTTTCATCAGCCCTCGAGTACCCTTCTTTTATTAATAGCAGCATTTATTGGCAATAACTGGAAAATGCTCTATGAATATGCTTTGAAAAATGATTTTCGTTTCTTAAGTTACGGTGATAGCTCTATATTATTAAAATAAATAATTTTAAACCAATATATTATGGGACAATTTGTAATTGCAGTATTCAAACCAAAATCTGGAAAAGAAGAAATATTAGACCTGATCCTTCGTGAGCATGTGCCAACTCTTCAAAAACTGGGCTTGGCAACAGATAAACCTGCATATATTATGAAATCAAAGAACGGAACAATTGTCGAAGTGTTTGAATGGGTATCCCCAGAAGCGATCGAAAAAGCGCATTCACATCTTGTGGTATTGGAAATGTGGAAAGAATTTGAAGTCTGCTGTGATTATGAAATGCTTAATAATCTGGATGAAAGCAAAGGTCTATTTGCTGAATTTGAACCAATTGAATAATAAAAAATACAATCAATTTATATCATAATAAATCAATCTATATCATAATAAAATGATAGAAGCACTTCAAAAACGATGGTGGTTAATTGCTGTAAGGGGAGTACTTGCGGTTTTATTTGGTGTACTGGTTATATTTTCGCCATATATTGTGATATTTTCATTAATTACGTTTTTTGCGTTCTTTGCAATACTTTCAGGATTCTTTATTCTCACACTGGCTTTTCTGGGTGAAACTGATAATAAGGGATTAAGGATTCTGGAGGGATTGATCTTTTTAGGTGCGGCTATTGTTGTATTGTTAAATCCTGTTTCTGTGCTTGGGGGTATCATGATCTTTATTACTGCATGGGCAATACTAACAGGTATTACTCAGATATTTGGTGCAATAAAGTTAAGGAAAGTAATTGCCAATGAATGGTTAATGATTTTTAATGGAATATTCTCAATAATTTTCGGTATTTTGCTTGCAGGAAATCTAATACAGGGAGCAGGAGTAATGCTTATGGTATTCGGAGCATTTGCAATTTTAAGCGGTTTGTTTTTAATTATGTTAGCATTCAAAATTAAATCATATAAATTAAATTAATATAACTATGACTGAAGAAGAAAATATAAATAATGGAAACGAAGAGCAGGAAGAAGGCACGCAAAACGATGAATTCCTGGTCTCAGTTTTTAAAACCGAGAACATAGCGATTGTAGCAGTTATCAAATCAATACTTGATGAAGCTGGTATTAAATACATGGCTCAGGGGGATAATATGCAGGGAGTGCTTCCTATTAACGCTTTTCCAGTTGATTTCCGGGTAATGCCTAAAGATGAGGAGTATGCAAAAGAACTGCTAAAAGATATTGACGAGGAATCTGACTGGTATGATGAAAATTCTCCAGATGATTCCGGGGAAGTTAAGCCATCCGATGAGAATGTTTAAAAAGATAGTTGTTTTATGGTTATTTCTGGTTTGTTCATTAAGTGCACAAACTACCGAGGTAGTCTTTATCCAACTTAATGATGTATATGAAATTGCCCCATTGGAAGGCGGCAAGTTTGGCGGACTTGCCCGTGTAAAGACTGTTATTGATAAAGTAAAACAAGCCAACCCTTTAACATATGTAATACTTTCAGGTGATTTTATTTCACCCTCAGCGCTTGGAACAAGTTCATACGAAGATAAAAAGATAAATGGCAGGCAGATGGTAGATGTGCTGAATGCTATCGGGCTTGATTACGTTACATTTGGTAATCATGAGTTTGATTATAAGTATGAAGTGCTTCAAGATAGAATGAACCAGTCAGATTTTAAATGGTTTTCATCC
This sequence comes from uncultured Ignavibacteria bacterium, assembly GCA_947084945.1. Lineage (GTDB taxonomy): Bacteria > Bacteroidota > Ignavibacteria > Tepidaquicellales > OLB5 > OLB5. Next base: position 168,425 of record CAMTUP010000002.1, on the reverse strand, counting down.
AATGTATTACAAAATGATAAGGGAATAACTTTCAGCTTCAATCAGAACGGAACAGATCTTCCAAAATATCTTATACTTAGTTCACCCGGTTACCTTAAAAATCATCCAATTAAGCTTGGTGTTGTTGGAATATGTATTGATGCAAATAAACAGCCTTATGTATCATACAATGATTACTATGAATCAGCTATACAAACATATGGTATAATCAAAGACAGCATCGATTATCTTATTGGCATTACGCATTTAAGTATTGATGAAGATAAAAAACTTGCCGGTGAGTTACCCGATCTTAGACTAATTATGGGTGGACACGAGCATGTTAATATGTATCATAAAGTCGGTGAAACCATAATCACAAAAGCTGATGCTAATGCAAGAACAATTTATGTTCACAGGTTAATCTTTGATGAAAGCAATAAGCTTCTTGAAATTAAATCAGAACTTGTTAGTATAGATAAAACCGTTCCCGAAGACCCGAAGGTAAAAGAACTTGTTGATGAATGGACATTCCGTGCTTTTAAAGGATTTATAGATAAAGGTTTCGACCCGCTTAAAATGGTTTATGATCTGAAGAAAGATACTCTTGATGGTAGAGAGGAAACCGTAAGATATGGGCTATGCGCCTTATGTTACCTGATTGGAAACGCAATGTTTGATGTATCACCTGGCTCGGATCTTGCTTTTTTCAACAGCGGCGCTATCAGGATTGATGATATGTTAACAGGTGAAGTTACTCAGTATGATATTATTAGAGTTTTACCATATGGTGGGAAGATATTGCAGGTTGAATTGAAAGGCTCATTGCTTAAGCAGGTTGTAGAAACAGGTTTCAGTCAGCCGGGAAGCGGAGGATATTTGCAATATTATGGATTAGAGCAAACACAATCAGGATTTAAAGTACGAAACGCTTTGATTGATGATAATAAGATATATAAAGCGGCTGTATCTGATTATCTTTTAAGCGGCATGGAACAGAATTTCGGCTACTTAACCAAAGATAACCCCGGTATTATAAAAATTATTGAACCTGACCCAAATATTAAGAATGACCCAAGAAATGATATACGATTTGCAGTGATAAAATATTTTGAAAAATGGAGCAGGGTTAAAAATTGAAACAGGTGAAAATGTGGAACAGGTAAACTTATCAACTATAATTGCAGGGGGATTTCTTGTGCTATCATTCATTATTCTTTACATATATAAACATAAAAAAAGAGATTAGTGGATTTCCTCAATCCTATTACCAAAATATTGAAACAAAATAATGAGTAAATTCTTGAAATACGAATATATTTATTTATCTCAAGAGGAAATGCTTGAAAAGAGCAAAAGAAATTTTGACCATATGAATAAACGGAGATCTATAAGAGAGTTTTCGTCTGAAACATTTTCAAAGGAAATTATTGAGAATATCATAAAGACTGCATCAACAGCTCCTTCAGGAGCGCATAAACAACCATGGACATTCTGTGTGGTAACTGATAATGATATTAAGAAAAAGATACGTGATGAAGCTGAAAAAGAAGAGTATGAAAATTATAACGGAAGAATGGACAAGCAATGGCTTGAAGACCTTGCATATCTTGGAACCGACTGGCATAAACCCTTTTTGGAAACAGCACCATATTTAATAATTGTTTTTAAGAAACTCTATGATATTTCAGAAGATGGAATTAAGAAGCAGAATTATTATGTAAATGAATCTGTGGGTATAGCCTGCGGATTTTTACTGGCTGCTATTCATAAGGCGGGATTATGCGCATTAACACATACACCAAGTCCGATGGGTTTTCTTTCTAAAATTCTAAACAGACCTGAAAATGAGCGTCCCTTTTTGTTAATTCCTGTCGGTTATCCAGCTAAAAACTGTGAAGTACCTGATTTAAAAAGAAAAGATATTGATAATATCGTTAAATGGTATTAAATCATACTTTTGTTAAGATTAATTTACTTATTCATGTGTTTTATTTTAGCATTTTTGATATTTCCAGTTGCGTGATTTACCCTCATTAAGCCATTCAATTGCCGTTTCAATTCTTTTGTTTCGTGTTACTTCGGTCTTTGCTTCTATTATCCATTCAAGGTATTCCCGTTTATGTGATGGTGAGAAATTATCAAATGTTATTTTAGCCTTTATGTTCTTATAAAGTACTTTTAGGAAATAATCGGGCATTGTGTATTCTTTTCTTTCATGCTTTGGTTTTTCTGCCCTTACAAATTTTACCCCATCATCGTTCAACTTCTTTGCTTCTTTTATCCATTTTATAAGCACTGTATCTTTCGGCAGGTCTTCTATTGATTCTATTTTTCCCAGATTACCCATAACTCCTTTGGTATCTTTTCCCATAAGTATCTTGCTGTCTTTCATCAATGCGCCTTTCCAGAAAGAAAATACTGCATGTTTTTTAAAGGCTGCAAATCCAACAAAGGGACCCTTATATTCAAAGCTTGGCATTCCCCATTTTATTGTTTCGATTACATCGGGGCAGGTTTTATGAATAAGTTTTCTAAAATGTTTCATAATAGGCTTGGCAAAATCTGCAGATTTAGCTATGTAAGCATCAATTCTCTTATCTTTTTTCCCCATATTGAGTTTGTATTAAAATTCTTCTCCATATTTAAACAATAAAGATAACAATTTTTCTAAATTAGCGTCATCGTCATTATTTAAAATGATTACACCGATTTTGTTAACCGGTTCAAAATACATTTCTGTAGTTACACCCATTTCACTTCCGTTATGTCCAATTACACTTTGACCGTTAATAGCAGAGTAATAGAAAGTTAAAGCTTGTTTCTGACTTCCAAACTGGAGAGTTTTAATTATATCAATTGCAGTTGGTTTCAAAATTTGGATTCCGTTAAAGCTGCCATTCATTGCAATTGCTCTCAAAAATATCGAGAGATCCTCTGCTGTTGTTCGTAATCCTCCATTTGGATAATCTGGAAATGTAAAATGAGGATTGGAGTTTGTAATTTCGACAGAATATGGGATAGCTAATTCATTTAGCGGGGTATCAGCTAACCTCCATTCCGTTTTCGTCATACCAAGCGGCATGAAAATATGATCTTTACAGTATGTATCAAAGGGCTGATTGGAAATTCTTTCCACAAGATAGCCGGCTAATGCCATCCCTAAATTACTGTAATCTTCCTTTGTTCCCGGTTTATTCTTTGAAAAATTTTGAGTTGAGAAATACAAACCATCCGGTGAAAATACATTATCAAAATATTCTGCCAGGTTCATTGTGCAGTCATAACCATAGCAATACAAGTCCAGTTTATCTTGATTTACATCAGAAATACCTGAATAATGCGAAAGCAGCATTCTGAATGTAATTTTATTATTTGGATATAAAGGATTGCGTATTGCAAAAGGTAGAAAACTATTAATATCATCATCCAGCGAAAATAAATTTTGCTCGTATAATTGCAATAATGCCACACATGTAATGGTTTTAGATATTGAAGCAACTAAATACCGCGTATCGGTTGATGCAGGTATGTTTCTATTTCTATCAGCATAACCTAAAGCATCACTTAATATTAATTTATCATTTTTGATTATAGCAAATGAGATCGATGTCATACCCTCTCTTTGCATCTCTGTTCTCAGTTCTTCTATGATATTTGTATAAGGTTTTGAATTCATACTTATATTTGAACTGAACCCGGTTATTGCAGATAAAAGTAGTAAAGTAAATGTAATATTGATTTTTGATAAATTATTCATATTATTTATTGACTATTTTAAATTATTCTTAAAATTTATTTTTTTATAACAGGTTTAAGTTTACAAACTCGCGAAACTAAATATCTATTCCTATTAAATAGTTTGTAGAAAAGCCATGTCGCCTGGCGGAATGGGGGAATTGAAAGCAAATATCCAATGGGGGCTGACCACCATACAGTTTTCATCCCAAATATATATGCATCTGCGCCAATAAGTTTTCTGCCATCAGCAAAGAGCAGAACTATATCTTTATTCACCAGTTCTTCAGGTAATTTAAGTTTTTCGCGAACCCACTTTTCCTGAAGCATAGCAATTCCATAACCTGTTTTATTTATTGTATTACTCCAGAACGGTATCCACCATGAGCAGAACCCGCACATTCCGTCATATAAAACCCAGCCTTTTGTTTGTAGAAGTGTCAATTTGGGAGGTCAAAGAAATTCCTATGACTGTACTTATTATTGTCCATACCTCGTTTTCTATGTTGTTTTACTAAAGTGTAAAATGTGATTTAAAAACCTTTTCTTACACAAATTTACAATTTTCGTTTCTATATAACAATTGCATATAAATATAGCATTTAATTTCTCGCATATTTTAACGATTTTTGTCAAATCAATTTAATTATAAACGAATATTATTCATAATATAGGTCGAATTCAAAATATATGCTTAAATCGCTATTCCCAAAAGGATGGATACCCACAAAAATTACACGAAAAATAACATCTCACCTAAACCGAAATGTTACCAAACAAAATCAGGGACATATAATTGCTTTAGGCGGGGGCGGATTTTCAGATCAACCTGATAACCTTCTGCTTGATGAATATCTATTGTTACAGACAAATAAGGCTAAACCTAAAGTCCTTTTTCTGCCTACTGCAGGGGGTGACCATGAAGATTACATTGCAAAATTTTACAGAGCATATAATAAATTCAACTGCAGACCAACACATCTATCACTATCAAAAAAACCCGTGCCGTTTAAAAAACTTGAACAAATTATCTTAAGTCAGGATTTGATATTTATCGGTGGAGGCAGTCCAAAATTTTTAATGCAGGTTTGGCGTAAGTCTGGTATGGATCGTATCATAAAAAAAGCATGGAAGCAGGGAATAATTTTAAGCGGTATGAGTGCCGGCGCAATTTGTTGGTATGAAGATGGTTATCAAAATCCCAAAGATAATATCTGGCGCAGGATTAGCTGCCTTGGTTTTCTTGAAGGAAGTTTCTGCCCGCATTATGATAAGCGCGGAGAGCTTCGCTTGGCTTACAGAAAGATGTTATCATCAGGAGAAATAGATAGCGGTTATGGAGTGCAGGATGGCGTTGCGCTGCATTATGTTGGTACTGAGCTTAAATATGTTGTATCAAGTATTCATGATGCTAAAGCTTACCATGTTAAAAAGACATCATTCCGTGTTACTGAAAAAGAAATAAAGCCGGCATATCTTGGAATTCTGCATGAAATGCATCAACATGATGTAATAAATTCCGCAATAGATGATGATGCTCTAATTGATTCTACAGAAATTGTAAGAAAATATATCAGCTTGATAAATGAACATAATATTTCCGGTTTGCTTGATATGACATCTCAGGATGCGGTGTTTATAGATTCAATGGGTATAAATACCGAAGGTAAGAATGAAATGCGCAAAGCATGGGATGTTTTGCTTACATTCTTCCCTGATTATACTGTACAGGTTAAAGATATTATATGCAAAAACGGAATGGTTGCAGTTTTTGGTTCTGCTAAAGGCACTCTGGCAACTGATGGTAAGATACTTGATGAAAATAAGTTTGAAATTCCGGCTTCGTGGACAGCAGCAGTGAAAAACGGGAAGATAACCAAGTGGCGTGTTTATGCAGATAACCAGCCTGTGAGAAAATTAATTGAGAAACATAGAAGTAAAAAATAGCTCTTTATCCCGCTAAGCAGAAACGCGGGACCGCAAACAGCGCGGAAAGTAAAAAGGCAAAAGTAAAAAATTGGTTTTATTATTATTATTGACAATAGATTTAGAATAATCCTATCTCAAAATTGTCATTCCTGCGAAGGCAGGAATCTTATAAGAAGTTACAGAATTATTTTCAAATTCAATTATTTTCTATTTTTTTTAATGACAAAAAAAATACTACTATTAGGTTCCGGTGAGTTAGGGAAAGAATTTGTAATTGCTGCCAAAAGGCTTGGGCAGTATGTTGTTGCAGTAGATTCATACAATAACGCACCTGCACAGCAGGTTGCAGATGAAAGGGAAGTAATTGATATGCTATCCGGTGATGAGCTTGATAAGGTTATAGCTAAACATAAACCTGATATAATTGTTCCTGAAATTGAAGCTATCCGTACTGAGAGATTCTACGATTACGAGAAGCAGGGTATTCAGGTTATGCCAAGCGCAAAAGCCGCTAATTTTACTATGAACCGAAAAGCTATCCGTGATCTGGCTTCAAAAGAGCTTGGTCTTAAAACAGCTCCATTTAAATATGCTTCCACTTTGGAAGAATTTAAATCAGCAGTGAATGAAATCGGAATTCCGTGTGTAGTAAAACCGCTTATGTCATCATCAGGCAAAGGGCAGTCTGTAATAAAATCAGAAGCTGAAATTGAAAAAGCATGGGAGTATGCCTCAACAAAAGGCAGGGGTGATTACAACGAAATAATAATTGAAGGATTTGTAAACTTCTTTACTGAGATAACACTTTTAACAGTAACACAGAAAAACGGTAAAACGCTCTTTTGCCCGCCAATAGGTCATAGGCAAGAGCGCGGAGATTATCAGGAAAGCTGGCAGCCTTGCCAAATTTCACCTGAACATCTTGAAGAAGCACAAAGTATGGCAGGTAAAGTAACACTGGCATTGACAGGTTTTGGCATATGGGGAGTTGAATTCTTCATAGCTGATGACGGTGTATATTTTAGTGAACTCTCTCCTCGTCCGCATGATACGGGTATGGTAACGCTGGCTGGTACACAGAATTTCAATGAGTTTGAGCTTCATCTGCGTGCAGTATTGGGACTTGATATTCCCGAAATTACACTTGAACGCGCCGGAGCAAGTGCCGTTATTCTTGCTCATGATGATAATACAAATCATCCAAAGTATAGCGGACTTGAAGAAGCTGTTATATATCCCAAATCAGATGTAAAAATATTCGGTAAGCCAAATACACGAGAGTACCGCAGGATGGGTGTTGCGCTGGCATATGATAAAGCAGGTTCATCAACTGATGAGTTAAGAAAAAAAGCAAAAGAAATAGCAGATATGATAAAAGTTAATTGAAAATTTTTACCTCACCCCTTTACAATGTTGTAAACCTGACTTCTTTCCCAATAAGGAAAGGGAAAGAGGAAAGCTGTGAATTTTTGTATTATTATAAAATATTAATTGCCACGACCTTTAGGTCGTGGATTAAATTGTAAATTAAACACGGCTTTAGCCGCTAACAAAATATGCCATTTATTAAGATTTGGATACATTTAATATTCTCAACCAAAAACCGGGCACATATAATCACAAAAGATCTGAAACCAAAGCTATTAGCTCATATAAGAGAAAATGCTGAATCCAAAAAAATTTATTTAGATTCAGTTAATTGTGTTTCAGATCATATCCATATGCTGGTTTCATTAAAAGGTGAGCAGTCCATATCAAAAATAACTATGCTTTTAAAATGTGAATCATCTTTCTGGGTAAATAATAAAAAATTATCGAAATTTAAATTTGAATGGCAGGATGAATTTATTGCGGTTTCTATCGGTGAATCAGCATTAACTAAAGTAAGAAAATATATTGCAGACCAGGAAGAGCATCACAAAACAAAAACATTTGCTGAGGAATATGATGAGTTTATTAAAGTATATGGATTTGAAAAGCTTAAGGGCTAAAGCCCGTTATTTTGTGCAGATTTTACCCACTACCTAAAGGTCGTGGCAATTATTATTAAAAGATTTAAAGTAGTATGGAAAAATATATAGAAGTAAACCGCTCATTGTGGAATAGTAAAACTCCGATTCATGTTAAATCAGAATTCTATGATGTGCCTGCATTTAAAAAAGGGAAGTCATCGCTTAATCCCGCGGAGCTTGAGTCACTTGGTGATGTTAAAGGCAAAACCCTGCTTCATCTGCAATGCCATTTTGGCATGGATTCATTAAGCTGGTCAAGACTTGGAGCAAAAGTAACGGGTGTTGATCTCTCAGATGCAGCTATTGAAACGGCAAGAGAACTTAATACTGAGCTTGGACTTGATGCTGAGTTCATTTGCTCAAATGTATATGACCTGAAGAATGCACTTGATGAAAAATTTGATATAGTCTTTACATCATACGGAACAATTGGCTGGTTGCCTGATCTGGATAGGTGGGCTGATATTGTCTCTCATTTCCTTAAGCCGGGAGGCACATTCTTTATTGCGGAATTCCATCCCGTAATATGGATGTTTGATGATAATATTCCCAAAATTCAGTATTCATATTTTAACACAGAACCAATTATTGAAGAAGTAAAAGGCTCTTATGCTGATAAAGATGCTGATTTAAACCTTCTTTCATATGGTTGGAACCATCCTTTTAGCGAAGTTTTTTCATCACTTATGAAACAAAACCTACATATTACTGAGTTTAAGGAATATCCCTACAGTTATTATAACTGTTTCCAAAATACAGTTAAAAACGAGATTGGGTATTGGGAAATAAAGGGGCTGGAAGGCAAAATGCCGCTGATGTATTCAATTAAAACAACCAGAATGTAGGTGTACTATTTATGATAAAAATATTTTTATTTATTTTATTTTTCTCTTCGGTACTGTTTTCGCAAAATTCAAAGGATCTTATTGGTTCATGGCAGGCTGCCCCCCATGTTGCCGCAGGATATGATGATACCTATACATTCAACGGTGATGGTACCTTCTATTATTTTAATAACCAAATGAATTGCAGTAAAAGGGAAGTTGGCTTTGGCGGTGATTGGGAACTAAAAGGTAAATCAATTCACCTCACAATAAACTATAGTGATATTGAAAAAGGCGGGTGGTATGAGCCGTCTGACGGAAGCTGCGGAAGTGACTCAATGCTTGTTGGTTCAACAATTGTTAAAACATTGATCTTCCCATATGACCGGGAAGTTTTGAGAATAACCAATTATAAAACAGAAAAAGAAGATGATGCTGATAGATATACTATTGAATTTAATAATCGGAAGTATTGGTATTTTTCAAAATTTGATTATTAACAGAAATTGAAAGTAGTAAAACTTACAAAAAAAAATATTCCGGCATTCAAAGATTACTTCAAAAAGTATTCCCACGAGCAGGATGAATCAAACCCGCCATTGAATGATTTTACCATCAATGAAAATGAGCCTGCTTTCCTGCTTATCGAAAATAACGAGATTAGAGGTGCTGCTTCGCTTATGATCTATCCCGAGTACCGAGAGGTAAGGCTTGCAAGATTCAGGATATTTCACACTATTAACAGGGATTTTATATCATATAACAAGCTGTTAAACAGTATTTTACTGCATACTCATGGGTTCACATCTATTTACTGCTTTATAGAAGATAAATTCAGCAATATTGCAGTATTATGGGAAGAACTTGGCTTTGTATCACGCAGATTTGCGTGGATACTTGAAATTGTATTAACTGATCATGTTAAGCCGGATTTTCCTGAAGGATATGAATTAAGGACTTTCCGTGATGATATTGATGAGGATAACTGGTGCGGGATTATCAATAATGCTTTTGAACATTCATTAGGTCATGTTAGAATGACTCCCGGCAGAATAGATCAATGGAGAATTGACCCTACTTATATTAATGGCGGAATGAAACTGCTCTGGTTTAACGATAAACCCATTGGAACAGTTGCTTTGATAAAGGAAACTCATAATGGTGAAGATGTGATCTTCATTGAATCAATTGGAGTATTGAATGATTACCAGGGTAAGGGACTAGGGAAAAATTTACTAAGAGCCGGGATGGATTTTGCCGTAAATTATGGTGTAAAAAAAGCAATGCTCTCGGTAAACGGTGAAAATGAAAAAGCGGCGGATATGTATTTAAAAGAAGGTTTCAAAAAAGAAGCTCTTTACAAATGCTATTATTACGATATAAAAAATTAAAGAAATCATAAATGGTTAAGGATCAAAAAATAGATAAAGATGTAAAAGGTGATTTTATTGAGTTACTCGAAAATTCACTAAGTGAAAACATATTTGTAAAATTCACCTTGGGCAAGTACCGCGGGAATGAAGACGGTTTGGAAAATATTTATATAAATCCAGTAAAAATAAAAGATGATATAAAATTTGCTTTAAGGTATAAATATAAAACCCGTGATGTATATAAGAATCACACCGCTGAAGAAGCAGTTAATATTATTGGTGATGAGATCGGTAAAAATTTTCTATATGGCGGTTTGTTTACAATAAAAAATGATTATGTAATTGAATACAATAAAAAACGTGTTCCCAGAACTTATACAAGAAAAGCATCATTTTCAAGGGTTGAAGTAAAAGAACATAATCGCATTAAGACCCGCTATATTGATTCAAAGGATAAATACCTTAACCTGCTTGGCATCACAAATATGAAAGGTGAAGTAAAAGGGGATAAGTATGATAAATTCCGCCAGGTAGATAAGTTTATAGAAATATTATACAGCTTAATTGAATCAAGCAGTCTTGCAGATAAAAATGAAATGAATGTGTTTGATTATGGCAGCGGGAAATCTTACCTCACATTTGCACTCTATAACTACCTGAATAATAAGCTTGGGGTTAATGCAAAGGTTACCGGAATTGAGCAGCGCGAAGACTTAGCCGAACTTTCTAATAATACAGCCGTGGAAGTTGAATTCTCCGGTCTGAAATTCATAAACAGTACTATAAAAGATAACAGCATAAAAAAAGCTGACATCGTAATTGCATTACATGCATGTGATACAGCTACAGATGACGCAATCCAAAAAGCTATCGGGATAAATGCAGATATAATTATACTTGCCCCCTGCTGCCAGAAGTATATCCGCAAGAATTTCGAAATTCCAAAAAGCCTTGAGGGAATTTTTAAACACGGCATCCTTGAAGAGCATCTGGCATCATTTATTACGGATGGATTGAGGGCATTGGTGCTTGAATCATACGGCTACAAAACTAAAGTGTTTGAATTTGTTTCCGGTGACCATACAAGCAAGAACATTATGATAACAGCCGTTAAAGATGAATATTCAGAGGACAGGTATATGAGGAAAGTTGTTGAAATTGAAAATATGAAATCACAATTTGGCTTAAGTGATTTTTATCTGGATAAAATAATGACAAAAACTAAATAATAAGTAATGCTGAAATTAGATATCCAACATATATATGATTTTGTTTCAAAAGATGAGGTAAATTCATATCAGAAAGCTGTTACGGATGTAAATAATATGCTTTACAATAAGTCCGGCAAAGGAAATGATTATCTTGGATGGATAGACCTTCCTTCAAATATTTCACAGGATGAAATATCAAAAATAAAGGAATGTGCTCAAAAGCTTTCATCGCATTCTGATATAATTATTGTGATAGGCATTGGAGGCTCATATCTTGGTGCAAGGGCTGTTATTGATGCACTATCTGATAATTTTAATTCATTGCTCAGTAAAGATGAACGAAAAGCACCATTGATATTATTTGCAGGTGAAAATATTGGTGAAGATTATCACTTTGAGCTGCTTAAAATATTAGATAATCGTGATTATTCAGTAATTGTAATTTCAAAATCAGGTACAACCACGGAGCCAGCCATAGCATTCAGGCTGTTTAAAGCACACCTTGAAAAGAAATACGGCAAACAAAATTCAAAGAATAGAATTGCAGCCGTTACAGATAAATCCCGCGGAGCATTAAAAAAGTTGTCTGATTCTGAAGGTTACCAAACATTCGTAATTCCCGATGATGTTGGCGGAAGGTATTCTGTATTAACACCTGTTGGATTACTGCCAATTGCCGCAGCTGGATTTGATATTGAAGCGCTCATAAATGGCGCTACTAAAATGCAGGAGCTTACCCGCACACAAAAAAATTTGGTTGATAACCCCTCTAACCTTTATGCAGCAGTCAGGAACGTCTTATACAAAAAAGGGAAAACTACTGAAATACTTGCAAGTTTTACACCAAATCTGAATTATATAATTGAGTGGTGGAAACAGCTCTATGGTGAATCAGAAGGTAAAGATGGTAAAGGTATTTTCCCTGCGGGGGTTAATTTTACCGCTGACCTTCACTCAATGGGTCAGTGGATACAGGAAGGCACCAGAAATATATTTGAAACTGTGATTAGTGTTAAATCACCAAAACATAATCTTACAGTACCAACTGATAATGATAACCTTGATGATATGAACTATATCGCAGGCAGGAGGCTCAGCGAAGTGAATAAAATGGCTGAGCTTGGCACAATGCTTGCACATGTTTCAGGGGGTGTGCCGAATATTTCTGTATCGATTGATAAAGTAGATGAGGAAAATCTTGGTGAGCTTATTTACTTCTTCGAAAAAGCCTGCGCTGTAAGCGGGTATTTGCTTGGCGTGAATCCGTTTGACCAGCCCGGTGTTGAAGCGTATAAAAAGAATATGTTCGCATTGCTTAAAAAACCCGGATTTGAGGCACAAACCATAGAAATATTGAAAAAACTGAAATAATTATCTAATTATTCTCCGTCCCAAACTCCAGTTTGGGATGGCATTTAGGCAAAGAAGTAAAAGCAAAAGTCTTTAACCACGAATTTCACTAATTAACACGAAATTTTTTTAAGAGTTGACCCAACTTGCCAAGTAAACAATATGGCTGGGTCGTCTATTATTATATCATTGCTTTGCGTCTTCTGGACTTTGCGAGAAATTAAATATTAATACTCTACCAGATCCCTCAACTGCTCTTTAAATCTTTCCTTCGGGAAGAAGTTCTGCTCAAGCTCTAAAGCAAATGGTATTGGTGTATCAAGACTCCCTGAACGCATCACCGGCGCATCGAGATACTCAAATAAATTCTGACCTATCCATGCGGCAATCTCGCCTCCTATACCTCCAAAGAGAGTATCTTCATGCAGAATAATTACCTTACCTGTTTTCTTAACGCTCTCTGCTATTGTTTCGTAATCTAATGGGAGTAGTGTACGCAGGTCAATAATATCAGCCGAAATATCTTTCATGTTTTCTAAAGCATTCAATGCCCAATAGACACCCATACCGTATGTTATAATACTCACATCATCGCCTTCGGTTTCATACCTTGCTTTTCCTATGGGTAGATTATAATAACCATCCGGTACATCTCCGCTAACACTTCTATAGAGCGCTTTATGCTCAAAATAAAGTACAGGATTTGGGTCTTCAATTGCGCTTATTAACAGACCCTTTGCATCATATGGCGTTGCGGGGTAAACTACCTTTAGTCCTGGTACGTGAGTAAACCACGCTTCATTGCTTTGTGAGTGGAATGGTCCCGCGCCAACTCCGCCCCCTGTCGGCATTCTTATCACAACATCAGCATTCTGTCCCCAGCGATAATTTATTTTTGCAAGGTTATTCACTATCTGGTTGAATCCGCAAGTAACAAAATCTGCGAATTGCATTTCAACCATTGATTTGTAACCTTTTATCGAAAGTCCCAAAGCTGCTCCAACAATTGCGGATTCACATAACGGTGTATTCCTCACACGCTCTTTGCCGAACTCCTTATAAAAATTTTCTGTAACCTTAAATACACCGCCGTATTCAGCAATATCCTGACCCATCAGTACTAAATTATCGAACTTCTTCATTGATTCCTTAAGACCGTCAGATATTGCATCAACAAAACGGCGGGGAGAAGTAACAGCATTTACAGGATCTACAACTACTTGCTCAAAAGGTGTATAAACATCATTTAACTCATATACAGTATCGGGAATTATTTTAGGTTGAGCAAAAGCTGTATCAAGTCCCGATTCAATATAGCTTTTAAATTTATCGTGAATTTGCTGTATAGTTGTATCATCAAGTAAACCCTGTTCTTTCAGATATGCTTCATAATTTTTCACGGGATCTTTTATCTGCCATTTTTCGAAAAGCACTTTAGGTACATATTTTGTTCCGGATGCTTCCTCGTGCCCGCGCATACGGAATGTCATACATTCAATTAATACAGGGCGGGGTTTCTTTTTCATACTGTTACGGAGTGTCAATATCCTGTCATACACTTCAAGTAAATTGTTTCCGTCTATCTGGTATGCTTCCATTCCATAGCCGATTGCTTTATCAACTAAATCTTTGCATTTGTACTGCTCGCTAATGGGAGTAGAGAGTCCATAAGCATTATTTTCAATTACAAAAATCACTGGCAGATCCCACACAGCAGCAACGTTAAGAGATTCATGGAAATCACCCTCGCTTGTTCCGCCATCACCTGAAAATACAGTGGTAATTTTTAGACTTTCTTTATTTTTCCCGGGAATGGAGTTACGACCCTTTGTTCTTAGAATCTCAGCAAGCGCGATACCATCGGCAATTCCAAGCTGGGGACCCAAGTGGCTTATCATGCCTACTATATGATAATCATTTGTTCCAAAATGAAATGAACGCTCCCTGCCTTTTGAAAACCCGTTATAACTTCCCTGTAGCTGCATGAAAAGTTTCTCTAATGGAATACCGCGCGAAGTAAATACACCTAAATTTCTGTGCATTGGCAGAATATATTCATCTTTATCCATAGCCATAGTAAGCCCAACTGAAATTGCTTCTTGACCAATTCCAGAGAACCATTTACTTATCTTGCCAAGCCTTAAGTTCAAAAGCATTTTCTCTTCTATCATACGCGGCAAAAGAATAGCTTTATAAAGATCAAGCAGCGTTTCATCGGAATAATTCTTGCGGTTGAATTCCATTACCGGTTTTATCTTTAGGTTGTTGGTTTTGTGCATTTATAATAATTTGTCTTAACAAAAAGGGGAAGTCATATAATAGCTTCCCCTTCGTGGAAAATTCTGTTTATACAATTACTAAATTATTCTGTGGGAGCAATAAATGTTCTTGCTGCAAATTCCTGGTCAAGTATTAACAGTCCTTCGCCTTTGCCTCCAATAATTTCCATTTTCCCTAATACCTTGCTTGCTGATGCTTCTTCTTCTACCTGCTCATCAACATACCATTTCAAAAAGCTGTTTACAGCATGATCATTTTCCTTGATTGCTTCATCCATCAGGTTGTTAATTGATTTAGTAACTTTCTTTTCGTGAGCAAGCGCTTTTTCAAAGACCTCAATAGGTGATGTAAACGTAACATCAGGTTTAGCAATTTGCTGAAGCTCAACCTTTCCGCCTTTATCAAGAATATAATGAAATATTTTCATTGCGTGAAAATGTTCTTCCTGTGCCTGCACATGAAAATAATTTGCAATTCCGTCTAGGTTTATTGAATGAAAATATGCTGCCATTGAAAGATATTCATACTCTGCAAAGAACTCATTATTTATCTGATTATTCAGTTCACTCTGTAGCTTATTTGATAACATATATATCTCCTTATTTAATTTTTTTATAACTTTCAATAAGCGAAAGTAAACAAAATTACTAATAATAAAAATCAGTTTAAATGATAAAATGTTTCATTTTAAAACTATATCTTACTTAAAATTAGTTGTTTAGAGTAATTTTTAAGGTTTTGTTTTAAACTTGTTGAAATAAGTTGTATGATGACTGAAATCTTTATTACTGCCATATTATCCCGCAAGCGGGATTTCAATCAGTCTACGACTGATTTCAATAGGTTACATGTTTTATTACAATCCTACTCTCCCATTTCACTATTTCTCAGTTTCGCTATTTGTAAACTCAATTATCAACTCTTCATTTTATCAATCAGCCTTCTATCTTTTTTTGTTGGTCTGCCAAAGCCTTTAAACTTGCTTTGGTATGATGCAAATCTTGCAGTATCAAGTTTATCAAGCTCTTCCTTTGGAGTTATATCAAGTGCAAAGTTTTTTACTAATGGTGCGGATACCCGTTTTTCAAGCAGTTCAATAATCTTATATGAACGCTTAACATATCCCTGCTGAACATTTATGACTTCTCCGATTTTAACATGACGCGAAGGCTTTACACTTTTACTTTCAATTTTAACTTTGCCGCCATCACAGGCATCTGTTGCAATGCTTCGTGATTTAAACACCCTTATGCACCATAAATATTTATCAATCCTTACAGACAATTTACAATTAGGAATTAGGAATTACGAATTAAAAGCATTTAATAAACCGCCAAGTCGCCAAGAAATTACTTGAAAATATTATGCTTTTCTTAGAACTTTTGAGACATTGTGGCTGATTATGTTTTAAAAATTGTTATCTTGTTTAAATCTTCACGCATGTTCTCAAATCGTTTTACTGCGGATTCTATGAACTCTTCACTTATCATTTTCTTCAGCTCGTCTTCACCTGCAACATCAAACTGGTTTATTTTATATGTCTGCTCCAGCCCTTCCTGTTCAAACTTCACCAAATACTTCTGGTTCCATAAAAATATGGTTATCCTGCACTTTGGGTGGTGTATTTCTGCTATAGTTCTCATAAATATTTTTTTTGATGGAAATATCTAATCCCGTTATTAGGAAGTAGGAACTGTTTTGGATAAATCTTTTATTTACCAATTTTCAGTGCAAACACTTACGTAATTACGAATTTGAGGAATACCTCCGGTATTTGGTCTATTAATTGCATAGAAAACACTTAAAAATATCGTATTTCTAAGGGGAATTCAAGGATATAAGAATAATTTATTGTTTAGTTTTTTCTCTTTCAACCCTTGCTTAATCTCACTAAATTTGCATGACTTTCGCTTTTTGAAAGTTAAAACTAACGGATCCCCGCTTACGTGGGGAATTTTACTAATGGAACTCACAGGAAATATTGTAGATGTTTTAAACAGGAAGATTTTTCCGGGAACGATTTCGGTTGAAGATGAGAAGATTAAATCAATAACACACAATGATGGCAAGTATGACAACTTCATACTACCCGGATTTGTTGATGCACACGTACATATTGAAAGCTCAATGCTTATTCCATCGGAGTTTGCAAGACTTTCGGTTCTGCATGGCACTGTGGCGACTGTTTCAGACCCTCATGAAATTGGCAACGTGCTCGGCGTTGAAGGGGTTCGATACATGATTGCTAATGGCAGGAAAGTTCCGTTCAAATTTTATTTCGGTGCTCCTTCATGTGTGCCTGCAACTTCATTTGAAACTGCTGGAGCAGTCATAACAGCCGAAGATATTAAAAAACTTTTTGTAGAGGACGGCTTGAAATATCTGAGCGAAATGATGAACTACCCGGGCGTTCTGCACAATGACCCGCTTGTGATGGATAAAATTAATATTGCTCATACTTTAGGAAGACCTGTTGATGGACACGCCCCGGGTTTAAGAGGGGATGATGCAAAGAAATATATTGAAGCCGGAATATCAACAGATCATGAGTGCTTTACACTTGATGAAGCACTGGATAAAATTAAATACGGAATGAAAATTCTCATTCGTGAAGGCTCAGCAGCTAAGAACTACGAAGCATTGCACCCGTTATTAAAGAGCCACCCCTATATGGTTATGTTTTCGAGTGATGATAAACACCCCAACGACCTTGTTGTAAGCCAGATTGATGACCACGTTCGGCGTTCTATTGCTTATGGTTATGACTTGTTTGATGTTTTGAATGCCGCATGTGTGAATCCGGTTATGCATTACAAATTGGAAGTAGGTTTATTACAACCCGGAGATCCCGCTGATATGATAGTTGTAAATAACCTCACAGATTTTAAAGTTCAGCAGACTTATATCAATGGTAAACTTGTTGCTGATTCCGGTAAATCAATGATTGAAAGTGTGCCATCAGAAATTGTGAATAATTTCAACACATCAAGGAAACAGGTAAATGATTTTGTTATAGACGCAGAAGACGATAGCGCACCTTTCATTAGAGTAATCAAAGCTCTTGACGCTCAGCTCATAACAGAAGAACTTCAAGAGCCGGCAAAAATGTTTGATGCCAGACTTATTTCAAATACAGATAATGATGTGCTGAAATTAACAGTTATATGTCGTTACAATAATTCAAAACCAGCTATTGCTTTCATTCGTAACTTCGGACTTAAACGCGGAGCAATAGCCTCATGCGTTGCTCATGATTCACATAACATTATTGCAGTGGGAGTTACAGATGAGGATATATGCAATGCTGTTAATGGTATAATTGATTACAAAGGCGGAATATCAGTTTCATTTGATGGTAATGTAGATGTACTCCCTTTACCTGTTGCAGGCATTATGTCCAATGAAAATGGTTACACAATAGCAGAAAAATATACACGCCTTGATGCTAAGGCAAAAGAGCTTGGCACAACGCTCCACGCGCCGTTTATGACACTTTCATTTATGGCTTTGTTAGTAATTCCACAGTTAAAACTTAGTGATAAGGGTCTGTTTGACGGAAAAAAATTTGATTTTGTGGATCTGTTTTTATGATTCCCTATATTAAACGGTCAATCTTACTGTTGATGCATTAAGAGTTGTCTTTTGCCACAAAAACTCTAAGATTCAATGTGATTTTTTTAAATATATAGTATAAGAGATATTTGGTACATTCCCTTTTTTAGTGGGGATTGCCTGTTCATCGTAAAATTATTAATACATACAAAGACTTAAAGTTCCAAAATTTTTTTTAATTATATGTCTTCAAAAGTGGTACAATTCATTTACGATATTTTTTATCATCAGGATAAATAATATCAATAATATATAATAATACTTTTGAAGTCTGAATAAAAAATAAATATTTGCATACATTTACTTTAAATAATACTGAATACACCATAAGGCTTTTTGATGAGACATCTGATTCAGTAGAAGAATTAACTGAACTTCTCCACCGTGCATATAAAAGACTTGCTGATATGGGACTTAACTTTATCGCAACATTCCAAAGTGTTGAATACACCAAAAATTATTTCACTAAAGGGGAGTGTTACGTTCTTGTTACAGGTGATAAACTCATTGGAACAGTTTTCTATTATACTACAATGTGGGATGATGCTCCTGATATATATAAAATGAATGATTCAGTATTAATCGGTAAATATGCAGTTGAACCTGAATTGCAATATAATGGACTCGGTTCAAAGCTGATGGATTTTGTCGAATCACTCGCAATAAGCAACAAAAAGAAAAGTGTAGTTCTGGATACATCTGAGGAGGCTATCCACTTAATTGAATATTATCAAAAGAGAGGTTATAAATATATCCAGCATTGGCAATGGCCTGATGTAAATTACAAAAGTGTTATACTGAGCAAAACACTCTAATTTTTTAGAGAGAAGCGCTACCCATTTAGGAAGTAATCTCTCAGCAGTTCTCATAAAACAATGAAAAACAAATATTTAAATTATTTTCAACATAACGTTTTTAAGGTATTCCTACAAAACAATATTTAGCCTATTTTAGCCAAAGAAAATAATAAAAATATTGCATATAGCAAATTTTGTAGGGAATATTATGGCTAAAAAAAATCTGCCAAAAACAGTTTTAGCTTCAGGGAATACGTCAATTATATCTGTTGCTAAATCATTATTAAAAGATGCAGGCATAAAATATTCTGTGAATATGAATGGTATAGCTGAAATACAGGTAACAGGAGATGAGAATATCTTTAAAGCGAGGAAAATATTAATCGATCTCGAAGAGCTTGATTTTCATGACGATAAATAAACAAGAAAGTTTATAATTATTATTGATATTGATTTATATTTAAGTTTTATAAATAAATTTTTAAATTACTGCGGAGTTTAACTCCGCTTTTTTTATGTTCTCTCAGCATAATTGTATTATTTACATTAATTAAATTAATCAAGTTGACTGCTTATCTAACAAATTCTTTTTTTTACAATAACTACGAGTTTCAACTAATATATAAGTAACTTTATCCCGAAGGGACTCCTCGTATGTTTGTAAATACAGATTTTAATGAGTAAATTTATCAAAAGTATGAAAAAAATTCTAATATTAGGCGGCACAGGATTTGTTGGCAGGATACTGACTGAAAATCTCATTAAACAAAATATCAACCCTATACTTTTCAATAGGGGGAAGCGTACACCAGGGATATTTCCGGAGCTAAAGCATATTACAGGTGACAGGCTGAACAAGGATGATATAAAACAAGTTGCAGTTGAAAGCTGGGATGTTGTAATAGATTTCAGTTGTATGTTCCCTGTGAATCTTGATGATATTACGGATATGCTAAAAGGAAATGTTGGCAGATATATTTTTGTATCCACTGCAAGCGTTTACCCGATGGATGACCCTGCTTATTGGAGTTCACCAGTTAAGGAAGACGCTGAAACTCTTCCTTGCACACTCGAGCAAAAAATAGACCCTGAAGTAATGCCAACTTATGGACAGAAGAAAGCCGAATGTGAAAGGATCCTGCTTGGTAAAGATTGGCTTGATTCTATAATATTTCGTCCCGGTTTGATCTACGGCAAGTATGATTATACCGATAGGTTCTATTACTGGCTTTATAGAGTTTATAATAACTCTAAAATATTATTACCTGAAGATGGCAAAGAAAAATTTACTTCAACATACAGCGAAGATTTTGCTGAGTTAATTAGAGCATCAATTGATATATCAGTTCATAATAAAATATACAATGCTTCAACGCATTTACCTGAAACATTAAAGAGTTATATCAGTTATGCCTCGGTGCTTCTTGGTAAATCACCTGAGTTGGTGAGTGTAAGCGGTGAGTTTATAGAACAAAATGAACTACAGCCATGGAGTGACCTGCCCGTATGGGTAGGTGCGTTGAATATGGCAATGGATAATTCCAAAGCACAAAATGATTTTCCGGTATTCTTTCACACATTTAAAGAGAGCCTTAAGGGATGTATTGATTATTATTCATCGCTTGGATGGAAGTCGCCAATTGCAGGTTTAACTTTGGAAAGGGAACAAGATCTCATAGAAAAGGAATTGTCCAATAATTGATATTTATTAAAAACCCGCTAAGTCTATAATACTTTGCAGGTTTGAATTTGTTTGTGTAAGGTCCATAGACCTGATACTTTACTAAAAAACTAATCATAAGACTTCAAAAGTCTATAAACTACCTTTCAAATAATAGTATTCTTCAAGCTTACCTAAATTTAAAATATATTTTAAGACTTTTGAAGTCATGTAATATATTTACCCCTTGACAAATATAATATTATCAATTAACTTTGTATCGCAAAGTACTTTTTAACTGAAATTAAATCAAAGTATAATGGAGCCAAACAGCGCGGATAATAAAAATATAGAAACGAGAAGCGAACACCTGAAGAATTTATCAGAGATCAGAAGTCTGATGGAGCGTTCATCCAGTTTTATATCGCTTAGCGGACTCTCAGGTGTCAGCGCAGGTGTTATGGGATTAATTGCGGCATTCATTCTTCACAGCAAGCTAAACCCATTTCTTAACTACAAAAGTGATGTGTATTTAACCGCAGATAAAAGGGGAGAGCTTATTATTTTCGGTATAGCAGTTTCCGCAATAGTTTTGCTTGTTACATTTGCAACAGCAATCTTTTTTACTTCAAGAAAAGCTAAGAAAAGCGGATTGCCAGTTTGGGATGGTTCAGCAAAGCGTTTAGTGGTAAGCCTTTTCGTACCGCTTGTAACGGGTGGAGTATTTTGCCTTATTCTCATTTACCAGTATTTTGACTGGCTTGTGCTGCCATCAATGCTTGTTTTTTACGGACTAGCGCTCATAAACGCAGGAAAATATACACACAATGAAATTAAATGGCTTGGTTTATCTGAAATCATTATTGGACTTGCCGCATTGCTCTTCTTAAGTAATGCAATATATTTCTGGGGTCTGGGTTTTGGCATTATGAATATTCTATATGGTTTGGTGATGTATTATAAGTATGAAAGATGAAGCAGGTTGCAGGTTGCAAGTTACAGGTTATTCTGCAAATTCAAAAACAAGTCAATGCAGGATTTCAATCAGTCTTCGACTGATTTCAACAGATCATTAAGAATAAAGTTAGAGATGAATTGAAAGATATTTTAGTAAATATAAATAAACTGTTTGAAAGCAGGGTAAGACTTGGGATAATGTCAATGCTGATAGTAAATGATGTTGTTGACTTCAATTCACTGAAAAGCCACCTTGATATTACAGATGGAAACTTAGCCAGCCATGTTGCATCACTTGAAAAAGCAAAATATATCAAGGTAAATAAATCATTTATCGGGAAGAAACCTAATACTACATATTCGGTTTCAGCTGCGGGAAGGAGAGCATTTAACGAACATTTAGACGCATTAGAAAGGTTAATAAACAGCAGTCTTAAACAATAATCAAATTACTGCCGTTAAAATTTAACATAGAAAGCATCATTAAATATTCATAGGTCCAACAATAAAATCCGCAATACTAATATTTCTCCATTTGCAAAGGGAACTTCAATTAGTGCAGTTAAGTATAAATTTAACAGGTTAAGATCTCAGCTAATTATCACATGTTTCATTGAATCAATTGCTATTCACTTACAGATATGTTCTATTCCTGCATTAATAAAGAAATCAAACTATCAAATAAGGAGAAATGTTTAATGTATAAGCCGCGGTTCCTGATAACAATTATACTGCTTGTTTTTTATAATTTATTCTTCTGGTCTGAAAAGTTTGGATTGAACCTTTTGATTTTTTTCACTCTTGGCATCATAGCGCTAGTTCTGTTGAATGAGAATAATATCAAAAGTAAAAATGTAATAGCATCATTATTTGCAGTGCTGTTTTCTTCTACAATGGTAGTAGTAAATAATTCAGGTTATGCCAAATTCTCATCTTTTGTTTGCTTTATCATATTTACCGGATTCATTCATCAGCCGGCATTAAAGACTGTTTATAATGCTGCACTAACAACTATCAGCAGTTTTGTAATTTTCCCTTATAATATATACTCTGAACTTAGAATTGCGGCTACAAAATTCAGAACTATAAAGGTCATATTTAAATTCATGCGCCTTGCTATTATTCCGTTAGTATTTTTTGTGATATTCTATGCTATTTATGCTTATTCAAACCCTGTTTTTAATTCGTACTCTGTTTCGTTTTGGGATTCAATTGGAAAATATCTCTATGATGTCTTCTTAAATTATCCACTGCTCAGGTTTATCTATATTCTGTTAGGATTAATGCTAATTATGTCATTCATTTATAACAGGAACATCAAGCCTTTCAGCGAGCTTGATAATTCTTTCCATGTAACTCTGCAAAGAAATAAAGAATTCAAAGTTCACTCCAGAAAAAAACCAATAAAAAAAGTACATCTAATGTACGCAATGTTCTCATACAGGTTCAAATTCAATTCTCTTAAACTCGAAACTAAGATGGGTATAGTTTTACTTGTAATGATGAATGTGCTGCTTTTGCTTCTTAATATCATTGATATTCAGGAAACGTGGCTGGGTTTTGAAGTTTCAAACATTGATAACCTTGCATACTATGTGCATGAAGGCACTTATTACCTGATATTCAGCATACTGCTCTCGATGGCTATTCTGCTTGTGATATTCCGAGGCAGTCAGAATTACCTTGGTTCAAACAAAGTTCTTAAACTCCTTTCTTTTGGATGGATACTGCAAAATGCATTCATGGCAATTTCTGTTGCGCTGCGTAATAATTATTACATCGATTTCTATTATGCTTTATCTTATAAAAGGATCGGGGTAATGATATTTATTCTATTAACGCTCTTCGGGTTGTTTACAATGGTAATAAAGATATACGGTAAGAAAACAACTTTTTGGTTATTAAAACTTAACAGCACCGCTGCAATTGTTATGCTTCTTATTATGAGTTCATTTAGCTGGGATACAGTAATTACTGAGTTTAACCTTAAGAATCCGGTTAAAGAAAGAATTGATATTGAGTACCTTTTAAGTCTTGGTTATGATGCGCTTCCTATACTTGATAAACATCAGGATGTGCTTAACCGTGAATATTTAATGTACAATTTTATAATCAGTGATTACGATAATGGGTTGGATGTATATAAAAAAAGGATTAGAAGTTTTGTTTCAGAGCAGAAAAATTACTCATGGCTATCGTGGAATCTTGCAGATAAAAAAACCTTAAATTACTATACTGAAAGGGGATTGGAAAATTACATTCCAAAAGATCAAAAAAAGCAGCACATAGAATTTAATGACAGAAACAAAGAACTTAAATCAGTACCCAGAAATGATATTTATAACATGGAAATACGAGAAACTGAATTAAAGACTACACCGAAAATAACTAAGTAATGAGAGAAATAGATAAATTTTCGTATTTTCATGTTATGTAATATTTATTTATCTATAATAAGATTTTGAAAAGCTTGGCAATATTCCGGTTGGAAGAGACTAATTCAATATTTTATAAATAATAAAGAGATGATATGAAAATAAAAATAATGTATTATAGTTTTATGTTTGTTTTGCTCATATTAACATCATGCTCAAGCGACGAAAAAACGCTTGGTGTTGGCGATAAAGTTCAGCATGATGATTTTTTCTATTCTGTTGAAAAGGTAAGTACAAGCAACGCGATCGGCGATAAAAAAACCAATGGTTTATACTATATCATCACATTTAAAGTGTAAAATGAAGCCAAGAAAGTTGACCATGAATGGAAAAATGATGTTGCCTTTGTTATTGATGAGAAAGGGGAAAGTATATGAAAACAATACTGAAATGCAGAAAATTCTCAATTCAATGACCTCGTTTGGCTTTAAAGATAGCTATATTACAAAAGCAGGTACAAGTGAAACTACTCAATTTATTTTCGATATTCCATTAACAGTTAAGAAGCCCTATTTAAAATACAGAGGTGATTTCCTTATGGGTGATATGCTTGACGGTAACCAGTTTAAGAATTTAAGGGTAAAGCTGTTTTGATAAACAGAAATCTGCTAATTTATTTTCTGTTTTTCTCTGAAAAAATTTATTAAATTTGTGGAGAATTAAATTTTAAATATATGGACTCCACAAAAATAATATCAATCAGTATGGGCAGTATTTACGCTGAAGATTACCATGATTCATTCAGGTTCTATAACGGTGTGCTCGGTCTTGATGACTACAGCCCAATGGGAGACAAAGCATGCTATTTTAATATTGGCAAAGAGCAGGGAATGTATCTTGAAGGTGGATATGAAGCTCCTGTTCCGGGTTTTGATACTGCAAAAGTATCGTTCACATTTCAGGTAGGCTCTGTATCAAAACTCTTCGCAAAGTTAAGGAAGAACGCTATAAGAACTATACAAAAAGAACCGATGAAAATGGCAGAAAATATTTTTTGGTTCCAGTGTTTTGATCCCTCAGGAAATATTATTGAGTTTGTAGGAGGGGAGTGAATTCTCGTGCCACGGATACAGGGCTGTTTTAAATTCAATTCGTGCTTTTTTGTATCCTGCATTGTTTATTTTATTATCTAATTTCGTGGAACGAGTATCTTTTAAAATTTAAAATCATAATTATCAGACTACAAAAGTCTTTTCATTCTATATAAATCCCTTAAAACTTCATATTAAACAATTTCTATAAGGTACTATCAGACTTTTGTAGTCTGCACTATAATATGCTGTATACAAAAAACCTGCCAGGTCTTTTAGACCTGGCAGGTTTAATTTAATAAAATATCATCGTTCCCTCCCCTTTGGGCTGAAAGCCTTGTTTCTAAGGGAGGTTTAGGGTGGGGTTACAGCTTTGCATCTATAAAATACGGCAGCATTTTTCGCCAGGAAGGCCAGTCGTGTGGAATATCATATCCCCACAAGTCAAGCTCATGTTCAATCCCTTTTTCATTCAATACGTTGCTTAGGTTCTTTGATGCTTCCGGATTTTCATAGCTGCCCTGTCCGGTTGTAATATAAATATGTTTCTTTCCTCTTATCTGGTTAAGAATATTTTCATCATTTAAGTTAGAAAGATAATCAACCGGTGAATTAAAATAAACGTTCTCATCAAAATAACCTTTTGAATAATCTTTAAGATCATAGCAGCCACTCATGGCAATTGTACCATCAAAGAGATCTGGTCTGCGGAAAAATGTATTAGCAGCATGCAACGCACCAAACGAAGCACCCGTTGTTATTATCCGGACATCGTTACCGCATATCTGCTTTATGAACGGAACAACTTCGTTTGATACATATTCATTAAACTGCTTATGGCGTTCTGATTTATATTCTGGGTTGTTCTCATCACTTAGCCAGCTTTCACTGTTAATGCTGTTAATTGAAATTGCTCTTATCTTTCCATTATTTACATACGGAGTTAAAGACTCAATTAAATGGAATCTTTCATATTCAAGGTAATCAGCAGCAGCCGTTGGGAACATCAGTAGGGCATACTTGTTTCCTGTTCCGTAAACAACAGTTTCCATTTCCTTGTTTAAATTCGGACTCCACCATTTGTGAATTTCTCTTTGCATTATTGTTATCTTTAGATTTGTTTTCAGGTGTGAATTTACAAAATTACTGATTTTTACACCAAGTTTAAAGCCCTAATTAATAAAAAAATTAATCATTACCATAAAATAATTGGCATAGTATATGAAGTAACTTATTTTTATAATTAAGTATATTTTTCTTAAATTTAGTGAATTTTTAACTTTAAAAGCAGCTTTTTAGATAATGTAAAAGAATAATTCTAATGGGTAAAAAAAATCAAGCCGTCAAAAGCACTTCCGGAAGTGCAGAAAAAACAGAAAAGAAATTAAAAAAACTACAGGGTGAAATAGAAGAAGCAAGGAAAAAATACATCAAAATAGTTTCCAAACAAGCTAAGATGGATATTGAGGATTACATACTTAAAGATAGAGACTCTAATAATGTAAAACTTTCTGAAATGTTTGGTGATAAAGAAAACCTGATACTCATACATAACATGGGAAAATCATGTTCATATTGCACGCTATGGGCAGATGGTTTCAGCGGAGTAACTTACTTTATTGAAAAGAAAGCAGCATTTGTATTGGTTTCACCTGACCCCTCAGAAGTGCAAAAGGAATTTGCCGATTCACGAGGATGGAAATTTAAAATGTATTCTGGCGCAGAAACAACATTCATAAAAGATATGGGTTACTATACCGATGCAGGTTCTTACTGGCCAGGTGTTTCAGTATTTCATAAAGATAGCTCTGGTAAAATTACACGTATATCAAAAGATTTCTTCGGACCAGGTGATTTTTATTCCAGTCCATGGCATTTCTTTGACCTGCTTCCTGCTATTAAAACTTAGGATAGGAGAATTTACTATGTCTGTTAAACTACCAAATGAATTACAGTCATTGAAAAACGAATTTGCTATGATGAAAAAAGAAGCTTCCGCTCTTTTTACGAAGGTGAACGAAAGTAACTTCAATAAAAGACCCGATAGCGGCGGCTGGTCTGCTGCAGAATGCATTGATCATTTAATTGTAACAGGTATTGATTATTGTGATAAGTACGAAGAAGCTCTAAAGATTATTATGAGTAAAGACCTAAAGCTAAATGGTGAAATTAAGTATTCATGGTTTGCCGAGAGGTTTATTAGATTTGTCGCTCCACCTGTTAGATTTAGAGTTAAGTCACCTAAACGCTGGAAGCCTGATTCAAAAATAAATAAATCCAAAGTAACCGCAGCATATTTGCAATTACAGGATAGGTATATGGACCTCATTGATGCTTCTGAAGGATGGGACATTTCTAAAATAAAGCTGCCTTCTCCTGCAACAAAAATGATAAAGTTTTCTGCATTTGAAATTCTTGGAATAAATTCAGCACACCAGAGAAGGCATTTCCTTCAGGCAAAAAAAGTATTGAATATAAAATAATTTTTAATTTTTTTAAGGAGAATAAATTATGTCAATGAGTTCATTTAATTTTAAAGAGTGGATAGAAAAGAATCGCTATTTGCTAAAGCCGCCTGTTGGTAATAAATGTATGGTTGATGGAGACCTGATTGTTATGGTTGTTGGCGGACCCAATTCACGGAAAGATTATCACTACGAAGAAGGCGCTGAATTTTTCTACCAGATAGAGGGCGATATTGTAGTTAAAGTTATTGAAGACGGCAGACCGAAAGATATTCATATTAAAGAAGGTGAAATGTTCTACCTTCCGCCGAATACACCGCACTCACCACAAAGACCTGCTGATACTATAGGACTTGTGATAGAGCGCAAGCGAGATGAAAAAGAGCTTGATGCTTTCCAGTGGTATTGCGAAAATTGCGGCAATAAGATTTATGAGGAGTTCGTTAAACTTGATAACATTGTAACACAGCTTCCGCCAATATTTGAAAAGTTCTGGAGCGATATTGATAAACGTGCATGCAAAAAATGCGGAACTGTTATGCAGCCGCCTGAGAAAAAATAATTACGAATTAGAAATTAGGAATTACGAATTGGAAATTAATATAGTTAACGTTACCCCACAAGATGCGCTTGCGATAAAAGATAACTGCACGCAGGATGAGCTTGGAAGTAAATTTGGTGAGCTTTATGGTGAAATAGGCAAATTCGTAAAAGAGCATTCAATTAAAATGAATGGTTATCCATTTGGAATATATCACGCATTTTCTGCTGAGAATGTTGAGCTTGAAGCCGGCTTTCCGGTTGAAGGCGCACCAAAAGGTGAGGGAAGAATTTACCTGATGCAGACATATGCCGGAAAAGCTGCTATGACAACATTTACAGGACCGTACGAAAAACTAAATGAAGCCTGGGGAAAGTTCGCAAAGCTGGTTGATGATGCCGGGCATAAACTGGCGGGACCCTGTTTTGAGGTTTATATAACTGACCCTGAAATTGAGCAGGACAGCTCTAAATGGATAACGGAATTATACACTCCCATAGAATGAAGATAGACGTACACACACATATACTGCCTGAAAACTGGCCTGATTTAAACAAAAAATACAATACTCACGGTTTTGCGACAATTGAACACCATAAACCCTGTTGTGCAAAGATGATGATAGGGGATAAGGTGTTCCGTGAAATTACTGATAATTCATGGAGCGAAACTAAAAGGTTGACTGAATGTAATGAGCATAATGTTAATATGCAGGTGCTTTCAACAGTGCCTGTTATGTTTAATTACTGGGCTAAACCCGAGGCTACTTATGAGTTATCAAGATACTTAAATGATCATATTGCAGGTGTAGTTCGTGATAACCCTTCAAGGTTTATCGGGCTGGGCACACTCCCAATGCAGGATACAAAGCTTGCTATTAAAGAACTTGAGCGTTGTATGAATGAGCTGGGTCTTGCAGGAATTGAAATAGGTACGCATATACATGGTAAGAATCTTGATGACGCTGAAATTTGTGATATTTTTCAAGCCAGCGAAGAATTGAATGCCGCTGTATTTGTTCATCCATGGGATATGCTTGGGCGGGACAGGATGCCTGAATACTGGCTTCCCTGGCTGGTTGGTATGCCTGCCGAAACATCACTTGCAATTTGCTCTATGATTTTTGGCGGTGTGTTTGAAAAATTCAAAAAACTTAAAGTATGTTTTGCCCACGGAGGCGGTTCATTTCCTTTTTCAATAGGTAGAATAGAACATGGCTTTAATGTTAGACCTGACCTTGTTCAGACAAAAAGTAAAATAAACCCGCGTAATTATCTTGGTAAGTTTTATCTTGATTCACTTGTGCATGATGAAATGGCGCTTAAATTTTTGATTGATCTTATTGGTGAAGATAGTATCGTAATGGGTTCTGATTATCCTTTTCCATTGGGTGAACACTCACCGGGTAAGCTGATCGAATCAATGGCTGAGTTGAACAATGTTGTAAAGGAAAAATTGCTGTGGAAAAATGCTGCTGAGTTTTTAGGTATGAGTGAGATAATTCCAAAATTGTATGGAGATATATCCAATTAAAAGAACAAGAGGCTACACAGCCCCTTGTTCTCGTTACTGACATATTTCTGTTATATATATTTTTGTTTTTGCCTTTTTACCTTTGACTTATTTCACCAAAACCATCCTTCTGGTTTCTGTAAAGCTGCCTGCTGAAAGCCTGTAAAAATATAAACCACTTGGAAGATGTGAAGCATTAAAATCAACCTTATATGTACCGGCAGATAACTGTTCGTTTACAAGGGTTTCTACTTCCCGGCCCAATACATCAAATACAGAAAGCTTAACATTACCTGGTTTTGGAATGCTGAAATTAATATTAGTGCTTGGGTTAAACGGATTGGGATAATTTTGTTCCAACTTAAATTTTGTGGGTATGTTTGAATTAATTTGTTCAATCCCTGTAAAAGTTCCTTTACGTAGAACCATACCATTAGCACCCACCGCCCATCCTTTATCATCACTAATTAAAGAAATACTTTTAAGGTTATTTGTAATAAAAGTTTGTTCTCTTACCCAGTTAAAACCGCCATTGGTAGATTTTAATATTATACCACTATCAGCAGCAATATAGCCCGTATTTACATCAAGAAAAGTAACTGCATTTAGGGTTTGGTTCGTTCCACTATTTGCGATAAGCCACACGACCCCGCCTCCATTTGTCGATAATCTGATGCTGCCATTAGTACCAGTTGCTGTAATATATAAAGGATTTGTTTGATGCTGATAAGTAACAGCTCGTAAGCTAAAACTTCCAGTAGAAAAGCTTGTAATCCAATTTGTACCACTATTACCCGTGCCAAAATATCTTGCTCCTAAATCAGTTCCTACCAAGGCGCCGGTACTTTGGTTCAGCATATAAATGCCATAATACGTTTGATTAAGTTGTGTCCATTGTGGTGTCCATGTGGAACCCCCGTTACCGGTTCTGAAAACGTATCCATTAGTCGCTCCGCATACAAAACCTATACTTATCGTAGGGAATGATACACCAAAAAAAGATATGCCGGATCCGATATACTGTTGAATCCAATTTATTCCGCTATTGCTCGTTCTATATATAAGACCGTTCATCCCAACGGAAGTCCCAAAGTTAACATCAGAAAATGAGACAGCATTAAACATATCTGTTGATACTAAAACCTGTTCCCAGTTAACACCAGAACTTGTAGTTCGCCATATACCCAAGTTACCTACTGTGATACCAGTGTATTCGTTAAAAAACTTAATACCATTTAATTGTGTCGTACTGATAGTGGAAATATGAGACCACTGAGCGAAACAAATTAAAACTGAAATATGAAAAGTAAAAAATATGAAAAGAAATTTTTTCATTTGAGTATTAACATTTTTTTGGTATTTGTGAAATCCCCTGCTTGTATTTTATAAAAATAAACGCCGCTTGCAAAATTTGCACCGTCAAACATCACTTCATAAAAGCCTGCTTTTTTAAAGTCATTTTCAAGAGTCATAACCTCACGTCCTAAGACATCAAAAATTGTTATCTTTACCCTGCTATCCTTGGATATGCCATACTTGATAGTTGTAATTGGATTGAATGGGTTTGGATAATTTTGATTCAACTGATTTTTTTGTGGTATATTATTTTCCTTTTTAGAATCATTGATTAACGAAGTTACATATTTACCGTTTACTTCAAATACATAATCTCTTTTCATACCAAGCGGCAATATGGGTAAAGATGATGCATTAAATACTAAGTTTATCAATTCTTGGGTTTGTAACTCCGCATAGTTATAATCCTTTTCTTTCAATCGTGGTTTAACATCACCATTTATAGAATGTATGGCTGCATCTAATGGTAATTCAGTTTTTATTATTGGTTCATTATATAAAACCGGTACTACGGCTAAGTATCTTAATCTGAAATCGCTCGTCCAATTTACATTAATATGGTCTAGGTGATCTTCTGATGATGGTTCATAAGGAAAAACTGGTATTATAACTTCTGACAAATTTTCTCTGCGCGAGAAGCTATATGTTTTTGTATTGCCTGAAAACATGGCTGCTGTTAAATCGGCAGCCCAGTTTTTCTGCGATACTGGATTAGGAGGATTAATATTACTTACTAATGCAATTATTGCTATACTGTCGGTAATAGAATTAATAGCTAAGTTATCACCAATAGTATTCTTGGAAAAAGCTTTTGCTCTGGTGTGGTTTAAGTTCTTGCTTTTATCTGATTGGGGAGCAGGATAATGCGCATATATAACATCGTTTGTATATCCTTGTACTATAGAGGGGTTAGTATATTGTATTAAGTTAGTGATAACATTCTTACTATTCAAGGTTGCATAATCAGTTGAAATAACCTGAGAAGGATTATATAGAACAAAATCATTACTTTCTGTTATATTAAATTTGAAATTCTCATTGTAATCAATGGCATATAATTTAATTTGGTCAAAATAACTATGGTCGGTTTCATTTTCAAGTATTCCGATTTTTAATTGATTATCTGAAATGCCTGGTGTAACATTTAATTTATATCTGTCAGTAATATCACCACCATCACTAAAAAACTCAGACTTATTTAGTACATTATTTTCAACAATAAACTCATCTTCAGCATTATTCACATAGATAAAAGGGCATCCACCAGCTTGTGGTAAACATCCGTTATTAATACTTACAATATAATCTGCAGGAGAAACATAATTTGGGTTATAGTCATCGGGGTTAATATATTCAGGGAATATCTTTACTCGTAATCTTAATTGTGTTCCTGGTATTAAATAATCTTCAAGAGGTAATTTTAATTTAATATCTACAGGGTCTTCTCCAGTCCAAGCAGACCATCCTTTAGCTCTTTGTATATCAATAAAATAAGGAGTGTTGGGGTTAGGGGTTTGTCCATCTACGCTTCTAATTTTTACGGGCTCCCATATTGTACTATTTTGAGGTTTTCTCTCAACCCTTAATCGGATATTACATTCATTAGTAAATACAGCTTTCCACTGCATTTCATCGCGTCCTTCACTGCAATAATTAGTTACATTATCGGAATGTATATCAGCAAATGGCCAGTATCTTCGGACTCCATAATACCAACTCCATTCTTCTACCGTTAAAATATCCATGTAGTTATCATTAGAAGACAAGTTAAGTAAATTCACAAAAGGAAGGTCAGTATTTCTCGGCATTCTTGTGGAACCTAGATATGCAAATGATGCAAACTTATTTATTGCAAATGCATGTACCATGTTTTCGGTCTGGGTGTATGGTGGCGAATATCCACCAGATGTTACCCACATATATGGATTATCATTTGACCTAACTGATGGTTTATGAATTTGTACAGATGTTAACTTATAATTAATATCTATATGTTCACGAACTGCATTAACAACTGTATCATTATACATTGAGGCGGGTTCACCATCTTCATAAAGCATAAAAGCAGCAATGCTATTATTATTTTCATTTGCAAATGTAAAAGCTAACATCCCGATACCGGCACCGGCAATATATACACTTATTCTTGGCTGCATATGCGGTTCAAAATATAATATATAATATTGTCCGTTGTTTTCATATCTCAACCCTTTAATTTTATGCAAAATTGCTCCATTATTATTCAAGCATACCAATCCCGGGCTTTTGTAATCCGCCTCACTACACCAAATCTTATCCATAGATGAATTCGTTTGATGTTTTAAGTAAGAAATATCATAAGGGTAATTCACTTTATCGCTAAAAGTAATATGTGTATTGCCATCAATATAAGAATACATAGGTTGGTTGATATTTATATAGTAATGAATTTTAACTATTCTATTATTAAATTGGTCACTAACAAATAAAGGATAAACAACATATTCACCTAAATTATACTCTCTTCCGTACGTAATACCCGAGGGATGGGAAAAATTTCCATGTCCACGTCCAAATTCGCCATAATATTGGCTAACATATTGGTCAGCGTTGATTGTTGTGCCATTCATATATGTTACATTATCCCATTTTGAATCAACACACACTATTTTGGGGTCATTGCCATTTGCATACGGGATAATAGCAACATCCTCCAAAAGTTTGAATAACTGAGAACGTTCATTACGTTGATTTACTACGTATGAGTAAATTATTCTCTTGTTCAATATCTTGTTTTCCTGTGTTATTCCAGGCGACTGTAGAATTACCTTGTCCCAAAGCATATTATTAGTTTCAACGATACTACTCAAAGAGTTTTTAAAATTATTACGGTTTCTTTCTGAGAGTTTATTATCATCTACTAATCTTTTTTCTTCGTCTCTTTTAATAATGTAAGAAGTAATATTGTTGTTAATTACATTTTCCAGTTGGACTTTATCTATAATATTTTTATTATCTCTATCATATACTAGCAACGAAATATTCTCTGTACCATTTACTTTTGATTTTTCAAACTTATACAGCCCAGATTTTAACTCTTCAAAATATTTAAAGGCATAAGAATAAGTTGATACTATTTACTGAACCAAACATTTGATTTGCATATCCTCTGAATACTGGATTGGTCCATTAAGTGATAGGTTATGCTTTAAAGATTCCTGTCTTTGGGAATAACAAGTAGAAATCAAGATAAAATAAATTAGTAATAATGTTTTTATTTTCATGGCAGTTTGTTTAAAATTATTTATTATTGAGTCCGCTCTAAAAAAGAGTATTTGAAAAAAAATGTTTTGATTTTCTTTCAAAAGCAAATAAAAAAAATGTGATTTTGATCTTTTTATAGCAGACTCATTTTTATTTTATTTCATCTTATATTTTCTTTTCCAATCTTGTAAAGATTTCTTATCTTTCTTGAAACTATCGTAGAATTGTTTGATAAAGTATTCTTTATTTAAAATTCTATATAATAACGTGTTTGAATATACGTTTTTAATAACTTCTATATCCTCCAAGAAATTTTGCGAACTGTGTGCTAATCTACTTAAAAAAACGTCAAAGGTTCGCCAATCAATATTGTAGAAAGAGTTCGGATACTTATCAAAAAAAATCTTATAGTCACTTATAGTTTCTTCCCTACTAGGGAGAATTTTGTCATTATAAAATCCATGCAGTCGCCCTACATATTTAATAAGTACATGTTCAGTAAAAGGATTTTCAGGATAACTTTTTAGTATTTCATCAATATTTTTATTTTTAACTAATTCCAACACTTTTCTATCATCGTCGTTTAATTCAACGACTTCAAATTCCTGTATATTGGCTATGTATTTTTTACCATCAATAAATGTATAAGCAGTTACTTTATATTTTCCGGGTTCTAAGTAGCCATATAAATCAAAATAATTTTCTTTTCCTTTTGTATCTTCACCATATCTGTAATTTAATCTCATACTTGCAATAAATGTATCATTGGGTAATACATAATAGCTCGGTACGTTTAAGTAACACCAAGTAATCGGGGTATTATTCTTTGATTTATAGATTTTTCCATTGTTACTTTCTATTATAAAACCTGTTTCTTCTGCAAATAAGTCTTTAAAATTTTGACGAATTGTGTCTATGTTAGAATTATTATTAACATATTCAAACATAACAAGAATTGGCTCATGTAATTTATACGTTTTCTTTGCTAAACTTATTGTTAAGTCAGTTTCAGTCTGTTTGTAATTAATAAAAACATTTAAAGCTTGAGAGCAAGGAGGTCCGCATGGGGCAATGTTTTGATTTCCGGAAATTCTCGGAATAACCGGTGTAAAGGGTTGGTCGGTTATTAAATCAGGCCCATTTTTAAGAGATGTAGTGTGTCGCGGGCAAATCTTAAACTCTGTTATTGTGTTGCCAAGGTTTGAAAAGTCATAACCTTCATTAATATAAATCCATAAAGTACATTCATTACAATTTTCATTTCCTGAAAAGTCATGGTTGCAATGTGCGTCAAGACCCCAAACATTTGCAACCTGATGCATTAATTCATGTGCTATAGTTCTATTTAGCAAGCTCTGGTAATTTTTACCTGGATTATAATTTACAATGTTGCCAAAGTAAGTATAGCTATAGTTTCTTATACCAGAACAATTATAAGGAGGTTCGTTAGAAAACCGCCAATTATTTGACAGTCCCATGATTGGAGTCCACTGATAATTCATTTCAATTGTATTTGCAGATTGCAGATATATAGGGTAAATATCAGTAGTATAAGTTCTAGAGATAAAATTGTCTAAATATTGAAAATAATCACAATCACTCATCTGAGAAGTGAGATACATAGTAACGGGTGTAAGTTTTTCTACAGTACTTGCTACTTCAATCTTCACCTCTGCTGGTAAAAAAGTCTGTTCTGTTGATACCCTATTCCATCTGTCTTCAGAATTCTGTAAGCCCTGATAATCGTATTCAATCTTAATTTTTTTGGTTTTTGGTCCTTCTTTATTAAGCAGATCCTCAATACAACTTGCTTTTAAAAAAAATAGGGATAAAACTAAAAATAACAATATTTTACGCATAACATTTTAATTTATTTTCACACTTAATCTAATTTTAAGCTAAAACACTTTTTTATGAAAGTCAAGGACAGAAATCCCCCCTAATTATTAATATTTTTTATTTTGAAGAATTGTAGTAATTTTTTCAGTTGAATTATATTTGAAGATTTATTGTATTTATGATTTAATAAAAGTCTTTTGCAGTCTTTAAGTCATCTTAAATATCTCGCAGACTACAAAAGTCTTTTCATGTATTAAAGATTGTAATAATCTTAAACATTCAAGGAATATTGAAAAAATATCAGACTTTTGTAGTCTAATATTTATATATTTAACTTTGACTGTAAGTTTAATTATTGTATTTGTAATTTACATATTAATTATGAAATTTTATCAATTAAGTAAACATAAATGAAAAAATTAGCAATATTATTAATTATTATTTCAACATGTATCTTTGCGCAATCAGGTGATACTGTTACAACCTCATCAGGTCTAAAATATATCGTTGTAAAACAAGGAAATGGCAAAAAGTCAGAAGTTGGCAAAATTGCAGAAGTACACTACACAGGCTGGCTTCTTGACGGCAAGAAATTCGATTCATCGCATGATAGGAAAGAGCCGTTTGAGTTCACCTTAGGAGCAAAACAGGTAATTGCAGGCTGGGATGAAGGAGTAGCTTTAATGAGAATTGGCGACCAGTTCAGGTTAATATTACCTCCTGAGCTTGCTTATGGCACAAGAGGCGCGGGTGATATTATACCCGCAAATTCAACGCTTGTTTTTGATGTTGAACTGCTTGGAGTACACAAGCCAAAAAAATCCATTGTTGATACATTGATGAGCATTACCATTAATAAAAATGTTGAAAAGGCTATAGAAACATATGAAGATTTAAAGTATAACTTTGAAGATGAATATAATTTTAAAGAAAGCCAGTTGAATATTCTTGGTTACCAGTTATTGCAGGTTGGTATGTCAAAGCAGGCAATAGCAATATTCAAGCTTAACGTTGAGCAGTTCCCAAAGTCGTACAATGTTTACGATAGCCTTGGTGAAGGATATATGCTGGCTGGTGATAAAAAGAATGCAATAAAAAATTATGAAAAATCATTGAAGCTGAATCCAAACAATGATAACGCAAAAAAAATGCTTGAAGAGCTGAAAGCAAAATAATTTATGGAGTACAAGAATAACATTAATTTTGCAGAAGAGCTTGATTCAAGCGACTTTCTAAAATTATACAGAGATAAATTCTATATTCCCAAAACTCAGGGAGGTAAAGATGTAATTTACTTTGCAGGTAATTCATTAGGTCTCGAGCCAAAGACTGTACGCGGATATGTTGAGCAGGAGCTTTTGGACTGGGAAACAATGGGCGTTGAAGGGCATAACCATGCAAAAACTCCCTGGATGCCATATCATGAATTCCTTACCGAACAAACTGCAGTTTTAGTCGGGGCATTACCTGAAGAAGTTGTGAATATGAATTCACTTTCAGTAAACCTGCATTTAATGATGGTTTCATTTTACAGACCAACTTCTAAACGTAATAAAATACTCATCGAAGCTAATGCATTTCCTTCTGATCATTATGCTGTACAGTCACAGATAAAATTTCACGGCTATGACCCGGTAACATCACTTATTGAAATGAAACCAAGAGAAGGTGAATTTACTATCAGGACTGAAGATATTCTGGAGTATATCGAAAGAGAAGGAGATTCAGTTGCATTAATAATGTTTGCAGGTGTGAACTATTACACAGGACAGGCTTTTGAGTTTGAAAAAATTATTTCTGCCGGACATAAAAAAGGATGTATTGTTGGTTTTGACCATGCTCACGGTGCGGGAAACTTATTGCTCAAACTTCATGACTGGAATTGTGATTTTGCTGTTTGGTGTTCATACAAATATTTAAACGGAGGACCCGGAGCCATTGCAGGTGCTTTTGTTCATAAAAAGCATTTGCTTGATATGACGATTCCAAAATTTTGGGGATGGTGGGGACAGGATAAAGCTACCAGATTTCTGATGCATCATAACTTCCAGCCAATACCAACTGTTGAAAGCTGGCAATTAAGCAATCCGCCAATATTACAGCTTGCAGCCCTGCGGGCATCACTCAATATATTTTATGAAGCCGGAATGGCCGCACTCCGCCAAAAAAGCGAATTGCTTACAGGTTTTATGGAATATCTTATCAATGAAAATAGCAACGGTATTATTGAAATTATTACTCCCAAAAATATTAACGAACGAGGCTGCCAGTTATCATTAAGAGCAATATCAGGCGGTAAAGAACTTCATCGTAGATTAAATGAAAATGGTGTTGTTTGTGATTGGCGCGAACCCGATGTAATACGTGTTGCACCCGTTCCGTTATATAATACTTTTATGGATGTATGGAATTTTGTGAAGATGTTAAATAGTATGTAATAATTGCTTAATTGCCACGAACCTTAGGTTGAAAGATTTTAGTTCGTGTATTTATTACAATGATAAAACTGTTTTAGCCGTTAATTGAAATAATATTATTGGATTCCCGCATACCATGCCAGAGGCAGGCGTAGCGCGGGAATGACAATCAAACATGAAAAAAATAACAATTGTAGGTGCAGGTCTCGCTGGTTCATTACTTTCAATATATCTTGCTAAAAAAGGATATAATGTTAATGTTTATGAGCGCAGACCTGATATGCGAAAAGCCAATATCAGCGCAGGTAAATCAATTAACCTGGCTCTTTCAACCCGCGGAATTCATGCGTTAAAAGAAGTAGGTTTATATGATGAAATAAAGAAGATATCCATTCCAATGTATGGCAGAATGATACATTCACAGGACGGCACAACACAACTGCAGTCTTATGGTAAGGATATGTCTGAATACATCAACTCTGTATCAAGGGGCGAGCTAAACAAAAAATTAATGGATCTTGCAGAAGAATTCCGAAGTGTTAAATTTCATTTTGATATGAGATGCTTAAGTATGGATATTCCAAAAAATGAACTTTATTTTCATAACGATGTTACAGGGATAACTAATGTAATAAAATCAAATACCACAATTGCTGCTGATGGGGCTACATCACCTGTTAGGATGGAAATACTTAAAATTCCGCGTTTCAATTATAAGCAGGAATATGAAAATTATGGATATAAAGAACTCCACATTCCCGCAAATCCGGATGGTTCATTTAAAATGGAAACCAATGCTCTCCATATCTGGCCAAGAGGCTCATTTATGCTTATAGCTTTGCCTAATATGGATGGCAGCTTTACATGTACACTTTTCCTGGCATACGATGAGGTTTTAAGTGGTGAAAACAGTTTTGAGTATCTTACTGATAAAGATAAAGTTCAGAAATTCTTTGAAACAAACTTCGCTGATGCAATTAATTTAATGCCGGAGTTGTTAAATGATTTTTTTGCAAATCCAATAGGCAGTCTGATTACCATAAAATGTTATCCATGGGTTGTTGATGATAAACTTGCTATGCTTGGTGATTCTGCCCACGCAATAGTTCCTTTCTTTGGTCAGGGTATGAATGCAGCATTTGAAGATTGTTCGTATCTGAATGAATGTATTGATAAATATCCCGGTGACTGGAACCGCATTTTCAGTGAGTACCAGGTATTAAGAAAAGTGAACACTGATGCTATTGCCGATCTTGCGCAGGAAAATTTTATTGAAATGCGTGACCTTGTTTCGGAACCCGGATTCCAACTGAAGAAGAAAATTGAGGCAATGCTTTATAAAAAATATCCTGATACTTTCATTCCCAAATATACAATGGTAACATTTTTAAGAGTGCCATACTCTGTTGCTCTTGAAAGAGGAAAAATACAGGAAAGTATTTTGCAGGAATTAAGTGAAGGAATTTATACACCAGAAGAAACTGATTTTATAAAAGCAGAGAAGCTGATAAGACAAAAGCTTTTAAAGCTTGATATTATTTCTTAATGCCAGGTTTTATTTCTTAATGTTTTCATCTATGTTTGTTAATATATTAGGGTGATTATTATTTATCCATTCTATCAGTTCAATAAGCTTACTGTCAAGCTCTTGTACTTTAAGCATATTGTTAATGAAAAGCAGTTTAGCCAGGTCAGATGCAATATTAAAAGACTGTTTTTCGCTTTTGATTTTTTCAATGAATCTATCAATTGAACCGTTAAATCTTTTATAAACTCTATCACCCTTTTGTATTGCCAGAGCTTCAAATATCTTTAAGCCAAGCTTTGAGGATTCTACCCAGCTTCCGCTGATATTAATATTATAAAGCTTCATAATCCTTTCAAGCTTCTTAACATAAGTTTCAGCCAGAAAAAAATCAGCATTTGTGCATTTCCAGAACTCCTGCTCAGCAATATTGATGTATAAAATTGCCTGTACGTTAGGGGAGTATATATTAGTAAATTTATAAATTGATATCCTGTTCATTTCGGTAAACAATTTAAGAATATTATTATTAACACACACACTATACCTGTTATTTACTTTACACCACTCAAATACACTGCTTGAAAGCTGGTCGCTTAGCTCAAGATACCAGCTATTCAGGGCATCTGCTTTCCTTGTATATAATATCTGCCGTGATAGATAATCATTTGTAATATGCTCTGTATCAGGGTCATTAGTAAATATGAGGAACCTAAGGTAATTCAGCTCAAATTCCAGAATTTGTGAAACATCGCTGTGGAATTTTAGTATTACCGGAAAATTCTTTTTATGATAAATAAGGAACTTATTCGCAAGATTGTTATTACTTGTGAAGTTCCTGATCATTATAAAACTTTCGAAAATCATCTTCTCAGCTTTCATTTTGTGTTTTTCAGCGAGAATTTTACCGGCTGTAAATGCTTTGATAGACTTATCCTTATTCTTCAGGATATTGAAAAGCAGACCGCACCTATGATATATCTTAAGCTGCAGGTTTATGGGTAACTTGTTTTGATCAATCTTTAGTATGCTATTAAGTTCAGATAGTGCTTTTTTAAGATTTTTCAGCTTAAACCGGTTTATAGTGAGTTTATGGCTGTTAAGCAGACGGAATCTTGCCTTTATTTCATTAATGATATTAGTATCTGCTTTTGATAGTATTATTTGATTGTAAAGTGTTTTAGCTTTTTTGAAATAATAATTTGTTCTGCGAAGTACGCGGGTGAAATTGTATAGCTGAAAAAATTTCTCTGATATTTCAAACAACAGGATTTTCTGCTCTATATTTTTTTCCTGCCCTAATGTATTTTTTTCAAGTTCCATCAGTTCTGTCCTTGCTTCTCTTAACATTCCTTTATTGAACATTCTTTTTATCCGATTAATGCCGCACTCAAACGGGAATTCTTTCCATTCAAAATAAAAATTCCGCAATTGTTTAAGCAGCCTTGCTTTGTGGCAATCAAGCATTCGGTTACTAACATTTAGTACTATGTTAAGTTTTGCATACTCCTTTTCATCAAAGTTACCGGTCTTTATTATATTTTCGTAATATTCTATTAATTTAATATTCTTTTGCTCAACCGAGCCTTTGCGAATTAATATTTTGAGCTTAAAAGAATTGCGTACGTTTGCAGGGATAGCTCCATACTCAAACAAATAATAATCTTTGATAAAAAACAGGTTATATTTTGGGTTATTGTGGTACATTTAGCGTTTTTAAAACATGCAACAAATTACATATATTTTGATTTTTTTACAATTCACAAATATTGTATCTTTGTATGTATTTAAAAACTAAATAACTCTAAAGGAGTAAAAAATGTTAAACACAGAAAGATCAAAAAAGTTTTTTTACAGCAACAATTATTTAGTATTTACATCATTACTTGTAATATTTGCTTTTGTATTAGCAGGTTGTGTAAATATAGAGCAGAAAACAACGCTCAAACAGGATGGTTCCGGTACAATGAAAGTTCATTACTGGACAAAGATGTCAAATCTAAAATCAAGCTCAGATCTTGGCGGCTTCAGTTTTGAAGAAGCTAAGGCTAAGCAGAATTATTCATCATCAAACACTGATGTAACCGGCGTAAAGGTTGAAGAAAAGCTTGATGATTCCACAAAACATGTTACCTTGGATCTTAAATTCAAAAATATAAATGATATTTCATCTGCTAAAGGATTTGAAAAAGTGAAAGCATCATGGAAAGAAGGTAAGGATGGAATGGATTTCAGTTATACACTGCTTAAGGATACCGCCAATGCAGGAAATATGGGATCAAGCGATATTAAGCTGAATTATGAATTTGAAATGCCTGCTGAAGTTCTTAAAACCAATGGCAGAAAAGACGGGCAGAAAATTATTTATGAAAAAACTTTAGCTGACCTGAAAAAGGATATTGAAATGACAGCAACCGTTAAAAGTGAAGGCAAAAAATGCGGTCTCTTTGGAATGGAATTTCCATTAATGATGCTTGCAGGACTGGCAATATCAAGTTTTGCTATTCGCAGAAAAAAATAGTCTTCCGATACATTACATCAAAGCCTGTCAGTATCTGTTAATTATCCCCCATTTAAAGAACTGACAGGCTTTATAAATATACATCTATAGAATTCAGGTAAATAAAATGAAACTAATTGCATTTTTAACTTTTCTTTTCATTACACAGGCAGCCATATCACAGGTAAGCTGCGATGAGAAGAAAGTATCGGAAGCTGAAGAGATTAGAAGAACAGTTGAAAACAGTTTAATAAATGCTGTATCAATTACAAAAATGCTTTCTTCGGGAACTGAAATCATGGCATTTTATTTTGAGAGCAGGCTGATAAAAATATCTGCAACCGATAACCTTTCGCATTCTGAACAGATCTTTTTTAATAAAGAAACCCCCCGCTGTTATGAACGATCCGGTTATGATAATGGCAAAGAATATTTTATAGCATACTATTTAGAGGATAACAGGATATTCTGTAAACAAGACCAATTGAGCGGAAGATACCTGAACCTTGATAATAATGAGGAAAAAACAATCATGCTCAAAATAGAGGAATACTCGAGCGAGATACAGTAAAAAAATCTGTTTTACCTTATATAAACTTGTGGACACAAATATTTCATTTATTGAATAATTTAATTGGATCTTTCTGTGTGAGAATTCAACCTATTCGTAACTGATTTTCATTTGTGTCCTTTTTTATCACTTTAACGTAATTTTGCATTCATTAATAATGATTTTTTTGCTAAATTGTATGATTAAATAGAAAATTATCATTAATATTAAAAATATGCGTAAACTCCTTTTAGCTGTGCCCTTTTTATTGTTTATCTTAGGTATCGGAATTTTCCTGTTACATGATTTTGAAAATGAATCAGCACAGGCAATATTAAAATACAAAAAAAATGCTCCAGGTGACTGGTTTTTCATCCAGCGTTCTTATCCAACAGGTGATATACCATACGATAAGTACTTCAATGCAATGCTGGAGAAAAAAGTTATGGAGCAGATGGATAACCCTACTTCTTCTCTTAATTGGACACCAAACGGTCCTTACAATATTGGAGGCAGAATTACTGCAATTGCTGTTAATCCTTCAAATCCAAATATAATTATTATTGGTGCAGCCGCTGGCGGTATTTTTAAAACCACAAATGGCGGCTTAAACTGGTCAGCAAGAACTGACGACTGGCCAAGCCTTTCAGTTGGTGCTTTAGTAATGCATCCTTCTAATCCTAATATTATTTATTGCGGAACAGGCGAAGGAAACAGCGCCATAGATGTTTACCCGGGTTTTGGTGTACTTAAATCTACTGATATGGGAGATACATGGAGTTTAGTTGGTTTAACCGAAGCTTTGCACATTCCCGCAATGGATATTCATCCTCTTAATC
The DNA here is from genome assembly GCA_947084945.1 of uncultured Ignavibacteria bacterium. Lineage (GTDB taxonomy): Bacteria > Bacteroidota > Ignavibacteria > Tepidaquicellales > OLB5 > OLB5. Next base: position 124,450 of record CAMTUP010000002.1, on the reverse strand, counting down.
CAAATATTATTTATGCAACAGTGATGGGATTCCGTTCTTTCAGCCAGAACAAAGGAGTTTATAAATCAACTAATGGTGGAATTAACTGGTCAAGAGTTTTATTTGTATCCGATTCAACTTCAGGCGTTGATGTAAGAGTATCACCCGATGACCTGAATATTGTTTATGCTGCTATGTGGGAGCGAGTTAGGACTCCGCCATCAATTTCTAAAACAGGAGGTATCACTAGCGGATTATACCGTTCATCTGACGGTGGTGCAAACTGGCAGCTATTAGGTACAACACACGGAATTCCAGCACCGGCAGCAACAACTGGCAGAATTAGTATTGCAGTATCAAATTCTGATCCAAATTATGTTTATTCAATTTTTAAAACTACTACCGGTAATAATATCAGCGGTATTTATAAATCAACCAATAAAGGTCTTAACTGGAGTACAATGTCTATGTCAGGAATATCATCATCAGGGTTTGACTGGTATTTTGGTTTGATAGAAGTTGACCCTGTAAATCCTAATACTGTTTATATTGGCAGCATAGATTTATTCAGAACAACAAACGGCACTAGTTGGGTAAACTTAACAAATTCATATAGTGGAACATTTGACCAGCAGCATCCTGACCAGCATGTTCTTTGGATAAATCCTGCTATCACCACTAACCTGATAGTTGGTAACGATGGTGGTATTTTTAAAACATCAACCGGTAATGCTCCGTGGACTAAAAGCTATGATCTGCCAATAACACAATTCTATGCTACTACAATTGATTATTTAAATCCAGTTAGGAAGCTTGGTGGTTCACAGGATAATGGCTCGAAGATCACATTTACAGGCGCAACAAACAACTGGACAGTTATTTATGGCGGGGATGGATTTACAACACATGTTGATTATACAAATTCTAACATAATTTATTGTACTTCACAAAATGGCGGTCTTGGAAGAAGTACAAACAACGGGGTATCATTTGTTGGCATTACATCAGGACTCAGCGGAAGATTTAACTGGTCAACACCATATATACTTGATATTCAGGACCCATCAATTCTATATGTCGGCAGTCATATGTTATTCCGTTCTACCAATAGAGGTACAGCTTGGACTGTTATTAGCGGTGATTTAACACGCGGGCAAAACGGAAGGCTTGGGACAATTACTTGTATTTCAAGCGCAGTTTTAGGGGGCGGGCAAAGAGTAATTTATACAGGTACTGATGATGCAAAAGTTTCAGTTACCACAAATTCCGGTACAAATTGGGTTGATGTTACAGGAACATTACCGCAAAGATATGTTACTGATATTATCTGTGACAGAAGAAACCCGGCTATTGCTTATGTAACCTTAAGCGGATTTAATATTGATGACAAAAATACCCGAATTTTCAGAACTACAAATTATGGTACTAACTGGACTAATATTTCAGGCAACCTGCTTAATGTTCCAGCAAACTCAATAATAGTTGATATTGTAAGAGACTCCGTTTTATTTGTAGGCTGTGATGCTGGTGTTTATTATTCTACTAATCTTGGGGCAAGCTGGGCAATATTGGGTTCTGGGCTTCCTAACTCACCTGTTTTTGAAATTAACTATCACCCGGTATCACAAATACTATGTGCGGGTACACATGGAAGATCGATGTATGAAATAAGCACTGCAAATCTTCCTCTGGGAATTATCAATAACAGCGAAATTGCTGATAAATTTTCATTAAGCCAAAACTTTCCTAATCCTTTCAATCCTGCAACAAAAATTAAGTTCAGCTTACCAAAAGCTGATTATGTTAGATTGAAAGTGTATGATATAACAGGAAGTGAAGTAGCAGTGCTGGTAAATAAAAATATGCCAAAGGGTGAATATACATATGAATTTGATGGAGCAAACCTGCCCAGCGGAATATATTTCTATACCTTAAGAACTGAAAAATTTACTTCTACAAAAAAAATGATACTTGTAAAATAATCAATTTTACGAGTAGTGTAACGACGAAGCAATCTCAATAATTATTGTTAATAAAAAACCTATTATTTTTAATTCCTGATAGGTTTTTTATTGAAATTTTTTTGTTTTTTTATATTTTGAAATCATGCGAAGCATGATTGTAATCAGGCTCTGACGGATGATTTTCTGTGCTTATCAGCATTCCCGCGTATTCCTTTCCTCCACGACTGAATAGTTGCTTGAGCGGGATTACTTAACTAAAACTAATTTTCTTGTTTCCTTAAATGATCCTGCCTCTATAGAATATTCCCCGTTAATTATTTGTTGGTGAAAGTAAAGTCCTTCGGCAACACCAACAAATGGGCAAATGTTCTTTAATGTTTAAGTATTTTTTTAAAAATAGTTATTTAATTAAGACTATCTTAATGCTCCTGAAATAATCTTTGTTATTTGCAAGAGTTACAAAATATATACCTGATGGATACTTTTCCCCATTAAAGCTATATGTATAAACACCTGGAAAAGATGTCCTATTTAATTTGCAATTCCCATAAAGACAAGTTTCCATCAGCAAAAACGGTTTGACATTGAAACACTAAAAAAAAAGAAATACAACTAATAAATGTCTTCATTTTGACTCCTTTATAAATTAATAAGAAAATAAATTGTATTTATTTCAATAATATCATCCTTTTAGTTACTACAAAATCACCTGCAACCAACTTATAAAAATATACACCACTAGAATAATTTGAAGCATCGAATGTTACTTCATATTTTCCGGGTTTGAGCTGTTCATTTACCAAGGTTGAAACTTCCCTGCCAAGCATATCATATACAGACAGGAATGTCTGTGCTACTGATTTGCCACTTATATCAAATTCAATTTTTGTTGTTGGATTAAATGGATTTGGATAATTTTGATATAATTTGAAAGTCTTAGGTACATTATTACCAATATTAATTATTCCAATTGGTTGTGAATAAAGCAGAGAATCTGTTTTTACTATAAACATTTTCGTGAATCCTCCGGTCAACACAGCATATCCCGCTGCTATAAATCCATTGTCATTTGTTAATTCAACTGACATAAAACCTGCACCTGCAGTTTCAGGTAATATTGAATTTTCATACATTAAATTACCGTTCATATCTATTAACCTCATTTTGGCTTTGAAGACACTGTTATTTAATGAGTCAGATGTACCTACTGCTATAAATCCTGAACCTGGTTTGTATCGTATAGACCTACAAAAATCATATCCGAAATGTGAATATGTCCTTTGCCATATAATATTCCCATACAAATCAATTCTGCTTATATAAGATTCTACTTTATTGTTAAGGTTAAATGATCTTGAATAACCGCCAATAACATACTCACCTGTATTTATCTTATCAATTGAAGTACCTCCATCATTATTATTCCCTCCAATTCTTTTTGTCCATAATGTATCTAAAGATTTATTAAACCTCATCAAATAAATATCTGAATTGTTATTATCACTATAACTACCTATAGTTAAATAACCATCATTCAATATTAATATTTCATATGCATAAATAGTAAAAGCATTACTGTAATATATTTTTTGCACTTGAATATTTCCTAAAGAATCTGTCTTAATTAACATAACCCCATTTCTAAATGGCGCTGTTCTGCAAGTAAAAATATAGCCCCCGTCTGTAGTTTGCTTTACGCAGTATCCTTGATCTAAATCAGAATTTGAATAAGTATTACTCCATTGAATATTTCCATTATTATCCGTTTTTACTAAATAAGCATATGTATTACCATTCGAATCTTGCGCTCCACCTATAATAAAACCTTTATCAGAAGTTTCTTCTATCCAATTTCCGTTCGTATCTCCTACTCCGATTATTCTTGTCCACAAATAATTTCCCAAGTAATCAAATTTCACTATATAAATTTTATACAGGTTATTTATTCTTTCATCACCAACCGCAATATAACCTCCGTCGTAGGTTTGCTGAGCTTTATTAAAATTGCCATAATTGTTGTTTAATACTCTCCGCCAGGTTATTGTTTGGCTAAAACAATCGGCTGTTAACAATGAACAAGAAATAATAAGAAAGGAAATATACTTTATGATATATTCTTTAGACTTTAATATTTTTGTAATTAAATTTTTCATAATATTTGCTCCGAAAAAACTCTCCAAAGGAGTCCCGTAAAGGTCCTTCGGACTTCGGACCTTCGGGGCTGGTAATTTTCTGTAAAAGAGTTACAATGATTTGACTCAATAATCCTCCAAGTCGGATTGGCATAGCTTAGCGTAATCATTTTGTGTAACCTCCTTATTTATTGAAAATCTGGTTTTTCAGACTAGTCTTCCTGACTCGTTACTGACTGGTTTTCCTGGCTCGTTGTTGAGCTCAGTTCTGAGTTGATTTCAGTTATCAATCCCGCAAGTGTTAGACCTTTAGGCGGGATTTCAAAAATAACTTCGTTATTTTATCAATATAATACAAAATTCAAAAAAAAAAACACGAAAAAAGTAAATTAACATAAATACTGTATAATAGCTGATAACATTTTAACTGATAAACCAGTCTTACAAGAATTTCTTACATCAAGTATCGGGTCTATATTATATTTATAGGTATCAATACAAACATAATACATCATTTAAGGCAATACAATGAATTGTGTCGTAAAACTCAAAATAACTCTAAAAATTTGATAAATAATACAACCATTTAGCAATAGAATAGTAAGATAAAAATCATTTTTTTTGACCCAACACAAAAATAACTTGGTATTTAAGGCAATACAATGATTCAGGTCATAAATTTCCCATTTGTTGGTGAAAGTAAAGTCCTTCGGCAAACTGCACCAGCAGTCGTAGCACCAACAACGGGGAAAAAATAGACCTGACAGGTCTTTTTTTATTTTTTGCTTTCAAGAATCCCGCCAAGGCGGGATTCGCAGTCCCGCTGAAAGCGGGATTACTTAGCGGGATTTACTTTATAAGCGCCATCTTCTTCGTCTCTTTAAATGAACCTGCTTCCAATGAATAAAAATACATCCCTGAAGCAAAATCAGATGCATTGAACTCAGCTTCATAATTCCCTGCATTTAAACTTTGGTCAATAAGTGTTTTAATAACTTTACCTGTTATATCAAAGATAATTAACTTAGTCTTAAATGAATTTGTTGCGCCATCCTGTGGGATACTGAATTTTATTTTTGTTACAGGATTGAAAGGATTAGGATAATTTTGCTCAAGTGAAAATTTTTCTGGTATTGAGTTACCATTATGCTGAATCCCAATTGGATTACCGAATTTTAAAACATATAATCCCGTTGCAATATCAGACCCAATAAATTTACCTGAATTATAATAAGGATAAACATTCCACGCACCCTGATAAGCAGTTCCTGAACCTGTAAAAGTATCATAATAACCTATAACTGTAGGTTGTGCCGGCAGGTTACTAACATCTAAAGCAATAATTCCTGCGCGGTAATGCGCCATAAAAATAGTATCACCTTTAAAGTATGCGTTATGCACCATAGCTGATTCATATGGTATGTATTCATATACTAAAGTGATGTTGCTTAAGCTTGCTGCATCCCAAATCTTTAAATGATTTGAGCCGCCTTCATCAGTAGTTAAAAGCCACCTTCTGTTACTGCTGAACCATACATTATGGCAGACAGCATTTGGGTAAACAAATGAACCTACAAGTTGCGGGTTATCTTTATTGGTAACATTGATTATTGACATCCTGCTGTTGGGACTATAAATATTTGCTGCATAAACTGTATCGTCTTTTACAAAACAATCGTGTGAATATGGGGCGGGTCCGTTGCCGCGCCTAACCGGATTTTCTCTATCGGTAACATCAAGTATAACTATGCCGCCCCCATTATAATTTGAACCATTAAGATACAGAAAATTACCATCGCTTTTTATGGTGTGTGTTGTAGAATAACCCGCAAATGTCCAGTTCTTAACGTGCTTTACAGAATCAGGCAGATACTGAAGATCAACTATCTGCAATCCGGCATTGTTGTTTTGTCCTTCCGAAACTATATACAGGTAATGCCCAAGAACTGTGAATTCTCTGTAATTATAAAAAGAGGTAGGTCCGGGTATAGTATCACATTGCACTACATTACTATCATTAGTGATATCATACACTGCTGTTCCGTTCCAGTATCCTATTATAGCATATTCTCTGTTGCTTGGAGATGTCCATCCCCAGCAGGATGCATAATGCCAGCCTGCAGGTGTGCCGCCTGCATTGTGCTCATTTTTCTGTGCTACAAGCCGCATATTCATAACCGCTTGTGAAAATATATTTGCGCTGCTAAAAAGTAAAACAATTGAAAGAAATAATGTTTTTTTCATACTGTATTATGGTTTAAATGGATGAGAAATTTTTTTAAATACTTTCCTTAATTGGATGAAAGTCTAAGCTGTGCTGTTGGCACAACAGTTGAAAATATATTTAGTGCAGTTTGAATACTGCCAAAAGGTAATGAAGAAATATTACCCGAAAATATTGTTAGGTAAAAAGGAACAAATAAAGCTGACCCCTGTTCATATCTAGGTTCCAGTGTTATTAAAACTTTATAATTATTATATAAACTTATTATATCAGGAAGCAATCCACCCGGGCAGGCTGCCTGAAGCCAGTCATGACCCGGAACGCTCCAAATCAAACCGCCGGTTATTTCACATTGCTGGTTATTATCTCTTGCAGATGGGGAATCGAATCTTCCTATATTATATATAAATAAACTGTTTGCGTTATCAATAACCCAAGCTTGATATGTCCACTCAGCAGTATCTGGTAATATAGGAAGTGATAATCCTGCGAGAATGCTGTTGGTATCTTTTGTAAACCAAATCCCTTTTTGATATTGTGATGAAGCAATCCCTGTTGTGGGTGATGCTAATATATAATTTGCAGTAGATGAAGAAAACTGTTGTGAAAGAGGCAGTATATCCGAATAGCCCATGGTAAGCTCAAATACCAATTCGCTGCCTATTATCTGTTTTGCCCCGCCAAGAAATTTTATGTTACTGGGTATTGTATCGTTATATCCAGGAGGCTGAATAGTAATTATCACATCACCAACATTATTAATGTTGCTTATCTTTCCTAAATTTGGGGCGAAAGGGTTTCCTGATGTATCTGTTATGGCTCCTGTTCCCGAAATTGCAAATCTACCCATGCTTCTGTAGGCATTTTCACCATGGTCTAAAGAAGTTTCTATGCTTCCCCACAATTCATATGTGCCTAAAACGTTTTTATCAATTGCCTGAAGCTTGTTAACTGTTAATGTTCCTGTTTTTTTAGTTGTATCTACGCCTGCATCATTGCATGAAAAAATAATTATTGCACTTAATATAAAAAAAACTGCTTTTAGTTTATTCATTTACATTTTTAAAATTCTGAAATACTGACTACTGCTTCGGTGTAGTCTTTTATCATTCTCAAATTATCAGACTTCAAAAGTCTTATTATATATTAAAGAAAATAAAAAACCTGAACCTATTGTATCATAATAAAAATTATCAGACTTTTGAAGTCTTAAATTAACCTCAAATTATCAGACTTCAAAAGTCTTATAATATATTAAAGAAAATAATAAACCTGAATCTAATATATCATAATAAAAATCATCAGACTTTTGAAGTCTTATATTACTGCAATTTTATAATTAAATTAATTTCCCAGCCCCGGAGTAATGCAAATACCTGCCGGGAACGACGCCATTTCAATATCTTTAATTTTGATATGGCCTGCCCAAACATCAATAACCGCAGTTGTGCCGGGTTTTTTGCCCGATGATGGCGGGTGGTGAACAAATCCTCCGATGGTTGATTCACATGTAACATATGCATAATGACCGTCAGCAGTGAAATCTACTTGATGCGGCTGTGCGCCTACATTTGATATAGTTTTAACTACTGTATTTGTTAACAGGTCAATAACAGTAACTGAATTAGAACCTTGGTTAGGTACATAGCACCACTTGCCGTCAGGTGAAATTTCATGAGCTAATGGATTTAATCCTGTTGGAATGTTTAATATAAAAGTTCTTGTCTGAATATCAAATACTCTTATATCATTCGATTTTCTGCAGGTTATATATGCGTATTTATCATCAGGTGTAACAGCAATCTGGTAGGGGTTAAAATTATTTGTCCCTGCACCGCTTACAGGAACAGAAGGATCAACCTGTACAATATTTTCTATTTGTTCTGTTGATGTGTTAATTACATAAAGAAATTCACTTATCTGTGTTGCTGTAAGTATCAATGTACCGTCATGTGTAAGCCGTAACCCATGAGGTCTGTTCATTCTGAATTCTGTGATTGAATTAGTTACAGTCATTGACCCTGTATCAAATATCTTTATACTGCCTGATGTAGTAAAATCGGTTAAATATCCTTTTGTGCCATCATTTGTGATAACTATATGAGAAGGTGAGCTTCCGATTAAAACTCTTCCTGATTGCTGGTATGTTCGCGCATCATATTTTTCCATGTAACCTTCCGAAATTAAGCTGACATAAAAATAATTTCCCTGGTTATCAACTGTGATAACATGCGGCGCATCAGGCGGCTGGTTAAGATTGCTCCTGCCTCCTACATTAATTAATCTAACCAAATGATTGTTATCAAGATTCACTACTGCAACAAGATCTGATGCTTGATTGGTTATGAAAGCTTTATTAGTAATGTTCCCGAAGGCAACTTCGCCGTTATCATTTTTAGCGCCCTGGTTTATCCAGTCAATAATTTTTAATAACTGGTTGCTTTGAAGCGGCATACCGTTGGAGTAGGGCATCAGAGCTATTGGCATAAGTGGCTCTGCAAAAGAACTTATATTTGTATCTATTCTGTTTATATGTTTTACCAAATTGCTCCAGGTTGCATTATAAGATACAATTTCGGCACCCCTGGATGAACCGTTTTTCATTAATGCATCCCAGCTTGTGAGGTCAATCCCAGACTGCTTATCGGTGGAGTTATGACAACCGGGGAAATTGCAGCCTTGCGCAAATATCGGCTGAATATCCCTCGAAAAGCTGAGAGGCTCACCTGTTTTAACCGTGCTGCCGGAATCACAACCCATGAAATTTATTGAATTTAATACTGAAATCACGCTAATTGAGGCGAGAATGAAGATTATTTTCTTTTTCAATTTTTCCCTGAAATTTAGCAATAAATGTATTTAATATTTAATACATTTACAATGATTATATTTTGTGTGTTAATAACTGTAAACGGTAGGAATTTCATTAAGATTTCAGGTATGATTTGATATTTGAGTAAAAATTATTCTGTTATATCAGAATAAATTGAAAGAGAAAAACTCTATTATGTCAATTTTTGTATTTAGTCTAATAATCAAAAAATACTAATTTTTGATGATCAGGAAAATTTAAGTTTATCTGATACTAAAAGAGTTTTTCATTTCTTTAAATGCAATGCGGTAAACTAATACACCAGTACTTTTGCAACTCCTTTAATTAAACCAAGCTATGCAAGAGATACCATATTCTCGGTATGCATACCGTAAAAGAATCCAATTGCTAACTGAAAACACGAGAGATTTCTCGGGTTATAACGATTGTTTTTTGCACTTCAGAAATTTTTTAATTATCAAAAATAGCACATGTTTAAAATATTTAAGACTAATTTATACCGTGACTGGGGTATAAATAGCCTAATAGTATAATTAGTTATTACTTACACTATATTCATTAGTTAATTTTGAACAATCAAAAAAAATCTAATTTATCTATAAAAATTTGTTACTAACCTAACTAAATATTAATAAAATGAAAAAACTTATTTTTCCAATCTTGTTAGTTTTATGTATTACAAGTACTTACTCACAATGGGTAGCTAACTATGGCAATAGTAATGGAGATATAAATTTCGCCAATGCAAAGGGTAATGCTGTAACTACTGATGCCTTTGAATTCAGTTATGTTACAGGTAATTCATATGAAGGTGTTTATGGTAATGATATTATTACCATAAAATACACTCCCACAGGTGAAACAGAATGGGTAAGAGGTTTTAATGGTTCTGCATCATCAAATGATAATGGAACAGGTATTTGTGTAGATGCCTTGGGTAATGTTTATGTTGTAGGTTCTGTCCAAAACTTAAACAGAGGCTATGACATAGTAGTTATAAAATATAACTCTTCGGGCACACAATTATGGTTTCGAGAGTATTATAGCTTTAACATAGTAGCTTCTGATATGGGAACTGCGATTGCTGTTGATGCTTTTAATAATATTTATGTAACAGGATATACAACTAATACAGATGGATATACTGATATATTCACAGGTAAATATGACGATGCAGGTAATACTTTGTGGATACAACTTGAAGATGGTCCAACAGACTTAAACAGTCAGGGTTTATGTATTTCAGTAAGCTCGGCAGGTAATGTTTATGTAGGTGGTTTTGTATCAGAAACATCAACCAATAGTGATATTGCTATAGTGAAATACAATTCAGCAGGTACTCTGCAATGGTTGAGATCAATTAGTGGAAACGGGAATAGTGAAGATAAAGCATGGGGTATAGTAGTTGATGAAACAGATAATATTTATATCACAGGTTATGTAACAGTAGCGGCGGGTAATACTGATTGTTATACAGCAAAATTTAACTCCGCAGGTGTTTCTCAATGGTCAAAAACATATGATGGCGAAGGCAATCAGAGTGATAAAGCATGGGGTATTGTAGTTGATACAGACGGTTCTGTGTTTATATCCGGTGAAAATACAGATGCATCATCAAACGTAAATTATCTTACAGTAATGTATTCAAGTTCAGGTGATCTATCTTGGGCAAAACATTATAACGGAACAGGAAATGGTGTAGATGTTGCTAATTCTATAGGTATCCTCTCAAATTCAAATAATACTAAAAGCATTATTATTACCGGCAAAAGCTGGGGAACGAATTTTAATTATGATTATGCAACAGTTAGATATGATATTCAAAGTGGAACACAGTTAAATGTAAACAGGTATAGTTTCACAGTTAACTCAGATGATATCGCAAAAAGTTTATCAATATCACCAAGCAATAAAGTAATAGTAACAGGTTTCAGCCAGTTAATCATAGAAGCAAGTCACGAGGTTTCATATATTTCTACATTATCTTTAGACTGGGGCAGTGAAATGCTTAGCGACCCTATCGTTCCTAAAAGTTTTTCATTATACCAAAATTATCCAAATCCGTTTAACCCCTCAACAAGCATTAAATTTGATCTAATTGATGCTTCACAGGTTAAACTGGCAATCTATGATATGCTGGGCAGAGTGGTTGACGTATTAGTAAATCAGCAGTTAAATGCAGGAACACATAAAATTTCATTTAATGCAGGTAATCTGGCTTCAGGGGTTTATTTTTATAAACTTGAAACAGGTTCATTCAGCGATATCAAAAAAATGACTTTAATAAAATAACTATTTCTATAACCAATAAATATATATTAAGAAAATGGAAACAATCTTAAAAAATAAATTGACACATGAGAGTATAGACCTGTTGAATAAACAGGCAGATACTGCAAGAATGTCTGATACAGTATTGGCTATGGAAATTTCGAAAGAGGCAATTTCAGCAGCAAAGAGTCTGAATTACAATAGTGGCTTAGCAAAAGCTAACTTAAATGCAGGTATCTGCTGCCGTTTGGGATCTAACTTTGAAGCAGCTCTTCAGTATTACGAAGAGGCTATAGCATTATACAAGGAAATTGGGGATAGAAAAGGCGAATCTAGAACTTTAAATTCAATCGCCAATGTTTATCTAAAAACAAGTAATTTCCCGAAAGCTATAGAATACTTTGATGAATGTATCTATGTGCTTGGAAGCATTGGAGATATTGAGTTTGAAGCAACGGTGCTTTCTAACAGAGGTTTGGCATACCAGCAGTATGGTGATTACAATTCTTCACTAAAAGATTATCTGCAAAGTTTAAGCCTTTCATTAAGTATTAAAAAAGATATACCCTATTTCTTTTACAACAATATAGGGATTATGTATCTTGAAATTGGTAATTACAGTACTGCTTTAAAATATTTCAATGTTGCATTAAAAATTGAAGATAAAAGTAAATTATATAGAGAATATAGCTATACAATTGCTAACATAGGCAGAACATACCTCTATATGGAAGATTTCTCAAATGCGATCACATATTTAAGCGAGGCTCTGAGTATTTTCAAAAAATTTGGCGATATACAGGCTGAAGCGCAGGCATACAGCAATCTAGGTAAAGCATACATGAAAATGAGATGTTTCCCGGAAGGTGTAAAATACCTTAATAAATCTTTGAAATATTATAGAGAAATTAGTGATAGCAGTTCAATTGGTCATACCTTATGCGAGCTTGGTGAGATTTACTTTGAATTGAATGACTTTATCACATGCAAAAAATACTTTAATGAATCACTGAGTATTTCTATTGATACTGCAGATGAAATAAATGAAGCCAGAACATATATGGGACTTGGAAGACTTTATACTAAATTCCTTGATATAGAAAAAGCCAACGATTACCTCAATAAAGCAACAGTTCTTGCCCAGAAGAGGTCATCATACAAAGAATTAGGCAGAATCTACAAGCTGCAATATAATTCTTATATGTCAGTTGGCAAAGCTATTAATGCTAAACTGTACCTTAACAAGCACCATGATTGCCTTAACAAACTGATACAGATGGAAGAAGATAATTACTTAAAAACTTTCACTTCACTTCAATTTGATTTTGAAAAAGAAGTTGAGTGTAATTTGCACTTAGATAAGGAAGATTTTATTATTAACACAAAAGTTGCATAAAACTTAATATAATAATGTCAAGCAAAAAAATGTATTAAGTCCCCCAATATGCAGCAGTTTTCAGGCGGTCAAATGACCGCCTTTTTTTATTTTTGGCATGAATTATTGTGCCTTGAATAAGCTATGATTTAGAATTATTTTTAGATATATGCTATACTTTTTTGGATAAACCTAAATTAAAAATATTCAGTGATTTCGATGGAACTATCACCCTTTATGATACCTGGATAGAAATGGGTGATTTCTTTATTAAAAAGAAGGATAAGTGGGCTGAAGTCATTAAAAGCTTTGAAGAACAAAAAATCGGAGCAAGAGAGTGTTTTTTAAGAGAATGCGACTTAATAGAGAATTTTGATATAAATGAATTCAATCACATAATTGATGAACAAAAACTTGACCCGATGTTTTTGGAATTTATGAATTATTGTGAAAAGAACAGTTTGCCGATTGTGATATTAAGTGAAGGAATGGATTACTATATAAAGAGGATATTGGATAATTATAATTTGAATATTCCTTTTTATTCCAATAAAATAGTTTTTTCTGAAGATTTGAAGAGTATAGGGCTTGAATTCCCGTATTCTGATGCAGATTGTGATAAATGCGGCACCAGTAAACGGAATATCCTGATGAATAATACCGCTGATGATGAGATTTCGGTATTCATAGGAGATGGTTTTTCAGATGCATGTGTGGTTAATTATGCTGATATTGTTTTTGCAAAGAAATCACTTGCTTCATACTGCTGGAAAAATAATATCACATATCATGAATACCAGACATTTGGTGATATTAAGAAAAAGATGGAAAAATTTCTTGACAGTAAAAAACTTAAGCACCGCCAGGCTGCAAAATTAAAAAGACGTGAAGTCTTTTTAAGAGGTTAAATATAAATTAAAATAGTTAAAGATAAAAATAAATGACATTAGGAAAATTTTTCTTTCAGTACAGGTCTTACACGCCACTGCCTTTTATTATACCAATGCTGTTATTTGCCCGTCCAACAATGACAACACTTGTTATTGGCGGTATATTAGTTCTTATAGGTGAATCATTCCGCTTCTGGGGTGTCTCATACGCAGGCAGCGAAACCCGAACCACAGGCAATGTGGGGGCTTCCAGTCTTGTAACTCAAGGACCATTTGGTTACGTTAGGAATCCGCTTTATTTAGGAAATATCCTGATGTATTTTGGTATAAGTATTATGTCTAATTCACTTGTACCTTATTTACAGATATTGAGTATTGTTTATTTTTCAATCCAGTATTATTATATTATACTTGAAGAAGAAGGCTTTCTGAAAGAAAAGTTTATGGAAAAATATGAGCATTATTTCAATAATGTTAACAGGTTTCTGCCAAAATTTTCAGTTTATGATGAAACAAAAAGCTCAAAACTTAACCAGGACTTAAAAGCGGCATACTTTTCTGAAAAAAGAACATTCCAAGCCACATTTATCAGTATAATTATGATAGTCCTTATTTATTTTCTCATCAATCAATAATCTTTGGTAATTAATGAATACTGATTACAATTCTCAAAATAACGGGAGTCCTCCGAAGGAGCAGACCACTGCGCTCCTTTGGAGGAGGTCTGTATTCATATCTGCAGGTGAGCATTCAGGAGATATGCATTCATCTGCATTGATAAAGGAAATGAAGTTACAGTTGCCTGGTAAGGGTATTATATTTAATGGTCTGGGAGGCAACCTGATGATAGCCGAAGGATTAAATGCCTTATATCATGTTAAAGATCTTGCAACTGTTGGTTTTACCGATGTTGTAAAGAAGTATTATTTCTTCAAAAAGGCTATTAAACAAAGTGCAGAGTTTATCAAAACAAATTCTCCTGATGTTGTTATACTTGTAGATTATCCGGGTTTTAACTTAAGGCTAGCTGAAGAGATACGAAAATTTTACGATAAAAAAATAATCTACTATATATCTCCTCAACTTTGGGCATGGCATGAAAAACGTGTAATTAAAGTAAAAAAATATATTGACCTAATGCTTGTCCTCTTCCCATTTGAAGTTGATTTCTACAATAAATACAAGGTAAAATCTGAATTCACCGGGCACCCGCTTGTTAAGAGGATCAAAGAATTTATTGAAGTTAATACAAAAAGCGAAATTATACAATCAAGTAAAAAAGTAATTACAATACTACCCGGCAGCAGGAAAGATGAAATCAAGAATCACATACCTGTATTAATAGATACTATTGCAGAAATAAGAAAACATATTGATAATATTACTATCAATATTAGCATAGCACCGGGATTGAACCATGTGTTTGATGAATTCAGGGAAAAGTTGATTGGCTGTAACTTAACAACAGAAAAACCTTATCATCTGATATTGAATAGTGATCTTGTTTTAACTAAAGCCGGAACATCAACAATGGAATGCGCTTTGCTTGGAACACCGCATCTCATATTTTATAAAACATTCCCAATAAATTATTACTTATTAAAGCCGATAGCAAAAATTGATAAACTTGGCATTGTAAATATTTTGCTTGGTGATGAAATTGTAAAGGAATTTATTCAAAATGATTTCACACCTGATAATTTATGCAATGAAGCATTGATTCTGCTTAGTGATATTGATTATAGAATTAGAATGATCAACAATTTTGATAAAGTTAGAGATATTCTTGGAAGTAAGGATGCTTCAAATGAGGCTGCAAAACTTATTATAAAAACTGCAGGGCTATGAAAATATTTACAATTCCACTTAGCATATTATATAGGATTGGAGTTTTCTTCAGAAATTTTTTATATAATGCCGGTATTTTTAAAGCAAAGATTCTTGAACCTAAGATAATTTCTGTTGGTAACATTGCAGCAGGCGGTACTGGCAAAACACCATTTGTTGAAATGATAGCTGAATATTTGCTTCGAAAAAATAAATTTATTGTAATAGTAATAAAAGGATATAAAAGAGAGTTTGATGATATAAAAGTAGTTGAAACTGGATATAAAAACGAAAAACATGAACTTAACACTGAAAATCTTGGAGATGAAGCATTAATGCTGCTTGAAAATCTTTCTGAAAAAGATCTTGGCGGCGGGTTGCTTGTAGTTGGTGATGATAAAACAAAAGCTGCAAAGTTTGCCAGTACAAAATTTAAACCGGAGGTAATAATAATTGATGATGGATTTCAGCACAGGAAATTATTCAGAGACCTGGATATTGTTTTGTTGAATCCTGATACAGATAAGTATTTAATCCCAGCAGGAAATCTAAGAGAACCTATCAAAAATTACAAAAGAGCCAATTTGCTGGTAATTAATAATAAATTTCTAAAACAGTCTCTCAATGAGAACTGGAATAATATGCCTAAGGTTATATGCAGCTACGTTTTTGAAGGATTTAAAGGTATTAATAATGATATTTTATCCAAAGAAAAGATAACCAAAGCTACGGCTTTTTGCGGGATTGGGCAACCTGATTCATTTAGAATTCTGCTTAATGAATTAAATGTAAAAATTGTTGAATTTATTGCTTTTCCTGATCATCATTATTTTACAAATACAGAACTTGAAAAAATAATGACTACATTTAAAAACAACGGTTCAACACATATAATTACAACACAAAAGGATTTTGTAAGATTGAAAAATTCAGAGCTTGTTTTAAAAGCTAAAAGCGAAAATACATATAAGAACTTGCTCTACAACTTTCCACTTTATTTTGCAAAGATTAAAATGCAAATTGAGGGAAATGCAGAATATTTATATAAAGAAATTGATAACTTATTGAAATCTGATTGAGTACAATTAAAAAGTTAATAGGACTTTCGAGGAGCAACAGCAGTTTTGAAAAATATTGTAAATGGCTTGAAGATAACGGACTAGAGTATATAGTGCTTGATTGGAATAAGAACAATTTTGATGATATCAAGAAATGTTCATCATTACTTCTAACAGGTGGTGCAGATATATTCCCGGAGTTTTATAATGATTGGGAAGATGGCAAAAACCGAGATGAATATATTCCCTCACGCGATGGCTTTGAATTTAAGATTTTAGACCATGCCATAGAAAAACATTATCCTGTTCTTGGCATTTGCCGCGGGTTACAGGTTATAAACTGCAAACTTAAAGGCAGCCTGATAAATGATATTGAAACTATCAGGGGAACAAATCACAGGAAAATATCACAAACTGAAGATAGAATGCATAATGTAAATGTTAAAAGTGGAACTTTATTAAATGAAGTAGTAAAAATAGATACCGGAACAGTAAATAGTTCTCACCACCAGTCAATTGATAGACTTGGTGAAGGATTGATAATTTCAGCAAAAGCAGATGATGGAATAGTTGAAGCTGTGGAATGGGAAGAAAAAGAGGGGAGACCGTTTTTTCTTGCTGTCCAATGGCATCCTGAAAGAATGTCTGATTTT
Organism: uncultured Ignavibacteria bacterium; assembly: GCA_947084945.1. Lineage (GTDB taxonomy): Bacteria > Bacteroidota > Ignavibacteria > Tepidaquicellales > OLB5 > OLB5. Next base: position 107,244 of record CAMTUP010000002.1, on the reverse strand, counting down.
AACAGTCCTTTCAGCAAAAATATAATTGATAAATTCAGAGAGGAAACATACAACAATTAAACCTGCAAAAGCTCACATATTATTTTCACTATTGGCAGCATTATTTTTAAATGCATGCAGCGGCTCTGGTGGTGATGGTTCATTTGATAGAATTCCCGTGAAAGATATTAAGCAAAGAGTGAATATTAATTCATCACTTATCCAAACAATGGAAGCCTCCGGGAATATAGCATTTGATTCACCCGAACAATCCGGGCAGGGTTGGATAGAAGTAAAAATAAAAAAGCCTGATACTGTCTATGTGAAAATAGAAGGTCCTTTCGGTATTTCTATTGCAAATGCTTTAATAACAAGGTATAATTTTATTTATTATAATGTGCAGGAAAATAAAGCTATATTGGGACCAAGCACTGATATTAATATTGGCGCAATATTAAGGATTAAAGTTTCGTTTGATGAGCTTTTAAATGGGTTCACAGGTGGATTCAATTTCACTGTAGAGGATACAGATACAATAGATGCAGAATCAGAAAACGGGTTATATACAATACAATCATTTAACAATCCCGGCAGACAGCAATACTTTGTTGATCCTTCAATATTCACGGTTCAAAAATATAATTCACTTGATGTAAATAATAAAACCGTAGTAGAAGTTAGTTATAGCAATTATTTTGAAGAAAATGCTTCGGGTAAATCGGTTTATTTTCCATCCAATATTAAAATTAAAAACCCCGGTAAAAAACAATCAGTTTTTGTTGATTATATCAATAAATCTTTCAATAAAAATGATATTACTTTTAATATTAAAATCCCTAAATCCGCTAAAGTTCTAAAATGGGATTAAAATTTACTGTTAAATATTGTTTATTCCTGATGTTTGTGCTAATAATTAGCGGGGCAACTTATGAGGAAATATTACTGGATAAAAAGAAGCAGGCTGATTATATTGAAAAGGATATTATTGAAAGCAAAAATAGTATTTCAAAGATAACTTCAAAATCTGCATTTATTAATCAACAGATTGATAGTGTTGAGCTAGTAGTTAGCTCAATTACAAGTTTTCTTAAGAATTACGAAAATGAATCGTATATGACCCCTGACCAGATTGCAATAGAAACCAATATGATAATCTATCTTACCGAAGATGTGGATAGAATTCAGGAACGTTTCAGACAGAAAGTGGTTAGTCTTTATAAACATGGAGAAAATTATGAGCTTGAGCTTCTTTTTAGCTCCAAAAATCCAAATGAATATTTAAGACGCAATCAATACCTCCAGAAATTTTCACAAAACAGGAAAAAAGAATTAAGAGAGCTTAAGTCTAAAAAATTCATCCTCGAAGAAAAGAAAAAAATGCTAACTCTATCAACATCATCACAAAGATTTTATGTTGAAGCAAAAAGAAATGAAAAATCATTGCTGGATATAAGACTGAAAGAGCTAAAGATACAAAAAAGTAATGCCGAATCTGAAAGTAACCTGCTTACCGGTAAAGTTACAAGATATGAGGTTCAGTTACACAATGTACGAAATTTCATCAGCAATTTTGAAGCAAACCGTGATAATTTTAAAGAAAGCAAGTATAACAGGTTAAGCTATGAATCGGCTAACCTTGATAATGTAAAAGGTAATATTAACTTGCCTGTTGATCTTGGTCTTATAACAACAAACTTTGGCAATATTTCAGATAATAAAACTCTCGCTATCTCAATTAATAATGGTGTGGATTTTTCAATTGCACGCGGCTCAAAAGTTTATTCAATTGCGGCGGGTGTTGTAACTATGTCAGGCGAAATTCCATTTTATGGTAAAGTAATTATCATAACACATGAAAACGGTTTCCGCTCAGTTTACGCATCGCTTAGTGAAGTGAATGTTGTTATTGGAGATAATATTAAGTTAAACCAGGTCATAGGTAAATCAGGTGAAACACTTGAAGGTCAGACAATGCATTTTGAATTATGGCAGAATTCAACTCCAGTAAATCCTAGGGAGTGGCTGAGGTTTTAGAATGGTTTATTCCCGCGAAGGCGGGAATCCAATTTCTTTATCAATATTGCAAAGGAATCCAGTTAAATTCTTAGTGTACTCAATGAATGCTTTCCGAGTATTTTTCTATAACCCATTTACATAAATTTGAATCTAACTTATAAGTCGTTTCAAAAGTATTAACTCTAAAACTATTTTCTATATAAAACCCTAATTCTACTTTCACTTTCGAAGAATCACCATTAAAATATACACTATCAACTGTTATAGTGCCCGGCCTATACCATACACTATCTTTAATAATTTTGAAAATTACTCCATCAAAACCTATTAATGTATCTCTTTTTGTTTGTAATTTGCCTAGAGCAAGGTATCTATACCTGCTATCAGTTCCTATCCAGGGTGTATACACACCTTGAGTTAAAACTATTTGTGAAATCAATGAGTCAACTTTATGTTTGCCGCACTCATTAGACCTAGTATTTATATCGTTCTTAATATTACATGAAGACAAAATATTTACTGACAAAATAAATAAAAACGAAAATAATAAACTTAAGAAATCTGAATTTATTTTTCTTAATTTCATAACATTCAATTTTCTCGATTCTTTCACGAATATAATAGATTCCCGCCTTCGCGGGAATGACAAAAGACACCCCACCCCACTAAATTCCTAAATTGATTTTAGTTTAATTTCTTGTTATTTTTGTAAATTCACTTAAAAATTTGGCAAAAAATGGCGGAAAATAAGGGCATTTTTGATAAAAAAGATGCAGAAAAGCCGTCAGGATATAAAGATATTGCCAAATCTTACGGTTCAGGCTGGCGATATGCCGAATATGCTTTCCAATATGGTGTTTCAATTGTTCTTTGTACTTTAGGCGGCTATTGGCTTGATAATTGGCTTAATACGGGAAATATCTTCCTGATAATAGGAGTATTGTTTGGTTCTGTTGCAGGTTTTTATAACTTATTGAAAGCTGTAAATTACAAAAATAAACCAACCGTTAAAGATGGAAAGTAACACCAAACAGTCTGGATTTTTCAAATATATTATTATATCAAGTTTATTTGTAATAGTTCTTGGAGCATATCCGATTTGGAAATATTTTACAGTAACTCAGATAAACTCTTTTGTTTTTGGTTACATAATTAGCCTTATAAACGCTATAATTGGTTATAAACTTAACACAATAGCATTCAGCAAGCCGACAAAAAGTTTTATGGTTATAGTTTTTGGCGGTATGGGTATCAGACTGATTGTTGTAATGCTTTTTTTAGTTATACTAATCCAGTTTACATCACTTGATTCATTTAGCCTAGTTGGCTCTGTTTTTTTCTTTTATATGCTCTTTATTTCTATTGAAATTTACTTCCTGCACAAAAAACAAATGCAGGCTAAAAAACATAATCTTGATCCAATAAATACGGATCAGTAATACTAAGATCAACACTGAAATAATACAATGACTTTACTTGCTGCTTTTATACAGGAACACGCTCCGGTAGATTCAACTTTAGTACAGAAAGTCCAGGAAGATGGAAACTGGATTATGCACCACATATCAGATAAACCCATATTGTCAATACCGCCTATAAATATCGGGGGTTTAACGCTTGATCTTTCAATATCAGCAAAAGTATCAATGCTTATTGTAGCTGCAGTATTAATGATATTAATGTTCATATATTCAGCGGCTTCTAATAGAAAAAGAAAACATCCAACCGGTTTAGGTAATTTCATAGAAATGTTAATGGTTTTTGTAAGAGATGGCATTGTTATTCCTTCTATGGGAAAAGACGGTTTAAAATTCCTTCCGTTTTTCCTCACATTGTTCTTCTTTATCCTGTTCATTAATCTCATCGGACTTGTACCGGGAATGGCAACAGGAACGAGCAGTGTTAGTGTTACCGCAGGACTTGCATTAATAACATTTTTTATGACGCAGTTACATGGCATTAAGCACAATGGATTTTTTGGATATTTCAAAGGTTTAATTCCTCCGGGTGTTCCGGTTTTTGTATTGCCTGTAATGGTAATTATTGAATTTCTTGGACTGCTTACAAAACCTTTTGCATTGGCAATACGTTTGTTTGCCAACATGACAGCTGGTCATATTGTTATATATGCGCTTATTGGACTGATATTCATGCTCGGGTATGCTGTTATTCCTATATCAATTGGATTTTCACTTTTCATATATGTACTTGAAATACTGGTATCTGTACTGCAGGCATATATTTTCACAATGCTCTCAGCCTTGTTTATAGGAATGGCGGTTCATCAGGAACATTAATACATAGATATTCAGATTTAAAATTTTTACTAAACTATATACAAATAAACTTCATAATCTTTCAAGAAAGGATACAAAACAAATGAGCTTAGCAGCATTAGCAGCTGGATTAGGTGCAGGACTTGCAGTTATCGGTGCAGGTATTGGAATTGGAAAACTCGCAGCATCAGCTATGGAGGCAATTGGCAGACAACCAGAAGCTGCAGGCGATATTAGAACAACTATGATCATCGCAGCAGCTTTGGTAGAAGGTGTTACACTCTTCGCGCTTGTAATTTGCTTTATCTTAGCTGGCAAGTAAATTAATTAGTTAACTGCACCTGTTGTTAGGTGGGTGCGGTTAACATCGGTTTACAACTAAAAACAATTTTTTATAACAAAGGAATGTTATGTCTTTAGCTTATATGTTTATAGCAAAGTTTTATAATATATTACTCTTTATTTCAAACGATCCGCATGAAAAGAAGGATACTCTGCTTTCTGTAGAGCCTGGTCTTCTTATATGGACGATCATTATATTTTTCCTGCTCCTTCTTATTCTAAAGAAGTATGCATGGGGTCCGCTCTTAAAATCTCTTAATAATAGAGAACAGAAAATAAAGGATTCCGTTGAAAAAGCTGAATACCTGAAACAGGAAGCTGAAAAGCTCCTTGCCCAAAACAAGTTATTGCTTGCAAAAGCTGATGAAGACGCTAGGAAAGTTATAGCTGAAGGCAAAGAGCTTGCTGAAAAGTTAAGAAATGATCTTATCAATAAGACAAGCGAGGATACTGCAAGAATGATAAACCAGGCAAAGAGTGAAATTGAAAGAGAAAAGGTTGCCGCAATGAATTCATTGAAAGATGAAATTGCTAACCTTGCAGTGCTGGCAGCTGGCAAGATAATTGATGAAAATCTTGATGCCACCAAGCAGAGAAAAATTATTGATGGTTTCATTAATAAGATACCACAGAATTAATTTTGGAATTACAGTGTTAGGTTAAGCAGCAAAATACTTAAGATATGTTTAATACAAAATGATCAATAAAAAAGTAGCAAGAAAATATAATATAGCACTTTATTTAACTGCCGAGGAGCAAAATTCGGTTGATAAAGTAAAGCAGGATATATTGGATATAAAGAAGTCTATCCAAGGCTCAACTGAACTTACAAACTTTATTTTAACACCTGTAATTTCTGCTGAAAAAAAGATTGATGTTTTTAAGGCTCTTTTTGAAGGCAAAGTAGAAGAACTTACTTTGAGATACCTTGTCTTCCTTTGTGAAAAGAACAGGATAAATCTTCTGAAAGATATTGCTGATGATTTTCTTACACTTGTTAACGAAAAAAAGGGTATTGTTCTGGCAAAAGTAAAAACTGCAATTGAAATTACCGATAGTGAAAAGAAGTTTCTTGCTGATAGGCTTAGACAATATACAGGTAAAGATATTAAAGCAACATATTCAGTTGATCCTGCAATTAAAGGCGGATTTATTGCGAATGTTGAAGATAGAATTATAGATGCCAGCATTATCAGGCAGCTTGAACTTTTAAAAGAAAAATTTATCAGCGGAAGCTTAAATAATTAAAATTCTTTAGTAACAGATTTTTTATTCAGAGAGAAAATTAAAATAAATAATAATATAACAAGATGGCTGAAGTAAAACCAGATGAAGTATCGGCGATACTTCGAAAACAATTATCAGGATTTGAAAAAGAAATAGATGTATATGAAGTCGGAACCGTTGTTCAAATTGGTGATGGTGTTGCCCGTGTTTATGGCTTGACAAAATGTATGGCAAGTGAACTTATTGAGTTTCCGCATGGTGTTTTTGGTATGGCTTTGAACCTAGAAGAAGATAATGTAGGGTGTATTCTATTTGGTGATTTTACAAAGGTAAGAGAAGGCGATGAAGTTAGGCGTACAGGCAGGGTTGCATCAATGCCGGTTGGTGAAGCAATGATAGGTAGAGTTATTAATCCGCTTGGACAGCCTGTTGATGGCAAAGGACCTATTACTACAGCTAAATTTTCTCCTATAGAAAGAAAAGCATTAGGAGTTATTGCAAGACAGCCTGTAAAAGAACCATTACAATCAGGTATCAAAGCAATTGACTCGATGATACCAATAGGAAGAGGACAAAGAGAACTTATTATTGGAGATAGGCAAACAGGTAAAACGGCTGTAGCTATAGATACTATTATTAATCAAAATGGAAAAGGTGTTTTCTGTATTTATGTTGCAATAGGTCAAAAGCAATCAACCGTTGCCCAGGTAGTTGCTAAGCTTCAGGAAGCAGGGGCAATGGAATTTACTACAGTTATCACTGCAGCAGCATCAGATTCCGCTCCAATGCAGTTCTTAGCTCCATACTCAGGGGCTACGCTTGGTGAGTTCTTCCGTGATTCAGGAAGACATGCTCTTTGTATCTATGATGATTTATCAAAACAGGCTGCTGCTTACCGCGAAGTATCACTTTTACTCAGAAGACCTCCGGGTCGTGAAGCATACCCCGGTGATGTGTTCTATTTGCATTCGAGACTACTCGAAAGAGCTTCAAAGCTCTCAGATGAACTTGGCGGAGGAAGTTTAACAGCGTTACCAATTATTGAAACACAGGCAGGCGACGTATCAGCATATATCCCAACTAACGTAATTTCAATTACAGATGGTCAGATATACTTAGAACCCAACCTCTTTAACTCAGGTGTTAGACCTGCTATAAACGTAGGTATTTCAGTATCACGTGTAGGCAGCTCTGCGCAAATAAAAGCTATGAAAAAAGTAGCAGGTTCACTTCGTCTTGATCTTGCCCAGTACCGCGCCTTAGAAGCTTTTACAAAATTTGGTTCTGATCTTGATAAAGCTACATTACAGCAATTAACACGCGGTGCAAGACTTGTAGAAATTCTTAAACAAGGACAATATAGACCTTATCCCATTGAAAAACAGGTTGCAATTTTATTTGCTGGTACTAACGGATATCTTGATGAAATTCCGGTTGGTGAAGTTAAAAGGTTTGAAAATGAATTCCTTGAAATGATGGAATTAAAACATAATGATATACTTGAAACAATTTCCAGCACAGGCGATCTTAACGAAGAGACATCTGTAAAACTGAAACAGATTCTTGCAGCATTTACTGATAGTTTCAAAGTTTCAGTAAAATAGTTTTGTTATTCATTGTCACCCTGAACTTTCTTTCAGGGTCTATAAAACATATATTAACTGATGCTGAAACTAACTGAAAAACCAGTTACTGTTCAGCATGACAATACAAAGTAAAATCAATAAATGGCAACATTAAGAGAAATACGTGACAGAATAGGCAGTATCAAGAATACTGAGAAAATTACCAAGGCTATGAAGATGATAGCTTCGGTAAAATTCCGCAAGGCACAGCAAAATCTTATTGCCGCTAGACCTTATGCACTGAAGATAAGAGATATACTAAGAAACCTTATTCCTACAATTGAAAGTATTGATAATGAGCTGTTGCAGCAAAGGGAAATAAGTAAAATTTGCGTAGTTGTTATTGCTTCTGATAGGGGTCTTTGCGGTTCATTCAACACTAACCTGCTTAAGACTGCTACATCTATCATACATGATAAATATGGTGATTTTTATAAAAGCCATGACTTAACGGTTTTCCCAATAGGCAAAAAAGCTTATGATCACTTTGCAAAAAGAAATTATGACCTCTATGCAAGGTCTATTAATGTTTTTGACAGGCTTACATTTGCTGATGCACAGAACATAGTAAAAGAAATAATTAATGGTTATATTGAAAAAAGATTTGATAAGGTAGTTATAGTTTATAATGAATTTAAATCTATAGTTAATACACAGACAGTTGAAGAGCAATTTCTTCCCATTCCACCGTTTGAAGCGGAATTAGGAGAAAAATCAAAGGTATCAAGTTATATCTTCGAGCCTTCGAGTGTTGATATTATAAACCACCTTTTACCAAAACATCTGAATACGCAGATTTGGCGCTCACTGCTTGAATCCTTTGCTTCTGAGCAGGCATCACGTATGACTGCGATGGATGCAGCTACAACAAATGCCAATGACCTGCTGAATTCACTAAACCTTACTTACAACAGGGCACGCCAGGCTAAGATAACAACTGAAATACTTGAAATTGTTGGCGGTGCAGAGGCTTTAAGTAAAGCTTAATTTAAAATAAATTCAGAATTGCAAAAGGCGTTCAATTTCAAAATTGACCGCCTTTTTAGTTATGTATTATGCTATTTTGTTGATATAATTGGCAACAACATGGAAACTGGGAAAAAATAAAGAGCGGGTATTACTCTTAAAATAATAAACAGCGGGAAGCACAGAACTCGAACCTGTATGTCCTTTCGGAAGCTGCGTTATCAAGGCAGTGCAATACCATTATGCGAGCTTCCCATTTGTTTTTCGTCTAAACCCATTTTTCGACTACTTCACTTCTCTTGAACTGCTTAAAAATTACGTTATCAAAACAAAAAAAGGGATAGATGTTTACTCTATCCCTTTTGGGTTACGTGCTATATCGAGTATATGCACTGCCTTGATAACGTAACAAATATAATCAAAAATTGCCGATTGTACAACCTATAAAACGGTAGATTTTTTAAAAAATATTATAAAAATCAATTATTTTCAAATTTATCGTAAATCTCGATAAAACATTAATATTGAACACCTTTTTAGTTGAGTACAATCCTGTGTTGTTGGTTATGATCGCATCAAAGCCGTGCTGGCAAAACCAACAACGGGAGAATGGGTATAAACCTGCCAGGTTTCAGGAAAAAAATAGATTCTTCGGTCGTTTCACTCCCTCAGAATTTGTATATTTGTATTATGGAAACAGACAATAACTTAAAATACTTCCGCATATTCCCTCTTGGCGAGGGATTCGAGGTATGGGTTGGCAAACATTCGGAAGCCAATGACTTGCTCTCATTCAAATACACAAAGCAAAATGACCTGTGGTTACACGTAAGAGGCACAAGCGGTTCACATACAATACTTAAGATTCCCGAAGAATTTGATGGGGTAATACCGAAAGATTTCATTAAAACAGCAGCAGAAATTTGCGCTTTTTACAGTAAGGCTAAGAATGCTAAGTCAGTTCCTGTGGCTTATACTGAAGGAAAGAATGTTTCAAAATACAAAGGGGCTAAATCAGGCAGTGTGGTTATTAAAGGTGAAAAGGTAGTGAAAGTAAAACCGGGAATTCCGAAATAATAGTCAAAGGCATACCTATGACCTATAAAAACAAATTTCAAAAATCGTTTATAAGCTTATTAATCTGAATCTCTACTTCACTTATCTTGCTCTCAAGCATTTCACTACGCTCTGGTTTAATTTTTAACAGGTAAGTGTAAGCTTCCATTGCATCAAAATAATTGCCCTGCTTAGCAAAAATATCGGCAAGTGTTTCAGTGATAATTTTTACTTCAAATTTATTCTTAAGCCTTTTCTTTTCGTAAGTAGGTTTGTTACCTTCTTTCTTAAAGTAGTGAGGTGATTCAAATATCTTCCTGAAATCAGAATACTCATTGGATTCTTCTATCTCTTTAAGATCTACTTTTTCAGTTGAAAACTCTTCTATTTCGTAAGTAGGGAAAAGATTGAAGTTAAAATCATATTCATTATAAACCGGAGCTTTGAATTCAAGCTTTGGGATGATATCTTCTTCATGTCGTCTGGAAACTTCGCTTTTGGTAAGATCATTTGCTATATCAAGATATTTCTGAGCAATAGCCATTTCCGGATTATCACTTAGTAACTTTTCAAACAGCTTTTTGGCATCCATAAAATACCTGTTGCTTAAATAAGCTTTGCCAAGAAGCAATTGAGCTGTTACATATGTTGGATAGAATTTTAACCCAGCCTGAAGCAGTGCAATAGATTCTGTTATACTTCCGTTTATCAAGTAATAATTAGCAAGCTTGACAAATTCAGGAGTCAAAGGGTTGCTCCTTATCTTATCTTCAAGTTTTTGTATCAGGTATTTTATTATGTCTGTATCTACCAATTTTAAATTATATATGATTTATGCCTGGTGTTCTGCTAATTTTTTATTTGTATCAATAACGTGTTTAATTGATAGATAGGCAACAAATCCAAACCCGAACGTGAACATAAGTTGGAACGGAATAGCTGCTATCTGCAAAGTTACTGCCGATACTACCACACATGCAAGACTGTATAATGCAATCATACACTCAAGTATCACCGAAAACTTTACAACTTTTTTATGCACATATTTTTTATCCTGCCATTTATCATGATCGCCTTCAATTCCGTATTTAGGTGTCCTCACAAACTCTGATTTTTTATTTATAAGTGCTTCAAATACAGCCTTAGTATTATTTATTGCAAATCCCATACTTCCTGCCATAAATACAGGGAAAAGAAGAATTCTTGAACGCCAGTCTTCATAAACATCTTTCTGTGAAAACAAATAGAATAAAAAAGAAGCAATAAAGGCAAGTACAAAAACTGACATAAACATGAAATATGTATCATACAATCCAGTATTTTTAATAAGTACAATTGGCATATTCAAAAGGCATACAACCAGTATAAATGGAAAGACTATATTATTCGTCAAATGGAAAGTACACATTATCTTTGTCTTAAGAGGTAATTTTGCTTTCCATACTCTAAACAACATTTTCTTGGCTGTTTCAATTGCGCCTTTTGTCCATCGGAATTGCTGTGATTTCAGTGAATTTATTTCCGAAGGCACTTCTGATGGTGTTGTAAAATCAGTTAAGTATCTAAACTTCCAGCCTTTTAGTTGAGCTCGGTAGGATAGGTCAAGATCTTCAGTCAATGTATCGGCTTCCCAGTTACCTGCATCAAATATACATTCCTTGCGCCATACACCGCTGGTTCCGTTAAAATTAATAAAGTAACCTGCTTTGTTTCTGGATTGCTGCTCAAGAACAAAATGCCCGTCAAGAGCTAAAGCCTGTATCTGGGTTACCAGTGAATAAGCGCGGTTTAAATGTTCCCAGCGTGTTTGTACCATTCCAATTTTTGGATCTTTAAAGAAAGGGAGTACAATTTGCAGAAAATTTTTCCGTGGAATAAAATCCGCATCAAATATTCCAACAAATTCACCTTTTGTACTCTTTAATCCTTCTTTCAGAGCGCCTGCCTTATAGCCAGTGCGTTCTGTACGATGTATATGCTGAATATCAAAACCTTTTAGCTGGTATTCTTTTACAATGTTTGCAACAATTTCCACAGTTTCATCCGTTGAATCATCCAGTACCTGAATTTCAAGCTTATCAATAGGATAGTCTATTTCGCATACTGTCTTTATCAATCTTTCAACTACATACATTTCATTGTAAATTGGCAATTGTAATGTTACCACAGGAAACTGATCAAGTTGATTGCTGAAATCATCCCGTTTATGTCTGTGTTTTAAGTAATAATATATTATGATAAAACCATGTGAGCCAAATGTAAACAAAATTAAAAGCGAACCTATATATGTAAATAGTATTATTTTTTCCAATTTATGATTTTATCTTTCAAAAAACTAATATATTATTTAAAAATCTAAAATCTGCAATTTGCAATTTTTAAACTGTAATCCATTTACCAGTTTGAAATTACATCAAGCAGTATATCTTCGGTTATTTTATCTTCAGCTGATCTTACTCCTTCATCACGCTTACTGAAACCCCCTGTGGAGCTATCGTACTCGCCCCAGTTAGAAAAATCTTTCTTCCAGATATTTTTCTGTTTCTTCAAGTTTGTAAATTCAACTGAAACTGTTATTGTTACCTTTCTTCGTGATACCTGTTCATTACCCGTAACGACAAGTGCTTCATCGGTAATTGATTTAACTACGCATTCTATCTGTCCATCAGCTTTGGTTTTCTCTGCATATTCAAGCGTATTATCATTAATGAACTTATTTTTAAGTAATGTTGTAAGCTCTTCGCCTAAGTTTGGCAGACCAAAACCGCTCTCATCACGTATGGTTGGTATGTAAATCGTTTTAATTCCATCAGGTGGTGCAGCACCTTTAAAACTGTAATTGCATGAAGTCATACCGAATAATACAACAACAGAAGCAATGAGAAACAGTATTTTTTTTAATCCGAAATTCATTAATTAAATTTCCCATTCTTTAAGCCATATTGCTTGAATTTTCTGTATAACGTTCTGTTACTTATCTTAAGTTTATCTGCAATTCTATTAATATTGCCATTATATTTATTATAGTAATATGTCAAAAGCTCCTGCTCAAACTCATCAAAAGAAATGTTATCAATTTTATCATCGCTTACATAAAAGCCATTTCGAGGCATTGCAGATGATTTAATTTCTTCCATGTGTGTTAACTGATGCTTAATATCCATTATATCTTTTTTTAGCTCAAATAGTGCTCCAAATAGCAATTGTCTTTCATCTTGTTTATTATAGCCATTAACTGTAGCAGGCATTAACTCTGATTTAGGAATACTTAGCTGGCGCATTACATCTTCAATATCTATCGTCTTATCAGCATTCAAAGTTAAAAGGCTTTCGGTAAAATTTTTTAATTGTCTGACATTACCAGGCCAGTTGTAGTTACGTATAAATTCCATAGCTCCCGGAGTTATGCCCTTAATCTCAATGGAATTCCTTCTTGTGAATTGTCTGATAAAACTTTCGAATAATATCTTTATATCGCCTTTTCTTTCACGTAATGGAGGAATTTCAATATTAATTGAGCGCAACCTGTAATAAAGGTCCTCACGGAAAGAATTATTACCAATGAGTTGCTCAAGATTTTTGTTAGTGGCTGCAATTATTCTAACATCAACTTTTTCTGTCTTATTGCCTCCCACTTTAATATACTCACCGTTTTCTATAACCCTTAGAAATTTCACCTGTATTTGTATAGGAAGCTCACCAATTTCATCTAAGAATATCGTACCCCCATTGGCAGCTTCAAAATATCCCTTCCTGTTTTCTGAAGCACCTGTAAATGATCCTTTAACATGACCAAATAATTCGCTTTCAATGATACCTTCAGGTATAGCTCCGCAATTTACGGTTATAAAGGGTTTATCGCTTCTGTTACTGAATTTATGTATCTCTTTGGCTACTACTTCCTTGCCCGAGCCGCTTTCACCAGTTATAAGCACTGTAACATCTGTAGGGGCTACCTGTTTAATGATATCCCTTAACTCTACTATTGGAATAGAATCTCCTAGTAATCCGCTATTATGTATTTCTTTATCCAACCTGCTGAATTAAAACTCCTGTACAAAAATAAATTATTCTAGGGTACTGATAAAATTAGTTTACCGATACTTCTTCACCAAATAATGTTGCTGAGTTTGCCCTGTTAATCTTAACCATAATTTTATCACCGGGCTTAGTATTATTTAACGGAATAATAACCGTTTTATTTCCATCAGTTCTGCCAAACAACATTTTATCTGATTTCTTACTTATACCTTCAATAATAACTTCATATTCTTTGCCAACTGATTCAAGGTTTTTTTCATTTGAAATTTCTCTCATCACTTCTACAATTTCAACAAGCCTGCGGGTCTTTGTTTCTTCATCAACATCATCTTCCATCTTCCATGCTTTTGTTTTTTCGCGGGGTGAATATTTGAACATATATGCGCCATCATATCTCACTTCTTTCATAATATCAAGTGTCATCTTGTGGTCTTCATCTGTTTCTGTACAGAAACCTGTGATAATATCGGTTGATAGTGTTGCATCAGGCAGTATTTTTTTGATATTATCCATAATTTTCATGTAGTGCTCAACAGTATAGCTCCTCTGCATCAGCTCCAGTATGCGGTTAGAACCTGACTGAACAGGAAGATGGATATAATTACAAAGATTATCGTATTTGGCAATAGTTTCTATGAGTTTAAGTGAAAGATCCTGTGGGTGTGAAGTAGTAAATCTTAATCTGATATCAGGTACAGCTTTTGCGCATTCTTCAAGCAGGTCAGAAAAATCATATTTACCGCTTGAGTAAGAATTTACATTCTGTCCAAGCAATGTTACATCTTTAAATCCTTCATCCCTTAATAGTTTTACTTCACGTATTACGCCTTCAAGCGGGCGGCTTCTTTCTCTGCCGCGTGTAAATGGAACTACACAAAAGCTGCAAAACTTATCACAACCCCGCATAATTGAAAGCCATGCACTAATTCCTTCTTTGCGTATTGGAAGAATATCATCATAGGTTTCAACACGTGAGAGCTTTACCGCAATCCCTTTTTCACCTGTATCAATTAAATTATCAATTAATGATGGAAGTTTTCTGTATTCATCGGGTCCAAGTACAAGATCAACAACTCCTTTTTTAGTTACGAGGTCACGTTTCAATCTTTCAGCCATACAGCCTATAATTCCAACAACTAACTTTGGATTTTTTTTCTTATACTTTTTAATTTCAGTTAAACGCTGTAATACTCTTGCTTCAGCATTTTCGCGGATACTGCAAGTGTTTATAAGAATTATAGCTGAATCATCAATATTATCTGTAACATCATACCCGCTTTTACCCATTATACCATTTACTATTTCGGTATCAGCAAAGTTCATCTGGCAGCCGTAAGTTTCAATATACAGTTTTTTGCCAATATCTGCTGCAGGCGAAAAGTTACTTGTAAGGTTTTCTATAGGTATATATTTTTCAAGATCTCTTTCTTCCAAATTCTGTCTATTTTATTCCAATTACTTTAAGATCACGTGCCCTGATATATTTGAATTCATTTGTACCGCAAATCTGAGGATTCATATATAGCCTAAGCTCAAGCCAAATAGAATCACCAGGACTGGGTACCTCAAAACTATGCAGCTTATTTACATTTTGATTATTCATTGAATATAATACTTCATTTGTAACAACCGCATTGTTACTTAAAAAAGAAACAGTTGCATAATCGCTTGTTGTGTAACTATCAAATTCAATTCTGATTTTACTGTAACTGCTAAATGAAAATGTATCATTCAAAAAATGGCTTCTTGTATATGCATAACAGCCTGTTACAACTGCGCTATCTACCAATCCCTGTTTTTCATAGATCAATGTTTCATTATTTATCTGATTCACTGAACTATCTATACCGCATGAATATAACAATACCGATAAAAAACAAATTACTATTATTGAATAAATGTTCTTTAATGCATTTATATTATCAATAACCACTAAGCATTAACCTTTTCTTTTGAAAGCAAATGGTCTTTAATAACTTCTGCAATTCCTTTTACATCAAGCTTTAAATCACGATATAGTTCATCAGGTGTTCCATGCTCAACAAACTTATCAGGCAAACCGTGGACTATCAAATCAACATCCTTGATATTTTGCTGGTTCATAAACTCTAATATTGCAGAACCGAATCCGCCAGTTATAACATTATCTTCAAGTGTAATAACTTTTTTATGCCTCGAAAATACATCTTTAAGCAATTCAGCATCAAGTGGTTTTACAAACCTTGCATTCACCACTTCAATATCAATATTTTCTATTGCAAGTTCCCGTCTTACTTTCATACCAACATCTACCATACTGCCAATAGCAATGATAGCGGCATCATTTCCTATCTCAACAATCTCGCCCTTACCAATTGGAATCTGTGCAAATGGTTTTATTTCAACTCCAAGCGCATTGCCACGAGGGTAGCGTAATGCAATTGGTCCTTTTTTATAAAGGGTAGCTGTATAAAGCATATCACGTAATTCCTGTTCATCCTTTGGTGCCATTAAAACAACACCCTGTATGCAGCGGAAGAAGCTTAAATCAAGTGCACCGTGATGTGTAGATCCATCAGCACCTACAATTCCGGCTCTATCCATAACAAAAATCACGGGTAATTTTTGTATAGCGCAATCATGTATTATCTGATCAAATGCGCGTTGAATGAATGATGAATAAATTGCACACACCGGTGTGAAACCTTCTGTTGCCATACCTGCTGCAAATGTTACTGCATGCTGCTCGGCAATTCCGACATCAAAATATCTTTCAGGCATTGCTTTCTGTAGTATATCAAGACCTGTTCCATCAGGCATTGCTGCTGTAATACCAACAACTTTTTCATTCTGCTGACATATCTCAACAAGAGCATCTCCGAAGATATTAGTGTATGCAGGAGTGCCGGCTGATTTCTTAATCGCCAGACCTGTATCTTTATCCCATGGTGTTGATGCGTGGAATTTCTGGTAATGATTCTTGGCAGGTATATATCCGTGTCCTTTTTCAGTTACAACGTGAACTAAAAGGGGTCCGCTGAAATCTTTTATCTCTTCAAAAATCTTTACAACATTTACTATGTTGTGTCCGTTTATTGGTCCAAAATACCTAAAGCCAAGCGCTTCAAAAAGCATACCAGGTGTTACAACACCTTTTAAACCACCTTCAACCTTTGAAGCAAAGTTGCGAAGTCTGTCTCCAATTTTGGGATCCAGCTTTCCGGTTGCATCCCAAACGTAATTTCTGAACTTATTGTAAGAAGGGTTTGAAAGGAACTCGTTGAAATAATTATGCAGAGACCAAACATTTGGAGCAATTGACATTTTATTATCATTTAGTACAACTATAACATCTTTTTTAAGCAAACCAATATTATTCATTGCTTCATAAGCCATACCGCCTGTCATAGAGCCATCGCCGATAATACCTACAACTTTAAATTTCTTCTTCAGGAAATCTCTGGCAGTAGCCACACCAAGCGATGCGCTTAGTGAGGTACTTGCATGTCCCGCGCCAAACACATCATATTCGCTTTCAGCGCGCTTTAGGAATCCGCTTATTCCGCCGTACTGTCTTATTGTCTTTAGCTGTTCTTTTCTGCCTGTCAATATCTTGTGTATATAGCCCTGGTGTCCAACATCCCAAATAAGTTTATCATCAGGAGTGTTGAAAACATAATGCAGTGCAACGGTTAGCTCGGTTACACCAAGTGATGCTCCAAGATGTCCGCCTATTTTTGAAATTGTATCAACAAGAAATTCTCTTATTTCATCAACCAGAACTTTTAATTCTGTTAGATTTAATTTTTTCAAGTCATCGGGATTGTTAATGCCAGTTAGATACTTATATTCAGTTTCCAAATTATTATATATTTATTTTTTATCTTTACAAATCCTGAGCTAATCGCATGCCTGCCCTAATGGCAGTTCAGGCAGAAATGACCCAGTTTTTAAAATATTATGCTTTATAATCTTTTATTTCTGTATTTTTAGAATTCTTGTTTATTTCTTTAATACGTAATTCAGCATCGTTAAGTTTATCGTAGCACACCTTGGTTAAGCTCAAGCCTTCTTCATAAAGTTTAATTGTCTCCTCAAGCGTGCAGTCTTCACCTTCAAGTAATTCGAGAATTTTCTCTAACCTTGTAAATGAATCTTCAAATGTTTTTTCCTGTATAACTTTTTTCATTTTTTAAAAAATAATAATTAACTCACCTTACACAAAACCACACACTCCTTTCCAATCCGCCTTGGCGGACCAGTTTGGAAAGGATACTTTTCGCGAAACGCCTTTTCGCACAAAACAGAGCTTTGCTGAAAAGTAGCTGCTAAACTGGAGTTTAGCAGCGAGGGAGCATGAAGAGTTTTGTTGCGATAATTATACTTTTGGATTATCAAATGTCTATATATTTCACATACGTAACTTGAATAATTATATAATCTTTGCTTTCTTATCGTTATCGTAAAATTTAATCTCAACTTCCTCATCTTTTTTTAGTTTTGCAGCACGTGTTACAATTTTATTGAAGTCAAACTGCAATCGCATTTCATCAAGATCAATTTTTTTCCTGACAATTGCATAACCTTTTCTCAAATTGGTATCCGGTGATACGTGATGAAGTGTCTTTTTGTAAAATTTTATCTGTTTATTATAATTGTTTAATCTGTTATTTGTGATATTAATTATTCCCTTAGAAAAATCATCCAATCTTTGATAAAAATTGTAGATGAGATCCTTGGGTCGGTTAAAAAAATAACTACCCTGTATTCCACGAACTGAATTCCTGTAACCATCCAGTTTCGTTTGGACAAAACTTCTACAAAAATACGAAAATTTGTCAAGATTTTCAATTAACTCTTTAATATCCGGTGTAATTAACTCCGCAGCAGCAGATGGGGTAGGAGCACGCAAATCTGCCACAAAATCGCATATTGTGAAGTCAATTTCATGCCCAATAGCGCTTACAACAGGTATTTTGCATTCAAATACGGCTCTTGCCAACTTTTCATCATTAAACTGCCATAGGTCTTCAATTGAGCCTCCGCCGCGGGCTATTACTATTATATCAATATTGGGAAGTTTTTTGCTCTTAACCAGCTTTTGGGTTTCGGATAATGCTTCTATTACAGAGCTTGCTGCATTTACACCCTGAACACTCACCGGATATAAATAAATATTAAGTAACGGGTATCTTCGTTTTGTGATGTTTAAAAAATCCTGCAGTACAGCACCTGTTTTTGATGTTATCATCACAACATTTTCAGGATACTTAGGGAGTGGTTTTTTATGCTCTTCATCAAAGAGACCCTCATCAAATAGTTTTTGCTTTAGCTGTTCAAACCTGTACTGAAGTTCACCTGCGCCTTGCGGTTTTATTTCCCATACTTCAACCTGGTAATTTCCGCGAGTGGGATAGACCGTTACCCTGCCTTTAATTACAACCTGCATTCCGTCTTCAGGGGTAAACAACAATTGCTGATTGCGGGTCTTCCACATCACGGCATTTATCTGTGAGCTTTCATCCTTAATAGTAAAGTAATAATGCCCCGATTGTGTGTGAATTTTGAAATTAGATATTTCACCAATTAGATGAATGAACTTGAAATTCTCCTCAATTAAAACCTTTATATAGGAATTAAGCTCTGATACAGTTAATATTTCCGGAAGATTTTCTTTCATATATATTTAAAAAAGGAACGTATAATATTACGTCCCCTGCAAATATAATTATGATAATGTTTAAATAGTAATTAAATACTAATGCTATCATATATGTACATTTTTAGCTGTATGAGTATGATAGCGATAGTTATTGATTATAGATAAAAATCATATTTATTAACGACAAAAATCATTTTTTTTTGGGGTATTATGTTAGATTTGTCACCTTCAAAGGACTCACGTAAAGGTCCTTTTCAAATGAACACTTTGGGTCCTACTTCGGAGAGGAAAGAGTGCAATTATTTCCAAAATCCTGCGATTTACAAAAGTTTTTTTTCTATTTTATCAATTCTTTCCAATAACCATGATTTATTTATCATTGCTTTGCTATCGGATATATCATTTCTTATCTTGAACAGGTCATAGTCCTTTTCTGTTATCCTGCTTTTTATATCAAACAGTTTTTTTGTATAATTTACGTAACTGTTGATAACATTTCTTGTAATCTCAGGGATATGCTTTTCATTCAATAAAAAATGCCTGTAACTATCTATGTGACTGTAAAATGGTTCAGTTTCATTCATGTCAAAATAGATCTTAAGATAAAGAGATTTGAGCTGATGTTTGTATGAAAGATCGTCTGTTTTCACACTTGCAGCCCATTTAAGAGCTTCATCGTATTGTTTATTGTGATAAAAAAGAAGTGAACGGCAGAGATTATATGAATTTTCGCGGTTAATCTCATCCAGGTCTGCCTTGAATTGTTCAATAAACTTTTCCACCCAGTCGATTTCGCCTGCATCCAATCCTGTTATAACTACGTTCTGGTATTGTATGTGATCAAGAAAGTGTCTTAATCCTTTAAAATATCCTTTTTCAATCCTTTCTTTATGTAAAAGGAAATGTTCTTTTCTGAACTTAAGCTCGCCCTTGTTTATTTTGAAATAGCAGAAATTTGTTAGGAATGTAAAAATGTTTCTTTTTTCAACATCCGATAATCTTTTGTATTCATTATATGCAATTTTCCTAATTGCATAAAAATATTGCTCATCTTCAGTTTTTGCAAGTTTTATTGCATTGTAATATAATTGAATGTAGGTTACATCTTTAAATCGCTCTGCTTCTTTTTCAAGGTATGACTCAAGTTCATTCATTATACCTGTATCATAATCAAACTTAAACATTTTTAAATTCGAATTTGCAAGGTATGTGTTATATTTTAAAATGTTTATAATGAATGATATTGTCAAACTATGAATTATTTCCGTTGAAAACTCCTCATCGATATACAACGCGCTTTTCTTCCTGGATACATACATTCTCTTTTCATTAAGCAGCAGGAAACTATCATAATAGTATTGTTCATTCCTGGCAATTTCGCTTTCCATGATAGCCGCTGCTTTCAATTCAGCCTTCTCAAAAAGTTTTCCTATTTTTCTCTCACTAAGCTCACGCATTAATGCAAGCATATAGTTGAAGTCCTTTTTCTGCTGATGACCAATAACAAGAAAATGTTCTGCTAGCTCCAGCATACCGGAAAGTATATTCCTCATAACACTATCGTTATACTTCTTTCCAGGATAGAGCCTTAAGTATAATTTCTCTTTTTCAAAGTTCCTGTTATTAAAATCAGGGTAGTATTTCTTTATGATTTCGTAAAACCTTATTTGAATATTTTCTTTGTTAAAATAAGGAGAGCTTAAAAATAAACCAAACTTCCTGAATTCATCTTCAGAAAATGTTCTTAAAAGTTGTATGGTTTTACTGTGTATCAAAGCAAATTGGCAAATTTAGTTTAAATAAATTTACTATTATCCTATTACAAAAAAAATACCATTCATTAAGTTTAAAAATCTGTTAAATATTAAGTTAGATTATAGTTTAGTAAAGCTCATACTATAAAAATATGGTACAATAATACTAAAACTTTCTTTGTCATGCCTTAATTTGATGTTTATCTTTGTTGCAAAATTGAATCAATACCTGTGAGAACAACTTATTTAAAATTTACTGCAGATTATAGTTTCCCATCTCACAGGGCAGGCTGTAAAAAGCCCTCAGAGAATCCAAAGTGATTCAAGAGGGCAAATGCCTGAAACCAATTTCAGAAAGTATTTTAAAAAATGTACAATCAAAAAATGCAGTATTTGCTCATTAATCTTGCCTGCATAATATTTGTTTTGGTTTGTTTCGTTTCTTCAGAAACAGTTTCACAAGTGTATCAGCATTGGGTAAAAAAATACAAGGGAGAAGATTATTTTCATGACGATGGTGTTGAATTAGCCACTAATAAAATAAGTTTAAATAAAAAAACAGTATTAATTAAGTAAATATACTATTCTATATATGAGATGGAAAGGAATTACAAAATGAAACAACAAATTAAAACTTTTCTGGCTGTTATTTCAATGGCAGCATCAGTATTCTCTCAACCGGTTCCACCTGTTGAGTGGATCAGAAACAATACAAGCGGAGAATCATACACAATGAAAGTTGATGCTTCCGGAAATGTTTACATATCAGGTGTAACTTATGTAGGAGGATTTACCGATTTTTGTACTGTAAAATTTAATTCAGCAGGTGTGCAGCAATGGTTGGTTACATATAATGGCACTGCAAACCTTGATGATGTTCCCGCTTCAATAACAGTTGATAACCAAGGTAATGTTTATGTTACAGGTACAGCAAATAAAGATTTCAACAACCCGGTATTTACAGGTGATTACTGCACCATAAAATACAATTCAGCAGGAGTTCAGCAATGGGTAAAATTATACAGTGGAAATGCAATGGGCAGGGATGTACCTTTCAAGGTTGCTGTAGATGGCACAGGGAATGTTTATGTTACCGGTCAATCTTACATTGATAATCAAAGATCAGATGATATTGTTACTATTAAATATGCCCCTGATGGCCAGCAGCTTTGGCTGGTTTCTCACGATGGCACCGGAACGAATCCGGAACAGGATGCAGGAAGGGATATGGTGCTTGATGCACAGAGTAATGTTTATGTTTTCGGTCACAGTACAAGAATTAATACATGGTATGACCTCTGCCTGATAAAATACAATACCTCAGGAGTTCAGCAATTCATAGCTTATTATACAGGAATTGATAATAATTCAACCGAATACGGTGTTGCATTAACACTGGATAATAACGGGAATATTTACGTGGTTGGTGAATTAAGTGATGGCATTGCAGTATTAAAATACTCACCTGCAGGAACACAACTTTGGGTATACAGATATGAGATAACTTTTAATAGGGCAAAAGATATTGCAGTAGATGGACCAGGCAATGTATTTTTCTGCGGCTCGAACGGAAGTAGAGGTTTTCTTGCAAAGTTGAGCGGAAGCGGTAGCTTATTATGGAATAAAATAATTACTGGAACCGGCGGGAACGAAATAGTAAATGATATCTTAATTGATAATATGGGCGATATTTATTTAACTGGTAAAGTAGCCGCAGGAACTTATTTTGATTTTGTAACAGAAAAAATTAATACCGGCAGCTCAACCCAGTGGAGGGCAACTCATAACGGTTCTGGTAATTTAAATGATTTCGGAAATGCCATTGGAATTGATGCTACTGGTAACATTTATGTTACAGGAGGAAGCAACGTTGGCGGTTTTAATAATATGTGTACTATCAAATATGCTCCGGGAAGTATTGGAATTAATATTATATCAAATGAAGTTCCTTTTGGATTTTCATTATCGCAGAATTATCCTAATCCATTTAATCCGAGTACAGTAATAAAGTTTCAAGTTCCAAGTTCATCAAGTGTAAAGATAGTTGTGTTCGATGCACTTGGCAGAGAAGTTGCAACTTTAGTAAACGAACAATTACAAGCAGGAACTTATGAAGTTGATTGGGATGCAACAAATTATCCGAGCGGAGTTTATTTCTATAAACTTATTGCTGATAATTTTTCACAAAATAGAAAGATGATAATCATAAAATAAATAATTTTTATACCTTCAGCATGCAAGGAACGGCTAATACCGTTCCTTTTTTATGGGATTTAATATAATAATTGTAGCAAAGTACTGCTAAAACAGCCAAATTATGTATTATCATACTTACTGAAAACCCAGTCTTAGTTGATATTTTTTTCAACTGTATTGATTTTTATGTAGTGCATAATTCCCATATTTATGGTTCATCATAAAATTGCGTACCTGATTTTAATCATATCAGCCACAAAGACTCGAAGACACAAAGAAAAACAAATCACCTTACGCATTACCTTGCTGTAAAAGAAGATATTACTGTAAGGAAACATATGCAAGAGGAGTTGATAAAGGCAAAAGTACAGGCAGAAAAGATGAATAAACTAAAGGATGCTTTTATTGCAAATATAATTATGATAATGTTTAAATAGTAATTAATAAAGTTATACACTTCCCCCTATGTAAATGACAATTTTTCCTGACGCTGATTCACACAGAAATAATATGATGAAAGAGTAAGTAATATATGTATTATAATATAGCTGATAACTCATTTTGTTTTATGAGATACAAATATTTACATCAATAAACGAATAAAGTCATAGATTTTTGAAACATAATCTTAGTATCTTTGTTATATAAGGTAACAATAGTATAAACTAAATAGGGAAATATGTTAAAACGCTTAATTTTACCGCTTTTTTGATTTCAGCAATAACAGTTTTATCGTTTCAGTTTCAGGGATGCAGTACTGATGAAATAATAAATGCAATTACAAAAACTGAAGTAACAGCTAAGGATAGACTTGATTCAGCCAATGCACAGGCAAAAAGAAAATATGGTGATACCACAAAACTTGTTTTAATAATGGGCAAAAATGTTAAAGCTAACGGCAAGACAGAGCTTTCTGTTTTAACTGCTGTTACAAATCCAGATTCAATTGGCGCATGGTTGTATATATTTAAAAGTCCGGGTGATACTTCACTCAGAATATACACACCTAATCCATTGCCAACAACCAGCGATTGTATCGAGCTGACAGCATTGTTTAATACAAATCAATTGCTGAATTTAATTCAGGATACTTCGGCTAAGAGTATAATTTCAGGAGCGCTTAATTTTATTCTTTCATCCAATATTACTATAACAACATCAACTTCATTATTGCTGAACAGTGATGCATCAATGAATCTTTCAGCAACAACAAACCCGATTATAAAATTTAATAATAGTTATATTCCTGATACAAGTTCATTAAACGGTAATGCTTTCTTTTCTACCGGCACAAACCAGACACGTAACATGATATTAATGCCGGCAGCAGGTACTTTGAATCTGCCTATATTCATAACAGATTTAGCAGGTTTTCCTGCTGACCTGTGGATAGTTCAGTATAATAAGACCATTTCATTAAACCAGACCGAAAGTTTAATTTTAGGTACAGTTGTTCAAAGCGGGCAGATGATGGGAGTTCCGCCCCCTATAAGTATTCAAAGTACGGTTATAAATCTTTCAAAGTATGTAGTAGAGTAATTTTTTAGGATTTATAAATGATATAGAACAAGGGGGTTAAACCCCCTTGTTTTGTTATAATGCTTACCGTTCCTGTTTTTAGCTTTGGTACACCCTCCCGAGTACTCGGGACAACAAAATAATGCGAACTCATTACTAAAAGAAGAAAGCAAAACTTTAAAACACGAATGACTCGAAGGAAAGTAGACGAATAATACGAATTTAATATTAAATGAATCTGTGATATTCGTGTTAAATAGTTCTATTCGCCCTGACTTTCGCTTTTTGCAGTAAAGGTCTTTAGAATAGTTGGCAGTTTTTTGCCTACGCCTTGCTACCTTAATCCCGCATGGGGTGAGGAAGGGAGAAAGGTTTTCTCTGTGTTCTCTGTGCACTCAATGTTGAAAGCTTTTGATTTGCTTTTCTTTGTGTCCCTGACTTTCGCTTTTTCTGTCTGCCATGGCGGATTAGTTGAAAGATTGAATATAGCTTTTCATTTTTTTTTTTGGGGACGGATGCGGTGTTTTCGGTATTGGATAGCTTTATTAAGTTATTGATATTCCCTAAAATATTATATATCTTCATATCAGGGAGTATTCAGAATTTGTAATTCTGTACAATTTGAAAGAATTAACTGCATTTTAAAATTCTGTTATTGCCCTTATTCATTATTTAATCAAAGATATTTTCTATCATCAATACATTACGTAATAGCTAAATATTTCAATATGAACTTAAACAAATTGTATGAGATTACAATTCTATAATTGTTACAATATTTTTTTAGCCTAAACTATTAGCACTACCTATGTCAAAGGAAATACTTCATCCATCCAATCAGGAAATGCTGTTATCTGCAATATGGGAATCATCCATAGATGCAATGCGTATTGTTAACAGTGAAGGAATAACATTCAAAGTAAATAACGCCTATTGCACTCTTACCGGATTTGAGAGGAAATCACTTATCGGAAAACCTTTTAACATTGTTTATGATGAAAAATCGCAGGAAAGTATCCTCAAAGAATTTCTTGCTAATTTTCTAAGCGGAGCAATACTTGGTCGCAAAGAGGAAAAAGCTACTTGCAAAACCGGAAAACCCTGCCATATAGAATTATCAAATTCTTTAATCGAAATATCAGGAGAAAAATTTGTTCTGAGCATCATTCGCGATATCACTGATTTTATGCAAGTAGTTGATTCAGTACGTGAAAGCGAAGAGAAGTATAGAAATCTATATAGAATGATTCGTTTGATGTGCGATAACGCTACAGATATGATATGGGCTAAAGACCTTGATAACAGGTATATTTTTGCTAACAGGGCAGTGTGCCAAAATCTCTTAAATGCCAAAGATACAAACGAACCTGTTGGAAAAACTGATATATTTTTTGCAGAAAGAGAACGCCAAAGCCATAAAGATAACCCCGAATGGCATACTTTTGGAGAAATTTGCCGCGACTCTGATACTGTTGTTTTAAATAGCAAACAAACAGAACGATTTGATGAATTTGGAAATGTACAGGGAAAGTTTCTTTTTCTGGATGTATATAAAACACCTTTACTTGATGAACAGGGAAATATTATAGGTACTGTAGGCAGCGGAAGAGATGTTACTCAGGAAAAATTACTTGAGAAAGAACTACAAAACTCTGAAATTTCATATAGAAGCATTATTAATAGTATTTCAGAAGCAATTTATATACAAGATGAACAGGGGCACTTTCTTGACGTAAACCTTGTTGCAGAAAAAATGTACGGCTATACACGTGATTTTTTTATTGGAAACACCCCCGAGTTTTTATCAGCACCCGGTAAAAATGATATGGATATGGTATTTAATGCAGTTAAAAATGCATTTAATGGAATTCCACAGAATATAGAATTTTGGGGTATCAAAAAAGATGGCACAATATTTCCCAAAGAAGTTAGTATAACTTCAGGAACGTACTTAAACAAGAAAGTTATTATTACTGTTGCCCGCGATGTAACCGAACGTAAAAAAGCAGAAGAAGATGTTATAGAAAGCGAAGAAACATTTCGTAAATTGTTTGATGAATCAACTGATCCTATTTTGCTGCTTAACGATACAGGATTTACTGATTGCAATCAGGCAACTGTAATTAACCTCGGATACTCTTCTAAACAGGAATTTCTGAATAAACATCCATGGGAGTTATCGCCTGAAAAGCAACCTGATGGCAGACTCTCAACTGAAAAAGCTGAAGCAATGATAGTAAAAGCATTACAAAAAGGATATAACCGGTTTGAATGGATTCATACAAAATCTGATGGGACCGATTTCCCAGTTGAAGTTATGCTTACCCCAATCACATTAAAAGGCGAACAATTTTTTTATACCATCTGGCGGGATATTACTAAACGCAAGGAAGCAGAAGATGAACTCCGAAAGTTATCCCGTGCTGTTGAGCAAAGTCCTGTTACAATAATTATTACCGATATTAATAGTGAAATAGTGTATGCTAACCCCAAAGCTACCGAGATTACCGGCTATCCTTTGAATGAATTACTTGGTAAGAATGCAGGAATTCTAAAATCAGGATTAACTGAGCAGGATGTTTATAAAAATCTTTGGGATACAATAACCTCCGGGAAAATATGGAGTGGTGAATTGCTTAACCGAAAGAAAAATGGTGAGCTATACTGGGAGTATGTAAATATTTCACCAATTATGAATAATGAAAATATTATAACGCATTACCTTGCTGTAAAAGAAGATATTACTGTAAGGAAACATATGCAAGAGGAGTTGATAAAGGCAAAAGAACAGGCAGAAAAGATGAATAAACTAAAGGATGCTTTTATTGCAAATATTTCTCACGAGATTAGAACACCGCTAAACGGAATTTTAGGAATGACCCAATTGATACAAAATTCTTTTTCGCAATATGTACCCGAAAATAATGATAATTATTTTGATGCTATCCGACAGGCAAGTACGCGCATTATCAGAACTGTTGATATGATATTAAACTTTTCGCGTATGCAGATTGGTGAGTTTCCTGTTTCTCTAAAACCTGTATCATTATCTTCTATCTTAGATAATTTAATAAAAGAATATAGTTCTGCTGCCGAAAGCAAATCGCTTGAACTTTCTTTTGAAAATAGATGCGGGCAGGTTATTTTGACCTTGGATGAATACAGTATAATACAGGCTATTTCTAACCTGATAGATAATGCGCTAAAATATTCTGAAAAAGGGTTTGTAAAATTAATTTTATATGCCGATGTAGATAATCAGGTCAAGTTAGATATTCAGGATTCAGGAATTGGTATATCAGATGATTATATCCATCAAATATTTGATCCATATTCACAGGAAGAAACAGGATATAGCCGCGCTTATGAAGGAGTTGGACTTGGACTATCTTTAGTTAAAAAATACTTAGATATAAACGGAGCAGATATTTCAGTAGCAAGCAATAAAGGAGAAGGTACAACCTTTACTATTCATTTTAGAAAAGATACTGAGAGACCAGTCTTAAAAGTTGAATTTAAGGGAGACAATTTTATACATGAATACGAGAAATTGCCTGCAAAGCCTCCTATAATTAGGAAGGCAAGATTGCGGAAACCAACAATTCTCGTAGTTGAAGATGATGGAATAAATCAATTATTCATTATATCTTTACTGAAAAATGACTTTGAAACTGTTGGTTCTCACAATGCAAATGAAGCAATGAAATTTATTGAGAAGCAACCATTTGACTTAATACTGATGGATATATCGCTTAAAGGCGGAATGAATGGATTGGAACTTACTAAATTAATTAGAGGAACAAATGAAATTCCTTTTACACCGATTATTGCAATAACAGGTCACTCTTCACCTGAAGACAGAAAGAATTGCCTTGAAGCTGGATGCAATGAATTCATATCAAAACCATTTATGGACCATGAATTACTTGAAAAGATTGATATGTTCATCAAAAAGGATGAATGATTTATTAGTATAATAGTACGCAAGCAAATCTTTCGGAACAAAACTTCTCAAGGAAGGCGTCATTTGTGAAACGTGAAACATCAAAAGTAAAATGTTACTATTTATCTTTATTCCCAAATAGCCCAGCTAAAGTTGTGCAAGTATATATGACCTCTGGGGCACCTCTGATAAAATGGCGGATCATTTTACCAACATCATTTTCTTTGTTTGTACAAAATCACCTGTCGAAGACCCGCTTTGGTGGGATATCATTTTATAGAAATATACTCCGCTTGCAAACTGCGAGGCATTCCATTCAGCATTATATGTACCTGCCTTCAGATCATCATTAACAAGCTCCTGTACCTGCTGACCGATAGCATCATATATTACAAGTTTAACATGCGAAGTTTTCGATATATCAAACTTAATTGTTGCGCTTGGATTAAAAGGATTTGGATAACTTTGATATAAATTATACCTTGCAGGAACTTCAGTGCCAATTTGCTGTATTCCTATTGCTGGGAACATCCTTGTCAATATCCAATAAAAGCAATCAGATTTAGATGTACCGTCATCAAAGTAACCTGCGAATCCTTTATACTGCTGGAATTTATTATATGCAGCAGTCGGGTCAGCTATAGCCTGAACAGGCATATTATATGTCATAACAGTAATAGTTCCTGTATTGGATGGACTAAATGGAGCTGTGAAAAGAGTTAAGTCCTGTATTAATGAAGACGACTGGTTATTGGTATAAACCTTGTTCCAGACTTCCTGTGAAAAAGTGGGGTCCCACATTCTTTCAATGAAAGGATTCTTTGGCAGCATATGCACGCCGTAAATAAATCTTGGCATTGTTCCGTAGGTTTTGTTTATTGTTAGGCTATGCCATTGATTGCCGACTATAATATGCTTCTGGTTGTATCCCGCATATGTTGTATCGGTATTCTGGAACGTACGGTAATATTTTTTGAAGCTTCGGATTTCAGAAGCCAGCATTAGTTTGCCTGTATTTTTTAAATTATCGTTGTTCATAGCAAGCCCGAATAGATACATTCCGTACCATGCATTAGCGGCTTCGCTCACGCTTTCCTGGTCACGACCTGCGCCCTGTGATTGGATGCCATTCATCCAGGAATTACCGTCATACCAATCCTTATGCCTGTGCATCGGGAAATATGGATCTGTTTGTGAATTTGTTGGAGTAACAGGATTACCAATATCGCGGCACAGATCTGTTATCCTGTTGAAATATTGATTTCCGTTTGATGTAAAAAGATCCGGACGCTTACGGGCTACTACTGCTGCTGCGTATATTACATACCCGTAATGAAAAGCATGATCATTATATCTTGCATTGCCAAAATCAAAATTATATATATTAGGATCAGAATTATCCATTGCAACATATGATAAATAAGAGATTATCCCGCCATACCTGCTATCCCAAATAAGTTTGTTATTCTGTCCGCCTGCCCATGGCTGCGGGGGTGGATTCCATGAAAGATTCTGCCCGTCAACCCACTTCCTTATAAAGCCCATGACCGTATCACGTGCTATATTTGCAAGATTTATGCATGTATCTTTTCTGGGGTTTGTTGGGTCCACAATCTGGTAACGGTCTGCAAGTTCATCGGCAATGCAGATTACCCTTGTCATTCGGCAAATGTTTTTACCAAATCCGTAAGGTGATGAAGTTGGCTGGTTAGTCCCGTTGGGTATCTGATATCTCGCACCGATAATTGTATCAAAATCAGCTTTTAGATGTACGTACATTGAATCGTACCACTTAGGAGATGAATTAGGTACATTTGAAAGATTGCTTAAAGGATACCATGAATAATTTGGTATCTGGTCTTCTGTCATTAGCCAGGTTTTACCGTAAACTTCTTTCATCCTGCCTTTTATGCAGCGGAATTTCATTATATCGCTGGTTGTATTGGTAAGCATATCCTGGTGATGAGGAAGCGAGATCATTAGTAAAGAATCGCTGTTACTGTTTGTTGTGAAATTGAAATTAAAATTAAATCTTGTTGTATCACCCTGAACTGTTGAAGAAACTTTTCCTGCTGTTGGAACATATGGGGAATATGAATCAAGCAGTTGCATTCTGGCTGTTGAGTCCGCTGCATTTGGGTCAAGGTTCTGCGTAGTTACATATGCCATCCTTAAATAACCTGAATATGGAGATGAACATGTGAATCCTGTAGCTGTAAAATTAATTGTAATATTGCTTGAAGCATAAAGCATGAACAGCTGTTTATTGGGATTTCCTGCCATGTAGATTTTAAACTTCGTTCCGCTTATTGTTGCCGGCAAAGTTTGACCGTTAACCTGAATCATAGCATTTGCAGCGCAACTGAATACCGGTCTTAAGTTAGAATACTTCATTGTGAAATACGGCATTCCACGAACTACCGGACACTCCATATAATTTGCGCCATTTACCCATTTGAATGTTGCCGATAGATCGTCATATTTAGTAACGCTTCCTCTCGATAAGCCTGCGCTATCTGAAGTGCCAAAGTAATAATAAACATCGCTAAGCCAGTTTATCTGGTTAGTTGTATCAGCAGGTGTGTAAGACCAGGAGGAAAACTGGTAAGCGGGTGTTATATATCCAAAGCCAAACATTTTAGTATATGTTTCATTTCCTATTTTCATAGCTCTTACTATATAAGGAAGAGCATATATCCTTTCAGAACCAACGTCCTGTCTCGTTGGATCATAATTAAAACTTGGAAATGTACCTTGTTTTAAGATCGCGTTCATAAACCATGTGTTTGTTGGTAATGGTCCCTGTAGCGAGTCATACATATAAGTCTTGGGGATCTTATTTTGTACTGCGCTGCCTAATGTTGATAAATAGGGCTGAGATGTAGAAAATGGCTGTACACCATATGTCCATTGTGAATATGTTTGAAAAGATAAAGCAATAAAAAGGATGGATGAAAGTATTGTTTTGAGCATTTGCAGCCTCCATTAATTTCAAATAATCAGTAATATCATTATATATCAAAAAAAAAGCAATCCCTAAAAAAGAAATTGCTTAATAATTAACATATATTTAAAAATTATTTTACCAGAACCATCTTTTTGGTATCTGCAAAATCATCAGTTTCAATTTTATAGAAATATGCTCCGCCTGGTAAATTAGAAGCATCAAAAATAGTTGAATACTTTCCCGGGGAAAGGTTTTGTTTAACAAGTGATCTTACTTCCCTGCCCAGAATATCAAATATTCTTATATACACAAATGAAGCTTTTTTAATATCAAAACTAATTTTTGTTTCAGGGTTAAACGGATTTGGATAATTCTGGTATAGCATAAATCTTGCAGGAATTTCGGTACTTATAATATTTACAGAAATTAAATTGCTTAAATTTGCAGTATAAATTTCCTGATTAGGATACCCTTTCCTCTGGTCAGTCCAAACAGGAATCACTTTTCCGTTATATGCATCAATACCAATATAATCGCCAAATCTAACATCACCATTTGGCGATTGTGAAGTAAAGCTTGAGTCACTTATTAACCGATTAACCCATGTATTACCAGCATCTGTTGAGTATGCTACATAAGCATTAATCTGTGAAATATTTGTTCTTGTATCATAATATATAACAAATAAATTCCCGTTATTATCACACTGCATCATAGGCCAGTATTGGTTGTTAGTAGCAACATCATTCACTCTAACCGGTGCCGCAATCCAGTTAGTGCCTCCATTTGTTGAACGCTGAAACCATACATCAGAATTGCCATTTCTCGTGTCATCCCAGATAACATAAACATTGCCGCGCGTTGCATTATTGGAATAATCAGCACAAACAAAAGGATATCCATTTGTGGAAGTTACAATACTTAACGGGTAATCAGTACCAAAACTTGTTCCGCCATTAGTTGATTTATCAAACCTGATTCCGTTTGATGCCCACACAACATATATTTGGTTATTGGTACCAGAACATATATTTGAACCCTGACCTAAAGTATTATCGCCAACATTAACAGTTGATGACCAGTTTAATCCGGCATTGGTAGATTTGCGGAATTTGATACCTTGTGATGACCCAAAACTTGTCCATGAAATAAAAATATTGTTATATGTTGTATTTGTTATAATGGGGTCGCAAAATATCCATTCTTTATCTTCACCCGCTCCGCCAGTACCGGGAACTGCTATTGAGTATAGCACAAAAGTTTGACCGTTATTGGTTGATTTATATAAAAGCATATCCCTGTTATATCCAGCAACAGGCTTGCGTGATGTACTTGAAATATAAAAATTTCCCTGCGCATCACTTGTTATTACAGGGTCACTTTGTGATGTATGCTCAGGATTCGGGTCTGGTAATAATTGTGGCAATGCCCAGTTAAGCCCGCTATTTGTGGAATAAGTATATCCAATTCTTCTGACAATATTAGTATCTAAAAAACCAAGCCTGAAATCGCGCCATGCAGCAACAACAATATTTGGATTTGTTCTGCTGATTCTTATAGAGGGTTCATTTTGGGGCGCTGAGTTCAAAGAAAGATTATTATTTAAAAATACAGGGTTATCATAATTTCCCTCAAATGACCCCTTATTCATATAAATATCCGGATTCAAAGCTTTGGCTTCGGTTAAACCATCTTGTGCTGAAATCGGCACTAATATGGCTAAGAATAATGATAAAATTGTTAAGTATTTCATATTTTTATATTTTATTACAGGGTTAAATATAATGGAATATCAAATTAAAAAATAAGTAAATATTTTTGTAATATAAGAGGCAAATACAGGAGACAATTAATAATGGCAAAAAATAAAGAAAAAAAAGTACCAAATATCAAAATAAAAAAGGCTAAAAAGCGTGATTTTGAAAAAATTGTAGAACTGATTAAAGAGCTTGCTGCATTTGAAAGACTTGAAGGTCCCGATGATTTTGCAGTAAAAAGATTATACAAAGATACATTCGGCAATAAACCATTTGTGAATATGTTAGTAGCAAAGGAAAACAAAGAAATTATTGGTTACGCTATTTATTTCCATTCATACTCATCTTTTCTAGCAAAGAGAACTATGTTCCTTGAAGATATTTTTATTACTCAATCAAGGCGTAATACAGGCATTGGTAAATTATTTTTCGATAGGCTTATCGAAATTTCTAATGACCAAGCTTGCGGCAGAGTTGAATGGGCTGTGCTTGACTGGAATATTGATGCAATTGCATTCTATAACAAGATAGGCGCTAAACCGCTATCCGATTGGATGTATTACCGGTTAACACTTTAAAATCTGATTAATTATCGGTTTTATAAAAAGTATCTCAAATACTATTTTGGATTTATAACAGGTTAAATTTTACTTGAAAATATTATTATATTTATAACATGAGTAAAAACGAAAATGAGTTTTTGAATAGAATATCTATTAACCCCGATATTTGTCATGGCAAACCTGTAATACGGAATTTAAGGTATCCTATAGAGAATATCTTAGAATTAATGTCTTCGGGAATGACAAATAATGAGATTCTTAAAGATTACCCTGATCTTGAAGAACAGGATCTGTATGCTTGTCTTGTTTTTGCTTCTAATTAAGCTTTGATTTTTGAGCACCAATCATAAAATAATTTTGTTTGACGGAGTCTGTAATTTTTGCAACAGCTCCGTCAATATATTAATGTCAAGAGATAAAAAGGATATTTTCCGTTTTGCGGCATTGCAATCTGATGCCGGAATTGAACTACAGGAAAAATTTAAAATAGACCCGGATAATATTGAATCATTTATCTTAATTGATGGAGATAAATATTACAAAAAAACCACCGCGGCATTAAAGGTTGCCGGATTAATCGGTTTCCCATATAACCTTCTATATCCTTTTATACTTGTTCCTCCATTTATCAGAAACATTGTATATAACATAATTGCTAAATACCGTTATAAATGGTTCGGAAAGAAAGAATTCTGCCGTATCCCAACCCCAGAAGAAAGGGCAAAGTTTTTGTAAATCGACATACAAACCCCCAGAACATTCACAATTTCCCTTTATTTTCCTTACCATTATAGATATATTTGTCCCGTCCAAAGGACTCCTTCGGAGAAGGGACTCCATTGGAGTAAAATTTTTTAGTAATTCCCCAAATTTTACCAACATATTTCAATTGATAAAGATTACTACTCGTTATTTACAGATATTTGTATGGCTAAGCATAATTTTATGTGCGAATATATATCCTCAAAACAGGCTAATTACGCGCAATTCCCCTGAAATTCCAGAGACTTTCCGAAAAAACATACAAACCGAATATAGGAAGCTGATTAATCTTAATGGCGTGTGGGATTTTTCTTCTCAAAATATAAATGCATCAAATATTAATGTACCTTTTTGCTATGATTTTAAAGGTAAAGTTACAGTTTCAAGAATGTTCAATACGTCGATTGAAAATCCTAATGAATGGAATTATATAATTTACTGCGATGGCATTAATTATCAGGCTGAAATAAAAATTAACGGCAGATTTATAATAAAGCACGAAGGCGGCTTTACTCCATTTTCATCACCTATTGCTGAAGGAATAGTAAAAGAATCAGGAAATATTATTGAAGTTAAAATTGATAATACACTTGATGCATCAAGAACGATACCTTTAAAGAACACATCAAATTACCCAAAGAATTATGGCGGAATTTACAGGGATATTTATATCATAGCTGTCCCTAGACTATATATAAAATCTTCTAACCTGCATTCAGAAATTGATATAAACTATAATGCTGATATTAAAAATACTGTATCAATAAGCGCAACAGAAATAGACAAGTATTCAGGTAGTGATAAAAAGTTTACCCTAAAGACAGAGCTAATTGATAGCTCAGGCGCTGTAAAAGCAACCAGCGATGCCGTACATTTTACAATTTCATCAAATTCCACAATTCAGGCAATAAATAAATTAAGTTTAAATGGTCCAATTTATTGGTCACCTGAAAATCCTTACCTCTATAAACTAAAAGTTACAATTTTACATGGTGATCAGGTAATTGATTCATACCATTTTAATTATGGAATTTATGAGCTGCTTCGCAAATCAGGCACGCTGATGATGAATAACAGCGAGTTCTATCTTAAAGGTATTAACTATATTGAAGAATATGGCAGCACAGGATTGTGTGCATTATATAGCGATGTTGAAAGAGATGTTAAGCTGATAAAATCTTTGGGCTGCAATGTAATTAAATTATATGGAAGACCCGCCAGCAGTTATCTTATAGATCTTTGCAATAAATATGGTTTGTTTGTTATGGAAGAAATTCCTGTTTTTACGGTTCCGGGTTCAATACTTGAATCAGAAAATTTCCTTCAACTTGCAGAAAATCAGCTTAACGAAATGATATTTGCTCATAAAAATAACCCCTGTATTTTTGCTTATGGCTTAGGCAACGATTTTGATGTTACCGGTTCGGCAGGCAGAATATACGTAAAGCGAATGGTAAAAACTGCAAAACAAATTGATAACAGGCTAATTTATTACTCAACAAGAAATTATTACAACGATATATGCCGTGATTTGGTTGATCTTACCGGAATCAATTTCTACGAAGGAGATTTTAACCTGCTTAAAAATGCCGCTGTTGATATAAAACTTAAGAAAGAAAAAATATTTATTTCTAACTACGGCAAGATTATCAATCCTTCAAATACTTCAGGTTACAGCGATCCATCATCAATTGAAGCACAGTCAAAATATATAGTTGATTTTATTAAGCTGTTAAAAACTACATCACTAATGGGTGGTTTCTTCCAGTCGTTTAC
This sequence comes from uncultured Ignavibacteria bacterium, assembly GCA_947084945.1. Lineage (GTDB taxonomy): Bacteria > Bacteroidota > Ignavibacteria > Tepidaquicellales > OLB5 > OLB5. The sequence goes on along the minus strand of CAMTUP010000002.1, from coordinate 70,859 downwards.
TGACTGGAATTCTGATGTTCCAAATTTAAAGTATCCTGATATTACAAACCAGTATATGCGCACTACGGGTCTATACACTCTTTATCGTGAACAAAGACCCCCTGCAATTATTTTAAGGAAAGAATTCCTTGGTGAAGATATTCCTAATTTAAACATAGGCACATTTTCAAAAGAAGCACCATTGGCATTTGTATTTACCGGACTCATTACATTCATTTTGTTCATTTATCTTGCTAACAGCGTAAGAAGATTCCGTGAAAATGTTTGGCGCGCATTATTTAGACCTTTCATATTTTATACTGATGTAAGAGAGCAGAACCTGATACCAACTTTCCATAACATACTATTAGCGATTATACTTTCTATTGGCAGTGGATTGTTTTTTGCCAACCTGTTATACTTCTGGAAAGATTCACAGTTACTTGATATAATGCTTTCTGTCATTATCTCACATGATCAAATAAAGATATACTTCGATCAATACATGGCAAATCCGGTTAAACTTGTTGGATTACTCGCGGCAATTTCATTTATCAAAATTTTCTTTATAGCAATAATAATATGGTTATTTTCTCTTACAATAAAATACAGGGTAGGTTTTAACAATATTTATACTATTACTGTTTGGGGTCTTCTGCCAACAATAGTACTTTTGGTTATTGACACATTCTATTTAAGAATACTTCAGGCAAATACAGATTTTGTTATTATCGGGCTATTAGCTGCCGGATTCCTGTATTTAGTTTCCTTGTATCGGATTCTAAAAGGAACGTACCTAATTTTCGATATATTTTTCCTGAAAGTGTATTCATATGGTATTATCTCTATAGTTTTATTAAGCAGTGGAGTATTATTCTATCTTAATGCCACAAGGAATGTTTTCGATTACTTCAGGCTTGTGATGACATTTTTAAAATTATAATGAATTCTTAACAATTTTAGACAATTTATAAAAAGCCTAAACACTAATTTCATTATATTTTCAAATTTTACTAATAATAAGTATGGATAGCGTAGTGTTAGGTTTCGTTGCCTTAAGGTATGCTTCACACGAATTAGAATGTTAATTAATTGTATCACATCTATTTAATTCTGTATTTTAAAGAAAAAATCATTAATTTTGTATAATGTGGTTATTTGGATTACTGTTTTAACCTCAAGATTACAGATTTAATTTGTGAAATTGGTGCTCAAAAAATAAAATAATTTTATTTGTATTTAAGTAAACTTGAAATATTCGGCTTTAAATCATTTGCTGATAAATTAGCAATTGATTTTGATGCTGGCATGACAGCCATAGTAGGTCCAAACGGCTGCGGAAAGACAAACATTGTTGATGCTGTCCGCTGGGTAATTGGCGAGCAAAAAGCAAGTGTGTTAAGAAGCACAACAATGGAAAACGTCATTTTCAACGGCACAAAGAACCGTAAACCATTAGGATACGCTGAAGTATCATTAACAATACAGAATACCAAAGGAATTCTTCCATCTGAATATACAGAAATAAAAATATCCCGCCGCTGTTTTCGAGATGGAGCCAGCAACTATATGCTAAATGGCATAAACTGCCGCTTAAAGGATATTACTTCACTGTTTATGGATACAGGAATGGGCTCTGATGCATATTCTGTAATAGAGCTTAAGATGGTTAACGAGATACTTTCTCACCGCACACAGGATAGAAGAAAGCTATTTGAAGAAGCATCGGGAATAACCAAGTATAAGGAAAGAAGGCGTGAAGCACTTTACAAGCTTGAAGTTGCCCGTGAAAATATCAATGAGGCAAACATTGAAATAAGGAATAGGCAAAGAACTGTTAATGCATATGAAAGAATTGCACAGAAGCAGCAGGAAGCAAAGGAAGTAAGTATCAGGCTTAAAGAAATTGAAATTGATTATCATACCCGCGCATATTCAAAGCTTATTGATGAAACAAAGAATATTGAGGGAGAATTAAAAAGCAAAGAAAAAGTCAGAGAATCCCTGCAAACCAGCCTTAATGAGAATGAAAATATTATTGAAAGATTTAAATCAGAGCTTTCTCTAACAGAAGCAAAGCTAAATGAATCCAGGGAAAAGCTTAATAATATTAACTTAAGCATTAACAAAATTCAAACATCAATATCAATTTCAGAGCAAAGGATTAAATACCTGCAGGAAAATATTGAACGTTTCGGCAGGGAAAAAATTGAAATTGAAGCTGAAATTAAAAGCGCTGTTGCTAACAGAACATCAATTGAAGATAAGATTATAGTACTTAAAAGTACAACTGATCTGATGGAAGACTCACGCACAACTAAAAAGACTACTCTTGATGAAACCGAAATTAAGGTTAAATCAAGCAAAGAAGAATTAAAAGATTTAACTCTTAAACATGCAATAACCGCGAAAGTATTGCACGAAAAACGAAGTGAGTATGAAATTATTAAGAACAGACTTGAAGACCAGATATCAAGATGCAGTAAACTTGCTGATGAAAATATTGCAAACCTAAACAAAGTTGCTGAATTTGATTCTTCACTTCGTGAAGCTGAAAATGATATTAACAATCTTAAAGATGAATATTCCAAGCAAAACTCTGAGTACGAAGAACAGAAAAAGATAAAAGATAAGTACAGTCAAGATATTAGTAACCTTGAAAAAGATATTATTTATAGACAGCATGAAGCTGAAAAGCTGAAAAATAAAATTGAGTTTCAAACCAACCTGCTTGAAAATTTTGATGATTACTCTGAAGGAATAAAGTATCTTGTTAAAGAAAAAAATGAAAAAGGCGCTACGGTTGTAATTGAGAAACTTGAAGTTGAAGAAAAATTCAAGATTGCAATTGAAACTGCTTTAGGTGAAGTTTCAAATTATCTGATTGTAAACAATCTTGATTCTGCTGATAACTTTATAAAGATACTCACCCATGATCAAAAAGGTAAAGTTACATTTATAATTAAAGACCAGCTATACAATACAACCCTTAATATCTTCCAGGAAGAATTCCCTGAAATATTAAGCCACGAAGGCGTTTATGGTTGGGCTGATAAATTCATAAAATGCACGGATGATTTATTGTTACTTTACAAATATCTGCTTGATGAATTTGTTATTGTTGAAAACCTTGATATTGCCAGGAAACTTTCAAATGATAATTTCATCAAGTTCATTACTCTTGATGGCGATATAGTAACAAATAGTTTTTTAAGAGCAGGCAGCAGGACAAATGAAGAAACACTTAAAATAGGCAGAGAAAAACTTATTGAAGGACTTCAGTTGCAAATTACCGAAATTGAGAAAACCATTGATCTTGATACTGAAAATTTAAGTGAGTTAAAAAGTAATTTTGCAGCAATTGATGTTGATAGCAGACAGAGCAAACTCCAGGAAAAAAGATCAGAAATTCTTACATCCGAGAACATGATACAGCAGTTAAATTATCTAAAGACAGAAACAAACAAGCAAATAACTCTTTACAAGCAGGATAATGATGAGCTTTCAGCATCCAATAAAGAGCTTTCTGAAAAGATAGATGTGCTGATACTTGATATTGAATCCGCAGAAAATAATAAGTATCAGCGGGAAAAAGAGCTTGAGCATTTTACTACTGAACTTGAAAATCTTGCAGATGAGCTTACTTCACAGCGCGAAGAATATAATACTTTCAATATAGAAATTACAAAAGTTAGAGCAGAACTTTCCAATCTTGATAATGAACATTTCAGGAATGAAGAAAATATTAAATCAAGAAGAAATAATATCGAAGCCAGAACACTTGAATGCAATGAATATGAAACTGAAATCAAGAAACTTAATGCAGAGTTGGAATCATATAACAATGATGGCACTGTAAACGGATTAAAGCCAAAATTAAGGTTTCTTGAAAGTGAAAAAGCAGGTATTGAGGCAGATTTTAGTTTTATAAGAAGTGAATATGAAGTAAAACGCTCGTTGGTTGATAAAGTTGATAGTGAACAAAAAACTCTGCGAACTAACAGGGATAGTCTTATTGATTTCATTCACAAAAATGAAATGCAACTAACCAAAGACAGGCTCGAAATAAAAGAACATAAAGATAAGATAAAAGAAGAATACGAAATTGATATTGATTATACACAATATGAAGATTCTTTTGAATTTGATCTGATTAGAGCCAAAGCAGAAGTTGACAGACTTAAAAGTAAACTAAGAACTTTAGGAGGTTCAGGTCAGTTAGAGCTTAACTTATATGAGCAGGAAAAACATGATCTTGAAAAACTTACTGAAGAAAGAAATGACCTTACTAAAGCTGAAAATGACCTGATGAATCTGATAAGCGAGATTAATAAAACAGCACAAAATAAATTTACCGAAACATTTGAACTAATCAGGCAGAACTTCATGGCAATTTTCAGAGAACTTTTCCTTGAAGGTGATGAATCTGATCTAAGATTAGTTATTGATCCTGATAATCCTGACCCACTTGATGCCAAAATAGAAATTATTGCTAAACCAAGAGGCAAAAGACCACAGTTGATTGACCTTCTTTCAGGCGGAGAGAAAACACTTACTGCCATTGCTTTGTTGTTTGCCATTTACCAGGTAAAGCCTTCGCCTTTCTGTATCCTTGATGAGGTTGATGCTCCGCTTGATGATGCAAATATTGATAGGTTCATAAAAATTATCCGCAAATTCTCGGAAGAAACACAGTTTATCATAGTTACTCATAATAAACGCACCATGGAAGCGGCTGACTCGATGTATGGTGTTACAATGGCAGAGCAGGGAATATCAGCCATAGTAAACGTTAAATTCAACGACCAGAAAATAGCATCTTAGGTTTTAATTTACAAAATATTTTTTTACTTTAACTGCCATGCCCTTTTAAGTAAATATTCAACTTATTAACTGTTTTATCAAAGAACTTTTTTAAAAACAAATTATATGAAAAACGAGCAAAAACAATTTCTTATTAACTTAGTCAACACACCAGCCCCTTCAGGTTTTGAAGAACCTGTACAAAAAATATGGAAAGAAGAAGTTGAAAAATTCTGTCCTGATATTAAAAAAGATATTCATGGTAATTTAACTGCTACTCTAAATCCCGGAAAAGATAAGTCCATAATGATAGTCGGACACTCAGACGAGGTAGGACTGATTATAAATTACATTAACGATAATGGGTTTATTTATGTAAGACCCATAGGCGGGGTTGATCCTACAATCCTCGTATCTCACAGAGCAAGGATTCTAACAAAAAAAGGTGTAGTTCATGCTGTCATAGGCAAAACATCCATTCACCTTTTAACTAATACACAAAGAGATAAAAAACTGGAAATGCATGAAGTATGGCTGGATATTGGAGCTAAAAACAGGAAAGATGCTGAAAAATATGTTTCTATTGGTGACCCCGTTGTTTTTGGTGGAGATTTTCAAGAAATGACAAACGGTACTGCTACATCCAGATGCTGGGATAACAGAATTGGTGTATATATAGTAGCAGAAACACTAAGGAAACTTTCAATTGTAAAAAACCTTAAAAACACAGTTTATGGAGTATCATCAGTACAGGAAGAAACCGGAGTTTGGGGCGCTAGTAATCCTGCATATTACTTCAAGCCAAATGCTGCAATTGCCATTGATGTTACCCCCTGTTCAGATCAGCCAGAAATTCCAAAAGAAAAATTCGGAGTAACTAAGATTGCCGAAGGTCCGGTTATTACACGCGGAGTAAGAAGCAATAATAAGCTTGCCGATGAACTTATTGAAACAGCAAAAAGAAAGAAGATGAAAATTCAAATAGATGTTGACTACGGTTATACATGGACAGATGCTGACCCAATTTCGCAATCACGCGGCGGGGTTGCAATAGGTGTAGTATCGGTTGCAACAAGATATCTGCATTCATCCGTTGAAACATTAAGCCTTAAGGATATTGACCAGACAGTTGATCTTCTTACTGAATTTATTACAAAATCTAAACTTGAATATTAATTAATCAAAACATTACTAAACATAAATTTTAAAAAACATTAACATTAACATTAACATTAAAAATGAAAACATTTATAATAACATTTATTTTATTATTTATTATAGCATTCGCAGGAGGATGCAATAAAGATATGACAGGAACCGAACAAACAACAGCATCAGGTCTTAAATATACAGATGAAGTAGTTGGCACTGGTGAAACACCAAAATCAGGACAGACAGTTTCAGTTCATTACACAGGGACACTTACTGACGGTAAGAAATTCGATAGCTCAAGAGACAGGAACCAACCCATTGTTTTTACAATTGGTGTTGGTCAGGTTATCAAAGGTTGGGATGAAGGCATTATGACAATGAAAGTTGGAGGCAAACGCAAGCTTTCAATTCCACCTGATCTTGCCTACGGATCAAGTGGTGCCGGTGGTGTAATTCCTCCAAATGCAACTTTGTTGTTTGATGTTGAATTGGTTAGCATAAAGTAATTATTTGCGATGAGCGTTTGCTGAGATTGCCATTAGGAAGCAATCTTTTTGAAACAATATTCTATAACAGGCAAAGGTGACATTCCAGTTTAGGATATGTTGCGCCTTTGAAAACTAAAAAATACTACTTTTTAAGTGTTTAATTTATATGGGAAGACCATAACGCTATCCTTAGAAATAGAAATTAATGAATAAAGAAGTACGAGTACGTTTTGCACCATCACCAACAGGATATCTGCATTTGGGCAGTCTTAGAACAGCATTGTTTAACTACTTGTTTGCTAAGCATAATAAAGGAAAGTTTATATTAAGGATTGAAGATACAGATCAATCACGCAAAGTTGAAGGTGCTGTTGAAAATCTAATTAATATTCTGAACGAAATGGGATTGAATTACGATGAGGGTCCTGTTGTTGGCGGTGAGTTTGGTCCTTATTCTCAATCAGAGCGTTTGGAGATATACAAAAAATACAGTGATGAACTTCTGGCTAATGGAGATGCCTACTATGCATTTGAAACTGCCGAAGAGCTTGATGAAATGCGTAAAGTCCAGCAAATGCAAGGCAAACAGACTATGTATGATAGGCGTGCAAGGGTTCTGACGGAAAATGAAGTAAAGGAAAAACTTTCATCAGGGATCCCATATGTTATTAGATTAAAAGTTCCTTTGGATACTGAAATAAAATTTAAGGATATTATCCGCGGAAATGTTAGGATAGAAACTAATCTTGTTGATGACCAGGTGCTGCTTAAAAGCGATGGCTACCCAACATATCATTTAGCCAATGTCATAGATGATCATTTGATGGAGATAACTCATATCATAAGGGGAGAAGAATGGCTAACATCAGTTCCAAAACATATAATATTATATAATGCTTTTGGCTGGGAAGTGCCTCAAATGGCTCATGTACCGCTTATACTGAATCCCGATAAATCAAAACTCAGTAAACGGCAGGGTGATGTTGCAACTGAGGATTACCTTAAGAAAGGTTATCTTAAGGAAGCATTGTTGAATTTTATGACACTTTTGGGTTGGAATCCCGGCGAAGGTGAGGAGAAAGAAATATTTTCAAAAAATGAACTGGTGGAATTGTTTACAATTGAAAAGGTTAATTCTGCAGGAGCGGTATTTAATGTTGATAAGCTTAACTGGATGAATGGCGAGTATATTAAAAATTATGATATTGATAAGCTTACAGAACTTATTATACCATTTCTAAATTCAAGCGGAATAGATACAAGTGATATTGCTAAAACTAAACGTGTAGTATTTGCAATCAGGAATTACATAAGTAAACTTGATGAAGCAGCAGAACAGGCTAAAACATACTACTACGAAGTAAGTTTATCACCAGAACAAAGTGAGTTAGTAAACAGCGAAACTTCAAAACAGGTATTTGAATCAATGATTGCAAAAACAGATTTAATGCTTGAAATTACTATAGATAATTTTAAGCCCATGTTAAGTGAAGTTCAAAAGGAGACAGGTATAAAAGGTAAAAACCTGTTCATGCCTGTTAGACTTGCATTAACTGGTGAAGAGCATGGTCCTGAGCTTGGGCTGATAGCATATGTGCTGGGTAAGGATGAAGTTTTATGCAGGCTGAGGAAGTTTGTCTGATTTTTTTAGAGTGCATTGACTGCCTGCCTTTATGGGTGTCAATGCATGCATCAACGCAGTTGATGCAATCCAAAGAGAAGCAATTGAAGTATTGTATTGTAAATAAAAGTATTTTTAAATAAATTTAAAATCAATTGGATGATTTAAAAAGATATAATCATAATCCACCCCATTTATTTAAGAAAAATACTAAATATTTTATTACTGGGTCAATCTATGGCAAAAAGAAATTACTTAAATCAAAAGAAAGTAAGCTAAAACTTTTAGATTATATTTTTAAATCAGTGGATAATTTTCGTTGGAAACTTGAAGATTGGGTGATTTTAGAAAATCATTATCATCTTATGATTGAGTCACCAGATAATCCAGAAACACTTAGTAATATGATGGGAAATATACATCGTTATTCTGCAATTTGGATTAATAAAAATGTAGAATTCATTAAAGATTATAACAAAGTATGGCATAATTATTGGGATAAATGTTTAACTTTCGAAAGATCGTATTTTACAAGATTAAACTATATTTGGCATAATCCTATAAAGCATAAATTAATTGAAGATCCTAAAGATTGGGAATTTGGAAGTTATTATTTCAGATATAAATCTGAGAAAGATTATTTAGCAAAAATTAATAAATCATATCCATTTGATAAATTAAAATTAGATGATGATTTTTGATTTTTTTGGATTGCATTGACTATGTCAATGCATGCATCAACGCAGTTGTTGCAATCCAAAGAGACTCAAATGGAATTTAGTTTTTTTTTGATTGCATTGACTATGTCAATGCATGCATCAACACAGTTGATGCAATCCAAAGAGAAGCAATTGAGAATTGTTTAACTTCAATATTTTAATTTACTGTTCTGAAATAATAATAATTGCTTGACCAGTAAGGGGTCCCACTAACTATTTTAGCGGCTTTCCAGTAATACGAAGTGTTTGCACTTAATGGAGTAGTTAGTGTAAAAGTTGTTCCGGTTACAGTATATGAAATAGGACTGGGAAATGAAGGGTTTGTATCAATCCAAATTACGTTTGCTTCTCCCGTCCATCGAAAATTTGTCAATAAGGCTACATTAGAATCATTATCATATGGATACACCAATGTAGGTGGCGTATTGCTTGTTGATTTGCTATCTGTTGAAGAATCGCAACCGTTTAGAATAATAACAAAACTACATAAAACAAAAAACAAAATTAATTGCTTCATAAACTTCCTCTTGAATAATTTATATAATCAAATATAACCTACTTAATAAATAAATCAAGTAGAGTAAATTATGTATAAATTAACTTTTAATAGTTAGTAAAATCAGCTATAAATAACACTATATATCCCTATAATAGTATAGAAAATATACATCAAAACTTTATTATAGTTATTTTTAGGGAAAAATCTAAGTATAATTATATAGCTATGTTATTACTATTTTTAATGGATTCATTCTTTTAAAAGTTATTTTGTGATTTAACATAAAGTTTGATTTTAGTGTAATTTTGTAGCTTGAATATCCCTTTAAAATCCCTTATATTTAATTATATTAAGTTTGTTTATTACTTTTTAAACATGCTTTTTTATTAAGAAAACCTTTATATTTATTTATATTGAATTATCAAAAATTAAAACATCTTTTAATATTTAAAAATAAAATTATGCTTAGATACAAAGCCGATATAAAAACAATTATATATATGGTTTTAACAACAACCCTTTTTATTCTTCAGTGGACAACCATAGGTGTTCATCCGCTGACTTATGTGATTTATTGTTTCCTTTCTGTTTCTGTATCTGTTATCACTCATAACCATAATCATGTAAGGATGTGGAAATCAGATTTTTTAAATACATTACAGGATTGGTGGCTTACTGTATTTTATGGTTTCCCTGTGTTTGCGTGGATACCAACACATAACAAAAATCACCATAAAATGAATAACCGTATTGGTGATTATACTATTACATACAGGTTCAGTGAAAAGAATAATTTTCTAACATTGCTTACTTATCCAACTATAAGCGGATTTTATCAGCAGAAAGCTATAAGAGATTATCTTAAAACACAATTTAAAAGTAACAAAAATAGATTTTTTCTATCAATAGCTCAATATTTAATATTAGTTTTATGGATTGGCGTTGCTCTTATTATAGATTGGGAAAAAGCATTATATTTTGTTATCATTCCACAGCAGATATCCCTTTTCAGTGTATTAATTTTTAATTATGTCCAGCACGTTCATGCCAATGAAGAATCTGAATGGAATCATTCAAGGAATTTCACAGGACTCTTAAACTTTATGTTATTTAATAATGGTCTGCATACAGTGCATCACGAAACAGCAGGTCTTCACTGGAGCATGGTACCTGCGGAACACAAAAAAGTAGAACATCTTATTGATGACTCATTAAAAGAAAGAAGTTTCTGGTGGTATATATTCAGAAATTATGCAATGGGTTTATTTAATAAGAAATTTAAAACTGATTCTATGCGTCTGCAACGAATTGAAGCTGAACGTAAAGCACAAATCTCTCAAATTCAGGATAATAGTGCAATACCTGCTTAATAATGCAAAATAAGTTTGATTCTTGACTCGTCTTTGAGTTATACAACATTAAAACACTTCTTTCATAGAAGTGTTTTTTTGATATATAAACAATAAACGGAATTTATTCATTTAATACAAAACTTGTTTTATTAATTATTTACTATTATATTTGCTCTACTTCAAACTAAATTAATAGAAAGGTTTTATGAAAAAGCTCAATACGGCTTCATTAATAGTGGTTTTATTAATATTTGCTTTTATAGCAAGCAGCTGCGGAAGCAAAAAAGATGTAAAAACAGATACAAAAACAGACACAAAAACCCAAACAACAGATAAAAAAGAGGGCGATAAGAAAAAGAAAGAGATTAAGAAATCTGATGCGCCTAAAAAAGAGCTTAAGTCAGATGTTCCGGCTGATTGGACTGAACTTGTTTCTAAAGACGGAAAGTTTCATTTCAGTGCGCCATCTAACTGGACAATTTCATCAGATACAGAAACAAAGTTTACAGCTATGAGCGAAGATAAAACAATGGGTACAACTTTTGTGATATTTTCAAATGATAAGATTACCGCAGATGAGTTATTAGGATTAGCATTAGCTGATTTTGATTTTGATCCCGATGGTGAAGCTTTTGCTTACGAAGAAGGTAATATGGAAGGTTTTATTACCGTTGCCAGAGGAAAAATTGACGGTGCAGATATGATGATGTATGTGATGTCAGCTATTGAAAACGGCGGAAAAGGTAATTATGTACTATATATTTTCACTCCAACTGCAAACTTTGAAAAGAACAATGCAACAATGGAAAAGATTTTATACAGCGCAAAACTGAAATAAATTTTATTTTTAAAAGTAGTTTATTTAAAGAGCCTGATTTATCAGGCTCTTTTTTTGTTTCTAATTCAATTATTCAATGAAATTATCACAAATATTATGCCAGTTTTAAAGTATTTTATTAGAGGTCATATCAATAATTATTGACTGTTTAACTCGAATTTATAACATTATTTTTGTTATAAAGGATGTAACATATATCTGAAAATACACTTAAATCCCTTAATCGCTTTCATCCATATCCAAAAAACGCATTATTTGCATAATTTTAGTTATATTTTATTAAATATTTCAATTACTAATATGAAAAATTCAGAATTATCAATTCTTTTTACTTTTGGAATGCTTATCTTTTTATTGCTATCAACCGGAGTTTTTAATAATCAATTATATTCACAAATTCCTGAACCAAATTGTGTGTGCGCTGAATGCAATAAAAAATGCGGTACAGGTCATGAAACAACATGTTCTTCATATTCAAAAAAATCTTCAGATGGTTATAAAGATATAAACGAAAAATCTATCTCTGAAATTGCTTCGTTAGATGGCTTTGAAATATTTACTGATAATGGTAAGATATTAAAAGTATCTAACAATAATAATTTTGAGGTAATATATTCATTTGAGTTTGAATTAACAGATAAAGATCAGATTATAAGTATTTTATGCAATAATTATACCATTAAACCTAACACCCTTTCAATTAACTTGTTTACTGCAACCGAAAATGCAATTTTAACAAAAATATTGCTTACGGAAGTTTTTAAAAAATAAAAATTAAACCATGAATCATTTAAAAAATATCAGAAAGTGAATTATGAAATTTAAATTAGGATTAATAACCACAGTTATATTTGTAATTTCCTTAATACTTACCGGTATGTTATATTCTCAGGAATTACCATGTAATAGTTGTGCCGGTTCTGGAGCTCAAGTATGTATCAGATGTGGTGGTAATAGCTCGTATGCCTGCTTTAATTGCAATGGAGCCGGTGGCAAATGGGAAGTTTGCAATTGTAACGGAGGGGTAGTTGATATGCCTGATGGTACCCAGCAGGTTTGTAATTATTGCTTAGGCGAAGGAAGGAAATGGCATTCCTGTTATAATCCTCTTTGCAGTAATGGGATTGTATCTTGCAATTTCTGTGGAGGACAAGGACAAAAAATTTGTCCTAGCTGTAACGGAAGCGGTAAAAGATAGAGCTAGTTATAGATATTCCTTATCAATTATATATGCAAACTGTAAATAGTTAGCGGATATATTTTAATGTAACCATTTGCATTGTTCTGAAAAATAACCGTTTTTTTCACTTAATAATTTCCGATTATATTCAATTTTTGTTTGCTCAATGTTATTTATTATCATTTCCTCAAATAACTTTGGTTGAAATAATGCATTATATGGATTTAATACTAAATAACAAGATTGCATTATAGCCTCCAATTTCATATAAGCTGTATGTAAGAACATCCCAGCCCCATTCAAACGGTATCCATTCAACCCCTGAAGTTACATGACCAAATACATCCTTATCGGGTACATATTTATTTTCAACAATAAAACGACCACTGGCAAGATGCCAGAAAAAATCATCATCAAAAGTTATTTTATAAGAAACGATAAAAAATACACATATAATTAACGAAATGAATGCCGCCCAAATAAAGTACTTGTTTTCTGTAAACTGAATTTGCTGCTCAATTTTTTTGTTTTTAGCCAATACAACCGTTAGAAATAATTATAGAAAAATATAATTTAAGTAATCTTGATGTCATATCTTTTTGTTTTTCAACAGTAACTCGAAGTGATTAATTGAGTTAGTAACAATGATGATTTATAGTAACAAGCATATCGCTTTCGGGGTCACAATGCAGAAATACTGTTTCGCTATTGTTCATCAGTCAAGTGAATCTCCTGCTTTTATTTTAAAGGAGAAGCTGTTACTCTCTGCCTATTTCACTATCTCGCTATATAAACAATTCACTATTTGAACTGTATCGCGTATAACGCCTTCGTCGTTACTATGTAGAAATACTGTTTCGCTATTGTTCATCAGTCAGGGGAATCTCCTGCTTATATTAAGGGAGAAGCAGTTACTCTCTGCCTATTTCACTATCTCGCTATTTAAACAATTCACTATTTGAACTGTAGCCCCAATAGTTACAATATCGAACCATTAATAAAGTATCTGAAAGTAAAATATCAGTTGAAACCCTTTATCAAGCCTGCTGTTCTAAAATACAAATTATGATTATATTTCGTATTATTATATATATTTATGAATATCCCATTAAGGATTAGAACTATATTGGGGTATAAGTTAGATAATAATTCTCTAAATACCAATAAATCAAAAAAATATCATACCATGATACTGTTTTTAAAGTTTTTTTTATTATATTTAAAAATAAGCGGTATGAAAATTTAGTGAAGTTTTTAGGAAGGTAAAAATATGAAAATTTATTTTAGAGTAAGTAAAGCGATAATAATATTATTGTTTTTAGTTTCATTAAGCTACTCACAGTTTATTAAAGTAGATGGTGGAATGTTTGCTGTTACAGATAGATATACTCTACCTGAATTTATTTTATCATATTGCATTTACGATATGAATGATAATTGTATATTGGGTGGGGATAAAGATGCAAAAGATTTTTATGAGTGGAATTATTTTACTGCTAAAAAAGGCAGATATAGGATAGTAATCAAAAAAGAGAATACAGTTTACATCAATGAAATTGTTGAAGTAAAATAAAATTATAAGAAAGGGTTATAAAAATGGCATTATATTCAGAATCAAAGAAGAACAAAATAGGAATTACGACTTATGATGAAAGAAAAGGTGATGAATGGAGGTTAAAACCCGAAAAAAAACAAACAGATATGCTTGCACCTATGAAAACTTATAAAAAAAGAATTGATGCCAGCAACGATGTTAAAGATTATAACACTGGCAAAAATTACGGCAAGGATATGATAGTTGATAATCAAGGCAAAGCATATACCGAAAGAAAGTTGTATGATACCAGCGACCTTGAACTAAAAACCAAAAATAAATCCAAATTAAAACTTAAATGAAAAAAATCTTTTTAATATTATTCATTCTGATAACGGTAAGATACACAAGTTCCCAGCAGGGAAGGATTGATTTTCTTAATATTAAAAATGAGCAGACCACTAATGTATTTCCAGATGGGTTAATTCCAGTGCTATACTCACCCTACGTACCGCTTGATGACTGTGTATTGCATTTCAAAGTGTACAGGAATGGCAAAGTAAAATACTGGGTTACATCAGATGTAAGCAATGGAGACGGTGGAGTTTTTTTTAGGGTTGATTACAAAAAGGGAAAGTGGTTTGTTGAGTGCTATGATAACGAAGATAATTTAATAGCGACTTCAAAAGTATTAGAAGTAAAATAAATAAGATTAGAAGACGTGCAAAGATGAAATAACAATTTTATAAATTAAGCGTATAGCTAAAAATAAATAGCATAGCAAGTATATAGCGACTTCAAAAAAAATAGAATTATAAATTAAAAGGAATTACAAATAATGAAAAAATATATTTTAATATTATTTTTAATATCCCAAGTAGCATTTTCGCAGGATGTATCTCTATCAGGGCAGGTAGGGAACAATTATTTTGCAATGACCGATAAATTAAATATTACAGAAGGATATTTATTTTGGTGTTATACTGGTGGTGAAGAAATAGACCAAGTAGTAATAAAAGAACAGAGGCGGATTTATAAGAGTGAGCGAGTAACAGACATAATGGGTGGTGATTTTTTGCAAAGCGGTAAGTATGTAGTAATAGTTTATTTTAAGGGAAAAGAAATAAGCAGGTCTATTGAATTTGAAGTGAAATAGCGTAAATAAACAATGTATTTACTTGATAACAAAAATCGCTTTTAAATAAAAAACAAATTGCAAACCAGAAATACAAAGGACAATTAAAAAAATAACGCTAATGAAAAAAACGCTAATAGTAATTAGTTTTTTATTCTGTATATCACTCTATGCTCAAACAGGTGAAGTAATTATTTGTGAGGGTATGCAAGGCGATAACTTTATAAATACAAATGTTACTGTTGTTAAAAGTAATTTCGTATGGTATTTTTATCGTTATGATTATCAGAATATAGGTTTTACTTCTTTTACTCAAAGGTTGATTAACTTAGAAACAGGTATAACTAACGACTACAAAGGGGCAAGCCCATCAGATACACCTTGTCTATATTTTATTGATAAATTAGAACGAGGCAGATGGAAAATTATTATGTTAGATATTCACGGTAAACTAATAGGGCAATCAAAGGAATTTGAAGTAAAATGAAATATATATTTTTAATATTATTTACTTTGCCATTATACTCACAACAGGGGTATATGGATATAAATACTATCGAAAATAGTTATATAACTTATATTGCTATAAGCCCATATCCTGTAGATTTGATGAGAATGGAAAAAATAATATATCAGGACGATAAACTTTTTAATGTAGAAATTATTAAGTGTGATTTACCTGATAATAACTTTTTATTTGACGGTTATTTTCCTTCGGGTCATAAATACAGAATTGAAATTTTAAATCCCGCAACAAAAGAAAAAATTTATACGACATTGAAGTTTGAAGTGGAAGAATTTGAAATAAAATGAAATACATATTTTTAATATTATTTTTCACTGTATCCGTTTATTCACAGATTGCTATTGAAGTGAATAAAACTGATAGCGACAGTTTATGGCAGGATTTCAAATATATGTATGCTGATATTAATAAAGATACATATAGCGTAGTAGTCTATCCCGAAGAACATATAATTTTTTACAGAGAATTTGCTTGTGATTGGCGGGATATTCCTGTAGAAGTTTTAAATAAGATTAGAAGACGTTTAAAAAGAACAGATAACACTAAATAGAAAAGCTAAAAGGGAAATTTGAAAACTGTGCTATAAGCAAACCCCGTTTTTGGGTTTTCTCCTAAATAGCACTTATTTTTTATGCAAATGAATTTTGCGACTGTTTGAATAGGGCTTGTCCCGTGCTGAGTGAAGCGAAAGCTATGAGTTTCGCAAAAGAAAAGCAGAAACAAAAAAGCTGCGATCAGGATTTTAAGGACTTAATGCTTTTAATAAAGGGGAGAAATGGCTTTATTTCTATTATGGAAATGGAAGTTTAGTGGGTTTCGCAAGGGCGGGAATAAATAAAACGGGCGCATGGCTTTTGTAAAGATGATAATGTAAGGTAGGTTCAAAGCCCTCTTTTGTGTGTTAGGATTTATCACAAAGTATTTATGCTAAACTATTAATATTAGGGCTTATTGGCGAATTTTAACTGCTGCAAAAATAAGTTATATTCGACTACGTAAAAAAATAATATATGAAAATCTTAAATTTTAATATTTTATTTTTGATTTTGTAACAAATAAATTTTTTGTGATAGACATATAATATAAAAATTCATATTGGGTCAATAATGGAACAATATTACGAACTTATTTGCAGTAATTGCAAGCATCTTGACAAGAAGTGGCGAGTTTGTTCAAAGTTAGAATTTAATGTTTTTGATAATTATATTAATTTTGCAAAGTTCTGCAATGGTTATCATTACTTGAAATTAGACCCGAGTATTGACAGTAATATTTATATACAAGCATTACATAATGAACAAGAAGGCATAACCGTCAACAGGAATAACTTACAAGAAATGACAGACTTAACAAGTAACATTATTATACTAAAACAAGATACTATTAATTGTATTAATAATAATATTTGTCCATTTTGCAAAGTTAATACTGACATAGACTACACATTAAAAGTAGGTTATCACACTACTGATAGGGAATTTGAATATTATGTATTATGGCTTTCAATAGTTAAAAAAACATATGATTATGTTATTAAAATTCCAATATGTAATACATGCAAGAATAAATTTCATAATAAACAATTAATTGACCCCTCACATCAAGTATTAGAATACAGACAAGGGTATAACATGGGTTTAGCAGACCATTTCAACTTTTATAATATTGAATCCGTAAGATCAATGCAATATGAAATCGAAACCGTTAAAAATAAAATTTGTCCTAATTGCAAATTAAATAACCCACTTAGTACAATCATCTGTGATTGTGGATATAACTTTCAAATACAAAATGATAATGATGAAGAACATTTGCATAAAGAAGACATTACTGATATTTATGAGAGAGACAAGATGAACAGAGAACCACCAAATGAACCGTTATCAGACAAGAGCAAATTCATTAGGGAAAAAATGAAACAGGGTGTTATGGGTAAAGAAGCTTTAAGGCAATGGGAGTATCAGGAAAAGACTAAGCCAAAAACTTTAATAGAACAGTTAGAAGCAGCAGAACACTCACGGGAACACGAGAAATATTCCGAGCCAATTGATTTAATGCGTAAAAGTTCAAAGCGTATGGTAAAAGAGGATAGATTTTCGGAAATGAAGGTTGAGAATCAACAAGTAGGAGTAAAATCTTTGAAACCTTTTTATAGAAATAAATCCTTTTTAATACTTTTTACGATATTTATAATCTTGTTACTTTTCATTTCATTAATTCCTATAAAATATTTTTTTAACAATAATCCGCAGTACTCATTTTTCGATAAACCTGTATATAAAATCCAAATACAATCATCTGGCAGTGAGTATATGCTTAAATTAAAGTATAAAAATTATGATGATAAACAGATCAATGAAGATATAGAAATAGAAGGTAAAAGTTTTAAAGAATATATTATATATGGAGAATTAATTGACATTATATTGAAGATCGATAGTAACTATAATTATGATCATTTGCCAGGTATTGTTATAAATATTTTTAAAAATGACAAAGCAATTTACATTAAAACTCTAAGTACTGACCAGAAAGAATTTAAATTTCAGAATTAATTATTGAATTATGTACATTATTCAATAATTTGAATATATTTCATTAAACTATACAGGCAGACTTAAGTCTACCTATTTATCTATAAATAAATACTCTAAATCAATTTACAAATGAAAGAAGATAAAATAGAAATGGGTAATTCATATAGTGACTTTTATGCAAATAAATTGTTCGCACATGGTTCTACATTGCTTTCAGGTGCCATTCTATTGTTTGTTGGGTGGGGTGTGAAAAACCTAAATTTCATAGATACTTCAACTACTGGTAATTTAATTTGGAGTATTCTTAATTTTGCTTTAGCCTCATATATTATGGGCTTTTTAATCTCTATATTTGCACATTTTATGAAATCCTTTTTTAACATTTATCAAAATATGATATATTTATCCGTGTTTGTATTTGTTTTTTATGCGTTTTTCCTGAGTGAATATGTAAGTAGTGAACATCGAGCCGCTAATCAATATAAAAGATTAATTGAAAAACATATAAAGACATTAAACGATGATGATGAACGTGAAAGTCTTGAATATGATATTGAAGAAATAGAGGGCGACAGAAATTCCTGGAAGGAAAGTGATGATAGAGATAATGAATAATTTAATTAGTAAGGCTTTATTCTAAAACTATAATTTGTATTTTAGGCAGGTTTAACCTGCTTTTTTTATTGTTATTATTACATAGAAAAATAGTTATTTTTGTAGTGAAAGGGAAAGGAAATGATAAAAAAGAAAATACCAAAAGATGAAACTTATAAAGAATTTCTAAAACGGGAACTGAATGCAGATAGCGATGAGGTTATTGAAAGTTTCAGTAAAATTGATTATAAAAAAAGATTAGTAGATAGCATTAAAGCAGATCCCAGAGTTGGAAGGATTATAGTAAAAATGATGATTTATAGTAATAAGCATAAAGCCTTAGGCGTTACAATGCAGGGATTCTGTTTCGTTATCGCTTAATATTTAGGCGAACATCCTGCATAAGTAGTGATAGGCTGAAAACTCTCCGCTAATTTCACTATCTAGCTATATAAACAATTCACTATTTAAAGTGTAGCGCGTACGGGGATCGAACCCGTACTCTCCGCCTTGAGAGGGCGGCGTGTTAACCAATTACACCAACGCGCCAAATACAATTACGAATTAGGAATTAAAAATTACGAATTAAAAGAACTCCAGATTTATCGGTATAAACCAATTATTGAATCCCGATTTATCGGGATGAAATCAGGCTCTGACGGACACCAACGCGCCAAAATCAATTACGAATTAAAAAGAACAACTGCCGCCTGTGGGCGAGTGTGCTGAATTCTTTGGTTTGATTTAAACTCACAAAAATATTAATATTACACTCTATTTACAATGTAAGAAAAACGATAAAATATAAACTTTCTGTTTGGTATTTCTAAAAATTATACGAAATAATGGAATATGTTCCGTTAATTTACGTAAATTTATGGATTATAATCCACAAATTTACGTAAATATCTTGTATTATTACTAATTTTAGATTATATTACATTATGTACATCGAAAGAAATATTGAAAATAACATAATAAACAACTTATCTAAGGGTAAGGTTATAATTATTTTAGGAGCCAGAAGAGTTGGAAAAACTAAATTACTGGAAAGTATTATAAAGAAAATTAATGAACCATACATATATATTAACGGAGAAGACATTCCTTCAACGCATCAGATTGCAGAAAGAAGTATTCAAAAGTATAAAGAATTATTGGCATCAACAAAACTATTAATTATAGATGAAGCTCAAAAAATTGATGAGATTGGTTTGAAGCTGAAACTGATGATAGATCATGTAAAAAATGTTAAGATAATTGCAACAGGTTCATCTTCTTTCGATCTTGCAGATAGAACAGGAGAACCTTTAACTGGACGAAAATTTTCTTACGAGCTATATCCAATTGCTCAGTCGGAATTAAAAAATACTGAAAACTTAATCGAGACTTCTGAACGTCTTGAAAGCAGAATGATTTATGGAAGTTATCCGGAAGTTCTCTTAGTAGAAGATAATATTGAAAGAAAAAGATATTTACGTGAGTTAATTGCATCTTATTTGATAAAAGATATACTTGCTCTTGATAAGGTTAGGAACTCTTCAAAAATATTCAACTTATTGCAGTTGCTTGCATTCCAAGTTGGTTCAACTGTATCGTTGAACGAGATTGCCGGAAAGGTTGGATTAGATGTGAAAACTGTAGAAAGGTATATTGATCTATTGACAAAAGTATTTGTTATTTATAAACTATCAGGTTTTAGCAGAAATATGAGAAAGGAAATAACTAAGAGTTCGAAATATTTTTTCTATGATAATGGGATAAGAAATGCAATTATAGATAATTTCCACCCGATTAGTTTAAGAAATGATGTTGGACAGTTATGGGAAAATTATATTCTCATGGAAAGATTAAAGTTTCAGTCATATTCTGGGTTATATTCTTATAATTACTTCTGGCGTACCTATGATAGGCAGGAAATTGACTTGATTGAAGATAGGGGAGGAAAACTCTATGCTTATGAGATGAAATATTCACAAAATAAAAGCCGTATTCCGGCTGCTTTTAAAAAATCGTATCCTGATGCATCTTACGAAGTTATAAACAAGAACAATTATTTAAGTTTTATTACATAGAAAACTAAATTTGCAAAGCAAGAGCAAATAATAATTAAGGGAGCTTTCAGTTCTAATAGAATTCAGGTTATTAAACAGAAGCATTATAATCTAATCTGTTTTCTTAATACTCTTTCCATAATCTAAAACCGGGAATCTATTAATATTTTACTCATCACTTCCAGTCTTCTTTATTAATCATTCTTAATTCTTTAACACGTTTATTGAATTCAGCATAATCAAGCTCTGATCATAATCCCAAAAACTCACTAAATTCTTCCTTATTATTTTTATCGTTATCAAAAAGCGAATCTTCCAATATTTTCTTAACAGTTTTATTCTGGCTGAGATGAAATTCCTTTGATTTCTTTTGAATTTTATTATTTAACTCACTCGATAGTCCGTGTATTGTAATTGATTTGGTATCCATTTTCATTTTTTATGAACCACTTAATTAAAAAGATAGTTCAATATTATGAACAAAACAATGAAAATATTATAGATTAAAGCAAATAAATGCCTATTTCAGAAAAAAATAAAGGGATTTCGAATGAAATCCCTTTGGAAATAGTAAAATATAATTATTTTTAAATCTTTATCCTTGCATCCAATATGCTGCATTTTTCCTTTTCATCAAAAAATACAAAGGGGTTTAGGTCAATTTCCTTAAATTCAGGGAAATCATTACTTAATTGTGAAAGTCTTAAAAGGCTTTCTTTAATGTATTCTAGGTTAACCGATTTTCTTCCCCTTACACCGCTAAGCATTACAAAACTTTTAATTGCTCTTATCATATTAAATGCTTCAACATCATTTATAGGCACAAGCTTAAAGTTAACATCTTTGAATACTTCAACAAATATTCCGCCTAAACCAAACATTATCATACTTCCGGCTTTATCATCTTTTGTGATACCAAGTATAGTTTCAACTCCACCAGAAACATAAGGCTGTATTAAAAATTTTTCAAGCAGAGCAAAAGCATTATTATTTTTAAGTTTTTCTGTGATCTTATAAGCTGCTCTTAACAGCTCATCAGAATTATGAATATCTACTTCAACTCCGCCCATATCAGATTTATGTATGAGTTTTTTGCCAACAGCTTTTAATACAACAGGATATTTTATTTTATCTGATATCTGTATAAGCTCAAATATATTCTTTGCGAATATAGAGCTAATTATGGGCAAACCATAAGCTTCTAAAATAATAGAAACATCTTCGGAGTTTAAATAAACATTTCTTTTATTTCTGTATTTGGTAATTACTTTTTTAACAGCTTTTTTATTGGCATCAAATTTTAAATAAATACCATCGGGTCTTTCTTTCCATTTTTTATATGCAACCATTCTGGAAATTGCCCTTGCAGCATTTTCAGGGAATCTGTATAACGGAGGGTGAACCGGATTTATAACATTTAGCTTCGGAATAACAACATCCTGCGACATTAACACAAGCATTACTGTTTTTGTGCTTCCCTTTACTGTATCACAAATAGTTGAAGCAATCTCAAGGGTATCCAGCATAAGCGGGGGACCTACTACAATTATCAATGAATCAATATTTTTATCTTCAAGCATAAGTTTTGCTGCATCTGAGTACATTTGGGCATCTGCAGAAGGAAGAATATCAACCGGATTGAAAACAGAGGCTTCTTGGGAAGCTACTTTTTTTAATTTACGTTGAGTTTTAGTTGAAAGTTCTGGGACAACTAATTCATAGTTTGCGCATTCATCAACTGCTAATATTGCCGGACCTCCCGCATTTGTAAGTATTCCAACCTTATTCCCAGCCGGTAAATTAGTCATATCAAAAGCACGGGCAATATCAAACATTTCATCAGTTGTATTAACTCTTATGACACCGCTTTGCTCAATAAATGCATCAACAACTGCATCACTGCTTGCAAGAGCGCCTGTATGAGATGATGCAGCTTTCATTCCCGCAGTTGATCTGGCAGATTTAATTGCAATTACAGGTTTTGTTTTTGTAATTTCACGGGTAAGCTCCATAAATTGTCTGGGATTACCAAATGACTCGAGATAAAGTGTTATAACTTTTATATCATCATTTTGCCACCAGTATTCAAGTATGGTATTTCCTGATATATCAGCTTTATTTCCAATACTTATAAACTGCGCTAATCCAATATCATTTTGCTGAACGGTTTTTAAAATGGCAGCACCAAGCGCTCCGCTTTGAGATATAAAACCAATACCGCCAGCAATTGGTGTTCCCTGGACAAATGTACAATTCATTTTAACTTTAGGGTTTGTGTTTATCAAACCCATACAGTTAGGTCCAACCAAACTCATTTTATATTTTTTTATTTTTTTAACAAGTTCAGCTTCTCGCTTTGCGCCTTCACTGCCTGTTTCTTTAAATCCTGCTGTAATAACTACAACAGAATCTATATTCTTTTTATGGCAGTTATCAATTGTTCCAAGTACCAGTTCTTTGGGAACCATTATTACAGCCAGGTCTATCTCGTCTTTAATTGATAAAACATCAGGGTATGATTTAATACTGTGAACTGAGGTAGCTTTTGGGTTAACAGGATAAATACAGCCTTTATAACCATATTTAATAAGGTTATTTACAAGCTCATAACTTAAACTGCTTTCTTTTGAGGATGCACCAATTACTGCAATTGATCCCGGGTAAAAGGTTTTATCAAGTGGGTTAAGCATAACAACTTTCTAAAAAAATATGTAAATCTATTTTATAATTTCCGCTTCGTATCCGGCTTCTATAACTGCGTTTAATACCGATTGTTCATCAGTTTTTGTATCATCTATTACAACTGTTATAATTTTGTTTTCAAGGTTGATATCCAGCTTAATAATGCCTTGTAGTAGTTTAATGGATTTTGTTATACTTTTTTTACAGGCATCACAACTCATTTCTGCGCATTTAATCTTGATTGTTTTTTCTGATAGTGTTGAATCAATCATTTTGTTTGCTTTAAAATAATTATATAAAAAAATATTAGAACTTGTAATATTTACAAATAAAAAAATAATTGTTATTGCTGTAAAATAATTTCTCATTCCAGATCTGCTAAATAATAAGTAAAATTGATATTAAATGCTGTTGAACCTTGTGCATTAACTCCAAAATCATTTCCGGGTAATCCCATTTTCACTGAAGTTGTTATCCTGAAAGGGATTGAAGGATAATAGGTATAAGCTAATAAAAGATTAGTGCTTCTTTCGTTGGAATTTATGCCTTCAGTTTGGTTTATCTTATAATTACTCTGGATGAAACCTGATGCTGTTAATGAAACTGAATGCCAGTTGTTGAATATATAATTAGCCGTTAATGAATAGTTATATTTTTCGCCTGGTTGTTTTTTGTAATCGTATTTGATAGACTCTCCAAAAATTTCAGAATATTTTTTTTCAAAACTATGCTGCCAGTTAAAATCACAAATAATCTGAAATTTAGATTTAATAATGCTTTTTGTAACAGATATCCCTAATGTAGTTGAATAGAAACCTTTACCTGTAATATCTACATCATTTTTTGCTGTTTCTTCTGATTTGCCGGTAGGTATATTTAACCCGAATGTCAATGCAAGATAGGGAAGTGTCTTATCAAGATATAATTTTTTACCGATTTTTTTAGGCTGAAATTCATGGAATATTTCATACCTGCCGCCAATTACCATATCTCCAATACCCGAACCACTCGATTTTAATCCGGGTATGTTGCTGGTATTATATACAAACGGTATTGAAACACCAAATTGTATATGACGGTTTAATCTATATGCAGAGGTTAAAATTATTTTAGACTGACCTTGTGAATAATTATTTGATTTCCAGCTTCCGTTTTTATCCCAAAAACCAGTATAGTTATCACGGGAAAAACCAATATTAAATAATGCTATTCCATCAAGAGCCAATACGGCTATATCACCTGTTCCGCCACCGCAACTATTGCAGGAATATACAGAGTTTTGAATTGATAAAGCAAATATTAAAAGTAAAATTAATTTATTCACTGTTTAATTTACCTGTAAAATGAATTTTGGAGCAGGTGAATTTGTAATAAAATCTCCACCTACTTTAATTGAATCATACAAATACCATTCGCCAGGCATGTTGAAATTAACAACACCTTTGTACCTGCCGGATGATATCATTGCAGGGTGCGTATTATTGCTTGAACCGTGTCCCATAGATTCCATCCATGGTCTTATGAACATTTCAGCATTATTTACTTCTGAATAGCTAAACATATCATCGGTTTCGTGCAGCATTAAAATAAGATCATTTAAACCGACTCTTGGGATATCAGGCTTTATCATTGACAGAAAATATGTTTTTTCTAAAATAGAATTATCCCATGCCACAATCTGTGTTTTTGTTGAGTAATTAAGTGTAAAAATTGCGGAATCAATTCTCATCGTATTATTAAAATTAAAATCGGCAGCCCAAAAAGCTGAAGTATCATACATAATAAATATTGCATAACCTGTAAACATACTTTTTTCTGAATCAAAATTATACTGTTCAGGAACCGGTACTGAATGGCTTGGTCCGTTTATTCCGTGATACATAGTTGGCTTAAACTTTACAAATCCACTAGTCTGTGCTGCATTATTGATATAAACTTTAAACCCAATTTCATTGTATCCATAAATAAAATTTGATGAACTTTTACTATAAACTTCAAATTTATTAATGCCTGATTCTGCATTGAATATTTTTACGTAATCGGAAGGATCATTATTTCCGTTTACAATTGGGTTATCTTTACCACAACCGTAAAATACTAATGCAATAATTATTAAAACAAAAAAAGTTTTTTTCATTATAAAATTTACTATTTAACTTCTGTACAAAGATGATAATTAATAATATTATTTAAAATGACTTAAGTCAATAGAATCATGGAAAAACATGATTTATAGTGCATTAAATGTAAAAAAACCCCGATTTTACAGGGTTTTTAAAAAAATTCTTAAAAAGCTTCACCAAGGCTTATCATTTCCTTTTCCACTAATTCCGCCCCTCTTTCAAGAGCCTGTTTATTGATAGGCAGTAAGTTATGATATCTTTCTGGCAAAACTTCCATTAAAGCTAAAATAATTGATTCAATCTTTACTACAGGTTTTCTTTCAAGGTATGCTCCAAGCATTATCATATTAAAAATTTTTGTGTTTTTCATCTCAACTGATTCTCTTGCAGCAGGTATTCCAATAATCTCAATATCTTTCCTTGTGCTAGGCTTAAAAATATTGCTTGATTCGTAAATTAGCAGCCCGCCAGGTTTTATTTTTGATTCAAATTTATCCATAGAAGGCTGATTAAGCAATATTGCCGAATCGAAATTGGATATAATTGGAGAACTTATTTTTGAATCAGAAATTATTGCAATACAGTTAGCTGTTCCACCACGCATTTCGGGTCCATATGAAGGCATCCATGAAATCTCTTTATCCTCAACCATTCCAGCATAAGCAAGTGTCATACCCATTGAAAGGACTCCCTGTCCTCCAAATCCTGCAACTATTAGTTCTTCTAACATAACTATTTTACCTCCTCCAGTAATTTAAGATCTTCGCTTTTAGGAAGCTTAACATCGCCTAATGGGAAAGTTTTAACCATTTCTTCTTCAATAAATTTAATTGATTCTAACGGTGTCATCTTCCAGTTTGATGGACAATTGCCGATGATTTCAATAAAGCAAGTTCCTTTATTTAACTTCTGATACTTGAAAGCATTTAGAATTGCTTTCTTTGTTTTCCTTACACCTGTTGCATTATTGACTGCGTGTCTTGTTACATAAAACGAACCGGGTAACTGACTAATAAGCTCGGATACTTTTATAGGATAACCGTGATCGGATACATTTCTTCCAAACGGACTGGTTGTTGTTTTCATTCCAACCAAACTTGTTGGCGCCATTTGACCGCTTGTCATTCCATAAACTGCATTATTTATAAAAAATATTGCTATATTTTCACCGCGATTAATAGCGTGAATTGTTTCTGCAATACCAATTGATGCAAGATCACCATCACCCTGGTATGTGAATACATATTTATCAGGCATAAGCCTTTTGATTCCGGTTGCAACAGCGCAAGCTCTTCCGTGTGCAGCTTCTGACATATCAATATCCATGTAATCATATGCAAACACCGAGCATCCAACAGGCGCTACACCTATTGTATCTTCCTGAATTCCCATTTCATCAACAACTTCCATTATCAATTTATGGACTAAACTATGTGCGCATCCAGGGCAGTAATGCATACTTACATCAACCAGGGTTTTTGGCTTACGATAGACTACTTCGTAGTCATCATCTAAGCATCTAGGAGTTTCGGGAATAAGTATTTCAGTAATTTCTTCTTTGGCCGGTTCTTTGTTAACAGGTTCATCTTTTACAGTGATTAGCTGTTCATCTACCAGCAAATGTTCTTCAGAACGCATGATATTTATTGATTAATTTTTCTAATTTATTTACTATTTCTTCCGGGTTAGGAAGCATTCCTCCAAGCCTGCCATAAAATTCTACAGGTACTTTTCCATTCACCGAAAGCCTTACATCTTCAACCATCTGTCCAGAATTTAGCTCAACAGTTAGCATTAATTTCATTTTATCTGCAAGGTTCATTAATCTATCACTGGGATAAGGGAAGAGAGTTATAGGTCTTAACAATCCAACCTTAATGCCTTTTTCTCTGGCAATATTAACTGCTTTATGGCAAATCCTTGCTGATAAACCATATGCAACAAAAAGATATTCAGCATCTTCGGTATCTATTTCTTCAAATCTTACTTCGTTCTTTTTGACCTCTTCATATTTTGCAACAAGCTTTTCATTATGCTTCTCAAGTTTTTCAGGCTGAATTTGTAACGATGAAATGAAATTCCTATCTCTAGTTGCAGGTTTACCTACTGTTGCCCATGGTTTATCATATTTACTTTCTGAGAACTTACCAAAAGTAACTTTTTCCATCATTTGTCCTATTGCACCATCACTTAATATCAAAACAGGGTTTCTGTATTTATCAGCCAGATCAAATCCCAGAAACACAAAGTCAGCCATTTCTTGAACTGAAGCTGGAGCTAGTACAATAAGTTTATAGTCTCCATGTCCGCCTCCTTTTGTTGACTGAAAATAATCACCCTGCCCAGGCTGAATAGTTCCAAGTCCGGGTCCAGCGCGATTTATATTAACTATTAAACACGGAAGTTCTGCTCCTGCAATATAAGAAATTCCTTCCTGCATTAAACTAATACCCGGTGATGATGAGCTTGTCATTGCCCTGAAGCCCGCACCTGCTGCTCCATATACCATATTGATAGATGCAACTTCGCTTTCAGCCTGTAATACTACCCTGCCGCGCTTAGGCATTTCTCTGGAAAGATATTCAAGTACTTCCGATTGAGGAGTTATAGGGTAACCAAAGTAAGCATCACATCCCGCCTGTATTGCAGCTTCTGCCAATGCTACGTTACCTTTCATTAATTTAGTTTCCATCTTCATAAAAAATTGCGTTCTAAAAAATTTATATTATAAATCATTTATTAAATATAATCCATATTGCTTAAGTCGTTATATACTGGTGAGGTTATTATTGCTTTAATTTCTTCTCTGATATTTTTTGGGGTAATATCTTCACGTTTAGTGTTTTTCTTTGGATTAGTTCTGTAAACAGTAATTATAGCATCAGGGCAAACAAGTGCGCAGTTTACACAGCCTGTGCAAAGATCGTTATTTGCTATAATATAGCGGTAACCTTTTATATTTATAGTATCAGATAGAGTTAAAGCATTTTCTTTACATGCGATTCTGCATAGCTCACAGCCTTTGCATTTGGATATCTCTATTTCCACCAAGCCTTTAACTTTTCTTTCTTTTATAGTAGAGTTTTTTACTGTTGTCTTTGCTGTTGGTTCCATTATTTTAGCGTTTAAATGGTTTGAAATTTATACAAAAATGGCACATAAAAAAATTAAATCCTATTACTTGTATCATATAGAAATATGATATTTATCTCTGAGATATTTTGAAAAAATCGCAAAAAAAGCCAGAATTTAAAGCATGGTAGGTAAAATGCATAAAAATAATGGGACCCGGATATGAGCCCCATTAATTGAAAGGTTAAATCTAAAGATAAATTGATTAAGATTCTGTATTATAGATCAGTTCAAATTTGAACCAGGCTTCTTTCGGAAAGTCATTTCAACCCATAAAATGACTTTTAGATTTTTTCTGAGTTTATTTAGTTTAGTTATTAAATTTACCCGTTAAGCCTTTTTCGCTCATTTAAGAGAGCATTTCTTTCAGAATGGCTCAATCTATTTACAATACAAATATGATAAATTATTTACATAAATAAAATAACCTATATCATTTTGATATATGATTTTTATCTCAAATTGATAATATTTTTACAAGGGATAAGTTGCTTATTGGAATCCTTTTTTACCAGATAGCTAAAAATCCGCCCATAAGTGTTATTGAAATCAACTGGTAAATTATGAAAAGGAAGTAAAGCATCTTAGGTTTACTTTCATACATATAACCGGGAATAACTGTGGTAACAACAAAACCCAACCAGACCCAGAAGCCTATCATTACGCCTTGTGAGAAAGTATTTATTTGGCTGAATTTTATCAAGTGCGCTAGAACATATGCAAAAAGAAGAGATGCTACTGTATTTACTATATATGTAAACGCCATACTTGTCGATGAAAATTCCTGTTTCAATTCCTCATCAGTCTTGCCCATAGAGCGCATCCATAGCTTACCAACTACTAATGGCGAGTACCATAAGGCACCCAACACCATATTGATAACACCTGCTATTACAACCGGTACGAGATTAAGTGTGGGATCTGGCATAAAATTTGGTTAAAAGTTTAAGGTTACAGGTTTCAGGTATTATATAAAAATAATGAAAGTTTGATGATTAATAAAATTACTTGTAAATTATTTAACCTTAAACCTGCAACTCTTTTTTTGTTGCCCGACTAGGGGTCGAACCTAGACTCTTCCCGCCAGGGCGGGACGTGTTGCTTCAAACACCATTGGGCAAAAAAAACCTTATATTTAGAACAATTGAAACATATAGTATTGCAGTTTAAAAAGCGTGTTGAACTCCGCTGTAAGCGGAGTGAAATCCCGCTTGCGGGATTGCCTATAACACCATCGATGAAACGAGTAAACTTATAAATAAAGAACTAACTTTTTGTTGCCCGACTAGGGGTCGAACCTAGACTCTCTTGATCCAGAATCAAGCGTGTTGCCAGTTACACCATCGGGCAATAAATTAAAAATGTTTACAAAGATACAAAAATTGAAATTCACTGTAAAGTTTAAAATTTGCACTTTTCTTTGCATTTTAACTTACCTCAATTATCTTTATTTTTGTTAAATTAATAAGGGATATATCCTTACAAAAAAAAATAAGGGAAATAAATGCAATTTAGACTCAAAAAATCTACAATTGAAGAAGCAGGTATAGGAGTTTTTTCAACAGCACATATTAAAGAAGGCGAAAACCTAAAAACATTGTTCAATGAAAATGATGTAAGATGGGCAACACATGAAGACTATGAAAAATTAAATGTTTCAGCTGAGTTGAAAGATAATTTTGCTATACAGTACGATGACGGTTACTCAATGCCGGCTGATTTTAACTGTATGTCGGTTGGCTGGTATCTCAATCATGCAGCAACTCCTAATCTTCACTTTGATGAAGAATATGAATATATTGCCTCAAGAGATATCCACCCGGGAGAAGAATTGTTTATTGATTATGAAAAATTGTAAATATTTTTAGAGTTGAAAGAATAAATATTAATTAAACACCCATTGATTTTTTGACCTTATGCCTTTAATATTTTTACACTTCTTTAGAAATTTTATTATTTACATCATATTTGGTTAGATATAACTGCAAATATAACATAAGTGAAGTAAAATCGAACAACATTAACTAAAATTTTGATAAACTAAATTCTTGTTTTAAAAAGCCTTGATATTTAAGCGATTATTAAGTATTGTTGATTAATTATTGAAGCATTACCATACTTTAAATAAGTAGTTTATGAGGATTTTATTTTTAATATCAATATTATTTTTTTCAACCTTAGTTGGCTGCATTCCTTCTCATTACACAGTTGATGATGTTAGTGTAACTAAGGTTTATGAGTTTGAAAACATTCCAAAAGATAAAATTTATTATAAAACACTTAAATGGGTTGCTTTAAATACATATTGGTCATTCGAAGTATTTGATTCTAAAAGTCTTGAAGGTGGTTTTATTGTAGTCAAAGTTAATGTTGCTGCAATAGAAGTTAATGTGAAGGTTTATATACGATGTATTTTTGATATTGATCTTAAAGATAATAAGTTGAAAATTAGAATATTTAATGACGATTCAGAACAAACACTGATGAAAAAAGATAAACGAAATTTCAAGATTACATTAGAGACAATTTGTAATGATATATCAAATTATATCAGGACAAATACTGAGTATTAAGAAAAATACCATTATAAATTTTCAATTTATTTAACCATAAAACAGACGAGCAAGTTTAAAAAATAGCTTACTAGTTTTTATATCCTTTCGGGTATAATCAAAGTTTTTGAAATATAAAAAAAGCCTCTCATATTATCTATGAGAGGCTTCGAATAGGGTTAGGCAAGTTATGATCTTGCCCTCCTAAAACTTATTAATTGCATACACGCCCCTTTCAGTGTGGGTCTGCTTTTATTTCCCCACATACTAATATAACTAATTTTTTAAGTAAAAAGTCCCCCAATTTTAATCAAAACGAAATAAATTTTCGTATATACTTTTATATATAAATTGAAGATAAGAGAATGTTTATTTCTCAGATAACTCTTTAACCATATCCAATGCTTTTTACCATGTTGTATTCATCCTCTCTAAATATTCATCAGTAACCAGCATTTCAATAAAAAACTTAGTACCTGAACCTTCGGTTTCAACTTTGTAATTTTCGTAGCTATCTGCCCATTTTTTTACTTCATCAGATTCAAACTCTTCTTTGCTGTTTTTGAATACATTTTATTTTTTTAATTCGTAATGCAAAACCGTAATGCCGCACTCAAATGCTGTTGATTTGATGAGTTTAAGTGGTAGGTGTTCTTTCACGGAGCTAAATAATGTCATCCCTTCACCAAGAATTACCGGATTTATATAAAGTTGGTATTCATCAATCAGATTCTCTTTGATAAGACTTGAAACAAAAGTGCTCCCGCCATATACTATAATATCACCGCCAATTGAATTCTTTAATTTGTCCACTTCCTCCCGAAGTTCACCTTTGGCAAGAACAGTATTGTGCCATGGAGATGAATCAAGAGTTTTTGTGAACACTACTTTTGGAGTATCAGTAAATATTTTCCCAAACTCATATTCCGGACTATCAGGATTTGAGGCAACATTAGCCCAGTGTTTGATAAATCCATCTGTCATTTTTCTTCCTAACAGGATTGTATCAACTTGTGTTGTTAAATTACCTGTATATTCTATTAGTTTCTTATCCCATTTCCATGTCATCCAGTCAAGCTGAGAGTCTTTTGTGGAATTGAACCCGTCAACAGAAAGCTGTACCTGTAATCTTAATTTTCTCATTTATAATTTGATTATTTTTTTCAATTTATTTTATTTACTTATGTTTAATGTTTTTGTTTCATAAACCTTTAAAACAATAACTATTATAAAAATATTCTCATAACTCCCTCGACTCCTGAGAAAACGGGCAGGAATGTGTGGGCTACTAAATAAATAATTTATAAATTTACTTATTGTTTTTAAACTATTCAATGTATAGTATCAGACTAATCAGTTATAAAAAAAGGAACACTCATAAGTGTTCCTTTGATAAATATTGATATTTTTTTTCTTTGTTTACTTAAAAGTATTCAATGCCTTCATATAATTTGCTCTTTCAAATGCACCGGGGTTTGCAACCGATTTATGGCTCATGCTGCCTCTCATCATTTTCAATGATTCATACTCATGTTCGACCATCCATTTTTCCATATCAGCAAGTACTGTTTTAATATGACCAATGCCGTATTTATGCAAAGCTGCAAACATCTGAGTAACACTAGCGCCTGTCATTGTTAGCTTTAAAACGTCTTCTGCAGTATTAACCCCGCTTGTAGCTGCAAGAGATGCATTTATCCTGCCGTATAGTATAGCTATCCATCTTAGAGGCAAACGCATTGACTGGCTGTTGCTTAACAATATATTGGGTACAACTTCAAGGTTTTCAAGGTCAATATCAGGCTGGTAGAACCTGTTGAATAATACCAGACCATCAACACCTTCATTATCAAGCCTTTTTGCAAAATGTCCCATCGCGCTTATGTAAGGACTTATTTTCATAGCAACAGGTATTCCAATATTAGCCTTCACAGATCGAAGCGTTTCGATATAAATATTCTCAATATCCTCTGAGGTTGTATTGAAATCAGTAGCCAGCATATACATATTAAGCTCCAGAGCATCTGCTCCGGCTTCTTCAATTAATTTGGCATACTTTGTCCAACCGCCATCGGTACAGCCATTAAGGCTGCCTATAACCGGAATGTCAACACTTTGCTTTATCTTATGCAGGTTTTCTAAATACTCATTTGGTTCAAGGATATAATCATTTTCAGGGAAATATGATAAAGCCTCGGCATGAGTATCAGAATGGTAAGAAGTATGATGATACAGTTCAAGCGCTTCATGTGTTATCTGCTCTTCAAAAAGCGAGTACATAACTACTGCAGACGCCCCTGCATCTTCCATTTTTTTAACATTGCTAATATCGCGAGTTAATGGAGAGGCTGAAGGAACTATCGGGTTCTTTAAGTTCATTCCAAGGTAATGTGTTGAGAGGTCTATCATTTTTCTATCCTTTTCCCACGCAGTGCCTGCGGCAGGCAGGAAAGCGGGAATCTAATTTTTGTTTTTTGGAATGCACTGACACAGTCAGTGCTGCTTTCAAATCGCATCGATACAGTCAGTGCACTCCATAGGTTATTAATTCTTTACAAAAGCTTTCTGGTAATCTGCTGTTAAATCTTCATACATCTTCCAGCGTTTGGTAACATCATCCTGTGCTTGGACCATTAGTATCTTTGCCTGTTCAGGGTGACTTTTTGTTAACATCTTATATCTTGTTTCCATATACGCATAATCAGAAAGTTTTATCTTTGGCGGTTTTGAATCAAGCTTAAATGGTGTTTCACCTTTTTCTATTAACTCAGGATTAAATCTGAATAATGGCCAGTATCCTGATTCAACGGCAGCCTTTTGATTCTGGTTTGCAGTCCTCATATTTATTCCGTGGGCTATGCAATGACTATATGCTATAATAAGTGAAGGACCGTCATACTTTTCAGCCTCAGTAAATGCTTTAAGAGTTTGTGAATCATTTGCACCTAATGCAACCCTTGCAACATAAACATTTCCGTAGCTAACAGCAAGCATCCCTAAATCTTTCTTTGCTGTGGTTTTACCTGCCGCTGAAAACTTAGCAACTGCTGCGCGTGGTGTTGATTTTGATGTCTGACCACCGGTATTAGAATATACTTCTGTATCCAGTACCAATAAGTTTACATTTTTGCCTGAAAGCAGTACATGATCAAGCCCCCCAAATCCAATATCATAAGCCCAGCCATCACCGCCCATAATCCAGACTGATTTTTTGACCAGATAATCGCTTAACCAATAGAGAGATTTTGCTGCATCATCTTTAATGTTTTTTAACTTTTTCTTTAAGTCCTGAACTCTTGCCCGTTGCTCAAATATTCCAAGCTCATCATCCTGCTTTGCATTTATAATGTCGTCAATTAATTTATCACCTATTACTGAGGCAAATTTTTTCAGTAAGAATTTTGCTTGTTCATTATGCTTATCTATTGCAAGGCGGTAACCTAATCCGAATTCTGCGTTATCTTCAAACAACGAATTGCTCCACGCAGGTCCGCGACCTTCTTTGTTAACTGTCCATGGCGTTGTTGGCAGGTTACCTCCATATATAGAAGAACACCCTGTTGAATTTGCAATAACAGCCCTATCGCCAAATAACTGGCTAACAAGTTTTACATATGGTGTTTCACCGCATCCCAAACATGCACCGGAAAATTCAAACAGCGGCTCGAGAAATTGTGAATCTTTCACAGCAGAAAGATTAACTTTTGTCCTGTCAACTTCAGGCAGGTTTAGGAAGTAATCAAAATTAACCGATTCATTTTCCCTAAAACTTTCTGTTTCATAAGGAACCATATTAATAGCTTTAAACTTAGTTTCCTGTTTATTTTTAGCGGGGCATACCTCAACACATATTCCGCAGCCTGTGCAATCTTCAACTGCTACCTGCAAAGAGTATTGAGCATCTGCGCCATATTCTTTACCTTTGTATTTAGTGTACTTGAATGTTGCAGGAACACCAATAAGTTCTTTTTCATCATAAACCTTGGGTCTGATAGCAGCATGCGGACAAACAATAGCACATTTGT
Source organism: uncultured Ignavibacteria bacterium (assembly GCA_947084945.1). Lineage (GTDB taxonomy): Bacteria > Bacteroidota > Ignavibacteria > Tepidaquicellales > OLB5 > OLB5. The sequence continues at coordinate 35,334 of CAMTUP010000002.1, read as the reverse complement.
TACACTGAATACAAACAGCCATATCCCAAACAGGAACCTCAAGCGCAATATTCCTTTTTTCCCACATTGCAGTTCCTGATGGATACGTACCATCATCAGGCAACATGCTAACAGGTATTAAATCGCCTCTGCCTTCTATCATCATCGAAGTAACATTCCTTACAAACTCTGGTGCTTTTGCTGATACTGCCTCTCTCATTTTTATTTCACCTGTAGTTACTTTTGGAATTTCAACTTCAAACAGGTTTTCGAGTGTTTTATCAACTGAATCAAAATTCATTTTTACAACTGCTTCACCTTTTTTGCCGTATGTTGTTTCAATTGTCTTTTTAATCTTTGCAATTGCTTCTTCTCGGGGCAGTATATTTGAAATTGCAAAGAAACAGGTCTGCATAATGGAATTTATCATGAAACCCATTCCGGTTTCTTTGGCAACTTTATATGCATCTATAACATAAAACTTTATTCTTTTATCAATTAATGACTGCTGAACTTTTTTGGGCAGTTCGTTAAATATCAACTCTTTTGGAATCAGTGTATTTAAAAGAAATGTTGCTTCTTCTTCAGCATTACCCAGCATATCAATTCTATTAAGGAATGAGGGCTGATGACATGCTATGAAATTAGCTTTTGTGATAAGGTAAGTTGAGCGTATCGGTTTTGGACCAAATCTTAAATGTGAGGTTGTCATCGAGCCTGATTTTTTGGAGTCATATACAAAATATCCCTGTGCAAAGTTATCAGTTTCTTCACCAATAATTTTTATCGAATTCTTGTTTGCGCCAACAGTACCATCTGCCCCAAGACCGTAAAACATTCCGCGGAATGTTTCAGGTGATTCAACAGATAGTAATGAATCAAACTCAAGACTTGTGTTTGTAACATCATCAATAATGCCAATGGTAAAATGGTTTTTGGATTTCTCTTTTTTCAATTCATCATAAACAGCTTTTACCATAGAAGGTGTAAATTCCTTTGAAGAAAGTCCATACCTGCCGCCTGTAATTTTTGGAAATTTCTTAAGTTTAAGTGTTCCGTTACTATAAGATTCCGTTATTGCATTTACTATATCAAGATATAATGGCTCACCGCCAGAACCAGGTTCTTTTGTCCTATCCAGAACGGAGATCTTTTCAACTGTTGTTGGAATTACATCAAGCAAGTGTTCAAGTGAAAACGGTCTATATAATCTTACTATTACTAATCCGACTTTTTCGCCTTTTGCAATTAACCAGTCTGTCATTTCTTTAGCAGGTTCGCTGCCCGAGCCCATTATTACAATCACTCTTTCAGCTTCGGGGTGTCCATAATAATCAAATAATTTATATTTTCTGCCTGTTAACTCACCAAATTTATTCATGTAATTCTGAACAATCTGCGGACAGTTGTTGTAATACTTATTCACGGTTTCTCTTGCCTGAAAATATACATCGGGATTCTGTGCAGTACCTCTAATGAATGGATTATCTGGTGTTAAAGCTCTTTTTCTGTGTTCAAGTATAAGTTCTTCACTTATCATAGCTTTCATATCATCATTTGAAAGCTGTTCAATTTTCATTACTTCATGTGATGTCCTGAACCCATCAAAGAAATGAAGGAAAGGAATTCTGCTTTCAAGTGTTGAGCCTTGAGCAATCAGTGCCATATCCATTGCTTCCTGTACTGATGCCGAACATAGCATACCAAATCCTGTTTGTCTTATAGCCATTACGTCACTATGGTCGCCAAAAATTGAGAGACCTTGAGTTGCTATTGAGCGTGCTGTTACATGGAAAACCGTTGAAGTAAGCTCACCTGCAATTTTATACATATTAGGTATCATAAGCAGTAAGCCCTGTGAAGCCGTGAATGTAGTTGTAAGCGCGCCGTTCTGCAATGCTCCATGTACCGCGCCTGCTGCTCCGCCTTCTGATTGCATTTCCTGTACTGTAGGAATAACTCCCCACATGTTAGGCTTATTTTCTGATGCCCACTGGTCGCAAAGCTCACCCATTGTTGATGATGGTGTAATTGGGTAGATTGCGCAGACTTCGTTTAAATTGTAAGCAACATAAGCTGCTGCTTCATTTCCGTCAATAGTTACTTTATTTCGTTCCATTACTCTATATAGGTTAAATCAAATTTCTTTTACTCAAAATTAACACTAATGGTCATTATTTAATATGATTTGCGTCATATTTGTAACTGCTTTTTGTTAGGAAATAAACTATAAGTGATATTAGAACAAATAGAAGAAAAATAATGAAAATTTCAATATTTTCTTAAGTTTTTAAGATAAGACAAGAGAATATTAGACTTTTCAGAATTCAAGAGCAAAGGCATTTTTAAAACATGGAATGAAAATATCAAGTTTGATGTAAATAATCTTTACCTGAAGTTAATAGGCAAGAGTTTTGATGAATGGAAAAATGGAAATATAGAATATTTCACTAAAAAAATTCTCTAAATCATTATCTATATTACCAGTGTAATCTTTATGAGGGATATTCAAGTTTTCTAATAATTTTTTGAATCTTTTATAACCATTAGTATCTCTTAATTCAACCCAATTGACTTTCAAGCTATCTAATTGGGCTTTATTTGTATCTGAAAGTTTATCTGCAACAAAAATTTTACTATCTCTTGCAATTACAGCGTCTGCACTTTCAGGATTACCTTTTCCCATTAATTTTACTTCACATTTATATTCATTATTTTTATCACATAAATAAAAGTCTATTTCTCGTTCAAAAGTGGCTGTTGTTTTGCCGATTACTTTCAATTTGTAGTTTTCTTTAGGAACACTATAAAGTTTGCAAAGAGTTTGCATTAAAGGTTTTTCAACCCTTTTACCTGCTGTACTCCAAAGCCCACCTCTTAATGCAGAACGTTTCACAGCAAGTGTATTAATTACAATTAAAGTTTCACTTACATTTAACTCAACAGAAACATTTCTAAGTCTAATAGTAAGTGTTAGTTCTAGTTCATTTTCTGTATCAACAAGTTTTTGGATTGATTGATATAATGTTTCGTAATGTTCATTAGCAGCGTCAATGACAATCTGTTTTGTAGCTGCATTATACATATTGCTAATGGTTTTCATATTCAAACCACTATTTATTGCAATTTCTTCTTTAGTCAAACTAGAGTTAAGGAACTCTTCCTTATACCAATCTGGTGTAACATTTTTGTCGTTTAGTTTGGCTTCAATAACTTTTTTAAAAAAATCTATAGCAAATTGTAGAAACTGTGCATTTATCATTGTCACAATTTCAATTCTATAATCATCGCCTTCTAAAAGTTTCTTGATTATATTTTTTGCTACCTGTTCAGTTAATGTCATTTTATTGTCGATTTAAAATCATTGTAGGTTAAGAATTTGGATTCATATGAATCAAAAATATTATTTGTTTTTTTCGATTTCATAAAATTAAAATATGTATCATCCTTTTCCGTAAGGAAGAAATATCTACTCATATTTTTAGCAGTTTTACCAACTGTGCCGCTACCTGCGAAAGGGTCAAAAACTAAATCACCTTTGTAGGAATAATATTGTATGACTCTTTTGCATAATTCAGCAGGAAAAACTGCGGAATGAACTTTGCTAAAACAGGGATCAATTTTCCAAACATTAGTATTTTCGTATCCATCGGGTACTTTACTATCATTAACTGTTTTCCAATTATATTGTCGAATATTCCAGTCTAAAAGTTTTTCTGTATTTTTGCGATAAACCATCAAATATTCCGTTACACTGTTAGGTTTATAACCAAGTGGCTTGCGATGTTGCATGAAACCACCTATTCGGTTTTTTACACTTGCTTCAGGTTTCAACCAAACAATATCGTCAATAAATTCCCAACCCATTTCAATTAGGTGTGGATGTATGTCAAAAGGTATAGGGTATCTTTTACTACTATGTGATCTACTAATCCTTGGGATTATTATGGGTGATGTATTCAATACTAAAAATCTACCTTCTTTTGTAATTCTATAAACTTCCTTAAATACCTTTGTTAAAAATTCAATATAATGTTTATAGCTGGGATAAATTGAATAGTCCCTCGCATTGTAATAAGGTGGTGATGTAAAAGTTAAATGTATACTTTCTTCCTTCAACAAATTCATTACCTCTATTGTATCACCATTTACAACAACATTCTTTAAATATTCGTAACTTTCTGTATGTAATTGTTCATTCTTATTTTTCTTAATTGCATAATATTCTTTATAAATAACAGTTCTTACCATTTCATTTTCATGGTTAATAAGTGACATTAATGCTTCATTCACTTTACTATCACCTTTAAAAACCAATAATCCTCTTATAGCTTGGCAAACGATTTTTGGGTCATTATCTTTTAAAATATCGAATAAAGTTTGTTTTGCGTTTATACTTCTCATTCTTCCAATTGAAGATACGGCTTCTCGCCTTACGCTTGTATCGGAATCTTTTAATGCTGTTTCCTTAAGAATTGAGAGGTAATTTTCATTTTTAAGTTTTCCAAATGTCTTTATTGCCCATAAACGAACAGAAGCATTTTTGTGATTCAAAAGATTTGGCAGAAAACTACCATCAAAATCTTTAGGTAAATGCCCTAAATTTTCAAGTATAAATGTTAAAGAACCACTATCCTTATATTGATTAATAAGAGATACAATTGCACCGTTTCCATTACTCTTTAAATCTTTAACGTAATCTTTTGTAAGCATTAATATTTCATCCTAAATGTTCTAATTGAGTTCAAATTTACCCATTCCATAAACATTATACAATATATTAAAAAATTATCAATTTTAGATAAATTATCTAATTCCCCTCTTTCATTTCAATTTACAAAAATTGAGCTTAATTTTGCTATAATGATAACCATAATCACCAATTCCGTAAAAATTGCAGCCGATTTCATCAAAAAAGGTGAAATTGCGGCATTCCCCACTGAAACTGTTTACGGTATCGGCGCAAATGCTTATGATGAGAAAGCCGTAAAGAAGATATTTAAAGCAAAAGGCAGACCCGTAGATAACCCTTTAATTGTTCACGTTGCAAGGAAGAAAGATATTAGTGTTTTAGTGAGTGAAATAACACCTTCAGCTAAAAAAATAATCAAAGCATTTTTCCCCGGACCTGTTACTGTCATATTGAAAAAAAATGAAATCGTTCCCGATATTGTTACTGCCGGACTTGATACCATTGCAATCAGAATGCCTGCATCTAAAATTGCAAGGGAGCTTATTAAATTAAGCGGAGTACCGATTGCTGCGCCAAGCGCAAACCTTTCAGGCTCACCCTCGCCAACTAATTTTATTCACGTGTTAAGGGATATGAGGAATAAAATACCATGTGTACTTGTTGGTCCAAGTGCCAGATATGGACTTGAATCCACAGTAATTGACTGCACGGGGAAACATCCTGTTATACTCAGACCCGGAAGTATCACTCTTGAGCAGTTAAAGAAAATTGATAAGAATGCATCATATCAAAAACGGAGTAGAAAGATAAAAAGTCCGGGGCAAAAATATCGGCATTACTCTCCGAAAGCGAAAGTCGAGTTAATTACGAATTACGAATTAACTGCAGGGGCAGTCAGGCGAATTAGGAATAAAAAGACAAATACAGCATATATTGGATTGAATAAAGGGTATGCTAAGCATTTTGAGGTTGTTAAGATATGCAAATCAAATGAAGAGTATGCGAAAAATCTTTTTTCATTTTTCAGGGAGTGTGATGAAAAGGAGATTAAGACTATTTACTGCGATAGAGTAAGTGAGAATGGGATTGGTTTGGCGATAATGAATCGTTTAATGAAAGCAAAAGGAAAAACTTAATTACAAATGTCAAAGCTCAAATTCCAAATTTATGCTTAGGAGTTATTTAATTTGACTTTTGGAATTTGACATTGCTGCTTTACTCAGTGAACCATCTGCGTATCACAAACCTACTTCCCTTTGACGAATCATAATCATTCTTGGGAGATCTTGAACTCATGACCTCACGAATTGTTTCAACCAGATCAAGCTTTATTACTCCGCCTTTTGAGTGACTGCTCTGGATTGATGTCTTCTCATCATATACATAAATAACGTGTCCAACCCACACTATCATATCGAGTGGTTTACATTTTACAGCAATTTCTTCTGCCGAGAGTCCTTCAATTTCCACTGCTGTGCCATAATACACAAGTTTGCTTGTGTTGCGGGGCGTGAATCCACCGGTTGCTTCATACATAAGTCCCGAGCAATCACTCCCTGTTAACATCCAATCATTTTGCACATCAATTGTAATATTTCCTTTTGGTTTATAAAACTCAAGTAGTTTTTTTATGCCATCGTTATAATTTCCGCCCCAGCAGTAGCGGTTACCTAAAACTTTATCAAGAAATTTATAAATATCATCTTTCTTTGGTAATGCAAGAGTTCTTTCACCGGGTCTCGTTTTTTTCAATTCAACAAATCGGCTATCAATGTATAGTTCAGTACCGTATTCATATTCTTTGCATTCAACCTTAAATATTTTATATGTGCCGTGGTCAAATTCACCAATTAATTCAAACACTGTACCGGGCAGTGCTATAAATTCCATTTCGCGTATCAAACCGGAATTATCAGTTTTGACTGTCATTCCATCACTGCCTCCAAATACCGCTTCAAAATCAGGTGAGTTTAATACCGGAGTTGGTTCTTTAGCAACAGCATAATAAAAATCCTGTAAGGCTGGTTTTTCAGCTGAGTAAGTTTGCATAACAATTACTAAGATAATTATGATAAATAATAATGTTTTCATTTAATAAAATATTTATAAATTGTAGTAAAAGCAATATTGAATGATAGTAGTAGATAAATGCCTAATAACAGGATAAAATTCTTTTGTAACCATAAAAACATTAATCTGGATTTATATAGAACCCCATAGGGATTCAACAATTATAGAAAAAATGGCTTATATTTACCGATGCCATAGGCATCGTACTGCGGTGTCATACAGTATCTTCATGATTATTATTAATGTATGATGCCTACGGAATCATCAATTTATTGCTATTTCTACCATATCGAAAAATTATCGTGTACTTAGTTAGAAAAGGTGAGATAAGCAATATACTTTTAATAATCATATTATTTCCTCAAATTTGGAAATATTATGGCACAAAATTACACAAAAGACTATATTGATAAAGAGGTAACAGCGCATCGAAATCCTGTGGTGCGGTGGATACTGATTATAGGCGGATTTGCGCTTATTGGTATTGGTGTACTTGGTATGTTTCTTCCGCTTCTTCCAACAACAGTTTTTTTTCTTCTTGCTGCATGGTGTTTTGCCCGCAGCTCTCAAAGATTTCATCATTGGCTATATAGTAACAAACTAATAGGCAGATACCTTACTAACTACCGTTCGGGCGGTGGTATGACCGCTGGTTCAAAAATATTTTCAATAGCGTTTTTATTGTTGAGTATAACAGTATCCGTAGTTTTCTTAACGGATAATCTATATATAAGGTTACTGCTTGCTGCAATTGCTGTAGGGGTTACATGGCATCTAATAGCTATAAAAACGATTAAAGATGATTCGTCAGATTCATCAGATTCATCAGATTAGTCAGATTCATCAGATTCATCAGATTTCGGATTGCGGTTTGTTGATTTCGGATTAAAAGCATTATAGATTTTGCTCTTTGCGACTTTGCGGTAAATAAAAAATTAGAAAATAATATTGTCTAAAACACGGTCAGAAAAATTATCACCTGAGAGCTTTAAAGAAGAGCGGGAAATGCTAAACGAGCTGCGTCCCCAAACATTTACTGAGTTTGTTGGTCAGGAAAAGATTAAAAGTAATGTAGGTGTTTCAATCACAAGCTCGAAGAAGCGAAATGATTCGCTTGACCACGTGCTGTTTACGGGTCCGCCCGGACTTGGCAAAACCACACTTGCTTATATTATAGCCGGTGAAATGGGTTCACGTATTATTACAACATCAGGTCCGGTGTTAGAAAAACCCGGAGATATAGCAGGCATGCTAACCAAACTTGAAGCTAAGGATATTTTATTCATTGATGAAATACACCGCATACCAAAGGTTATTGAGGAGTATCTCTATTCCGCAATGGAAGATTACAAGCTTGATATTATTATAGATCAGGGTCCCGGTGCTAGAAGCGTCAGCCTACAGCTTGAAAAATTCACACTCATAGGCTCAACAACTCGCGCAGGTTTGCTAAGTGCACCACTGCTTGATAGGTTTGGCATACGCTGCCGCCTGAAATATTATAATATTGACGAACTTGCAGATATCGTAAACCGCTCTGCCGGCATTTTGAAGATAAGGATTGAAGATGAAGGCGCAATGATAATTGCAAAACGCTCACGAGGGACACCCCGTATAGCAAACCGACTGCTTAAGCTTACCCGCGATCTTGCAATAGTGAAGAACAAGGGTGTTATTACCTCTGATATTGCCGATGAATGTCTTAACAACTGGGAAATTGATCACCTTGGACTTGATGAGTTAGATAAGAAAATACTTACTACTATTATAGATACATATAACGGAGGACCAGTAGGTCTAAATTCGATAGCGGTTTCAGTTGGCGAAGAATCAGGTACAATAGAAGAAGTGTATGAGCCGTTTTTGGTGCAAGAAGGATTTATCCGTCGTACATCACGCGGCAGAGAAGCAACTGATCTGGCATATCAGCATCTTGGTATAACGAAGAAGGTTAGGAAGAATAAAACAGATAATGGGTTATTCGATTAACAGATTTATAAGATTCATCAGATTTGTCAGATTCATCAGATTGAAGATTTGGTAGATTTCAGATTGGAGATTTCGGATTTAAGTTTGCTCATTGCTCATTGATAATTGAAACCTGATGAAGTATAAAAAGTTAAGTAAATCTTTCTACCTAAAGCCGTGTTTGAAAGCTGCGAAGGAATTGATTGGCAAGGTTCTTGTGAGGAAGATTGGGAAGAAGGTTTATTCAGGAATCATTGTTGAGACCGAAGCGTATTTGGGTGATAGGGATGCGGCATCACACTCATTTAATGGAGTAACAAAACGCAATGAGGTTATGTTTGGTGAAGGAGGTTATGCTTATGTTTACTTCACATACGGTAATCACCATTGTGTAAATGTAGTGATAGGAAAAGCTGGTTTAGCTCATGCAGTACTTCTCCGTGCTGTTGAACCGATTGAAGGAATTGAATATATGAAAAAGAACAGGAGAACGGATGATGTGTATAATCTTTCGAGCGGTCCGGGTAAGTTATGTGAGGCTATGGAAATTGATTTGAGACATAATGGTATTTTATTAATGAGTGATGAGATGTTTATATCTGAACCGATAGAAAAAATAAAGCATAAAGTAGTAAGTACAAAACGAATTGGCATAACAAAAAATGCTGATAAGTTATACAGGTTTATAGACGCTGAAAGTCCGTTTGTATCACGTATAAATTATAAAGCATTACTCAAAAAAAAATAAATAGTAAATAAATAATCCCGTTTAATGATTAACGTTGAAAATCTTGTAAAGGTATATCCAAACGATGTGAAGGCTATTGATGGAATTACTTTTAATGTTGAGCGAGGCGAAGTATGCGGATACCTTGGCTCCAATGGTGCGGGCAAGAGCACAACGATACGTATCATCTGCGGAATGCTTGGGGCAACATCGGGAAGTGTGCATATTAACGACTTTAATGTATTTGAAAAACCCAACACCGTTAAAAAAATGATAGGCTATGTGCCTGAAACAGGTGCGCTGTTTCTATCTCTCACACCGTTTGATTTTCTGCAATTCGTTTGCCGTATGTATGATATACCCGAGAATGTGTATAAGCACAGGATATATGCATTTATGGAAATGTTTGACCTGAAAAATGAGGTTAACACACCAATACATTCATTTTCTAAGGGGATGAGACAGAAAGTGCTGATAATATCATCATTGATACATGATCCGGATGTAATTGTATGGGATGAACCGCTCAGTGGGATTGATTACAATACTACTATGATAGTTAGGAATCTTGTTAAGGACCTTGCTCAAAACGGGAAGACATTTTTTTATTCAACTCACTTAGTTGAAAGTGCAGAAAAAATGTGTAATAAAATAATTATTATTAATGCAGGAAAAATAGCCTATGATGGTAAGGTTACAGCAGGAACAAGCGCAGAACTTGAAGAACTGATGAAAAAGTACAGCACACATTATGATATCAAAGGAAAACTTCCGGGTTTGTATGGTGATGTATCTAATGGTTAAGCTACCTAAAAAAATAAGTTTGATGCATATTAATATTGCATTATAGTTGAAAGCAAAAAATATAAAATGGTTAGTTATCTTTACAGCAATTCAGTATAATTTACTTGCTCAAAGTGATTTTACTGATGTTCAGACCTTTATTGATTCTAATATAACACGCAACTTCCTTCTCACATATTTTGATAATAACCGTAATACAGCATCACTTGTTTCGCGATTTAACTATTACAATAAATACAAAAAGTTCAACGTATTTCTCAAAAATTATTATTCATCATCTGTCACAAAGCTGAAAAAGAACCTTTTTCGTGATTTTGATAACGTGAAATTAACGGGCGGCTATGATGTAAGTAATGAGCTTAATGTTTCAGCTAATTATTTCGCGCAATTCTTCAGCGATGACAGGACTTTCCAATTGAAGGGCTCATCAACCAATATGTTTTATATAAGCTCGCTCTATGATGCCGTGTTAAAAGGTTCTCAGGTACAATCAAACCTTAATGCGGGGTATAAGGTTGATAGCCAGTTTGACGAGATAAATAAGGGACCAAGTGTTTCAGGGGATTTCAGTATTTACAATCTAAGCCTCTCTGATTTTCTTGTTGACGGACAGTTGAAGTTTGGTTATGAATCAATTGACCCAAGGAAAAAAAGTCTTATTTACAGCCGTATTTATTTTGAAAAGCCATTTGAAAATAATCTGGCAAAAAATGAATTTGATGGAATGTTTTCAAGGGTTAGGAAGGATTTTTACTTTCCAGCTGATAAAAATACCATCCAGCAGTTCGGCATAAAAAATAATATCGAAAAAAGAGTTGAGAGCATATTAAAATTCTATAACAGGTTTGATTACACAATTTCTAAATCAGTTTCTGTGGTGTTTAACATCAACCCAGATTATCGCAGGGTAACAAAGGAAAAAATATTTATACCAGTTACTGTAAACTCACAACCAAGCATCTATGATACTGATATTCAAGAACTTAGTGTATCAGGTGATATCGCTATGAATTTCCAAATGTCAAAAATAGATTACCAGATAAAAGCATATTACAAAGAAAGAGATGAAAAACATTTTCTCATCAACCCGGGAAGGATAAGTAGTAACTTTGTGAATATAATTAAAGATAACGAAGCCAGTAAGAATAATCATTCATCTATTTTCAAACTGAACTCAAATCTGTACTATAATATCAATCTTAATAACAGACTGGAACTTACAGGAAGTGCTTCTATCCTGAAGTATGATACTCAAAGCGATATTAATTATGATGACCGTGATGAGCTTGGATACCTTATCTATTTTGCACATCGTTTTAATAATTTAAAGAATCTTGTATTGGTAAGTTCTTTTGATGTAAATCTTTATCACACAGTTTATATTTTTTCGCAAAAAAGCTCTAATAATAACTGGAACCGTGTTATTAGATTTACCAGTAAGAGTTATTTTGAACCAAGCGATAATTTTAGAAATGTGGGAACATTCAGCGTGCTGGCAAATTACACGGTGTATGATTTCCAGGATATATTATCTACAGTAAAAAGTTACTCATTTAGGCAGCTAAATTTGAAGGATTCGGTTATTGTTAAATTTAGCAAGCACTTTGGCACGGATATATATGGAGAAATAAAGTTTTATGAAAGAGGTGCACTGAACTGGAACAGTTTTAGTCTGCGCCCCATTAATTATTTTGAGGACAAAATTATTAATTCTAAATTAAATTATTTTTTTAATAAATTTATAACATTCTCAGGCGGATACCGCTACTTTGAGCAAAGAAGGTTCAATTACCTTAATGGTGAACGGGTATTTGATAATTATGTGAGGACAACGGGTCCTTTTGTGAAAATCAGCGCTGTGTGGAAACGTAATTCTACTATAGAAATATTAGGCAGCTATGATTATTACAGGTATGGAGATGGCAGCCCAGGTAGTGATAACGGAAATATATATCTTAACGCAAACTGGAATTTTTAGAAATTAGGATATAGTCCCCTTGTAAAGGGGGAAGATAATTTAGTTAAACAGTTAAATGATAATTATTCAAAGTCTTTAGTTTCTCGATTTGCAACCATGGGGATTTTTAAATTTCCAAATCCACGTGAGGTTTAATGCATTGAAATAGTCTTCGATTAATCTGCAATAAAAATAATATTAGAACTCATCTTCCCCCTTTACAAGGGGGACTTAAAGACAATTCATATTGACAAAACATTTTCTTGAAATAAACTCTGATATAAAGAACATACAGGTGGTTGAAGCCCTTATGCTTAAAGTTAATAAGGTGTTTGGACTGCCTGTGGAAGAGTATAATAAAATGATGATAGCTGTTACCGAGGTTGTTATGAATGCTATTGTTCACGGTAACAAAGAAAATACATATAAGAAAGTAAAAATTTATGTTGATCATGATGATAAGAGCATGAAAATAATTGTAATTGATGAAGGTGATGGATTTGATATTAAGCGATTACCTGACCCTACTGATAATGAAAATATTCTTGACCTGCATGGCAGGGGAGTCTTCATTGCGCGCGCATTAGTTGATGAGTTCTTCTACCAGCATCACGTAGGCTCAGGGTCTGAATTCATGATGATTATCAGAAAAAAATAATAAACCCTTATGTATTAAAAATATGAGACATAAATCTTTTACCAATGGTAAGCTGGTTTTAAACTTAAACAGGTAGCAGGCGTGGCTTTTACAGTCAGACCGCAGGTTAATGCTGGTGCTTGCATCATTTGGAAAAAACTCATCAGATGACTCTATGTTATCGGATGAGTTGAAAAATTAATGCACCATAAACTTTGCCATTTCTGATTTATGCAGTTTACCTTTTTTATTCAGATATGATTTTATCATAACAAAAATAATAGGAGTTACAAATAAAACATGAATTGCTGATGTGATAATACCACCTATCATAGGAACCGAAATAGGTTTAGCCAGGTCAGCGCCAGTTCCGGTTGCCCACATTATAGGTATCAAACCGATGAGATTTGTAGCTACAGTCATTAATTTCGGTCTCAGTCTTAATACTGACCCATCTTTTGTTGCATCAATAATATCCTGTGTACTTATTTTATCATTATTAGCTATCAATTTTTTGTCCAATGCCTCGTGAAGATATATAACCATAATTACACCGGTTTCAACAGCAAGCCCATACAGCGCAATAAACCCAACCCATACTGCTACAGAAAAATTGTAATCTAATATTACCAACAGGTAAACACCGCCTATCAGCGCAAACGGAACGGACAGCATAACCATAATAGATTCAAGGAAATTTTTAAATACCATATAAAGCATTACAAATATTATTAAAAATACAATTGGCATAACTATTTCCAGGCGTTTCTTTGCTCTTATCTGGTTTTCCCATTGACCGCTCCATGTATAATAATAACCTTTTGGCAGATTTGGAGCAAACTCTTTATCCAATACTTCTTTTGCATCTTCAACAAAACCACCCATATCACGCCCCCTTACATTCAGAAATACAATTGACCGGAGCATATTATGTTCACTGGATATCATCGGAGGTCCTGAGGTTACTCTTATATCAGCCAATTCACCAAGCGGTATTTGAAATGTTTTATTGCCTGAGTTATTTGATGTAGTTGTATTGCTCATTTCTGAACCTGCATCCTGCTGCATTGATGAACTTGATGAACCAACTGTTACCAAAACATCTTTTAACTTATCAATATCTTCCCTGAAATCTCTGAAATATCTAACACGTATCGGAAATCTTCTTCTGCCTTCAACAGTATTTGAAATATTTTCTCCGCCGATAGCCGTTTCAATGACATCTTGAACATCGCCAACATTCAATCCGTATCTTGATATTGCATCCCGTTTTATATCAATATCAAGATACTTTCCCCCTTGAGTCCTTTCTGCAAAAACATCAGCTGCTCCATTGACCTTTTTTACAATAGATTCTGCTTCTATTGCTAATCTTTCGAGTGTATCCAGGTTATCGCCAAATATCTTAATCCCTAAATCTGTTCTAACCCCTGTAGAGAGCATATTTATTCTGTTTATTATAGGCTGTGTCCAGGCATTTCCTACTCCGGGAATCTGCATTTTTGAGTTCAACTCAGCAATTATATCGTTTTTTGTTAATCCTTCACGCCACTCGGATTTATCTTTGAGTATAATTATTGTTTCTATCATGTTCATTGGTGCATTATCGGTAGGAGTATTTGCTCTGCCAACTTTACCTAAAACATGTGCAACTTCCGGAACAGATATAATTATCTTGTCCTGCAGCTGCATTATTCTTTTAGCTTCGGTGATAGAAACATTCGGCAAAGTGGTTGGCATAAATAACAAGCTGCCTTCATCCAAAGAAGGCATAAATTCAGAGCCGCGGTTCATTATCAACGGAACAGTAATTAGAAGCGCAAGTATATTAATTGCAAGGGTTGTTTTACGATATTTCAGTGCAAGATTTAATACAGGTTCATACAGCATTTTAAAGAATTTGGAAACAGGATTTTTATCTTCAGAATAGAATTTTCCCCGCATGAACAAAGTCATTAGCATTGGAACAAGTGTTATGGTAATAATTGCCGAGCCTAGCAGTGCAAATGTTTTGGTAAATGCAAGCGGACGAAAAAGTTTACCTTCCTGTCCTTCAAGCAATAATACAGGCAGGAATGATACAACTATTATTCCGATAGAGAAGAAAATTGCCCTGCCTACCTGTTTTGCAGATCTGATAGATATTTCAGTGTAATTTATTACTTCACCTTTTTCAGAGGCAGCCGCTAGGTTTCTGTATGCGTTTTCAACCATTACTATAGAAGCATCAACTAAAACACCAATTGAAATAATGATACCCGCTAAGCTCATAATATTGGATGTAATATCAAATTGTTTCATCAATATAAAAGCTATCAGAACCGAAACAGGTATTTCTATTATTATTCTAATAGCGCTTCGCCAGTGAAAAAGAAATATCATTACAATCAAGCTTACAATAATTGCTTGTTCTATTAAAGAAGTTTTAAGCGTATTTATTGCACTCTCAATTAAAGTGCTTCTATCATAAGATGTTTCTATTTTTACGCCTTCGGGCAGACCCTTTTCAAGTTCTTTTAATTTTTCTTTAACCCTATCAATTACCGTAGAGGCATTTTCTCCATATCTCATTACAATTATACCGCCAACAACTTCACCTTCACCATTCACATCCATTAATCCGCGTCTTGTATCACCGCCAATTTGAACAGTTCCTATATCTTTTATCCTTACCGGAACACCATATTTTGAATCTCTTAAGGTTATAGATTCAATATCATAAGTTGACTGAATATACCCCTTACCTCTTACAAAAAACTCCATGTCGCTTGATTCTATATTTTTTCCGCCAACATCTTTATTGCTGTTCCTGATAGAATTTACTACATCACTGATACTTATCCCATAAGAAGAAAGTTTGTTTGGGTCAACATCAACCTGGTATTGTTTAACAAATCCTCCAATTGAAGCTACCTCGGCAACACCTTCAACAGAAGTAAGCTGATATTTGAGAAAATAATCCTGTAATGCCCGAAGTTCACCCAGATCATATTTATCGCTTGTCAAATGATACCAGTAAACGTGTCCAACACCTGTCCCATCAGGTCCCATTACAGGTGTTGTACCCTGCGGAAGCATATCTCTAACCTGGTTAAGTTTTTCAAGCACACGGCTTCTTGCCCAGTATATTTCGGCGTTATCTTCAAATATTACATAAATAAAACTCATCCCAAACATTGATTGAGAACGAACCGCCTTTACTTTTGGAATACCCTGCAGGCTTTGGGTCAAAGGATATGTGATTTGGTCTTCGATAATCTGTGGACTTCTTCCCATCCACTCTGTAAATACAATAACCTGATTTTCTGAAAGATCAGGTATAGCATCTACCGGGGTATTGTAAAGAGACCAGATACCAAATCCTACAATAAGAAGATATACTACAAGTATCAGGAAACGGTTACGCGCTGAAAATTCTATAATTTTTTCAATCATTATTCACACAAATTTTTTTTTTTTGAACAAACGGACACTTTACACTACCGTAAGAACAAAAGACGCAGCAATTACCCTCCGTTGGTTTCAGTAAAATATGGCAGTTCTCGCATTCATAAAAATGAAGGCATGAGTTTTCGGACATAATTTCTGTTTTCGGGTAATTACACTTTGGACATGTTATAATCGAGTTTAATTCTATCTTATTCATAATTTATTATATAATACTTCAATGTACCCATAAGCCTCACAGCATTCCGCATTTTGGACATGTGCCCGGCTTATCAATGATACTATTACAGATGTAAGTATGAATATTTTAGCTTTTTTGTTTTTCATGATAAATATTTTGTTTAATTTTTAAAGTTTTGAGTATTATTTTTTTATTAAGGAATTTTACAGCAATCATCAAGTTTATCATAAGCTTTCTTATTCGCCTTTTTATTGTTTGCTTTATAACCAGACTTGCTGATTGCTTTTTCTATTCTTGTTAAGGAAGTTTTGGTATCATCAAAAGTTACTTTTGCTTTTTTTCCCTCAACATCAACTGTGATACTGACTACCCCATCAATTTTATTAACTGCTTTCTCAATTGCGCTCACACACATATCGCATTGTATAGTAGGCAGAGATATTTCTACGGTTTTATTCTCTGCTTTAACCGAATAGCTGATTAAAAAAATAAATAGCGAAAATAATATTGTTAATATATTTTTTATTGATTTCATTTTTTTTCTTCTCTTTAAGTTTATTAATGGTCTGATTTATCTTTTTTGTCTTTCGGCAATTTACAGCAGTCATCTAAATTATTATATGCATCAGGATCTGATTTTTTATCATTCGCATCATAGCCCGCACCTGTTATAGTTTTTTCAATCTTTGACATATCGGTTTTGGTTTTATCAAAATTCACATGCATCTTTTTTCCTTTTACGTCTATATCAAAAGAACTAATTCCTTCGGTATTTTTTAAAGCCTTGGTTATTGTTTTCTTGCACATACTGCACTGGATTGAAGGAAGCTGAACATCTGCATGAACAATGTTTTCATGCGGGACTTGTGTTTCGGATTTCTTTTCTGTTTTGTCCTCAACTTTTCCATCCGGTTTTTTCTCACCGCACCCGGCTGCAAAAAATATTAATACTGCAAAAACTGATAATACGATGATGTAATTTTTTCTGAATTTTTGATTAAACATTTTAATTCTCCTTATTTTTAATTTATTTGTTGATTATGAATATTAATAATTTTATTTATAGTTATTTTTTCTTCTCCATATCTTTCATTATATCCTGATCTGGATTTATCTTAAGTTCCTCATTTCCTTTCATATCATGACCTTCGTGACCAGTTGTAAATCCTTTCTGTATCTGTGTTTCACTGTCAATCAGGAAGCCGCCTGATGTTACAACCATATCCCCTTCATTTAATCCTGATGTAATGGCATAAAATCCATCCTGCTCATATCCTACCTTAACTTCTTTTGCTTCATATACTCCTTTTTCTTTTTCTATATATACATAATTACGTTCACCTGTACGTATGACAGCATTTTTAGGAACTCCAACTGACTGGGTTTCGTATGTATTTATCTTTACTTTAAGATACATATCAGGTTTTAATTTCATATCTTTATTGGATACATCAATTCGGACTTCAAGTGTTCTGGAATCAGGATTAAATACAGGATTAATGAAATTTATCTTAGCCCTCATAACTTCATCCGGATAAGCAGTTGAATATATTTCAGCCGTCTGTCCGCTTTTGATATACTGTATATCAGATTCATAGACATTAGCTACAACCCATACTGAAGAAATATCTGCGACATCATAAATATTTTCGCCAGCCATAGCCCAACGACCAACTTGAACATATTTTTTTGTAACTATACCTGAATATTTAGAATATTGAATTGTTGTAGTTTTTACATTACGTGACTTTTCAAGTTCATCAATTTGTCCCTTTGTCATTTCCCAAAGTATAAGCCTTTCTCTAGAAGAATTAACAAGACTCTGCGCCTGGTCTATTGCAAGTCTGTTCCCGCTTGTTTTTACCTGGTTAAAGTTATCCAGCGCTAAGAGATATTCTTTTTGTGTTGATACAAGTTCAGGTGAATATATTTCAAGTACTTTTTGTCCTTTTCTTACAAACTCTCCTTCAAAAGTTACAAACATATTCACTATTTTTCCTGATACAGCAGTTGAAATTTGAGCAAACTTTGATTCATTTATCTTTACATACCCGTTGAAAGTTTTTTCACCCTGAAACTGCATAGTTTTAACCTTTTGGGTCTGTACATTTGCAAGTACCTGCTGAGAAGGAGAGAGCTTTACAGCGTTTACATTCACTCCGCCCAGGTCATGGTCTGTTTGTTCTCCTGTACTTACCTCGCTTTTCTTTACAAGGTCCATACCGCATATTGGACATTGACCCGGTCTATCCTGAACTATCTGAGGATGCATCGGGCAGGTGTATATTTCCTTAGTAGATGTTTCCGTATTATTCTTTTGAAAAAAGGTTATATAACCCCAATACCCTCCGGCAATTAATACAACTACAACAAGTACACTTATTATTATTTTTATTGTTTTATTCATAATATTTTATTAAATACATTAATTTTTCAGATTTAAACCGGTTGCTTTTTCAAGTTCAGCTATCATTTTTAAATACATGCTTACAGTATCAAAATACATAAGCCTTGCTTCCTGGTACATTCTGTAAGCATCAAGCAGGTCAAGGAAACCGCCCATGTTTGTTTCATATGAATATTGAGCTGATTTCATGGTATTTTCTGTTTGTGGTATTTGCACACCATAATAAAAATTCATTGTTTCTTTTAGTGATGTCATATTATTCACAATAGTTGTAACTTCATTCTTTATATCATTTTTCTTTGCGATGTATTCATCTGTTGTACTTTTAATAATTACTTCATTTTTCTTTATAGCGAAATCATATTTGCCGCTTGACCATGGAGCAAACGGAATATTAACTCCAACCATAATAGCAAAAGCATTATTTTCTTCAAACGGAAGTATTTTGTATCCAAGTTTTAAGTTAAAATCAGGCATACGGTTTAATTTTGCCATTTCAAGGTCAGTTTGGTTCATTAGTATTTTATTTTGTAATGTTTTCAGATCAGGTCTGTGCTTAAAAGCATAATCAACTAATTTATCTGTCTTAGAACTGTTAAAAATAAAGTTACTTTTATCAAGTAAATAATCTGTATCTATATCCGCAAAAGTGATTTTTGTATTTTCATTCACAACTACTTTTGTTAGTTTTGTAAGTTCTGAAAATAAATTTTTTCTCTGTTGCAATAAAATAAAATTCTCATTTTGAAGCCTTGACATTTCTATCTGCGATTTAAATACCTCCTGCTGCATACCTTTACCAACCATATACTGCGCTTCTGTCGCTGCAATAAATGTTTTTATAATAAGCTGGTTATCATGGTTAATCTGTATTTTATTGTTTAAGAGATAAAGGTCATAATAGTTCATCTTTATCATATTCATAATATCAACAGCCATAGATAGTCTTTCGCTCTGCATCATGGCTTTTGAATTTAATACTGATTTTTTTTCAAGTGCAAGTTTACCCGGAAAAGGAAACATCTGTGAAACATAAAAATTTATCATTCCTACTTTCATGAAATCACTCATAATATCATCAAGCTCAAACTCAAACATGGGGTCAGGCAGGAATGTCTTTTCTTCTGCCTGGTAATCTGATACATCAATTTTAGTCTGCATCGCAATTAGATCAGGATTGTTATTAACCGCAGCAAACAAAAGCTGGTTTAATGTAAAAACTTCTGATTTACCAAATGAATTATAGAAAACAGTATCTCTATAACTTTGTTTTGTCTGAATTGTAAGCAAAGAATCAAGCACTCTTAAAGATGAGTTAAACCTGTAAATGGAATCCTTTTGCAAATAATTATCAAACCCGCTTTGCCCATGGGTTTCCAGAGTTATTATCGCAATGAATGAAATAAATATTAAAATGTGTTTAGACATGATCTCATAATCTCAATTTTAAAAAAAGTATATAAAATAAAACAAAAATATTATTCTACAGTAAAACCAGGAATTGAAATGAGATTAGTTTAGATTAAAAGCGAGGATGTAAAAATTAGGATATCAAGCTCAGGCAGATGCGATTTATCTAGCGAGGAGGTTATTGAACTGATTTTATGATGATTTAAATCAATTGAATTGTTAAAAAATAAAACAAAATTGTTACAAATATCTTGATTCAGTTCGGTTTTATTCGATAAAAGCGTATTAGAATTGGAAAGTTCTTTTGTTGATTCATTACAGCATTTGGATTTTTCTTTAGTTAAACTTATACCATCAAACTTTTTAACATCAATATGCTTGCAATCGCAAACTTTTGTATTATTTGTCATTTCGCATAACATTAATTGAGTTGCGAAACTGAAATTTGATAATATCAGCAGCATTGATAATGTTATAACGAAATATTTGCTAAATGCTTTTTTCACAATACAATATTACATATTAAAATCATATTTAACAATGACTATTATCAGTAACCTGATAATTTTTAAATTAGTTTCAAGCATTGTATATAACGTCTAAAAGATGGGTTTATTCTATAAAATAAGCAATAAGATTATTAATGTGGTTTTTCACATAATATTAAAAAAAAACCACGATTCCTGAGTAAACCGTCAGGAAAATCGTGGTTTTGAGAAACTTAAATTCATCCGATGAATTTAAGTCATCTGATGAATAAGGAATAGACTTAATCCTTCAAATTATCAAGTACATCCATTACTTCTTTTACGGCTTTGGCTGAATCATTAACAAGCTTCATTTCAGCATCATTAAGTTTAAGCTGAATAATTTTTTCAATTCCGCCTTTACCAAGTATTACAGGAACTCCAAGGAATATATTTTTTAAACCATACTCACCATTTAGCATAGCACAAACCGGAAATACTCTCTTCTGGTCGCGGATAATTGCTTCAACCATCTGTGCAGCAGCCGAGCCTGGTGCGTACCAAGCAGATGTACCGAGTAAGTTAACTATTTCTCCGCCGCCTTTTTTAGTTCTATCTATTATAGCGTCAAGTTTTGCGCTATCAATTAACTCTGTTACAGGGATACCGCTAACAGTTGTATATCTTGGTAATGGAACCATAGTATCGCCATGTCCGCCCATTAAAACTGCCTGAATATCCTTTGGTGATACATTAAGCTCTTCTGCTAAGAATGCTTTATATCTTGCTGTATCCAGAATACCTGCCATACCAAACACTCTATTAGATGGAAAATTTGCATTTATATATGCGCAGTATGTCATAACATCAAGCGGGTTAGATACTATAATTATTATTGCGTTTGGCGAGTGTATTACTACCTGCTCGGTTACTGATTTAACAATCTTAGCATTTGTTGAAATAAGGTCATCACGACTCATACCTGGTTTTCTTGGCAGACCCGATGTTATTACAACAACTTCTGAGTTTGCTGTTTTTGTGTAATCATTGGTTGAACCCTTAACTCTTGTATCATACATGTTAATAGGGGATGTTTGCCAAATATCAAGAGCCTTGCCTTCAGCAAAGTTTTCTTTGATATCAAGTAAAACTACTTCGTTCACTATTTCGTGATGAGCTATAACTTCGGCGCAGGTTGCTCCTACATTTCCTGCACCAATTACTGATACTTTCATTTTATTTGCCTTTTTTATTTATTTTTTAAAATGGTTGATTATTTTTTGCAATTCATCCGATGACTTTAAGTTATCGGATGAATAATACGCTTGTAAAAAGAAAACGAGTGAAATCGTGTCCACTCGCTGCTCTTAGAAATCTATAAACCCGTGATAAATTCACAGGTCAAAACCGAAAAAAACTTAATTGGCTTCTACGGGAAGAACGCTTATTTTTTTCTTTAACCTTGTCTGGTTTGTGAATTTCACTTTACCGGTTATTGTTGCAAAAATTGTATCATCTTTGCCAAGCCCAACATTAAGCCCGGGTAAGAATTTTGTTCCTCTCTGCCTGACTATAATGCTGCCTGCTGAGACAAGCTCTCCGCCAAAACGTTTTACTCCAAGTCGCTGGGAATTACTATCCCTTCCGTTCTTTGTACTGCCTAATCCTTTTTTATGAGCCATTATATATAATTATAAATTACGAATTATGAATTTAGAAATCTACTTAATAGAGTTAATCTCAATTTCAGTATATTGCTGGCGATGACCTTTTGTTCTTTTATAGCCTTTTCTTCTTTTCTTCTTAAATACAATTACTTTATCATCTTTTACATGACCAAGTACTGTTGCTTCAACATTCATAGAAAGCTTTGGAGCGCCCACCTGGAATGATTTATCATCCTTGCTGAACATTAGCACTTTATCAAATGATAATTTTGCGCCAATATCATCTTTTAGCTTGTTGATGAAAATCCTGTCGTTTTCAGAAACCTTGTACTGCTTACCTTTAATATCTACTATTGCGAACATTGTAATATTGTTAAATTATTATTAAGCTACAAAAAAATATAAAAAATCCCTTAAAACCTGCTCCTTTTAGTCTTTTATTAAATAGTCCGGAGTATTTTTAGAGAATTACAAATTTAGTGATTTTTTTGTTTTTTTGCAATCCAAGAGGTAATGTTTATATCCAAAATTGCTCAATCTAAATGAATTGTTATTATAGTCATATTTTAGCTAAATTTGTAATATTTCATAATATTTTGGGCTGTAGCTTCTGCCTGCGCTTACGCTTCGGCAGACAGGCAGCTGGTCATGAACTGTACTGAAAAGATTCGTATTTTCAAATTTGTAATTCGTAATTGAATTATGGGGCTGTAGCTCAGATGGGAGAGCGCTTGAATGGCATTCAAGAGGTCAGGGGTTCGATCCCCCTTAGCTCCACAGATCAATAAATACCTTTTTTTCTAAACTTGATGGAACCTATAATAAAAACTAAAGATATCAAACAAGGAAGCCTCCTATTCATAAAGGAGGTTGCTAAGTATTTTATGGATTTTCTGGAAACAGATTTCCATAAGCACAAATTCCCGCGACGTAGTATAAAATTTCGTAACAGCGATAATCTTCTTATCGGATTAAATCTTCAAAAGTATTCATCGTTTAATAAATTGGTTTCAAAACTTGTTAGCAAGGTATTTGATAAACAGGTTATAAGCAAAGTAGAGAAGGGGGTATACAAAACAAATCTCCCTAAAAACCTATCGGTTTTAATCAAATTACAAATCAGTAAGGTTACAAATCAGGAAATCAATATCATTCTTGAAAAGGTCGCCAGCGTAATAAAAAAAGCTGCGATATTATATACTAAAGAATATGACATTGCGCTCACTAGCTCAATTGAGGAAACTTCAAAGATTATAAGTAGCGATCTTGTTCATCCATTTGTTGAAAATATCGAGAAGCCTCTGCAAAATCTAAATCTTGGCGACGAAGATAACATATACCTGATTGAAGAAGAACTTACCGATGTTATCGTTCGTCTACTTGAAAGTAAGATTTCAGAAGTTTTGAATCTACTTTTAGCTCAGGAGGAATTAAACCTTATTGAAGAACTCAAATCAGTTTTTACATTGCAAGATGCTATAGGCAATCTAAATTCGTTTTTTGACAATCTACAAGTTGCCGACTTATTTCTTGAGCTTTTTGAAATGGATCGCAATAAAAGTATTTTAGATAAGCAAGATTTCTACCTATATTTTGGAGACATTTCATTTAACAATATAAAATATCCTATCTTTTATATCCCCTTTACTACTACAAAAGAGGGCGATGCACTCAATATAGAGTTTGATTCTCAAGTTTATATAAACAAGAAGGCACTTGAATTTATTGTTCAAGAATATAATGTTCAAAAAGGAACACGAGGCAGCCTCCAAAATATATCAGAACGAATCATTTACCTCTCACAGCATAAAGAGGATTTTATTCAAACTATTAATGGGATTTTAGGGGAGATAACAGATTTCTTCGAATTGCAGGGTAAAGCCGATTTCTCAAATATTGAGCATAGCATTGCGAGAGGAGTACCTGTTCGTATTTCAAATAGCTTTTATATTTGTTTGTTTGATAAGTCTGATGAGGCTCTAGTTAATGATTATGAAGAAATCTTACAGCAATTGAGTAAAGGCGGGGGAATTCTTTCGGAAATTTTCAATAAGCTGATAGATGACTTTGTTCAAAATAATCCCGAACCATTTAATCCTGGTATTGAGGACGAGTGGGATAACACGGGAACACCAGAGAGGCTTGTGTATTCAAGCCCTATACCACTTAACAGTGAACAACGACAAATCTTGTCAGCAGTGCGTAAAGATGGCTGTAATTATATCATTGTCGAAGGACCACCAGGAACAGGAAAAAGCCATACTATCACTGCTATCATTTTCGATGCAATATTGAAAAATCAGTCCGTGCTAGTTCTTTCTGATAAAAAAGAGGCGTTGGATGTTGTCGAAGATAAGATAACACAGACTATGAATAAGGTTCGTTATGATAAGAATTTTCAAAATCCCATTCTTAGACTTGGTAAAACTGGCAACACCTACAATTCAATCCTTGCTCAAAGTGCCATTGAAGGTATTAAAGTTCATTATCGAGCGGTAAAAAAAGATTACGAGAATGTTGCTGAGACAATTCTTAAGTCAAGCAACTCCTTGAAAGAAGATTTAGAAGCAGAGATTCTTGCTTATGACGAAATAAACATTAAAGAGATACACGAATATTTTGATTTGGAACTTTACTACAGAGATAAAGATTTAATTTTTGATATTGAAGAATTAGTACAACAAGATGAAGCGGCAATTGAATTAGAGGACTTGAAGAACTCTTTACAAACGATAAAGAATTGGTTCACTTCGGACGATGCAAGAATTTTATTTGCCCTTATTAAAATCAATCCTAATACAATAAAAAACTTCAGCGACTACGAAAAGTTTTTGCAATTTTTGGAGTTGACGTTGGAGAGTATTCAGAAGATACAATCATCATTTCCAAATAAAATAGACCTAGTAAGTAAGTTCTCACAATTGAATGTTAAAGACTTGCCGAAGCTTCAAAACTTTATTAATAAATATTCAAAATTGAAACTTTGGCTTTTAGGTTATCTTTTTACGAAAAAAGCAGCTGAAGAACTGGATATTAGTTTTAAAGAAAACTTCATCCATAGCACCTTTTCAAGTCCCCACAAACAACTCCAAGAAATAAAGAATATACATGAAATTTTTAGTTTCGCCTACCAGATTGGCTTAGATATTAACAAAAAGAATGAAAAAGAATTCGACTATATTGCCCTAGCTCATAAGCTTTTTACCAATGAAAATTTTGCACAAACTGTTCGTGACGCAGTTGAGATGAAAGAAAATATTACGTACTTAAGGGAAAAAATCGAGAAGTATCCTAAAACAGCAAAGAGAGTTGGCATCAATGTGGAACAGTTTGTTAATATAATCAGTAACAAAATCATTGAAACCCCTGAATCGGAGTTTGACAAACAGATTAGATATTTGAATCTAAAACAAAAAGTAAGTAGAGATTTTTCTCATATACCAGAGTTGAATTACGCCGCGCGAATGAAGCAAATTGAAGATCTAGTTACAACCCAAGTAACATATCTTCTTGACGGACGACTGATAGATTTTTATGAACATAATAAAAGCGATGCTCAAACGTTGCGTAACGTTATTAAGAGCAAACAAAGATTCCCAAGAGACGAATTTAAAAAACTAAAGGAAGCATTTCCTTGTATTCTAGCCGGTATTAGAGATTATGCAGAGTATATACCTCTTGAACCAGAAGTATTTGATTTAGTAGTAATTGATGAAGCATCACAAGTAAGCATTGCACAAGCATTTCCTGCACTTTTGCGGGCAAAGAAAGTGCTAATTCTTGGAGATAAAAAACAATTTAGTAACATTAAAGCAGCACTAGCGCGCGGTGATACTAACCGTGAGTACCTCAATGGTTTGGATATTTGCTTTAGAAGTAATGTTTCTAATGAAACAACAAAACTCGTTCGCCTTACAAAATTCAATATCAAAACTTCTATTCTTGAGTTTTTCACGTTTGTCAGTAATTACACCACTCAGCTACAGAAACATTTTAGAGGGTATAAGGAAATCATTTCATATTCAAACAAGCACTTTTATGGAGAGAGCTTACAAGTAATGAAAATTCGGGGCAAGTCCATTGATGAGGTTATTAAGTTTACTAATATTCAAGCCGGTACTGATGATGAACTCTACCCTAATACAAACGTTAAAGAAGTTGAGTTTATTATTTCAGAATTAAAAAGAATAAAAGATGAAGATAAACATAGAAGTGTTGGAATTATTACCCCACACACTAACCAACAGAAGCTTTTGGTAGAAATGATAAGCAAATTGCCAGAATGGGATTTCTTCTTATATAAACTAAAACTTAAAATAATGACATTTGATACATGTCAGGGTGAGGAGCGCGATGTTATTTATTATTCAATGGTAGCCTCTCCGCACAGCGATAAATTATGGGGGGTATTTATCAAGGACTTGAGCAATGTAGATGTTGAAGAAGATGGGCAAATAAAAGCGCAACGCTTGAATGTTGGTTTTAGTCGTGCAAAAGAGTGCGTACACTTTGTATTAAGTAAACCATTAGAAGATTATAATGGATCTATTGGTGAAGCGCTTAGACACTATCAGTATGTTTTAGATGAGGCGAAAAAAGAACATAGCGTAACAGAAGTTGATGAAAAATCGAAGATGGAACCTGAGGTCTTGAATTGGTTTTACCAAACAAAGTTTTTTAAGCAGCACAAAGAGAATATTGAGTTTATGCCGCAATTTGAAATCGGAAAGTATCTTAAGCAATTGGATCGTACCTATACTCATCCTGAATACAAAGTTGACTTTTTACTAATCTACATTGATGAACATCATAGAGAACATAAAATTATCATTGAGTACGATGGTTTTCTAGAACATTTTAAGGACGTTGATGAAGTTAACGAGTATAACTATGAGAAATATTACTCAGATGGCGATGTTTATCGTCAAAAAGTTTTAGAAAGTTATAGTTATAAATTTTTGCGAATCAATAAATTTAACAGTGGAGAAAAACCTATTGCCAGATTTGATGAACGGATAGAGCGCTTATTGAAAAATCCAGTAAGCACAAATTCACTTCTTGCCAATATACATGGTACAATCGAGGGGCTACAGAATGGGGAAATGCGGGAATGCCCCAAATGTAAAGAAGTAAAATCACTAATGGATTTTAAGGATACATCCTTAGTTACTGGTTATGGTAGATTTTGCAACGAGTGCAAAGGTCGAAAAACCTATAACTCTTCCGTTACGAGACCAAGAGAAACCTCCACATTGGTAGATAAATCTTGCCCACGTTGTGGTCATAAAATGGTATTGAGAAATGGTCGCAGGGGTAAATTTTATGGTTGTTCAAGGTTTCCTTATTGCAAGGGAACTAGAAATATATGATATATAAGCCTGTATATTCAGGAGCAAGTGAATTGATACTATACTGCTTTTGGGATCTATTTGTTTCTTACCTTAGCTCCACAAGTCAATAAATACCTTATATTAAAAAATCAATAATTTTTGAATACATCGTTAATTTATTTCCTTATAAATTTGTATTATGAAGGCAATTTTCCCTGCTTTATTTGTCTGTTTTTCTTCCTTGCTATTGCGTTGTTTAGGTACTTCTACAATTGTTGCATCTACTATAGACCCTTCTTTTACCGATAATCCCTCCTCATCCATTTGTTTGTCAAATCTCTTGAATAGCGCCTTTAAGACTGGTTTTCCTGACTCGTAAGACTGGTTTTTCAGTTTAACCGTTACTAACTCGAAACCCTGTCCCAGAGACTATATTTCTCGAATCTGGTGATTTGAGATAAAATCTCTAAATTATTATTTTATATTTTAAAGTAATAAAAAGATTTTTTCAAGCATACAATATAATATTGCCAATTCATATATTTGTAATATATGAGTATAGCATTCGTTTATCCCGGTCAGGGTTCGCAATATGTTGGTATGGGGCAGGATCTTTATGATACATACCCCGAAATACAGGAATTATATCTTCAGGCAAACGAAATTCTGGGTTATGATATTTCACAAGTAAGCTTCCAAGGACCAGAAGATAAGCTTAAGCAAACATTTATTACTCAGCCGGCAATTGTGTTGCATTCAGTTGCAGCAACAAAACTGGTTAAGAAAAAAATAGCCAGTTTTACAGCAGGGCACTCGCTGGGTGAGTTTTCAGCATTGATACAAGCAGGTGCTTTAAGTTTTAAAGACGGCTTAAATCTTGTTCAGCTTCGCGGTAAATTAATGCAAAAAGCAGGAGAAGAAAACAAAGGTACTATGGCTGCAATTATCGGGCTTGATACTATTAAGATAATTGATGTTTGCCGTGATGCTTCTGAAATGGGTATTGTACAGGTTGCAAATTATAATTCACCCGGACAAATTGTTGTTTCAGGAACAGTCGAAGGGGTTCATCGTGCAATGGAACTTGCTAAAGAAAGAGGAGCAAAAATAGCAAAAGAACTTGTTGTACACGGGGCATTTCATTCGCCTTTAATGGAATCTGCCAAAGAAGATTTTAAAGCAGCACTGGATTTTACTGAATTTAATAAAGTGCAGATTCCTGTTTACACAAATGTTCACTCAACTCCAATTACAAAAGATACTGACCTAGAATTTATCAAAGAAACACTTTATGATCAGCTAACATCATCTGTCAGATGGGATGAAAGTATAGTTAATATGATAAATGACGGAGCAAGTGAATTTATAGAGCTTGGTCCCGGAAAGGTTCTTCAGGGATTGATAAAAAGAATAAACAATACAGTAGTTATAAGTGGCATAGATAAAGCAGAAGATATTAATAAATTATAATATTACCGCGGGAGTCTGCTCCTTCGGAGGAGGATTGAAATGGGAAGTTTGCTGCAAAATAAGATTGCAATTATTACCGGCGGTGCCAGAGGAATAGGACGGGCTATTGCCGAAGATTTTATCAGCGAAGGGGCTGATATTGTAATTCTGGATAAGTTTTTCCCCGATGATTTTGAAAGTTGGATAAATAGCAAAGCTTCAAGCGGAAAGAAGATTCTTTCTCGCACTGTGGATGTTACTAATACTTCAGATACCGAGCAGGTTTGCGGTGAACTGGCTAAAGAATTAGGCAGGATAGATATCCTGGTCAACAATGCCGGTATTACAAGAGATAAGCTTATTATGCGTATGGCAGAAGATGACTGGGATTCTGTTCTTGCCGTAAATCTTAAGGGCGCATTTAATATGATGAAGGCTCTATCTATGATTATGATTAAACAAAAAGGCGGTAAGATTATAAATATTAGTTCAGTTGTGGGCTTAATGGGAAATGCGGGACAATCTAATTATTCTGCTTCTAAAGCCGGGCTTATTGGTCTTTCAAAATCCATAGCTAAAGAGCTTGCTTCCAGAAACATAAATGTAAACTGTGTAGCTCCCGGATTTGTTGAAACAGATATGACAGCTAAACTTAACGATGAACAAAGAACTGCAATGCTTAGCGTAGTGCCCCTAAAAAGGGCATCACAGCCTTCTGAAATTGCCGGAGTTGTATCTTTTCTTGCTTCTGAAAAAGCCAACTATATTACAGGGCAGTGCATTGCTGTTGATGGCGGTATGGTAATGTAATGTTTATAAGGAAATTTTAAATCATGTTTATCTTAGGAAGTCTTTTAGGGACTTCCTTTTTTTTGAGTTTTAGAATAATCTTTTTTATCTGCTTTACTAACTTAGATACATCAATTCCTAAAAAAAATTCTTTATAGCCATCTAATTTTTCAATAGCTTTATTTAATTGTATCAGCGTTCCTTTAAAATTATTTTTTTTGGTAAGGTGATAAAAAGCAACAGTAATATGCAGTAATCCCTGGTAAAAATTTCTGGAATCATCTCTTACATCAAACCAAATATCTTCAAGTATCTCATGGCACTCAAAATAATCACCGGCATTGAATTTCTTTAAAGCAGTAATAAGCCGTGAATGTTTGTAAGCACTCATTACAATTATGGATTTACAGGCGGATTTTCTTTTATTTCTTCTTTGCTATCGGTTATTATTTCGGCTGTAACAACTGTATTTTTAGTTGGTTCAGTTGGTAGATTTTTTTTCTTTTTCCTGTCAAGTAATGCGTCAAAGCTAAATAATCCGGCACCTGCAAACAGGGTAACTAAAAAGCATACGAAAAATAACAGGTCTTTGTTAAAGGGTATTCCTTCAGTCGGGAAAAGTCCGCGAGAAGCTATTTTTGTTATTGATATCATAGCAAGCGTAAAACTTGTTACAGGAGTGAAAAATCCCATGATATATAGTGTACCAAATATTATCAGCAAAAATGGTGTAGCAAATCCGATAATGAATGCAGTGTTTTCACTGAAAAAATTTAACGCTTTAACTTTATTGATGTAATCTTCGATATTGCTGGCTTGCATAATACCAAGTGAAAGTGTATATGCCCCAACTACTAAGCGGATTAGCAGTAATCCTATGGATGGTCTTCCGTGTGCTTTAAACATTAAACTCATTTTATTGGAGTTTTAGTTAATAAATGGAAGCTATTTGAGGCGACGATCGGATTCGAACCGATGAATAAAAGTTTTGCAGACTTTCCCCTTAAGCCACTTGGGTACGTCGCCGAAAACTGCTATTTTTAGCCAAAAAGCCCTAAATTTGAATCAAGGCTTTTTGGCTAAGAGCGGGAAACGAGGCTCGAACTCGCGACCTCAACCTTGGCAAGGTTGCGCTCTACCAACTGAGCTATTCCCGCTTAATTAACAAGTGCAATTATAACCTTTTTCAAAATTTATTTCAAGGAACGCATTTTTCCACAAAATTGCATATATATTACAAAACTTACTAAAAATCCCATCCAAAAAAGAACTGCTGAAATATTCCGCTCTGGAATTTCGTGAAGTTCTTTTCAATCCTTTTACCTATATCATATCTTAATGCTATGATATAAAACAAATTTATTCTCATGCCAATTCCAACACTGCCTTTTGTTTCACCATATACTTTATCCCATGCATTGCCAACATCAAAAAATGCCGCGCCGCGTATATATGGAAAGAAGAAATTTATTCCAAGCGGGAATCGCACATCAACCAGGTCTATAAGCGGAAAGCGAAGTTCATTACTTACCACGAATGCTTTCTTCCCGCGTAATCCAAGTCTTGGCCAGCCGCGCAAATCCCAACTGCCCCCAATAGCCCACCGTTTTGCTTCATCTCCTTCATTCATTAAATATGCAAACCTTGAACCCACTGCAACAGTATTGCTTAGTCTGAAGTATCTTCTGTAATCAAAAATTAATGTGAAGTAATTAACATTTCCAAACTGAATATCAGTAGTATAACCTAAAGTTAAATTCAGCCTGCTGCCATCCAACGGACCTGTTGGTCCCCATATAGAATTATCCTTTGTGTATGAAATTGAATTGGTAAGTAACAGCGCACGTCTATTCACACGTTCTTCTGTTACACTGCGTTTAGAGTTTGCCAGTGATATGCTAGCATCTATTCTCCTGAAAAATGAAAGCGGGTAACTTAGCGCAAAGTATCCGCCAAATGTTCTTTCGTTATACGAAAACTGATCGCCAAAGTCATATCTTCTGCCAGATAGATGAAAAATTCCGTAAGCATGGTTAAGCCTTTGTCCCAATGAGACCTTTGAAATTGCAATATTAAAACTCTTAAAAAACTCCTCGCCTGTTTCGGAATTATTATATACTAAGAAGTAATACTGCTCGTTGCCAAGTATGTCGCTCATAGCAATTATTCCGCCTGCGGTTGCGCCAAAAACAGGATCAGCGGTAATATTGGTAGTTGCTATATCAAGCGAATATTCTTTCTTATACTTAAGCTGGTTTTTTTGGGGGATACCTTTTATTTTATCAAAGGACCAATGATTCTTTGTATTAGAAAATGAAATAGTTTTTGTTGTAATTGGGGTATCTATTAATTGTGGTAAGTTATGAAGCATTCTCACAGATATTCCGCCATTTTCATATGATGCAAACACTATTTTATTTTCACCTGCCCACTTTGGATCAAAGGATGAAGTTGTGAAGTCGGTTACTTTTTGGGTTTTATCGCCTTCGATTTTTAATATCTCGCCCTTGCCATCTGGTGAAGGCTCTTTTACAATCTTGGTTATCCAAATATTTTGCAAACCGCCGTATGTTGATGTATAAACCACTTTTGTGCCATCAGGTGAAAACTGGGGAGAAAAATCAACCTGCTCGCCTGTGGTTAGATAGTTTATAGAATTATTTTCAATATCATATATGAAAAGATTATACTTATTATTCACACCGTAGGAAGTTCTATCAGATGAGAACACAATATACTTTCCATCAGAAGAAATATCAGGGTCTCGGTCATCGTAATAATCATTGGTTAAACGTTTAAGTGATTTATCAGAAATGGTAAACATATAAAGATCGCTTTTGCCGCTCATATCCATAGCAGGAAAAACCATACTATTACCATCACTTGTAAATGCAGGCGCTCCTATTTGCACGATGTTATCAAAATAGAAACTTGTGATGAGCTTTTCATTTCTTACATCATATAAATGCAATGCATCGGTGCCGCCTGATTTTGTTGCAAAGGCAAGAATGCCTTTTGATGATATATCAAGCCCTGTTCTGAAGAAACGAAACTGCTCAAAATCCTCAGTACGCTCGCCTTCAATAACTGTTATTATCTTACTTTTATTTTTCAGGTTTACTTTAAATAGACTTGTATAACCGGTTTTGTTACCGATAAAATATACTTCTTCCTTGCTGCCCTCTTTATAGTAAGCTGGTTTATGACCAAAAACGCCCGTAAATACTGCTGTACTTTTCATTGAAGGAGCATCTTCTTTAGATAATTGCGGGTAATATTTCTTTTTAAGGCTGTATAAAAACTCTTTATCAAATGCAGTGTAATCTTTGCCTATGGTTTTTTGCATTACCACAGAAAAATCATCATTCATCCAGATGTTTTCTATAAGAAGCAATATTTTTTCAGGTCCGTAAGTATCAGAAATATATCTCAAAACATTTTGCCCGA
Source organism: uncultured Ignavibacteria bacterium (assembly GCA_947084945.1). GTDB lineage: Bacteria > Bacteroidota > Ignavibacteria > Tepidaquicellales > OLB5 > OLB5. Next base: position 1,905 of record CAMTUP010000002.1, on the reverse strand, counting down.
ATTTATACATGAAAAAAGTACCATAGAACCTTTCCCAGTCATTAAGTCCTACCATATAATCGTTCAGCACTGCATCTTTTATTACCATCTCGGCAGTTGCATCCCAGTCATTTGACCAAAACTCTGCAAGCCCTTCGGTGAACCATAGCGGCATTTGTCTTTCTGATGGCTGACGGTGAAGCCTAAGTGTGTTTGCTACTTTTGCTACCATGAAAACATGGCAAAGCTCATGGCGGATAACGTGCTTAAAATTTCCAAGTGAGCCGTCAAAAGGTATTACAACCCTGCCTTTAATGAATTCAAAGAATCCGCCAACTCCATCGGGTATAAGCCCGGGCGTTGTATTAGTTTCACGAAAGTGCATTGAGGTTGCATAAAAAATTATAGGGACTGTATCAATTAAGCTATAGTTAAAATTCTGCTGGTGGATCTGGTATGATTCCTCGGCATAGGCTGCGCCAATTTCGGCAAGCTCCTGCATTTCGGGATAGTAGTATATCTTAAAATGCTCTGTGGATATTGTATGCCAATCGAAATTGTTATACTGCACTTTATTCCTTCCAAAGCCTACGTATTGGGCATGGGAAACTGTTCCGGCAAGCAAAAAGAGGACTGCAGCTAAAGCCAGGACAAACTTGAGGTATTTTACTATAAACATTTTCATAAAATATCTTAACAAATGATAAAAATCAATTGAAAATTTAGAAATTATTAAAAAAGCAAAATAAGCAAAAATCAAAAGCCAAACACAAATCTGCCACAAAAACACAAAGCCACAAAGAAAAGCAAAATCTTTCAAAAATTTCAAAAAGCGAAAGTCAGGGACACAAAGAAAGGCAAAATCAAAAGATATCCAACTTTCAAGAAGCGAAAGTCGTGGCTAATTACACAAATTAACACGAATTTATTTTGCTTGCTTACTGAGCGCAAGCGAAGGCACAATAAACTTTTAAAAAGCGAAAATCTTTAACACAGAGGGTTTTGTCATACCCGCGAATGCGGGTATCCAGACATTAAACCTTTTAAAAGCTAAAAATGTAAGAAATGGAAAAAACTCTAAAAAATCAAAAGATTACAACACGGAGGCACGAAGTACACAGAGAAAAGCAAAAAACTATAAACCCCCATTTTAATTTTGGGGAATTTTATGATCAATGATTAATTTGCCCTTTATAATTCCTCACACTAATCTTCCCCCCTTCAAAAAAACGAAGGGGGGATAAAAGCTATTGAAACAATTGCTTTTAAACAAATCCCCCCTTTGGCTTCCTGCGCTTTTTGCAGTCCCGCGTTTCTGCTTAGCGGGATAAAAAAAGGGGGGACTATTATTTTAAATCTCATTTTTCCACAATTAAAACTTAATCAATTTCTATCGTTTAACTTCTTCGGGGGTTGCTTTTGATTTTAAAACAACAAACCCCCATCTAAGATTTTTTGAAGCCTAAAATAAAATGAACAATAGGCACTAATTCAATCCTGAAAAAATCTTCCCCCCTTCAAAAACGAATGGGGGATAAAAGTCATCATAATTTTAAAAACAACCTGGCTTTGCTTTTACACACCCTCCACCACCTTTATCTCATCATCGGTCAATCTGGTTGATTAATTTCCTCACCCCTAACCCCTCTCCTTACAGGAGAGGGGAACTGGGTTTATGCTCTTATCCGCCGAGAGACTCTCATTTATCGAGAGGGGATGTTTGTTCCAATTTCGCAGATTTTCTTTATTACAAAAGATATATTTTTCAATACTTCATCATTTTTAAATCTTATAACTGTATAGCCTGCACTTTCAAGTTCTTCCTGTCTATATTTATCGTATTCTTTATTTTCTTCAAGGTCATGAATACTGCCATCAATTTCAATAATCATCTTTATTTCTTCACAGCAGAAATCTACAATGTAA
>CAMTUP010000001.1:0-270194 GCA_947084945.1 uncultured Ignavibacteria bacterium | reverse complement strand
TACTACACTGCCCATCCTGGTACCTGTCTTGGTAAGCTTTACATCACCTTCAACTATCTTTGCTATACCAAAATCAAGTATCTTAGGTGTATCATCTGATTGCAGTATAATATTAGCTGGTTTTATATCCCTGTGAACAACACCTTTTCTATGCGCGTATGAAAACCCATCCAGTACCTGTTTGAATATATTTACACATCTTTGTTCCGGGATAGCTCCGGTAATCTTTTCAATAACTGTATCCAATGGAGTTCCTTCTGTATATTCCATTACCAGAACCAGGTTGCCATCAACATCAGAAAAATCATAAAGTGTTACAATATTCTGATGAGTGAGCATAGATAAAGTTTTGGCTTCATTTATAAACCTATCACGGATCATCTGGTTGCGGGCAAGCTCAGGAAGCAATACCTTTATCGCTGCTTTCCTGCCTAGTGTTTGGTGCTCAACCAGATATACCGAACCCATGCCGCCTTCGCCGATGAAAGATATTATCTTATAGTTGAGTATTATAGTACCAATCAAAATATTTCTAATTTAAGATATTTACATTATTAAATTCAGTATTTTTCTTCGTCCTCAAATGTAGGATATTTATTTATTTCTCTTTTAATGATTCTTGAATTGCCGAAAACATCAAATGAGGTAATCTGAAATAACCAACCAGAAACGGCTGGTCCTTGTATGATATATCTAATTAAGCTTAATTGACGATTTCTCATTTTATAAACACCTTTTTTAAAAATTGCACCTGCTTGACTTCGGCTTATAGAATATATTTCATTTTTCTTTTTATTAACGGTTACTGTAGTCAGTGTATCAAATTGTTCGTTGTGTATATATTCTTTCAACTTAGGGTCGAAAAGATAAATATAACCATGGCAATTATTTAAAATTGCACAAGTATTATGAATATACATATCTAAATATCCATCATAATTGTAATCATCAAATTTCAGGAAAATTGCATAGTCTTTTTCTTTTAAGTCGATTCTTTTAGGTAATGGATCACTATCAATTAGAGAATAATTTATTGAAATTATCTTGCTTAAGAAATCTGAGTTTTCTTTGTGTACTTGAAATTTATACTTTAAATTCTCATTCACTAACAAGATTGTGTCCTTAGTTATGCTTTGTGAGTCAATTGAACTAGTGTTTTCCTTTTGAGACACTGAATCTTGATGCTTTTGCTTACTGTCAGTTTCCCAATTACAAGAAATAAAGAAAACAATAAATAAGATTACATAACAATATTTTAGGCTGCTTACTATATTCATTATTTAATTATATTATTATTTAATAAAAGTCTCCAAAGTTGGATCATATCTATAAACTTTGTTTAGTGGATAACCTAAATATCCACCTATTATATAAATTTTACCATTTAGTGATACTGATGACATTTTAGCAGAAGAATTTGGCATAGGTACCCGTGATTGCCAAGAATTCTGTAATACGTCATATGTTTCATTTATGTTTGAGTAGTAAGGGTCTGCTCCACCAATTATAAAAATATTGTTATTTATTATACCTGATCCGCAATAAATTCTTGGAGTAGGGATTGATTGCTTTTGAGTAAAAGTATTATAAATTGGATCATATTCATAAACTTTGTCATCAATATTATTTGCTGCAGCATCAGCTCCGCCAATCAAATATAGTTTATTGTTATATACCTGATAAGACATATATGCTCTTGACACTGGTATTGATGGAATAACTGTCCATGTATTGGTATTTAGATCATATTTTTCAACAATATTTAAGGATTCAATGGAAGTCCCATTTGGTCTTCCTATACCTCCAACTGCATAAATTGTATTATTGATTACAATGGCAGCCATTCTCGATCTCGCAGTTGGCATATTTGCTTTTAATATCCAATTATTTGTTATGGGATTATATTCTTCAACTGAATTTAAGAAATAAGTACCTTGGTTAGATGATGTCATTCCGCCAATAACATAAATTTTATTATTTGCAGTAACTGCAATAAAATTTCCTCTGGTATAGTTCAATTCGGGAGCATTTAACCAATCATTAGCTACGGGATCATATTTTTCAACAGTTTTGGAGTAACCATAATTATTTACCCCACCAATAGCATAAATATAATTTCCTAATGCAACTGCCGAAAGATCATATCTTGATGTTGGCATTGGTTTCCTTAATTTCCATGGGGTACTTATATTTGAAGCAGTAAAATGCCATACTTCACTTGATGAAGTCAAGCCGTATTCATTCCTGGCAACAACTTTCCAATAATATACAACTCCTAAATCCAGATCTGCATCAAGTTCATAGTTAGTACTATCATAATTAGTTTTAATAATCGTTTGAGGATCTGGATTAATATCTAAAAATATATCATATACCAATTTTGATTGATTTGGGTCACTACAAGTCCAACTTATTAAATATGGTGTTACAATATTTTGGCTTCCGCTTGCTGGTACGGGATTGATGGGTTTATCTGGCGGGTAATGATATACAATAGTAACATCACTCTTGCATCCATAAAATGTGAATACAAGAATAATAGTATATATTGAGTATATTAAATTTTTAAACATATTTTTTACCTTAGTATGAATTATAACCTAATAGTTTGCATAATTCATTTATTGATATCATTTGTTTATCAGTGTAAAAAGCATTTTCAACATCAATAAGAATTTTTAAACCATCGATACCTTTGCACATTTTGTTCGCTATACTTGCTTTATAATTAAAAAGTAATTACAATACTATTAAACAAAGAATGAATTTTATGGCTATGAATTTCATTTTAAAAAAGTTTTTTAGTGAATTCAATCATTTAAACTTCTAAAACAGCATTAAACCCAAACTAATATTATGTCCAGAATAGGTTCCTTTAAAATTTTTAATATCTGTTGATATTGAATATGATTTAAAGGAGTATCCTAAATAAAATTTTCGACTAAATACAAAATTCAATTCAACTTTAGGTCCCGAACCCCAATAAAGAGCATTAATTGAAGAACTACTGCTGTAATATGAATTTATATCTTGTGAGCTGTAATTGAGGTTTAGTGCATAGACACCATAATTGATCAATAACAAAGGCGTAGTGGAATTCGTTAGATAACCTAAACCTATACCAACATTCAAAGAAAATTCGTGAGATAGCGCTGTTTCTGAAGATACGATAGAGTCACCGAAATTATAATAATCTGTAAAACTTTTATTTGATGTACCTGTAATTAATCCGGAAACATTAAATTCAGTATTCAAACCAATTGTTAAGGGTGATGACTGTCCAACGTATAGTTTTGGTATTACACTTAAATTAGCTGACCAAAATGGAGCGCCCTCTTTACTACCTTCTTTGTTTTGATAACTGATCCCACCTCCTAATTTAAACCCGACTTTGGGATTGAGAAGCTTTTGATACTCCATCTTTTCATTACGGATTTTTTTTTCTTTTTTTTCTTTTTTAGATACTTCATTTAATAGCTCACTTTTTCTAATTCTAACTTGTGAGTCTTCTTTATAAATTAATGATTTATCATAATACGTAATAGCTTCTTTTTTTAGTCCTAATTTATATTTATCGTCACCTATCACTTTGTAAATATATGCAATTCTTTCCTTTGTATAATTTGAATTATCGTTATCCAGTGCAAGCAAGTAATTATCAATAGCTAAACCCCATACTTTAGTATCATAATATTTATTCCCAATTTTCAAATATGCTTCTGCAATCTTTTTTCTAACTTCATCTTTTTTATATTTTTCCATGCTTATTTCAAGAGCAGATTTATATTGAGTAACAGCTTCTTCGGGATAATTCTGTATCATTCTTAAATCACCTTCAGAAACAAAAAAATCGAATTTATTAATTTTTTCATTCTCAACCCATTTGTTATAACTTACAGTAATATATCTGCTGGCGCCGCCGTAGAACTCTGTAAACCTTAACGAAATGTCTTCTGCATCTTTAGGTACAGTATAGGTGATAAAAGCTTCAACTTTATCATTTGGATTTATATAATTATCAATATTATTGCTATAATCTTTTCTGGTAATATGCGTACCGTAATAGTAATTATAATTAGAACAATCCATGTATATTCCTTTGAGGTCTTCACACCAACCCTTTTGACTACCTACGTTTTTAATAATTATAAAAATTGTTAAATCTATCTTGTTACCTGATGGATTTTCCCATTTAAAATGATCTATGGTTATCTTAAACTCTGGCTGCGAATAGACGCTGGTAGAAATAAGAAAAATTAAAATTAAAAAAGCAGTTTTCATATGAATTTCTCCTGTTGTAATCTTCTGATTAGTTATCAAAAGTAGTTGTTGGTTTTTTGGGCGGCGGTTTAGGATCTCTATCGCGAATTTTTATTCGTGGTTTCTTATCAGGCGCTTTTGAATTGTCATCATCTGTCTGTGTGTTATCAGATGGTCTGTCTATCAAAGTCGGATTAATACACTTAATGGATTGTAATTCCATATTCTTATTGTCTTTTGTTTTGAACCCGACCTTAAAAGTATGTAGCTTTTCTTTATGGCTTATCACTATTTCAGCACTGAAGTAAACACTGTCTTCTTTTTTAACTTCTCCAATATTTATAAATTGCAGGTCGTGGTTTTGAATGTTCTTCACCAAACCTGTGGGATCGAATTTCCTAACTGATTCTCCAAAAATACCCTGATATTCAAACGGATTGCTAAGTGTCAAATTTGCCGGCAAATAATTCGTGGGCGTATTTCTTCCTCTATATAAGTCCTTTAAAGCTGATTCAAGTTCTTTTTGGATTGTACTGAAGTTTTCATCGTCAGCATTAGGCTGTACTTTAATCGTCTCTTTTTTCAATTCAGTCTCTTCACTATTCTTAATGTAGTATATAATCACGGTGCTAAGTACCAGGAAAAGAAATAACCCTGCAAGGATAAAAATATTCTTCTTTAGACCAAAAGAACTGCGCCTGTTGGCTGAATTTATCATTTGTTTAAGTGCAGCTTGATTGCTTACTTCAATCAGTAAATCGGAAGATGTCTTATAATCCGGCTCTTTTTTAATCTCAGGTTCTATAATAATTGTGGAATCACCTCTTGTTGGAATCGGTGGCTCCGAACTAAAATATTGTGGATTTTCGATATAAGGTGCAGTTTCATCCAACCCTGCCAGTGATGCAGCGAATTCTTCGCAGTTATAAAACCGGTTACCTGCATTTTTTGCTGTGGCTTTAAGGATTATATCTTCTATCTCCGCAGATAAATGGGGGTAAAAACTTCGTGGCAGTGGTATGGGATCATTTACGATCATAGAATTGATTGTAAACTCAGACGCATTTTCAACATCAAATGGATTTTTACCTGTTAGAATTTCATACAGTGTTATTCCCAGAGAATAAACATCGGTCCTGATATCTATGTCTCTTCCAAGTACCTGCTCGGGACTCATGTAGATTGCTGATCCCATTCTGCTTCCGGGAGAAGTCATATTGTTATCCGAATACAGCAGTTTCGCTATTCCAAAATCCAGTATTTTCGGTGTATCGTCATTTTCAAGTATAATATTAGATGGTTTGATATCTCGGTGTATTACACCTTTTATATGAGCAGAATTAACTCCTATCAGGATCTTCCTGAATATTTCAATTGCGCGTATCTCCGGTATTGGACCGAAAATATTCTTTATGTATTGGTCAAGTCCGACACCACGAACGTATTCCATAACCAGAAAAAGATTCTGTTCATAGTCAAAAAAGTCTTTGATTTTTACTATGTAAGGGCTATCTAACTTTGATAGAGCTACTGCTTCATTGATGAAGCGTTCTTTGAATTGAGGATTCCTGGAATACTGCAGATGCAGTACCTTTATGGCAGTATAGATATCCAGATATTTATGCCGTGCGCGATAGACAGTGCCCATGCCCCCTTCACCAATAGCGGATTCAATATAATAGTTATTTATAGTTTTACCTACCATAAATTATTAGTTCAGTTGATAATGATTGTGAAAATTATTTTCAGCATCCTCCTTCAAAATCGCTATAGTCATGGGATTCTTTTTTTTCAATAGTTTCCTTTGCCTGTTTAATCTTCCATTCAGGAAACCCGGAAGGTCCTTTCACAACTTCAAGATTATACAAATAACCGGAAGTTACAGATGTCCATTTATCCTTTTTTATATATGTAAAATAAACTTTTGCTCTAACATCGTCATCTGGCGTACTCATAACATTTTCGTACCATACGTAGCTTAATTCATTGAAATTCTTTTTCATCTTATTGTATATGTTTCCTGACATGCTGCTAAGCCAGAATGCTGATGCATTCTGCAATTCATTTGGATTGCGGTTTGATACTGCAGCCGAATAAGTTTTAAGATAATTATCAATATATTCCCTTGAACTTATGTTTGGCTTTAGGATCACCACATTAAAATTATCGGTATAGAGTGTTTTTGAGTTATCGCTTGTAAGTTCTACAGTGTAATAGGAATTCTGAATCACGTCGGTTTTTATCTCATACACCGCCTTATACAGATCGCCCTCTTTCGAGAATTCGAGAACTTGCTTATTTCCATTTATGGAAATTGCGTAAACCTTTTTTGGTGCCTTATCCAGCATAACGTTGATCTGTACATTCGAGGTGGATTTGTAAAGCTGCTCGTAAGTAGTGCTGCTTTTTTGTTCAATGCCGCCACTGACTGTATATTCTATTTTTATTTTTGGGTCTGCGTTAAACACAAGGAAATAATATAACAATCCGGCTGTAATTACTACAAAAGCTCCCCCTATTAGCCAAATTGATAAACCGGAATTCCTCTTTCCTTCAGGAGGGTTATTATTCTGTGCAAATGAATTATTTTGAATATAGCTGGTTTTGTTCTGCTCGTTATTCATATTTATAATAATTTATGGTTTAAAATTCTGAATTACATTCTAATTGATAATAAAAATCAATGTTTTCTCACCTGCTCTGATCTTATCCCGATCTTGCAAAACTTTTCTTCGTATCTTCATACCATTGATGAAAGTGCCATTTTTAGAATTCAGGTCAACAGCTATATAGTTTTTGCCGTCACAGATCACTTGGAAATGATGCCTTGATACATTGGGTCCGGAAATTATAACATCGCAACCGACTTCTCTTCCTGCAAGTAGCCCTTTATCGGATAATTTATATTGCTCACCTTCATATATCAACAGCGCCACATGATTTTGTTCAGCTTTTTTATCTTCAAGTGCAGAACCATTGTTTAAAGGATGATAATTTTCAATCTTGAAGTTTGAAGCTATTGCATTACTTTTTTTCATGGAAACCAGAATAATTAATGGAACTCCAATTATCACTATGACTATCAATAATATCCAATATGCGCTGTTAGTTGATTCTCTGCTTGCTGTGGTTAAGTTAACACTATCCTTACGGGCAATACCAGAATCCTTTAGAGTACCCTTATTCTGTACTGTGGTGGAATCAGTGTTTTTCATCATATAATCATCTTTGGAGCCGGCAACTCGGGTTTGGTAGCTGATCTTAATATCATCAAGAGCCTTAATTAGTTCTGAAAGATGAATTGCGAACAGCATATTATTAGCTCTTCCAGATTTCACAAAAGCGTTTATCCCTATAACCTCACCCTTTGCATTAAGCAGCGGGCCACCGCTGTTACCCGGGTTCAATGAAGCCGAGTGTACAATTACGTTGGCAGATAACCTGAAGCCGGGAGAACTGATTTCTTCAAATGTAATGTTGTTTATGATTCCCTCAGTGAAATTGAAATCATACACTTTATTATCGGATGAGGTAGGACTACCGATTGCATAAACTTTCTCTCCGGTTCTGATCTCATCCAGCGGTGAGAGTTTCAAAAAAGTATTGTTTGTACTTTCAGTTTCAAGTATTGCAATATCACTGTTACTGTATTGCTTAATTATTTTTTTTACTCTTATTTCATCACCGTTTTTCTTTTTGATGATCATTGACTTTGAATCAAGCATACTTGTAACATGCTTGTTAGTAATAAAAGTATTTGAATTAACAAAGAATCCGCTACCTATACCTGATTCTCTTGTATCTGTAACTATCCCGCATGAAACAACTACTTCGTCATACATTTTTACCGCATCCTGAGAAAAAATGCAAGAACACAATCCCATACCTATGAGGATCATACATACTATTATTGCATATGAATTTCTCATTTATGAATCCTCATAAATCCTATTTGGTATTGTTATCCTATTTAACATCTTTATCTTTAGTTTTATCCTGCTCCGTGGGAATATCCTCAGGTTTTGTATTAACATCTTGCTTTACAGTATCATTTTTCTCCGTTTCAGTCTTTTTTTCCTCAGGTTTATTCTGATTTTTCTTATTGCCCGTTTCCTTCTTAACTTTTACTTCTTCTTTTTCAATGGAAGGCGGCTTAATATGTTTGATGGATTGTAATTCCATATTCTTATTATCTTTTGTTCTGAACAGGACCTTAAAAGTATGTAGCTTTTCTTTATGGCTTATCACCATTTCAGCACTGAAGTTAACACTGTCTTCTTTTTTAACTTCTCCAATATTTATAAATTGCAGGTCGTGGTTTTGAATGTTCTTCACCAAACCTTTTGGGTTGAATTGCCTAACGGATTCTTCAAAAATACCCTGGTATTCAAACGGGTTGCTAAGTGTCAAATTTGCCGGCAAAGTACTATCCCCTCTATATAATTCCTTTAACGAAGATTCAAGTTCTTTGCGGATTGTATTGTTTTCAGCAGTTTGTGTTGTATCTTTTGTTTTGGACGTATCATTAACAGTCCGTCTGGATTGTTCTTTGCCGCTGAATGGATTGAAGATTATCAATCCAGCTATTATAATAACTGCAACTCCAATGGCTATGTAAGGAATAAAATTACGTTTATTTTTTGAATTTGTGTTGCTTCCTGAAGCCAAGTAGCTGAAATCTCTTGTGATAGCATTGTCATTCGTCTTGATGAGGCTACGGTCTATTGCTCCTTCTGGCGGTATTGTCATTTTATCTTGTGGCAAGGTCTTCGCATTTGTGATCTCTATTATCTGCACAGTGATATTATCGGGTCCGCCATTATTATTGGCTGCTTCTATTAGTGCTTCGGAGGCTTCAACAGGTGGGTATTTGTAAACCAAATCTAAAATAATTTCTTCCGGAACAGGTCCCGTTAATCCGTCTGAACACAGTATAAACTTATCACCTTTATACAATTGCAGAGCAGTATGATTTACATCAGGGCTGATCTTATCAAATATTCCTAATGCCTGTGTTATTTCATTTTTTCGCGGATGAGCTTCAGCTTCATCCCATCCAATCAACCCCTGGTCTACCAATCCCTGTACAAAGGAATGGTCTTTAGTCATTAAATTTAGCTTACTATCGCGAACAAGATATAATCTCGAATCACCTACGTGTCCATAAAAGGCACGGTCTTTTTTAATAATAAGAACAACGCATGTCGTTCCCATTCCCTTAAGTCCGTTAAGTTCCTCAGATTTTGCAACAATTGCCATATTTGCAAGGCTAATTGATTCTTCAATTATAGAAGAGGCACTGCTTAGCCCATGCGGATTAGAAATGATCACCTGCTTAATGGTTGCAACAGCCAGCCTTGATGCAATTTCACCGCCTTCATGACCACCCATTCCGTCACAAACCACAAAGACATCACCAAAAGGACTGACAAAGCACTCCATATAGTCTTCATTTCGCTGTCTTAATTTTCCAACATCTGTTTTGTTTCCAAACACTACAGAAAAAGAATTTTCACCTGACATTATTTTTTCTTAATTTGTGAATGAAAGTTCAATGCTGCCAATTCTAATTAGATCATTTGGCTTTACAACACTTCTGGTAATTCTTGAACCGTTGATAAATGTTCCATTTGTAGAGCCAAGATCTTCAATTACATAGTTTCCATTTTCCAGATAAACTCTGGCATGCTGCCTGGAGACCGTTTCATCATCCAGTATCAGGTTTGCATTTTTTCTGCCAATTGTTGTAACTCCACTGCCCAGTGGAAACCTGTTGCCGGAATTCCTTCCGTTTCTTATGATCAAGAACAAATTTTGCTGAAAGTCTTGAATTTCTGCAGGGAATGTAGCACCTTTTTCAAGGATCATTGTCCTCCGTTTATAGTCTATAGCCGGCGCATTACCTGTGAAGGTTTTTCCGGTTTCCTCCAGTTGTTCTTCCAGACGGGCAATTACGTCTTTATCAGATTCCGAAATTGTCAGTTGACTCTCAAGCTTATCCAAAAGTCTATCATATTCATCCTTAAACCGGTTAAACTTCTCCTCATTTTCAGAAGATTCTTCCTCCCTTATTCTTCTTTCTTCTTCTTTTTCCCGCTTGAACTGCTTCTTTTTTGAAATATTGATGAACATAAACACTGCTAATACAAGAATTAAAGCACCTGCTCCTATTGATCCAAACAGAAATTCTTTTGTCTTCCAGAATGATAAAGAAGGAGCATTCTCTATTATAGATGAAGGGCTTGTGTAATTAAAATCAGACTTGAAATTATTATTGTCAAGTTTTAGGTTAATAGATGCATTTATTGATGTTAAGGGATCTGAATAAGAATAATATGTAACAATATGCTCCTGCTTAATTCTTTCATATAGAGTGGGAATAATACTCTTTATATCTTCGGGTCCAGTGATCTTATAGTATTTTCCGTCTGACGATGCTCCGGCAATACTCTCCATATTCTTTAGAAAATCTTTGTTTAATGCAGTTGAGCCAATTGTGAAAACAGTCAAACCTGAGTTTTTTATATCGCTTAATACATCTTCAATTCTGTATTGTGAGCCGTTATCTTCGCCATCACTAATTACTACAAGTATTTTTCTTTTTGGCTCCGACAATGATTTAAGCCATTTGATTGATTCAATTACTGACTTATATATTTCAGAACTTGAGCCACCAGTTTTTAAAGCTTTTATATTGTTTTTCAATACATCCCTGTCAGTATCAAATGATGCCTGTTTGAAAAAATCATCGTGGAAATAAGCTATACCCATTTTATCTTCATTCCTGAATTCCGGTATTATCTTGAGCATCCCTTCTTTAACATTGTTTAATGGTGCTCCATCCATCGAGTTTGAAGCATCAATTGTAAAGAGAATTGCCATAGGTTCTTTTGATGAGTAAAAATTTTCTACTTTGGGAACTGTTTTCTTTCCTGTCTCAATTTCTGTAATTGTGAAATTAGTGCTATCTATGCTCGCAATAGGTTTCCCCTCCTTATCAAGAACATTCATGTAAAGCTTAATCTTCTGAAATCTTGAAATATCCTTATCCCGGAGTATTATATTTATGCTATCCTGCGCCCAAACACACGATAGAGGCAACAACAGAATAATTAGAATAGACCTAACAGAACAATAATTCATTTTATATCTCTCCCCCCAGCCCGTATCCACGCGCCGGGATTATTTTAATAAATAGTTCTAAGTTTTAACTCTGTAGTTCCAACCTTAATAATGTCATTATCTTTCAATTCTGATTCCTCAATTATATCACCGTTAAGAAAAGTTCCGTTTGTAGAAAGCTCGTCTTTTATGATGAGTTTTCCTGCTCTATACAATATCATACAATGCGGTGATGAAATTGCCGGATCACCGATCATAATATCGGAATCACTTGATGAACTTATAAGATTTCTACCTTCATATATCTTAAAATCTTCGCCTTCCGGGCGTTTTGTGAAAGTAACAAGCCAGCCGATTATCTTCCGTGCAGGAGATACTCCCGAAGACCCACCTATGGAAGAATCTCCACCCACAATTACGGTCTTGTTACCTTTGCTGCTGCCGGCCATGACCTTTGTCTTTCCTGCATCTGAATTAAAAGTTGATGTAACATCACCTCCGCCCGGGTTCATTCCAATCTTATTGCGGAGAGAAGGCGAAGGGCAGTAAGGACAGCTTGGAAGAAGTGCATCATAAATATGTCCATTTGGGCAGGTCCTTGTTGATTGAATAATTGGTGACCCACAGGAAATACAAAATTTTGAGCCATCTTCGTTATTGGTTTTACATACTTTACAGATCATAATATTATTAAATTATATTTTAAAAAAAAACTTATTATCCTTAATTTCTGAAACGTAAAAATTGCTTTAATTGGTTTTTTCTGAAGTCTCTTCATCATCTCCAAAACAATATAAATACCCGTCTCTTGAACCCACATAAACTTGCCTATTCCAGACTATTGGTGTTGATTCTATTCCCGTTTCAAATTTATCCAGTAATTCTAATTTCATATCTGTATCAATTTCGAAAAGAAAAATGCCATTGTAACTGCAGGCAATTACTTTATTATTAACTATTATTGGTGAAGATATTGATGGTCCAATGTATTTCCTATCCAAAAGAACTGGAACAGGATAGTCTCTTTTCAAATCAGGACCCTTAGTGTTATTTTCAGAGTCAAGCTTTGTATGATCAACCAAATACAAGAATCCATCAATGCCGATAAATGCACAATAGTTACCTGATACAGAAACAGATCCAATCACTCCTCCCGCCCAGTCAGCATAACCCTTATTACCTGTTGGAAAGAACCAAGTTACGCATTCATTGCTGTTTTTGCGCGGATCAATCTTCAACACTCCTCCGCTGCCTGGGATATATTCCTTTTCAACTGTCACAAGCAGGCATGAGTCATTTGTAACAGGCGATGTTCCATTCAGGTCAGCACCAATATAATACTCAAAAGTAATTTCTTTAGTACTCTTTTTTATACCGTAAAGCCACCCTGAACCGCATGTGTTATAAACAACACTACCTATTAAAGAAGATGACCCTTCGGCGATCAGATTTTTTCTCATATTTTTCGTATTATATAGCGGTACCATCTCAATTTCCTGGGGAAAATTGTATTCTCCATCATCAGTTAAATTATTCGTATTCAGAAAAGCCAGATATCCGTTTTCCAGCGGCGCAATAATCGTATCATTAATTATCAGCGGCGTTCCATCTACATCTCGGCTTGCGCTGTATGTCTGCTTAACATTATATCTCCATATTTCAGAACCATCTATCATGGATATTCCCCTAAGACTATAACAGCTTTTTGCGCCAAGTGACAATCCGTAACCTCTTTTGCTTCCTTGAACAATTGTATATTTTTCTTTTAGTGAACTGCTTTTGGAATTTACAAATACCGAACCTGTCCCTTTTATCGCATCATCAAATCTGTACTGCCAAACCAATTTCCCGGTTTCTGCGTCTATTTTTTTTAGGTGATAATCCAGCGCTCCGAGATAAACATATAATCTGCCTTGCTCTTCGGTCAAAAGTGGCTGTCCAGTCCAACCGGAACCGAACCATTCCTTATTATTACCATGTTTATCTTCAGACTTTCCCTTTCCCAGAAAAAACTTCCACTTTATTTTAAGCCTGTCCGGCGGATCCTCGCCGTAATAATTCCTCGTTTCATTGCCGAGATAGGTACCGATAATTACTTTGATACTGTCATCAGTTCTTGAAATTACTGTATCAGCCTTTGAATTTTTAATTCCAATCTTGTCATCAACTGCCTTAATTTCTCTTTTATCACAGCCACTCAACAATACTTGAAAGAGAAGTATAGCAATTACAATCATGCTTTTAATCATGTACACCGCTTAGAATCCAGTTCATTGACATTCCTTAATTTCCTCATAAATCAAATCATACTGTTTTGTGAGAGCATTAAAACCATAGTCTCTGCGCTCATATGTTTCATTACCATAGTCACCGCAAAGTTCCACGACACTACATGTTCCATCTATAGGAATAAACCGGTAATTCCAATAATAGATTTTCCCGGAAGAATTGACCGGATAAATCACAACGCTGTTTAACTTTTCATCATATCCGGCAATAAGTCTACTAATATAACCACAACCTTCCGCAGTTCCTGTGAGTACAAATTCGAATCGTTTTTTATCGCCAGTTAAGTCGAGCATTTGGATTAGTTTCGTTTTTTCTAATATATTTGTTGCTTTATTCTGACAGCCCTCACTAATGAAATCAAAATAATTGCAGTTATTCCAAGTCGTATTATAAAAGCTGAACATATTTTCTACAGATAGTGAATCGCCATAACTTGATGGAACAACAAGGGTTGATGTTAATACCTTATCACTAAATGAAAAAAGGTAATAATCGCCAACAATCGGTTGTCCCACAGTTGCTTCTGGGCACGTGAAGAAGAGATTGCTTGGATCAGATTGTCCTACCGGATTTTCTTTTTTGAGCGAGCTTTTTGAATTAAGGACATAAAGACCAATGTAAACATCGCCCTTGATGTCGGGGATTTTTTCAAATTCTCTCAAAAATGACCCCGGTGGCAAGGCAGCTTTTATTTCATCTTCTATGCCAGCGTGTAAATGAGTACAAACTGTTACTGAAATAATCGAAAATAATAGTATAAATAGTTTCATATATTTCTATTCGTAAAATTCATAGGTAAAATCTGAAATGGCATTATTATCAGAACCTGAATAAAGTTCCTTTATTGGCAGCCCTTTTTCGTTATATTCATAATCATAGTTTTGCGTATCCTTTACATTATTTGTTTTGCAGTCAACCGAGAGAATCTTAATATTAGTTAATTTATTTTCACTATAAGAATACACTTCTTTTGTATATTGGTTGTAATTCCCCTCGCCCATGCACTCATAAGAAATTTCAAATAATATATTATCTTTATATTGTATAGATTTTGTTCCTATAGCTTCAATCATTGATTCGCTTGCATCTATTGCCGTTAAATTATTATCAGAGTCGTATTTAATATTGTATATTATCTCATCCCCAATTTCTTTAATCACATTTCCCATTGCATCATATTGGTATATGTCGTCACCCATGGGCCAGGCAACAGTGGTTAGATTATTATTAGAATCATAAATATATTTTACTGGAATGTTTTGGTTATCTATACCAGTTATTTTCCCCTCCTTATCAAATCTGTATATTTTCTTATCTTCGTTGCTGCTAATAGTCACCGTTTTAACTTTGTTTGATGAAAAAATATTACGATAGTATGAAATATCATTTACTGAATAGTGAATCGAGAAATGTTCAAGGCGCTGTGAATAAGTATTAGTTATCAAAGCTGCGGATAATATTAATAATAAAATGCAAATAGCTTTATTTTTGACATTCATAATAATTTAGTTTAATAATATTCATAAATATATTCGGTTTCATATGTTTTGCCGGTACTTACGTCAGTTGTATTTTCTTTTAAAAGCATTCCTTTACCATCATAAGTATATTTTGTCTTGCTGACCAGTTTATTATCATTATAAAATTCAGACCTATTGGGATACTTTTTTAATATTTCATAAAAGTATATTGTTTTTATTGTCATCCCATTCATATCGGTCCCGGTATAGCTCTCTTCAGTTATCCTATTCAAATCGTCAATCTTAAGTATAGCAATGTCTGTCAAGTCATATGGGTCAAACCATGTCTGGTAAAAGAGCGCTTGGGTTCCCACAGTTGTGAACTTACCTTCAGGTCCCAAATCCATTTCTACACTTAAATCACCATTTGATAATTGAGTTATTAGGTAAACATTGTTTGAGTTGTTAAAACTATTATAGACTTCTCTTTTTATATGATATCCATAAATATCATAGTAATCAGTGCAGTCACCACTGACAATTTTACTAACCTTCCAACGCTGTCTTTCAAGCCTCAATCTTTCAAAATAGTCCTGTTCGGTTTGAGTATAAATCGCGCTGAACGAAATAATAAAAAGAAAAATTGCTAATATTTTTTTCATAATCATTTATTGAAATAGGTTAAATATTCCGGGTGTGTTTTTTGAATATCATCAAACATAACTATTGGTATAAGAACATAGTTTGTGTTCATTCTACTGCTTTCCCTGCTTATATAAAAATCATCTGTTTTGTATAATTCAATAAATATCCCAATTCCATCAAACTTAGTGTATTGTTTAAATGGATTTAAATTTGCAATCAAATTTTCCATATCCAGAGAAACCGGATATGGTTCGTTATTATAGGCATTTATATCAATAGAGATAAGCTGATTATTATAAAATGAACCATATACATATTCACCTTCATATACATTTATATATGTATAATTACTTTCAATTTGTCCACCATCCTGCCAAGGAGTGCCGGTAAGATCTTTTTCGCTCATACCGAAATTGATTTGTTTTCCGGCAATTTCGAGGGTTTGAGAAACAACCGTTTGCGAAAATAAAATGTATACTGAAAATAGAATTATTAATTTCATTGTTCTAAATCTTATTTAAAATATTTCTCTTAAAAATTACTGCAAATAAAATCGGTACCAGATTATCTGTTATAATCATATGGCGGACCATTCATTGGCGAGTTTATCATTTTTGAATATTTATATTCACCATTTTCAATAGTAAAACAGTATACTCCATCGTCTCCTTCTTCTTCACTGACTACCAGGTAACTGATGATGTATAAACCATTTTCCAATGAAAACTTTACATCAATTTTCATACCCTGATCAGTGATCGTCTTCTGCTTGTCAAATTCTGCTTTTGATAAAATATTGAATTGGGGGATTACTGTGTGATACTTTTTGTTTGCCAAAAAGGACTCCTTTGTAATCCAAAATTCCCCGTTTCCCCAGTATGAATGGAAAGGAAAATTGATAAACTCTGCAATTTCCGTTACATTTTCATTTTTAACAGCCTTCAGAAAGTTTTCGAAAAATGAGTTGAATTGATTATCACTCGTTTGTGAGAATGATAGTTGAACTAAAAATATTAAAATAAGTAAAATAATTTTTTTCATAATCATTTATTAAAATAGGTTAAATATTCCGGGTGAGTTTTTTGAATATTTTCCAGCATAGTTATTGGAATAATTGTATATTCAGGAACAAGTCTGAATGAAACTATGCAAATGTAATATTCGGGGGTTTTGAAACAATCCGCAAAAGCCTTGCTTAAATTATCTATTTGTTCGCTATCTGATTTATAAGGTGAAACTCCTGAGACAATAGATTCAATTTCGGGTATCGGTAAATTTAATTCACCTCCCATCCAGATAGAAATTAGTTTTCCATCATAAAACGAGCCGTTTATAAAATAATCAGAATTAGTCCCTTCATATAAATTAATATACGGATGATCGCTTTTGATTTGTACGCCCTCCTTCCAGAAAGTTCCGATAAGATCTTTTTCACTCATACCGAAAGATATTTGTTTGCCTCCAATTTTAAGAGTTTGAGAAAATGATATTTGAACAACCGTTACAATTAATAGCATTAAAACCAGATATATTTTTTTCATTACAATATTATTTGAATTTTAAATTAATATACTTGAAGTTAGTTTTCATACTTATACTCCACATAAAACTCTAGTTTACCCTGCGGGCTGAATTTTTCCCATTTAGATAGCTTCCCGTTATCATCATAGGTGTAAATATATTTCTCAATAATATCCTCTGTAAGGTAATTTTGTTTTTCTTTCAGCTTGCCGTAATCATTATATATAAATTTTATTTTGGATTGCTGATATCGTTTACCTGATTTACTGTTTTTTAATGACTGGTAAATTATCTCCTGCGTTACCTTGCCCTTATCATCGTACAAATATTCAATTTCTTTCTGATTACGTGAGTTACCTGATATCACTGATTTGAAATTATTGTTTTTTGAATCATAAGTATTTTCAATCTTAATACCGGTTGAAATACTGGATTTTTTTCTAATCATGTTCCCTTTTGAATCATATTTCAGTGTATTTGTAAACAATAATTTATCCATCGAGTCATAGCATTTTTCCTTTACAAGTTTACCTGATTTATCGTATTCATATTTGTAGATATTCCTGAGATCTGAATACCTGAAATGCTTTTCTTCGGTAAGCTTGTTCAGCAAATTGTACGAGTAAGTTTTTAAATTCACAGGTTCGCTGATATGTAATTTTACCTCAATAACATTTCCTGAATTATCGTATTTATACTGCAAAGAATCCAATAACTTCTTAATTTGGTCTTTTACTATATACTTTGTTTCTGTAACAATTGTTTGTGAAAGCACAATTTGAAAGCTAAATAGAATAATTATAATTAATGTTTTCATATTAAAATCCCCCTACTCCTATTTTAAACAAATGGTTTCTGTACACACCTGTTGTAATAGCGTCACCTTTTTTGATTTCAAAATAAATAAACGAATAACCTACATAAAAATGATTAATTTCTATACCTACGTCAATTTTCCATGCACCGTTAGATACTGAAGGGTTAGAATAATTGAGTCCAGACAAGGTATCCCTAATGCTTGTAGCTTTTAGTGTTTGTGAAAATATTCCGTAATTAACAGAAGTAATACTATTTATTTTGCCTAAATTTATTGCATAACCAATACCGCCAAATAACATCGATCCAACCATGTCCGTTGTGTCTCTGCCTTGATCATATTTTACAATATATCTAGGATCATCTAAGCCATAATATGCACCTAGATTACTTTTACTTGTAACAGGCAAGTTCCCATAATAACCAACATTTCCAAAAATGATATGTTTATCATTTTTTCCAAACTTTAATATTTTAGGCCATATCGCAAGTTCAATAGGTATTGAGCCAAATGAATTGTTCTTTTGATTTATGCCATACCCGATAGTCAATGCGATACCAACATATTCAATTGTCTTATTAACAATTCCTTTCTTTCCTTTGCTTTGATCTGATGATTCTGCATCATTTCCTTTTGCTATCCACTTCTTATAATCATCTTTACTTATTGGGATATTCAAACTTCCGTAAATAGCGGGTAGTATAAGCGTTAAATCCGATGCATCAACAGGTACAATATATGATAGAGAGAAAACAGAATAACCATTTATTTCCTTATCATTATCTATTATCTTTTTATAATCATCTAATATATAGCTACCGGTGTTATCCTGCCTGCTTGTGAGTTTAATATTTCTAATCTGACCGTTAAATTCTTCAATCGAGCCTATATTTGATGCAGAAAGAAATACCGTTAATTTTACAGTATTCCCAACCGGTTTACCAAATGTAAAGCCTTCGGCAGATACCTTATACTCCGATTGAGCAAAAAAAGAATGAATATTAAATAAAGCGCAAATTAAAAACAATATTTTGTAGTGTTTGATCATAGTTATATTGTTATGTTTAAAGATAGGTTAATAATATAGTGTGAATCATAATTTATTCTACTTTCACAAAGATCTTTTCATAATTATCTTGAGTAGTTACAAAACACTCAACTTCCTTGATTTTTCCCTCAGCAGTTTTGTATTTAAAGTATCTGAAGTATCCTGTGAATGAATCAGTTGTAATTTTGTTCTCATAGAAATCGAAGTTTTCAATTACACTTGTTACTGGTTTTTCATGTCCTACGATATCATACGTTTCAATTATCTTTTGATTACTAGCGCCAATCAAAAATTCCAGTTTTTGACTGTACCCATCTCCGCCTAAATAATTTCCAAATTCATCTTCGACAGGTGAACCAAACTCATATGTACCTGAGTATGCTGCTGGCTCTAGACCTATATTATCCTTGAACTCAACTGGTGTAACGTATCCATCAGGAAATACACAAACCTTTTGTGAAAAAGTAAATGATGTCAAAAATATCAATAAAAAAAATAAACTATACAAATTGTTATATAATGATTTCATTTGTATTTTTCTTATATTAATAAATTGTAAATTTAATTTATTTTAAGTCTTACAAAAGCTCTGAAAAACTCCCAGAATAGATGTAAATTAATAATTTATACCATAATAATACTATGATATTTATCACAATATTAATTGATAAATATCGTTTTCTTAAAGTTATCGCTCATATTTGAAAACCATATCAAAAAAAATGTAATAATTATTCAAAAATTCTAAATTAATCATCTTTTTAACTTATACACAGTTCATGCTCCTAAACATTAATATATTTGAAAAATCGTCAGGCACTTTTAAAAACTCGGGGTAAAGCAAATTAAAATTTTCTTTACTTATATCGAATATCAGCTCTTTACCGAATAATGTAATTGAATTTATAGCCGGTTTTGAATTAAAATGATCATGAACAAGGTAATCACTTATAATGAAAATGTTACTTTTCTGAGAATTTAATAAATAGGGAATTGCAATTATCCCAACAAAAAGCCAGTAGTATTTCTGCCTCAAATTTTCTCCTGTAATCAACCCGATGTACGGGTAGATAAAATTATTGCTACTAAACTAATAATATAAAGATATACTTTCAAAGGTCACTTTTTCTGTAAAAGTCGCTTTTTTGAAAAAAAAATATAATTATATTAAATTCCTATTAATAGGATATTTGAATGATTATATTAATACCAACCTAAGAATATTTTAAAAAAAAACAAAAAGCTTTAAAATAGGAGTTTTTTGAAATGTTAAGATATAAAGCTTTGAAAATTTTAAAAGCTTTTAATGAAGAAGATGTGAAGAAATTCACGTTATTTTTAGAATCACCTTATTTTAATCATAGTAAAAAGGTCGCTAGACTATATAAGATTTTAAAACAATTTCACCCTGATTATAGCAGTCAAAAATTTACGAATCGATATCTGAAAAAGAAAATAGGCACAAAAAGTGATTCCACTTTAAAAAATCTATTTGCCGATTTTTATCCCCTTTGTGAAAAATATCTCTCATGTAATAATTTTTTAAACGACGGGTTTGAGTTTGATATTCAATTAATAAGCGCTCTTAATTCCAAAAACCTGGAATCTACTTGCCTGGAAAACATAAGCAAAGTAAAAGATAAGATTGAATCAGAAAAAGAATTCCATACTGTACATTTAAGTTATTATTTTCAGCTTTCAAATTTTCAATATAATATTGAAATGTTCTCAAAAGCTGTTAAAAAGAAATCAGATCTGGATGATCATCTCGAGCACTATACAAACTCTCATGATTACATTTTTTATTTTTATTTTTTAAATTCTCTTAATGCTTACATTATGATGCTTAATATTTGTAAGTTAACAAATCAAAACCCTAAAGAAACCAAGCTTGGTAAATTTTTCGATACATTTTTCCCAATAGATAAAATAAATTTACTCCTACACACACCTTATGCACTCAAAAATGAATTTTTAAGAGATATTTTTGAAATTAAATGGCTTTATGTCTTGATAAGACTTGATAAAGATATGTTTAAACACTCAAAAAGATTTATTGATTTGTTGAAGAAACATTCAACGAAACTCCATATTGATGAAAAATACAACTTTTATAAGGTTTTTAGCATCTGGTATCCTTCAGTAATACAACAAAAAGATTTTGAGGAATATGAATTCAATTTTTACGATAATTTGCTCGAGCAAAAAGCGTATAAAAGTTCCGGTCACGATTATATGACTGTTAGAGATTTTGTAATGCTTATAATCAGAGGAGTTACAACCGGACGATATAAGTGGACTGATAATTTGATTGAGAATTGTATTACTATTTTAGAACCAAAATATCACCTATCTGTCAATTCTCTAAAAAATGTATATTTAAATATTTTACATAATAAAGATTACGTTAAGGCGCTTATTCATCTAAATGAAATTCAGCACTTTAATGAATTAAAACTAAAGAAAGAGATTAAATACCTAAGCATAATCTTGTATTACGAGTTAAGAGAATATAACATTACAATTAGTAAAATAGAAATTTTTTCAAAATTTCTAAATAACAAAGAAGTGCCGCTACAGGAAAAAGAAATCTATTGTAAGTTTATAAAATATATTAAAATTTTGACATTGCATAGATTAGAAGAAAAAGAAATTGAACCGGGTGAGATCAAGAAACAAATCTTAAAATTAGATTATTTCATTTCCAAAAACTGGCTTCTTGAAAAAATAGATGAAATGCAAAAGGTAAAATAATAATACGATAATGATTTATGTTAAATTTCAAGATGTAGAATTATTTTTGTGTATCGTTTTATTTCTAAATTTCTGTCAGTAAAGTGTCAGTAACACCCCTCAAAAACAGGCTAAAAATGGACAATTTGGGAGAAGAATTTATAGAGTTTATTGTAATTTTAAAGTAAAAATGTAATATTAACCTGATTCCAAACAAAGGAGAATTTTCAATTATCAGTTGTTTGATGGTGATTACTATATAAACGAATTATCTTCTCATTGACGCATAATTGAATGATATATAAGTCACTAAATGTAAATAATTAGCTTTATGAATGATTTGTCATTCATAGATTGCTTTAATATAATAAAATAAGTATATTTACATGATTTATCATTCGCTAATTCATAAAATGAAGTTTTATGACTAATATATCATACAATAATTTGAATGCTATGAACGACAAAGCTTTGGCAAGGCACATAGGTGATTTTGTCAAACACCATCGCATGGAGCAAAATAAAACGCAAGATATGTTGGCAAGTGCTGCCGGGATCAGTCGTTCTACTTTGAGCTTATTAGAGCGTGGTGAAACTGTAACTTTAGCTACGTTGATACAAGTTTTGAGAGTATTGGATCAACTGAATGTGATGGAAGCTTTTGCCGTTGAGCAAACCATCAGTCCATTGGCATTGGCTAAAATGGAAAAGGAAAAACGGAAAAGAGCCAGTAGAAAAAAAGAAGAAACTCAAAACGAAACTGATTTATAAAATGAATACAGCATTTATCAAAATATGGGGCGAGATAGTGGGAGCAGTTGCCTGGGATGAAAAAACAGGTAAGGCTAGTTTTGAATATGATCCAAAATTCAAAAAGCTAAACTGGGAATTGGCACCTCTAAAAATGCCAATCAATTCCACAAAAAAAGTATTCACATTTCCAGAACTGCGCAAAAATAAAAACTCAGAATTTGATACTTTTAAAGGCTTGCCGGGATTATTGGCAGATGTGCTTCCCGATAATTATGGAAATCAACTCATAAATATGTGGTTAGCCCAACAAGGTAGGGAACAAGACAGTATGAATCCCGTTGAAATGCTTTGCTTTATTGGGAGCAGAGGAATGGGAGCTTTGGAGTTTGAACCAACTATCATTAAAGAAAGCAAAAAACCATTTTCCATTGAAATAAACAGTCTCGTGGATATAACTCAAAAAATTCTCTCCAATAGAGAAGCTTTTTCTACTAACATACAAAAGGATGAAGAAAAAGCAGTGTCGGAGATTTTAAAGATAGGCACATCGGCAGGTGGTGCAAGACCAAAGGCGGTAATTGCCTATAACGAAAGAACAGGAGAAGTTAAATCAGGACAAACTAAAGCTCCCAATGGTTTTGAGCACTGGCTTATCAAATTAGATGGAGTAAGTGATGTGCAATTAGGAGCAAGTAAAGGATACGGGCGTGTAGAGATGGCTTATTACAATATGGCTATATCGTGCGGTATTGACATGATGCCTTCCAGACTATTGGAGGAAAACGGCAGAGCGCACTTTATGACCAAACGTTTTGACAGGGAAGGTGGGAATACAAAACACCATATACAAACATTTTGTGCTATTAAACATTTCGATTATAATTTGGTTAATAGCTTCAGTTATGAGCAATTATTTCAAGCTATGCGAGAATTAAAATTGAGTTATAAAGATTCAGAACAAATGTTTCGACGAATGGCGTTCAATGTGATTGCCCGAAACTGTGACGACCATACTAAAAACTTTTCTTTTAGATTAAGAAAAGATAGCAATTGGGAGTTGGCTCCAGCTTACGATGTTTGCCATGCATACCGCCCAGGTAGCGAATGGGTGAGCCAGCATGCTTTAAGTATCAATAACAAAAGAAAAAACATTACTAAAGAAGACCTTATTGTTATTGGTAAATCAATCAAAAATAAAAAAGCGGCTAGTATTATCGAAGAAATAAACGATTCAGTTAATCAATGGAAGAAATTTGCTAATGATGTAAATGTACAACCAAAACTTCGTGATGAAATTGCTAAAACCCTACTGAACTTAAAGTAATACTATACAAAAACAATTAAGAGAATTCTCAATGTACTTGGATAAAAATTTATATAAATATAGTCAGAATTTCATGAGATTCTTGTCAGTAAAAGTGTCAGTGACACCCCTCACAAACAGGCTAAAAACGAACAATTTGGGAGAAGGATTTAAAGGGTTTTTGTTGATTTTGAGTTAAAAAGGGCATATCCACATCATCCCGAACCAGGCGCTCTACCGGGCTGAGCCACACCCCGAAACAAATAAAATCAAATAATTTTTCTGTTAAATAATGGACACCTGGTTTAGTATCAGGCGTATCTTAAAAAACAATAATACAAATTTTTTGTTACTTATTAAATTCAATTTCTAAGAATCGATTTACAAATAACTAATAGAAAAAGTATCAACAAATAAACTCTTTTAAAAACAATTAATGTAATTGATTAATCTTCTTACTTTTTTACTTTTGCTTTTTTATTTTCTGTGATATACCAAGCGGTCCTGCACGATTAATTATACCATCAAGGCTCCGGTTCAGTTTTTGTGCGATCTCTCTTGTAGGTATCTTTTTGTAGTTCTGTCTGATAAATTCATCGTCGGCTTCAGTCCATGGACGCGGTGTTTGCCTTAATCTTAAGCCCATTTTTCTTGCTTTTTGAAAAACTGCTATCCTGGTCATGCCTAAGTCTTTTGCTATTTCTTGATAGGTTTTCTTCTTATAGTTTTTCCGAAGAAGTACGGTCTCTTCCTTTGTCCAGAAACGCCATACCTGCGGCCTCCTCAGACCCATCTTCCAAGCCTGATAATGTGTAGCAGGCCGAGTCTTGTTCAGTTTCGCTGCTACTTCGTCAATGGAATACTTTTTATCTATCCATATTTGCCGAAGCAGGTTCAGTTCTTCTTCTGACCATCTTTTGGGCTTAGGAACGTATATATTAAGTTGCCGGGCTTTATTTTCTACAGATGCAGGACTGCGTTTAAGCGATCGGGCGATGGAATCCACCGGCTTAATAGAGTAATTTTTAAGAAGATAATTCACCTCGAATTGATTCCACCGGCGAAGAAAACCTGAATGGAGTCCCAATGAATTAGCTTTAGCTACTACTGAGTAAACAGGATGCCCGGTTCGTTTGGTAACATATTTTGCTCCTTTTGCAGAATACTGTTTCTTAAGAATTCTTAAATGACTATTTGTCCATGAGTTTTTCATCAGCTGTCTTTTGCCTCAAAATTAACAAAGAACAGAATAAAATAAAACTCAAAAAAATTTTCAATATCATTAAATATTTTTCTCTTGTTTATTCTTTTTATTTTGTTTAAACCTATCTTTCCTGCTGCCCGTTAATAGCAGCTTTGCGACGTCTAAGAGTTCTTATCATTTTGGGTAACTCTGTCATAATTCTTATTTAGGAATTCCTACGCAACTTTGACCTGTAGGCTAGGTCTTCCTGTGTTAAAGCAGAAAAATTTAAAAGGGAAATTTGTAGAGGATTTATTTCTGTCAATAAAAGTGTCAGTAACACCCATCAAAAACAGGCTAAAAATGGATAAATTGGGAGAAGAATTTATAGGGTTTTTGTTGATTTTGAGTTAAAAATAAGGTTTTCATCATTCAGATACAAGCGCTCTACCTGGCTGGCTGCCCGGCTTTGATGGGAACCAAACCACAATAATAGTCTTAAATTTAATCTGTCAGTATTAGTTTAAAAAAACTATATATAAATGCATTAATTTGCAAAAATAAGCTAATTTGGAGCTTTTCTGTTCAGTTTTTTCTTTCTTTGCTTTTATTTTTTCACTTAATTAATAGAAAATCATTTTTTATCCATGCCTAAGTTATTCAACCACAGAATATGACAAATATTCTTTCAAAATATGACATATATCCTTTTTTCTATAAGGGGAAGGATACTATATTTGTACAGAAATTATGATACCTGAGATATTAATAACGATTCTAAATTATTTACTGGCAATATGTTACGTAGTTTGTACATTATTATATGGTAAACTTTTTTTTTCAACTGAGCTCAAAACTGAGAAACCAGTCAGGAACGAGCCAAGCAAACCACTCTTAAAAGATAAAAATGAATCTACAGTTAATTTATCAAAAATTGGCTTGAGATTCCTTGTTGTGCTTCAGTTTATTTATTTTGTTGCAAGGGGGATTGAATACAAACATGCACCAATAACTACTCCTTTTGAACTTATGACACTCTTGGCATTTGGCATCATCATCACTTATCTATATATAGAGCGCAAAACTGGAGTAACCCAAACCGGATTTTTTATTCTTCTTATTGCATCAGTGTTTCAGATAATATCAACAATATTTATTAAAGAGCTTGATGAAATAAATCCGGTATTAAGAAGCTGGCTTCTTGGGGTTCATGTTTCAACAGCTCTTGTCGGATACTCTGCAATAATAATCTCAGGTATATATGGATTCCTCTATCTTAAAATGTACAAACATATTAAGAGCAATAAACCAAGTAACTTATATAAAAAGCTGCCATCACTTCATCTGCTTGAAAAGCTTGCAACAAATTCAATATTATTCGGTTTTGTTTTCCTGACAATCACAATAGTAATTGGCGCAATCTGGCTTCCAAGCGCAATAAAGGATTTTTCTTATGCAGATCCAAAACTATTAGCAACAATTTCGGTTTGGGTAATTTATTTGCTGGGTTATATCAGCATAAAAATATACAGAACAGAAAGCAGAACAACAATGAAGCTAGCTCTTTTAGGTTTTGTATTCGCAGTATTTTCTATTTTTATAGTAAACTTTGTATTTGAAAGTTTTCATAGGTTCTATTAGAATAATGATAAAAATTTCATCAAATAATCATCCGCTTTTATTTTCAATAGGCATTAATCACAAAACGGCGCCGTTAGAAGTGCGGGAAAAAATGGCAATTAGTGAAGTAAAACTGCCGGAAGTTCTGAATCGCTTTAAAAGTGATTTGGCAGAATGCTTGATTGTTTCCACCTGCAACCGGACAGAGCTTTATGGAGTAACTAACGGCAACGGATTGGATTCTGATTACATTAAGCAAAGGTTGATAGATTTTAATGGAGCGTTTGATACTGTTAAAAAAGAACATTTCTATGAATTTATTTTAGGTAGTGCTACTGATCAAATTTTTAATGTTGCAACTAGCATCGATTCGATGGTAGTAGGTGATTCACAGATCATGCATCAGATAAAGAAGTCCTATCAAATTGCAAGCGAAAACGGCTCAACGGGAAAGGTTCTTAACCAGATGGTTCAAAAGGCTCTGCATGCTGCAAAGAGAGTAAAAAGTGAAACCGGGCTGTTTGAAGGCGCATTTTCAATTAGCTATGCTGCAGTAGAGCTTGCAACAAAGATATTTGGTGAGCTTAATGATATGACCGCTCTTGTAATAGGGGCAGGTGAAACCGCAGAGCTTACTATTGAAAGCCTGTTAAAAAAGAATATTAAGAAAGTTTACATAACAAACAGAACTAAGGCTAATGCTGAGAGTTTGCTTAACAGGCTTAAAGAGCATGGCAAATTTGACAGTGAAGTTCTGGATTATTGTAACTTCAAAGAAAAGCTAAGTACAATAGATATTATTATCAGTTCTACCGGTTCCAGTGAATATATTCTGAAATATGATGAGTTTAAGAATATAGCTAAGAAAAGAAAAGGCGAGCCTATTTTGATGATAGATATAGCTGTGCCTCGCGATATAGATCCTAATATAGATAAACTTGGCAATGTTTTTCTTAAGAATATAGATGACCTGAATGCAATTGTTGAAACAAACTACGAAAAGCGTATGTCTGTTATTCCTGAAGTAAAGAATATAGTTTCTCATGAAGTTCTTGAATTCCTGGTCTGGTATTATACAATTCCTGTTCTTCCGGCAATACAGTTCATTCAGACTAATTTCAACGGAGAGACAGGAGCAAAGATAAGAGAAATCAGAAATTACCTGGTAGAAAATGTAGCAAATATCCACAATAAGGTAAAATTAGAAAACAGCACACATTACGATGAACTAAGATATCACAACGAGCTTGTCAGGAATCTGGAAAAGATTAATCATACGAATATAGAAAATAATCGGGAACAGATTTGAATAAGATTGTAATAGGCTCGCGCGGAAGCTCGCTTGCTTTATGGCAAACAAATTGGGTAAAAAAGCAGCTTGAAGATGTCTATCCTTCCACAAAGATATCGGTAAAAATAATCAAGACAGAAGGCGATAAAATTCTTGATGTTGCTCTTTCTATGATTGGTGATAAGGGATTGTTTACAAAAGCCATTGAAGAAGCATTGCTTGAAGGATACATTGATCTTGCTGTACATAGTCTAAAAGATCTGCCGACAACATTGCCGGATCGTCTTTGCATTGGAGCAGTAAGTAAACGCGAAGACCAGCGCGATGCATTTATTTCACTAAAATATAATTCTCTGGCAGAACTGCCTATTGGTTCAACAATTGCTACAGGCAGCTTGAGGCGCAAGTGTCAGTTATTGCATTACAGAAGCGATCTGAATATCATAGATGTTCGCGGAAACATTAATACTAGGCTTAGTAAGCTAGAACAAGAAGGATGGGATGGTATGATTCTTGCTTTAGCAGGACTAAAGAGACTTGACCTATTAGAACATCTCAAGCAAATCATACCAGAAGATATTATTCTTCCGGCAGTAAGCCAGGGAGTAATGGCTGTAGAAATCCGATCAGGTGATAATGAACTTTTAAATATGCTGGAAACGTTAAATAATAAAGAATCATTATACCAGATAACAGCTGAGCGAAGTATGCTTAAAACTGTTGAAGGTGGATGCCAGATTCCTGTTGGAGTATTTACAAAAATTGATAGTAACATAATTCAGTTAGATGCAATGATTGGAACTATTGATGGTAAGAAGGTTGTAAGATGCAGTATGAAGGATTTAGTTGAAAACTCTCAGGAGCTGGGCAGGCGGGTAGGATTAGATTTACTTGAACGCGGGGGAAGAGAAATACTTTCAACTCTGCGATAATAGATACAATACAAAGGATTAGATATTGCTTTTAAGCGGGAAAAGAATATTGTGCACCAGACCAAAGGAAGGCGCTGAAGAATTCAGAAAAATTCTTGAGAATTTCGGTGCTGAACTTATCATTGTTCCTATGATAGAAATTTCCCCCGTAAAAGACCTAAGTGAACTTGATTCTAAACTTGATAAATTAGACCAATATTACGGCATTATCTTTACAAGTGCCAATGGTGTAAGACATTTTTTTAAAAGAGTTAACCAACGTGGTCTTAAACCATTAAATAAAATTTTTGCAGTAGGTGAAAAAACACGTACAGCAGTAGAAAGTTTTGGACTTAGTGTTACTTTCATTCCTGAGAGTTATGACTCAGTATCACTTGCAAAATTGCTGAAAGAAAAAGGCGGTGAAGATTCAAGTTACCTGTTTCCATCAGGAAACATAAGCATGAAAAAACTTGTTACCGAGTTAAATAAAGTTGATGAAGTGATAGTGTATGAAACACTCAAACCTACAAGAAATCAATTATTAAATGAGCTTGAAACTTTATTAAGAAATAAAGAGATTGATTGTATTGCATTTTTTAGTCCCTCGGCAGTTACTAATTTTGCTGAATTATACACTTCATACAAGAAGATAGGTGCTGATATTGCTGCAATTGGAAAAACAACGCTTGAAAGAATTAACGAACTTGGACTTGAAGCAAAAATAGTTGCTAAAAAAGCAACTGCCGAAAGTCTTGGTGAGGAAATAATTAAATATTATAATGCAAAATAAGGATTACCTATTTATTAAAGCATGCAGGCAAGAGCCAACAGAGCGTACTCCGATTTGGATTATGCGGCAGGCAGGCAGATACCTTGCCGAATACCGTGCAGTCAGAGAAAAATATGATTTTTTAACTATGTGCAAAACACCCGAACTGGCAGCTGAAGTTACATTACAGCCAATAGATATTTTCGGATTTGATGCATCTATAATATTCTCTGATATACTTGTTATACCCGAAGCAATGGGAATGAAACTTCAAATGATTGAATCTAAGGGACCTACATTTGATGAACCTATTTGCAATGCCTCTCAGATAGATGCTCTTGATAACTCAGGCATACAGCAGAAGCTTAAATATGTATATGATGCCATTAAGATAACAAAAGAAAGACTTTCTGGCAGAGCGCCTCTTATAGGATTTTCAGGTGCTCCATGGACTCTGGCAGCTTATATGGTTGAAGGCAAAGGTTCAAAGAATTTTGAAAAGATAAAATCACTGATATATAACAATTCAAAAGATGCACACAAGTTGCTTGATAAGCTTGCTGATGCAGTTATAGATTATTTAAACGGAAAAGTAGATGCAGGCTGCGAAGCGTTGCAGATTTTCGATACGTGGGGCGGCATACTTTCTCCCTGGGATTTCGAAGAGTTCTCTTTGAGATATATCCGTAAGATAGTTGATAATCTCAAAAAACGTGATGTTCCTATTATAATATTTGCAAAGGGTGTAAGAAATATTAAGCTGATTTCCGAAATTGACTGTGATGTGATAGGAATAGACTGGACGTTTGATATTGCGGATGCAAAGAAAGAAATTAACTCCTCTAAAGCTATACAGGGTAACCTGGACCCTGCAGTGCTGTTTTCAAATCCAGAGAAGATAAGATCAGAAGCTCGCAAAGTGCTTGAGAGATTCGGCAAAGGAGGTGGACACATATTCAATCTTGGGCATGGGATACTTCCTTCAACACCTGTTGAAAATGTAAGAACACTTGTAGATTTTATAAAGAACGAAAGCCAAGAGTTTCATTAAAATTTAAATAACATAAGTTATGGCACAATTTGATAAAATAGAGCTTGATTTTCTGAAGAAATATGATAAGCCGGGTCCTCGATATACATCATATCCCACAGCGCCGTTGTTTTCAGATAAGTTCACAACTAAAGAATACCGTGAAGAAATAATTAATACAAATTCCAGGGAAGATGCACCTGATTTATCCCTGTATTTTCACTTCCCATATTGTGATACGCTCTGCTATTTTTGCGGATGCACAATGCTTGTAACAAATGACAGAAATAAAATAAAAAGATATAATTCAGAAATAAAAAAGGAAGTTGATATGATACTTCCGATGATATCTGCCAAAAGAAAAGTATCACAGTTGCACTGGGGCGGTGGCACGCCATCATATCTTTCACCGGATGAAATAAGAGAAGTTGGAATTTATGTAAAAGAAAGATTTAACTTTGCTGATGACATAGAAGCAAGTGTTGAGATTGATCCAAGAGACCTGACATTTGAACATATCCAGGCATTTGCAGATTCAGGTTTTAACAGGGTAAGCATGGGTGTCCAGGATTTAAATCACAAGGTTCAAAAAGCTATTAACAGGATACAACCTCTGGATATTACATTAGATGCAGTTAACTGGTCAAGAAGCGTTGGAGTTAAGAGTGTTAATATTGACCTGATCTACGGGCTCCCATACCAGACTAGTGAATCTTTTTCGGACACTCTCGATGAGATAATAAAAATCTCTCCTGATAGGATTGCAGTGTTTAATTATGCACATGTTCCATGGATGAAAAAACACCAGCAAGTAATGCCGACCGAAGCTATACCTGGAACTGAAGACAAGCTCAGAATGCTTATAATGACAATTGAAAAACTTAGCGATGCGGGTTATTGGTATATTGGAATGGATCACTTTGCAAAACCTAATGATGAGCTTTCGGTTGCCCAGAAGGAAAAAACATTGTATAGGAATTTCCAGGGATACTCAACAAAAGCGGGATGTGATGTTTATGCATTCGGTATGTCGGCAATAAGCCAGTTCACAAATATTTATGCTCAGAATGTAAAGACAGTAAAAGAATATACCGATAGAATGTCTGCTGATTTACTTGCAACACACGTAGGTTACAGGATGACAAAAGATGACCACATTAGAAAAGAAACTATAAATAATCTTATGTGCCATCTCGAGATTAATAAAAATGCAATATCTGAAAAATTCGGAGTCAATTTTGATGATTATTTTGCAGATTCTGTTGCACAGCTAAAGCCTTTTGAAGATGAAGGACTTGTAACTATCAGTTCAAGTAAAATAGAAATAGCTGAACTTGGTAAGCTTGTTATAAGAAACATAGCAATGTGTTTTGATGCATATCTGGAAAAAATGACAAAAGATAAACCGATTTTTTCAAGGACAGTATAATAAGGAAAGATAAATAATGAGTTCAAATTCAAAAATAGCAGTAGTTTTACTTAATTTAGGAGGTCCGGATTCTCTTGAAGCGGTAGAACCTTTTTTGTTCAACCTTTTTAATGACCCGGATATTATCAATTTTCCGTTCAGTTTTTTATTCAGGAAAAAACTGGCAAAGTTGATTTCCACAAAACGCGCTCCGAAAATTCAGGAACAGTATAAAAAAATCGGTGGAAAGTCTCCGATTCTTGAAACGACAACAAAGCAGGCAAAACTATTAGAAGCAAATCTTAACAATAACATTGAGGCTAAGGTATTTATTGCGATGCGTTACTGGAAGCCATTTACCAATGATGCACTTGTAGAAATTGAAAAATATTCACCTGATAAAATTGTTTTGCTGCCTTTGTACCCGCAATATTCTGTTTCAACAACGGGTTCAAGCGTAAATGAATGGAACAGGCTTGTCAAATCGTATGAAACATTAAAAAAGGTACCTTTATTACTTGTAGAAAAATATTATCTGAACGAGTTATATATTAAAGCAATTGTTGAACGGATAAATTCCGCTCTGGAAAAGTTTTCTGCAGAAAAAAGAGATAATGTTACAATACTTTTCAGTGCGCATGGAACACCAATTAAGCTGGTTAAGCAAGGCGACCCTTATTCACATCATATAACGGAAACGGTTGAAAAAGTTGTAAAGACTGGCGGATACAAACAACCCTGGACCCTATGCTTTCAATCTAAAGTAGGTCCTCAAAAATGGCTCACACCATCCACCCCTACTGTAATTGAAGAAAATGCTGCAAATGGTGTTAAAAATGTTTTGATGGTGCCAATTGCATTTACATCAGACCACCTTGAAACATTATTTGAATTAAATATTGAATACCGGCATCTTGCAGAGGAAAAAGGGATTGAACAATATGAAATGACAGTGGGGCTTAATGACTCTCCGATATTCATTTCAGCGCTTGAAGAGTTAGTTCTTGAAAAAGCAAAAAAAAGCTCGAAGGCTGCGGTATAGAATTGAAAACTGCAATTATAGGCGGCGGGATATCTGGTCTTACAACAGCATATTTGCTTCAGCAAAAAGGAATACAAGTTAAACTTTTCGAAAAGAATATTTTCCCGGGCGGGAATATCAGAACAGAGAAAATAAACGGATACCTTATAGAACACGGTCCTAACAGCACACTTGAAACGACTCCTCTAATAAACACACTTCTTGACTCTCTTGGTATTATGGATAGAAAGATTTATGCATCTGAGAGCGCAAAGAAAAGATATATATTAAAAAACGGAAAGCTATTTCCCCTGCCAATGAGTCCGATTGCTTTTATAAAAACCAAATTGTTTTCAATCTCAGCAAAACTAAGGCTCTTGAAAGAACCCTTTATTAAATCTAAATCAAATGAGCTTGAAACAATTGCGGAGTTTACAGAACGCAGACTAGGAAAAGAGTTTTTGGATTATGCAATAAATCCATTTGTAGCAGGAGTTTTTGCAGGCGACCCCGCAAACTTGAATGTAAAGGCTGCATTTCCGAAATTATACGAACTTGAGCAAAAATATGGAAGCCTTATTAAAGGGCAGCTAAAATCACGCAAAGAAAGAAAGCAGCGTAATGAAGAATCAAAACAATCTGCAAAAACATTTACATTTATCGGTGGATTAACAGAGCTTGTTGATGCAATTTATTTAGAAATAAAAGGAAATGTTGTTTTAGGGGCAGAAGTGAATAATATTAGTAATAACGATAACAAGTATAGAATTACATATTCTATTGATGGAATTGTAAATTCCGAAATTTTTGATTCAATTGTACTGGCTGCACCTGCAAAATGTGCAATCAGTTTGCTTGAGCAAATTAGCGATTCACTATCGAAAGAGCTTTCTGCTTTGTATTATCCACCGGTTGCAGTTGTACTAACAGGTTTCAAAAAAGAAGCACTTGGATTTATTCCCGATGGATTTGGTTTCTTAATACCAGGTGTTGAAAAAAGAAAAATACTTGGCTCGCTATGGACATCAGTTATATTTCCTTTTCGTGCGCCTGAAGGTTCATACTTATTAACAAATTTTATTGGCGGTTCGCGTCAGCCGGAGATATTCAACAAGAGTGATACCGAGCTAGGAGAGATTGTATTAAGTGAATTGAAAGAATTAATGGGTGTGAAAGGCTCTCCGGAATTTATTAAAATAATCAGGTGGTCTGAAGCCATACCTCAATATTCTAAATATCATGCAATATTGACAGACAAATTAGAAAAATTGCAGGAAGAGACTTCGGGTTTATATATATGCAGTAATTATTATAAAGGTATTTCAGTTTGCGACTGCATTAAGAATGCTTTTGCAACCGCTGAGAAAATTGAAGATTATTCAAAAAAGTTTCTTTAAAAACTATGAATAAAAAAATCGGATTGCCGGGATTTCCATTAAGCAGGCTAAGAAGACTGCGTAAGAATGAAACCATAAGAGAAATGGTCAGTGAAACATCACTTCATCCTTCAGATTTCATTTATCCTATATTCGTTGTTGAAGGTAAAAAAGTTCACAAAGAAATAAAGTCAATGCCGGGTATTTATCAGCTATCCATTGATAATGCTGTAAAAGAATGTGAGGAAGCATTAAAGCTCGGTGTGAAGTCTGTAATATTGTTTGGAATACCCAAACATAAAGATGAAACAGGCTCAGGCGCATATGACCATAGTGGTGTGATTCAAAATGCAGTGAGAGCTATTAAGAGTTCTTTGCCTGATATGATTGTTGCAACCGATGTATGTCTATGCGAATATACTTCTCATGGACATTGCGGTATTATAGAAGAGGGTAAAGTGAATAACGATAAGACACTTGAATTGCTTGTTAAAGAAGCAGTTTCTCATGCAGAATCGGGTGCTGATATTATTGCGCCAAGTGATATGATGGATGGCAGAATTTCAGCTATAAGAAGCGGGCTTGATTCGAAAGGATTCAGCGAAATTCCAATTCTTGCTTATTCTGCAAAATATTCATCTTCATTTTACGGACCATTCAGGGAAGCAGCAGAATCTACTCCTCAGTTCGGTGACAGAAAATCATATCAGATGGATTTTCGTAACAGCGATGAAGCACTCCGAGAAATATATTTGGATATAAAGGAAGGAGCCGATATGGTAATGGTTAAGCCGGCACTTTCATATCTGGATATTATCCGCAGAGCGAAAGATAATTTTAATATACCAATAGCTGCTTATAATGTTAGCGGCGAGTATAGTATGATTAAATCTGCAGCAAGTGCAGGATGGATTGACGGTGAAAAGGTAATGATGGAAGTCCTTTATTCAATAAAACGAGCCGGCGCAGATATGATAATTACATATTTTGCAAAAGAAGCTTCAAAACTACTGTAAATAAATATTAAAATTGTAATGAAATTTTCTAAAAGTGAAAAACTATTTAAAGAAGCGCTTACATTAATGCCGGGCGGAGTAAATTCACCGGTCAGGGCATTCAGCTCGGTTGAAAGAAATCCGCTGTACATCAAAAAAGCAAAAGGCGCATATATTTTTGATGAAGACGGAAATAAGTTTATAGATTATGTCGGTTCATGGGGACCAATGATACTTGGACATTCACATAAAACAGTTTTAAAACGGCTGATTGAAACTGCAAAGGATGGTACGAGTTTTGGAGCCTGCTCGGCAGGTGAGATAAGACTTGCGAAGATGATTCAAAAGTTCTTCCCCTCTATAGAAATTGTAAGAATGGTGAATTCAGGCACAGAGGCTACTATGAGCGCTGTACGTCTTGCAAGAGCTTTTACAGGCAGAGATAAAATAATTAAGTTCGAAGGATGTTATCACGGTCACGGAGATTCTTTCCTTATCAAAGCTGGCTCAGGCATTGCAACACTTGGATTGCCCGATTCACCAGGCGTTACAA
Organism: uncultured Ignavibacteria bacterium; assembly: GCA_947084945.1. Taxonomy (GTDB): domain Bacteria; phylum Bacteroidota; class Ignavibacteria; order Tepidaquicellales; family OLB5; genus OLB5. The sequence continues at coordinate 234,083 of CAMTUP010000001.1, read as the reverse complement.
AATCAACTGCACAGGATACACTTACGGCAAAATACAATGATATTGATTCTGTTTACAGGCTTGTGGAAAGCAATAAAGGAAATGTAGCGACAATTCTTATCGAAGCCATAGCAGGAAACATGGGATGTGTTCCCGCTGATAAAGAATTTCTCTTAAAGCTCAGAACTCTTTGCGATGAAGAAAAAATTGTTTTGATCTTCGATGAAGTTATGACAGGTTTCCGGGTGGCTAAAGGCGGTGCGCAGGAATTGTACGGTATTAAACCTGATATTACAACTCTGGGCAAGATTATTGGCGGTGGATTACCCGTAGGTGCTTACGGTGGGAAGAAAGAGATTATGCAGATGATAGCTCCTTCAGGTCCGGTTTATCAGGCAGGAACGCTTTCAGGAAATCCTCTTGCTATGACCGCAGGTTACGAAACCCTGAAAATCATTTATGATGATAAGAAATTTTATAAGAAACTGAAAGCTAAGTCAGAATATCTGTATAAAGGCATTAAAGAAGTGATGAAAAAATGCAATAAAAATTTTGCGATTAATTCAGTTGGTTCTATGTTTACTTTATTTTATACTGATAAAAATGTAGTTGATTATGATTCAGCAAAAACATGTGATACAAAATTGTTTAGTTCATATTTTAACTATATGCTCAATAAAGGGATTTATCTTCCGCCATCACAATTTGAATCATGTTTTATTTCGGCAGCTCACAGTATAGCAGATCTTGATAAAACAATTGAAGCAGTAAATTCATACTTTAAGAAAGCAAAATAATTACTCTTACTATAATACCATATTTTAAGGAATCTACAATCAAACATTATTCTAAGTAACACCCATCAAAAAAAACTAAAATTGATGTTTTTTAGGATTAAATTTTATAGGTTTTTGTTGATTTTGAGCTAAAAATGCGGTTTCTACAACTTCCCGATTCAGGTCCATTTTCTCGGTGTAACCGTTTTGTATTATGAGAGAGAATCATCTTCAATAAACCTTTAAAAATGTAATCAAACATAAGAAATATTTGGATTGTTTAAATTCACAAAAAAATCTACATAACTTTTCAGTATCAAAAAAAAAGAGTTTATTGTATTTTCCTTCAATATTGCTTACCCTAATTTCATATTATTCCATAGTTCTTTATTAAAAGAAATTAATTTTTTATAGAGATTTGACTTAAGTCAAATGAAATAAATACTCATAATAGTATATTTCTTACAAATAAATCAGTTTTTTTATATGGTAAATCAAATAGATGAAAACAATGAAAACTGCGACACAAATCATTTTTTTAACTTACGTTTAACGACAAAAATCACTTTTCGTTATGACTAAAGTCATATTTAATGATGACTATTAGTGATTAATTTTGAAGAACATAGAATATTAACTATAAATCGAAATAGATGAAATTTATTACTGTTTCATTATCAAACATGTTCCTGTTATTGGTTTTAACTTCATCAAGTTTGCAAGCGCAGTCGGGAGAAGAAACATTCAAGTTAAAATGCTCACCATGCCATACTATAGGAAAAGGAAAACTTGTTGGACCTGATCTTGCGGGTGTAACAAAAAGACTGGATGAAGCATGGCTGGTAAAATTCATTAAGTCCTCCCAAACAGTAATTAATAGCGGTGATGAATATGCGAAGCAGCAATTTGAACAATTTAATAAAGTAGTTATGCCTGATGCAGGTTTAAACGACTCTGAAATTAAGACACTCTTAACATATATAGAATCGCAGGGAGGAACAGCCATAACACAAACAACAGTTTCTACTATAAGACCTTTAAGTGAAGCAACTCCGAATAATGTTGAAAAAGGGAAAAAGCTTTTTTCAGGCGAACTACGTCTTGTGAACGGAGGAGCCTCATGTGTTTCTTGTCATAATGTACCCGATGTAACAATTTTAGGCGGAGGAAACTTAGCAATTGACCTGACTAATTCTTATACAAGGTTAAGCGAAACAGGATTGACAAGTATGATACAAACACAGCCTTTTCCTGTGATGCAACAGGCATTCATAAATAATGCAATAACTGACGAAGAAGTATTTGACCTTTCAGCATATTTGAAGTATGTGGATGAGGTTAATAAAAACGCACAACAAACAAATCAACCGGTTAATCTTCTTTATTCAGGTATAGGCGGGTTATTTGTATTACTTATTATTTTCGCCGGGTTATGGCATAGCAGAAGGAAACAAAGCGTAAACCATGAAATATACAAACGTCAGGAAGATTATATAAAAAAGAATTCATAAATTATAAATAATAACAATGAGTTGGATTAAAGATATTATTTCACCGGAAACAAGAAAATGGGAAGAATTTTATAGAAACCGGTTTCAGCATGATAGGGTTGTACGAAGCACACATGGAGTAAACTGTACAGGCGGCTGCTCATGGCAAATTCATGTAAAAGATGGAATAGTTGTTTGGGAAACACAGCAATTAGATTACCCGTTGTTAGAAAGTTCTTTACCTCCTTACGAACCGAGAGGCTGCCAGAGAGGAATTTCATTTTCATGGTACCTGTATAGTCCAATCAGGATAAAATATCCCCTGATTCGCGGAGCACTTCTTGATGTATTCCGAAAAGAGAAAAAGAAAACAGGCGACCCTGTAAAAGCATGGGAGAACATACAGAATAATCCGGAAGCAAGAAAAAAATATCAGCAATCCAGAGGAAAAGGCGGTTTCCGCAGAGCATCATGGGATGAAATTCTTGAATTAATGGCTGCCGCAAATATTTATACAGCAAAAAAGTACGGACCTGATAGGGTAGTTGGATTTTCGCCAATACCGGCTATGTCAATGCTTAGTTATGCAGCCGGAGCCAGATTTTTACAATTATTTGGCGGAGTTAATCTGAGTTTTTATGATTGGTATTGCGATCTTCCAAACGCATCACCGGAGATTTGGGGTGAGCAAACCGATGCATGCGAAAGCGCTGATTGGTATAATTCCAAGATGATTGCAGATATGGGTGCTTGCCTTAATATGACAAGAACACCTGATTGTCACTTCTTTGCTGAATCAAGACACAACGGGACGAAGACAGTTGTATTTTCACCAGATTTCTCTCAGGTTTGCAAATATGCCGACCAATGGGTTCCGCTTCATGCAGGAAGCGACGGTGCTTATTGGATGTCTGTTGGTCATGTTATTCTTAAAGAGTTTCATCACGAAAAAAAAATTCCTTATTTTATAGAATATTGCAAAAAATATACCGATAGCCCTTACTTGGTTGAACTTGAACCTGATGGCAATCATTATAAAGCAGGAAGATTAGTGAGAGCAAACCGTATAAAGAAATACAAAGATACCGAAAACGGAGACTGGAAGTTTTTGAATATTGATGAGAATACCGGTGATTACGTTATGCCTAAAGGAGCAATGGGTCATAGGTGGGGTAGCGAAGGCGGCAAATGGAATATGAAGTTTGAAGATGCCGAAGATGATAAATCATACAATCCGCTGCTTACAATGCTTAATAAAAATGATGGTATTGTTCAGGTTGAATTTGTGGATTGGGGACTTAACACTCCAAGATACAGGGGAGTTCCTGTAAAACAAATAGAAACAGTTGATGGAAAGAAGATACTTGCAGCAACTGTTTATGATATTACAATGGGGCAGTACGGAGTTGGCAGAGGATTAGATGGCGATTATCCTGCAGATTATACGGATAAAGATCATGCATACACACCTGCCTGGCAGGAAATATTTACGGGGGTTGATTCAAAAACCGTTCTTCAGTTTGCGCGAGAATGGGCAAATACTGCAAACATTACAGAAGGCAAATGCATGATCATCATTGGTGCCGGAATTAACCACTGGTATCATAATAACCTTATCTATAGAGCTGGAATAATGGCGCTTATGTTCTGTGGATGTGTTGGGAAAAATGGCGGTGGATTAAACCATTATGTAGGTCAGGAAAAACTTGCTCCAATGGATTCATGGAGCACAATTTCATTTGCCAAAGATTGGGGAATTGTACCAAGATTACAGCAAGCGCCAATATGGCATTATATTAACACCTGTCAATACAGGTATGACGGACATTTTTCCAAATATAATACTGTCCCTGAAAATGAAATGACGCAGGGGCATTTAGCAGATCTTATTTTTAAATCTGTGCGCATGGGTTGGATGCCTTTTTATCCTCAGTTTGACCAGAATACTCTTGAGTTGTGTAAAGATGCTATTAAAAATGGTGTAGCTAATGATCAGGAAATAGTAAACTACGTGCTTGAAAAATTAAAATCCAGAGAACTTGGCTATGCTGCCGGAGATCCAGAAGCAGATTTTAATTTTCCGAGGTTGTGGTATATATGGCGTGGAAATGCTATTACCGGAAGCATGAAAGGTCACGAATATGCATTTAAACATTATTTAGGCACTCATTCAAACCTGATTGCCAAGGATATGGTTGAAGAAAAGACCGATGAAGTTAAATGGCACGATGTAGCGCCTATAGGTAAAATGGATCTTGTTGTTGACCTTAATTTCAGAATGGATTCCTCGGCGTTATATTCGGATATAGTTCTGCCAGCAGCATCATGGTATGAAAAAGCCGACCTCAACAGCACGGACCTTCATTCATTTATTCACCCGCTATCTAAAGCAATTGATCCGGTTTGGGAATCAAAAACCGATTGGGAAATATTCAGGCTAATTACCAAGAAAACAAGTGAGATTGCCGAAAAATATTTTCCCAAACCGATGAAAGATATTGTAGCATCTCCACTTGCTCACGATTCATCAGATGAAATTACTCAACCAGTAATAAAAGACTGGTATAAAGGCGAGTGCGAAGCAATACCTGGTAAAACCATGCACAAGCTTAATGTGGTTGAGCGTGATTACACTAAATTATATGATAAATTCATTTCCTTAGGCGAGCAGGCAAAAACAAAAGGAATGGGAGCGCATGGCAATCATTATTTCTGTGCCGAACAATACGATGAGATGATAACATCTTCTCACTTCCCAGTAGAAAGAAACAATGGAAGCGTACTTCCTTCTCTAAAAGAAGATGAGTGGGCAGCAAATGCAGTTTTACATCTATCTACTCTTACAAACGGAGAGCTAACTGTCCGTGCATATAAAAACATGGAAAAGAAAACCGGATTAGTTCTGGCAGATCTTGCTGAAGGAATCAAAGATGTGCGAATGAGTTATGCTGACCTTCAGGCACAGCCAAGAAGATATAACACTTCACCTTTGTGGTCGGGTATAATGACAAATGGAAGAGCATATGCCCCGTTCACTTACAATATAGAAAGATTAGTTCCCTGGAGAACATTGACAGGCAGGCAGCACCTTTACCTTGATCATGAAATGTATATTGCCTTTGGAGAACATCTGGCAACATATAAACCATCACCAAGACCGGAGGTTTACGGTGATTTAAGAGAAACCCTTAAAGAAGGTAAAGCAAGAGTGCTGAATGTTTTAACTCCACATGGCAAGTGGCATATACATTCAACTTATATGGAAACTTTAAGAATGTTAACGCTTTCAAGGGGGTGCGAACCTTGCTGGTTAAATGAAAGCGATGCATTGGAATTAGGTATTCAGGATAACGACTGGGTTGAAGTTTACAACGATCATGGAGTTTACTGTACACGTGCAGTTGTAAGCGCAAGGATACCAAAAGGAGTTTGTATAGTATATCACGTACCGGAAAGAACTGTCGGAATTCCAAAATCTCAGGTTAGAGGCAATAAGCGTGCAGGTGGTCATAACAGTATAACCCGAATTCATTTAAAGCCCAATTTACTTGCAGGCGGATACGGTCAGTTTACATTTCATTTTAATTACTGGGGTCCTACAGCAGTAAACAGAGATACCCACGTAGTAGTTAAAAAGATGGATAAACTTGTTTGGTGAGCTTATGATTGATTATTTATTGTTGATGAATGATTAATAACAAATCATAAATAATAAATCGTAACAGTATGGATAAAGAAGAACTTAAAAATAGGACTAAACAATTAGCACATCGTTGCATAAGAGTAGCAACCAAATTACCGGTCACAAGATTAGGAAGGCATATTGAAAGCCAGATGATAAGGTCACTACTTCTGTTGCAGCTAATTATAGGGCAGTATGTTTAGCGCATTCAAAAGCAAGTTTTGTTGCGAAATTGAGTATAGTAATCGAAGAACTAGATGAAACTTATTTTTGGATGGAATTAATCGTTGATGAAAATCTAATTAAGAAAGAATTATTGACACCATTAATGAGCGAAGCTGATGAATTACTGCGAATCTTCATTGCTTCAAGAAAAACTATACAAACAAGAAAAAGTAATAATAAATAATATATAATCAATAATAAATCGTATTATGGACGTAAGAGCACAAATTTCAATGGTTTTTCATCTCGATAAATGCATCGGTTGTCATACCTGTTCAATTGCTTGTAAAAATATATGGACAGACAGAAAAGGCGCAGAATATATGTGGTGGAACAATGTTGAAACAAAACCAGGTACAGGATACCCGACAAAATGGGAAAACCAGAGTATTTATAATGGGGGTTGGGAAAAAAATGGTAAAGGAATAGGATTAAAAGGAGCAGGCAAGCTAAAAGGTTTACTAAATATTTTCCATAATCCAAATTTGCCTGTGATAGATGATTACTACGAACCATTTACATATAAGTATCTTGATCTGATAGAATCACCGGATTTGGATGACCAGCCGACAGCAAGACCGATTTCATTAATTACGGGTAAACCGATAAACATTAAAATGGGTCCAAATTGGGATGACGATATGAGCGGAACACCGGATTATGCCAGAAACGACCCGAATATGGAAGGACTTTCGGCTGCGGAACAGGAAGCAATGTTTCAGCTTGAAAAACTTGCGTTCTTTTACCTGCCAAGAATCTGTAATCATTGTTTAAATCCGGCATGTGTGGCTTCCTGTCCTTCTGGTGCAATATATAAACGCGGTGAAGATGGAGTAGTGCTTATTAATCAGAAAGTGTGCCGGGCATGGAGAATGTGCGTAACTGCCTGCCCATATAAGAAATCATATTATAACTGGAATACAGGTAAATCGGAAAAATGTATTCTGTGTTATCCCAGGATAGAAGCAGGAAATGCGCCTGCCTGTATGCATTCATGCGTTGGAAGAATAAGATATTTGGGAGTACTTCTTTACGATGCAGATATGATAAATGAAACAGCTTCAAGTGAAAATGAAGATTTGATAGATCATCAGCTTAACATGATACTCGATCCGTTTGATCCAAAAGTAATAGAAGCAGCAAAAGCAAATGGTGTAGCTGATTCAACTATAACGGCAGCACAATACTCGCCGGTATATAAATTTGTAAAAGAGTGGGGAATGGCATTACCGCTTCACCCTGAGTTCAGGACATTGCCAATGCTGTTTTACGTTCCACCATTATTACCTGTAATGGCAAAACTAACAACGGTAAATAATACAGAACAGTCAAAAAAGATGGATGAGAGGGCAAAGTATTGGCCCGATAACTGGCTTTATGATACCAGTACTGAAGAATTATTTAGTACAATAGAGCAGGCAAGAATGCCTCTTAAGTATATGGCAAATTTGTTCAGTGCAGGCGATGAGAGTAAAATAGTTACTGTCATGAAGAAATTAATGTCAATAAGGATGCACAGACGCAGAGTAACAGTTGGCGATATTACAGACGAAAAGGCAGATAAAATGTTAGATGAAAGTGGGTTTAATCAACAAATTGCCGATGATATTTATTACCTGACATCGCTTGCGAAGTTTGATGATCGTTTTGTCATCCCGGCTGCTCACCGTGAACAGGCAATAGAAATGCTTGAATTTACAGGAGATGTTAAGGGTTCGGCTGGATTTGGTTTTATAGAAAAACCTGCCAGAGGATTATAATGGAGAAAAATAAAATGACAAAAGAATTAGAACATTTTGTAACAATAGCAGATTTATTTGAATATCCATCACAGGAATTAAAAAGAAAAGTAAATGCTGTTCAGATGCTGCTTGATAAAGAGTATCCTGAAGCGGGGTCTGAATTACTATTGTTTACAGAATTTATTAATACAACAGCATTAGAACAACAGCAGGAAATTTATACTAGAACATTTGATGTGCAGGCAATAACAACAATGGATTGCGGTTATTTGATATTTGGAGATGATTACAAGCGCGGAGAACTTTTATCCAATCTGAATAGAGAACATAGAGATGCAGGAAATGAGTTACACAACCAGCTTGGAGACCATATTCCGAATCTTTTGAGGCTTCTTCCAAAGCTCACAGATGAAGAACTTACAGAAGAACTTGTATCTCAGATAATTAGACCAGCACTTTCTAAGATACTTGCTGAATTTGATCCGGAGAGGATAAAGAGTAAAAACAAACTTTACAAAAAGCATCATCAAACACTTATAGAATCATCAGATATGTATGCAAGAAGATATGTTCATGCATTGAGGGCGCTTTATATTGTTCTTTTTTTTCATTTTGCCATCGAAGAAACTATTCTGCCTGAGACATCTTCGGATTTTCTTAGATCTATAACTAACGAAATTGAATTAGAGCAATTAAAATAATTTTAATATTAAATTCTGACTATGGTTAATTTGGATATTTTACTATTTACAGCATTTCCATACTTTGCGCTATTTATCTGTATTGTAGGTTCAATTTACAGATATAAATTCCAGTCTTTTAAATATTCTTCTCTATCTTCGGAATTTCTGGAGCAAAGAAAATTATTTTGGGGCACTATTCCGTTTCATATTGGAATAGTACTGATATTTCTGGGGCACCTTTTCATTTTAATTTTTCCAAAGGAAACACTGGCATTTAACAGTGTGCCCATTAGATTAGTGATAATTGAAGCAGGTGCTTTTATACTGGGTCTATCTACATTATTTGGTTTGATTGCATTATTTGTGAGAAGACTTACTAATCCCAGAATAAATATAGTAACAAGCAAGATGGATATTTTTGTATTGGCAGTTTTACTTGCTCAGATAATTCTTGGATTATTGGTAGCTTACTATTATCGCTGGGGATCATCGTGGTTTGCATCAGTGTTAAGTCCTTACTTAGTATCTCTACTAACGTTCAATCCTGAAATTACCGCCGTAAGCCAATTACCCTTGATTATAAAACTCCATGTGATAGGAGCATTTTTAATTGTTCTGTTAATTCCATTTTCCAGACTTGTTCATTTTATTGTTGCCCCTTTCAGTTATATCTGGAGGCCTTATCAAAAAGTTATCTGGTACAGATCCAGAAAACGTGTACGCAATCCTGAAGAAGATTGGGGAGTAACAAGACCAAAAAATAATTAAATCATAAAGTAAATAGTATGACTAATATTTCAAACACGAATGCTAAGTGGATAGAGGGTCCAACATTCTGGAAATCAGGGCATTGGCCTACACTAATACTTTCTTTCCTTTATTTTGATTTCTGTTTTGCAATTTGGGTGTTAAACGGAGCAATGGCTCCGTTTATTTCTACAGAATTCGGACTTTCTTATGCTGAAAAGGGATTTATGATTTCAGTTCCTATTATCAGTGGGGCATTGATGCGATTCCCGCTTGGTATACTTGCACAGTACATAGGCAGAAAATCCGCAGCACTTCTTGAAATGGGAGTTATCATGATAGCTTTAGCTTATGGATATTTCTTCGTAAACACTTATCAAGAAGTATTAATTATGGGTGTTATGTTGGGTATAGCCGGCGCAAGTTTTGGTGTAGCCCTTTCTCTTGGAGGCGGATGGTATCCCCCAAAATATAAAGGCTTAGCTATAGGTATTGCCGGAGCCGGTAATAGCGGCGCAATAATTGCAATGCTGCTTGCTCCTCCATTTGCTATAACTTATGGTTGGCAGAATGTATATGGATATGCAATTTTTCTTATGTTAATTCCATTTGTATTGATGTTTCTGTTTGCAAAAGAACCACCAGATAGAGAAAAAAAGACACTGAAAGACTATTTGAAAATAGTTATAGAAAAAGATGCCTGGGTATTTAATATCTCATACATACTCACCTTTGGAGGATATATAGGATTCACAAGTTTTTTGCCTACATTTTTCCACGACCAATACGGGATACCAAAGTCAGAGATGGGACAGTATGCTTCTATCATAATAATAATGGCTAGTGTATCGCGTGTAGCGGGTGGGTTACTTGCTGACAAATTTGGCGGGATTAATGTAATGTTAATAGTATTTGGCATTACAATTATTGGGGCAATAGCGGCAAGCACAATGCCTGCAATGATTGCTATTATAGTTATTTTTATTATCATTTTTATAGCATTAGGATTAGGAAACGGAGCGACTTTTCAGCTTGTTCCGTTGCGCTGGCCGGCTACAACTGCAATTGCAATGAGTTTGATTGGCGAAATTGGAGCATTAGGCGGAGGAATGCTGCCAAATATATTTGGCTCATCAAAACAATATTTTGGTACTTATGGTTATGGATTTTTAGTTGGGGGCGGATTAGCAATTGTTATGGCATTTGCATATTTAATGATAAGAAAGCAATGGACAGGAAAATGGATAGGGAAAGGCGGGAAAGCATTACCTGTTTCCTCAAGAGAGCATATTGCTACTATTAAAGATATATTAACTGAACCGGACTACAATACAATTCTGTGTCCTTTGAGCGGGAATAAAAAATTGATAGATAAAGCGATTGAGCAAGCAGCTTATATTGGCAAAGCAACTGGGTCAAAAATCATACTTCTTCATGTAATTGATAAATGGCGTGAAAGCTCAGGTTTTGCTTCGGGTTCGCATGAATGGGATGCAATACGTGATGAATGGACAAAAGAGGGAAAAGAAATAATTGAGAAAGGAAAAAAAGGTTTAGAGGAAAGAGGAATTAAAGATATTGAACTTTTGCTAAACGTTGGAAGCAGCGCTGATGAAATATTAAAAATTGCCAGAGAAAAAAAATCAGATTTGATAGTAATGACAACTATGAAGTATTCTCCGAAAAGCGGAATTTTCACAGATAGCGTTATAGACAAAGTGAGCAAACATTCGCCATGCCCTATTCTCTGGGTAACCTAATCTGTATATAAAAGGAATCTGAAGATAACTTAAATATAAATAAATGTCAAACTGGTTAGAAAAATGGGAACCGGAAAACGAACAATTCTGGAAAACCGAAGGCAGTAAACATGCCAACCGTACTTTGTGGATAACCACATTCAGTTTAATATTTTCATTTGCAACATGGTTTGTGATGAGTGCTGTGGCGGTGCGCCTTCCGAGTATCGGTTTCAAGTTTGATACAATGCAGCTTTTTTGGCTGGCAGCAATGCCCGGATTAGCAGGAGGAACTTTCAGGCTTATTCATACATTCCTTATCCCTATTTATGGCTCAAGACTTGTAATAACAATTGCAACTTTTCTTAAAATTCTTCCAATGGTTTGGCTTGCATTTGCGGTGCAAAATCCAGGAACGCCCTATATGCACTTTATAATTATTGCTATTCTATGCGGATTTGGGGGAGGAGATTTTTCATCTTATATGCCTTCTACAAGTCTGCATTTCCCAAAACGGCTGCAAGGTTTTGCTATGGGAATGCAAGCAGGTATCGGAAACTTTGGAGTATCGCTCACCCAGTTTGTAACCCCCTGGATTATTGGCTTTGCTGCTTTAGGCGCAATAGTAGGTGGTCCGCAGTTATTTACTAAGGCAGATAAAGTAAAAGACGTGGTTGTTGTTAAAGAAGCAGGTGTAGTAAAAGATATTACAATCAAGAACGAAGAGCTTGCCAAAAATATAATTATTACCAAAGAAGGAAACAGAATTACAAGTGTAACCATAACTGAAAGTGACGCGACAAAAAATTTAAAAGCAGATATAAAGAAAAATGAAACAGGTATTATTACCGATGTTGAAATTAAAAAGGTTCTTAAAAAAGATATCTGGCTTCAGAATGCTGCTTTTTGGTATATTCCTGTATTGATTATTGCAGGAATTCTCTGCTGGATATTCTTACGAAGTATTCGGATTGATAAACCCTCTGTAATGGGAATGCTCAAAAACATGACCGACAACAAGCACGCCTGGTTTTGTGTAATTACTTACATTATGACCTTCGGAAGTTTCTCAGGATTTTCTGCTGCCTTTCCTCTGATGATAAAAACCATTTACGGAGGGTTTGAAGGCGCACCTGATCCATTACTGTATGCATATTTAGGTCCTCTTGTTGGATCATTAATCCGCGTAATAACGGGAGCATTATTTGACAGAATTGGAGGAAGCATCGGGGTTATGATTTCGGGCTTCGGCTTGATATTAGGGTGCTTTGCTCTCATCTTCGGAGGTTATCTTACACCAACTTCGCTTGAACAATTTTCGATATTCGTTTGGATTATGCTCTGGATTTTCCTTATGACCGGAATTGGAAATGCAGCGACTTTCCGGCAATATCCAATTATATTTGCTTTTTCACCGAGGCAAGGAGCGCAAATACTTGGATGGACAGGTGCATGGGGTGCTTACGGTCCATTCATCTTTTCTTCTCTGATTGGCGCGGCAATAACTGCTTATGGAAGCGCTAAACCATTTTTCTGGGGAGCAGTTGCTTTTTATGTTCTTGCTACATGGATAAATTGGCAATTTTACACTCGCCCAAAAGCAGAACGTGGTGATTGGGGAACTAGGTGGGGGACCTGGTGGGATAAGGCTAAAGATACCTGGCAGGGAACCGATAAATTAGCTTAGAAATAATATTATAATTTATGCAAAGTAATCTAATAATAGCGGGTGGAATCATTTACGGAATATTACTTATTATTGTTGCATTTGTAAAGACTCGATACACAGAAGCTTTCAGGATAGATGCGCTTTTTTTACCTAAACCTACTGAAAAAACCCGACTACTTAATCTTATTGCAGGTGCTTGTTTTGCCGGATACAGCATTTATTCACTTTTTAAAATGTAAAATATCATGATAATGAAATCATTAATCACAAGAAATTCTTTTTTGTTTTTTATATTCATCGCTATGACGGCAAATCTAACTGCTCAGCAGGATAACAGTCTGTATATTGAAACAATCATCAAGGAGATTAAAGAGAGAAAAAGCAGCACACTCAGTTATGCTTCAGGAAACATACATCACATCTATGAAATCAGCATTCCGGATATTGCCGAGATAGTAGAATATGAAAATACGTATGTAATTAAACCAGTTGAAATAACAATGGCAATTAAAGTTAACAGCTATACTTTAGAGAAAGCAAAAATCTCCTATGTAGTAACAATATATAAAGAATATAAAGGATCGTATGCGGCTTTTAGGAAAACGGATATGGTAACAATATGGCAAGTAAGGAAAGAAACTAAAGAGTTTTCTAAAATATTAAAAGAATTAAAGAGCCTTAAGGATACAGAATTTGAATTATTATATTCCGGTGAAGATGATTTTCCATCTGAATGGAAAAAATGAACATTAGCACGCCTGCGAGCTACTCTGTGTGATAACCGGTAAACACTTTATGTGATAATCCTAAACATATCAGGCAGTGAGCAGATATGATTTATAAATGATAGCGCAGAATTAAAATCATTGTTAATAATTTAATTTTGAAAAAATTATTATGAAATCGTTTGAATCAATTGAGAAGTGGTTTAACATTCATTCAGATTACGCATATTCATTTATACGCATATTTCTTGGGTCTGCACTTTTAATTAGGGGCATTATTTTGCTTGCTAATCCTGATGCAATTACTCAATTATCGGGTTTAAATGAGTATTACTGGTCGATTTCTTATGTCATAACTTTACACATTATAGGCGGTTTTTTATTGGCAGCAGGTTTAGTAACCAGAATTGCAGCATTACTTCAAATACCTGTGTTGTTTGGAGCTGTTTTCTTCGTTCATTTAAAGCAAGGCTTATTTAAAGTTGAACAATCATTCGAACTCTCAATGCTTGTGCTTGTATTACTTTTCATATTTTTTATGTTTGGTGGTGGTAGTTTTTCAATTGACAATTATATAAAAAACAAAGAAATTAGCAGATTAACACATCAATAAAATTATTTTCAACATAACTTATTATCAATAAATATTAATTTAATATTCTTAGTTGCAGTAGTTTAAAGAGCAAAATAAACTAAACGAAAGGTTTTTATGAATAAAGAAAATGTAAGGATTAATAATGAAGAGCAAATAATAACTGATCACATAAAAAGATTTGTAGAAAAGGAATCAGATGAAGAATTATCGCCGATGAATCCGCCGGATGCTTATTCTCCGCCCACATTAGAATCTGTTAATTATGAAGATTATCATCCGCTAATACAAAAATTTCTTGATGAGCATAAGATTGGTCTGAAGGCATTGGAGAAGTTTGAAAATGTGTTAAGTAAATTTCAAAATGAGGGACTTACATCCAACAAGGAGTTTAATGAAGGACTTAAAGATTTTTTTACATTTTTCGATAACAAAGTAACCATTCACAATCTCAAAGAAGAAAAAATCCTTTTCCCTCTTTTGCAGGAAAGATTATTAGTAAATGGCGAGCATAGCAGCGCAAGCAGTAATGAAATACCAAAAACTGTTATTGATATGCTTGAAGACGACCATATTAAGATGATTCAGTTAGCATCGGTAACCTTTAACTTTTTAGGACTGGCTTCAAGGCTGCCCGATCCAAAATCCAGAGCAATTACCTTAGATGCAAGTTTAGAACAGGGAAAAAGACTTATAGAATTATTAAGGCTGCATATATTCCGTGAAGATAATGTAGTGTTTCCTCTTTCACACAAATATATTAAAAAAGAAGAGTTTGACTTAATGGATTCAAAAGTAACTATGTATGATCATTATTGATTGTATTAACAAATAAATTTAATCAAAACTAAATATATATTATGAAGACTATTTTTATATTTTTTGCTTTAATTATCATATCAGTCAGCATGCAACTGCAGGCTCAGGATAAAAGCGGTAAACTCTGGGGTCTGGTATTTGGAGATTACTATTATAAAGTAAGTGGAGATTCAACAGGGGGCACTACTCAATACGCTGCTTACCCTAAATCATTTCAGGCATTTGAATTAAGAAGGGTACAACTTGGCTATGATTATACTTTTTCAGATAAATTTACTTCTAGTTTCCTGTTAGAAGGAACTGATAAAATATTAACCAGCACAAGACTAGGGGTTTTTATTAAGACAGCATTTGTTGAATGGAAAGCATTTGATAATGCAAGTTTTGCAATCGGTCTTTTGCCAACGCCTACCTGGGGATGGGCATTTAGCGAAAAGATATGGAATCACCGCTCAATAGAAAAAACAATATCAGATATGCGCGGTTTAGGCATTGCAACGGATCTAGGAGTAAGTACGAGAGGGAAGTTTGATAAAGCTGGCAATTACGGGTTTGCTTTTATGATAGGTAACGGTAATAGTCAGAAACCTGAGTTCAATAAATTCAAAAAATATTATGGAACTCTTTTTGCAAAACCGATAAGCGGACTCACTCTGGAAATGTATGCTGATTATGAACCGAATAACGATGATAAGAACAAGACTACGCTTCGTGGATTTACTGGTTACCAGTACAAAAAATTCAACATTGGGGCAGAAGTTGTTCAACAAACACAGAAAAACGCTGGGGGGGTTAATATTGACGCAGTGCCATTTGGAATAAGTTCTTTTGTCTGGGGTACTTTATATTCAAAAAAAGAAAAGCCAGTGCTAAATGCTTTTGCAAGGTTTGATCTATTTGACCCGAATACAAAAAATGATTCAGTTGGATATAAAGAGAATTTCATAACTTTGGGATTGGATTACATGCCGATAGATAACATTCATTTCATGCCAAATGTTTGGATAAATTCATACTCCGGCAAAAGCACAACAGCCCCGGAAAAGAAAGCTGATGTAGTTGCAAGAATGACATTTTATTTTGTTTATAGATAAGGCAATTACTTCTAATAGGGTATTACAAAAAAGGAGCTACTGCTCCTTTTTTTATTGGAATTGTTTGAAATCTATATTTACGAATTATGGTTTGAATTTAATGCAATGGTAGTCTATAAAAGTTTAACTAAAAAAAAAGCAGCAGGTATTTTCGGAAAGCTGAGAGCTTTCGTACTAATAACGTAAGCCACCCTTACCTAGCTTACTCCTGCTGCAATACAAATTTAATACATAAAAAAAGAAAAAGCAATATATACTATAATATTCTTATTTTTTACTTGATTTATTAATAAGCCATTCGGCTATAGCAAGAGCTTCTTTCTTCTTCAACCCCTGTACAGGCATAGGAGGAAATGCGGGGTCTATTTTTTGCGGATTAAAAATAAAATCAGCAAGTTTCTGGGCATCTCCATTATATTTGGGTAATGTCTGATTATATGCCGGACCTACGAGTTTCTGGTCAAAACTATGGCAAGCAGAACACTTTTGGGTAAATATCGCTTCGGCATTTATACCCGTTAACTGCATTACTTTCTGACGTGATTCCTTTTCATGCTGGTCTGCAATCTTTGTGATACTTGCTATATTTGTTTGAATGGCATTGGCAAATGCTAACTGGTCTTTAAGAATATTAAATGTTACAAGTACAAAAATCATAACAAACACTGCCGCCGCCGCTCCCGTATTTGATGTTTTCACCATTGAATGAATGAAGCTGCCAAGTATTAATGAAATCACCAGTACAATAATCATATAGTAAAACAATGATGGGGATAGAGCAGAATATGGGAGATAAACGTAACTTAATAATATCATTAGAGGGAACAAAATCCCTGATATTAACGCAAGATTGCCTGCAAATTTACTGGCAAATTTTTTATATTCATCTGACATATCCGTTAAGCCACCATCCCAATTAAAGAAAAAGAATATGATTGCTCCGCCGGAAAGAAGTCCTGCAATGCTTATAAGTGTAAGAAAATTAAACATAGTTTGCCACGAAAATATTAGCTGAAGTACATTTCCAATATTAGCCCATTTATCCGGACTTGAAGCAAGAGCCATTGCACCTGCAAATATATATGAGGCAGCCAATAACAAATACTTCCCAATAGAACCTGTACTTGCAAGCGGGCTTAAAATTCTTTCTAGGAAAAAAGTATCCCTGTATTTGTAAATGAAAACAAATGAAAAAATAAATAGTACAATTGCTAAAGTCAGCATAGCGAGTGAAATTGTCTTTGCTGTATATAATAGCTGGCTATAAGCAAAAAAAACAGATAGCACAGGTATAACACCAAGTGCAAGTTTTGCACTGTTTGATATTGTCAACTTTTCAATTACATCTTTGGCAAATCTTGTATATAAATTGTTACCTTCCTGTTTTCCTTTTTTGTGAAAATATGTTGAAATGAACATACCACCAAGCAGCATACTAATATAAGGTATAAAAAGTAAAAGAGAAATTATAAGCATGTATTTAATTAAAATAACATGATTGGCTGATGCGGGTATTACTAGTTGATCAAAAATGTTCATTTGGAATACTTAAATTAATTCTCAAAAAGTATATTTAGACAAAAAAAGTTCTATGCTTTAAAAATGATTTGTGTATCTGTACTCATTAACAGCTTGGGCAAAGTATTGTGAATAATAAATTAAGACTACAATTAATGATTGAAATGATTAAAATATTTTGTAAAGATAATTCAAAAATATCATAAAATAAATAGTATTATATCTCTCTAACATAAGGCATTAAAACTAACTTTTATCCAAAAGCGTTTTGTAATCAGCAGGTTTGTTGATGTTCAACAGCATACCTTCCGAATAACAAGGTACATTTTCGCACTCTATTATTTCTGCTCCTTTATATTTGAGCAATTCAGTCATATTGCACTTGTTTTTTTGTATAGGATAATCTGAAACTATTTTTCCGGTCAGTATTAACTCCCCAATTAAACTCAAAGATTTGCTGTATATACCACACAAATGTTGAATATAGCCATCTGCTTTTAATAAAGTGATAGGGTATGTTGTTTTGTAATTAATTATATATTCTAACAACTCTTTAGTTACTAGCGGAACATCACATGAAATAACAAAATTTCTTTCGGTATTGGAATGAATTAAACCTGAGTGAATACCTGCAAGCGGTCCTCTTCCGGGGTAAATATCAACAAACGTCTCAAGCCCCAGAAATGAATATTCATCGGGCTGGTTGGTGATCAATATCACACTTGGAAACAATGATTTGACAAGAGATGCAATATGCTCAATAATTGGATTTCCGTTAAGCGGTAACAGAGCTTTATTAATACCCATTCTAGAGCTTTTACCCCCCGCAAGAATTATTCCTGTTATATCATTATACATTCAACTTCTTCTCCTGCCGTAAGGTTTATTCTTTCTTCTTCAACAGTTATTAATGCATTAGATAAGCTTAAACCAGGCATATTTGATGATGATTGGTTATCAATGCCATTTACGTAATACTTTCCGGATAGACTATTTTGTTTTACAATACCTCTGATGAAATGACGCTTGGTATCATTCTTTTTCAAGTTATTTTTTAATTCGGCAGTCAAAGTTTTAGGTATAGTATAAAAATATGTTTCCAGTAATACGTTTCTAATGAACAATTGAAAATTAACAAACGCAGAAACAGGGTTGCCCGGCAAGCCGAAGATCAATTTTGTTTTGCCGTTTGCAGTTATCCTGGCAAATAATAAAGGTTTTCCCGGCTTGATGTTTACTTTCCAGAAAATAATTTCAGCACCCAGGTCCTTCAGAATTTCCATTACATAATCAAACTTTCCAACTGATACGCCTCCTGTAGTGATAAGAAAATCTATATTGCTCTTGAGTGCAGTGCCTATCTCATTTTTCAATAGTTCTTTATCGTCCTTGCAAATCCCAAAATTAGTGTAATCCATTCCAAGCTCTTTAATTAGTGCTATTATTGTATATAAATTGCTGGCACGTATTGTATCTCCATCGCACTCACAGTTGATATCAACAAGTTCATCACCTGTAGCAAGCACGCCTATATTGAATTTTTTTAAAACACTAACTTTCGAAATTCCACAGGATGCCATAAGGGAGATATGTTTAGGTTTAAGAGTGATATTCTTTTCTGCAATAAGCTCATTTTTCTTCAAATCCTGACCGGATTTTCTGATATTCTCTCCATATTTAATCTTTGAGCCATGTTTTAATATTGCCTTATTATTATCAATAGTCAAATCCTCAACAGGTATAACAGTATTTCCTCCATCAGGAATTTTAGCACCTGTCATAATCATAGCGGCATTATCTGAACCTATATGTATTTTTTTAAAGTTTCCGGCAGAAATTTCGCTGATAATTTCCCACTCAGTGATTCCTTCACAGAAATTTATAACAATGCCATCCATTGCCGAGTTATCGAAAGAAGGAAGATTCTCATCCGAAAAAATGTCTTCACTGTTTACCCTGTTAAGAGAGTCTAATAAACTTACTTCTTCAAAACTAATTTCAATCTTTTGTATTTCATCCTTGATGATCTGGTATGCTTCTGAATAGCTTTTCATATTGCTTCATATATGTTTTAATTGTTACCTGAATCAATACTGGGGGCATTAATAATTACTTCATCTCCGCAGGAAATTTTACCGCCTTTTTTCACAATTCCAAAAATCCCATCAGTAGGCATAACGCAATCACCCACCTTGTAATAAATAGCACATTTAGCATGGCATTCTTTCCCTATCTGAGTAATTTCCAGTTCAGCTTCACTTCCTATTTTAACAATAGAACCAATCTTTAACAGCGGCAAATCAATAAACTCCGTAGTTATGTTTTCTGCAAATGCTCCCGGTCTTAACTTAGGAAGCCCTTTATCACGCATCCTTTGAATGCTTTCTATTGCAAGAAAACTGACCTGTCTGTGCCATTTACCTGCATGTGCATCATTTTCAATACCGTAATCCTCAATCAGTATTGCTGAATCTACATTTGATTTCGGTGTCCCCTTCCTGTTACTGATTGAAATAGCTAATATACGCCCTATGCCGTTATTCAGCGCTTTATCTGCAAACAATTGCTGATCTGTTAATATCTTGTCTGTAATTATCTGTTTGGAAATACTTTGTTCCATAATTTATTTATATTGATTTATGATAATTCCCGCTCTTACCGCCTGTTTTTGAGAGAAGATTTATATTAGAAATTGTAATGTTCTTGCTGATAGCTTTACACATATCATATACTGTCAGGGCTGCCACAGATACTGCCGTTAGAGCTTCCATCTCTATTCCGGTTGGTGAGTTTGTTTCGGCGTATGAAGTAATTTCAACCAGCGACTTTTTAGAATTTAGTTTTAATTCAACATCTATTTTTGATATCAATATATTATGACAAAGTGGTATCAGCTCTGATGTCTTTTTTGCCGCCTGAATTCCTGCAATTTTTGCAACTGTCAATACATCACCTTTTTTCATTGCGTTTTTCCTAAGCAAAAGAAATGTTTCTCGTGTTAAATTCACTTCACCGTATGCACAGGCGGTTCTGAATCCTGCATCTTTTTTTGATATGCTAACCATATTAACTTTTCCTGTTGTAGTAGTATGCGAAAATTTCTTCATTTATCCTCCTATTGAAAGCATATTGTTTTTTTCAAGTTTTAATAGTTCATCAATACCCGGATGAACATGTTCTTTACCCTGCACATTGTTTCTTATGATCTCTGCAATTTCTATATCAGTAAAATTTCCTGACCTAAGGTAATTTTTCATATCTAATTCCTTGTTTTTTGGTGAAAACAGACATAACTTGAGGTTTCCTTCAGATGTAATCCTCAATCGGTTACAGCCATCACAGAAGTGATTTGATATAGAGCTTATGAAGCTGACAAAACCTTTATGACCGGAAATGTAATAATTATTAGCTACTTCGGCTTTGCTGTTTATAAAGGGAATTAAACGGAACTCACTTTCTATAGTTTTTTTGATTTCCTGATAACCAATAAATTTACCTTCGCTCCAGCCGTTGCCGCTAAAAGGCATATATTCAATGAACCTGATATTCATATTTCTATCTTTAATAAAATCAACAAAGTTCAATATCTCATTATCATTAATACCTTTCATCACAACGCAATTTAATTTCAGTGGATAAAAACCAAGCTCTTCGGCAAGTAAAATTGAATCCATTACCCTTTCAAATCTATCTTTACCAGTTATCTTAAAGAACTTATTTTTATCCAGGCTATCCAGCGAGATATTAAGTTTAGTTACACCACTTGCTTTCAGACTATTGAGATTTCCGCTTAACAGTGTGCCGTTTGTTGTAATTCCTATCTCAAGTCCGTAGTTTTCATGCAGCGGTTTTAGTTCTGAAATTAGCTCAACAATACCTTTTCTTGCAAGAGGTTCTCCCCCTGTAAAACGAATTTTCCTGAATTCAAAATGTTTAACAAAGATGCCGATTAATCTAAGCACTTCTGTGTTACTTAACATTTCATTATCTCTAAGTAGGTTAAGTTTATTATCCGAGGGATTGCAGTAAACACAGTTCAGGTTGCATTTATCTGTAAGAGAAAATCTGAGATAATTATGCACCCGGTTATATTTATCAATAAGTTTGCTCATAGAATTTTAAATTTATAAACAATAAATGCTACAAGTCCGGTAATACCAATTATATAAACAGGGTTTAATTTAAACAAGACTGTTAAAATAAACCCAACTGCGAGAAATAGAAAACCAAACCAATCACTGTTACTTTTCAGCATATAGTTGTAAACAATTGCCAGAATCATTCCAAGAATAGCAAATTTAACACAGCCAAGAATATTCTTAACATATTCATGACTTTCTATATATTGATATATATATGCTGCAAATGAAATTAATATAATTGGAGTTGTGAGATTTCCAAGGTTAGCTGCAAAAACACCCGGGACGCCAGCAACTTTATAACCGGTATAAGTTGCAAATTTGATTGAAATTGCTCCGGGTATAATCTCTACAATGCTTAACACTTTTAGAAATTCATTGTTAGTCAGCCAACCATGCCGTACAACTGTTTCTGATTCGATAATGGGCAGGAGAGAGTATGCTCCGCCAAAAGATAAAGAACCAACCTTTAAGAAAGAAAGGAATAGTTTAATTAAGTCTTCCATTATTTATGATCCTCAAAAATATCATCAATCCAGGTAAGTGCCGCCATCATAGAAGGCAATCCAATTGTAGGAAGAGAAAGCAATACTGTGTGCTGCATCTCTTCTTTTGTAACTCCGGCATTGATAGCCTTTCGAACGTGTGAATGAACAGCGCCTTCAAGTCTTGCGCCTGTGGATATTGCAATTTTAATCAAAGCCCTTGTCTTTTCATCAAGTGGTCCGGCATTATGGACAGCTGTACCCATTTCTTCATAAGCTTTTGCTACATCCGCGTAGTCTTCGGTAAATTTTTTATACTTTTTAGGAATTGCCATATTGTGTATCCTTTCATTCAAATTTTTATAAATTTAAAAAGCCCTGTATTTACAAAGAAATACAGGGCTTTTTAAAATAAGCTCACTGAATATCTCCTTTGCAAAGTGTACGATAGTTATCGGACAGGCAGGTTAATTCATTTCTGAATAAGCCCTAACGGTTATGGTTTCATATCAGTTTAGACTTAGAAACCGGAACTCGGAGAAAAATAATATATTAACAGAACAAAAAACTCAACAATCTTGTATGCTAAAATACCTCTTTTGAGTTGATATTATCTATGATTTATCTCATATAACGATATGATTTTTATCGCTAATATTGATAGAGCAGTGGCTGATAAAATTTCTGATAGAATATTAATTAATAATCATAATTTCCCAACTGTATTTTAAAAAATGATAAACTAAACTGTTATAAGTTTGTATGAAAAAAATGAAATTCAAGGAAAATTACTTCCTTGAAAGAGTGTAAAAAATTGGGTAAAATTGCATAATATCTAATAATTTTAATGGATTTAAAGGCTCAAATTGATGAAAAACCTCATTCTTACCGCAATTCTTGTAATTGTAACAGCAACAACCGTGTATTCTCAAAAAAAATTAATCGCATTTTCAAGTAATGCAACAAAAAATGACAAACAGCAAATCTTCATTATGGATGAAGATGGAGAAAACGTTAAACAGATAAGTGTTCTTAATCTTGACTGCTACTCACCTAAATTTGTGCCAAACAGCACAAAGATAATTTTCTGTGCAACCAACAGGATTACCGATCTTTTATATATGATAGATCTTACTGATACTTCAACATTCAGATTTCCTACATTTTTAGATGGAGGTATTGACCCTGATGTTTCAGCAGATGGCTCGATGCTTATGTACCGTTCTGAAAGAGATGAAAACAATGCTATTTATATAATGGAGCTTGAATCAGGGGAATCATTCCCTATCAGCGATGGCAGCCTTGCAACGCATGCTGATTTTTCTCACAATGGACACAAAGTTGTCTATTCATCCAGCGAAACTCAGAATTTTGATCTTGTTGTACTTAACCTGCTTGATACATCAGATAATGCTCAAAAGGTAATTGTTGCAACTAAAGATGCAGAGATTTACGGTACATTTTCTCCAGATGATAAAAAGATAGCATTTTCATCGTTTGATATAAATTACAAAGGTACTCTAAAAGTATGTGATGTTAATGGAAAAAATGTAAAAGTAATATCATCAAGCGGAAGCTCTTACAACCCCAAGTGGTCTCCGGATGGCAAATATCTGGCATTTGTTTCGGATAAATCAGGTAAGTTCCAGATATATATAAGTAAATCTGATGGCGGCTCGGTTAGACAGTTGACAAGTGAAACAGGTAATGTGATAGAATATGACTGGTCTGGTGATAGTAAAAAAATTACATTTGATAGCCAGGGAGAAAGTGTATCAAGCGTTTGGGTTATAGATGTTGAAAAAGGAACAAAGCAGAATTTAACAGGCAATAAAGCTAATAATATTACACCAGCGTTTCAGCCGTAATTTTTTTTGATATGAAAGTAATTGAACATTTAGAAAAAGCAGGCAAAAATAAGCCAATTATCAGCTTTGAAGTTATTCCACCAAAGCGCGGTGGTGATATAGACCAGCTTTTTAAAGTGATAGGTGATGTACTTCAGTATGAACCTCCTTTCATTGATGTAACATCACGGGCAGCAGAAGTTGAATACCGTGAAACACCACAGGGAATACAGAAAAAAGTAATTCGTAAACGCCCGGGGACTATCGGTATAAGTGTAGCTATAAAAAATCATTTTAATATTGATACTGTTCCCCATATTTTATGCTTGGGCTTTACCAGGGAAGAAACCGAAGACGCTTTAATTGAACTTAATTATCTTGGAATAGAAAACGTACTTGCCATTCGCGGTGATGACCTTGGTTATCACAAGCCTATACCAGAATATAAATCACAAAACCGCTTTGCTTATGAATTGATTCAACAGGTTAACAATATGAATAAGGGTAAGTTCCTTGAAGAGGATCTGCTTGATGCAAAGCCTACTAATTTCTGCATTGGTATAGGTGGTTACCCCGAAAAACATTTTGAAGCTCCAAACATGAAAGCTGAAATTGAACATGTTAAAAAGAAGATTGAAAGTGGCGGAGATTATGTTGTTACACAGATGTTTTATGATAACAAAGTTTATTTTGATTTTGTGAAAAAGTGCAGGGAAGCCGGAATTACTGTGCCGATAATACCAGGATTGAAAGTATTAACTGCTAAATCACATTTAAACAATATTCCAAAGAATTTTTATATCAGCATACCTGAAGAACTTTCGGGAGAGATACTTGAAGCTAAAGATGAACATGTAACAGATATTGGAGCTAAATGGACAGCCAAACAGGCAGAGGAACTGCTAAATAACGGAGCACCAAGTCTGCATTTTTATATCATGGCAAGTGCAAAACCTATTGTGAAAATGTTTAATCATCTTAAAATGTAGGAAAGTAAAAAGGCATCCCGCTAAGCAGAGGAGCGGGACTGCTGAGAAGCGCAGAAAATAAAAAAGCAAAAATGACATCTTCAATTCGTAATATTTTTTTGCCTTATTATTTTTGCCTTTTTGAAATTCCAATAATAAGGAAGCCGGTAATTTGGGACTTAAGAACGAATTAATATATTTCTCAAAGCTTTGCGGAACAAATGGTTTTGTAAAAGCATATGACGGCAATCTAAGCGTAAGAACCAAAAAGAATTACATCCTTACAACTGCTTCGGGAACAAATAAAGCTAAGATAAAAGAAACAGATATTATCAAGTGCGACCATAAAGGCAAAAAAGTTGCAGGAAAAAGAAAACTTTCAACCGAGCTTAAGCTGCACCTTTATATCTACAGCAAAAGAAAAGATGTTAGTGCTGTGATACATACTCATCCAATATATATAACATCATTTGCAACTGCAGGAAAGAAACTTCCTCGAAACATATTACCTGAAGTTTATCTTCAGTTTGATGAAATACCGATAGCTCAATATGCAACACCATCAACCGATGAAGTACCTGCTTCAATTGAGCCTTTTGTAATGAAGTATAAAGCAATTATACTTGCTAACCACGGACTTGTTGCTTTCGGCAGCACTCTTGAAGAAGCATATATGATAACTGAAAAGCTTGAGCAGTATGCAATGATATGTTTCAATGCAATACTGCTTGGAGGCACAAAAAGTATCACCCAGCTGCAATTAAAGAAACTTGACGAATTAAAACAAACGATTTATAAAAAGTGAATATAATAGTATTAACAGGGGGCACATCTGCTGAAAGGAACGTTGCACTTGCATCAGGTAAGGCAATTGCAAAAGCTTTGCGCGATGATGGTAATAAAGTAAGAGTAGTTGATCCTATATATGGAGCCGTACAGCCAGAAGAGGAAAAAATATTTCAGGATAGACCTGTAATTGGAAAAGAATTTCCAACCGCAAATGAACTGAACCTTTACAGTAACAGGAAAGTTATTGAATGCATAAATTCCGATATCTTTAATGATACCGATATAGTATTTCTTGCATTACACGGAAAATTTGGCGAAGATGGCAGGATACAATCACTGCTTGAAATGCGGGGTGTTAAATACACAGGTTCCGGTGTTACATCAAGCGCGATGGCTATGGATAAGAATATATCCAAGATTTTATTCAATCATTATGGAATTCAAACAGCAAGATGGCTAATGATAAAAAAAGGATTAAATGATACAGGTAAGATAGATGAGAGCATAAAGCTGGAAATGGGCTATCCTGTTGTAATAAAGCCAAATGATGAAGGCTCAACTGTTGGGCTTTCTATAGTTCAGCCAGATGTTGAAGATATACAGCTTGGCAAAGCACTTAATGATGCTTTTGAATATTCATCAAACGTTATGGCTGAAGAATATATTGAAGGCAGAGAGCTTACTGTTGCTATATTAGGAAATGAAGCTCTTCCTATGATTGAAATAAAACCTAAAGACGGCTTTTATGATTACGAGCACAAATATACAAAAGGGTTTACTGAATATTTCTGTCCGGCTGACTTGCCCGAAAAACTTGCAGTGGATATAAAAGAAAAAGCTTTGCTTGCTCATAATTCACTTGGTTGTGAGGTTTATTCTAGGGTTGATTTCAGACTTAATAGTAAAGGAGAGATTTTTTGTCTTGAGGTGAATACACTCCCCGGACTGACAGAATTAAGCTTAGTGCCAATAGCAGCGGGCGCAGCGGGGTTCACATTTGAGCAGTTGTTAAACAGAATAATTGAATTAAGTTTAATTAAATAATTTGTTATTTTGCAGTAATGAAAGAAGACAGCTTCGGGAAAAATATCGTAAAGTATATATATCAAAGGAAGAGATTTTTCGTTTATCTTTTGATATTGGTTGCTATACTTTCTTATGCTGTTTTTGGGAAAAAGGGGATATTGCAGCGGGTTGAGCTTGAGATGGAAAACAGACAACTAAAAGAAAAGTTAAGGAATGAAGAAGATAAGTCCTTAATGCTGCAAAAAGAAATTGAAGAATTAAAGACATCGGATAAGAAGATTGAAAAAGTTGCCCGGGAAAAGTACAGCATGGTAAAAGACGGCGAAGAAATTTATAAAATTGTTACTGATAGCACAAAATAAATATAAGTGTGTTTCTAAAAATTCCGACCTCAAGGTCTCCTTTTAAAGTATAGAACATGTTTTTGGGTTCATAGTTGATAAGATATACAATTATGCACCAAAATTAATAAGGGTAAATATTTTTTTTTATTTTGCAATTGTTCTTCGGATGAATTGGATAGTTTTATCAATTAGGAGTTGTAAGTTGTTTAATTATCTTTGTATAACAAAAAATTAAATTTCAAATAAATATATGAAAAGAAGCAAATATTTAATACTTTCAGCATTATTTTGTTTATGTATTACATCAGCAGCCCACAGCCAAACAATTAATCAAAAACTGATTACAGGTATTCCAACAGTAAATAACACTATTGACGCATACTCGTTAAAATATGATCGCCCTTCAGGCGGATGGGTGTATGCTGCTTATGATACGGTAAGCACCAGGTACACTGTTATTACACCAAAAGGCACATCAAAGCCGTTTAATTATGCTATGTCATATAATGCGCTCTTTGATGCAGATGGGAATTCATACGTAATTGCTAGCGAAAACATTACCGATACTACCTATAAATATTCAATTTTAAAAAACAGCGATGTAATTGTTACTTATGATATGATCTTGGATGGATGGGTAATTAAAGATAATGTTATTTATTATGCTGCACAGGATGCAGGTAAATATTATCTTGTAAGCTTTGATACTAAAGTGGGTACAACATCAAAAAGTAAAGCTTATGATGAAATTAGGCTTACATATACACCTGATGGTGGATACTCAGAAGGCGAGCCTGTTGGATATGTTGGATTTACCAAAGCAGGCAAGATATATTATATAGCAAGATCAGGCGATAAATCATTTGTTGTAATTGGTGGCGAGGAACAAAAACATTACAGCGATATCACATGGTATGACTTAAAATTTAACCAGCAGGATGAACCTTGTTATATTGCAAAATCAAAAGGCAGGTTTTATGACGAAAGAGGCAATACTTTTATTGTAAAAGGAATCCAGGAATATAAAAGTTTTGACTGGGTTTACGGAAAATTAGAGTTTGATAAAAGCGGCAACCCGCTTTATGTTGGTCAGGATTCAATAGGTGAGTATATTTACCGTTCAACATTAATGAGCGCCAACGATGTAATTGCTTCTGTTACAGGAAGCATTTATAATTATATGTACACAACTTCGGGTAAGCTTGTATATATACTTTCCGAGCAAACCACTTCGGCAAACGGCGAATCAGTTAGTAAAAGTTATCTTGTTATTGACGGCAAAAAAAGCAAAGAATTTACGTCTGTAAATAATCCAATTTTCGGTACAGGCTCGCAGGTTCTTTTTATTGCTTCAGATAAGGACAATAAATTCTTTGTTGTGCAAAACGATGAAGTGATCTCGGGTAAGTATGATTACATAAGCGAAGCAAGATATTTTCCTAATGGTAAGATTGGGTATGTTGGAGTTAAATACGGTAACTATGATAAAAAAATTGCGGATAAAAGCTATGTTATAATTGATGATGAAACCTACGGACCGTATGCGATGATTAGCACTGCTGACTGGAAGACTAATCAATTGGTGCTTACAGATAACAAGGGCAACTATGCATACATGGCGGGTGAGTTAATTGATATGACTAACTACACTTATAAATACCGGGTCTATACAAATAAAAACGAAAGTAAACAGTTTGATAATGTAAGCGAACTTAGATATATTAATAACAAGCTTTGTTTTTTTGCAGGTAATCAAACCCGCAAGGATTCATATATATATGATTACACTTTATATGTAAATAACAAAAAACTTGGTGCTGCTTATTCGGCATACTCTGATGTTATAGTAACCCCAGATGGCGTTTTGACATTTATTGCTTCAAAAGGCAGTGAAATATATTTTATTGAAGTAAAGCCGTAACAGATAAACAGGTTGCAGGTTACAGGTTTTAAGATAAAAAGATATATGATAATAAATGCAGGGTATGATTGAATGCTCTGCATTTATTATTTCATTCCAATAACCGCAAACATTCTGCCGGATAAGCTGCGGTCTCTGCGGTAGGAGTGAAGCATTTCGGATTCATTGTATGTGCAAAGAGAGTAACGCTCGATATTTTCACTCAGAATACCCGAAGATATTAGGTTATCATAAACCATTTTACCTGTATCAACTAAATATTTTTCTTGTGAATCCGGTTTTAATTCAACATATTTTTTATCAAACATATCAGCAACATCTTTATCAACTTCAAAATTCTTCTTACTAATTGCGGGTCCCATAAATACCAGCATATCTTTTGCGTTACAGCCAAATTCTATTTTCATTACATCAATTGTTTTCCTAACAATGTTCTTTTGAGTTCCCCGCCAACCGGAGTGAATATTTGCAATAACATTTTTTCTGTGGTCATATATCATAACCGGCATGCAATCCGCCACCGATATTACAAGGTGTAACCCTTTTTGCTGAGTTATAAGCGCATCTGTTTTAGGATATAATCCGGGTGCATTAACTACAGTAATGGCATCACTATGAATTTGATTAGCGTGTACAAGTGTTGATTCTGCAATACCTAGCGAGCCGAAGAAACGACTGCGGTTTTGCATTACATCATCGATATTATCGCCAACATATTTACTTAGGTTGTTGTAATATGGTGATTTTCCTCCGGCTTTTGTTGATATGCCGTGGATGATGTTGTTGTGTGATGAAAATATTTTTGAGGCTATTATCAATAATTTTGGTGAAAAAGTTAACAGATAGAACCTTTCGGAGGAAATATATGTTTTTTTTGACCCCTACTTCGAAATCAACTGCGTTGATTTCTCTTCTCCCCCTGTCAGGGGGAGATTGAGAGGGGGTTACTCAAGCAGTTCCATTAACTTTGAAACATAATATTTAAATTTCCATGGTTCATAGAAGCCGTGTTTAGCTCGAAAGGTCTCATCAATTGAGCGCAAATACTTATCATCAGTCAATGCGCGGTCATTTTTATTCCAAGCTTGAAGATCATCAAGAAAAAGATCGTTTTCAGTTTGCGGGTAAATATAAAATCTCTCATCTTTAATAATCATAAATCCCTTACCGTCAGCCGGAATAATATCGCCTGCCCACTCATTTAATTTTACCGCAATAGTTTGCGTAGCCGGATCAATTACAAATGTATCGGCATCAGTAATTATAATTGGCGCTACATGATATGACCAGTTTGTACACTTGCCAGGGTGGCTTAAATAAACATTTGGTTTATAGCGGTATATATTTTTTTGTGAGCTGCGTTTGCAATCAGCAATTAGCCAGACTTTTGCAATTACAATATCGGGGAATTGTTTCTCAATCACTCGGCTTACTATATGAGCGCGTGATTTGCAGATATTACAATCATCAAAATCAACAAGCCAACTGTGAGAATTTATGAAAGTAAATATTGTATCAATTTTAGCATGAGTAATAATATTTTGGGGTATCGTATCGGAATGAAGGCTGTATTCTATACGCTCGTATTGAGTGAAGATAGAAGTGCAAAAAAGAATGATTATGGTAATTGTTTTTATCAAATTAGCTGAATACCTGAAAGTTTTAACATCCCCATTGTTATTAATCGGTTAATTTTATTTAATGAAGAATTTTTGAATGACGTAAATTAAAAATATAGTCCCCCTTCAAAGGGGGAATTTATATCCATAATATTATTTTTTACCGATCAATACCGCTGAAACATTCCATGCGCTTGAGCTTGTGCCTTCGGAGTTACCCATTGGAATGTAAACTGAAAATATATGTCTGCCGGGCTTAATTCCAACCAGCGGAATATCAACCGGAATGGATGTTGAACCCGGACACCAGCCAGAACGGCTGAAGTCACTTGATGACATACCATTTGGAAAATTACCGGATGCAGGATTATACCTACGGTACATTCCGCAATCATCACGCCATGGAATAAAACTATAAACCTGCTTTCCATCTACAAATATCTGATTCAGCTTTTGGTTAAATTCATCACCATTTTCCCATCCGCCATGTCCTGTACTTATATATCTTAATGAGAGGGAGCTTAATCCTTCGGGAATATCTACTGTCACCTTTAGAGTATCGCTTCCGAAAATTGTTGCATATTCCTGCCTGCTTGCTTCCATAATATTTGTTGTGAAAATTATCGGTTTTATCCATGCAGGCTTAAGGGCAACGGGTTTCATTGGAACATCATCAGGGTAATATTTTAATCTTAAGCTTACATTGTGTCCGCCTTTATCATAACACCCAATAAACACACCAAACCAAACATCGCCATTTAATACAGGAAGTAAATTTGTGATATCCTGTTTATAGGTAACGGAATCTTCCCACTTAACACCATAAACCTGAACCTGGCTGTTGTAGTGTCCTATACCAAATGGTGTGATAAAACGCATAATCTCTATTGGTGGAGTATATTTTTCGGTAAGTGTAAATCCTTTATACTGCTTAATGTTATTTGATGGATATATAGGTAACGTATTAATTCCGTTTATGAATGCGTCAATAAAAGTAATGGATGTATCACTAACTGCTGCGGGGATAATAAAGCATGAACCTGTTCTATCATAAGCGTCACCGGCTGATTTTTCGGTAAGCTCTGCAATTACAGTATGCATTCCCATATTTTCAGGCAGTTGAATCTTTTTTAAAATAATTGTTCCTTCTGAAAAGCGGTAAGTAATACCCAGTTCGTTTGTGAAGAGGTTTATTATTGTATCGCCAAAGTTTATTTTTTCATTTTGGAATATCGGGAGTGTGATATAATTCTGAGCAGTGACCAAGTGTCTGTATAACGGCATTTCAACTATTTTCCCGAATGAGGATGGAAATAGGAAAATTAACTTTGTAAACTCAATATTTTCTGCTCTGATCTCAAAATTACCATTGCGGATAATTTTAAGAACTAGTCCAAGCCCGGGAGCAATGTTTAGAGATGGTGTACCTTTAAACTGGCTTTCTGTTGTGTACCATATATCAATATGGTTTGAGCGGATAACAACATGAGCTTTATTGCAAAGATAACCAAGGATAGTCATAGTATCGCTTTGCAGATCCGGTTGGGGATAATTGGCAATTAGCTCTTCATCAGTAATGGTTTCGCCGGTTTTTAGTGTAACAGACTGATATGTTTTACCGCCGGAATGATCTATATAAAATGTTTCACCTGATGCATTATTATATTTTGAAAATTTCCTTGTTGCTTCAAGTTTAAGCGCCGGTGTACCTGATGGTAATCCGTTGGAGTAAAAATTATATGTGACTATGGCTGAGTTCTGCGCAAAAAGCGGAAAGCTAAGCAAAGTTAATAACAGTAAAATATATTTCATCTACAAAAATACGAAAAAAAGAGAGTGGAAACTCTACCAAGAAGTATTGACCCGAAAGAAGAGAGAGTATTATAAACAGCATTTAAGTAATTGTTGGTAAACTTAGTAACAATGTGGAAAATATGGAACCTTCACTTCACTCAGGATGATACTAAAGTAATTTTTGTGATTTCAGGAGGGCAGTTGATGCGGATAGGGAGCCCGACAGAACCAATTCCACGTGATACATACATGTTAGATTTTCCGATTTTATATAATCCTTCAATGTATTTACTGACAGTTGCAGCAAATGAAAGATTGAAGTTTCCGAATTTTACAGGAACAACCTGTCCGCCATGTGTATGACCGGAGAGCACGAGGTCAATTTCTTTTTTAGCGAGGATATCAAATCCGTAAGGTTTATGACAGAGCAATACTTTTGGTGATGTGTTAAACTTAGGATCATTGGTTTTCAGGAACTCATCCATTGCTCCGTAATATTTAAGCACTTCATCCATTCTTGCCCCGGAGCCTTGTGTATCGTCAATACCAAGCATATATAGCTCTTTGCCTTTAATGTTCAGCACACGGTGTTCATTCCTTAACAACTGAATGGGTGATTCATTATTCAATGCTTTTGTAACATAATCAGCATTATGGAAAAAATCGTGGTTGCCCAAAGAGCCATAAATTCCATGCTCAGCTTTCATATCCCGGAAAGCTCTTGTAAGCATGTGAACATCACGCGATTCAAAATTTATAAAGTCACCGGGAATACAAATAATATCAGAGCCAAGTGAGTTAACCACATCGGCATATTCACTCATTTCCCTTTCATTCATATACTGTCCTGCATGTATATCACTAATCAATGTAATTGTTGTGCCTTTTAGCTCAAGAGGCAGTTTATCAATTATAATATCTTTATAATTAATTTCATAGGAATCATGTTTTATCATTCCATAAGCAGCACCTGCAAAAGCATAGGTAGAAATTCCCATAGTTGCATAACGAACAAATCTGCGTCGGGAAAGATCAACGGTTTTAACAGTCTTTTTTTCTTTCAGCGATCCGATTTTTTCACGCAGAGGTTTAAATATTTTTGCTATCCAAATAGGAATTTGGAACGGAAGCTTAACTATTTTTCCAATAATCAACCAAAGAGAGATAAAGAATGTTGCAGCTATCCAAATATAAAACGGATACAGTGCAATTATTTTGAACCATTCAGGCGGAGTAAATTGCCTGCCCCAAATGATAGTAATTATGATGAATGAGATATTGAAAACAAGAAATGGGGTGAGAGCCCACCATTTATGTACAGGTTTATAGAGCTTTGTGGTTTTCCAGAAATTTATAAATGTAAAATAAACAAAGCTTTGCAAGCCTAGTATAACGCCAAAAAACAAAAATACTCTCCATCCCATAAATTGTTATATACTCTCCATTATTATGTTCAAATCAAAAAAGACAACTGTTACTATCTTATAACCCCATCTATTATATAAAACGTTTCAAAGAACTTTTTATTTGACAGTAAAATTTTGTAAGTATATCCTGTGTTCTGTAAACGGCTGTATAAGTCATCCATATCCATATCGGTTGAAACAAGCAGGCAAAGTTTACCGGTTGGGGCGAGATAGTTTTTTGCATCAAGCAGGAATTTATCTATTACTTCAAGATTGGGACCGCCTTTAAATGCTCGTTCAAAATTATTACGTGGGTTACCTTTATAGTATGGCGGGTTGAAAAAGATGATATCGAACCCCGCTCCATTTTCACTATTTAGTGATTCAAACAGATCTGATTCATAGACTTTAATTTGAGACGATAGTTTATTCTGTAAGGCATTTTCTGTGATGCAGCGAACAGCAACAGGATTGATATCGCAAGCAACACAGTTTGCCCCTTTTGATGCTGCGAAAATACTTACAATTCCGGAACCGGAGCCCATATCAAGAATATTTTTGCCGGAAAGATTAAGCGTTTTAATATATGCGGCAAAAATTTCGCTTGAGATGAAATCTTTTGGATTATAAACAGTTGGTCTGACAGTAAACGTAAATCCCGAGAGACTTTCTCTTACTACACGTTCCATTTTTGGCTTTACCAGAAAATGGTATTGGTACAGATAACTTATTTTTCTTAAAAGTTTTTTGATGTTATTGTAAATAATTGAAATGCAAAGTAGTTAAAGAAAACAAAAGTTTAAATGCTAAAACCTAATTATCAAAAGTACTTATATTTACGATTAGACGCTATAAAGTTCTCGTCTTTGTATTAAAGAACTT
This sequence comes from uncultured Ignavibacteria bacterium, assembly GCA_947084945.1. Taxonomy (GTDB): domain Bacteria; phylum Bacteroidota; class Ignavibacteria; order Tepidaquicellales; family OLB5; genus OLB5. The sequence goes on along the minus strand of CAMTUP010000001.1, from coordinate 199,383 downwards.
AAACAAGAGACTTAACAGAATCAGGTATTCAGTTATAATAGTAGAAATAGCCGCCCCAATATATCCATAAAGATTAATTAGGTAAACAGAGCAGAATATATTGAAAGACCATACAGCAATATAAGTTTTTAGAATGAATTTTTCTGCATGAATAGCAAATAAAAATGGCTGTATAACCGAATATACCAAAATTGGAATTACCATAAGTGCCATCAGTTCAAGTACAGGCACAGCTTGTGGAATTTTGAATGTAAGATCTATTAATAAGCCGGCTGAAAAATAAATTGTGAGCGATATAACAAGTCCCGCAAGAAATGCATAAAGAGCAAATTTTTTTGCAAGGGAGTATTGTTTTTCTAGTGGAGTATTGGGATCAGTCATAACGGGATAAAACGTATTGTAAATCGCTCCCGAAACAAGTCCAATGCCGTTTGCAAATCTTGAGGCTGCGGAAAATATGCCAAGAGATACCTGTGACAATAAATTTCCCAAAATAATTATTGTAATCTTAGGCATAGAAAGTGCAAGGAAATTGCTTCCAAAAAATGGTAAAGCTTCTTTGATAATAGGTTTAATATAGGAAAAAGAAATCGGAGAAGCCGGTAAGACAGGGATTCCTGAATTCTGCCATACCCTAGTAGCAGCAATACGGAATACAAAAGCGGTTAAGGTTTCCATAATCAAAATCATCACGAACATGGCAAGCAGGTTACCGGTTTTTATTAATATTAAGTAAGCAAGAACTATCTGTATTAATGAATTTATGCTTTTAAAAACAGAAGGCAATGTTTGTTTCATTAAAGCGCGTATGGCAGATTCATATGTTGTTTGAAATACTTTTGGGATAATAATCAAAATACCGGCTGCAAAGGTCATGTTGAATCCCGAGCTAGGAATAATGGATAGGATTAACCCGGATGCAATAACACAAATTACCGAAAGAAAAAGCTTGAAGATGTTGATATTTTTTACAAGAGAGAAAACATATGAACGGTCTGAATTAATCTTTCTAATTGATAGTTGAGAAAGTCCGAATTCAGATATTATTGATAATACTGGGCTTATTGCAAAGATATATGTAAACTCACCAAGTGCCTGTACTCCAAGTAGGCGGGTTACCATAACGGCAAGAATAAACATACCTGCATAGTTGATGATATTAGATATCATCACAATGAATGTATCTTTGAATATTTTATTTGTTAGCTGCTTCATTTTTACCTTACCCCAGCCCACCCGACTGCTGGTGCAGTTCTCCTAAAAGGAGAGGGTAGCCAAGTGTGCAAATATTTTATTTATTAATATTTCTCTATTGATTCTTCCTGAAGGCGCAGCGCTACGCTCAGGTTTGAAATAAACTCTTTTGATTTTGAAATTATTTCGTTTATATCGAAGCCTGTCATGCAAAGCGGTTCTGGGTATATGCAGTTGACGGTTTTGCTGTTCGAGATACTCATGCATGGAGAGCACTCAAGCTCTAGGTAAAATACAAGCTGCTTGTTGCTTAAAGGACCGTAACGCACTGGTGATTCAGGTCCGTAAAATGCTATTACGGGTTTATTTAAAGCAGATGCAATATGCAGTGGACCGCTATCATTTGTTACGAGGCAAAGAGATGAATCAATCAGTATGATAAGCTCACTTACGGTAAGTTTGCCTGCGAGATCAGTAACTTTTTGTTTATGATTTAATTTTTTGATTATTTCATTTACATATTTTTTTTCTTCATTTGAGCCTATTAATACTATTAGGTGATTATCTGATTCTGTAAGTTCATCAATGATCTTTACAAAATACTCGGCGGGAAGTCTTCGCTCATAAGCCATTTTGCTTGCATTGGGGTTGATGACGATATATGGTATAGACCCCCTCTCGGTCTCCCCCTTACAGGGGGAGATGTTAAAAAGCTTCAATTCATTTATTGAATCATTGCAGACCGAAAGAACAAGTTTTAAAAAATTATCACGAGTGTGAATATGGTCATTAAATATCACGGTTTCAGAAAATAAACGGTTCCGCTTATTTTTATGATTATCAAATCCGATAGAAAATTTTGCTTTAATTAATTTTGTGATTAATGCTGAATAGTATGTAAAGAATTCAAAATCAAAAACAAGATCATATTTTATTTTGCGAAGTTTAAGTATTATTTTAATTGTATCAATAAAAAATGATATGGGATTGGAAAGTTTTACAGGGATTATTTCATCAACACCCGGTATAAGTTTTAATACCACAGTGTTTGAGCTGAAACTTAAGAAATGTATTTTTGCATTTGGTAAATTTTGTTTAAGGGTTTTTATTGCGGGAGAAGTTAAGATGATACTTCCCATTCCCCAGAATTTTATGAGCAGAATGTTTTTTATGATATCAGCAGAGGGGATAGTTATATTATTACTTTTTCCAATGGAAAATATGAAGCAAAGGATCTTTCCCAAATATTCATCTATATATTTCATTAAAGAGATATTCATTTTATACCCTTAATGTTTATTTTGTATAGTGCAGTAAACCCTACTCCCCGGTTTCTATCTGAGCAGAAAATTATGGTGTTATCATTATCACCGAATACGGGGAATGTACATATCTGTTTACCTGATGTTAGCGGGTAGTTTTTTCCTGAAGAATGGTTTTTTATGAAAATTACACCATCCGTTGAATAGCATTCTAGTGTTTTATCTTTACTTAAAGAACTGTTGTTTAGCTTAATACCCAATGCATCCCTTTGAATACCTGTTTTAATATCAATAATTTTTTGTTTTGGTATTTTATTTTCAATTGTTTCAAATGCAATGTGTTCTGAATCAGTTAATACCGGATAGAAAACATTTTCTTTATCGTAGCTAAAGCCGAAGTTTGAGCGTAATACAAATTTATCGTTAATGCATTCTGTCCATACAATTTTATTATTATAAGCTGAAGGCATTGAGATAAGATAGTTATTGCCTGTTTTAAAATATTCAGCGCTATCATTAATATGTTGTTTTGTAAAGTACGATACTGTGCTTAATAATACTATATGTATTGCTGCAATTGCAAGTAATTTTTGTGTTCGTGGATTGAACAATTTTACATCATTTACTTTTCCAAGAATCCTTAAATTAGTAAACCACAGGAAAAATAGTCCGAAGAGTTTTACATATGCAAATATATAAAAAGGTGTATCTTTCAACTTAGCGGTTATCCATACCTGTAGTGGTGAATTTATTAGAAGCATTACAGCAATAATAGTTCCTGCGATGCAGTACTTTTTATTGTCAATGAAATACTCTGCAAGGAAAACTACTGCCGGTATCAGCACAACAAACTGGTACGAAGCATTAACAGGCAGAAGTAATAACGAAACGATGCAAAAAAGTGAAAGTGCAAGTTTTAAATTTTCCTTACCCGGCTTTAAGTATGAAATAGAAAAAGTAAGTACACCAAATATGTAGATATACTTTAGTAAGTAAAAGAGTACAGTGCTTTGTATAATTGGCTGTGGATTAAACATTGGTTCATAATCAAACCAACGGTGAAGAAGAGATATGAACGACTGGTATTCCGCAGCATATACTGTTCCTACCCAGCCATCACCAAGACGCGGCATAATGTTTGTGAAATAGAATACATTTAGGTCAAAGCCGGTGAACAGTATTACCGGAATGTAAATAAGCGCAGAAAAAACAATCGTATAAACAAGTAGCTTGTATCGTTTTTTAAAAATGAAAAGGAAAATAAAAAATATTGTATATAACTTTAAGACGATACTTAAAGAAATAAATAAAGCAGAAAGTATATCTTTTCCTTCATGCATGAAATACATAGACATACATAGCAGGAATAATACAAGCAGGTATGTTTGGGCGAACATAAAATTATTCATCAACGCAAAACCGGAAAGAAAAAACATTATTCCGATAGCGAAAATATTTATGCTGCAAAGTCTTGAAAGAATTACAATTGAGCCAAGCATTAGCAGTAGATTGAACATATTCCATGCAAGTTTTGCGTCTATGGGACTGAGTTTTGCGATTGGCAGCATTAATAGCGCAGTCAATGGCGGATAAGGAACAAAAGATACAATCTGGTCATTAATATCGTAAAGTAATAGTTGTCGGTTAAATTCCACATTGTCATAAGCGGTTTTAAGGTCTTTACCATCAAGGTACATATTTGATGAAACATAGTAGTTAGGGAAATCGTTGTTTACTGTGTTTAACGAGGGGATGAATACAAGATATACAAATACTACGCATAGGATTATGAAAAGGGAAAATGATATTATTTTATTTTTATTCAGATTCAAATTTTATTTTGCAGATGTTTTAGGTTAAGTAATCAAACCCCCATCTATGTTTTTGATGTTATCGGGAATATTTGAATATTTGTCAATTTACGAAATATCTTTATGTTACTTACCCCTTCGTATGAATTGGGGACGATAGCTTTAATTTTAATAATATTTATAATTGTACAAATAATTTAAAAAATCATTAATCAACAATGGGGGATTCATTTCTTCTTCATAACAATAATAAAATGATCGCCGAGTAAATTGACGAGTGGTAAACCCATAGTAAGCTCATCAAGTGTCATCCATAACATAACAAGCGGTTTAAGTTTGTTATATATTCCAACCAGATATGGTGGTGGAGTGTAATTACCAAGGTTATATACTTTAACTTTTTTAAAATTGTTACCAAATGCCTTGCCAAATTCATTAGGAGTGAAGTAATATGTCAATACTTTTTCGCCGTTTAGTTCTGCCATAATACCGTTCTTATTGAGTCTTCTGAATGCATTCCTGAATTTGAGTGTTACTATATAGTAGAATATTTCCCATGGACAAATTTTATTCATAACTACTGCAATGAATAAACCACCGGGCTTAAGCTTTTGAGCAAGATCACCCGAGAGTTTCCGAAAATCATTAATGCAGTTCAATCCGCCAAAGTTTGAAATAACCGCATCGAAATTATTTTCTTTAATTGTGGATATTTCATTAAATGATAATGCTTCTGCTGTTATATTTTTTGCGTTTTTACTTTTTACTTTTGCCTGAATTATATCTATCATTTTATCAGATATATCTGTTGCATGAACATTATATCCATTATCAGAAAGAAACACAGCATCAACCCCCGTTCCTGCATTAAGCTCGAGTATATTACCGCCTTTGGGTATATATTTCAGATATACTTTATGCACAAGTCCGCGCATCCACCCGAAAATTGGATTTTTGTTATCGCGTTCATCATAAGTTTGCGCGATGTTGTTGAATGCGGATTTAGTGTTATTTGAATTGCTGGTTTTAATTATTAAAAATCCCCGGCTGTAATTTTTAGTATGATATTAATTTCGATTAATTAATTGACCTCACCCCCAACCCCTCTCCTGAAAGGAGAGGGGAGTGATGTGTGATATTTAATTTGTTAAACTCATCATAATTCTTGATAACTTTGCTTTGAGGAAAGTTTTACCAAGTGAAGAAATTGAAGATTTTCCGTTAGACTTCATCTTATGGTAATTTACTTCGTTTACCATGTAGCGGTTTGCATGGCGGTAGAAATTTTTTGAATACCTTCCCTTGAAATCAAGATCACGGTCTGTACGCTTATCCCACTCTTTATCAGTAACAAGCCTGCTTTCAACTTCTGTATAGAACGGGGTTCCTTTAATTGGATACGCAACAGTTGTAAGGAAAATATCCGGCATAGAATCTTTTAAATGAACTACCGTTTCAATAATATCATGTTTTTTCTCACCCGGGTAGCCAAGCATAATAAATGTTCCGGCTTCAATTCCATGTTTGCGTGTAAGTTTAATCTTCTTTCGTGTATCGGCAGCATTAACACGTCTATCCATCAGGTCAAGCACATGCTGGGATCCCGACTCCGCGCCAATCCATAACCTGAAACAACCAAGTTCTTTTAGTGTAATAATTACATCTTCTGTCAGTCTATCGCTGCGGGAAATGCACTCAAATTTAATTTTAATATTACGTTCTTTAAATAATTGAAGTATTTTAGAAAGCCATTTATGAGATACAGTAAAGACATCATCAACAAACCAAAGCATATCGGGATTGTATTCATTTACAATATACTCAATTTCATCTGCGGTTTTTTCCGGTGATAGGCGGCGGTAGCTAACTCCATATACTGAATGTGAACACCACTTACAGGTGTAGGGACAGCCGCGCATTGTATTGATTGAAACAGAACTATACCCATGGGTTTGTTTCCATGCTCTAAGATATAACGATAGATCAATAGCACTTCTATCAGGAAAAGGCAGAACATCGATGTCCTTTATTTTTTCACGGGCAGGATTTTTAATTAATGTATTATTCTGCTTATATATTATTCCTTTTATGTTATTATAATCTGTTTGACCGGTTTTAAGCACCCCGCAAAGCTCGAGCATAGTTTCCTCGCCCTCGCCTTCAACAATTATATCAGCGCCATAGTTAAGGAATTCTTTTGCGTGGAATGGTGGTTCGGGTCCGCCTAAGATTATTTTAGAATATCTGAGTTCCTTGCTTGAGCGGATAAATTTTATCAGCGGCAAAACGTTAAGCTTTGTCATTAGGTTACAGTAAATTGCTATTATTTCAGGCTTATCCTTGAGCAAAGCAATTTTCTGCTCATCAAAATTCTTAAATGTTGAATCGAAAACCGTAGCATCAAAGCCATTTTGCTTTAGGTAAGCTGATATATATAGTATTCCTAAAGGAACATATGGTTTCATTATCCGCATTTCATTGGGATCTGAGTTTAAATAGTAGCCATGTGTGAGGAAGATTTTCAATTATTTTTATTTTAGTTTGAACATAAATGGGACAGAAACCCAAACTTTTACCGGATAATTATTTACCAAGCCAGGTGAAAACTTTAAAAACATTGCAACCCTTCTTACCTCATTATAAAACACATTTGGGCCTGTAATTTCACCTGTTTTTATAACATTACCATCTTCATTAACCAAGCACTTAACAACAACTTTTCCATCTGCATAAACATTGGGGAATACGATCATTCTTCTTACCTCAGTAATGTTCAGGCAAACAGGTGCAATTTCTGACCAGACTGTATCAGCATAATTAATTGAATCATTTGCACTGCTCGGTATATCACTTTGTGAATAAACATTGAATGTATAAAAAACGAACACCAAAATTAATAATTTAAGAAATATCATATTATTTACTCCAGACCCAAAACAATTTTTAAATTTTCTTTCAGTTTTGTTTTACTTGTTTTACTTAATGCACCTGTTCTTTTTATCAGCCTTTTATTATCAATTGCCCTCAACTGATCTATCAGAATGGCTGACCTTTTTTTAATGCTCCCTTCATTTTTAGCAAGATTAACCCTTAAAATTTCAGCTCCTTGAATAATATTGGTTGTAAGCGGACATATTAATGTTGAGGGGTGAAAATTATTCAGCAAGTCAGTTTGTACAATCACCACAAGATGTACTTTGCAGGGTTCTTTTCTCTTTTGCGGATTCAGGTCTGCTATCCATATATCAAATCTTTTAAGAGGAGTTTTCATTCTTTTTAAAATTATCTGATCTTGTCAAATTCTTTCAAAATTTCCATTGAGTCTGAGCTTACCAGCGGTGATTCTTCAAACAGTTTTTTCCTGAGTAGGCTTTTATTGTGTACCTTGTTATAAAAATCGATAGCTTTATTGATGTAAGAATTCCTTGGGACATTGAGCTTTTTCACAACTATTTCTGTATCCCTATAAATATCTTCCTTAAGCTTTAACGAGAGATTTTTCATATAAATTGATTTTTTTATTGGTATATACTATTAATATATACCAATATTTATTTATTTTCAATACATGGTGTAAAGAGAAGTGTTTTTTGTGAATAGCTTATTAAGAGAGTGTTTGAAAGAAATAAATAGTTAGATTTGTAATATAACTTATTTTTAAAATAATATATTTATGTTATAATAAATCATGGTTTGAATAATTACCTGAAATTGTGTAATTCTATTTTATCAAAGACATTTTTCTTACATCGCTATATCCATCTGCAACTAATTTATAGAAATATATTCCGCTTGGAAGCGAGGAAGCATTAAATATCTTCTGGTATGTGCCTGCTTTAATGCTGCCATCAATTAATACTGCGACTTCCTGACCAATAGCATTAAATACCTTAAGGCTTACATAACCATCCTTCGGCATATCAAAAGCTATCATTGTTGTAGGATTAAACGGGTTAGGATAGTTTTGATAAAGCCTGAAATTTGAAGGTACTTCATTGTTTTGATTATTTATGGTAGTTATATTCTGCATCAGTAATGCGCTGTTATAAAGATTTAACCTTCCCCCTGATACTGTTATATTTTGCATTGAGGGTTTAGGGTCAACACCCTGTAATATCTTTTGTTTTACCTGCAATGAATATGGTCCAGGAGTTAGCTTATACTGTTGTATCCATGCAAGTGGTGCTACAGAATACATAAAAGCAATAGCACCCGCAACATGCGGTGTAGCCATTGATGTACCCGTTGAAAGTCCATAATTGCTTGCAGTTGTAGAAGATAATATACTTGTACCCGGCGCTCCCAGATCAATTGTTGTTAAGCCATATGCTGCGCCTGAATTTTTTGCATCAGTATTGGTTGTATTTGTTACTGATACCATCCAGTCACTTGGACAAGCTGTGGGTATATCACCTGATACGTCAACATTAATATTAAGATTAGCAGTTGCGCAAGCGCTTAAAATACCAGCATTTCCTAAAGAATCATAGAAAGCACACCACAAAGGATAATTTGCAGGCTGACCATAATCAACTCCAAAAGATGAATTTGTTGAAACAACAAATGCGCCCTGAACTCCGTTAGTCTGTTTATAAACCCTACTTTGTTTCAGTGCATATCCGTAAGCTCTAAGTACTACCGCTTCGGTACCTGATGAACCCTGAATAGCCATGATTTTTACATTCCAATTTACACCTGCTACACCCAAATTATTATTACCAAGAGCGCTTGCTGTACCTGAAACATGAGTTCCATGTGTACCACTTGCTGTAACATTACCGTTATTATTGTAAGCATTCCAGCCGTTTACATCATCAATGTACCCGTTTCCATCATCATCAATTCCGTTGGAAGGTATTTCATACCAGTTTTTCCAAAATGAAAGATCAAGATGATTCAAATAAAAACCGCCATCAATTACTGCAACCACAACTGTATCACCGGCTGCTGTCAAGCCACCTGTAACCAGATCCCATGCTTCAGGTGCGTCTATATCTGCATCGGGAGTGCCCCCTGTTTGTCCCGTGTTATTCATTGACCATTGTTCACCAAAACGTGTATCGTTAGGAAAAACTGAGCGCTCGGTTATATAATGATTGAATTGAGCAATTGATACTGAAGAATGTTTTCTAATTTCAATTAATGCTGTTTGTTCATCTGTTCTTTTATTATCAAATTCATAAAGCCAGATATTCATATATTCAACAATAGGCTCCTTAACACGTAAATTCATAAAACCAAATGAATTTACAAGTCTTGATGTGGTTTCACCGGATTTAAGCATGACAATTATTTCACCGTGAACATAATTGTTATCCTGTGAAAAAGAATAAGCAGTTAATATAATTGTAAAAACCAGAACTGGAAGTAAATATTTCATTGTATGTGTAGTTATTTTTGGATTATATAGTAAATATAATTATGAAATATTGGAATTACAACGAAAATGAGGAAGTAAAACCAATTACTATTAACATAACCAGTTCATTTTTAGTAAATAGTGATTATTACTTACTCAAGTTGATCACCTTTGATACAAAAACCATTAAAATGGTTACTATTTCTAATATTATCATCATTCCCACGACTGAAGTCGTGGGCTGCTATATATATACAATTCTGTAATTTACATATTAAACAGCCGACTTGAGCTACTTAATTAAAGCCATTTTTAGTGATTCCGAATACTCTTTTGTCAGTATGGAATAAAAATATATTCCGCTTGGCAAAGCAGAAGCATCCCAGATTATAGAATAACTGCCTGCTGCAATATTCTGATTTGCAAGAATATCAATTTCTTTTCCCAATACGTTAAATACTTTAATTGTTACAAAAGTACTATTTGGTATATTAAATTTAATTTTAGTAACAGGATTAAACGGATTAGGATAGTTCTGAAATAATGTATATGATCTTGGAATTTCTGAAGAGATTTGCTGAATGCCGATTGGTTCACGGGTATATTTATAAACTGTTTTGCCTACAGCATAAGCAAGTGTATCGGAAATAAATCTTACACGATTCATGTTAATCCCCCAGCCTGCAAGATGCCAGTTAGCCCCTCCATTAGTTGTTTCATAGTTAGGTTCATTATAGCTAACGCCCCAGCCTCCGACCCAGCCTGTTTGTTCGTTTACAAATCCTATTCCTTCAAGATTAACTATATTATTAGGTAAAGAAATCTCCTGCCAGTTTAACCCTCCGTTTATGGTTTTCAAAATAAAGGTTGGCGTGCCAAATCTTTCTATGCTCGTATATCCTAACAGCCTGTTAACAAATTGAATCTTCCAGCACCATTCATTTGTTCTTGTTGATTGATAGACTCGTATCCAGTTTAAGCCTCCATTAGTTGTCTTTAAAATAACCGACTTACCTGTATAGTATTGATTTATTGTTGAATAACCACCAACTACAAATCCGGAATCTTGCGACCAAAAATGACAATCTACAATTGAACGAACCAATGAGGTATCTAGAGGAAGTGATATCCAGTTAAGGCCTGCATTTGTTGTTTTAATGACATTTGCCGGACAGAAATACCTTCCACTTGCAAAAGCAACGTTTGAGTTTACAATTGAAATACCGCAAATACCTTTAGGAACAGTACCCTGGATACTTGCTGAAATATGTGTCCAGTTCAAGCCTCCGTTTGTTGTTCTGAACAGTACACGGGTTGAATCTAAAGTACCTATAATACCTGTATTTCCATCAAAAAATCCGGTACTTCTTAATGCCTGGTTAAGGCTATCTATAAGATTTATCCAGTTATTTCCGCCATTAGTAGTTTTAAATATTTTACCTGAATATGAAATAATATATCCAATTGAAGAATTTACGAAATAAATATCTTCATATCTGCCATCATTATTACTTGCAATTGGGGCATTTGGCAGGGTATGCCAGGTTGGTGATTGGGTAAAAATTTGTTGTGTAATTAACAAAAATGATGCTACAAAAAAGATTATTTTAAACATTTATTACCTCCAATATAATATAGGCAATAATTTAAAAAATTGATATAAGATAATAAGAAATTATTAATTATGTTTTGTAAAGGAAATTATCTCATCTGCAAGATTCTGCCATGAATGCTGTGATTTGTATTCCTGAATAAACGGTATAAATTTATCTTTTAAGTCTTCATCAAAATACTTTTTTAATACAGAAGATATTTCTTCTATATTAGGTGTTTTAAAAATTAATCCTGTTTTATTTTCTTCTACCATTTCAGCAAGTCCGCCTACATTTGTTACAATTACGGGAAGTTCAAAATGATAAGCTATTCCAACAATACCGCTTTGAGTAGCCGAGCGGTAGGGTAGCACACAAACATCAGATGCTGAAAAGAATAATGGTATTTCAGTTTCAGGAATATATCTTACCTGCAGATTTATTTTATTCCTTACACCTAATTTATCAATTAACGCATCATACTTTTTGAAATCACCATAGATTTCTCCGGCTATTAAGAGTAAATAATCATTACTTAGATTTTTCATTGATTCTATCAATAAGTATAGACCCTTGTAATCTCTAATAAATCCAAAAAATAAAATTACTTTTTTATTCTTTGCAATTCCGAGTTGTTTTTTTGCTTCAACTGAATTAATCTTGCTGCCGTAATGCTCGTAAAGAGGGTGAGGGTGGATAATATATCTAGCATCGGGCTTAAGTTCAAGCAGGTCTTTTTCTGATGATTTATTGAGTAAAACAAAACCATCACATTTATTGAAGAAATATTTTGTAATTGATTTATCACCAAATCTTTTTTCATGTGCTATTACATTATGCATTATGCCAATTACTTTGATACCTTTTTTCTTTAATATACTTGCTATCTTACCAAAAGCTGGAGCAAAAAAGGGCATCCAATAACTTATCAAAACTATATCGGGTTTGAATGTTATTATCTCTTTTGCTGTTCTATAATAAGTAAATGGATTTATACTGTCTAATATCCTTGTTATGGGTATATTCCGGTTCAAATCGCTTTCGGAAACAAACTGGGTTTTACCCGGAAAAAACATTCCGGGATATTGTCGGGTGAAAGAATATGCTTTTACATCATTATTAATGGCAAGTGCCAGATATAATGAGTCGCTGAATTGTGCTATTCCACCCCTGAACGGGTAAAAAGGTGATAAAAATGCTATTTTCATAAGCGTAAATTCTTAAATTATTAGAACTATTACAATTGAATAAGTAAAGTATATTATTATGATACTTGTCATAAAATAGTATGACTTATATTATTTTTTATAAAAGTAATAATCGCTATTTTTACGTGTAATAAAGTTGATATTATTGGATAATTCATAAATTATGAACGATACAAAAGAGGACATAATCTGGGAAGGCTCTCAATCACAAGTCCTGAACTTCGGGATATTTATATCTATGGGTATTATTTCATTAATAATACTTGCGCTAAGCCTGATGTTTTTCCCGTTAGCTGCAATTCTTGTTGTGATACCGCTTGCGTATTTGTTCGTAAAATGGCTTATTGTAAAAAATCACAGGTATAAAGTTACAACCGAAAGAATTTTCTATACTACCGGAATATTTTCAAAGAAGACAGAAGCATTGGAGTTATATAGGGTAAGAGATGTTGATATGTATGAACCTTTCTGGCAGAGATTGTTTAAGCTTGGGAATGTAGCATTAACAACTTCGGATAAAACAGCGATGAACTTTCTGCTTAAAGCGATACCAAATCCGGCAGAACTTATGAACAACATCAGAAAAAATGTAGAACAAAGAAGAGATGTTAAAAGAGTACGGGGAGTTGAATTTCTTGATGATGAAGATACAGTTGAAAATCTAAGTTAAAATTATGGATAAATTATTAAAATACGGTTTATTTGTTTGGCTGACAGTTGTAATATGCTTTGCAATTATAGCGCCTATACCCGAAGTTGGTAATATGGGCGAAAGAGCAAGGATACTTTACTTTCACGTACCTACTGCATGGGTGAGTACAGTTGCTTTTATTATGGCACTATATTATGGTGCACAATATATTCGCAAACGTAATATATTGTATGATTATAAAGCAGCATCTTCAGCAGCTCTTGGTCTTATGTTTGCAGTTTTGGCAACAGTAACCGGAGCTATATGGGCTAAGTTTGAGTGGGGTGCTTTCTGGAATTGGGACCCAAGGCAAACATCAATATTTGTTCTGATATTAGTATATGGCGCATATTTTGCACTAAGGAGCGCAGTTGAATCAGAAGAGCAAAGGGCAAAACTTTCATCGGTCTATTCAATTCTTGCTGGAATAACAGTTCCGTTCTTTATATTTATTTTTCCTAGAATAGTCGATTCACTGCACCCCGACCCTATAGTAAATTCAAGCGGTAAAGTAAAAATGGATACAAATATGCTTATTGTTTTTCTATCCTCATTGGCGGGGTTTACCGGTCTATATATATGGATGTTTAATTTAAGAGTCAGATTAGCAAAGTTAAATATAAAGGAGAACAAGGCTTAATTATGGAAGCACTAACACAATATTCAAATTATATAGTACTTGCAATTACATTGATAATCTGGCTGGGCTTGTTCCTTTACATGCTTTCAGTGGATAAGAAATTAAAAAAAATTGAGAAGGAATAGTATTTATGGATAATATAAAAATGGAATTTGATGCTTTAATAATAAAAGAAGAAGATGGCGGTTATAGTTCTCTTTGTATTGATCTTAATGTTGCATCTCAAGGTGAAACTATAATTGAAGCGAAATCAATGCTTGTTGAAGCAGTAGAGGGTTATATAGAAGTTTGCATCGAAAAAACGTTACCATTTTTAAGAAAGGTAGCTGATATTGATAATCCGGAATTTACCGATTCCGAAAATATTATTGAAAGATTTAAGATAAAAACGGAGTTAAAGATACATTCATATGCCTAAGCTTCCAGTTATAAAGCCCAAGGAATTAGTAAGATTATTGCATAAACTAGATTATTTGGAAGTAAGACAAACAGGAAGCCATAAACATTTTAAAAAACATAATAGCGGTAATTTAGTAACAGTTCCATTTCATAATAAAGATATTAAACAAACGACATTAATATCTATTATAAAACAGTTAAATTTAACAATCGAAGAATTTATTAATTTAATTTAAAAATATCATGAATAAAAGATATATCATCGGAGTCATCATAATAGTAGTTTTCATAGTTGTAGGATTCTTTGCTTTTGTGGATACAAAGGTAGAATATGCAAATTTTACAAACGCAGTTGAAACTCACAAAAAGGTACAGGTAAAAGGCACATGGGTAAAAGATAAAGATGCCGGATTTGACGCAACGACAAACAAGTTCACTTTCTATATGAAGGATGAAAATAACACGGAAATGAAGGTAGTTCTAGATGGTGCAGAACCAAATAACTTCAAAATGGCTGAGAGTGTAGTAGCAAAAGGCAAGATAAAAGACGGAAGTTTCCATGCGACAGATGTACTTACCAAATGTCCTTCAAAATATGAGGGTGATGGCAAAGATGTGAAGAAATCTAGTATGTAAATAATTATTTAATTGCATTAAAAAGCCTGTCGCGGAAATAGTGACAGGCTTTTTGTTTAATCATGTGGCGTCGGGTGAATACCTGACGCCACAAACTACTTCTTTGATCGTTTACTTTTCTTACACGCGTTAACAAATTCCCTGAATAGCGGATGAGCTTTTGTAGCCCTTGATTTAAGCTCCGGGTGGAATTGGCATGCTATGAACCACGGGTGATTGGGGATTTCAATAATTTCAACTAAATCCTTATCAGGGTTAATACCTGAAAATATCATACCTGCATCTTCAAATTGTTTCCTGAAGCGGTTGTTGAACTCATATCTGTGGCGGTGGCGCTCGTGAATATTTATAGCTTTATAAGTAGCATATGTTTTTGTACCTCGTTTCACAGTGCACGCATATGAACCAAGCCTCATTGTACCGCCTTTTTCTGTTATACCTTTTTGCTCTTCCATTAGGTCAATTACATTATTACGTGTAGCTTTAACTTCTGTGCTGTTTGCATCTTTTAGCTTTAACACATTCCTGGCAAATTCAACAACTGCCAACTGCATCCCAAAACATATTCCAAAGAACGGAATTTTATGTTCTCTAACATATTTTATAGCGCGAATTTTCCCCTCTGTGCCGCGCTCACCAAAACCATATGGAACCAGCAGTCCATCAATATCTGCAAGATGTTTACCTGTGTTATTATCTTTTTCAAGATTCTGGGCAGATACCCATTTAATATTTACCTTTACATCATTTTCTGCACCTGCATGAACAAATGATTCCAGAATGCTCTTATATGCATCGGGTACCATATTATACTTGCCGCAAATTCCAATTGTTACTGAATTTTTAGGGTTATTAATTCTGCTTACAAGTTTTTTCCATTTAGATATATTGGGTTTGCCGTTTTTTATTTTAAGTTTTTTTACTACTATTTCGTCAAGTCCTTCTGATGTTAGTTCTAAGGGCACCTGATATATAGTGGATACATCCCTTGCCGATACAACACAATTTGTCTGCACGTTGCAAAAGAGCGCAATCTTTTCTTTGATCTCCTGTGAAACACCCATATGGCTTCTGATAACCAGTATATCAGGTTGAATACCTATTTCAAGCAGTGTCTTCACACTGTGTTGAGTTGGTTTGGTCTTAATTTCACCTGCTGCTTCAATATATGGTACATAAGTTAAATGAATGGAAAGTGAATTTTCTCTGCCGACCTTAAGCATAAGCTGTCTCATTGCTTCAAGGAATGGTAATGATTCAATATCTCCAACTGTGCCGCCTATTTCAGTTATTATCACATCAAATTTCTTTGAGTTACCAAGCATTGTCATGCGGCGTTTTATCTCATCAGTAATGTGAGGTACGACCTGAACAGTTGCGCCAAGGTAATCGCCGCGCCTTTCACGTGAAATTACTTCGTAATAGACCTGACCTGTGGTGGTATTATTGGCTTTTGACATATCCATATCCATAAAGCGCTCGTAATGTCCAAGGTCAAGATCAGATTCAGCGCCGTCTTCGGTTACAAATACTTCGCCGTGCTGGTATGGACTCATTGTGCCGGGATCAACATTAATATACGGATCAAACTTCTGTATGGTAACCCTTAAACCCCGTGATTTAAGCAGCAACCCAAGTGATGATGCCGCAATACCTTTGCCAAGCGATGAAACAACACCGCCAGTTAAAAAAATGTATTTTACTTTTTTCAAGTTAATTTATGATTTAATAATTGTATTATTTTCTTTAAATCAGCCGACGTATCGACTGAATGTGAATCTATCATTGTTTCTACTACTTTTATCTTTTCACTTGTTTCAAGTATGCGAAGCTGTTCAAGTTTCTCAGCTAATTCAAGCAATGTTGGCTTAATTTTGATAAGCTGCATAAGGTAATCTTTTTTATAAACATATAGTCCGATATGCTTATAGTAATCTATTTTATTGTTATCCCTGTTAAACGGAACAGCGCTTCTTGAAAAGTATAATGCAGTATTATATTTATCAAATACTACTTTTACAACATTTGGATTAATTATATCTTTTGCATCTGTAATTTTAAAACATAATGTTGAAACATTTACCAATTTGTTCTTTAACAACGGTTCAATTGCCTTATCAATATTCTTTGGGTCTATCATAGGTTCATCACCCTGAATATTTACAACAATATCGCATTTAATGTTCTTTACCGCTTCGCCAATTCTATCAGTACCGCTTTTATGTAATTTTGATGTCATAACCACATTACCGCCAAAATTTATGACTGCATCAAATATCCTTTTATCATCGGTTGCAACCAAAACTTCATTAAGTAATTTAGCTTTCAGACATCTTTCATAGACATGCTGAATCATTGGTTTTCCATGTATATCGGCAAGGGCTTTTGCTCTCAGGCGGGTTGAGCCATACCTTGCAGGTATTACACCAATTATTGTTAGTTCTTTTTTGCTTTTTTCCTTTTGCCTTTTCACTTACTTATCCAGCACTTTAGGTACTTTAAAGAAATTCGCAGTTTTTTCGGGTGCGTTTTTAAGCGCTTCTTCTCTTGTTAGGAAAACTTCAGAGATATCTTCACGGAAAACATTTTCGGTATTGTTTATATTTTCAAGCGGTTTAACGTCTTCAAGTCCGGGTATTTGGTTTATTGTATCAATGTACTCCAATACCTGGTTCATCTCTCCCTGAAGCTTTGTTTTTTCATCTTCGGTGAACTTTAGCTTTGCAAGCTTGGCAATTTTCTCTACATCTTTTATTGTTACTGACATAATTATTTATTTTTAGTCACACAGATATTTGTGTGACCTTTAGGCTTGTCTGTGTTCTTTTTAACCTTATTTATATGTTACTGTTATAATATCAAAAAACATGTAACACAGGCAGGAATGTCTGTGCTACACTACTTACTATTCATTTTACTAATGTTGACTTCAATATTATCTAAACCTATTCTATTCCTTCTTTCAATGACGTTCTTTTCATCATCAATTGGGAAGATTTCATAAGTTTTTGTTTCTTCAATATATTTAAATTGCGTGCCGTAATACTGAGGTAGATTTCTATTTGTTAAAACTCTATCAAGTAGGTAAGCATATTCTATCTCGGTTACTTCACCAGTTTTTACTCCATCTTCTAATAGGTGCAAAAATTTCCCTTGGGTTGTAGTATCAGAATGCTGTAATATCAACCATGCTGAATGAGAACCATCATATCCAACAAGTGATTTTCCAGGCCACCCATATTCCTTTACAATTTCAATTAATCGTAAAGTGTTTAAACTATCTATTTTCTTCCCAGTTGCTTTTAAATTATCAAATTGAGGAGAGTGAATACCAAAATGTCTTATTATTGAGTCAACTTTATTACGACTAAATTGATCGGATTCTTCCATTCTTAGTAATTCTTCTCTTAATTCTTTGGTAAGTACAGAATCCATACCTTTAATTGAGTTGATCGTTTCAGTGTCTTTGCAGTTAAACACGCTCAAAGTAAACAACCCTAAACAAAATAATAAAATAATTTGAAATCTCATATTACAATAATAGATACTTTAGTAGCACAGACATTCCTGTCTGTGTTTCAGTTTCCTCTGCTTGAAATAAATGTTACCATTATTCGCATAGAGGTAACTAAGTGCGGTTTTAGATGTCTGTGATACTCATATAGAATCAAAAACATTATCCACAGACAGGAATGTCTGTGCTACATTTTTTATTTTTTTAAATTCTTAATTACTGTTTCCCTAATTTCGTTCAACAGCTCTTTATCTTTCCTGTATTGAACGGGTTTGCCAATTACCATATTTACTACACCAGGTTTTACTTTTAAGCTGCCAATTGGCATAAGCTTAAATGTTCCCTGTAATGAAATGGGAATAATATCAGCCTTAGACTTATCAGCAAGAAAGAACATACCGCGCTTGAATTCGCCTACATTACCATCAGGTGTCCTTGTGCCTTCTGGGTATATCACAACTGATAATCCCTGTTTAACTCTTTGGGCAGCTTTATCAAGCGATTTCATTGCATCACGAATTTTATTTCTATTCAGCGAAACAAATCCGGCACAATACATTGCCCATCCTAATATCGGGACCCTGTTAATTTCCTTCTTATAAATCATCCTCACATTATCGGGAAGCTTTGCAATCTGAATGAATATATCCATATAACTTGCATGATTGGAAATATATATCTTGCCCATGGAGGAATTGATATTTTCAGCGCCATAAACATTAACCTTTATTCCATAAATGAAAAGAACAATGTTTGTCCACACTTTCATTAAGGGATTGGATAGTTTATTGCGGTAATCAATAGGATATATTAATATAGATAGTATGGCTACAAAAAGAGAATAAAGAATCACAATAAAATTTTTTATCAGCCACATGTACACAAAAATACAAAAATATTTCCTCTGAAAATATAGCTACAGTCTATTTCTTATATGCTGCAATAATAACCATTTAAAATTTAGGGATAAATTTATAAACTTTTTCATATACTTTATTCTGGTATATTCGTATCTAACCAAATAGCCACTAAAAGTAACTCTCGGCTAGTAAGTCAACAAAAATTGATGCAAAAACAAAAAGTATATCTTCGTCTAACTAACGGTAAAACCTTCACAGGATATAGTTTCGGGAAATTCTGCAATTCCGAGGGTGAAGTTGTATTTAATACCGGAATGACAGGCTACCCGGAATCACTTACTGACCCCTCATATTCAGGACAAATACTTGTTTTTACTTACCCTTTGATAGGAAACTATGGAATACCCCAATTTACAAGGGATGATTCAGCCAAAACCATTCAAAATGCGTTTGAATCAGGCAGGATTCAGGTAAGAGGATTGGTTATTTCAAATTATAGTTTTGAATACAGCCATTTTGATGCTGTTGGCTCACTTCATATGTGGTTAAAGGAAAATAATATTCCCGGAATTTACGGAATTGATACCAGGGAGCTTACAAAAACACTGAGGACAACAGGCGTTATGCTGGGAAAGATTACCACAGAGCCGGATGAAGGTAGCTTTGATATTATTGACCCTAATGAAACAAACCTGGCGGGAATGGTTGGAGTAAAAGAGCCTGTTGTATATTCACCAAAGAAAAAGAATCCAAAAAAAATACTGCTTATCGATTGCGGTGTAAAAAATAATATCATAAGGAATTTTTTAAGCAGGGGAGCAGAAGTTATTAGAGTTCCGTTGGAATTTGACCCAATGACCTCACAATATGATTTTGATGGCATATTTGTTTCAAATGGTCCGGGTGACCCCAAAATGTGCAAAGCTACAATTGAAAATCTGAAGAATTCGTTTGAGTTGAATAAACCTATATTCGGAATTTGCCTCGGCAGCCAAATACTAGGTCTTTCTGCCGGTGCAGATACATATAAGCTTAAGTTTGGGCATCGTTCACAGAACCAACCATGCATAGAAGTTGGCGGGCATTGTTATATTACATCACAAAATCATGGCTATGCTGTTGATACAAAAACATTGCCAGAGGATTGGTCAGAATGGTTCATAAACAACAATGACGGTACTAACGAAGGCGTTAAGCATAAAACAAAACCGTTCTTTGCTGTTCAGTTCCATCCGGAATCATCACCGGGACCGAATGATACAGGATGGCTATTCGATAAATTTATTGAGATGCTTTAAAATTTATCAGATTAGTCAAATTTTTCAAATTCATCAAATTTATTAAAATGAAATTTAATCGTTTTGAAGAAATAGATGTTTGGAAGTTATCCAGAAATCTGGTAAAAGAGATTTATAATATTACTGATAATCCTGCTTTTGCAAAGGATTATGGTTTAAAGGATCAAATTCGAAGATGTGCTGTGTCAGTTCCAAGCAATATAGCTGAAGGATACGAAAGAAAATCTAATGTTGAATTTATAAGATTTCTATATATTTCCAAAGGTTCAGCAGGAGAATTAAGAACACAATTATATCTGGCTAAAGATTTAAATTATATAAATGAAGAAAATTTTAATAGTCTTTTTTTAAAGGCTGAAGAAATTTCAAAAAGTCTTTCAGGTTTCATAAAATATTTACAATCAACAATCTGAGAAATCTGACTAATCTGATAAATTTGATAAATCTGATAAATATTAAGATTTGATAAATTCAATAAATAAAATATTACTGCTTGGTTCAGGCGCGCTAAAGATAGGCGAAGCAGGTGAGTTTGATTACTCAGGCTCACAGGCTATCAAAGCGCTTAATGAAGAGGGCAAGTATGTGGTACTTGTAAACCCCAATATTGCCACAGTTCAAACAGATATGGATCTTGCCGATAAAGTTTACCTGTTGCCTGTTAATCCTTATTTTGTGGAACAGATTATAAAGAAAGAAAAACCAGAAGGCATACTGCTTGGGTTTGGTGGGCAAACTGCACTAAACTGCGGACTTGAGCTCAACAGGCTTGGCATATTAAAGAAATATAATGTACAGGTTCTTGGTACACAGGTTGATTCAATTAACAAGACAGAAGATAGAGAGCTTTTTGTAAAAGAGCTTAATAAGATAAAAGTACGCACACCAATAAGCAAAGCTGTAAGGAACGTAAAAGACGGGATTAAAGCTGCCAAACAAGTTGGATACCCGGTAATCTTAAGAGCGGGGTTTACTTTGGGAGGTATGGGTTCAGGGTTTGCTAACAATGAAAAGGAAATTACAAAAGCTTTAAAGGAAGCGTTTTCATATTCACCGCAAGTTTTAATTGAAGAAGATTTGCGAGGGTGGAAAGAAATTGAGTATGAGGTTGTACGTGATTCATCAGATAATTGCATAACAGTCTGCAACATGGAAAACTTTGACCCGTTGGGTGTGCATACAGGCGAAAGCATCGTAATAGCGCCTTCGCAGACCCTTTCAAATGCAGAGTATCACCAGCTAAGGGATATTTCTATAAAAACCATCAGGCATTTTAAAATAATGGGTGAGTGCAATATTCAGTTTGCGCTTAATCCAAGATCAGTTTCAGAAACAGGTGAATTTGATTACCGAGTAATTGAAGTGAACGCAAGACTATCACGCTCATCCGCGCTTGCTTCAAAGGTTACAGGTTACCCATTAGCTTTTATTGCAGCAAAACTTGCATTAGGGTATAAACTAACGGAGCTTGAAAATTCCATTACTAAAAAAACTTATTCCTGTTTTGAGCCGGCATTGGATTATGTTGCGCTTAAAATCCCAAGATGGGACCTTGCTAAATTCCCGCGTGTTGAAGAAGAAATAGGCAGTAAGATGAAATCAGTAGGCGAAGTTATGGCAATAGGCAGAAGCTTCCCCGAAGTATTGCAAAAAGCGATAAGAATGCTGCAAGTAGGGAAGTTTGGGCTGGTACTAAATAAATCAAAAACACAGACCATTAAAGAAGATATAATAACACCAACCCCACGCAGGTTGTTTGCAATATCACGAGCTTTAAGAGATGGTTATTCTGTTGATGAAGTGAATAACATGTCCAAAATAGATAAATGGTTTCTTTATCAGATAAGAAGTATTGATGATTTCAGAAAACTTGCTATAACTAAAGACGAGATAACTGCTGATTTCTTGATTGAAGCAAAAAAGTTAGGATATTCAGATAAACAAATTGGACTGCTTGTTGGTACAGATGAAGATGAGATTAGGATAATAAGGAAATCGTTGGGTGTGATGCCTGTATTCAAACAAATTGATACCCTTGCGGCAGAATATCCGGCTGAAACCAATTACCTGTACTCAACTTATCATGGTGATGTTAGTGATATTGAAGAAACAAAAGAGCGTGATGAAAAAAAGATAATGATACTGGGTTCGGGACCATATAAAATTGGCTCATCAGTAGAATTTGACTGGTGCTGCGTAACAACTGCAAAAATGCTTCGGAAACTTGGATATAAGGTCATTATGGTAAACTATAACCCTGAAACCGTAAGCACAGATTATGATATTTGTGATAAGCTTTATTTTGAAGAGTTAAGTCTTGAGCGTGTACTTGATATATATGAATTTGAAAAACCCCTTGGGATAATAATTTCAATGGGTGGTCAAATACCAAACAATCTTGCATTAAAATTGCATGATAATAACGCATGGATACTTGGTACATCTCCGCACTCAATAGATAAATGCGAGGATAGGAATAAATTCTCATCAATTTTGGATAGATTAGAGATTGACCAGCCTGTATGGCAAGAGCTTACTGAGCTTAAACAGGCAAAAAAGTTTTCAAATCAAATTAGTTATCCTGTGTTAATCAGACCATCATACGTTCTTTCGGGAACTGCAATGAAAGTCTGCAATAATGATAAATCGCTTGAAGAATATATCAAAGAGCATGCTCATATATCAAAGGAATATCCTGTAGTAATTTCAAAGTTTGAAGAAGGCGCAAAAGAAATTGAAATTGATGGCGTGGGACAAAATGGTGAGCTTATCATTTACGCAATTTCAGAGCATGTTGAAAATGCGGGTGTGCATTCAGGTGATGCAACTCTTGCCATACCACCGCAGAAATTATACTTTGAAACAGTTCATCAGGTAAAGAGAATTACAAAAGCAATTGTAAGTGAGCTTAAGATAACAGGACCTTTTAATATTCAATTTCTTGCGAAAGAGAATAAGGTTAAAGTAATTGAATGTAATTTAAGGGCATCTCGTTCATTCCCATTCATTTCAAAAGCAACGAATTACAATTTTATTGATTTTGCAGTAAAATCAATTCTGGGGCATGATATAAAAGGTGATTATAAAACGCTTGACCTTGATCATATTGTTGTAAAAGCTCCCCAGTTTTCTTTTTCACGATTAAGTGGAGCTGACCCAATTTTGGGGGTTGAAATGTCATCTACAGGTGAGGTAGCTTGTTTTGGTGAATCAATGGAGGAAGCATTCCTGAAATCATTGCTTTCAACAGGTTTTAAATTACCTAAACAAAACATATTGCTAACTCTTGGTGACCTTGAAGATAAAATTGAGTTCTTAGATAGCGCGCGAAAACTAAATGAAATGGGATTCACAATATATGCGACAACCAATACTCATCTTTTACTTAAAGAGCATAAGGTGAGATCAAAACTTGTGTATAAAATTAACGAGAAGAAGAACCCCAATATTCTTAATATGCTTGAAAAGAAGAAGTTTGACCTAGTTATCAATACACAATCAATGAAACATGAGCATAAGGCAATGCGTGATGGTTATATTATGAGGCGTAAAGCAATTGACTATAACATTCCCCTGATAAATAACTTAAAAATAGCGGTATTATTTGTAAATTCGATTTATAAGTATAAGCTTAATCAGCTTGAAATTAAGAGTATGGACGAGTATTTCTGAAATAAGTCTGTTTTCAAAGCCCCGTAAAAATTTCGGGGCTTTTTTTTATGTTTTAATATTTAGCTAATACTGATAAATTTGGTACAATGACTTTAAAATCTGCAAAATATTACTGTGTATTATTGATTCTTGTACTATTTGTGCAGAATTCCTATTCGCAAAGGTCGAAGTCAACTGTTTCAACCGATAAGGTTAGATCATATGTTACCGATAAAACCAGTACACTTACATCCTCACAATTAAAATCACTTGAATCAAAACTTTCAGCATTCGAAAAGGAAACATCTAACCAGTTAGTTGTATGGATGGAATCATCATTGGATGGTAATTCAGTTGAAGACCGCTCATATGAACTTGCTGAACAAAATGGTATTGGTCAAAAAGGCAAGAATAATGGTGTGCTGCTTTATATAGCAAAAGAAGATAGAAAGCTCAGAATTGAAGTCGGTTATGGACTGGAAGGAGCCTTAACTGATGCTCTAAGCAGTCAGATTATAAGGAAAGAGATTACTCCTCTGTTTAAAAAAGGGAATTTCTATGATGGAATAAATTTAGGTGTTGATGCCATTATTAAAGCCACAAAAGGTGAATATACTGCAGATAAAGAGTCGAAAGATAACAATTCAGGAAGCGGGATTTGCTGTATTCCTTTCCCCGCACTAATTTTCTTTTTCATCTTCTTTTTCATTTTTGTGATGCCGATATTTTCTAAAATATTTGGCTGGAATAAAAGCAATAAGAGTTCCAGTAATTGGTGGTTTACAGGTGGTGGTGGCAGCGGCAGCGGATGGTCATCAGGAAGCAGTGGTGGATTTTCAGGCGGGGGCGGTTCTTTTGGAGGAGGCGGTTCCAGCGGGTCATGGTAGCATTACAATTAACAATTAATCCCGCAGGCGGGATTTCAATTAGGCTTCGCCTAATTTCAACAATTAGCAATGAATTATGAACAATAAGCAGTGGATATATAATTATTTTTCTGAAGATGAATTGACTGATATTCAGTCAGCGGCTGATGCTGTTGAAAGGAAAACTGTTGGCGAAATTGTGCTCAGTTTCAGGAATAAGAAATCACTGCTTGAAAAATTATATTCAAACCATGAGCTTGCTATGAAGGATTTTGATAAGCTTGGCGTTCATAAAACCAAAGAACGTACAGGAGTGCTGATCTTTCTAATATTTGAAGAACACTATTTTGATATTATTGCAGATGAAGGGATATTTACCAAAATTTCTGATGATAAATGGAATAAAATGGAAGAAAAGCTGAAGGAAGAGTTCAGGAATAAGAATTATTCAGCCGGAGTATTAGCATTAATAAACGAAATGGGTGAAGTGCTTTTGCAGGAATTCCCCACAAGTGCTGGGGCTGATAATGATGATGAAAGAATGGATGAGATTGTGGTGAATTGATTTTTTTTATAATTAGTAGCACAGACATTCCTTTCTGTGTACACTTTATAAATAATAGCTTTGTTAAAAATTTCTAAAAGAAAACTGCCTCATTGGGAATTACCTGGTTCTGTTTATTTTGTTACATTTAATTTATTGCAAGGTAAACTATCTGACAGTGAGATAATATCTGTAAAAAATCATGTAATAAAAGGAAACGGGAAGTTTTATGATCTATTTTCAGTTGTTGTAATGAATACCCATGTACATATTATTTTACAGCCTATAAAGGAGTACACATTATCAAGAATTATGAAAGGAATAAAAGGTGTTTCAGCTAATTTGTTAAATTATACAAGAGGAACTAAAGGAAGTATCTGGCAGGATGAATCATTTGATAGAATATTAAGAGACAAAAAAGAATTTAATGAGTAACTGGAATATATGTTCAATAATCCAATTAAGGCAGGAATTACAGAGGATACTTGGAGTTATGTAGGCTGGTACTTAAATGAAAGTATGTTTTGAGTTTTGAAGGTGCACCTACTGAAATATAGGTGCTTCTTGATTTGAATCAAAAGCAATTATTCACAGACAGGAATGCCTGTGCTACTAGTCATGTCTGCTTACTCTTTATGTTTGCTTTTAAATACAAGTGTTAACGGTACACCAATAAAGCCAAACTCATCCCTTATCTTATGCTCAAGAAAGCGTTTATAATTAGTTTCAACTTCACTCGGTAGATTTGCGAAAAACCCAATTACCGGAGGTGAGTGTTTAAGCTGTGTAATATAATTTATCTTCAGCTCTCTGTGTGATTTTGAGCGAGGCGGGGATTGCTTAATATACGGAAGAAGTTTTGCATTCAGTTCACTTGTCTTAATTTCTCTTGCTCTTTCATTATAAACAATTAAAGCGTGTTCAATAATTTTAGAAACTCTTTGTTTTGTTAAAGCAGAAGTAAAAATAAAAGGAAGAAAGTCGTAGGTTTGTAAATGTTCTTTAACCTTTTCCTCAAATATTTTTGCGGTTTTGGTGTCTTTTTCAATAAGATCCCATTTATTAATAACTATCAGGATACCTTTTTTAAGTTCGCCTGCTTTAATGATTATTTCAACATCTTCTTTGCTCAGTTTAAAAATAGCCATAGATGGATCGGTATATTTAGAAAGCTTACTGATAATAGTTGTAGCATCAATAACTATTATTGCTACATCACATCTTTCTACGCTTCTGTGTGTCCGCAGTGCTGAAAAATATTCAAGACTTTCTGCGCGTTTAATGCGGCTTTTTTTCCTTAAACCCGCTGTATCTATTAATGTAATATCCAGACCATGATATCTAACAATTGCATCAATAGGATCCCTAGTGGTACCTGGAATGTCAGTTACAATATTCCTGTTAGTCTGAGTTAGGGCATTTGATATAGAAGATTTACCTACGTTCGGTCTGCCAATAATTGCAAACTTTATTGTATTACTATCGTCATCATTGTTATCAATCGAAATACCTTCAGTTATCTTATCAAGAAGGTCGCCTGTTTTTCTGCCAACAATTGCAGAAACTTCAACCGGATCGCCAAGTCCCAGCCTGTAGAAATCAGTTATGCTAAGCTCATCTTTTGCGCTATCAACTTTATTCAGAACAAGTATAACTTTTTTGTGAGTGTTCTCTTCTTTATTTGCTTCACGCCTCAGAAGCTTTGCGATTTCAAGATCAAGCGGTGATATCCCTGATTTAGCATCTACTACAAATAGAATTATATCAGCTTCATCAATCGAAATTATGACCTGCTCTCTTATAGCAGATTCAATCTTATCTTTGCTGTTAGGTACATAACCGCCGGTATCTATTAAAAAGAACTTTATACCATTCCATTCCAGTTCACCGTAATTACGGTCACGGGTAACACCGGGCATATCATCAACGATTGCTATTTTTTTGCCAAGTAACCTGTTGAAAAGTGATGATTTACCAACATTCGGTCTTCCGATAATTGCTGCTATTTTTTGTGGCATATTTTGACAATTTAACGTTATATAATCAGCAACTCAATGCCATAATATTTATTAACTTATAATTTATACTATCTTTCGTATTTTACGTTTCGTAAATACCGAAAAATATATATTGAAAAATGGTTCTTTATAAAAATGTAAACTTAAACTTTAACAACAAGTGATAGTTAATAGTTTAATCTTATTTCCACAACTGTTTGCATTGATTATAATTTCTTAAACTGGAGTTTGAATAAACAATACTTTCTCAAGCGGGAGCTTGGGAAAGAGAAGCCATGCGGTGAGTAGGTATTGAGAAAGATGTACTGGGTTCTACGTCCCAAACTCCAGTTTGG
Organism: uncultured Ignavibacteria bacterium; assembly: GCA_947084945.1. Taxonomy (GTDB): domain Bacteria; phylum Bacteroidota; class Ignavibacteria; order Tepidaquicellales; family OLB5; genus OLB5. The sequence goes on along the minus strand of CAMTUP010000001.1, from coordinate 171,505 downwards.
GACGGAAATTGCTTGTGAAACTCCTTTCTCTTTTTACAGCAATGTTTCAATAAGTACGCAATATTATGATGAACCAGAAAAATGAATAAAAATTGATTTTGTATAGGGAGACTTAATTAATTCTTTCGCTGATAAAATCAACGAATTTCATCAATGTATCTTTGGTCTCAGATGGCTTAAAGACTTGTATCTTACCCTTTGCATTATGACAGTATTCAGAAGTTTTATTGATAGTATATTCAATGCCATCATGCTCTTTAATAAAATCCAATACAATACTTCTGCTTTTTGAATATGAACCGTTTTTTACAAGGTTCATAATATCCTTTGCATCTTTTTTTGATGAATTGTTAAGAGAATGAATCAGCGGAAGGGTGAATTTTTTTTCCTTTAAGTCACTGCCTGATGATTTACCCATTATTTTTTTCTTGCCTATATAATCCAGCAGGTCATCCCTTAACTGGAATGCAACTCCGATATTTTCACCAAATTCGCTCATCAACTGGATTTCGTTTTTATCTTTTGAAGTGCTTGCAGCGCCAAGTTCACAGCATGCAGTTATAAGTGAAGCCGTTTTATCGGAAATTATCTTGAAGTATGTATCTTCGTCAACATCAAATTTCCTATTCTTCTGAATTTGTAACAACTCACCTTCGCTCATTCGTTTTACGGCACGTGAAGTTATCTTCAGGAAGCCGCATTCATCGTTTTCAAGAGCCAGAAGCATTCCTCGTGAGAGCATATAATCACCCATAAGAACTGCAATTTTATTTTTCCACACGGCATTTATTGAAGCAAGTCCCCGCCTTGTTTTTGCATCATCTACTACATCATCATGTATCAATGTAGCAGTATGCAGCATTTCTACAAGTGTAGCTGCAGTATATGTCCTGTGATCAACCTTACCACAAAGCTTTGCGGAAAGCAGGACAAGTATAGGTCTTATCTTCTTGCCTTTTTGCCTGAGTATATATTTACTGATAAGATCAACAAGCGCTACTTTGGAGCGTATTGCTTCACGAAAATGAACCTTAAACTCATCAAGTTCATTTTCTATTGGTTGTGATATTTTTTTGAGGTCTAAATCCATTTTGAACCCCCTTATTCCCCCCTTTAACTAAAGGAGGGATAAAAGGTGCTAAATATTTAATTATTTTAATTTATGTTTTGTTCATACACCCCGTTATTAAAAATGGGGGTTTTCTATTTTGGCTGCGAGTATTTAGAGATTAGAATACTAAACTCATACAATATCATAAGCGGTATGCCAAGTAAAAGCTGGCTTGTTATATCAGGACTTGGGGTTAGAATACCAGCAAGTATCAATATTATTATTATAGCATGTTTCCTGTATCTGCGCATGAACTTTGGTGTTAAAATGCCAAGTTTCGATAAAAAGAATGAAACCATTGGCAGCTCGAAAACTACACCTGCTGCAAGCATAACCGATATAACAAAACTGAAATATTGATCAACTGCGATATTATTTGTAATTGCCGATGTGCCAAATGCTGCAAAGAATTTTAACGCTGTTGGCAGCATTACAAAATAAGCAAATGAAATACCGCCTAGAAAACATAAAGTTGAAAAAACAACAATTGTTGAAATATATTTCCTTTCACTGGGCAGCATACCCGGTTCTATGAATTTCCACAGCTGGTAAAATAAGTTTGGGATGCTTAGTATTATACCGCAAACAAGTATAACTTCAAAGTAAAGAACAAGCTGCCCATAAGGCTTTAGGTTGATCAGTTCCAGCGGTGGAGTTGTTTGTTTTGCAGGGGCAAGAAGGAAATCGTTCATAATGTAATCTATGAATATAGCAGCAATAATTCCACCTAAAACAATTCCAATTACTGCTTTAATTAATCGCCATCTTAACTCTTCAAGATGCTCCCAGAAACTCATTTCACCGGTTTCACTCGTTTCAGGTAAAATATCGTTTTCAGCCATAAATTATTTGCTGCCTGCTAATAATTCCCTTTCAAATCGCTGCATTTCAATCTTTTTCATAAGCGTTTTATACTTCAATTCAAAGGAGTTTTCTTCATTCTGTTTAACCTGCAAAAAATCATTGACCGGATTTTCTACTGAAACATTTTCAGTATTTATTAATTCAAAATTATCAGGAATAGTATTATCCTTAACTGAAATTATATTTTCAATTTCAGAATTAATATTTAAAGTATTTTCAATATATGATAATATCATTCTAGTATTAATTTTAATTACCAGGTAAACAATTCAGGATATAGAGGAAATTCAGATGTAATATCTTCAATTTTCCGTTGAACATTCTTTTTGACATCTTCACTTTCGGGATTTGTAATAACATCGTTTATCATTTCAGCAATCACTTCCATTTCCTTTTCCTTCATACCGCGGGTAGTTAACGCAGGTGTACCAAGCCTGATTCCGCTTGTTATTAAAGGACTTTTATCATCAAATGGAACAGCATTTTTATTGCAGGTCATACCTACTTCATCAAGTGTTTCCTGTGCCAGCTTGCCGGTGATATTTTTATTTCTCAGGTCAATTAGCATTAAATGATTATCTGTACCTCCTGAAATTATCTTGAAATCATAAGATATTAGTTTGTTAGCAAGTGCCTGAGCATTCTTTACAACCTGTTCGGCATATTTCTTAAAATCGCCCTGCAATGCTTCTTTGAAAGCAACTGCCTTTGCAGCAATTACATGCATAAGCGGTCCGCCTTGTATTCCCGGGATAACCATTGAATCAATTAGCTCGCTCATCATTTTAATTCTGCCAGATTTCGGCGCTTTTAAGCCAAATGGATTTTCAAAATCTGCGCCCATTAATATCATTCCGCCTCTTGGTCCGCGAAGTGTTTTATGTGTTGTTGTGGTAACAACATGGCAATGAGGAACCGGATCATTTAACAATCCTTTAGCTATTAAACCAGCAGGGTGAGCAATATCAGCCAGAAGAAATGCATTAACCTTATCTGCAATTTCACGGAATCTTTTATAATCAATATTTCTTGAATAAGCGCTAGCTCCAACAGTTATCATTTTAGGCATTTCCTGAAGCGCAACTTTTTCTATAATATCATAATCAAGCATTTCAGTATCGGGATTTATTCCATACTGGGTAAAATTATACAATTTGCCTGAAAAATTAACTGGTGAACCATGTGTTAAATGTCCGCCATGAGAAAGATCCATCCCCATTACTTTATCACCCGGTTTTACAAGTACAAAATAAATAGCCATATTAGCCTGTGAACCTGAATGGGGCTGAACATTAGCGTATGCCGCTCCAAAAAGTTCTTTAGCACGGTCTCTTGCAACGTTTTCTGCTATATCAACGTATTCGCAGCCGCCGTAGTATCTTTTGCCCGGATAGCCTTCAGCGTATTTATTTGTCATTACAGAGCCCATTGCCTGCATTACCGGAATGCTTGTGAAATTTTCAGAGGCGATTAGCTCTAATTTGTTATTTTGTCTTTCAAGTTCGTGCCTTATTGCACTATATATCTGAGGATCGTAATCCTGTAAATGGGTCATATTACTATAATATTTTTAGATTGTGTAGAATTATTTGCTAATTTAAAAATCATCTGAATGTTTTAAGAACCAAAGCTCGCCTATTTTTACGGAAGCGCCAAACCTGAAAACTTCATCTTTAATAAGTCCATTAGTTTGTTTACCCCTGATATTATATTTTGCGTACAGATCAACTGAATTATAACTACCTATTGGTAAAGATAGACCTGCGCTTACGCTTAGGATATTTATGTTTTCATTGTTCAGCCTAAGGTAATCTGCTGTATAGCTTCCGCCAAGCCTGTATGAAACACGGCTCCAATAAGGGGCTTCAAACTTTTTTGAAGGAGTGTATTCAAAACCAAGTCCTGCTTTCATGCTATTCTTTATTTCGACAGGGTGCGTTCCGTAATATTTGAAATCATCCCAATTCTGAAAATAAACATCTGCTGCAATAGTAAACTTTTTGCCAAACTGGTTTGAAACACCAACTCCAAAAGCTAAAGGAATACTAAGCTTGCCTTTACTTATACTTACAGTATCGGTAGTGCTAGTTGAACGATTAAACCTGCCTGTTAAGTCTGAATTAAAGTTAGTAGGGGTAGATATAAAAAAGCCCAGCGCCATATTATCAAGTTTTTTGTTCTTAAACAGTTTAGCAAATCCATGATATATCAAACCGGAATTAAAGAAAAATCCTGAAATTGTATTTGAAGAAACATTCTTAGTATCAAAAAGCAGATTATTATCAAAATCTATATTTAAAGACTTATTAATATTCCCGAATGCATAATTAAACTGCGCACCAAAACTGAAATCATGGAATAATATGTATGAAAATCCGAGGTTAAATTTATAAAGCCCACCGTTGCCGCTGTATATTTGAGTATATGTTTCACCATCAACATTTCCGGTGAATTTTGAATCGTAATTCACATTACTGTAATTATTTACACCAAGGTTAAATATCCAGCCATTTCCTTTATTTAGCGGTATTGAAAGATCAAAGCCTTCGAAATTACCATATGTTCTTTTGGCGCTATTCATACCATCAGTTGATTTAATATTTTCTAAATTGAACTTTGTACTAAATATTGTTGAAGGTATTCTTGTCCATGCCGCAGGGTTATTGGAATTAGTATAATTGCCGTAAAGCGCTACTCCCATTATTCCCATTGCATCTGTTCTGTTGCTCGATGAATAACTAAGTTCACCCAAACCAAAGAGTGAATATATAGAGCCGCCATTCTTATCTGCCTGAGAAAAGGTTGTACTGCCTGTTAAAAGAACAAGAAATAAAAAAAGCTTAAATAAATTTATTGTTAACGGACTATTTATCATTTTAAAAATTAACTTTTTCATGGAATGACCCTCGGTGTATACTTAACTACAACCCTTGGTCTTTTTAAAGGGTCACTTGCTGTTTCTTTAAAAAAAACATACCTATCAAGATTTACCGTCTGGTTACCTGCAAACAACAGTAATCCGTAATTAGATGTACCTGAAAGCCACCTTGCAAATGGTGAAGGTATGTTGTTTCTTACAAGCCTTATCATGTATTTTCCATTACCCGAAGAAAATCCTTCAAACGCGGCAAGGTCAGTCTTCAGACCTGCAGAATCATTTATAAATTGAGCAAGAAAGCTGTATGTCGATTGTGATGAAAAGACACAGTTAGCGGAATCTAAAGTTAAAAAAAGCTGTACATCGTTGATGGTTGCTGTTGAAGGTATATGGCTCATATCAAATTGCATTTGCTGAACGAAACTTACTCCTGCCTGAAGGTTAAATGTTTCTGTGGATGGAGTAAAACTTGTGTTTGAAAGTGATATAGTTGAAGATGTTGAAGTACTTATTGTATCGGTTACATTGTTCTTCGTGAAAATAACTACAAGCCTTGGTTTAACAACGGCATCGTTATTGGTGGAATAAAATCCTTTTATACTGGCAGATGAATTATTTGGAGTGAGAACGATACCGTAATTTTTTGTTGAGTACGATGAATCAGCAGCATACTCAAGCCAATCTCTAACCATTGATGTATTGAGTGATATTTCAACTTCCTGTGAATCGGTTGCGGGTACTCCAATAAAAGACCCTTGGGAGACATTACCAAATGATGTTCCTGAAACAGAATCATAAGTAATTGTTGAAAAGTTTAGTGATTGATCAATTTTATATACATCAAAAGCAATTTGTCCTAGTGAATCGGATGTTGTAGTAGGGAAATAATAATTTTTATATTTCAAATACATTTTAGCTGAAACAACAGTAGTGCTATCATGTGTATCACCAAGACCGCCAAATTGAACAAGCGCTTTGGATTCATAATTACCGCTTTTGCCAACCATTAGATTTTTAGAACCGGATGTGTTAACATAATATCTATGGTTTGCAGATGTAATATTCATTGTATCAATGTATGAATCAAATATTCTTACACCGGTAGTTTCTCCTGGCGGGATAAAATTAAGCCCAAGTGAAGAAGGATCATCTGCACAGCCAATAGTATAAATTGCAAGCGATACTATTGTTATAAGACTGAAGATTATTGCTTTAAGATTTTTATTGGTCATCTAAATTCTGAATTAACGGATAATTTTTTCACAAAGTAAAATCATCAACAATCAAATTATTGCCAATTTTAGCCTGTTTTTGATATATATTTAATTGCTTCAAATAAATTAACTGCAATAAAGTCAATTTTTACTTTTTCATCAAGACATTTCTTATATGCTATTTTACCATATCCGGTTTCAACTAATATATTGCGTAAACCTGCATTTGCACCTGTTTGCATATCTGAAAAAGCATCGCCAATCATATAAGAAGATGAAATATCTAAATTATGTTCATTTTTAGCTTCAAGTATCATCCCTATATCAGGTTTTCTTGAAGGATGCTTCCAGGTAAATTCATCTATTACACCATCTATGTGATATGGAGAAAAATAAAGGGCATCAATTCGGGCATCAGGATTTTCACTCAATAGTAACGAATACATTTTATTATTAATCTGTTCAAGCTCTTTTATTGTAAGCCAGCCACGCGCAATTGCAGATTGGTTTGTTATGATAATAATTTTATACCCAAGTTTTCTTGCTGCTGCAATGGCATCAGCGGAGCCGGATATCGGCTCTACCTGTTGAACACTTAGCACATATCCTAAAGTTTCAGGAGTATTTCCTTCGACTTCTTTCAAAATCGTGCCATCTCTATCTAAAAACAGAGCCTTGTTCAATTGTATTTATGTATAAAAAAATTAAATATATAATCAAAAAAAAAAAAAAACGAGGACAAAATTTTTGTCTGTCCTGTTTTTGTATTAAATAAATTTATGCAAAACTCATTAATCTCAACCTTTTTTCATTATAGAGCGGTAAAGATCAACATACTTCTTAGATGAAACTTCCCATGAATAATCGCTAGCCATAGCAAGTCTTATTAGTTTTATCCATTCCTCACGGTTTGTGAAAAGTTTTAATGCACGTTTAATTGTTTTCATCAATTCAACAGCATCATATTTTTCAAACAAAAAGCCATTGCCTTTACCATTTTTGTATTCAGTAATAGTATCGGCAAGACCACCAGTTGCGCGGACAATCGGGATAGTCCCATATTTAAGGCTGTACATCTGGTTAAGTCCACAGGGTTCATATTTGGAAGGCATTAAGAACATATCGCTTCCAGCTTCAATTAAATGAGCAAGCTCTTCAGAGAATCCGAAGTGTAATCCAACTTTTTTGGGAAACTTCTTCTTCACACCTTCAAAGAATTTCTGGTAGGTTTTATCGCCCGAACCAAGAAGAATGAATTGTACGTTTTCTTTCATAATATCAGGCATAGCTTTTTGAATTAAATCAAAACCCTTTTGATCAGAGAGTCTAGATATAATGCCAATTATCGGTGTTTCGGCATTATACTCAAGCCCGAAATGCTTACATAGCGCTTTTTTGTTTTCACGCTTTAGGGGAAGCTCCTTTGAATTGTATCTGTAAGGTATCATACTGTCACGCTCGGGATTCCAAACAGTGTAATCAACACCATTCAATATTCCGTATAGATCTTTTTTTCTTTTCTTTAGTACACCTTCAAAGCCCATACCATACTCGTGAGTTGTGGCAATTTCTTTGGCATAATTTTCGCTTACCGTTGTAATGCCATCGCTATACATTAATCCTGCTTTTAGGAAGCTGAATTTATCGTAATACTCTACGCCCTCTTCATTATAAATACTTTCTGGCAAGCCGCTTTTTACAAATGATGAATGCGGAAACAAGCCCTGAAACGCTATGTTGTGAATTGTGAAAATACTCTTAACATTCTGAAGCAATTGATCTTTTGCATAAAGGGTTTTTATATATGCGGGGATAAGACCTGTCTGCCAGTCATTGCAATGAATAACATCAGGTTTCCAGCCAAGTAATCCTAAAACCTGAACAACTGCACGGTTGAAGAAAATAAATCGCTCATCGTTATCTGGGTAATCTTTACCGGTTTTTTCATCTACATAGGGACTTGATTTGCCGAAGTATTCTTCATTTTCAATTAAAAATACCTGCACCTTGCCTTTTGGTGAAATAATAAATGAAGATTTGATATTGCAAATGGCGATCTTATCGCCAATTGGTACTTCAATATTAGTAAGACGCTTTATCTCGTATATCCTTAGTCTTCTTTCATCAAGAGAGCCATATTTTGGAGTTATAATTCTGACGGCATGACCTGAAGCATTTAGCTCCTGTGGTAATGAGTTTGATACATCAGCCAATCCGCCTGTCTTGCTGTATGGCATAACTTCACTGGTGCAATATAGAATGTTCAAGCCTTTTGCCATTCGGTTGGTTTTAATTTGTTGTAATTTACAAAATTACTTAAAAATGATATTTATAGCAATGAAATAAGCAGGGTATAGGGTTTATAGTGCTTTAGAAACATCGAAAATGTTAATTTTAATAACTTTATATATTGTAATTTTGCGTTTAATAAAAGAATAAATATGATGTGTTAGGTATTATTTGTTTTATTATGAACTTTTCAAAAACTATTACCGTAAAATCTTGATTTTTATACTATTTGAACTTAGTTTACCTTCCCACGCTTTAATGAATTCTTTTTTGTTATAATCGGTGTACCCGACTGTTAAGCAGGAATCAATTATTTTCTCTGTGTTCTCTATTTCTCTGTGTTAGTTAAACACTTTTATTGCTTTCGGTTTTGCTGCTAAAAATATTATAGAATTAACTAACACAGAGGAACAAAAACAAAGAGTTTTACTGCTTATGTAAACTTGAAAATGCAGGCGTTACAAAGTATAACTTGTCACAGTTTATAAATATGTATCCAAAATGCTAAATACAAAAAAAGGCAGATTAGGTCTGCCTTTTGATTTAATAAACATTCTTTTTAAGCCAAAACTTCATTGCTAACTAAATAAAATCTTTCGATCTTTGCCTCAAATTTCTCTCCATTTACCTTGTGCATCATTGTATATGAGCCTTCCATTGTGCCCCAGTTTGTGTTAATTGGGCAGTGACTTGAATACTCAAACGATTCACCTTTACCAAGCTCAGGTGTATAGCCTACAACACCCGGACCATCAATTTTTTCCTGGTCACCATCTGAATTGATAATTAGCCAATGGCGTGAAAGCAGTTTAACTTTTGATTCACCGTAATTTGTAATTATTACCCTGTATGAAAAAGAAAAGCGGTTGTTTTCGGGGCTAGATTGCTCTGGTATATATTCAGGGAATACCTGAATCCGAATCATTTCTGTTGTAGTATCAGATCCTATCTGTTGAACTGAGGAAGTTTCGTTTTGCATTTGTAATTTTAATACAATATTTAGATATAATCAATGGGTTTGCAGGGTGTGATAAATTTTTGGATAAAAACGGTTACAACAGGTTGTAATTTATGATAGATGATAAATAATGGTTTCTACTTAAAATCATGCTTTAAATGCCCCAGTTAAATTTTCTGCAGGACGAGCGCACATGGTATTACAATCTTTCAAATTTCGCAGTAAAATGTCTTAGAAATTCCGGCTCATAGACAATCTTCATACCACGGACATTTTCTTTGCCTTCAAACAATTTTTCAAATACCTCAATAACATATTCAATATGACTTTGAGTGTAAACACGACGCGGTATTGCAAGTCTGACAAGCTCATTAGGCGCGGGGATAAGCTTACCATCCATATCATACTTGCCGAACATAACTGATCCTATTTCAACTGAGCGAATTCCGCCTTTTAAATAAAGCTCACATACCATTGCCTGCCCGGGATATTCTTCAACTGGTAAATGAGGGTAAAATGCGGCTGCATCAATATAAACTGCATGTCCTCCAATTGGATAAATAAGCGGGACACCCATTTTATACAATTTCTCGCCAAGATATGCAGTGCTTCTTATCCTGTATTGTAAATAATCGGGTTCAAAAACTTCCTGTAAGCCTACAGCAATTGCTTCCATACTTCTGCCTGAGAGCCCCCCATATGTTGCAAACCCTTCAGTGATAATTAATAGATTTGTACATTCATCAGCAAGCTTTTTATCTTTCAGCGCAAGGAAGCCTCCCATATTCACAAGACCGTCTTTTTTTGCACTCATAACACATCCATCTGCAAGCGAGAACATTTCCTGTGCTATTTGCTTATATGTTTTATTCTCATAGCCTGCCTCACGGTGCTTAATGTAATATGAATTCTCTGCAATTCTACAACAATCTAAAAAATAATTAACTTTATATTTATTGCATATTTTTTTAATCTCAATTGCATTAGCCATACTTACAGGCTGACCGCCGCCGCTATTGTTAGTAACAGTAAGAATTACACCGCTGATATTTCCAGCCCCGTGTTTTACAATTAATTCTTCTAAAGCTTTTGTATCCATATTTCCTTTAAAAGGATGGTCAAGCATTGGGTGTTTAGCTTCTTCTGCTGGAATATCATATGCCTCTGCACCACTGAATTCAATATTTGCTCTTGTAGTATCAAAATGTGTATTGCTGATAAATACTTTTCCTTTTCCGCCCAAGTGACCGTATAGAATTCTCTCAGCTGCTCTGCCCTGATGAGTTGGCAGAATAAATTCATATCCTGTTAAGTCTTTTATCACAGCTTCCATTTTTATCCAGCTTCTTGACCCGGCATAAGCTTCATCGGCTTCCATCATTGCAGCCCATTGTTTTGAGCTCATTGCAGATGTACCACTATCGGTAAGAAAATCTATCAGCACATGCTCTGATTTAAGCATAAAAGGATTATAATGTGCATCCTTTAAATACTTCACACGATCTTCTTCAGTAGTAACACTGATAGGCTCTACTTCTTTTATTTTAAAGGGTTCAATTATTGTTTTAAAGCTCATTTATTCTCCGTAAATAAGTTATTAATCTCAACTACAAAATTATCAAAAAATTAGCACATAAATTATGATTTATGTCATAAGGAAACACTGATTCAATAAAAAATTGTAAAAATCATTTTATTTGCAAGAAAATTTGTTAAACTAATATAACTAATGGCATACCCTATTAGTATAAAACATCAAAAATCCTTACAAAATTGAAGCTTCCCTCATTAATTTAACACTTATCTCATGTCCGCCATCAAATATATATGACTTGGGTTGAATGCCTGAGTTTTTCAATAATTGCATTTGTGATTCGGGGAAATCGTTTTTGCAGTATGGGTCTTTTGCTGCAAACACCTGATGAATTTCGGTTTGTTTAAAATTTGGATACTGTGAATAATCAACATCATGTGCAAGACTTCCGCACCAAAATACCGCCTTATCAATTTTAGCTTTGCCCAGAGTTAACCACCTTGAAAGAGTTGCCGAGCCTTGCGAAAAACCAAGCGCATTTATTTTTATTTTATTTAATTTAGCCTTTGGTTCTATTTCATCAAAAAATAATCTATCAAGATAGTTCACATAATCTTTGATATCACTTTCCCTGTCTTCTTTGGTCATCCACGATGCTCCAACATCGCCAAAATCTCCTTTGATATAAAGTCTCATCAATCCTTCAGGGGCGTAAAGTAAACTCCCAACATCAGTAAGTTCTTTAAATTCAGAAATGAATTTACCTGCAAGCTGTCTGTTGCCATGAATAAATATCCAGATATCTTTTGTACTATCTGTAAATTCACCAAGCGTATAGTATCTGGCTGTCCTTGTTACGGGAAAATGGTGTTCACTCAGCATAAATAATTAATCCGTTATATAAATTGGTCAGTCTTTTTTGAAATAAGCAAAAGCAAAAGTGAAAACCGCATATAAAAGAAATAATAAAAATAATGCTACAAGTGTATATATTATGTATGTAAACATTTACTTTATTTAGCTGGAAAAATTTTTCCTGCTACCTCTCCAAATCCTACTTTATAGCCTGAACCCTGGCAATAACCGTTTATTATCAGTGTGTCACCATCATTTAAAAATTTTCTTTCTTCTCCATCAGGCAATTTGATAGGATTTTCACCTCTCCACGTAAGCTCAAGCATAGAGCCGTAGGAATCCTTTGTAGGACCGCTGATAGTTCCTGATGCCATCATATCACCTGTCTTGGTATTACAGCCGTTTACTGTGTGATGAGCAAGCTGCTGGCAAATGTTCCAATACATATATTTAAAGTTTGAACCTGATATCTTAAATGGTTCTTTTTGTTCTTCTGTTTTTATAAATACATTAAGATTTATATCGTATGCCCAGTTACCTTTTGAAGCAAGGTATTCCATAGGTTTTGGATCCTGTTCGGGACCCTTTACTCTGAAAGGTTCAAGTGCTTCCATTGTAACTATCCACGGAGAAACTGATGTTGCAAAATTCTTTGCTAAAAACGGACCCAGTGGCTGATATTCCCAAGTCTGTATATCTCTGGCGCTCCAGTCGTTAACTAATACCATACCAAAAATATGGTCATAAGTTTTATCAACAGATATAGCTTCTCCAAGTGAGTTTCCGGGACCAATAAAAAAGCCCATTTCAAGCTCAAAATCAAGCATTTTGGTGGCACCAAATACAGGTTCCTCAGAATTTGCAGGTTTTGTCTGACCTTTAGGTCTGATAATATTAGTGCCACTAACAACAATCGAGCTAGCCCTGCCATGATAACCAATTGGAATGTGGAGCCAGTTGGGCATTAATGCATTTTCTATTCCGCGGAACATTGTACCCACGTTTGTGGCATGCTCACGGGAAGAATAAAAATCTGTATAATCTCCAATTTCTGCAGGTACACACATAACAACATCCTTCATTGGTATGAGTGTAATTTTCTGTAGATCTTTATCATCACGCAGCATTGGGTTATCATCACTTAAAGCCATTTGCAATATTGTTCTAACCTGTTTCCAAGCTTCACGACCAAGGGACATAAAAGCATTCAGGCTGGTTTTGCCGAATATTTTTTTATCGCCAAGTAAAGTTTTCTTAAAAAAACCCTTCTCTTCAAGCATTGAGAGATCTACAACATAATCACCTATTGCTGTGCCGCAAACTGCTTGTGAGCCTATTTTTAATTTAAAAACTCCGTAGGGAAGGTTTTGAATTGGGAAATGTGATTCAGGACTAACATCTATGAACGATCTCATTTAAAATAACTCCATTGTTTTCAAATCATCTATTGGTTCATTAAAACTGCAACTGCCATAAGAAAGCATAAATCTTTCTCTTGATTGTTTAATTTCGAGGTTAGAAATTTCTATTTCATTCCATTCAAATCCATTTTCTGTGAAAATAAATTCATAAGGGTCTTCTTCATTAATTACTTCAAGCAGTTCTGACTCATCAAGGTTATTTGTATATGCCATAATACCCGCAGCAAAAACATTCAGGAAGCCGTGCATAATTGAAGAAACTTCGTTATTGAAATGCCTTACCGGATGATGAAGCCCGGCGGTACATTTCATAGGCACGCTGAACTCACAACAGGTCATAATTGCAAATGCTATTACTTCAGGCTCTGGGAAAGCTTTCGCTTCTGTGCCGCCTGTCCGTAATTTATATCCGCATCCTTTATCAAGTGCAGCAATTGTTTCGACAGTACGGATTATTTCTGTTTCATAATCTTTGGTTAGTTTTGCTTCAAAAAATACCGGGATACTTTTACCAATCACTCTTTCTATATCAGCAGAAACTCCTATCATCAGCTCGAGTATTTCATCATTTTCATCAAGCCTATATAGCTCTGAAGGCAATCTTACTTCAAATGCATCAATTGAAATACTTTCGCTGTATTTGTTAATAAACTCTTTAATTGAATTAATGTCACTTGAAAAAAAATCATTGAATTCAGAAATACTCTCACCACTTGCACCAAGTACAGATAAAGGAATAATGCTTTCAATTTTCATATCATCCAAAATCTTACCAAGCTCAGCAAGTCTTTTAGCAGGAATAATGAACTTTCCAAGCATCCAGTTATATTCACCCTGTGAGTAAAAAACAAAATTATGGAATGCTTGAAGCAACTCAAGGTTTGCGGGAGGGAAAAGCCCGGCATAATCTATTATTTTGGTGCAAAAATTCTTTAAGCTAATTATCGGTTTTACGTGATTTGTAGTCATTTAATGATATAATAACAATAAAATGTGTATTTTTTTGTATGTTTGTAAGAAATCTAAAGCAAACATAACCAATATAATAGTTAAATGAAATTGAGTAAACTTTCACTTATTATTTTTGTGTTTTATTGTTTAAATTTATAGTTTATCTTTATTACCTGAAAAATTATTTTAAATAAAAATTTAATGGATATATGTCTCAAGATCTAAGCAGAGTAACAAAAAAATATTCAAATGGAGAGGTAACTGTAGTATGGAAGCCCGCCAGGTGTATTCATTCAACTAAATGTTTCAAGGGGCTGCCCGAGGTATTTGACCCAACAAAACGACCATGGATAAATGCAGAAGGTTCAGATACTGAACATATTATCTTACAGGTAAATCAGTGTCCTTCGGCAGCATTAAGCTATTTTAAGAATTCTGATGGCGAGCAAAAGAATGATGACCAGGTTGTTGTTGAAACTATTGTAGAAGCCAAGCCAAACGGACCACTCTTTGTTTACGGAAACATATATGTAAAAAAGCCTGATGGACAGGTTGAAAAAAGGACAAACGTAACTGCTTTTTGCAGATGCGGCAATTCAAACAACAAACCTTTTTGTGACGGTTCTCATATAAAAGCAGACTTTAAAGGATAATCAATATGATATCTTATGAAACATTATCAGAAGCATTGAACGACCTAAATAAACCGTGATTTACTCATAATTTTAATGTAGAATGTGATTCCATTGAATGCCAGTCGCTTTCATTAAAGCAGCACCCCGATGATTTTAAAAAAAAATAATATCATAATATCTCCGGATGAAGCAAGAAATATTGCTCTTGGCAGGCAATTGATATTTAATGATAATAGCACATCACCAAAGAAAAAACTGCTGAATATCATTGAACAGATAGGTTATGTGCAAATAGATACAATATCAATAGTAGAAAGAGCACATAAGCATATTTTATGGACTCGCCAACCCGAGTTTAAAAACGAAATGCTTGATGAGCTGATAGATAAAGATAAAAAAGTTTTTGAGTTTTGGGATCATGCCGCTGCATATTTGCCAATGAAACATTTCAGGTTCACCCTGCAAAGAAAAGAAATGTACGCAAAGAAATACAGGCATTGGGGTAATAAAAATAAAAAGATGCTTAATTCCATTATAGATAGAATTAAAAGTGAAGGTCCTCTTCAATCACGTGATTTTGAGAATACCGGTAAACAATGTACTTGGTGGGACTGGAAACCTGCTAAAGAAGGGCTTGAATTTCTTTTTCATACCGGGAAACTTGTCGCAAAAGCCAGGAAAAGTTTTCAAAAAGTCTATGCTCTGCCTGAGGAGTCACTCCCTGCTGATGTAAATTTGACCTTTCCAAATGAAAATGAGCATTCAGAACATTTGATAATGAAATCTATAAATGCTAACGGCTTATCATCGGAAAAAGAATTAACATATTTAAGACATCACCACAGATCAGCAACAAAGAATACTCTGAACAGATTGCTTGAAGAAAAAAAGATAATATCTGTTAAAATTTCTGGCATTGATGATGAATTATATTTTAGTAATAAAAAATTACTGAATACAATTAATAGTATTAAAATAAATAATGATGTTCACATACTTTCACCATTTGATAATATTGTAATTCAGAGGAAAAGACTAAGTGCTTTATTCGGGTTTGATTATGTAATAGAGTGTTACGTTCCTATAGAAAAAAGAAAGTTTGGTTACTTCTGTCTTCCGGTACTTTTTGGAAATACATTTGCCGGAAGAATTGATGCAAAGGCCGATAGAAAATCAGGTGAGTTCAGGATTATCAACGAATTCTGGGAAAATAGCTTTGTTCTATCAAGTGATTTCTGTCATAAGTACCAATCAAAGATTGATCAATTGGCAAAATTTTCTGGCTGTAATTTTGTAAAAAAATAGCATATATACTCAATTATTACTGTTTTATACACAATACTTACAAAATTTTACAACATACTGAACTATAAACTGGTATTTTTGTGTAGTAGATTATAATGATAATAATAGAATTTTAATTAATATAAGATAATGAGCAAGTTTTTACGAAATATTGCTAAAAGATTAACATTAGCAATCGCTGTTTTTTCAATTATTGCAGTATTTTCTGAGACATTAACAGCACAAGATAAAACCGGATCAATAACAGGTTCTGTTATTGATAAATCTAGCGGTTTACCTATAGAAGGTGCAGATGTTACTATAAACAGACTGAAAGATTCATCCCTTGTAAAAGGTACATCAACTGATGCAACAGGAAAGTTCACAATAACTGATGTTCCATTTGGGAAATATTTTCTAAAGGCAAATCTTGTAGGGTATAACATTTTAGTAATTAGTGGTATAACAGTTAATCCAAACAGCTTAGTTGTAACTCTTGAACCAATAAAGCTTTCAAGCGGTACAACAACTACCGAAGAAATTGTTGTTGAAAGTGAAAAAAGTCAGATTGAATTCCACCCCGATAAAAAAGTATTTAATGTTGGCAAAAATTTAACAAATCAAGGCAGTTCATTGCTTGACCTTTTGAAGGAGATACCTTCGGTTACTGTTGACCAGGATAATAATGTAAGTTTAAGAGGCTCTGAAGGAGTTAAAATAATGATAGATGGCAGACCGTTCGGTCTTGAAGGCAACAACCGTGGAAATGTTCTTGAACAGATTACCGCAATTCAGGTTGAAAGCATTGAGCTGATAACCAATCCTTCTGCAAAATATGAAGCAGAGGGTTCTTCAGGAATAATAAATATAGTTCTAAAGAAAAAAGAGAACAAAGGATTGGGTTACAACGGAACGCTTGGATTAAATTTTGGAACAGGCGATAAATATGGAGGTCAGTTCAGCTTCAGCTTAAAAAACAATAAATATAATTTATTCGGGAATTATGGTTATAATTCCAATCAAATGAAATCAAGTGGTTTAAATCAACGGTATAATTTTTTAAACCCGGATTTATACTTTAGTGATGAAAGTAGTACAGGCAGAAGAAGGATGCAAAGTCACCTTGCTAAAGTTGGTGTTGATGTAAATTTGAATCCATTAAGCACTCTAAGCTTTTCACTAAACTACCAGAGTTCGAAACGAAGCAGGTTTGATGTTGGCAATGCAATTAATTATAATACTTTTGGAAGCATGACGACTCAGTATTCCAATACTACGATATCAGATGACAAAGAATATAATCTTGATCTTAATGTAAATTATAACTTAAGATTCAAAAAACCTGCACAGGTATTAT
The DNA here is from genome assembly GCA_947084945.1 of uncultured Ignavibacteria bacterium. Classification (GTDB taxonomy): domain Bacteria; phylum Bacteroidota; class Ignavibacteria; order Tepidaquicellales; family OLB5; genus OLB5. The sequence goes on along the minus strand of CAMTUP010000001.1, from coordinate 154,154 downwards.
CAGCAGAAGTTTCCTATTCAAGAGAAAAGGATGATGATATCACAAATGCTTTTAGTACTTATATTAATCCAATTGTACCCAATCCCAAAAACAGGTATGAATATTCTAATGAATTAAACGATTCATATATTGCACAGCTTGATTATACACATCCTTTTAGTAAAGATGCAAAACTTGAAACTGGTTATAGAGGCAGTTACAAGATAAGGGATAATGATTTCAGAGTTGACCAGTTTAATTATACTTTGAACCAATATGTTACAGACAATAATTTATCAAACAGGTTCATATATAAAGAACAGATACACGCAGTTTATGGAATTTATACAAATAAAATTGGTGATTTTGGATTTTCACTTGGTTCAAGAGTTGAGCAGACCATCATAAAAGGAGAGCTTACAAATAGCGGACAGTCATTTGATAATAGCTATATTGATTTCTTTCCAAGCGCTAGCGTTTCACAAAAGATAAGTAAAACAAGCGATATTCAGCTAAGTTATGCCAGACGAGTTAATAGACCGAGGCCTAGACAGTTAAATCCTTTTATTTCTGTTGCTATGATGGGAGGAACTAACAATCTTCAACAAGGAAATCCTAAACTGAACCCTGAATTCACTGATGCGCTTGAGCTTAGTTATATTACTTATCTGGAATTTGCAACAATAACGCCAACTTTGTTTTACCGGCAGACAAAAGACCAGATAGCAAGAACAAGAACATTGATAGATAGCGTAACAACATTAACTTCATTTGTAAATTATAACAAATCAAAATCATACGGGGGCGAGCTTATTTTAAACTTACAGCCTGTAAAATTCTGGAGTATTAATAATACTTTCAGCTATTATAAAACTGAAGTGGATGCTACTAATATTGGCAGTGGGTTAACAAACAGCGGATACTCTTGGACAGCAAGATCAATGTCAACGCTTACACTTCCTGCTGATATGAGCCTGCAACTTTCTTATTTTTACTCGGGTAAAAATTATTCTGCTCAAGGAACATTTGAACCCTTTTCTATGCTTGATGCTGCTTTTAAAAAAGATTTCTTTGAAAAGCGTTTGAGTATTACATTAAGAGTAAGCGATATTTTTGATAATGCTAAATTCAAAGCTAATATTAAAGGAACAGGATTTACAGAAACATTTGAGCGAAGAAGAGATTCAAGAACTCTGTTTCTAAACTTAACTTACCGTTTTGGTCAGCAGGAAAAAAAGAGTATGGATAAGGGAAGAAAAAAAGATAATAATAATCGTGATAGCAATGACGGAATGGATTTATAAATTTACTTGAAAACACTTCATTCAAAAAAAGCTGGTTACTTGTTTAGTAAACAGCTTTTTTGTTAGGCACACCCGCGACGCTTAGCGTTAGGGAGCAATCTTACAATAAGATTCCCGCGATGTTGGTCTCGTTTCCTGCATTTCATATTTTTTTTCCTTACAAAAGTGTTGAACTTCAATTATTCCATTTCATTAGTCATAACAATGCTTTATTTTTGCAATTAATTTATATACAAATTAATTTAACTGTATGAACCATTTTTATATCAAAGATAACAATTTATATGCTGAAAATTTCCTTGTAGAAGATCTTGCAAAAGAATTTGGCACACCATTATATATTTACAGTAAGAACCAGATTTTAAAGAATTACCGCGAAATTAACCAGCCGCTTGTAAATTCAAAGCTGGATTTTATAAATTGTTACGCTATTAAAGCAAACTCAAACCCTGAAATACTCAAGCTGCTGGCTGAAGAAGGTGCGGGGGCTGAAATTGCATCAGGGGGTGAGCTTTATCTTGCACTAAAGTTCGGTTACCTAAGAAATAAAATCACATTTACCGGCGTTGGCAAAACTGATGAAGAAATTGAATATGCCCTCCGCGAAAATATATTCAATTTTACGGTTGAGTCACTTCAGGAAATTCATGTAATCTCACAAATTGCTCACAGGCTTGGTGTTATTGCAAGAATATCAATCAGGGTTAATCCGGATATTGATGCTAAAACCCATCCTTACATTACAACCGGAATGAAAGAAAACAAATTCGGTATTGATAGTAAAGATATTTTGGAGGTTTTTAAAACTGCAAACGGATTACCAAATATTGATGTCATAGGAATTCATTCACACATAGGTTCACAAATTACAGAAGTAAAACCATATATTGAAGCCGTTAAATATCTCGGAGAGTTAATTGAAAAGGTAGAAAAGATAGGTATCAATATTCGCTACATAAACTTTGGAGGCGGCTTTGGCGTTCAGTATAAAAATATTATGACTCACAGGTATATCCCCACCGAAGATGATGATACTACAAGATACTCACCTCTTGGCGAGCATGTTGAATCAGTTATGAAAATACTCTCAACATACAATAAAAAACTTATTATAGAGCCGGGCAGGTCTTTAGTAGCAAATGCGGGAATACTTACAGGAAAAGTGCTTTATACTAAACAGGGTGAACTTAAAAAATTTATAATTACCGATACCGGTATGAATGACCTAATGAGACCATGTCTTTACCAGGCATATCACCAGATAGTTCTTCTGACACTTAAAGATACAGGTTTTGAAACAGTTGATATTGTAGGTCCAGTTTGCGAAACATCAGATTTTCTCGCAACAAAACGCAGCATTCAGAAGATGGTGCGCGGTGACCGCTTTGCAGTGTTAACAACGGGAGCCTATGGTTACTCACTTTCATCAAATTATAATGCAAGACTCCGCCCGGCTGAAGTATTAGTTGATGGCGATAAACATTATCTTATCAGGGAAAGAGAAAAAGTTGAAGAACTGCATTATTAACTCAATCCTGTACGGAACAAAGCGGAGTGAAGGGTCTAGTAATAATAGATTCTTCCTGCTTGAACTGATGTTTCGGAAGGCAGGCACACCGCTCCGATTGTTAATTTTCTTCTTTGTAATAATTTCAGAGTCCTTTTCACAAAATATCACCCTCGAATACATATTTCAGGATACTAATATCATAAATCCACGCCCTTCATTAAAATACATCCATACTGATTCAAAGAAAATATATTACTATGCCGATGATGATTATGACGGTATGCTGAGTATGTTTGATATGAACTATGAAACTGGTGATACTTACAAACATTCTGATACAGGTGTAACAGCTTCTGAATTTGTGATTTTACCAAATGGAAATGCTGTTACAATTATAAAAGGTGATGTATATATTACAAAAGATTTTGTGAACTCACGTGAATACACAAAAGATATCAGGCTTACCGAAACCGATAAATATGAATACTCTCCTGAGGTAATTGGTAATTTTGCTCTTTACAGACGTGGCGGAAATTACTACTTAAGAAAATATGACAGTACAAAAGCTGTTTCAAATGAACTTGAATTAACATCTGATGAATCTGATTCAATATCATACCAGATAATTGATATGACCGATAAATTTAATGTTAACTCTAAAACTGAATTAAGGCTTTTTGTTGTAAAATATAATAATTCAACAAAAATACCGCTTGTATTTCCTGATTATAACGGAAAATTTGTAAAAGCAGAAACCCAAAAGCGCGGAATATCAATGGTTAGTCTATACGAATATAGTATTAACTCTAAAGGTAAGGATTCTATTTATAAAGTTGTTAATGAATTCAACTATCAGGGCACTGAAAGATATTCTACCTCATACGCTGACTACTCGCCTGACGGCTCAAAGCTTTTACTTGACATTGAAACTCTTGATAGGCATGCCAGAAAATTATTTATTTATGATGTTGTATCAAAAGATATGAAGGAAATTTATTCAGAAACTGATCCTGCTTGGTATGAAAGACACTCAAACCAAACAATGTTCATTGATAGTGAATATGTAATGTTTGAATCCGAAGTATCAGGCTTCAACAACCTGTATAAAATAAAAACCGATGGCACAGGATTTAGCACTGTTGCAGGCGGTAAGTTCACAATACTTTCATCTGTTACAGATAGATTAAAAGGCAAAGTATATTTTACAGCAAATACAGAAGTACCTTATGACTACAATCTTTATTCAGCAGATATTTCTAGCGGCAGTATTACCCAATTAACAAAAGAGCACGGAGATATAGAAGATATTAAGTTATCTAAAGATGGCAGTTATATTTTCTATTCACATTCATATATAAATAAACCAAATGAGCTTTATGCATTGAATATTTCAACAGGAGAGATAAAACAGTTAACCAATACAATCTCACCAAAGTTTACTGCTTTAAACTGGAATCTACCGGAAATTATAACTTTCAAAAATGAAGAAGATGGGCAATTGGTATATGGTTTTGTATATAAACCAAAGAATTTTAATCCAAAGAAAAAATACTCTTTAATATGTTTTGTTCACGGTGAAGGTTATTTGCAGAATATTACAAACGGATTTTCGCCTTACAGTGATAATTTTATGGTAAATACTTTTTTAACTCAAAGGGATTTTGTAGTTTTAGATATAGATTACCGCGGCAGCATGGGTTATGGCAAAGAATTCCGCAATAAAACTTACCGCAATCTTGGATATTGGGAAGTTTCCGATTACATCAGCGGAATAAACTATCTGGATAACCTTGGATTTATTAATAAAGATAATATTGGAATATACGGCGGCAGTTATGGAGGTTTTACAACCTTGATGGCGCTATTTCGTTATCCCGAAATATTTAAAGCGGGTGTTTCATTACGAGCTGTATCGGACTGGAAGAATTATTATTACAGTAACCGGTGGTTTACACTCGGCAGGCTTGGCGATCTTGATAGCTCTGGTGTTGAGCAATATTATGATCTTTCTTCACCAATAACTTATGCAGAAAATCTACAGGGTCATTTACTAGTTACACATGGAATGCTGGATGATAATGTATTCTTTCAGGATATGGTTCAGCTAACACAAAAACTTATTGATAACAAAAAAGATTTTGAGGTTATGATATACCCGAAGGAAAATCACGGTTTCTACAGGCAAACAAGCTGGCTCGATCAGTATAAGCGCATCACTGGCTGGTTTGAAAAGTATTTGAAGTAAATGATATTTTCACCACTAAGGCATAAGTTTCTATCCCTGCTTCTTCGGCTCAAGCGCATAAGCTATTACTTCTGATTCAAACACGCAGGTTTTATGATAACCATCACAAAAAGGTTTTTTATTGCTTTGTCCACACCTGCATAAGGCAATCGTTGTCCTGCCAGCAAGATCATATTTACCGCCATTGGCATCATAGATTTCCATATCATCACTTTCAATCCTGTAACTTCCATTCTTTGTAACTGTAATTTTTGTAGGCATAATGTATTTATTTATTTTTAAAATGAAAAAGATTAGCTTCCCAAACTGGAGTTTGGGAAGCAGGGACTGGGTACATAATCAAAACACCACATAAAATCCTCTTTCCCAAACTCCGGTTTGGGAAAGGAATATCTCAATCAAAACCATTTAAGTGCAAAATTCCTTCTTCGCCTGTAGAAAAAAATCCAGCTGAACTGTACTTCCAATGCTCAGGTTCCGTAACAATTCCTTTTCTTACAGGATTTAAGTGAATATACTCAACTTTTTGCTGAATAATATTATCTGATATTAATTCCTGTGGGTGATAACTTTCCTGCCAAACCTGATATTCACTTTTAACTTTATATTTAAGTTTATTTATCTTAAAATGATTTAAGTAAACTTCTTTTTGATCGATCTTTAATTGATTGATAATTTCTTTGGCAGTAAAACTTTTTATTGATTTCATAACATTTGATAAATTATCACCTGAAACTATCAAATGAAAGTGATTATCAAGTAAAACATATGCGTAGAGTTTTATGTTTTTTTTGGTTTGTGAAAACTTTATAGACTCTATAAGAATATTAAGATATTTTTCAGAATAAAAAACAGGTAACCATCCAACTATAGATGATGTAATAAAGTACAGCCCTTCCTGATTTAAAATTTTATATTTACTTCTCATGTTTAAAAAAGAAATAGTTGTTAGCTTCCCAAACTGGAGTTTGGGAAACAGAGGCTGTGTATCTGGTTCCGCCAAGGCGGATTAGGCATCAGGGCTGAATATTCAATCATTCCGTCCCAAACCGGAGTTTGGGACGGAGTATGATTTACTCTCTTTCCCAAACTCCGGTTTGGGAAAGAAAATCTATTCTATTTTCTGCTACTAAGTATCTTCTCAACTTCTGCCAGATTTGCCTGTGCCCGATGCATTATTTCACCGGCTTCTTTCATAACATCTGATTTATACTTTTCATCATCTATTTGAACAAGATTTATCTCAACATTCTTTAACGCACCCCATATTCCTGTTTCAAGAGATTTAGCTCCAACAGCCAAATCACTTGCAGAGCTTGCATTACCAAGTTTTGCAAGTTCTATCATATATTGCCAGCATGTATCGGATACCCTCATTACTCCCAGAGGAACATTGATAGCTTTCTTTAATCCTTCCTGCATCAATTCTTTCCTGATCTTTTTTTCCTTATCAGTATTCTTCGGCATTTTCATCGCTGTCATATAATCGTTGAAAGCATTTGTATCAGCATCAATCATTGGAATAAGTTTCTTCATATTTTCATACAGTGGTGCAATCAGCTCTCTCATCTTTGCATCAAGATGCTCGAATTTCTTGGTACCGTAGCTCATCCATCCCATCATTGCTCCTAAACCCGCGCCAAGCGAAGCTATTAAAGCTGAAACGCTTCCCCCGCCCGGCGCTGATGTACGCGCTCCCACAAGCTCAACAAAGCTGCGGACTGACATTGAAGCAAGTGGTTCATTACTGCCTTCTGATATCATATACTCGATGATTCTCTTTTCTGGAATAAATGGTGAAATAGAATTTAAACCAAGTCTTTCGACAACAAGCCTTATCTTTTGCTTTTCATCTACAATAAAAAGATTTTCTTTCTTAATGTAATAATCAGCAGCCATTAACATTGCTTCCAGTGGAATAAGTCCAACAAGTTCGCTTCCGGCTGCTGCAAGGTTTAATTCTTTTGCATCTTTATCACATTCTTCAAAAACTATATGAGGTGGTGTTATAGTATAATTATCAAGATTGATGGATACCTGTGCCATATTATACTCATCGACATACCAGCCGATTGCTTTAATTGCTTTAAGCCTGCCGGGTTCATCCTGCCCCCTGCCCTGTTCACGGATATTTAAAGCTATCCTGTGAGCCTGTTCTTTGGTACCAAGTATATTTACATTATATGCAATCAGGAAAAATCTTGCGCCGGTTACTGTTGCACCTGATTTAGGAATAAATTCCTGCGGTCCAAAATCCGGCTTCCATTCAGGTTTATATATTCTATCTTTAATTGCTTCATACTCGCCCTGCCGAATTTGCTTCAGAGATTTCCTTGCTGGATTTGTTGATGCTCCTTCATACAGGTAAACCGGAACTCCAAGCTCTTCACCAACGCGTTTGCCGAATTTCTTTGCGCACTCTACACAATCTTCAGTTGTTACGCCTGCAACAGGTACAAACGGACAAACATCAACAGCACCCATTCTAGGATGTGCTCCTGAATGTTTTGACATATCAATAAGCCCGTAAGCAGTCTTTGCAAACTGGAATGCGGCTTCTACTACAGAATCAGGGTCGCCAACAAATGTAAATACTGTCCGGTTGGTTGATTTGCCCGGGTCAACATCCAAAAGGGTTACGCCTTCAACCGCTCTAACGGCATCAGCGCAGGCATTAATAATTTTTTCATCTCTTCCTTCGGAAATATTAGGAACACATTCAACTATTTTTCTCATAAATATTGCAATAAATTTTGTAAATATTATACAAAGTTAGCATTTATTATTGAATGATTAAATGTAATGGTTTTTCACTATAAAACTGTGTTTTAAATCTTTTTAAAGCAATATTTTTATCAAAATTGTACCGGTAATATTTTTGGTAATACATTAGTCGGTGTCATAAATAATTATCCCGCGCTTTATCACCTTTTCAACCTGGTTTACACCAAAATGATAAATAATATCATTATAATTGGGTGTATCAAAAATAACCATATCAGCCTGTTTACCTGTTTCTATACTGCCAACATTATGAGATATACCCAGAGCCGCAGCAGCATTAATTGTAACGGAGTTAATTGTTTCTTCAATATTCATTTTTAATAAATGAACAGCCATGCTCATTACCAACTGAATATTTTCACTCATTGCGCTTCCGGGGTTAAAATCAGTTGCAAGTGCTACGGGAATTTTACTCTCTATCATTTTTCTTGCAGGTGCGTATGGAATATCAAGAAAATAAGAAACTGAAGGCAAAACACAGGCAATTGTACCTGAACTAATCAGAGCTTTTATGTCAGATGGTTTCATCACTTCAAGATGATCAACCGAAATTGCTCCGCATGATATTGCTGCTTGTATTCCGCCAATTGAGTAAAACTGATTTGTATGAAGTTTGGGAACAAGTCCAAATTTAATTCCCTGATGGAATATTTTTTTAGTATCACTCACAGAAAAATAATTCTTTTCGCAAAATGCATCAATGAAAGTCGCTAAGTCATATTTTGCGATCTGCGGGATCATTTCATATAAAATCTCTTCTAAATATTCTTCTTTGCTTTTATCTTTTGGGAAAGTATGCGCACCAAGAAAAGTTGCATAAATATCAATTGGCATTTCGCGATTAAGTTCATTTATCACTTCAAGCATTTTAAGTTCTGCTGCAGTATTCAACCCATAGCCTGATTTTGCTTCAATTGTTGTAACGCCAAAGCTGATTGATGAATTTATTCTCTTTACAGCAAGTTCTTTCAAATGTAATTTTGTTGATTTGCGTGTAGCTTTTACTGTGCTAACTATTCCGCCGCCTGCTTTTGCAATTTCCTCATAAGTGCTGCCATTTATCCTCATTTGAAATTCATCGGCGCGGCTGCCTGCAAATACAAGGTGTGTGTGTGAATCAATAAATCCGGGTAAAACACATTTGCCCCGTCCATCTATTTTCTTCAGGTCTTTTTTCCTCAAACTCTTTGGCAAGCTTTTCCCTATCCACTTAATTCTTCCGCCTTCGGTGTAGATACTGGTATTTTTCAGTAAGCCAATTTCTGACTGGTATTTACCGGCTTTAAACTTTCTGCCCTTAATATGGCATGTTACAACCTGTGAAGCATTTTCTATTAATATACTCATACTGCAAATATAGTTTAAGAAAGAATTAAATAATAAACTCTTTTGCAGGTGTAAAAATAACTGCTAATTATTACGTATAAATGATAGTTTACTATTATTATATTTCATAATGAATGCGCTAAAAGTCAGACAGGTTATTCAGACCCGGATTACACCACCAAAAGCCCCGAAAAATATTATCGCCAGAAGCGGTATTGTAGAACTATTATCCTCATCTGCCGGGAAAAAACTACTGCTTGTAACAGCACCGGCTGGCTATGGTAAAACTACTATTGTTAATGAATACATAATCCAATCCAATAAAACTACTGCTTGGGTTCATATTACTCCTGATATCAAAGGAGTTTTTAACCTGTTGATATATATTACAAGTTCATTAAACAGGATAAATGAACAATTTGGGGATGTAATATTTGAAACCATATCATTAATAGAAAATGATACAGAAAAAATAAATGATATGGATGCTGCATTGGGCGAGTTATCAGGTTTGATAATAAATGAATTGTTTTTAAAATTTAACGAGGATGTTCTGATAGTACTTGATGACCTTCACGAACTTCAAAATGAAAAATATGTTCTTGAATTCCTTGACATGCTAGTTAGTGACCTGCCTGATAATATTCAATTGGTAATAATTTCAAGAGACCTTCCAAAACTGAACCTAACACATTTAAAGGCTAAACGGCAACTTAGTGAGATTACCCAGAAAGAACTTGTATTTTCCGAAGATGAGATTACATCCTTGGCATTAAAGATATACTCAAAGCCTTTATCTGATAAGGAGCTTGTCTACTTGCAATCCTCTGTGGGAGGATGGATAACCGGTATTCACCTTGTTATGCAGGCTATGGGTGATAAATCTAATAGCGGTGATGGTTACTTAAGTTCTTTGCCCGTTAATCTGTTTGATTACTTTGCAGAAGAAATTTTCAGTAAGCTGGATAAAGGAATAAAAGATTTTCTTCTTAAGACCTCTCACCTTGAAAATTTTGATCCGGAAATTTGTAATTTCATCTTGAAATCAAACAACAGTTCTGAACTGCTTGACTATTTACTTGAAAAAAATATTTTTCTTGAATCAAAACAATTTATTAATGTAAACGGAACAATAATTATTGTTTATGATTATGTGCAGTTATTCAGAACTTTCCTTAACTCAAAATCAAAAGAGATATTATCAGACAACATACAAAAAGAAATTTTTTACAATTCAAGTCTTTTTTACCATTCAAGCTCAAATTTTGAAAAAGCTATTGACTATTCATTACTCTCGGGCAAACTGGAATATGCTGAAAAACTTATTATAGAAAACTTTGATGAGTTCTTCCTGAACGGTAGGTTTGAAAAGCTTTGGAATTGGATAAATTCACTTGATGAAAACAATCTGGTAAATTTAAAGAACATAATTTATTATAAAGGTGTTTTGTGTAAATATTTCTTAGGGCAATTAGATAAAGCACTTGAATATTTGAACAGGGCAATAGAAATATCCCGGAAAGATAATGATGAAGATTTTACTATAACGGCTGTTATCATGAAGCTTGAAATAATGCTGAATCATGGTAAAACTTCCGATGCGCTCAAAACACTCATGGAAATTGAAAAGATCAAATCATCTGATATAAACAAAGCAAAAATTTTCTATTTCCTGGGGAATATCTACTTCCAAAATAACGATCTTACTAAGTCGCTGGCTTATTCAAACAAAGCGCTTGAATTGTGCGGAAATATAGGAGAAAACACTATAGCAGAAGATATTTATAATTTACTGGGAAATATTAACATTATTAAGGGTGAGTTTGTTTATTCAATACATTATTATGAATTGACCTTAAGCATGACACGAAGTCTGCAAAAAAAACTTGTTGTTCAGGGAAATCTTGCAATATTATATTCCCGCTCAGGAAAATTCCGAAAAGCTAAAGAGTTTTACGATGAAACATTAAAAATTCTTCGTTTTTTCAGTTCTCCAGTGTTTGAAATTGTTGTTAAAATGACAGAATATACTCTCATTTTTGAATCAGGGGACTATACATCATCAATTGCACTCGCTGCTGAGATAAATAAATTAGCATTAAAATTAAAAAACAGCCAATATATTTATTTAAGCTACCAATTTTTGGGTGAGTGCAGTTATTACCTTGGAAACAGTGAGAGCGCAATTAAATATTTAGAGCTATCCGAAAAATACATGAACAGCTCTTCAGAATTTGATAATATCCTTAATTCATTGTTAAAGACAATAAGTAAAATTGATAAAAATCCTACTGAAGAGTCTGAAATTGAATTAATTAAAGCATATGATTATCTTACTTCAATAGATTCAAATTATGATAGATCTATTGCCGGATTCTATCTTGCCAAATGTTACCAAAAGAATAACCCTGAAACATGTAACCAATTTATTGAAAAAGTTTTCAGTCTTTCAAAGAAAAAAGGATATTATTCGTTTTTGCTGCGTGAATATATTATCTCAGATAGCATATTCAGACTGGCAGGAAATAAATATAAAGAAACATTAAAAGAATTTTTGGCATCTACTGCTGAAATAGCTGAATTAAATTGGATAAGTGATAATTACAGAGATTTTTTAATAAAATTTGTACAAAGCAAATATGATCTTAAAATGTTAGCTTTTGGGGGATTGAGATTTATACTAAAGGGTGAAGAAATACCTGAAAAAAAATGGATCAGAAAAAAAAGAAAATTGCTTTTATGTTATTTACTGTTTTCTCATAATCAGACAATATCAAAAGATAAAATTGTAGATATATTTTTCAGGGATACACCTATTGATAGCACTGATAATACTTTCCATCAGGCTGTTTCTAACTTAAGAACAGCTCTCAGGGTTCAGACCAAAGAGGATCAAAATAAAAATGTTAAAGTAAGTTCGGTAAACCCGGAATATATTATTTATGAAGATAAAACATTAAGATTAAACCAGAGCTATAGTTACTACTCTGACCTGGAAGATTTTGATAATTTAATTAATAATGCCAATTCAAATCAAAACCCTGAACAGTGTACTGAATATTTGATAAAAGCCATAACACTATATTCCGGGGATGTACTTGAAGGATATTATGAAGATTGGTGCAATACTATTCGTGAAGAATATAGGAATAAGTTCATCAAAATTTCTGAAAAATTGCTTAAGCTGCTATCAGCACAAAACAGGTTAGATGAAATGATAGAATATGCAGAGAAACTGAATCGTATGGATAACCTGAATATTGCTTCAATTAAAGCAATGGTTAGAGCATATATAAATCTTGGTAAAGTAAATCTTGCCAGGTATAAAATTGATAAATTTATTACTCAATATGAAGAAGAAATTGGTGAAAAGCCGCAACATTCCACATTAAATGATATAGAAAGGCTGTTTGAGAAATAGTTTTCTTTAGTATGTATTTAATTCTTCTTATATTATATCCTATTTTACCCTTGTTCTAATTTTAAAAAAAATGTTTAAAATCTTCAAAATTTCAACTTTATTAGGCGATAAGGTTTCCGATAAGGTAACTGCAAGGTTTAGGATTAATTTTGTAGCAAGTAAAACAATTAATCAATAAACATTCCCAGGAGGAATTAAAAAATGAAAAACACACAAATCAACTTCAAATCAGTATTTTTTGCATTCTTGTTCGGTATTGCTATTTTCTTTTCGGCTTGCAGCGATCAAAATCCGCTTGCGCCATCAATAGAAGAATTTGGAACAACTTCAGATCTTCCCCCAGCTTCTATTTTTATTGAACCATATTGGGAAGGTAATGTACTTGTCTTCAGGTTAAGGAATAATTCACAAGATACAATCGTAAATGATTTCCACGTTCAGTTTGATTCTACCGTAAAAATAATAGGTTGGGTTACAATGGTAGGTTGGCAGATAGACCCCCAAACCACAGATACTGCTAAGGGTAAAATAGGAGTTAAAAAAGGTCCGCAGGGGCAGAATATTCCCCCAATGGGAGGAGTTGGACAACCAATTGGTGTACAGATAAAATTTACAGGTGTTACCAAGAAAAATCCAAGACAATGGTGGGATTACACATGGCAGGCAACAAGAGATGGAATAGTAGTAAAATCAGGACAGGGTGCTTTTCCTAGCAGATAAAAAATAAGTAATGAAGCAAAACAATAAACCCCGCAATGAGAAATTATTGCGGGGTTTATTATATATTATATCGGATGTATTCATATAAACTTCAGCATATTCTTGGCAATTGCTCACCGCTTAACATATCAAGTATGCGTGTTGTGCCGATGCGGCTTTTAAGTTTAACAATAGCCTCATTGGCTTGAGTAATATTACCAATTATTGCAGATCCTTCGCCATATTTATGTGTGCTCATAACTTCAATACACTTTTGTGCATCACTTTCAGGTACAATTGCTATAAACTTACCTTCATTGGCAACATACATTGGGTCAAACCCAAGTATTTCACAAGCTCCCTTAACATCTTCGCGAACTGGAACTGTTGTTTCATCAATTATTATTTCTGTGTGTGATGTTGCTGCAAGCTCATTTAATGTGCTTGATAATCCCCCTCGTGTTAGATCTCGCAGGCAGTGAACATCAATTCCGGCATTAATAATATTTTGAATAATTTCATTTAAAGGAGCGCAGTCACTTTCAATCTTATGTTCAAACTCCAGTCCTTCACGCTCAGCCATTATTGCTATGCCATGCCTGCCAATATCACCATTTAAAATAATAACATCACCTCTCTGAATGTTTTTGGGTGATATATTTAAGTTATGTTCAATAATTCCAATTCCTGATGTATTAATAAAAATACCATCACCTTTACCATTATCAACAACTTTTGTATCCCCTGTCGCAATTTTTACTCCCGCATCTTTAGCTGCTGAGGCAATGCTTTGCACAACACGCCAAAGGTCATTCATTCCGAAACCTTCTTCAATAATAAGACCAAGGCTAAGATATTTTGGTATTGCCCCGCTCATTGCCAAATCATTTACTGTCCCATTAACCGCAAGTGAGCCAATATCACCCCCTGAGAAGAATATTGGTTTCACTACGTATGAATCAGTTGTGAAAGCAATATTGTTTCCGCTTAGCTCAATTTGTACTGAATCATGCTCCTGTTTTAGAATATCATTAGTAAAAGCTGCACAGAACATTTTTTCTATCAGGTTGTGCATAAGTTTTCCACCCCCGCCATGCGCAAGAAGCACTTTGGGGTAATCGCTTATCGGTATCGGACATTGTAATATTAATTCTGAGTGCAACGAAGAATCCATAATTGTTATTTAAAAAGATTAATGAATAGACCCTTCGCTTCGCTCAGGGTTAAATTTTCCTATATCTATAATACGCAGCACATGCTCCTTCACTTGAAACCATTGTTGCTCCCAGTGGACGCTCGGGTGTGCATTTTGTACCAAATGCTTCACACTCGTTTGGTTTTTTCAATCCCTGTAAAATTATTCCGCTAATGCATTCTTTCGGCTCTTCAACAACTAGGTCAGCAAGTCCAAACTTTAACGATGCATCATACTCTATATAATCATCCTGCAATACCAATCCGCTATCGGGAATCTCCCCAATCCCACGCCACTTTCTTGTACCAATCTTAAAAACATTGCTTACAATATTTTGTGCATTCAGATTGCCTTCTTTACTTACAACTCTTGCATATTGGTTTTCAACTTCAAATCTTCCTTCTTCAAGCTGTTTAACGCACATGTATATTCCCTGGAGTATATCAAGTGGTTCAAATCCTGTAACAACAATTGGTACTTTATATTTTTCAGCAAGCGGGTAGTATTCATTGTAACCCATAACAGCACAAACATGACCGGCTGCTAAGAATCCCTGAACAAGATTATTTTGTGAAGATAATATCGCTTCCATCGCAGGTGGAACAAGTACATGAGAAACAAGTATTGAAAAATTCTTTATACCCTTCTCTTTAGCCTGATAAACAGCCATTGCATTTGCCGGTGCTGTGGTTTCAAATCCTACTGCAAAAAAAACTATTTCTTTTAGCGGATTATCTTTAGCTATTTTTAAAGCATCAAGTGGCGAGTACATCATTCTAACATCACCACCTTCGGCTTTAACCTGTAATAAGTCTTTCTTTGAACCGGGAACCCTGAGCATATCACCGAAAGAGCAGAAAATCACATTTTTTCTTGATGCAATTTCAATTGATTTATCAATAAGTTCAAGAGATGTAACGCAAACCGGGCAGCCTGGTCCGTGTATCAGCCTAATGCTTTTTGGCAGTAGCTCATCAATTCCATATTTGACAATTGCATGGGTTTGCCCGCCGCACACTTCCATAATATTCCAATTTTTTGTAGTAATATTATGAATAAGCTCTGAGTATCTCAATGAAGCGTCTTTATCTCTGTATTCATCAATGAATTTCATATATGATCATATTTGTTTTTCTTCGCCTGTTAGTTCATCAAGACCGTCAATTTCTTTTAGATACTCAAACACTTTGGCAGCCTCAACTTCATCTACTGTGTTGAGTGCAAATCCAACGTGAACTATAACATATTCACCTACAACAGCTTCGGGTGTATATGCAAGGTTAACATCTTTAATTATTCCGCCAAAACTTACTTTGCCAATTTTCATAAGTTCGCCGCCAGAATCATCAATACTCAATATTTTACCGGGAATAGCTAAACACATTTTTATTTTATTTTACTTAATATATGTTGAAAATTTCATCTGCCCAAGTGATATACCGCCATCACCAGAGGGAACCCTTTGATGAGTGTAAACTTTAAAACCTTCTTCATTCAATCTGTAAACTGATCTTTCAAGCAGGTATTTATTCAGAAAACATCCTCCTGTTAAAACAATTTTTTTGAAACCAGTTTTATGTGATACCTGAACAATAAGCTCAACAAGTGAATTATGGAATTTTGTTGAAATAATACCAACTGAAATTTTATTTTTAATATCTTCTACTATGCCTCTTATAACATCATGCCAATTGAAAACCAAAGTACCGTCATTTTCTTCATCTATAGAATAGCTAAAATAATCATTTATTTTAACATCATCAGTGGCAAATTCCAATTCCATTGCAGCCTGTGCTTCAAAATTAACAGTATTTCTTAAACCAATTATCGCCGAAACACCGTCAAACAATCTGCCTGCGCTTGAAGTTAAGGGCGAATTAATATTTTTATCAAGCATTTGCCTGATAAGATTTACTTCTTTATAATTTAAAAACTCAATATTCTTTTGCTCAGTAGCTTTTTCACCGTAAACATCATAAAGCAGCGAAAAACCTGTTTTCCATACATCATGAATAGCCTGCTCTCCACCGGGAAGCCTGAATGGTTTAAAATATCCTTTGCGGATAAATTCTTTGCCTTTTGGAATTATAAACTCCCCGCCCCATATTGCTCCATCAGTTCCATAGCCTGTGCCATCCCATGATACTCCTAATACATCACCTTCAAGCTCATTTTCTGCCATGCATGAAAGCACGTGAGCGTAATGATGCTGAACTTTATACAAAGGTATGCCAAGTAATTCAGAATATTTTATTGATGCATAATCCGGATGCAGATCACAGATAACTCGTTCAGGTTTCAATTCGTAAAAATTTTCCAGGTCATTTATCACCCGCTTAAAAGCGTTTATTGATTCAACATTTTCAAGATCACCAATATGCTGAGAAATAAATATATTATTGCCTTTATTTAATGCAATTGCATTTTTCAGATGTCCACCAACTGCAAGTGTAGTATTTTCAATTTCTTTAATTACCAGTGGTAATGGTGCATAACCTCTTGCCCTTCTGATTATCATTTCATTATTACCTGCATATCGTACTATAGAATCATCAACATGTCTTAAAATACTCCTGTTATGCGTAAGAAAATAATCAGCAACACTACTCAACTTTTCAAATGCTTCCACTTCCGAAATACAAATAGGCTCATCTGAAATATTACCGCTTGTAGCTACAATTGCAAAGCTAAGCTCTTTCAATAATATATGATGTAATGGCGAATACGGAAGCATTACACCAAGATAAGGATTATTCTTAGCACACTCATTTGAAATTACAGATTTAATATTTTTTCTTTTCTTTAAAAGAACTATAGGGGCTTCAACAGAAACTAATATATTTTTTTCATTTTCATTTACTTCGCATTCAAATTTAACCGATTCAATATCAGGAAACATCAAAGCAAACGGTTTTTCATTCCTTTTTTTTCTTAATCGTAATTCTTTAATAGAATTATCGTTTCCTGCATCACAGATTAGTTGGTAACCGCCTATTCCTTTTATAGCAATTATCATGCCTTCTTTAATAAACTTAACTAAATCATTGATAGCATGATTTCTTTGAGAAACGAGCGTTTGTTTTGCATCAAGAAGTGTAACTTGCGGACCGCATTTGGGGCATGCTGTTGGTTCAGCATGAAACCTGCGGTTAAGAGGGTCTGTATATTCATCCTTGCACTCATCACACATTTCAAATTCACCCATAGTCGTATTGCATCTGTCATAAGGCAAGTCTTTTATTATCGAAAATCTAGGTCCGCAATTTGTACAGTTGGTGAACGGGTATAGGTAACGCCTGTTTTCAGGATCGAAGATTTCTTCAATACAATCATTACATATAGAAATATCCGGTAATACTAAAGCAGTTTTGCTTCCTGCTTCCCGACTTTCACGTATTACAAAATCAGTAAAACCTTCTGCATCAAGCCAGGTATGCTCAAAGCTTTGTATATATGAATTTTTAGGTTTATCTGTATCAATTTTATGTAAAAATTTTTCAAGGGTTTGGCGGTCATGTTCTGCTTCTATGAAAACGCCTTGTGAAGAATTAATTATCCAGCCTTTAATTCCAAGCTCAATAGCTAACCGGTATATAAATGGACGAAACCCGACGCCCTGTACTGCGCCTCTTATTACTATCTTAACTTTTTGTTTCAATTTTACTTTAAATGCTGCTCTCTAAAAAACTGCACCACTTATCTATTCCGTCACCTGTTGTGCATGATATTTCAAATACTTTTAGTACAGGATTTATTTTCAAAGCATTGCTTTTCAAAACTTCTATTTTGCAATTCACATATGGCAGCAAGTCTGTTTTATTTATCACAAGTACTTTTGAATTCATGAACATCTTTGGATACTTAAGCGGCTTATCATCACCTTCGGTTACACTTATGACAACAACTTTCATATCTTCGCCCAGGTCATACCCCGCGGGACATACTAAGTTTCCAACATTCTCAATTATCAATAAGTCAGTTTGAGCAAGATCAAGACTGGTCATTGAATCCTTAACAAGATTTGCTTCAAGGTGGCAGCCTCCATTTGTGATTATCTGTACTACCGGAACGTTGTATGCTGAAACTCTTTGCGCATCCAGATCTGTCTGAACATCGCCTTCAATGACTGAAATATTTATCCTGCCATTAAAATGCTCAATTGTTTTTTCAACAAGGCTTGTTTTCCCCGAGCCAGGGGAGCTTACTATATTTATAGTAAACACACCATTTTCTAAAAGATTGCTGCGAATTTCTGATGCTACCAGATCATTTTTAGCCAGAACTTTTCTTTCAACTGTTATTATACTCATATCATCCTATTATATAAAATTTTACGATTTATCTTCCAATACAATTTCTGAAACGATCAACTCTTCCCCTGAGAGTACTTCTGTATCCATCAGTAAACAGTCTGCACACTCTCTTAAACCATAGATATTTGAAGTTATACTTCCGCATGAATTGCATTTTAAGCTGAATGGAATATTTTCGATTTTAAGTTCTGAGTTTTGAATTTCTGTACCTGATGTTATAACCTCGTATGAGAATTTAAGTGAATCGGTAACAACACCGCTAAACTCCCCAACTTTAAGTAATACCTGCCTGACATTTTTCAACTCGTCCTTTGGTACATTCAGTTCAATTGTTTCTATAATATTCTGTGCGACTGATAGTTCATGCATAAATTTCAATACAAATATACCCTTAATAATTAAATCAAAATATGAGGAAACTCATAAATTAAAATATAATATAGGAAGACAGACTATAGACATTACTATATTGATAACAGTTAGTTATATAGGAATGTTTTCTCAAGAAATATTTTTTCTGTGAGAATATTCAGTTTTGCCAGTGCTTAATAATATCGTAAGCTTTCCCTGCAAAAACAGGAATTTGTTCTTCAATTGCAGGACTTAATCCTTCATGGAAAAATCCTTCGTTGTTAATTTCGATAACCAGCGCTTTAAGCACTTCGGGAAAACTCATATCAAGCCTGCCGGCAAGTTCAATTATTTCAGGTAAGCCTGCATAATGCGGCGACCCGGAATATTTTCCCATTAGTTCTTCTTTATTCAGTTCTATTATTTTTCCAATTTCGCCGGTTGATGACTGAACAGAATCGAGCAGAAGAACTTTTTGGTATCCTTCCATAATATCTATCAGACGGAAACCGGCAGAGGATACCTGAAAAATATCAACCTCTCTGCCGATTTTCAATTCTAGTTTTCGTGCAGCTACAAGTCCAGCGGCATCATCGCCCATAATATCATTACCAAGAGCTATAACTAATATTTTGTTATTAAGTGTATTCATATTGTTACTAAAAGTATTCATCTTGAAATTTTATCAATCAAAGTTCTATTCTTATCATAAATATTTATTACTATCGGAACGCTGCCGGGCAATGAGTGTGTTGCACATGCATTACACGGATCATATGCCCTGAATGCCATTTCAATCATATTCAACAGCCCATCAGAGACTTTGCCTCCGTGGATAAGCCCTTTTGCAGCTTTATCAACGCTCATTGCTATCCTTGCTGAATTATTCTGTGTTGCCACTATTAAATTAACTTTTGTAATAATTCCTTTTTCATCTGTTTCATAATGATGTATAAGCGTACCTCTTGGAGCTTCAACAATACCGATACCAACTGTAGGAGTTTCAAACGGGATTGCCCTAATATCCTTTGATGTAATATCCGGATCGTTTACTAATTCTGTAATTCTTTCGGCAGCATTCAGCATTTCTACTACTCTTGCCCAGTGGTTAGCAAGTGTATGATGAACGGGTTTTCCTCCAAGAGTTGAGAAATATTCCTCATATGCCAATTGTGCTTCTGCGGTTGCCATTCCATCTGCAGCGTTAAGCCTTGCAAGCGGGGCAACAGAATAAATACCCGATGCTTTATCTTCTGAAAAACCATTCCACCCAAGCGGTTTTAAGTAACAAAACTTTACATAGCTCCACGGTTCAACATGTTCTGCAATGTAATCAAGATATTTATCTTCACTGAATTTTACATATTCATTCCCGTCCGGATCGACAACCCTTACTTTGCCGTCATAAAAACTGACCTTATTATTTTCATCAACAAGTCCCATATAGTATGTACGGTGAGTATATGTATCCGATGTAATAATCTTCATGTATTCATCATTTTTCAATACAATATCCCTAAAGATCTGAAGAGTAAACCTTGCAAATTCTAGGCTGTCTTTTGCAACTTCCTTGAATAAGTTCAGGTCATCAGGGTTGATACCTTTTGCTACACCTCCAGGTAGTCCAAATACCGGATGAATAACCTTACCTCCAAGGTATGTAATGAGTGAACGTATTTTTTTACGCATACTAATTACTTTTTTGCCCGTTTCTAATCCGACTTTTTCAATGACACCAAGTATATTGCGTTTTTCTTTAGAAGCGTCAGGACCTACAATGAAATCAGGACCTCCAAGAACATAAACATGAAGAGCATGATCTTCAAGCATAAATAGATTATATATCAGTTCTCTGAGTTTCTTTGCTGCTTTAGTTGGTTGAATTTTATACAGGCTATCCAGTGCTTTGGTACCTGCCATATGATGCGCCGTTGGACACACTCCGCATATCCTGCTTGTAATTTGCGGCATTTCTTCGGCGGGTTTCCCTTTACAGAATATTTCAAACCCTCTTAATTCGGGGATCTGGTAATACGCTCTTTCAACCTCGCCTTTATCATCAAGGAGTATATCAATTTTGCCATGTCCTTCAAGTCGAGTAATAGGATCAATTGTTACACGTTTTGTTTTCATATATGATTCATTTGCCTTCATCATTCCATCATTCCATTTTTCCTGAATTTTATTATCCATTTTATATCCCCTCCGGAATTTTTTTTCTAAGCAAAGATGATGCAAGTCCGTACCTGTAAAATGTGCCAACAGGATCGGGAATCTCATCCAGCACTTTATCAATTTCTACCTCTGTTGTAGCTTTAAGATTTGAGCAGATAGAAGAAAGTATTTTTGCGCCCTGATCTTTGACTCTTGATGTAGGACCAAAACATCCTGAGCAAGCCATATTTCCATTTATACATAATGCTTCACATCCCGAGCGTGTTGCCGGACCCATGCAAATTATATTCTGAGCAAGCAGACATTTATCATCCTCAGCAATTACCAAATGCGGTCGTTTAAAATGGGTGAATGAAAGTTCTGCGGGTTTTGAATCTTTACGCGGACATTCTTCACATAAAGCAATATCTGGAGAAAGAACAGTTCCTTTTGGAGGAAGTTTTCCGGAAAGTAAAGTTAATACTGCTTGCTTTAGTAGTTTTGGGGTAGGCGGGCAGCCTGGCAAATAGTAATCTACATCAACTACCTGATTAAGAGTGCGTACAATATTTCTGAAAGCCGGAAGAGTAATATTAGCTGACTTATCGCGATAGCTCATTTGGGGACGGGTTTTTTCAGGATTAATAACAGAAGGTGCATCATCATAAATATATTTTAATATCTCCGTACTCTCAAATTCATTTGCCAATGCAGGTATCCCGCCCATGTGAGCACAGGAACCATATGCAATAAGTATCTTGCTTTTTTTCCTCATTAGCCTTGCCATTTCTACCTGTTCAGAAGTTCTTATAGCGCCATTAAGCATGGTTGCTAATATTGAACCATCTTCCATAGCCTCAACATCTGATTTTTTAAAGTCCATAGCAACAGGCCAGAATACAATATCAACAGCATCTGCAACCATCAGTATATCTTCAGCAAGATCTACCACCGATTCTTCGCATCCGCCGCAAGAAGCACACCAATAAAAAGCAATTTTAGGTTTTTCAGACATATTCAACTTCCTCCTTCCTGTTTTCTTCAGTTTTGGTTTCAATCAAATCCTTATTGTATTCTAATATATTTAAAGGAATTCCAAGCGGACCAAGTTCTCTAATAGTATCAACCATTTCGTTTATCACGGTTTTAACTTTCTCACCTTCTGATGCAGAAATCCATTCTAGCCTTACTCTTTCCTTTTCAATTCCCATACTTTTCAAAATTCTTTGCAGCAGTCTAAACCTCCTCAGCATTTTGTAATTCCCTTCGGAATAATGACAGTCACCCGGATGACAGCCTCCGATAAGAACACCATCTGCACCGCTTGCAAGTGATTGTAATATAAATTGAGGGTCAATCCTGCCGGAACACATCACCCTAATAACCTTTACATTTGGGGCATATTTTAATCTTGAGACACCTGCAAGATCAGCAGCAGTGTATGTACACCAGTTGCAGAAAAATGCAATAATTCTGGGTTCCCATTTATTTTTATTATTTTCTTCAGGCATGTTCAATCTCCTTTCCTTCTGTTTTGTTATCTGCAAGCTCTATACCAGCAAATTTCAACAAACCTTCAATTTCACCATATATCTGCTCATCTTCAAACATATTCTGTATAATAGAGCCAGATGGACATGATGCAACACAAGTGCCGCAACCTTTGCAAAGCACCTCGTTTATACAAGCTTTTTTAGTATCTTCATTATATAATATTGCAGTGTATGGGCAAAGTGTAATGCAGGATTTGCACCCCGAACAGAATTCTTCAATAATACTAGCAGTATTGGGTTCAAGTTCAATAGTTCCGGCACATATAAGTGAAAGCGCTTCGGCTGCTGCTGCACCTGCCTGGGCAACTGATTCAGGAATATCTTTTGGACCCTGGCAGGCACCTGCGATAAAGATACCATCTGTAAATGTACTAACAGGTGCAAGCTTAGGATGACGCTCAAGGAAAAATCCTTCATTTGAACATGAAATATTAAACATCCTACTAATATCAGAAGCATCTTCTCTTGGCTCAAGCCCTACAGAAAGCACAACCATATCAACAGGTATCCTTCTAACAACTCCAACTAACGTATCTTCTACCCTAATTGTAAGTTTATTTTCTTCTTCTGCAACAAGAGCCCAGTCTGTTATCTCTGCAACACGTCCTCTTATAAAATTAACGCCTTCATTCATCAACTTATCATAAAATTCTTCATATCCTTTACCAGGTGTTCTCATATCAATATAGAAATTATAAACCTCTGCATCAGTATGCTCTTTAATAAGGTGTGCAAGTTTAAGCGAGTACATGCAACATACCTTTGAACACCATTTATTGCTTTTTTCATCACGCGAGCCTACACAATGAACGATACCTACTTTTGCAGGCTTTTTTCCATCTCTTGTAATGACTTCTCCAGATGTAGGACCTGATGCATTAACCATTCTTTCAAGTTCAAGTGAAGTAAATACATTTGGAAACTTTCCATATCCATATTGAGGAGCACGTTTTGCATCAAATGTCTTAAAACCTGTGGTAAGGATAACCGTGCCAACATTAATTTCATCATACTTTGCAGTTTGTTTCAAATCAATAGCTTCTCTATCGCATATATCTATGCATGTTTTCTTGCAGCGGTGACTCTTAAAATCAATACAGGTTTCCGGATCAATTAATACTACTTGCGGTGTAGCCTGCGGGAAAGGTATATAGATAGGTTTGCGCATGCTTAATCCCAGATTAAATTCATCAGAATATTTTGCTTCTTTATATATGCATGCATCAATGCAATCCATACAACCAACGCAAAGTTCTTCAATTACATAACGCGGCTTGCGCAAAACAGTTGCTTTATAATTTCCAACAAATCCTTCTATTTTTTCAACTTCAGAGTATGTCCATAATGTAATGTTAGGATGAGATTTTACAGCCGACATTTTAGGTGTAAGGATACATGCCGCACAATCAAGCGTAGGAAATGTTTTATCGAACATTGCCATATGACCGCCAATAGTTGCTTCTCGTTCTACAAGGTAAACCTTCTTGCCGGCATTTGCTATAGTTAGTGCTGCGTGAATACCTGCTATACCGCCTCCAAGTACAAGTACATCAGGATTTATTGGAACTTCCTTTTTAATAAGTGGCTTATGAAAAAATACACGAGATATTGCTGCGCGAACAAGATCTTTGGCTTTTTTTGTAGCTTCTTTAAAGTCTTGGGTAACCCACGAAACATTTTCGCGGATATTGACCATATGAAAAAAGTAAGGATTAAGTCCAGCTTTTTCTGTAGCAACACGGAATGTATGTTCATGTAATAGTGGAGAGCATGATGCTACAACTATTCTGTTTAACCCAAATTCTTTTATATCCTTTTGTATCAGTTCCTGACCGGGGTCTGAGCACATATATTTATAATCTCTTGAAACAGTAACTCCCGGTAGAGAAGCAGCATATTTTTGTACATCGGTTACATCAACCATTCCTGCTATATTATGTCCGCAATGACAGATATAAAATCCGATATTTGGGATATTAGTGCCGTTATTATTATACATAAATATGTTCATCTCCTTTCAATATTTTGAAAATATTTACAGGCTTGGCAAACAACCTTTGAATACCAAGCTCCACATGGTCAATTCCAAGTGCAAGCCCCAGAAGCTGTGTAAAATAGACAACATCAATCTTAAGATCAGTTTTAAATTTTTTATCAATATCATTCTGGTAACACTCAAGGTTGAACTGGCATAAAGAGCATGCTGTTGTAATAACATCTGCGCGCCGCTTTTTTGCCTCGTGAAGTATAACATAACTAAGAGGCAGAGCAACTTCTTGGATTGTACCTGTCAGACTTGATCCGCAGCATCTGGTTTTCATTGACCAGTCAACAATATTTGCTCCTGCTGCTTTTAACAGCCTATCCATAAAAACAGGATTTCTTTGGTCATCAAATGTTGAATACGGTCTTACCGTTTGGCATCCATAATATGCTGCAACATTAAGATTTGTAAGCGGATTTTTTACTGCTTTTGAGATTTCTTTTTCGCCTATATCATTAACCAGAACATCAAGCGGGTGGCGTATCTTAGCATTGCCTGTGTATGTTAAACCAGATTCCTTTAGAGCGAGTTTTACTTTTTTCTGTTCAGCCGGGTTTTCTTTCAGAAATTTTTGTGTTTTAAGCAGTATCATATAACATGCACTGCAGGGTGCTACAATGTTAACTTCTTTTTCATCTTTTAACTGTTCTTCAGCAATTGCTAGATTCCTTGCAGCAAGTACATATGCTTGATTTTCATCAATAGCCATATATGCTGTTGCTCCACAGCAATTCCAGTCATTAAGTTCAACATAATCTATTTTAAGCACTCTAAACACTGCCAGAAGAGATTCTTCGTAAAGTCTGCCGGTGCTTTTTAGCGAGCAGCCCGGATAATATATATATTTCATTAAGCGTTTACCTCCTTTACATTTTCCATACTTTGAAGCAGTTTTTTAAGAGATTTCTTATTTTTGATCCTTTCGGTCTTCATCGATATTCTGCCTCTTAACCACAGCTTAAAACCAAGTTTCATATTCTTGATTAGCATAAATGGGTTAGTCTTAAGGTACATCTTCAGCAAAAGCGGACCTTCGCTGTTTCTTCCATTGTTAAGTACTTGTGTAAAAAAATTACTTGCTAATACTGATGCAGGGAATTTCTTTGAATGATAACCACCTGAGATTGCCTCTCGTTTTAATGCATACATTACGTCGGTAATCTTTATTCCTTTGGGACACTCAACAGTGCAGGCATAACATGATGCACATAACCACACTGTTGAGGATTTTAAAACTTCATTTTTGAATCCTTCCCTTACCATCTGGATTATTTTCCTTGGGGTATAATCCATGTAATGGCTAACCGGACATGCAGCACTACAAGTGCCACACTGAATACAGCCGTACAATTTTTCGCCATGTGCAGATTCTGCAATCTGCTTCCTGAAATTCTTATCAAGCTCGTTTTCGTACTTGATTCGTCTTCTGATCTCTACAATATCTTTAGCTGTATTATCCAGTGCAAAGGATTCGGCTAATATGGATTTTTCCATTAGCAGATCTTCTCCTTTGAAATTAAAAGTTCTAGATAATTTTACTTACTAACTTGACGATAATATTAACTGCAATTTCAACCTCTGCGGATATTTGAGTTCCGGAATCAAATGATGCGGCTTCTATTCCATATATGGTTAATTCCTGCGGTAGATTACCAAGAGAGGCTGAAAGATATATAGCTTGTTGAACACTGAAAAGGTGCGTTGAAAATTTAAACTGTTCTGAAGGTAAAATTGAGTCTGATGCTGAAAATTCGTGTATTGTTCCCGGTTTTGAGCCTGATTGTACTGCATCAATCAGAATCACATTTTTTCTTCCGGTCCATTTTTCTATAAGATCGGCGCCATCGCCGTTATTTTCTATTACTTCAATTCCTTTCAGGTCATAATTTCTTAGTTTCCTAATGACAAGTAGTCCCGCTGCATCATCACCCCGGTATTCGTTGCCTATTCCTATAATTAAAGTTTT
Organism: uncultured Ignavibacteria bacterium; assembly: GCA_947084945.1. Taxonomy (GTDB): domain Bacteria; phylum Bacteroidota; class Ignavibacteria; order Tepidaquicellales; family OLB5; genus OLB5. The sequence continues at coordinate 127,310 of CAMTUP010000001.1, read as the reverse complement.
AGAATTATCCATTTTGTTAAAAATTAGGTTTCTATTCTCTTTGTATATCCAATTTCAAAAAATGTGTTGCACAAGAAATACATGGGTCATAATTCCTGATAGCCTGCTCGCACTTCCACACAAGATCTTTTTCAGATAAATTGATCAAAGTAGGGACAAAATTTCTGAGATCATTTTCAATTGTTTTCTGGTTCTGTGAAGTTGGTGGTACAATTTTTGCATCCATAATCAAGCCTTCTGAATTTACTCTATACCTATGATATATCATTCCCCTTGGTGCTTCGGTACATGCATAGCCAGTTGCTTCAGAAGGCTCAACCTTAATAGCCGGGCTATCAGGCATACGATAATTATTTATTATCCTTAATGCTTCTTCACAGGAGTAAATGGTTTCTATACTTCTTACTATAATGCTCTTGAAAGGATTATAACATGTTTTGCCAAGACCGATCTCTGATGCAATTTCTTTGCAAAGCGGTGTAAGCTTATCATAATTTAAGTTATACCGTGCTATCGGTCCTACCAAATAATTATCACGTTCTCTTATCCTTGAGTGCAGTGCGTGAGAATGCTCAACGTGCTCTTCCCTGAAATGAAAATCATACTGCTCAGGCATAATATCAATACCTTTGTTAGAAACTATCCTGCCTTCATTGAAAGGATATTCTTCAGGGTGAACTAACGAAACACATTCGTAGTCCTGGAAAAAATCAGGAAATTGAAGTGTAGCTGCAAATCTTGCTGTTGCTACCGCAGTATCGCGTGCCCAGCAGATATTATCGTACATTGCCATAAGTTCTTTGCGTGTTGGGAGTTTATAGAATCCTCCGACCTTTACATTTATCGGATGAATTTCCCTTCCACCAACAACATTCATTATTTCATTACCAACTTTTTTAAGCCGAAGCGCATTTTTTACAAGATCTGGATGATCTTTTGCCATCCCGACAACATCATCATATCCCAAAAAATCAGGAGCATGAAGCATATACATATGTAATGTGTGGCTTTCTATCCATTCACCGCAGTAAAGCAGTCTTCTAAGCTCTTTTATTTCAGGTGAAACAGTAATATCAAAAGCATTTTCCAATGCATGAACAGCAGACATCTGGTATGCAACGGGGCATATCCCGCAAATTCGCGCAGTTATATCCGGAACTTCGCCAAAAGGTCTTCCTCTTAAAAAAGCTTCAAAGAAGCGTGGAGGTTCGAATATTTTAAGCTGAACCTCAGAAACTTCATTGTTCTTTATCTTTATATACAGTGCGCCTTCTCCTTCAACACGCGCTATATAATCAACTTTTATGGTTTTATTTTTCATTTGCTTCGCTTTCTTTTCTAAACGCTTCGGCATATGCATTATAGCTGCGGAATGCTATCATAATATCAAACTTAGTACTGCCCATTTCTTTGAACTGCTTTGCAAGCGATGAAGTATTTGCAGAATCCATAGGTCCGTAACATCCAAAGCATCCGCGGTTGTATGAAGGACAGAGGGCATTACATCCTGTTTGTGTAACAGGTCCAAGACATTGAGTTCCGTGTGCTGTCATGACACAAACATTACCCTTAATTTTACAATCAATACAAACACTATGTGTTGGAATGTTTGGTTTACGGCTGTTTAAAAAAGCATTTAATACTTCTATAAGTTGGTATTTATTTATAGGGCAGCCTCGCAGCTCAAAATCAACATGCACAAAAGAGCTAACAGGAAGCGACCTATCTAAAGTGGAAATGTATTCCGGTGAAGCATATACAATTTTTGTGAATTCCTTAGTATCCTTCCAGTTCCTTAATGCCTGGATTCCACCTGCGGTGGCACAAGCCCCTATAGTAATCAGAAACTTGCAATCTTTTCTTATTTGCCTTATTTCTTCAACATTGCGTGGTGTAGTAATACTGCCTTCAACCAGTCCGATATCATATGGACCTTTCATCATTTTACTGGAAGCTTCCGGGAAATATGCCATTTCAACGCTTCCTAATATATCAAGCAGTTCATCTTCAGCATCAAGCAGAGAAAGTTGGCATCCATCACACGAGGACATTTTAAATACAGCCAGTTTTGGTTTTTTATTTGCCATTTTAAAGTTCCTTTATCTCGAAAATATCCGTTACATTAGAAAAGCTGAATACAGGTCCATCTTTACATACAAAACTTGGTCCATACTGGCAGTGTCCGCAGAATCCAAGAGCGCATTTCATATTTCTTTCTAAAGAAAGGTATATGCCTTTTTCATCAACCCCGATATTTTTTAATTCATCTACAGCATACTTCATCATTATCTCGGGTCCGCAAACCATTGCCCTTGTCTTTTCGGGGTTAAGCTCTACATAATTCAGAAGTGTTGTTACTACACCAATATGTCCTCTCCATGTACTATCTGCCCTATCGACTGTAACTTCTATCTGTACATCGTATTTCTTCCGCCATGTTTCAAGTTCAACGGAATAGAGAATATCCCTGGGAGTTCTTACACCGTATAGTAAAAAAAACTTACCGTAATGCTTGCGGTGTTTGAATATATGATAAATTACAGGTCTTAAAGGGGCTAAGCCAATACCACCTACTATGATAACTATATCCTTGCCTCTGGTTTCTTCAAGCGGCCAGCTGCTGCCGAAAGGTCCACGCAGACCGATTACATCACCTTTTTTAAGTTTAGAAAGAACACTTGTAACATATCCAACTTTATGTATAGTGTGCAGCAGAGATTTTTTTTTCGAAGAATCAGAACTGATAGAAATTGCTGATTCTCCGACACCAAATGCATAAAGCATATTGAATTGTCCGGGCATAAAGTTAAATTCTTTTTTTTCTTCGCTATCATAAACAAGCTCAATAGTGAACACATCTTCAGTTTCCCAGAAGGTTTTTTTTACCTTCACGGTTTCAGGAGTCATAGGATCTATCAGCATTAAACCTGATTTATTTTCTGTCATTTTTCCAAAAGTTTAAACACGTTTATATACATCAAGTAGCTGCATTCTGGTAGATTGCAAGCGCTGCTCTAATATATGTGAAAATCGTTTCAGCATTTCATAACCCAGTTTGGGGTCATTTTCGCATTTATTTCTCAGGCACTCACCGTCAAGTGCAATTGCCCTAACTTCTTCGAGTGCATGAGCTTCGAAATGCCATTTGTATGGAGAAACTATCCAGGACCAGCCAAGTATTTGACCGGGACCTATGGTTAAGATTCTGAGATTTCCTTTATCTCTGCCATTGATCTCGAGCGCAACTTTTCCTGTCCTGATTAGATAAAACTTTTCAGCCTTTTCTCCTTCTCTAAAGAGGATATCATCTTCGTGATAAACAATATTTGATGCACAACCTGTTATCTGCTGTAGGTAGTTTTCGTCAAGGTCCTTCATGAATGGATGATTTTTTAAGATACCTGAAAGGTCTTCCATGTTTTTAATTTTTTATAGTTATTATGATTTTGTTTTTGGTGAATTTCTTATATTTTCTACTTCTTTGGTTATATCTATTCCAACGGGACACCATGAAATGCATCTCCCGCATCCAACACAGCCTGATGAACCAAACTGGTCTATCCACGAAGCAAGTTTATGTGTCATCCATTGGCGGTACCTTGCTTTGGTTGATGTCCTGAAACTACCACCTGCAACTTTAGAGTAATCAAGGCTGAAGCATGAATCCCACTTGCGCCATCTTTCTGCGTGGTCTCCGGTTAAATCGGTTGTATCTTCCATGTTTGAACAGAAACACGTAGGGCAAACCATTGTGCAATTTGCGCAGGCAAGGCAGCGATTTGCAATTTCTGACCAAACATGATGATCGTGGTTATCGTATAAAAGTTCTTTAATACCTGCAGTATTCATGGTTCGTTTCATGTTCACTTCTGCGTTTAAAACAGCACTCTTAGCAGCTTTTATCTGTATGTCGTCAGCTTTTACAGTATCAAGTTTTGATGCTAATTCTGAACCTTTTTCGGAACCTTCTTCAAGTACAAAATAATGTTCCGTTTTATTAATTACTTCAGTAATAGCGATATCGTATCCTTCTTTAGCTTTTGGTCCTGTTTTCATCGAAACACAGAAGCAGGTATTTGCAGATTGTGTGCAGTTTACAGCAATGATAAAAATATTATTCCTGATACTATTATAATAACTATCTGCGAACATTCCGTTATTAAAAACTTTATCCTGTATAAAAATCGCCTTCAACTCACACGCTCTAACACCAAGAAAAGCATACTTAGGAATGGATGTTTCGGGAGTATTAATATTAAATCCTTTTCCATTTCTTTCGGCATCCCATAATTTCAGCCTCTCGGGAAAAAGGAATTTTTTCCAGGATTGTGGTCCTACAACATATCCAAATAGTGCTTCATCATTTCTTTTCTTTAACCTATAAAACCCCGCTTCCTGCTCGTCGCCCCAGCCGGAAGGTAGATCACGGATACCTTCAATTTCATCATACATGATAGCACCATCTTTTACCACAGGTCCTATTACTGAATAACCCTCTTTTTTTAGAGTGCTAATAATTTTTTCTAAATTACTTTTGTCAATTGTTTTCATTATTTGTATTTTCCGTGAACGGCAATTACTGTAGAATTCAGCCCGCCTCGCTGAGAAAACTCTCCTTTTACTTCCATCCACTTTGGCATTAATAAACCAACAAGGTCTTCAAGTATCCTGTTAGTAACATTTTCATAAAATATTCCTTCATTACGAAAAGATTGCAAGTAATATTTCAGTGATTTGAGCTCAACACACTTTTTTGAAGCAATGTATGAAATTGTTATCACACCAAAATCAGGTTGGCCTGTTTTAGGACAAACGGAGGTAAATTCATTGGTTCGGTGAATTATAAGGTAATTTCTTTGAGGAAATGAGTTATCAAAGACTTCTAATAGCCTGGTTTTGTTTGGATTGGTTTTTATGGGATTGAATTTTCTCATAGTTTTCAATTTCCTATTATAATTTCACTGGTTTTACTGCAAAATCATCAAAAATTGCTTAAAAAACTATGCATCTTACACTTCAAATATATCATTTTTATCTTATAAATATTATGACCCAAATCATAGGTTTTATGGGTAAAAAAGAGTTATTTTTAAAAAAATTTTGCTTCTAAAATTAATAAATAATCCCATGAAATCCCGATTGTACATTTTAGTTATATCACTCTTGCTTACCGGATCAGTATTTGCGCAAATGCTAGAAAAAAAAGGCAGTGAGTTATGTTCTGAAAGAAAAATGTCTATGTCTCAATCTTTATTTGATAACGATTCACCCAATTCACCTAAACATACCTTTGATGTTCTTGATTACAAACTGGATCTTGATATCAGAAGTTGCTTCATTACACCATTTCCTAAATCATTTCCAGGAAGTGTAAAAGTAAAATTCAGAATTGATACTGCACTAAGTTCAATTAATCTTAATGCAGTTAATACTTCTCTCGTAATTAACTCAGTTGGGTTAAGCGGTGTTTCATTTACGCATACAGGTAATATATTGAATGTTGTTTTGAACAGAACATATAATCCCGGTGAAGTAACAGAAGTATTAATAAATTATTCACATCTTAATGTCAGCGATGGTGCGTTTTATACCGGAAACGGGGGTGTATTTACAGATTCAGAACCTGAAGGAGCAAGGAAATGGTTTCCCTGCTGGGATAAACCTTCTGATAAAGCTACAGTTGATATTACGCTAAAAGTACCGGCAAATGTTAAGATAGGTTCAAACGGCAGGCTTAATGATTCGCTTGTTACAGGTGATACGATTTATTACCGCTGGATAAGCCGCGACCCGGTAACAACATACCTAACAGTACTTACAGGTAAAGTAAATTATAATCTGAACATTGTTTATTGGCAGAAAATTTCCAATCCATCGGAATTTATTCCAATTAGATTTTATTTTAATGCCGGAGAAAATCCAGCAAACATACAATCAATTATTGGACCAATGACTACACATTTTTCTCAAAAGTTCGGAGAATTCCCGTTTGAAAAAAATGGTTTTGCAACTGCTCCGGCACCCGGATTCAATTGGGGTGGAATGGAGAACCAGACGCTTACAACTTTATGTGCAAATTGCTGGGGTGCTAATCTGGTTTCACACGAACATGCTCACCAATGGTTTGGCGATATGATTTCTCCCGCAACATGGGCAGATATTTGGCTAAATGAAGGGTTTGCTACTTATAGTGAGGCATTATGGTTTGAATACACTGGTGGATATAGCTCTTATAAAAGTGATATAATCGGTAATGCAAATGGGTATTTTTCAGGTAACCCGGGATGGCCAATTTATAATCCGGAATGGGCAATTAACACTCCGCCAAACGGCACTCTGTTTAATACAGCCATAACATACTACAAGGGTGCATGCGTGCTGCATATGCTTAGATATACCGTAGGTGACTCTGCAACTTTTTTCAATATAATTAGAGGTTATGCAACCGATACAGCTAACTTTAAACATAAATCTGCTGCTACTGATGACTTTACGGAAAAGATTAGCCAGGTTTATGGTCAAGATTTAACATGGTTCATTAATCAATGGGTAAAACAGCCAAACCATCCAAATTACCAGAACTATTTCCAGTTCAATAATAACGGTAACGGTACTTGGAACGTAGGATTTCAGGCAAGGCAAATACAGGTAAATACTATTCCATTCTACAGAATGCCGCTTACCTTGAGGATAACATTTGCAACAGGAGTTGATACGGTATTCAGGGTATCAAACACAAGCAATAACCAGATTTGGATATGGACTTTTAACCGTCAGCCATTGACATTTGCATTTGATCCGGATAATGATATTGTTCTTAAAATTGGCACAACAACCGCTGGTACTGTTCCTGGGACAGTTGGAATTACATTTAATAATAGTGAAATTCCAAAAGTTTTTGCTTTAAAACAGAATTTCCCCAATCCGTTTAACCCTGTTACAAATATCAAGTTTGATATTCCTAAACGCTCAAATGTTATACTAAGAGTATTTGATATTACCGGCAAATTAGTTTCAGAAATCTATAATGGCTTAAGCGACCCAGGTAAATATGCTGCCCGGTTTGATGCATTGAATCTTGCATCGGGAGTCTATTATTATGAAATTACTGCAAGCTCCACAAACGGCAGCGTTATATTTAAAGATGTAAAAAAGTTAGTAGTTGTAAAATAAAAATTTTAAAAATTTAAATTTAAAGGCGTTCTTTCAACTGAACGCCTTTTTTATGGATTATATAAAATATATTATCGTTATTTTAGTTTCAGAAATTAATGTTATTTAGAACAGCAAAATGAAACATCTATATTTATTCCTGATATTTTTTTTTGTTTCCTCAACTGATATATTTTCAGATCAATTAAGTAAACAATTTGTATTAGCCGAAAATGATTCTACGGATATATCAACTACAGATTACGACGGACCTTATATTATTTACAGAAACGGAGCAGTAATTATTAAACAGGTTTTAAAGAACGAAAGTGTTTTTTATTATAAGTCAGATTCAATTCATGGATCAATAAAAGGAAAATTAATAACCTGTAATATAAATGATTCTGTTTCATTTATTACTCTAATAAAAGATACATTAATAAATGAAAATTCTGTTTATGAAATGCCTGAAAAACTGATAGCTGTTTCAGATATTGAAGGAAATTTTACGGCATTCAGGGATTTTCTGATAAATAATCAGGTGATTAATAGTGATAACCAGTGGATCTTTGGCAGCGGGCACCTTGTTTTAAACGGGGATTTTTTTGACCGCGGATTAAATGTTACAGAATGCCTTTGGTTCATTTATCATTTGGAGCAGGTCGCTGTTAAGAAAGGTGGTTATGTTCATTTTATACTGGGCAACCATGAAATCATGAATATGAATGATGATATAAGGTATGTAAGGAATAAATATTTAGAAAATTCAAAATTGATGAATGAGGATTATAGGAATCTGTACAAACAAAATACTGAGCTTGGCAGATGGCTTGAAACAAAGAACATAGTTGAAAAAATTGGACCATACTTGTTTCTTCACGGCGGGGTATCAGAAGAAATGAATAAATTGAACCCAACTATTGTAGGTATCAATACCAGTGCAAGGAATTATTATTACAGCAGCAAGGCAGCCAAACAGAGCAGTGATGCACTTGTAAGCACAATATTTAAATCAAAGTTCTCACCTTTCTGGTACAGGGGTTATGTGGAAAAAACCATTAAAGAAGATTCATTAAACTTAACCTTGCAGATTTTTGATGTGATAAAAATTGTTGTTGGTCATACAATGGTTAATGATGTAAGATATTTTTATAACGGTAAGGTAATAGCAATTGATACTGATCATGCTGAAGGTGATACCGAAGGATTATTGATAGAAGGCGTGGAAGAATACCGGATTGATAAAGCAGGAAACCGGATATTACTGAAATAAGCCTTAGCTGCAAAAATACAAAAAGGTAACGGCTAATAAGAAGTCTTTGAGAGTAAAAACTTGTTGATACCTGCGATAGACTGATGAAATCTCGCTTTAGCGGGATAACCTAAATGAACCCATTACATTACAGTATAATTTTATTTATTAAATTGTTCTTTACTTAATACAAAAATACAGAATTAAAGAACTAAAATAATATCAAAAAATGATACAAATTACCAGTTTAAATTGCTTAATTTTGTATTAAATAAAGAAAGTAAAATATGATCACTATATCTAAATCATCATACATCCGCGGTTTACAGTGCGAAAAGAGCTTCTATCTGAACTTTTTCCATAAACAATTTGGTATAACCCGTGATGAACAAGAAACAAAGAAGTTTGAAATCGGGCATGATGTGGGTAAATATGCCCAGCAATTATTCCCAGGGGGAGTCGATTGCGGATATGAAATAACAAGAGACAGAACCAAATCAGCCGAGCTTACCAGAAAGGCTATTAAGGAAGGTAAGAAAGTTATCTATGAGGCGGCATTTGAGTATGATGGATTGCTTTGTTTTATTGATATACTTGTTAAAAAAGGAAATGAGTGGATAATATATGAAGTAAAAAGCTCAACATCAGTTAAGGATTATCATTACAATGATGCTGCATTTCAGTATTATGTAATATCAAACAATATTCCGGTAAAAGATGCTTTTGTAGTTTGCCTGAATAATAAGTATGTAAGAAACGGCGATATTGATATTAAGCAGTTATTTATTATGGAATCAGTTCTGGAGCGTGCTTTAGACCTACAGGATGAAATCAAAACTAATGTTATAGAATATAAAAAGCTTACCGTAGCAAAAGCAATACCCGATATTAAATTAGGTAAACATTGCGATGATCCGTTTGCCTGTGATTTTAAAGGATACTGCTGGAAAGATGTACCGGAATATTCTGTGTTCAATATTCAGAATATGAGGGGCAAACAGTTTGAATTATATAATATGGGAATAGTCGAACTAAAAGATATTCCCAAAGACTTTAAATTAAACGATAAACAGTTAATGGAAGTACGCTGTTATCTTAATCAAACTGAATACATAGATAAAGATGCTATAAAAGACTTTTTGACTAATATTAGTTATCCTTTATATTTTCTTGATTTTGAAACATTTCAGTTAGCAATACCTGAGTTTGATAATTCAAGATCATATCAGCAGATACCTTTTCAGTTCAGTCTGTATTATAAAAAGACTAAAGATTCTGAAGCTGTTCCCTATGCATTTCTTGCAGAACCTGCAGGTGACCCAAGGAAAGCATTTGCAGAGTCACTGATAAAAATGACAGAGAAACCGGGATTGATCGTAGTTTATAATGCAGGATTTGAAAAATCCAGAATAAATGAAATTGCAAGAGATTTCCCAGAATATGCAAAACAGCTAAATAACATTAATGAACGTATCATTGACCTTATGGTGCCTTTCAGTCAGAAATCATTCTACAAACCTGCAATGCGAGGAAGCTATTCAATGAAAAATGTTCTTCCTGCAATTAACTCAAAATATTCGTATGAAAACCTAAATGTTCAGGAAGGCTCTCAGGCAAGTAATGAGTTTCTAAGAATGAGAAGTATTAATGATCATAAGGAAATCGAGCAAATTAGAAAGAATTTAATAGATTATTGCAATCAGGATACTTTTGGTATGATTTTGATATTAGAAGAACTTGAAAAGATTGAAATCAGCAATAGAATTATGACTGAAAAAGAAAAAAGAGAAATTAATAATCAATTTATTGGCTATGGAGATCCCGAGTCTCCAGTTTGGATTATGGGTTATGAAGAGGGTGGAGAATATAATCAGGAGGAATTTACCGACTTAAATTATTTTAGAAAGAAAGATATAATCTTTAGATATAATAATTCTCTCATAGTACCTCAAAAAGATGAAAATAATATAATAATACCTGATAAATACAGAGAACCAGAACCAAATAGTACATATGGTGGATATAAATTTATGTTAGAGAAACTTTTTCCTTCTCTGTTATCCGACGGCAGATTTTTCATTATGAATCTATGGCCATATTCGAAGCCATTCCATCAAACAAATAATAATCTACCCGAATATGCACGAGAATTTTTAAAATTTCCCTTAGATTGGAGCTATAATCAGATTTTGGCTAATATACGTGAAGACAGATTCAATTATTTAAGGAATTTTTTCCGAACATTTAATTGGAAAGAGAAATTTATTTTCTTTTGCGTTGGACACGGTTTACCGAATAAAGATCTAGAGTCTTTTCTAAAATCTTTATACCTAGTTGATTGTATTCCATATTCACTGGATGAGAATGTAGGTAAAGTCTTAGTTGATGATTATAAAATGAAATTTATAGGACCACATGCCAGTACATATGGGTATTACAAAAACAATGATGAAGTCATTACAATAATTAGCGAATTAATACGGTCAAATAATTATTATGTTTCATTGAATATGTAAATATCTTATTCCTAGTCTAAATATTCACGAAGGTGGCGAAGCAAGTAGTGAGTTTATGCGAATGAGAAGTATTAATGATACTAAGGAAATCGAGCAAATAAGAAAGAATTTAATAGATTATTGCAATCAGGATACTTTTGGTATGATTTCGATATTGGAAGAACTTGAGAAGTTAAAATAAATCTGGTTTATTTTTTTTTACACTAGATAATTAGATATATTTATATATATTTATATATATTTATAGTTTGTTTAATAAAATTTAACAAGGTAATAAAATGACTGAAGAACAAAAAGAAAATATTGAGATTAGCAATAGATTTTTGGGATATGGAGATCCTAGTAAAGCATTAATCTATTTTTTTGGTATTGAAGAAGGTGGAGAATTTAATGAAAAAGAATTTCTAAAATGGAAAGAAGACATTTTAAAGAAAAAAACATTAATACATAATCAGGAATATTTTTATCAGGATTTCAGTGGTGAAAACGAAGATAAAAGATCAGTATGCTGGCCTACGGAAGGTCAGCAAGCTTATTTAGCTTTTCAGTTAATTAAAAAAGTATTTCTTGAAAAAAGACCTGAACTAAAAGACTATTTGGACAGATATTATATTTCTGAAGAAAACAAAGTGTTTTGTTCAAATGTCTTTCCATTAGGGTCATCAAGTGAGAGAAAGTGGCCAGAGTTTTACAAAGTTGTAACAAGTTATGTAAACAAAAATGATTATTATGAATATTCGTTTAGTCTCAACCGACCACATGATAGGAAAAGTATTTTAACTGAGTTTATTAAAAAGATTAAAAATGACCACCAAGAGTTTTTTATATTTATAATGGGGCAATCCGCCAAAGAAAGACTAAATCCAATTTTAGAAAAAGAATTTGATTTTAAAAATGGTCATACATTCCCTTCTGAAAATGAATATATTCTACGCAGAAATTATCATCCAATGTATTATAAATGTTCAGCGTGCAAGAGAATATGGTATATAGGACATCCAAGTAACGGTTGGTTCGATGAAAGAGTTGCTGATAGAATCATTGAGTTTTTAAAAAAGTAAAACTAATAATTTAATAGATTACTGTAATCAGGATACTTTCGGGATGATTTTGATATTGGAAGAATTGGAGAATTTGTAAAAGGGGTCAAAAAAAAACAGTATTAATTTATTGAAAAACAGATACGAATTATGACTGAAGAACAAAAAGAAAATATTGAGATTAGCAATAGATTTTTGGGATATGGAGATCCTAGTAAAGCATTAATCTATTTCTTTGGTATTGAAGAAGGTGAACCTTATGAACCTACAACAGATATAAGGAGCATTGCCAACCCGCCCAAAGAGTTCATAGAGATTAATAATAATAAATATTATTTTGATAACACAAGAAAAAAAAGAGGAGTAAAAGGTGCCACTGAGCCTTTTCAATCTTATTTGTCTTATGGAATTTTAAAGGAATATTTTGATATCAAAGAGTTACCTGCAACTGTTGATTTATATAAATCGGGATATTATGTAGAAAAAGAAGATCGAGTATTCAGCTCAAATACATATCCATTAGGTGCTTCTAGTATTGGCTCAAATCCTAATATTTCATTGACAGGTTTTACTGACAAAAACGACTATTATGATTATTCGTGGGAACAAACCATAGCTCCCAGAAAAGTGGTTTTAAAAAACTTTATAAATGATATTAAAAGAAATAATTCTGATTATCTCATATTTATTATGGGGAATTATACATATCCGCCGAAAAGGGGCCGCTCACCTCAAGAGAGATTAAAACCAATTTGCGAGGAACTTGGTTTTTCATTTGGTAAATTTACTTTTCCCGATGCAAACGATCAGTTATATAATAATTATACAGGTATAGAACTTAAATGGGAATGTTCAGATTGTAAAAGAATTTGGTTAATAGGTCATCCTTCAAAAGGTGCGTTTGATGAAAGAGCTGCTGATAGAATCATTGAGTTTTTAAAACTAAATATTTGATTGTTTACTGCAACCAAGATTCTTATGGGATTTTGGCTATATTGAAAGAATTGGAAACTATAAAATAAATATCAGGAATAAATTTCATTGAGTATTTTCTCGAATCTGTAAGTTTTTTGTGTAAATAAATTTTTCATTTCAATTGTTCAGTAAATCTTGAATCAAAGATAATTGAAAAATGTGATATAGTAAAAGCCCAATTCTTTATTTATTTAATCATTTAAACACGTGTGGAGCTTTAGCGCCAAAATTCCTTTCATTCCCAAAGTTGGGCAGAACTGTTTCATTTACTTCAATCATTTCATCGTCACTGTTTTTACTTAAATACACTGCAGGTATTTATTATCGGGGTAACAATATCTCGGCGAAAGGTTTAGGCAACCCTTCATGTTTGATTTTTTCTAAGGCTGCATTAGCATCGTATTCCAGCCTAATCAGCTTATAAGTAAAATTTTCGGAATCGAAAATACCTAAACATAATCTGTTATCACCATCTCTGGATTGACCAACATTTCCTACATTGATTATATATCTATTTCCTACCTTGACGTCTTCTGGTATAACTGATTTTACTCCCTCATTTGATTCTTCAAATATAACAGGAATATGTGAATGACCTATAAAACAAACACGTTCCCTGAAATATTTAAAATTATATCTTGCATAGTTAATGGTTAGAATGTAGTTATAATATTCGGGGTCAAATGGTGATGAATGTGTAAAACACATGTTTTCAATAGAGATTTTACGGGGTAGTGTTTTAAAATATTCTACATATTCGGATTTAACAATTGACCTAGTATGCATCGATGATATTTTGGCATTTTCCGAGAAAGTATCTAAAAGATTGAAATCAAATTGAGCCTCATCATGATTGCCAATTATTACATAATCCGTCAATTTTTGAACCAATTCAATACACTCATTCGGCTCGGCACAATAATCAACAAGGTCACCTAACAAATGATTTTATCAACATTTTGAAGTTTTATTTCATTAAGACAGGTTTGTAAGGCCTCAAGGTTTGCATGAATATCTGAGATTATTGCTATTTTCAAATTAGTTAGAGTCTGTTAAGTATTTTTGTTAAATGGATTTTTCTTTTTAGTTGTTCAGTAAATCTTGAGTCTTAGGATTAAATATCTTTAAGTATTTTCTCCAACAATTTTGAATTAACATTAATAAGGTTTTCAAATAACTTTAAATAATCCCTTAATGATGCAATATCAGAAAAAGTTTTTTCTCCTATAAATACATCATATTGAACAAATTTAATACTCTGGTAGGTAGAGATAAATAATAGTAATTCATCTCTGGCAGAAGAAGAAACCGGAATATAATTGGCCATTGAGTGGCCTGCATATGATATATTTAAAGTATCATCGCCTATTAACAGTACTCTGATAAATCCTTTGTTTACAATAATAGCCAAGTCTTTAGGAGTAATCACTTTATCAAAGCCGTATTTCTTTTTTAATGAAATGCCTAATAATGAGTCATTGAAATACTTATAGTGTTCATCAATGTGCTCAGCGGAGATATTAAGTGTTTCTCCCTCAGGTGTTATCCAATATTTCTTTTCCATTCATTTCCTTTATTTATCATTTACACATTTGTGGAGCTTTAGCGCCAAAAATTCTTTATAGAATCAATATTAATGTTCCAATAGAGTTTCAATTATTCTATCAGCAACTCTTTCGTCAAACCAGCCATTACTAGGATGACCAGTAAACCATACTCTCTTGCAAACAGAACATGTTCACCAGTATTTAAAATCTTTGTTATTACATAATTTGGAATAGTATAGTCACCCTGTTACTTTATTGTTCACAATGAATGTTTGTTTTCAAAATTTTCTTTAATAATATTGTAATACAGCTTGGTATTATAATTAATGCCCTCTATAGTAATGCCCATGTTAACTATTTTGTATGGTATGAACTGATTTCCTGGTTTAGCAAAGTCATCAACTAAATATTTTGAGAAAGTACACTTAATTTCATGAAGGTTTTCTTTTTTATCAATATCCAAAAACTTGACAAAATTACTTATAGAGTATAGTCTTACATACCCAAGATAAATTATTGAGTATCCTTCATTTAGTCTTGACCTAAAATACTTTTTTTGATTTTTAATGTAGTCAGTATTAAGATATTTATTTATCAGGTTCATTTCTTCCTGAAATGTCAATTTCAGATAGTTTAAATTCTCTTTATTAATTGATCTAAAAAATTTACTGAATTCCTCTCCCTGGCTCCATACAAGAATATTACTATTTTTTATGCTATTTTTGATTGTTTCAGCAAGTGTAATACTAATATCATTATTTAAAGAATCAGTATCAGAAAAATTTAGAGATTTTGATATTGACTTAAATATATCAGTTTCTAAAACACTTTTTTTATTATTATCAAATTCATATGTAATTATATACGACTGTCCTTTCTTGATCCCACCAAGGATAGTATCAAACTCTCTTATACCGAAATATCCGTTAATTTCATTGTTTACCTGATTTTTTGCTTGAATGAAACTGAAATTTGAGAACAGACCGGAAAGAAGCGCTAATTTTAGAATATCCCGTCTTTTCATATAATTAATTAATTTGTTAGTTTATTTTAAATAAAAGGGATGTCCTTAGGGCATTCCTTTTTTAAAATATTCAATATTTGAACTACACTAATATAACATTTAGTTATTCTAATTTTATATCAATTTATGGTAATATTTGTTAAATATTATTATAGAAAATCTAAAGATTCCAAATTAGATATACAAACATTGGATTAATTCAACTAAGATAAATTCGGGATGATTTTGATATTTCTTCCGGGAATGCTAATAAGGATTGGAAGAATAACTATGAGGATATCCTGATGAATGGATTTAAGTTAACTGTTACAAAAGGAGTTTGTTAGAAAATTAATCCTTCTTTTAATCTTTTAAAACTTTGAGCAAATTATTTGCCAATATCCTTTCTTTTTCAATCTTTTTATCTTTCTCTTCCCGAATGCCTTTAATGTAGTTCCTTATTGCTTCAACTAATTCGTCTCTTGAGGCAGACTTGCCAGCTATTTTACTAGGATCCCACGCTCTTTTGCGATAATTACAGGTCTTACAAGATGCAGCAAGATTTTTGATATCTCCATTTCCATCCGGTATAATGTGATCTACTTGAAATGAATCATAATCATTATACGATTTAAAAAAATCTAAATCACAATATTCACATTTGAATTTAGCTCTTATGGCTAATTCAAGGGCTTCACGACTCCATCCTGATTTAATTAATTCAGATTCTAATTCTTCTTTAGTCATTTTTTATTGTATTAAGTTTTAACTGATAGTTTAAATTAATTTACGTATTGCTTTTCAAAGATTTTCTCTTCTTATACTTATCAATAATTGACTGTGCTCTTTTTAGAACTTCTTTCTTTAGTTTTACAGGTGCTAATATATCCACCTCATCACCCCAGCCCATTACCCATGCAATAAATTCATACGAAAGCTTAACTTTCATTTTTAATATAATCCCGTCTTTAACATATTCAATAACCTGATTATCCATCCACTGCTTTTGATCGATGTAACCTTCCATATCCCAGTTAAACTTTAATTTTACTTCAATTTCTTCTCCACCGGTATATATTCCCCAGCTATTACTAAAAATATCCTTAAGCATTGGTGTTTCTTTCTGCTGCTTGCTCTTTAATACTTTTATTTCTTCCAGGGTTTCAATGCGAAAGAATTTTACATCGTGTCCTTCATAAGCTATTAAATAATATGATTTACCGCCATCTATCAGGTAAAGAGGACTAATTACTTTTCTGTGCTTATCACTATCCGGTGAAAATCTGTAATCTAACTGAACTTCCCGCTTTTCTCTGATTGCTTTGAGGATATTTACAAATATGCTAAGTGTTTTTTCCTTAAATTTATTTCGTAATGATTTAAGGTTTTTAAATTCAAATGGAGAGTTTAAAGAATAATAAGAGCTGATAAGTGTATTTAGATCTTTCAGCGAGAAAAAGGCAACCAATTTGCTTTTACGGGAATGAATATCAGCACCTATTGTGCGTAATGCTTTCAGATCACGTCTAATTGTTGTTGGACTTGTCTTAAATATCTCAGCCAAGTCAAATTCAGAGTAAAAACTTGGTTTCTCATTAACCATAGCTGCAATCTCAATCTGCCGCTGAATTTCTTTAATTTGTTTCTGCATTGATATAATAAATTCTTATTTTAGTATAATTTAGCAGAAAATATAATAACAATAAATGGATATTATCAACCCTATTAAATATCATCTAATTATTAACGCATTAAATAAAAAAATTAATAAGCGATTAGTCGTATCAGGCAAGCCTGACACGACTTTTTATCTAATTATCACACTGTAAAATCATTGCCTGCTTTTGCAAACAGGTGATCCATCCAGAACTTTGTGAGTTTTTCAAGTACACTGTTATTCTTTAATCTTGTATTAAGATTATTGAAATCAACTTTATCCATATCCTGGTCCTGGTTAAAGCATGTGAATACAAATGATTCTTTACCTGTTACCGGGTCAACGTGTCTTTGCAAGCACTGTGCGCATACTTCCTTCATCATGCACTGCATTGGTGAGTTAATACTTGCTATGGCTGTATGAACAGGATTTATATATGGCTTCAATAAACTGTAACGTGCTTCCTGAACAGCTTTCATCATTCTATCACTGCCAATTGCGATAATCCTGTTGATGTTCTTAAGGTCATACATTGGCTTACCTTTTCCGCCCGGCTCAAGTCTGCCTTCTGCGTATGCTATCATAGCTTGAACAATATTAGCTGTAATAGCCCTATCCTGCGGTCTGCGGGGGACAATAGTATCACCGAAATCATTTGACCATATTACCTGGTCAGTTCCTTCTTCAACTTCATCACGTTTGAATACATCGCTGGTATTCCTGTATCCGGCAAAATAAACAACTTTATTACCTGCATCTTTTAAAGCTTTAGCTACAGAAAATAGTACTGCATTTCCAAGTCCGCCTCCTGCAAGCAGAACAGTTTCACCAGTCGGAATTTCCGTAGGTGTACCCGTCGGACCCATTACAACAACACGCTCGCCTATTTTCAAATGACGGCAAAGCCTTGAGCTTCCCCACATTTCAAGTATGATAAGGCTAAGCAATCCTTTTTCCTTATCAACCCATGCGCCCGTTAAAGCCAGACCCTCCATCATCATCCTTGAGCCATCAATATTTGGGGCAGTTGTTTCATAATTCTGAAGTCTGTAAAATTGCCCCGGGTGGAACTTCCTTGCCTGAAGTGGTGCTTTGAGTACTACTTCAATAATGGTGGGAGTTAAAATATTTATTTCTTCAACAACTGCGAGGAATTCACTATCAAGCTTATTTACCAGCTCCTTGTACTTTGCTTCGTTATCTTTTGGCTGTTCTTCTTTAATTACTCCGGGAAATATTTTTATCAATTCTTTAAAACCATCTTTAGCTGATGCCATAGCCTTAACAACATTACCTGCATACCTTGGATGGTTATCTCCGTAAACTGAAACATACTTCCCATTTTCATTATATGAAGTAAAGAAACCTGTTTCATTTTTTTCAGCTTTTATAAGCTCACCACTAGCACCCAGCTTATAGGTCTGGAAGAACTGCTTCCATTCATCCAACACAAATGTTCCGGGATGCTCACGCTCATAAATTACATTAGGTGATGTACCTGCGGCAACAATTACTGTCTTTGCCGGAATTGTTACAGTTTCATCAAGATCAATATACTTGCCGTCTTCTGCCATGCCCTGTTTGCGGAAGATCATTTCCTTTACAGCGCCAAATTCGTTTGGTATAGCTTCTATAGGACTCATTTTTTCCCAATAATATATACCTTCTTCAAGAGATTTAATAACTTCTTCATGGTTCAGCCTGTAAGCAGGTGAATCATTAACAGTTTTCCTGTAGCAAAGTGTTACTCCGCCCCATTTTCTTACCAATGGAACAAAATTCGGTTCTTCTCCTGTTTCAGCAGCGCGTTTTCTTTCTGCACGAATTGCTTTGCCATGCTCTATAAATGTCTTAGCAATTCCTCTTTCTTCATCATCATACATTGACATCACTTTTTCTTCACCAAAATCATTAACAGACTTCTCATATCTATCTAAAAACTTTTCAACCTGAATAGGGTAATAAGCAAAAGCTTCAGTGGTAGTATCAATAGCTGTCAGTCCACCGCCGATAACAACTGCCGGAAGCTGCATCATTAAATTAGCAAGTGAATCTTTTTTAGCTGCACCTGTAAGCTGCAATGCCATTAAGAAATCTGATGCTTTGCGAATACCGCGAATGAGATTATTCTTCATATTAACTAATGTGGGTTTACCTGCACCTGTTGCAATCGCAATGTGATCAATACCAAGACGCCATGCATCATCTATTTCAATTGTTCCGCCAAACCTAATGCCATCATATACTTTAAAATACTTTCTGCGAGCTAAGGTTAAATATTCAACTTTAAGAAAATTTTTATCCCATCTTACTGTGATACCATATTCTGATACACCGCCAAAACCTAAGAATATTCTTTTATCGAGTTCGTCCTGTATTTCCTTATAACTATACACAGGTTTAGGCTGAACGTAATTTCCGTTTTCATCTCTTCCTCCGGTTATATCTGGGTGAACGTGCTCTATTTTTAAGCCGTCAATACCTATAACACCAAAGCCTTCATTCAACAAATATTGAGAAAGTGTATATCCTGCAGGACCCATGCCAACAACCATAATATTCTTGCCGTTATATGGAAGTTCATATGGTCTTTGAACATTAATTGGATTCCATCTAGTGAGCAGTGAATATATTTCAAATCCCCATGGTAAATATAGAACATCCGTTAACACTTTGGTTTCAATCTGTGGGATATTAACAGGTTCCTGTTTTTGATAAATGCATGCTTTCATACAATCATTGCAAATACGATGACCTGTACCTGGACACATCGGGTTATCAATCATAATAATACCAAGTGCTCCTATAGAGCGTCCTTCATACTTAAGCAAATGCATTTCAGATATCTTTTCATTAAGCGGGCAGCCGTTCAGAGAAATACCCAGAGGGTTGCGCTTTACTGCACCGTCTTTTTCTAACAAACCTTTTGAACAGGAATCTTTGTTCCTTTCATGACAGAATACACAGTATTCAACTTCGCTAATAACCTGGCGGTTATTATATCTCATATCTGTAAGTTTAAAACCATCTCGCCTTCTTAAAGTTTCTACCTCACCGTATATCTTCTCTGGTGTGCCTTCGGTTTCAACTTTATTATGAACAAGGTTGTTATAATCAATATTCATTGGCTGCTTAAATAACGCCCAATCATTTATTTTATGCTTTTCTGCCAAGTCAACCATTCTTGCATAACACCATTTCTGGATATGCTCTAAAATATTTTTTAAGAATTCGTAAACACGTTTTTGTTCATCTGTTCCTTCAGTATTTTTAAGTTTGTCTATTATGATATTGTCTGTAAATTCCTTAATGCCTTGAATAGTTGTTGTTTTACGGAAATATTTCTTCGAGCTATCAAAAAGCTTGTTGTTGAATACAAAACCGTTAGGCATTATTTCTAGGTGATTTCTTAAATGCTGTTCCATTTCATCAAATGAGCGTATCATATACGCTGTGGCTTTTTCTTCATCGGTTTTCCATGGCAGCTCAGGGAATAGTTGATTTTTTATCAGTTCTGCTTTGGAATTAAGCTCTCCAAAATGCATTGATGCAAGATCAGCAGGTTTGAATTTCTTAAATACTTTTTTTATCATGAAATCACTTCTGAGTTGTACTATTTCACGCTCAGTTAAATTAGCCAGTTTCAGCCCTTCGGCTTCTGCGCTAATCCCAAAAAGATCAACTATAAAATCATCCAGAAATCTACCTGACTCAATTATTATATTTGATATTTCAATTTCTGTAAAACCAGCACCTTTTGTATCGCGATACTTTTCGAATTTTTCGAAAGAGGCTGTATCTGTTGATTTATAGAAAGAATAAAATTTATCTGTAAGCTCTTTTAATTTTGATGCTTCAAACAGGTCTTCAAATTTATAACCATGCTTAAGTTTCAGATCATTCATTAATTGTAAAACTCCTTTGTTGAATTTGTAATTTCGTTATATAAATTAGATATTTTCCTGGGTGATTAAATGTTTTTATACTGGCTGATATACGTTACCATTTGATTTTTGATAAATAAAGCAAAAACACAATTCAAAATTAATTATAATATTCATATAAATCTATGATATATGTCATTTTTTGATGTTGGATTTTTTGGGAAAAACATCTAAAAATGTGATTTTTGCTAATCAATTGATTTAAGAGCGGATAAAAGTTATCTTTGTCCCGAAGGGACTCCTTTGGAGTAAAATTTCCTATCAGAATCAAAATAAATCAAATAAAGTAATTGGACTTAGCAAACGAACTCAATTTAGAGCAAAGGAAAGCTGTTGAACAAATAGAAGGACCATGCATGATTGTTGCGGGTGCAGGTAGCGGAAAAACAAGAGTTTTAACTTATAAAATAGCTTTTTTAATTGAATCTGGCATTAACCCATTTGAAATGCTTGCATTAACATTTACAAATAAGGCTGCAAATGAAATGAAACAGAGAATTCACAGACTTGTTGGTACATCTGCTGAAAATATCTGGATGGGAACATTTCATTCTGTATTTGCAAAGATATTAAGGATTGAGGCACAGCATATAGGATTTGATCGTAATTTCACTATATATGATGATGACGACTCCGAAAAGTTGGTTGAATCGGTTATGAAAGAGCTTGGGTTTCCGACAGATAACCCGAAACCTAAGACTGTAAATCATTATATTAAAGGACTTAAGAATAAACTTATACTTCCTGATGAAATTCCGGCTGTAACAAATCCATTTGAAAAAATTGCTGTACCTGTTTACAGAGAATACCAGAACAGGTTAATAAAAAATAATGCCATGGATTTTGATGACCTGCTAATAAACCCAATACTTCTTTTCAGGGGGAACCCGGATGTACTTGCAAAATACCAAAACCGTTTTAAGTTCATATTAGTTGATGAATACCAGGATACGAACAAAGCACAATATGAAATTGTAAAGATGCTGGCACAGGGTCACGGGAATATTTCAGTGGTAGGTGATGATGCACAAAGTATTTACAGGTGGCGCGGGGCTGAAATTGAAAACATATTAAAGTTTGAATCTGATTTTGATAACTGCAATGTTTTTAAGCTGGAGCAAAATTACCGCTCAACCAAAAACATACTCTCACTTGCTGATGAGGTAATAAAGAACAATAAAAGGCAGATTAAGAAAACACTGTTCACTGAAAATGAAGAGGGTGATAAGGTTACTTTGACAGAAGTATTCAGCGACCGTGATGAAGGTTTGATGGTTGTTAAATGGATACTGCATGAGATACAGCACAGGAAGCTAAATTTTAAGGATTTTGTTGTGCTTTACCGAACAAATGCGCAATCTCGTGTAATAGAAGATGCACTGAGGACGAACTCGATTCCCTATGTAATAGTAGGAGGAGTTAAATTCTACCAAAGAAAAGAAATTAAAGATGTACTTGCATATTTAAAGATACTTGTTAACCCTAAAGATGATGAAGCAATGATAAGGATACTTAAGCTCAGGGAAGGTATTGGCGAGCAGACAGTTGAAAAAATAAGAAACATGGCAAGGGAAATTGCCAAATCAATTGCAGAAGTATTACTTGCAATGCTAGAAGAGAAGGAAACAAGCCCAGAGGATAAAAAGAAAAGAAAAACAAAAATTGAAAATGAGCTGATAAGAGTTGCAGAGATAATCAAGAAATATAATGAAGTGAAAGAGGGTCTTTCGCCCAGTGAACTGGCAAGAAGCATTGTTGATGAAATTGGCATACTGCGTGAGTTAAGAAATGATGGCACAGATGAATCGATGGATAGGATGTATAATGTTCAGGAACTGCTCTCAGGGATTTCAGAATATACAGATAACACAGAAGGAGCAACGCTTGAAGGCTTTTTACAAGAAGTTAGCTTAGTTACAGATCTGGATAAATACGATGATGCAAAAAATGCTGTTACATTAATGACTACACATTCATCAAAAGGGTTAGAGTATCCTGTTGTATTTATTACGGGACTTGAAGACGGGATTTTTCCGCTATCAAGCTCGATGATGGAGCAGGAAGAAATGGAAGAAGAGCGAAGGTTGTTCTATGTAGCAATCACACGCGCAAAGCAAAAACTTTATATGACTTATGCCCTTCAGAGATACCGTTTTGGAAATGTAAGCTACCAGATAAAATCGAGGTTCCTGAATGAAATTGATACAGACAAGTTGGACTATGTTAAGAGTACAGCTATGACTAAGCATAAGAGCAGGTCACACCAGGAAGAGGGAAGCTCTATAAAGTATGAGTATTACAAAAATAAAACAAGTAAGACTGGTTTTTCAGTTGATGATGTGCTGAATGATATTTTCCGTGAAGATGTGGGGGTTAAGAAAGGTAGTATAGTATTTCATAATAATTTTGGCAATGGCAGGGTTATTGATGTAACAGGCAGGGGAGAAGCAAAGAAGGCTTCTATACATTTTGATAAGGTCGGGGTTAAGAATATAATCCTTAAATATGCTAATTTGACAATCAAATAAACGGATGTGGTAATTATCAAAGGCTCCCAATCTTCTAAATTTTAAGTTAAATTAATTTTAAAAATATTAACATCGAGAAAAACATTATTTATGCAGAATTAAAACTTTGGTACAAAGTAAATGAAAATAATGAAGAAGTAAAACAACTGACTTTACACAATCTGTACACAATAAAGTGGATTTTTCAGCTAATATTGACAAAGTAATTTAGTTGTCATTTTTCTTCTATAGATTGCTTTTTTGTTGTTTATGTACCTCAAACATATGTTAAATAATAAATTCTATACGAGTTACATTGATTGAATTTTTTCAGTGCAACTCGAAAAACGTATTCAGTATTTGTAACCTTTACCTAAATGTTTTATGTATCTAAATTTTGATGTTACTCATGTTTAAAGCAAATCAGTCTATTTATGCTGTTTTATATAGTTAAATATTTTATGGTTTGTTATATTAAGGCAATATAAAAGGAGTAAACAGGAACATGGAACAGGAACTAATAAGTATCACAGAAGCAAATTACACAGGCGGTTATTCAATAGAGTTAAAATTCAAGGATAGCAGTATAAAGACTATCAACTTCGAGACATATCTCTTAAAATCTGCACTCCCAAAAATTAATAAATATCTTGATAAAGGTAAGTTTAAAAAATTTATGATTATTGATGGCAACCTGAATTGGAATAACAATGATCTGAGCTTTCCATTAGAAGCTCTTTATACGGGAAAGATTTTATAATAACAAATGTCAGATTGTTTATCGTGCTTATCAAACAACGGTGAGAAAAGAATAAGTCCGGGTGAGCAAATATATAACGGTTCGTACTGGGTGGTTGAACATGCCTACCCATCCGGTTTATTGGGATGGATAGTTATTGTACTTAAACGTCATTCGGAGGAACTCCATGAATTAACCCTTGATGAATGGCATGAGCTAGGTGAAATCAATTTTTCCCTTCTAAAAACTATCAAGAAAACACTTAATCCCGCGAAAGAATATTTATGTTGCTTTTCTGAAGGTGAAGGATTTAAGCATATCCATTTTCATATTATCCCAAAAACTGAATCCTTTGATGAAATGTATTCCAATTCACGTTCATTTATGTATTTAAAAGTAAGTGCAGATGAATCAGTAAGCAAAGAAAGTATAATTCAGCTTTGCAGTACATTAAAAAATGAAATGAGTAAATAATATTCTGCTTTTTTATTTCACGCAAAGCCGCGAAGACGCTAAGATAAACTAATTTTTATGAACTAATATCAATTATCATGACAGAAAATGAGTTATCAAAAATAATTGTAGATTGTTGTTATAAAATCCATAAAAACTTGGGACCAGGACTATTAGAATCAGTTTATGAAGAAGTCTTGTGTTATGAACTAAAAAAAAATAATCTTAGTTTTGAAAGACAAAAATCTATTAGTATTATATATGAAAATGTACCCTTAAATGTAGGGTTTATTGCTGATATTATAATTGAAGAAAAAGTTATTGTTGAAATTAAATCAGTAGAAATAGTAAAAGCTGTTCATCATAAACAATTATTAACATATTTAAAGTTAACAAACATTAAATTAGGACTGCTTGTAAATTTTAATACAAGCCTTATTAAAGACGGGATAAAGCGAATAGTTAATAACCTTTAACAATTAAAAGGTGTTTGCGACTTAGCGTCTTTGCGAGAAATAAAATGATTCTCAAATCTCACGCAAAGCCGCAAAGACGCTAAAGTAAACTAATTTTTATGAACTAATATCAATTATCATGACAGAAAATGAGTAAATTCAGATTTCTTTGTGTCTTGGCGACTTTGCGTGAAATAAATATAACAGTAATTTAATGAAGATAAGTAACACTGCTTACAGCTACAATAAACAAAAAATTAAAAATAAACAGACACAATGACCAAACCTGAAAAAGAAGAATATAATCCATATTTCGATAGATACATTTTACTTGTTCCCGAAGGTGATTACATAAAACTACTGAAAGAAAATTCTAAAGAAATTATTAATTTTTTTGAAAGTATCCCCGCAGAAAAACATAATTACCACTATGCAGAAGGTAAATGGAGCATTAAAGATATCCTGATGCACATCACCGATACCGAGCGTGTTATGTGTTTCAGAGCTTTGGTTGCTGCTCGTGGTGATAGCACATCAGTATTATGCAATATGGATGAAGATTCATATGCAGCAAGTGTTGATTTATCAGGCAGAACACTAGAGAACATTCTATCGGAATTTAGAGCATTAAGAACTGCAACAGAAATATTTTTTGAAAATCTAAGTGATACAGCATCTCTTTTCAGAGCAAAAACAAAAACTCACCCTATAACAGCACGTGCTGTTGGTTATGTATTAATAGGACATACAATGCATCATATGCAAATTATCTCTGAAAGATACCTTTAGTAAAATACATATTTTTGGTAGTATATAAGTTATACTACAATAATTATGAAAATATTGAGATTTTAGACACTTTTTAGTGTAAAAATTTATACAGAAAAATTTATTACGTTATTTGGTATATTTGCTTTCACTTGCTTTTAGTATGATAAA
The DNA here is from genome assembly GCA_947084945.1 of uncultured Ignavibacteria bacterium. GTDB lineage: Bacteria > Bacteroidota > Ignavibacteria > Tepidaquicellales > OLB5 > OLB5. The sequence continues at coordinate 101,131 of CAMTUP010000001.1, read as the reverse complement.
AGAAAATTTTTTATGAAAATATATCTAATCATTTATTACTATGCATGAAATTATACAACACTTCTTTGAAAATTTTTCACTCGAGCCTATTGAGCTTTACAATGAATCAGGGTTACACCATGAGCTTGGAATTTACCTTAAAAAAAATCACCCTGAGCTGAATGTGAAATTGAATTACCCTGTATCAAGGATGTTCAATCCAATACCTAAACTTGCAAACAAAGATGCAGATCTTTTAATAGTTAGAAGCGGTGAACAAAAAAATGTAGTTGAGCTTAAAATGCCTAAGGATGAAAACGCAAGCCATATTGATCTTTATAGAGCTGTACTTGATTTGAAGTTTCTTGAACAATTAAAGAAACACGGATATAACAGCTGCATCTCTGTTTTTGTTACCAAGCGCAAGAATATCTGGGAATCAACAAATGCAGGAATATATACAATGTTCGCAGGTGATTCTGTGGATATTCACTCGGTTAATAAAGAACATCTACAACCATTTTTGATCCACGGCGGTCCTATTGAGCTTAGTGAAAGCTACAAAGCTAAATGGGAAGTCATTCACGATTCCAAAGGTGATGAATACAGGTATTATATCATCAATGTATAATAATTACTGTTGTAATTAAATATAATATAATCCACTCTATTGTTTTTGCTATTAACTGAAGTTATAATAAACCTTAATAAATATTTACATTGTAGAATATAGATGCCTGAAACAATTATTGAAACCAAGAGAGACTTATTTTAAGGGAATTTACCCGTAATGACAGTGAATTCATCTTTGAACTTCTTAACTCTCCAGGCTGGCTTAAATATATCGGAAACCGTTCTATCAATACAAATGAAGACGCAGTAAATTATATTGAAAACCGAATTCAGAAAAGTTACTCAGAATCTGGATTCGGTTTTTATATTATTGAATTGAAATCAAACGGTGTAAAAGTTGGAATGTGCGGTCTTGTAAAACGTCAAAACCTTGATGATATTGATATAGGGTTTGCACTGCTTTCTCAATTTGAAAATAACGGCTAAGCATATGAAGCATCTGAGGGTGTGATGGCATTTGCAAAAGATAATTTAAAACTAAACAGTATTGCTGCGATAACTACACCCAATAACACTTCATCAATAAAACTTTTAGGAAAACTAGGAATGAAATTTGAGAAGTCAATAAACCTTCCGGGCGACTCTCTGGATTTAATGGTATTTTACAAAAATTTAACAATAAATAATAATGAATAAAGTTAATATTTCTCAAAAGCTCTCGCTATTTTATGAGCACTGGAGTCCGAAGATAGTTGGTGAGCTTAACGGACAGCTTGTTAAACTCGTTAAATTTAAAGGTGAGTTTGTGTGGCATAAGCATGATAATGAAGATGAAATGTTTTATGTAGTAAAAGGCAGTTTTACAATGCAGCTAAGGAATGGCGATATTGAAATTAAAGAGAATGAGTTCATAATTATTCCAAAAGGGGTTGAGCACAGACCTGTCGCAACAGATGAAGTTTCAATTTTACTTTTTGAGCCGGAAGGAACACTGAATACAAGAAATAGTATAAGTGAGTTAACAAAAACAACTTTAGAAAAAATTTAGTATATAATCTTGCTGATTATGAATTACTTTTCCCATTAACCTTAGTTATCCCCCCCATGTTATTTATTTACCTGCCGTTACTAGATCTCTTTTTATTTTTTTTATCAATCCGGGTCCCTCATATATCAAACCTGTATATATCTGTACAAGAGATGCACCAAGATCAAGCTTTTCTTTTACATCATCGTATGATGATATTCCTCCGCAGGCTATTACAACAAGCTTCCCGCCGGCTTTATTAATAATATATTTTATTACAGAATTCGCAATTGGCTCAAGGGGTTTACCGCTTAATCCCCCGCTTTCATACTTGCCTTCAGGCAGAGTTTCTCTTGAAATTGTTGTGTTAGTTGCAATGATACCCGTGATATTATTATCAATTGATACCTGAAGTATATCATCAAGCTCTGCTTCGGTAAGGTCAGGTGCAATTTTTAGATATATATCCTTTGCAGTATCAGAATATGTGGTATCAAGCTCTTTGTTTAATTGCTGCAAGTGTCTTAATATTTCATCAAGATACTTTTTCTGCTGAAGCTGTCTTAGCCCTTCAGTATTTGGTGAGCTTACATTTATGGTAAAATAATCAGCCGATTCAAAACATTTTTCAAACGAGAACTTATAATCCTGGTAAGCATCATCAAGCTCAGTATGTTTATTTTTTCCTATATTAACACCAACTATAAAATCTTTACTTAACTTATCTTTAGATGCTTCCAGATTGATCTCAAACTCATCTGCGCCATTATTATTAAATCCTAGCCTGTTTATAATTCCACCATATTCCGGTAAACGGAACATCCTCGGTTTTTCATTTCCTTCCTGTGGCAGCGGAGTTACAGTACCTGCTTCGGCAAAACCAAAACCCATAGCATCCCACCCTGCAAGGGCAGTTGCATTCTTATCCATTCCTGCGGCTAAACCAATCGGGTTGCGGAAAGTAAGTCTGCCTACTTTAATTTCAAGCTTTTTATTTTCGTAACTTAAAAAAAGACGTAAAAGTGATGGAAATAAACTACCTGAGAGTTTATTTATTGTAAAATTATGGACTTTTTCGGGGTCGTAATCAAAAAGCAGCGGTCTGATTATTTTTTTATACATTATAATACAAAGATAGTTGAAATTATTTTTTAGTGCTATGTTGTTAATTAACTTATCTAATTTTAAGATTGCTTCGTCACTAACGTTCCTCGCAAAAAGAAAAATGATTAATGAATTGAACACTCATTATTTTTCAGGTAACTTTGTAACTTATGAGTATAATATATCTCGATAATGCAGCAACAACTCTAATAGATAAAAGGGTTAGCGAAGCAATTCTCCCATGGCTTAAGGTTAATTATGGTAACCCTTCATCTATACACAAAACAGGAAGCGAAGCAAAGGTAATGCTTGAGGATACCAGAGACTTATTTTCTGAATTTATCGGAGCAAAGTCATCTGAGATTTACTTTACATCAGGCGGAACAGAATCAAACAATTTTGCTCTAAAAGGTGTGGCTTTTAATAATCTTTGCATGAAAGATCATATCATAACCACATCAATTGAACACTCTACAGTAATTGATACAGTTGAATATCTAAAAGCACGATTTGGTTTTAATGTTACATATTTAAAAGTAAACCGATTCGGTGAAATCAGCCTTGATGAGCTTAAGGAATCCATTACAAATAAAACTTTTTTGATTTCTGTAATGCACTCAAATAACGAGCTGGGTGTAATTAATGATATCAGAGCAATTGCTGATATAGCTCATGATAATAATATTCATTTTCATAATGATGCTGTGCAGAGCCTTGGTAAAACCGCTTTTAATGTAAATGATTTAAATCCTGACCTTGCTTCATTTTCAGCTCATAAAATTTATGCACCTAAAGGGTTAGGTTTACTCTACATAAAGAATGGTACTCCTATTGATAAATTCATGCATGGTGGCAAGCAAGAGCGTGATAGGCGCGGCGGGACAGAAAATATTCCCGCAATTGCAGGATTTAAAAAAACTATTGAGATTCTAATAGATGAAATGGAATCAGATATTGAGCATTATGCAAAATTAAGGAAAAAACTTATTGGAGAATTAAACCTTAATTTTAGAGAAAAGGTATTTATAAATTCTTTAAACGATAAAAATACTTTAAATAACATTGTGAATATTTCGTTTAATGCTGAAACAACAAATATTGATCCGGATACACTACTGATAAAGTTTGATATGAAAAATATTGCGGTTTCGTCAGGTTCAGCATGTACATCAGGTTCAGTTCAGCCATCGCATGTTCTTAAGGCACTTGGTTATGATGATAAAACGGCAAAATCCTCGCTAAGAATATCATTCGGAAGATTTAATAAAGAAAGTGATGTTGATTGTTTTATAAAAGGTTTAAAAGAGATTCTTTATTGAGTAATTTAATTTGATTCATTAAGCTTCAAACTCTCATCAGTTTCATCAGTGCTTAGTTTCTTACCGAAGAAATTTTTACGGATCTGGTTCTTGGTGCTTCTGAAAATACCCGTGCTGATATAGAACATACAGAAAGCAAATAAGCCCTCTCCTTTTGTAACAGCTATGAGTATTATAGAAAGAATAACAATAACAGACTTAACCGGATGTTCTTTAATTTCTCTTTTATTGATTTTTGGAGTAGTATCGTATTTGAACTTGCTAATCATAAGCAGCGGCAGAATTATTGCAATACAATAAATAAAAATTTCGCTTGTATAAACATTAAAGTTCTTGTTGTAGTAAAAAAGGATAAATGATGAAACAGTAACCGCAGGAATTGGAACAGGCACCCCGCTGAAAAAATTCTTATCAAATCCAACTAATTGCGAATTAAAACGCGCAAGCCTTATAGCTCCGAAAATCATAATAAGTGAAGCTATGGCAATTCCAATTCCATCAAGCGAGATGAAGAATACTTTATAAAGTATAAATGAAGGGGCTACACCAAATGAAACCAAATCAGCAAGTGAATCAAGCTCAACGCCAAACTTAGAAGATGTGCCGGTAAACCTTGCAACAACACCATCAAACATATCAAACAATCCCGCATATAAAATAAAAAGGCTTGCCTTTTCAAAGTTCTGTGCATCTGCATAAATAATTGACATAAAACCACAGAACAGGTTCAGTATGGTGAATAAGCTAGGTATGAATCCCATGCGGTTCTTCAAATTATTCCGGTACCTCTGCTAATAAGGTAATACCTCCCGTTACTTTCTGGTTTATACTCACTTTAATATTTGCATTTCGTGGCAGAATAACATCTGTTCTTGAACCAAACTTTATCATCCCGAATTTATCGCCAATTTTGACTTTATCACCAACTCTAAGCTTACAAACTATCCTTCTTGCAACAAATCCGGTTATCTGCTTAAATAACACTTTGAATCTCTCACCTTCAATTCCGATAAGAGTTCTTTCATTTTTATCTGCTGAATTATGATCGTATGCTGCAATGAACTCACCTTTAATATACTGGTAAAACTTTACTGTTCCCGATATTGGCACTCTATTTACGTGGACATTAAGCGGTGATAAGAAAATTGCTATAACTTTTGCGGGTGCTTTTAAGAATTCATTTTCCTCAACTTCTTCAATCATCATTACCTTACCATCGGCGGGTGAAAGAACATCTCCTTTTTTGAGGTCATCTGGAATTTTCCTAACGGGATCACGGAAAAAATATAAAGTAAATGAAATGAAAAATACTGAAAAAACCAGCAGAACTATCTTTGCTATTTCATTAGGAATTAAAAGTGCGGTAATATCTATTGCCAGAGTAATTACAAGCGCTTTAATAACCGTACTTCTGCCATATATTGTAAGTCTCAAACTTTCCTTTGCTTAAATTATTTTCCTAAGATACGTTTTCTGACCTCAGCATAAGCTTCGTTCACTCCGCCAAGATCAAACCTAAAGCGGTCTTTATCAAGCTTTTTATTTGTCTTTTTATCCCAAAGCCTGCATGTATCAGGTGTAATTTCATCACCTAACAATATTTTGCCGGTTTTATCTTTGCCAAATTCAAGTTTAAAATCAACAAGCCTTAATCCACGTTTCAAAAAGAAAGGCTTAAGTATTACATTGATCTTCAGAGCCATTTGTTTCAGGGTTTTAATATCTTTTTCTGTAGCTATTTTCATAGCCAGCGCATGTGAGTCGCTTATCATCGGGTCGCCTAAAGAATCATCTTTATAATAGAACTCGACAATTGGTTTTGAAAGCTGATGACCTTCCTTGAACCTGGTTTTCTTAAGCAGGCTGCCAGCAGCAATATTTCTTATGACAACTTCTATCGGTACTATTTTAAGCCGCTTAATTATCATTTCATTTGGTGATATCTGTTTAATGAAATGATTCCGAACACCCTTTTTCAGCAGATATGTAAAAATGAAAGTAGTAAGCTCACAATTTATGATACCTTTGTTTAATATCTTACCCTTTTTTTGGGCATTAAAAGCAGTAGCATCGTCTTTAAATTCCTGCAATAACAGGTCTGGATGCCCCTTTAACGAAAAAAGCTTTTTAGCTTTACCTTCGTAAATTTTCTTTATTTCTATGTATTTTTCAGGCATTTTTCTATTGATATAATATCAAAATTACTCATATCTGTTTCAAATAACAATCCCATCAATAAATAGGATTTATCAGAATAATGTTAAAAAATCTGTTAACATCTTCGTACACTATAAAATTTTATGAAAGAACTATTATAAACTTATTTAGGATAAAAATTTGTAAATAGATATTGGAAATCAAAAGAATAATCAATTTCTGGTGGATTTGTGTTATTTATTTTATTATCACTTCCGCAGGAAGTTAGATAAAATGCTGCGGAGGTAATTATATTGAAGGATGAGATGAAGTAGGTGAGTGTTTTCTGCATGATTATTATTAATACATAAATGGTTAAAGAGAATATTCCAATAAATTTGAATTAAGAATAAACTAAAAAAGATTCCCGTTTGCCTTGTTTCTAAGGCGAAAGCGGGAATGACAAATAAACGCAAATAAATCCTATGGAATAATAAGTTCCTGCCCTACCTGTATCTTATTTGGGTCAGATAGCTGATTGGTATTGGCATTGAAAATATCCATATACTTTCCTGCATCACCGTAATACTCTTTAGCAATTTTGCTAAGGGTATCACCTGATTGAACAATATATGTACGTTCTGTTTTACTTGCACCTCCTGCAGCACCTTCAGATTCGTTTGTACCCATACCTGCGCCGCCGGCAATTGCTTCTTCTTCATTAAACATTTTGTTTTCTCCTTTTAATTTTTTAAAAATTAATTAAATATATATCCTAAATTTACCCTATGTGTACTGCCTACTTTTCCTAATGAATTAAGCGAATAATCAAAAACATATTTATCGGCAAACCTTATACCAAGTCCGGTTGAAAATCCTGAAATACCAAGTGATGTGCCAAGTTTCATATCCTGCCTGCTTTCGTTATCATATCCAACTCTTGCAGAAACATAATCGCTGAAAATAAATTCTGCTCCGATAGAAAATGCTTTTAAATGCTGTAGAATCTTTGCACGGCTTTCATTAAGTTTTGCAAATGTTACATTAAGTCTTACCGGAGTATGCTCAAGTCTTTTTGAAATACCTACTCTGATATCAAGCGGAAGTTTTTCTTTTGTACTAATATAAGAACTTAACTGAGAACCTAAATTATTAACACCAAAACTGAACGACAACTGTGATGATGGTATATGATACTGAATACCAAAATCTATTGCAAATGCTGATGATTTATATTCAGCAATACCTGAATAAATATATTTTAATGTTATGCCATAATTTATTTTTTTATAGATATAATTACCATATCCTAAAGATAGCATCAAATCATTTGCATTGAAAATTTCTCCGGAAGCCACACCATTTTCGTCAGTGCGGTCAAATGAACCATAATCAAAATATTTCACACCTATTCCAAACCAGCCTATATCCTTATATTTCTGCGCGTATGCAAGAGTGCCAAAGTTCATATCAAGCAGATACTTACCAAAGCCTGCTGATACCTTGCTTTTTGTTATTGTGCTTAAACTAGCAGGATTATAAAACATTGCATTAGGGTCATCGGTATATGTATCAAATGCCCCTGCAAGTGAAGATGCCTTTGCACCTGTTTCAACCCGAAGAAAATCAAAAGCCGGAATTTCTGACTGAGAAAACAGATTTGTTGAAGCAATTGAAGTAAACAATAAGGCTGAAAAAATGATTTTTTTGTGCATTTTTAGAGTTTTAATAGTTTATTGCGAAAAATGAAGCTTTAATAAGTAGAATTATTCCGGTTTTCTCCTTGAGAAAGTTATCTATAATATCTCAAATTTATCGTATTTCTTTTTAAAATCAAGCCATTCAACTTTGCAGGTTTTTATCCTTGCACCACTCGGACCCAATTCGGCTTTTTTAATCAATTTATCCAGAAATTCTTTTCTGCCTTCTGCAACAATTTCAACATCACCTGTGAACAGGTTTTTTGCATATCCTTTTAGCCCAAGCTCAGATGCAATTCTTGCAATAAAATACCTGTAGCCTACGCCCTGCACTATGCCTGATACTATAATATTAACAGCCTGAAATTGTATATAGTTCATTGATATATAATGCAATTTAGGTAAAAAGTTTTTAAAAATCGGTATAGATGGCAAAATTAATTTATATCTTTATACACATTCTTCCAAAACAAATAAAAACATAAAACACGAATTTCCTAAAGGCAGGCACTAATTAGCACGATTTAAAAAACATTATAAAAGCAATATGTATGATAAACGCTTAACTTGTAAAAATCAAAAGCTCATCCAAAATCAAAAAACTTCACCACAGAGGGCACTGAGAGCACAGAGTGAAATTAGAACTATTACACATTAAACGCCTTTTGCATTAATGAGTTAAACAAATTATCCATCTCTTTTCCCTGTATCAACAGAGTCTCTCGTTTTTTGAGGATTATACGATTGGAAAATAAATTTCGCTGAATTAGTGCCTGCCTTTAGGAAATTAGTGTTTAAAAGATTTTATAAACAGTTTGCAAAGCTATCTTTAATGGTTTACCTTACCCTTAAAATACTCATAAGTTTCTGAGAACAATATCCCAATTACCATTATGCCGCCACCAATGAACTGCCAGGGTGAAAAGTGTTCGTTAATAGTTATGACAGCGAGCATTACTGCCGCAGGCTGCTCCCATGTATAAATAATACTTGCGCGAATTGGAGTTGTTTCTTTCTGGTATTTGTTAAGCAGAATTGTTGTAACAAATGTTGCAAGGATTCCCATGTACAGTAACGATAGTATTTCGTTTTGAGAGAACTGAATTGCAGAAAAATCCTCGAACGTAAGTCCCATACCTGCTGCTGCAAAAACCACAAACCATAGTTGTATGAATATCAAAGTCATTACATCATATTTGTTTGTGAATACATCAACATAAATAATATAGAAAGCCCATGCAAAAGTGGAGATAAGTGTTATCAGGTCGCCAATATTCAGCCCGCTTACTTCCGGCTGGGTTAAAAGATATAAGCCTCCAAGTACAATTGCTACGCCTATCCAGTTTTCGGTCTGTACTTTTTTCTTAACAACTGCGTATTGCGCAAACGGAATTATCAGAATTGTAATTCCGGTTATTAGGGCGGAGTTTGAAGCTGTTGTATATATCATCCCTATTGTCTGGGTACTGAAACCAATCATTTGGAAAAAGCCAAGCAGTAAACCGGCTTTAATTATCCCGGGTGAAGTAAACTTAAGCCTTCTGAAGAAAATCAGTGAAAATAATACAGCGCCAATTAAAAACCTTATCCCCACAAAATAGAACGGGGGTATAGTAGCCATTGAAATTTTTACAATAGGGAAAGTACCCGCCCAAATGGTAGCAGTAAGGAATAGAAGCAGTTCGGCTTTATATCTCCTCACACTGCCTTATGGATAAAGTTTTTGCATTAACTCGTAAATATATGGGATATTCTGTCTATAAATTATTAAAATAGAAAATATGAACCATACAAGTACTACAAGTATAATAGGTATATCTTTTGTTACAATTGATGTTGGCGATTCGCCCAAATTCTTCTGGTGCATCAAATACATATACCGGAAAATACCATAAATAACAAATGGTGTAGTATATATTAGCTTCTCTGTTCCAAATATAGCTACAGTACGCTCTGATACCGTATATAAAGCATATGATATGATAGTACCAGCAGCAGCAATGGTATTTATCTGGTCGGCAAACTCAACGGAGTACTCCTTAAGCACTTTACGCTGTTTAGAGATGTTATCTTTATTAACAATTTGCGAAAGTTCACTTCTTCTTTTTGATATTGCAAGGAAAAGTGAAATAAAAATAGTAGTGAGAATCATCCAGCTTGATACAGATACTCCGATAGCAGCCGCGCCTCCAAGCACCCGTAACATAAAACCGAAAGAGATAAAGAATACATCAAGCAGTACAATTGATTTTACTTTGAGTGAATAAAGCAGGTTTGTGATAAAATACAGAATTATCACAAAAGCGAAAATAGTTCTCTGAAAGAATAAACATCCGATAATAATAATGATAAGTATAACAAGGAAAATCATCGCCTGCTTTACGCTTACTTCCCCTGATGCAATTGGTCGGTATTTTTTCTTTGGGTGAGCGCGGTCACTTTCAACATCCATTATATCATTAATGATGTAAACAGCGCTTGATGCAAGCGAAAAAATAATAAACGCTGCTATACCCGGTATTACGTATTCCAGATGAAAAATATGCCGTGAAAATAATAGCGGAGCAAAAACGAAAAAGTTCTTGATCCATTGTTTGGGGCGAATAAGTCTAAAAAGGTGAATTATCATTATGTAATATTATTTCTCCGAAGGACCTTTACGGACTCCTTTAGAGAGCGGATTACCGCAGGTTTATTTTCTACTAGTGTAAATTTAATCCAGGTAAATTTTATCCCAATTAATTTTATAAACATACATTTCAATTCCGCCGCAGATAGTGTTCTTTTGCAGCTTTTCGGAGTGAATCTGAGTAAATGCGCCGCTGTAATTAGCCATAATATACTCAAACCAGTCAGGGTAAATAATTATATAATTTACTCCTTTTGCTTTTAAAAACCTGAAAAGCTCTTTTGAGCCTGCCTCATAGTTCATTTTCTGGAATTGAAATATTTCGGGAGTAACCAAACCCGCCATATCGACTACATACTTCTTAGTTTTGAATGTAATAATGCCAATATCATTCATCCCGAAAGCTTTTTCATCGGGCAAGTTTGTTATTAACCAATTGGCTATTTTACCCTGCTGGTTATTGATATTTTCAACATTCCACCCCAATACACCCGCAAACAGAAAACCGCTGTTAATAGAAGCAATTAGTATTAATGCAATTGTTGTCTTCCTGAAAAGAACATATCTTTTGTAGCCTTTTGCCACATAATACTCGTGGGCTTTACGCAATATATAAATTGCAATTATGTTAATAAATGGAATAAGCGGGATTAAATATCTGCCATGATGCCTCCAGTTTGGAGCAACAAATGATGAAACTATTGGCAGCATAATTATCCATAGATTAATAAGTAGAAATTTTTTATCAACATTACGCTTTATAAATGTATATATAAAATAAGCTGAACCAATAAGCCATAATAAAAGGACTATAAAATTGTCTTTTACAAATATCTTTCCTGATTCAATTAAAAAAGTAATGTTAGGCAAATACTTAGCTGAACCAACCTGACCCTCATAGGTGTTAGGCAGAAATCCGCCTGTATGAATATATGAGAACAGGGGATAGGGGAGTAATAGAACAATGAAAATTATTCCGCTTAGAATAAGTTTGCCTATATTTTCTCTGAAATTATCTTTTATAAGAACAAGTAAAGTAATATAATATATTCCTGCCAGAAGATAAGTTTCGGGTCTAGTATTAGCAGCTATGCCAAGCAGTAGTCCGTTTATTAAAGTTAACTTTCCGGTTTTAATTTCTTTTAAATGATTCTGAAATATCAGGATACATAGCAAAGTGAATAGAGTTATTTCCATTCCCGAAAGCGAAGACCATAATAGCCTGCCTGCTGAGAGTGTAAGTAATGTTATGAACAGCGAGTATATGCCATCAAAGCCAAGATTAATGCAAAGTTTGTAAAGTTGTATTAAAGCTAATAGAAAAAACAGTGAGCTTACAAAAAGGGTGTAGGGAAGTATCAGGTTTGAGGAGAATAAAAACGGAACGCTAAGTATCACTACCCATAAAGGCGAAGTTGTTCCCGGGGTAGGCTCGCCCGGGTTATATTGATAGAAAAAACCGTGTGCAAAATTTTCAGCAAAGCGGAAGTGAATCCATACATCATCAAGCGGAGCTCCGAATTTACCGCCTGCTATACTATACTCTGTAATTAAATAAGCAGTTTGAATAATAATGTAAAGGATAATTATTGTTAAAATGTGCTTATCAGTATTTTTGAAATAATTAGTTATGTTCAAATTTATTCAATGGGTTTATTCAATTTTTAAGTTCTTTTGATAAACCTTTAACATTTTTAAAAGATTTTACATTCTTACCTGATTCAGAATCTTTGAATGCTTTTCTGGTAATTTTATTAGGTATCTTTACTTCAAAAGGTATTCCGTTCCTAAGCCTTACCTGTTTATAAAAAATATTAATAGCCTCGGTTGATGTTATTCCAAGCTCACTGAAGATAGATTCAACTTCTTTTTTAAGTCTTGGCTCGGTCCGAGCTCTGATCATTGCGGTTTTAGACATATTGTGTTTATTGTTTAAGACAAATGTATCTCATTTGAGCTACAAATGCAATTCAAAAATGTAAGTTCATTCCTAAAGTAAAGTAGTATTTAATTGCTTCCCAAACTGGAGTTTGGGAAGCAGAGATATGGATAGAAGCAGAGATATGGATAGAAGCAGGGAAATTTGCTCAATTCTAAACTGGAGTTTGGTAAGCAGGTACCCGGACTCAATCCCTCTAAAGGAGTCCTTCGGACAAACTCCAGTTTGGGATTGTATTACTCTTGCTTTATATCACACTTGTTTAAGGGCGGTTCTTAAATTATCTTGATGCGGTTTCTTCAAGGCATAGGTCAATTGCTTCTCGGATGTTTGTTAAAGCTTCATCAATTGTTTTGCCGTAAGAATGACATCCATTTAACGATGGACAACTAATAATAAATACACCGTCTTCATCTTCTTCAATAACCAGGGGGAGATGTAAATTTTTCATATTATTTTATATTAAAATATAGCCTGTTCTTCGTAAACGCCGAAGGGTTCTTTTAAAGCAATACACATTTCACCAAGAGTAACATGGTTCCTTGCGCAGTCAAGTATCCTTGGCATAAGATTAGTTCCGTCATTTGCAGAGAGTATCATTGCAGCAAGTGATTCTTTAACCTGTTCATTATTCCTTGAGGCTTTCAGTTCCTTCAATCTTGCAACCTGAACTCTTTCAACTTCTTTTGATATTTTAAGTATTGGAATATCAATTGTCTCATCTTCTTCAACAAATTCATTTACACCAACAATTATCTTTTCCTTCTTATCAAGCTCTAACTGGTAATGATAAGCAGCATCTGCAATTTCTTTCTGGAAAAATCCTGCTTCTATTGAAGCAATTACACCACCAAGCGCATCAATTTTTTCGAAATATTTCTCAGCAGCGTCTTCCATTTTTTTTGTCAATGCCTCAACATAATAACTGCCGCCTAAAGGATCAACTGTATTTATAACACCATGCTCATAGCCAATTATCTGCTGTGTCCGTAACGCAATTTTTACAGCCTTATCTGATGGTAATGCCAGTGTTTCATCCATTGAGTTTGTATGCAGAGACTGTGTGCCGCCAAGTACTGCTGCCAATGCTTCAATTGCTGTCCTGACGATATTATTTTCAGGCTGCTGTGCTGTCAATGAACATCCTGCTGTTTGTGTGTGGAAACGCAGTGTCCATGACTTAGGATTTTTAGCTCCGTATTTATATCGCATTCTTTTGGCATATATTTTTCTTGCAGCGCGGAACTTTGCAATTTCTTCAAAGAAATCTAAGTGAGAGTTAAAGAAGAATGAGATCCTTGGAGCAAATGAATCAACATCCATACCACGCTTAATACAAGCTTCAATGTAGGCAAAGCCATCAGCTAATGTGAATGCAAGCTCCTGTGCTGCGGTTGAGCCTGCTTCGCGGATATGGTAACCGCTCACTGAAACCGGATTGAACTTCGGGACGTTATTTTTGCAATACTCTATCATATCAACTATAATTCTCATCGAAGGCTCAGGGTGATAAATGAATTCCTTTTGCGCAATGTACTCTTTCAAAATATCATTCTGCATCGTTCCCTGTAGTTTATTAAACGGAACACCCTGTTCTTCAGCAACACCCAGATAAAATGCAAGCATCATTGCTGCGGGTGAGTTTATCGTCATAGATGTGGAGACCTTATCAAGCGGAATTCCATTAAACAAAACTTTCATATCATCAAGTGATGATATTGCAACACCGCATATTCCAACTTCACCTTCTGCAAGTTCATCATCTGAATCCCATCCCATCAGTGTAGGCATATCGAATGCTGTCGATAGACCCGTTTGTCCGTGAGCCAATAAATATTTAAAACGCTCATTGGTATCTTCGGGTGAGCCAAAGCCTGCAAATTGGCGCATTGTCCAAAGCTTTCCGCGGTAGAGATTGTGATGGATTCCGCGAGTGTATGGAAACTCACCCGGGAAGCCAATTTCAGTATCATAATCTATATTCTTCACATCTTCGGGTGTGTATAAAACATCAACTTCTTCGCCGCTTAGAGAGGTAAATTTCATATCAGTTACAGGCAGAGCCTCAGCAGCCTCTAACCACTCTTTTTTTGATGTACTTTTATTCATCAAAGGACTTGCTTTTTTGCCGTTTTGGATGGACATATATTTTATTTGTTTAAATCTTTAATAATTTTTTCAATTGTGGTTTTTAATTCAGGAAGATTATCTTTACAAATTATAAATCAGGCATATAATGTATCTTTTTCGTTCAATTCGATAAACTTTTTACTTAAGTATTTACTGTTAATAATTATATCAACTTTTTTATTAAAATTTTCTTCAAAATAAAAAGTTAACCCTGCTAATTTACTGAAATCAGTTTCATCAAATTTTACAATAAAATCAATATCGCTTTCTTCTGTTTGTTCATCACGTGTATAAGAACCCAATAAACCGATACTTTCCACTCCATATTTTTCATGGAGATACGGTTTATTCTTTTGAAGGAAATCTATGATATTTTCTTTATTTAAAATTTGCATTGTGACAAAAATAATGATTTTTATCGTACTATTCTATTGCTAAATGATTGTATTATTTATCAAATTTTTCACATCCGTCCAAAACATATAAAAACTTAAAACACTAATTTCCTAAAGGCAGGCACTAATCTGCACGAATTAAAAGACAATATAATTAATTTTTTAAAAAAATGATAAAAATTTTATTTGGACAGCATAATCTACAATAATTTTACATTTAGAGGGATTGATTTCAAAAATTGAAAAAATCAACAAAAATCTGTTCAAAATGAACTGAATTCTTAATAAAACAAAGTTATGCCAAACATTTTGGACGGCTATGCAAATTTTTAGAGTTATTTTGTATTTTATGCCCTAAATCATTGTATTGCCTTATAGGATGTATTATTTTTGTAATGTAACCTTAAATAAAATAACCGAATCCTTCACCGAAAGAGCGGGTTCACGTGAGTTTATGTAGTTGCTAATTGCAAAAAAGTGTATTATATTAAGATATCAACTTACTGGTATCATACTGAAAATTATGCAAAATATGTATGAATAATAAAAATAAATATTACCTAAAATCAAATCAAAAATTTAAATTTTCAATATTTTTAATTTTAAGTTTATTATTTTATCAAAATATTTACAGCCAATTTACATGGCAGAGGTTATATAACGGTCCGTTTAATCAGCAAGATATATGTGTTGATATGTCTCCAGCCCCAAATGGAAACTTTTTTGCTGTAGGTTATAGTAAGAAACCAACAACTCAAGGTTATTTTATTTATGTTTTGAAACTTAATCCATACGGAGATACTATTTGGACACGGATAATTGATTCGGTTAGTAATGAAACATACAGTTGTGCAGAGTCCGGTGATGGCGGGGTTGTAATAGTAGGTGAAGGACATTTTGCACTAAAATTAGATTCTGCCGGCAATATTGCATGGAAAAGATTTTATAACAGGGGCGGAATTGTATGCTATGATATAATTAAGACATCAGATGGGGGTTTCTTAGCATGTGGTGAACAGTTGGTTGTTTTCGGGTCGGCCTTTTTTCGTTATGATAGCTATGTTATGAAATTAGATTTTAATGGAAATATTTTGTGGGATACAGCGTATTTAGCTATATTTGATAAACCTTTAAAATCAGTAGTGGAAGTTAGTGGTGTAGGTTACATTTACACTGGATATGTCAGGAATTTCATACCCGATACTGTTAAATGTTTAATCTTCAAAACTGATTATTCAGGAAATATTATCTGGGAAAAGAATCTAAAAATATTTAATAGAAATGCTGGTGGAACAAAAATTGAAAAAATGACAAATGGTTTTATCATTTGCGGAGGGACACCTGATACTACTTTATCTATTGGAAGAACATTTATCCTTAAGATAGATAACCTTGGTAATATCATTTCAACACGTTATCTCAATAGTAACATAAGAGAAGTTTTGACTGACTTTAAAATAATTAATAGTAACCGATATGCTATGACAACTTATAATAATATAGCAAAAAGTATTTTGTCAGATTCTTTGGGAAACATAATTGTACAAAAGAGTTATTCGACTCAATATTATACTTATTTGTTTTCAATATTGCTTTTGAGCAATGGAGATATTATATGGGGTGGCGGTGCAAGATTTACTGTTGAAGATGCTGATGTATGGATTATTAGGTCAGATAGTTTATTAAACTTTCCTCCAATAGGTATCCAACCAAATGCAAATAATCTACCATCAAAGTATGGATTGTTTCAAAATTATCCAAATCCTTTCAACCCCGTTACTAAAATTAAATTTTCAATATCTCTAAGAGCAAATGTAAAAATTGTTGTATATAATTTATTAGGTGAAATAATTAACATATTAATAGAAAAAGAAATGAATTCAGGTGAACATGAAGTCAGTTTTTATGGTGAAAATTTGAGTAGTGGAATTTACTTTTATCAACTAATTGTAAATGATAATATTATTGACACAAAAAAAATGTGTTTATTAAAATAAAAAGGCAAAAGTAAAATGGCAAAAGTAATCCCGCTTTCAGCGGGACTGCGAATCCCGCCTTGGCGGGATTCTTGAAAGCAAAAAAAAAATAAACCTTTCTGGTCTAAAAGACCAGAAAGGTTTTTTTACGTCAAAACCTTTATTTTCAATGGTCTATAAATTTTCATTTAAGCAAAGTATTTTTTTTTTATAACCTTTATATATAATTACTTTTTGAGTAATTTTGTTCAGAATGCTAAAAACAGCAACTGAAAATATTACAGCAACTGCGCTTACGCCTAAGGAAATTGAGCGTTACAGCCGGCATTTGGTAATTCCCGAAGTTGGGGTTGAGGGGCAGTTGAAGCTTAAATCTGCGAGAGTGCTTATCCTTGGCGCAGGTGGACTCGGCTCTCCAATTGGTATGTATCTTGCAGCAGCGGGAGTAGGTAAGCTTGGCATTATGGATTTTGATGAACTAAGCTATTCAAATCTGCAAAGACAGGTGATGTATTCTACAAATGATGTAGGTCATTTAAAAACCGAGCTTACAAAACACAGGTTAATTGAAATAAATCCGAATATAGAAATTACTCTATATAATGAGCGTCTCACTAAAGATAATGCACTTGAAATACTGAAAGATTACGATGTTATTGCAGATGGTACAGATAATTTCGCAACAAGGTATCTTGTAAACGATGCCTGCGTAATGCTTGGCAAACCGTTTGTGTATGGAAGTATTCTGAGGTTTGAAGGTCAGGTATCATTCTTTGAGCCAAAAACAGGTCCGTGTTACAGATGCTTGTATCCTGAACCGCCAAATCCGGGTGATGTGCCCGATTGCGCAGAAGGCGGTGTGCTTGGAGTATTGCCGGGTATAGTTGGCTCAATTCAGGCAGCGGAAGTGATAAAATATATTATTGGCAAAGGTGTTTTACTAAAGGGCAGACTTCTTTTAATTGATGCTTTAAAAATGGAGTTTAAACAGGTGAAGTATTTAAAGGACGCAAGTTGTCCGGTGTGCTCTGCTAAACCAACAATAAATACACTGATTGATTATGATGCATTCTGTAATAACACAAATAACGAAAATATTTTAAATAATACTAAAGGGGATAAAATGTCAGAACACACTGAATGGGAAATTACAGTTGAAGAATATAAAGAAAGACTTGATAATGGCGAAACTCCTTATCTGCTAGATATTAGAGAACCATTTGAAAAAACGGTAGCAACAATAGGAGGCTATTTAATACCTATGAGCGAATTGCCTCAAAGAATGAATGAACTTCCCGAAGATAAAAATGAGGAAATTATAGTTTATTGCAGAACAGGTAACCGCAGCCATCACGTGATGATGTTTTTAAAAGATGAAGCAGGATTTAAGAAAGTTAAAAATCTTCTTGGCGGCATTCACGCATGGCATGATAAAATTGACCCGGAAGTAAAAAAATATTAATTAAAAAATAAATTTTATGAAAATAAAAATAGTTTTAGAACCAAGTGAAGACGGGGGATATACAGTATATGTTCCTTCATTACCCGGTTGTATAAGTGAAGGTGAAACAAAAGACGAAGCAGTTGCCAATATAACTGAAGCTATTGAATTGTATATGGAGCAGTAAAACATAATATAAAATGGAAACCACATTAAATAAACCCGTTATAAATATATCTCAGCTTAATTTGGAAGAAGAAATTCTTTCTTTAAAGAAGAAATTGAATGCTGTTATCCTTGCGCATTATTACCAGGAATCAGAGATACAGGATTTAGCCGACCATATTGGTGATTCGCTTGAGCTTGCACGCAGGGCTGCATCTACAGAAGCAGATGTAATTGTATTTGCAGGAGTGCATTTTATGGCTGAAACAGCGAAGATTTTAAATCCAGCGAAAAAAGTCTTACTGCCTGATCTAAATGCAGGCTGTTCATTAGCAGAAGGCTGTCCGGCGCCGTTGTTTAAGAAATTCCGTGAAGCACACCCTGAACATTTGGTAATAAGTTATATAAATTGCTCCGCTGCTGTTAAAGCATTAAGCGATATTATCTGTACATCTTCAAATGCTGTTAAGATAGTAGAGCAGTTACCTATAGAGCAGAAAATTATTTTTGCACCTGATAAAAATCTTGGGCGTTACATCATCAAAAAAACAGGGCGCGATATGCTCTTATGGAACGGAAGCTGTATTGTGCATGAAACTTTCAGTGATAAAAAAATAATTCAGCTTAAATTAGAAAATCCAAATGCGTTACTTATAGCTCACCCTGAATGCGAAGAACCTATTCTAAACAGGGCTGATTTTGTTGGCTCAACAAGCGCACTCTTAAAATTTACGATAGAAAATCCTGCTAATGAATTTATAGTAGCAACAGAAGAAGGCATAATTTATCAGATGCAAAAAGCATCACCTGGAAAAATTTTCATTCCCGCCCCGCCTGATGCAAATTGTTTATGTAATGAGTGTCCATATATGAAGTTGAACACGATGGAAAAATTATACCTTTGCATGAAAGAGGGCAGACCTGAAATTACTCTTGATGAAGATATAAGATTGAAAGCGCTTAAACCAATTCAAAGAATGCTTGAGATGAGCTGAAATTAAATTATGCAATTAACACAATTTAAGCGTAACCCGGATAATATTTCATTCCACATTTCATTTGATGACGGATTTGAAACTGATATTTCCGCAAGAATACTTCGTGAACACTGTCCATGTGCTGAGTGCAGTGGTGAAGAAGTTTTATTGTATAAGTATTCACCGCAGAACACTAAACCTCTTACAGAAAACTCATTTCTGCTTGAAAAAGCTAAAATTGTAGGAAATTACGCAATTCAATTGTTTTGGAAAGATGGGCATAATACAGGATTGTATAACTGGGATTTTATTAGAGAATTAGCGGCAGAAACAAGCTAACCCGATAAGTTAATTTGTAATCATATAATGTTATTGTAAATTCATCCATTATACATTATTATTAGTGAAATTAAGTTCACAAAATGAAAAATAAGAACATTTTAACTATAGCCGTAACAATTTTGTTCTCGGTAATCATATTTTATTTCTTAATAGGTAATTTCAGAAGCAAAGAAATTAATCTAAATGATAATGAATTAATTGTTAATGAGCTAAATGACAAAAAATCTGATGATGGAACAAATAAGCCATCAGGAGTAATGCAGTCATTACAGTTTTTGACACAGATAAGAGCTTTTCCTGATAACGATATTCCGCAGGATAAATTCTTTGCAGCATTTGAGCATTCTAAAACAATTCCAAACTATGATGAAAATTCTGATTCACCTTTGCAATGGACATCTATAGGACCAAATAACATTGGAGGCAGAAGCTTATGTATGGAATTCAGCCCAACTGATACAGCGACTTTATATATGGGTTCAGCATCGGGAGGACTGTGGAAATCAATAACAGGTGGACTTGGGGCAAATGCATGGACTTATATCGAAACAGGATATCCATCACTTGCAGTAAGTTCTATCGCTATTGATTCTGCAAACCCAAATGTAATGTATATTGGTACTGGTGAAAACTATGGATATCAGTACTCGCTTAACGGGGTTGATGTTCGAGTTACTCGCGGTATGTATGGCATTGGAATTCTAAAAACCACAAACGGCGGCGTAAACTGGGCTAAAGCGCTTGATTGGTCATACAGCAATCAACGAGGTGTGTGGAAAGTAATCCTGAATCCAAAAAACAGGAATACTGTTTATGCTGCAACAAGCGAAGGTGTTTGGAAATCAATAAATGCAGGAGCAACATGGTTCCAAATGCTTAATTACAAGATGGCAATGGATATGGAAATAAACCCCGCAGATACAAGTGTGCTTTATGTTTCAATCGGCAATTTAAGCAACTATGTACCTAATGCAAATGTAGGAATTTACAAATCAACAAATGCAGGTTCATTATGGACTAAACTAACAGGCGGTTTACCCGCAACGTGGAGCGGTAAAACAACAATTGAACTATATAAAGGAAATCCAAATTATGTTTATGCAAGCGTTACAAATGATTTTTCATATGTGGGATACTATACAAGCACTGATGCAGGCGCTACATGGACACTTAAAAACACTACAATACCAATGGGCAATCAGGGGTGGTTTAATAATGGTCATATGGTAAAAGCAAATGACCCTAACCAGATAATTGTAGGTACTATTGACCTTGTAAAATCCATAAATGGCGGAACAACATTTATAACTAAATCAAATTGGGCTGCTTGGAATTCCGGAGCAACACCGCCTGGAGAGCCTGAGAGTTCAGCAAGTAATTTTGCTCATGCCGATCACCATTATTTTATATCAAACCCTCTTGACCCAAATAAAATTTACTGTATTACCGATGGCGGTCTATACCGCTCAAATGATTTTGGTGAGACATATTATTCTTGTAACGGAGGCTATGTTACATCACAGTTCTATGCAGGATTTGCAAATTCTATGCAGGATTCAATTTTTTGTATAGGCGGTATGCAGGATAACCGTTCAGCGTTTTACCAGGGAACAACAGCATGGTACAAAACATTTTTTGGTGATGGCATGTGGTGCGCAGTTAATGCACAAAATGATAATATTTGTTATACAGAATATACTTATGGCGATATTAACCGATCAACCAACAGGGGGATAAACTGGCAGGATGTATCACCTCCCGGTGCAGGAACAACTCAGTACTGTTTTGCTGCTCCTTTTATTGCTTCAAGGTCAAATTCAAATGTAATGTATGCAGGAGGCTCATCTATTTACCGTTCAACAAACGGCGCATCATCCTGGCAGGGACCCTATGGCGCATTTATGGGAGCTAAAGTTCTTTCAATGGATGGTTCAGCAACTAATACCGATACAGTTTATTGCGGAACAATTCCTGTTACAAGCGGACCGGCTGCAACTATATGGAAAACTACCAATGGGACAAATTGGGTAGATATTGGCGGCGGAGTTCTTCCTAACCGCTATCCAACTGATATTCACGTGAACCCGAATAATTCGATGGATGTTTATGCTACATTTGGCGGATTCGGTACCGGGCATGTCTATCGCTCAAGTAATGGCGGCGCTAACTGGCAGAATATTTCAGGCAATTTACCGGATATGCCGCACCAATGTATTTGCATTGACCCGCAGTATCCGCAGAATATTTATGTTGGCAATGATCTTGGAGTGTATGTATCAACAAACAGCGGAGCAAATTGGTTTGAATTAAAAACCGGAATGCCATATGCATTGGTATTTGATTTAACCATAGTTTATCCAAGCCGTAACATACGCGCAACAACGCATGGTAACGGAATTTATGAAAGAGATCTTATTCAGAATCCAATTGGCATTACACCAATAAACAGTGAAATACCAAAACAATTTTCACTATCACAAAATTATCCAAATCCGTTTAATCCTTCAACAAAAATTAAGTTTGATATTCCGTCAAACGCGAAACGTGAAACGTCAAACGTGAGACTTTCAGTCTTTGATATCACCGGCAAGCTGGTTTCTGTTTTGGTGAATGAACAACTGAAAGCTGCAAGCTACGAAATTAAGTTTGATGCAACAGCTTATTCCAGCGGAGTACTTTTCTACCGGCTTGAAACCGATGGATTTTTTGATACGAAGAAGATGATTGTGTTGAAATAGTGAAACGTGAAAGGCAAAAAGTTAATTTGTCAAGACGTCACAGCTTGCCAAGCCAACGGCATGGCTGAGACGTCTTTTTTTTTCGCCCTTTCAGGGCTAATGATAAAATCACCGCTTTTAAATCTCCCAAATTTTCCGTAAATTTGTACCCAAAAGACTTCCTTGGAGTAATTCCTACAAGAATAAAACCCAAAAACCACGCAAAAACAGCATTATTTAGCAAGATTTTAGAAAAATTAATATATAAAGGAGCATTACAAATTAAAATGAAGAGAATCGGAATATTGTTTGGGCAGGAAAATACTTTCCCACAAGCTTTTATTGATAGAGTGAACAACAAAGCCAAGGAAATGAATGTTGAAATTACAGCAGAATTTGTAAATATAGATAAAGTAATCCAGGGTGAACCACTGAAATATCATGTTATTATAGATAGAATTTCGCAGGATGTACCATTTTACCGCGCATTTTTGAAAAATGCAGCATCAAGCGGAACTGCAGTTATCAATAATCCGTTCTGGTGGAGCGCTGATGAGAAGTTTTTTAATAATGCGTTAATGACAAAGATTGGTATTCCGGTTCCAAAAACAGTTATACTTCCTTCAAACCAGTTACCACTTGATACAACACATAAGTCATTCCGCAATCTTTCTTTCCCATTGGATTGGGAAGGTATATTCAGCTACATTGGTTTCCCGGCATACTTTAAACCGCACTCAGGAGGCGGTTGGAAAAGCGTTTACAAATGCAGTAATCCCGAGGAGTTGTTTAAAAATTACAATGAAACCGAGCAGCTTGTTATGATGCTTCAGGAAGAAATAATATTTGACGAGTATTACCGCATATACTGCCTTGATAGACAGGATGTTTGGGTAATGCCGTATGAACCAAGGAATCCTCACCACTTAAGATATATAAAAGATGGCGATCCAATAGAGCCTGCAAAACACAAAATGCTTGTTGATACTGTTTTAAAGATTAACCGCGCATTGGGGTATGACTTCAACACTGTTGAGCTTGCTTTAAGAGATGGCATCCCATACGCTATTGATTTCTGCAACCCCGCTCCCGATGCCGAATTAAGTTCAGTTGGCGAAGCTAACTTTGAGTGGATAGTTGAAGCTGCTGCAAATATGGCGATCCGTAGAGCAATGAACCACAGGGAAGGTCTGAATAATTTAACATGGGGCGATTTTATTTATTCATCGGCAAACAATGAACCAATTGTTGAAGGCGCATACGATAATTCAGTAAAAAAAAAGCCTAAAAATAAATTAAGCGGTAAAAAACCGGCAAAGAAAATTAAAGAAAAGATTTCTGAAACAAGTGATGATGATGTAAAGACTGCTGAGAAGAAACCGAAGAAGAGTAAGGCTGCATAAAGATATGACCTCACTCCTCCGAAGGAGTCTTTCGGACTAACCCCTCTCCAAAGAAGAGGGGAACGGATTGAAAATATTCAACCCCCCGTTTTTGGTCTTGCCTGCCTGGCTTTGACGTGGTGACCAACAACAGTTTACAGAAAAAATGAAGTATTTTCTAAGATAGAGATTCCCGCCTGCGCGGGAATGGTGTTAAAAGGGAATGATAATGCTATATATTGCATTATTAATCTTTAATATTTAGATTGTGCTTTAATATTAAAAAATTTATGGATAAACACATATTTACAATAGGTATCGAAGAAGAGTTCATGCTGGTTGACCCAGAGACCAGGGGACTTGTTTCGCATATGCAGCAAATTGTTGATTCAGGCAAAGTATTGCTAAAGGAACAGATAAAGCCTGAAATGCACGCTTCTGTAGTTGAAGTTGGTACCAAAATATGCCGAGATATCCGTGAAGCAAGAGAAGAAGTTACAAGTCTCAGGTCAAGTCTTGCTACTCTTGCAAAGGAAGCCGGTTTCAGAATTGCAGCATCAGGTACACACCCTTTTACCCACTGGAATGAAGTTAAGATAACCGATCACCCGCGTTACCATAAAATAGTAAATGAAATGCAGGAAGCAGCCCGCGCAAACCTGATTTTTGGTCTGCATGTTCATGTAGGTATTCCTAATCGTGAAACAGGTATTCAGATAATGAATGCAGTAAGATATTTCATTCCCCATATTTTTGCGTTATCAACAAACTCACCATTTTGGCTTGGCAGAAATACAGGTTTTAAATCATACCGCGTAAAAGTATTTGATAAATTCCCCAGAACAGGCATTCCGGATTATTATGATTCAGTTACAGAATTTGATAACTATGTAAATCTTTTAATAAAGACAAATTGTATTGATAACGGAAAGAAGATATGGTATGATATCAGGCTTCACCCTTATTTTAATACACTTGAATTTCGTATGTGTGATATACCCATGAGAGTGGATGAAACTATTTGTCTTGCAGCATTAATGCAGGCAGTTGTTGTAAAGCTATACAAACTTATGAGACAGAACCTTGGATTCAGGATATACCGCAGGGCGTTAATAAACGAAAATAAATGGCGTGCTGCAAGATATGGTACAGAAGGCAAACTTATCGATTTTGGGAAGCAGGAAGAAGTTGATTTCAAAATTCTTGCTATGGAGCTTATCTCATTCATAAGCGATGTTGTTGATGACCTGGGTAGTTGGGATGAAGTTAATTACATATTAAAGATGCTTCAGAACGGAACCGGGGCAGATAGACAGCTTGCTAATTGGGATGGTACCCATGAAGGATTGAAAACAGTTGTTGATTATATTATAGAAGAAACGCATCTTGGTTTAACTTAAATTTAATTCGGAAAAAATATTAAATAATAATATACAAATTACTTAATGGATCACGCAAATACTGTTATTGATTTTGATAAAGAGCTTTCGGAAGGTGCATATAACGCAATAGTCGTATGTCTTAGATTAAAACCCGAAGAAAGAATTACAATTATCACGGATAATGAATCACTTGAAATTGCATCATCACTTGTGGCAGAAATAAAGAAAATTGGCTCTGATTACAGCGTAATGGTGATAGAAGATTTTACATCACGCCCGCTGAAAAATATGCCTCAGCCAATACTTGATGACCTCGCAAAATCTCAGGTAAGTATATTCTGCGCAATTGCACATACAGGTGAGCTTGGCTCAAGAAGAGATATGACTGAAGTTGTAGATGCTCATAAAATTCGCCATGGGCATATGGTCAATATCAACAGGCAGATAATGTTAGAAGGTATGCGCGCTGATTTCTTAAAAGTTGATGAACTATCACAAAAATTAATTGAAAAGGCTAGAAAAGCTAAAACAATAACAGTTAAATCAGAAGCTGGTACAAACATGGTTGGAGAATTTTCAACTTCACTTAAATGGCTTAAAACAAGCGGCATAATTTCTGTTGAAAAATGGGGTAACCTTCCCGGAGGTGAAATTTTTACTTCTCCATACAATGTAAACGGTGTGTTTGTTGTAGATGGCGTTGTAGGAGATTATCTCTGCCAAAAATATGGCGACTTAAAAAATACACCTATCACTATTGAAATTAAAGATTCACGCATTGTTAAAATGGTTTGTAGTAATAATGAACTTCTAGAAGAATTTACTGCTTATACAATGACCGATGAGAATAGTAACCGTGTGGGTGAATTTGCTATAGGCACAAACATTGCCTGCAAAAAAGTAATTGGACATATTTTGCAGGATGAAAAATTGCCTACTGTACATATAGCGTTTGGTCATCCGTATTCAACTCATACCGGTGCAAACTGGCAGTCAACAACACATATAGATTGTGTTAGCATTGAGTGCAGCATATGGCTTGATGATGAACAGGTTATGGATAAAGGAAAATTTCTTATTTAAGTTAGCAGTTAAGTTTTTTATAGTCTTAGCCATTTACTTTGCTGCAAATAGCATTAGTGCATGAGTGAATCTTTTATATAGACCTTTATATTGCTGTTAAAGCATAAACTACAATAGGCTGATTATCAATTTGGAATTTATGTAATTTTTTTAGTTTGCCTCTGATTTTTAAAAGCTATAATACTTTTGTTCCGAAGGAACTCCTTCGGAGTAGTCTGAAATCAATTTTTCTTACTAATATGGTACCTGAAATAAGAAAAAAATATAACGAAGAATTTACACAGGAAAAATACCAGGCATTCCTTAATGACCTGAATACAACATATAACTTTCCAGTTGGTTTCAGAATTTCTGAAACTCCAATATTTATTGGCAAGGAATTCAAGAATGAAATTCTGAATGCAGTAGATGTCATTACTTCATACCTTATGAGTCCGGAATATCTGAAAATTTCGATGAATGCCATTCCTAAAGGTATGGAAGTGCCAAATGACCCGGGCTATCCTGCAATGATGGCAATTGATTTTGCTATCTGCAAAGATGAGAACGGGAAGTTAACCCCAAAACTTATTGAGCTGCAGGGATTTTCATCACTTTTTTTCTATGAGCTTCTGCAAAACTATATGTTCCGAAAACACTTTGAAATTGATGAGCGTTATGGCGGCTTATTCAATATACACAAGCCTGATGAGTATCTTGATATTCTAAAAAGAGTAGTGTTAGGTGATTCCAATCCAGAAAATGTTATCCTGCTTGAAATAGAACCGGATAACCAGAAGACAAGAATCGATTTTGAATGTTGTTATACTTACATAGGAGTTAAGCCGGTTTGTTTGACAGATATTACAAAAGAAGGAAAAGACCTTTTCTATTTTAACAACGGCAAAAAGACTAAAATTGAGCGTATCTATAATAGAGTAATATTTGATGAACTTGAAAGACGTAAAGACCTGAAGTTTAATTTCAGTTTTCAGGATGAATTAAATGTTACATGGGTTCCGCATCCAAACTGGTTCTACAGAATAAGTAAATATTCACTTCCTTTCTTAAAGAATAAATACGTACCTGAAACAAAATTCCTGAGTGATATAGAAAAATATCCGGCTGACTTAGAAAACTACGTGCTAAAACCGCTCTTTAGTTTTGCAGGTGTGGGGGTTGTATTTGATGTTACAAAAGAAATCCTTGACGGGATTACCGACCGTACCAATTACATTTTACAGAAAAAAATAAATTATGAACCGGTTGTTGAAACCCCCGACCAACCCGCAAAAGCAGAGCTAAGATTGTTGTTTGTACATGATAAAGGCAAGCCGTATCTTGTAAATAACCTCGTCAGACTCAGCAAAGGCAAAATGATGGGCGTTGATTTCAACAAGGAAAAAACATGGGTCGGCAGTAGTTTGGCGTATTTTGAGCATTTGTAAAATTTAATGAAGAAGATATTTAAGAGTTTGATAAAGTAGTAATATTTTCCTATTATGTAAATGCTTTTTAAAATAAATTTGTATAGTGCGTTACTTTATATGACAGACAGGGCTTACGAAATATTTAAGAACATTCCGGTTCTTGAAACCCAACGATTGAGGCTAAGAAAGCTTTCTATGCGTGATGCAGGTGATATATTTGAATATGCATCGGTTCCTGATGTTGCCGAGCATGTTACCTGGAATTATCACAGGAATATATCTGATTCTTTGCATTATTTAAGATTTATTAATCAGCAGTATGAAGAATGTCTTCCAAGCCCATGGGGCATTGTGCATAATGAGCTTGGTAAGTTAATTGGTACTATTGGGTATCATGTATGGTCATTGCCAAACAAGTGTGGCGAAGTTGGTTTTGCTTTATCTAAAGACTTCTGGAACAAGGGGTATATTACCGAAGCTTTTAAGGAAGTAATAAAATTCGGCTTTGTAAGAATGAGATTAAACAGAGTTGAAGCAACATGCAAACTTGCCAATACTGCTTCTGAACGTGTTATGATAAAATGCGGATTAGTTTATGAGGGCATTATGAGAAAAAAGCTCTTTGCAAAAGGTGACTATCACGACCTAAAACTTTACAGTATTTTAATTGAAGATTGGGAAAAAATAAAAGATAAATAATACTTATTGTCTATTAAAAATAAAAAAATAAACCTGCTTGAAATGCTCTCAAAACGAGATGGAAATTATATGGGCATTGGTGTTAACCATGAAAACAAAGAGTTTCAGGGTAAGCTTGAATTACGTACTATTGTAAATAAAAAAGGTGTAGCTTTAAAATACAGTGCAGTTGGGGTTAAAGGCAATGAATTCAATAAGGATTCTATGCTTTTTAACGGAGATACTATTTTGTATAACGAAGAAAATACTGTGATATGTAATGATAGTGAAAATAGACTAACACTTTGGACACTTAACAATAATATAGGCACTATGGCAAGATTTGACCTGAGAAGATTCCGCCAGGTTTCATCAAAACACTCTCTGTTTATTTTCGGTTACGGAGACCCTGAAGATAACAATATTTTCCGCGAGGAAATTACTATGGAACTATGGGATAATAACGATCTTAGCTATAACTACTCATGGGGCGAAGCAGGCGGACATTTCCTTTCACGCTCAACTATTAGGATGAAAAAAACAAGTTAAACGCATTGATTATGCGCATAATTATACGTATATTTATGAGCATAAAACCAATATTTTATGAGTACAGAAAGACTAAATATTACTATACCATCTGAATTAGCAGAAAAATTTAAAAGGAAAATAAAACCCCGCAAGAGAAGTGAGTTTATTTCACAAGCAATAGTGAAAAGTTTAAATGAAATTGAAAAGCAACGACTGTATGATTTAATGAAAGAAGGTTATTTAGCAAGAAATGAAGAGGATAAAGAACTGATTGCTGATTTTGAAAATACTATTTCTGACGGTTTAGATGAATAGTGAATCAATAAATCGTGGTGATATCTTTTACGCAAATCTTGATCCAGTAATAGGAAGCGAAATATCAAAAACCCGCCTCGTACTAATTATCTCAAATGATATTAATAATAAATATTCAAATACAGTTACTATAATTCCAATATCTTCAGCAAAGGGTAAAAATATTTATCCATTTGAAGTATTTCTAAAAGCTTCTGATATTAAATTAAAAAATGATTCTATAGCAAAAGTAAATCAGATACGGACCATAGATAAGCAAAGATTAAAAAATAAAATTTCTGTTTTAGATCATTTTCTTATTTCTGAAATAGAACATGCTGTTTGCAACCATCTTGATCTAATTACTGCGATTAAATAATTTAAGTTTTTTTAATAAAGTTAATTCCTTAGACCTGACCCTTTATCAAATATTGGATTTATTTGTAACATCAATTTGTTAATACCTGAGTAATGAAAATACTTTTAAATATTCTAATTGTCCTCTTTTTTGTATCTGTTACTTACTCTCAAAATGATGGTATTAACAAGCTATCTTCATCATTTAAGATAGTACGGCTGAAATATTCAGGTGGGGGTGATTGGTATAACGACCCTTCGGCAGAGGTCAACATGATGGATTACCTGAAGAAGAACACAACAGTTGATGTTGATGAATCAAAATTCTATTCAGTTGATATTTCTTCAGATGATATCTTCAATTTCCCTTTTATATTAATTACGGGACATGGTAATATTTCATTCAGCGATACAGAAGTAAAGCGCCTAAGGCAGTATCTTGAGCGCGGGGGATTTTTATATGCTGATGATGATTACGGTATGGATAAAGCTTTTCGCAGAGAGATGGATAAGGTTTTCCCTGACCAAAAAATGCATGAGTTGCCATTTGACCATAAGATTTACAATTCACAATTCAGCTTTCCAAACGGACTGCCTAAAATACACGAACATGACGGCAAGCCGCCGCAGGGATTTGGATATTTCCTGAACGGCAGGCTCTGCGTTTATTATACATATGAGACAAATATTTCCGATGGCTGGGCAAATCCCCGTGAACACGAAGATCCCCCCGAAAAGCGCGAAGAATCCTTTAAAATGGGTACTAATATTATAGTGTATGTGCTGAATAATTGAGGATATTTTTCTAACAACTTTCAAAAAACGAAAGTCAGGCAAAGGCACGAATGGCACGGAGATTTTTTTGATTTTGTTCTCCCCCTGAAAGGGGGAGCTAGAGGGGGTTTTACTTTCCATTATTTACCCGTTGTTGGTGCTACGACTGCCGTGCAGTTTGCCTGACTTGTTACTAAGTTCACCAACAACATTCTATAATTCAATTATATCTAATCCTTTACAGATAAATATTTTTTGAAATTTATTGGCTTGGAAGCAATACCTTTCTTCAGGTTCTTTATTGAATTATCCATCACATGCAGTGTATTTGCAGACACTTCAAATGCATCTACCAGTACTTTAGGTTCTAACAATATATTCCCGTCATCAAATATGTTTACCTGGTAGTATTCAAATTCCGGATTCTTTATCGTCATTCTTTTTTTTGAATCCAGTTTAGTTGTGTATTTTTTTATTACTCTTAACATCGTATTAAAATAAATTAATGTTGTGGGAATTCCCACAACAAATATAATAATATTTTTCTATTAAGACAAACTACATTTTGCTGGAGAACTGAAAGACCAGTCAGGCAACACCAACAAAGGGGTGAGAATTGAATCATACTTTTCAGTCTATGTATTTTATCTTGCATTTTGGGAACAATATTAGCATTATTAGGCTTAAACAGGTAAAGAAACCATCCATAAACCGCTAAATACAAACCCTCTAAACATAATATTATGAGCAGTTTAGAGCTTACATACCGTAGCTTCCTGACAAGGATATCCGAAGTAGGTAAAAAAGATATCCTCTTTACGGCACTACGCCATGCAATATTAATGCTATTGGTATTTACTGGTTTGGCATTTTTGTTCATAAGCATAGAAGCAATTTTTGAGCTTTCAACTATCCTTCGCAAAATAATTTTCTTTGGATTTATTTCATCTTTTGCTGCAACTGCCGTTATGGTAATTGTGAGCGCGTTCAATTCATTATCTAAACTTACCAGCATGGTAAATGTAACACGTTATGCCAGAAAAATTGGCGGCTCATATCCCGAAATAAAAGATAACCTGCTCAATGCTATTCAGTTGTATGATTATACCAAAAGGAATGACCACATATTTTCAAATGATCTTGCCGCAGAAACCATAAGCATGGTAAACGAAAAAGCAAAGCCTCTTGATTTCAAGAGAATAATATCATTCAAAAAGAATACATCACTTCTCATATTTTTTGTTTCAGCATTTTCTATATTTACGATATTAATGTTCGCTTTCCCGAATACATTTCTTTCAGCAGCAAACAGAATAGTAAACTACAATTTCACATTTGTTGATAATACACTTGGCATAGCCTTTGATGTTATGCCTGGAAATGTTGAGCTATCCAAAGGTGATAACCTTGATGTTACGGCACTTATTAAATTTTATGACCCAAATTACACGACAGATGAAATTACTTTCCACACAAAAGAAGTAACCACTGATGGCATTGAAATTTCAGAAAACGATGTGAAAGTTCAGGCTAGCGGAACAAATGAATTTAAGGCAACGCTAAAGAATATCAATTCTCAAACGATATACTGGTTTGAATACAGAGGTGTTAAAAGCAGTTCATACACTGTAACAATTACAAACAGACCCGTAATTAAGAGTGTTAAAATTACAGTATATCCCCCGGCATATACAAAGCTTCCTTCCCGCACAATTGATGGCAATGAAGTAACAACCATTGCCGGCAGCACTATATATGTTGAGCTTGATGCCTCTGATGACTTAAGCAGCTCTATGATACAGTTAGCAGGCGCAACGGCACCAATTACAATGGAAGTTACAGGTAAAACAGCACGCGGCTCTTTTGTAGCTTCATCAAACGGTACTTTCACTGTAAATGTTGTAAAAGATTTTAATGGTAAAGAACTTACGGGTACAAATCCAAAGCAATTCACGGTAAGAGTATTCCCTGACCAGTTCCCGAATATATCTATTATAGAGCCTGATAACAACGAGTTGAATATTCAGGGTATGCGTGAAATACTTGTTCGTACCCGTGTAACTGATGATTTTGGTTTCACAAAAATGAGGCTTGGCTATAAAACTGTAAGTTCAAAGTTCGGACCATCTGATAAAGATTACCTCTACGCTGAGGTTCCGATAAAGAATACAGATGCAACGGGACTTGAAGTGCCGTATGTATGGAATCTCTCATCACTTAATCTCGGTTCAGAAGATGTTGTAGAATATTTTGTTGAGATATATGATAATGATGGTTATAGCGGACCTAAAATGACACGCTCTGAAACTAAAAGGATAGTTTATCCTTCATTTGAATCTTTAATGAAGAAAACAGAAAAGACAAAGGATGAAGTAGAAAATTCGCTTAAATCAGCATATGATGATGCTATGGAATTAAAGCAGGAGCTTGATGAACTTAAAGAAAAGATGGAGAAAAATCCCGAGGAAATGGGATTAAATGACCCGAAGAAGAACCAGGAAATGCAGCAGAAAATTGAGAACATTCAAAACAACCTGAACACAACTCAGCAGAAGATGGAAGAGCTGATGAAGGACCTTCAACAAAACAGCCAGCTTTCAAAGGAAACACTTGATAAGTATATGGAGCTACAGAAAATGTTCCAGAAAATTGATTCACAGGAATTGCGTGATGCCCTGAAGAAACTTCAGGAAGCTATGAAGAATATGAACAAGGATCAGTTAAAAGAGGCGATGAAGAATTTCAAGTTTGATGAGGAGAACTTCAAGAAATCACTTGAGAAAACAATGGAGCTTTTGAATAAGATAATGAATGAGCAGAAGTTTGGCGAGCTGACCCAGAAACTTGATGATATGACTAAAAAGCAGGATGCATTAAAGGAAGAAACAAAAAAGACCGATAAGAATGATAAGAGCAGTATGAATGACCAGTCAAAGAAACAGGAAGATATAAAGCAAAACTTGCAGGATTTCCAGAAGCAGATGAAAGAGCTTTCTGAAAGTATGAAAAAAGCAGGCGACCAGAAGATGTCTAAGGAAATGCAGAAGTTCTTAGAAGAAATGATGAAGAAAATGCTTGAGCAGAAAATGCAGCAAAATCAGGATAATCTTCAGCAGGGTAATAAAGAGCAATCACAGAAAAAGGAAGAAGAACTTTCTCAGGATATGAACGAGATGAATCAGCAGATGCAGGATATGCTGCAAAGTATGATAGATAGTGAGAACCAGCAGTTACAAAAGAAAATGCAGGAATATCTTGACAGGCTGAAGGAAATGTCAAAACGCGAGGGTGAGCTGATGAAGGAATCAGAAGACCTTAATAAAAATAGCCCTGCAAAGGATTTTCAGGATAATAAAATGCAGCAGGATAAACTGCAAAATGATCTATCTAATCTGACTGAAGAAATGATGAGCATGGCTCAGCAGATGGGAATGAGTCCGATGATGAGTAAAAACCTAGGTGATGCATTCAACGAAATGCAGAAAGCATCAGACCAATTAAGCAAAAAAGAAGGAAAGTCTGCAAATAAATCGCAGGGCAATGCAAAGGAAAGCCTGGATAAAGCAGCAGAAAAAATGCAGCAGATGTGTAACAGTGGTAAACAGGGCAAGGGAAAAAAACCGGGTATGGGCTTGCAACAGTTGTTACAGCAGCTTTCTGAGATGATAGCCAAACAACAGCAATTAAATAACCAAATGCAGGGAATGAATCCAAGCGGTAACCAGGGCAAACTTACACAAGAACAAATGGCGCAGATGCAGAAACTTGCAGTAGAGCAGCAGCAGATAAAAGACGGAGTGAACCAGCTTAATGAAGAGTTCAAGAAGCAGCAGGAAATCGAAGGCAAAAAGATGCTAGGAAACCTAGATCAGGTGCAGAAGGATATGATGGAGATAATTAAAGACCTGCAGGAAAATAATGTTACTCCCGAAACCAAAAAGCGTCAGGAAAAAATACTTTCAAGGATGCTTGACTTCCAGCTTTCAACCCGTGAAAAGGATTTTGAACAGAAGCGTGAATCGCGCCCGGGCAAAAATTTTGATAGGTCGTCTCCTTCTGAAATAGTCATTTCACGACCTAATATAATCAACGGAATAAACCAGGATGCTCTTGAGTTACAAAAAGAAAATTATACTGAAGATTATGAAGTACTTATCCAGAAATATCTTGAGAAAATAAAATCAATAAACCGTTAAGTTATTAACTGACCTTACGCATATAACATGATTCACAGACAGGAATATCTGTGTTACTAACACACCTTACGCATATAACATGATTCACAGACAGGAATATCTGTGTTACTAACACACATTACGCATATAACATGATTCACAGACAGGAATGTCTGTGTTATTAACTGACCTTACGCATATAACATGATTCACAGACAGGAATGTCTGTGTTACTAACACACATTACGCCCTTAAAAACAGGTTAGGCGGAAACGTTGCGAAAGGTGAGTTATTAATTACTTTCTTATCCCTAATTTACAGGGAGCCGAACCATGCACTCCAACAGTTGCAAGGTAACTGATGCTCCAAATATCAGCAGTGTTGCTCTTCGCTATGGAACTGCTGCAACTTCGCCAAAGCTTAATATTGATGGTATGCGAGTTGGAATAATATTGTAGGAATAACACCAATTTCAACAGTTGTTGAATATTTCTTAAAACAAAAAAGGGGCAGTAGCCCCTTTTTTGTTTTAAATGGAAGTTCGTTTTACTTACCCGATAATTTTTCTGCTTCTCTTTGTTTCTTCCTTAAAACAAAATTAAGTATATACAGGTCAAAACATAAAAATGTTACAACACCCATACCTATTACCATTGCATTACCTCTTCTGATACCGATAATTAAAAACATAACAGAAGCAATCAAGGTCAACACAACAGCAATATGAGCAGCTACATTATTTTCTTTTTTTGTAGGGAAAGAAAGTATAAATAATATCAAACCTATTGCAGTTGCAATTAAAGCAGTTGGGCTGCCTGAAGAATAAAACCCCCAAACACCACCAGCTATTAAAATTACAGCATTAATTATCATTATAACATGATTCTTTATCATATTTTAAATCTCCTCTGTTACAAATATATGAAATTATTATTTTCCGTCAAATTTTTTTTAAAGAATTATATTCTAAGTATTGTAAAATAAATCTCTATTAAATTGAATTACACGCATAATATAGCTATTTTTGAACTAATTATACAAAAATATTCAGATAATATTGTAGGGTATTCTTAATGTCAAAATCCACCAAAAAACAGCAAAAAAACGCAAAAAAAGCGCTCGATATTACTTTTGAGCTGAATATTAATCAAAATTTGAAATATATCATCTTTGTGGTTTTATTGATACTATCAATTGTATTACCTTACTATTATGTAACTTACGCTTTTTCTATAAATCATTATAATAGTTTCCCGCTTGATGACCCGTGGATACACCTGCAATTTGCAAAGAACATTGCTGAATACGGCAGTTTTTCTTACTTTAAAAATGAAATAGTAACTGCCGGATCAACATCACCAATTTATACTTTATTACTTGCTGCAGGTTTTTTGATAACAAAAAATGAAATGTGGCTTAGTTATATTATCGGCATTTTATTCTTTTCACTTTCTGTTTTCTATTTCTACAGGCTCTCAGGCGATATATTTCCAAAAGAAAACTGGCTTGCCATAGGAGCAGCACTTATACTTGTTTTTGATAAGTGGCTGAACTTAATATCGGCAACAGGAATGGAAACCATTTTGTATATTTTCCTCCTTATTGCCTGTTACTATTACTACAGAAAAATGAACGCTATTGTGTTTGCGGTTACATTAGGTTTAACATTCTGGGCAAGACCTGATGCAATTGCTTTTATTGCAGCAATTGTTATTGATTACATAATTCGTATTTATCTAAAACAAAAGTCACCAAAAGAAAATCAGGACATTGCATTATTTGACAGTAAAGATCTTTATAAAATAGCTGCTATTTTTGGGCTGATAGTTGGAGCATATTTCGTAATGAACCTGATAATATCGGGTACACTTTTGCCAAATACATATGGAGCTAAAGTGAGATATTATTCGGCAGAATTCCGCAGCAGGAGTGATTTCCTGAAGGTCGAAGTATGGGAATATTTTACTGAATCTGCATATTTATTGATATTCATTCCATTTGTATATGGATTTATAAAACTTATAGCAGATAGTGTTAAGCTTAGATACAATATTCTTATTCCTGCTTTTTTGTTTATTGTTATTCTCATCTTTATATACTGGTATAAACTCCCCTACGCTCATCGCTTTGGCAGGTATATGATGCCAATAATACCGTTTTATATTTTACTTTCTGTATATGGTGCAAGGGAATTTTTCAGATGGTCTGCAAATTTCCTTGGTGATAAAAAACTTGTTAATGCATTGAATATTCTTTTCCTTGCCGGTACAGTTGTATATTTTGCAATTGGCTATAACAAGAACAAAGAAGTTTACCAGGACCAGTCACGGCATATTTATATTAGGCAGGTAGAAACGGCAAAATGGCTTAAAGATAATACCCCCGATGGTTCTATTATAGCTACACATGATGTTGGAGCAATAGCATTTTATTCTAACAGAAAGGTTGTTGATGTAGTTGGGTTGATAAATCCTGAATTTATTTCAAAGCTAAATACAAAAGAATTTAATAGCTTTGTTGAAGAACAGATAAATAAGCAGAATGTATCTTATTTGGCATTTTTGCAAGAATGGTTCCGGGTGGTAAATCAGCCTTCTTTATTTTCAGCAGGAGATAAAAACACTGAAATTATGCATGTCTATAAATATATACCTGAAAAGACACATATCTTGTCAAATGATGTAAATAGCAGGTTAGTCTATGCAGGACAGCTTATTAATTCGAAGCAGTATCAGCAGGCATTAAACTTACTTAAACAGGTTATAGCTATGGATACTAAAAGTTCACTATCTTTTTATCTGCTGGCATATGTATATTCAGCTTTAAATGACCAGGTTTCCTCTGAAAAAAACCTGATAATAGCATTAGAAATTTATCCTGATTTCAGGGATGCAGTAGTATCATTAAGCAACCTCTATAAAATACAGAATAAGATAAATGATGCTAAAAATGTGTTAGGAAAGTATGTTCAGAATAACCCAACCGATACAGCGTCTGTAAAATTACTTAGCGATTTAAATGATACAGGCAGTAAGAAACAGGATCCTTTAAATATCAAATAATATAACCCGATTAATGACAAATAGAATTGTGTTTCCTGCTGTATTTATTTTCTCATTTGCAGTTTTTTTTACACTGCATTTGGGATTTGTGAACAGGAATTACAAACCTACAATTAATGATGCAGTTGTAAAAATTACCAGAGGTGATAATCTGCGCACTGTAGCCAATAAGCTTGAAGATAGCCAGATAATTTACAATAAACTTGTTTTCATTGCTTTTGGCAGGCTGTTTGGGTACCAGGATAACCTTATACCAGGTGAGTATAAGTTTGGCAACGGGTTAACATACCTTAATGTACTAAACACAATTACCGACCCAACGATTATCAGAACTGTAACAGTAACAATTCCCGAAGGATTGAATATAAGACAGATGGGCAGATTACTTCAAAGACAGGTAGGAATTGATTCTGCCCGCTTTGTTGAAGAAGCTAAAAATGACAGTCTGATTAATCTTTTGGGAATAAAAGCTAAAGACCTTGAAGGATTTTTATTCCCCGATACTTACCAGTTCCAGTTCGGCTCATCTAACCGTGAAAGGGAAATAGTTTCAGTTCTTGCTTCGGCATTCAGGAAAAAGATAACTCCTGAAATACGCGAGGAAATGAAAAGCAAAAAAATTACACTTATTGAGCTTATTACAATGGCTTCTATTGTTGATGGTGAAACAAGGTTTGAACCTGAGAAAAAAACCATTGCCGGTGTATATTATAACAGGATAAAAAAAGGAATGAAGCTTCAGGCAGACCCAACTGTTCAGTATATATTACCGGGTGGGAATAAAAACAGGCTGCTCTTTAGTGACTTAAAAACAGAATCACCATATAATACATATTTGCATAAAGGGTTACCGCCCGGACCTATTAACAATCCCGGGTTAAGTTCAATACTCGCAGCCTTAAATCCTGAGCAGAATAAATTTTTATATTTCGTTGCAAAAGGCGATGGTTCACACTATTTTGCTGAAGGATATGATGGGCATAAGAAAAATATACAGCTTTATAAGCAATATTTAAAAGAGCTTGAAGAGAAACAAAAGTTAGAAAAGCAGAATAAAGAAGATTCAAAATAATATTACTGAAAATTGATAAGTAAAATAAAAATATTAGGCGATTTGCTGTTGAAGCTTGAAACCCGCAGTAAAACTGGTTCCGGCAGAAAAATGCTTTATCTCAATATTACTTATTTTATCCCCGGAGTATTTTTGCCATGGCTGCTTCTAAAACAAAACGCAGACCCTACAGGATTCCAGTTCTCTTTTCTTTTATTCCTCTTCTATACACTTATACTTTCTTTTACAGTAATTACAGAATTAGATAACATAATAATATCTAAGACCGAAGCAGAGATACTTTCGGCAATGCCTATTGAAAGCAGGGTACTGATTAATGCAAAAATGTATATGATAACCCGATACTTGTTTTTGCTTTCATTGCCACTACTGATACCCGGGAGCATATATTATTACTTCCTCATGAGGTCATACCCCAGGGCTTTGCTATTTTTCATTTCAGCAATTATGCTTTGCTTTTTTATTGTTA
The DNA here is from genome assembly GCA_947084945.1 of uncultured Ignavibacteria bacterium. Classification (GTDB taxonomy): domain Bacteria; phylum Bacteroidota; class Ignavibacteria; order Tepidaquicellales; family OLB5; genus OLB5. Next base: position 61,914 of record CAMTUP010000001.1, on the reverse strand, counting down.
ACCTGCTTATACTACTCTACAGCATTGCTTTAAGAATTTTCAAGGCAAAGAGCATTGGTGCATATACAATGTTTTTTCAAATGGCAATGATACTTATACTGATAATGGCTTACCAGTTTGTATCATTTGGTATTACAGGCAGACCCGGAAGCAGTGTGAACAGCTATATTGCTTCGCTTCAAACAAATGGATTGATAAACTATTTTCCGCAAGCATGGTTTGCTTTTCTTACAACACGCAACCATTACTTGTTAGAAGTAGGATTGATAGTAAAGCTGATAATGCCTCTTATCATTACAATTTTAAGTTATTATAGCTTAAAAATGTATCTTGATGCGAATTATGAATTCATCAGGGATAAATTTGTTAACTCTAAAATTATCGGCAATAGTGTAAAAAGCAAAAACAGGTTCTTTATATTTTCTATGATAAGTGATCTAATTCAGAATGTTTATTTGCGTAATAATACAGAGCGCTCATCATACGGATTGATAAGATCATTATTCTACAAAGATAAAACCGTAAGGCTGGCAATTCTGCCTATGATAATTATTCCTATAGGACTTGCGGTATTTGCACTAATCACAAACCAACTTCCCGCACCATTTGATAAAAGTTATTTTGAAATTAAGCCGGTATTTCACATTTCAATAATGCTTTGCGTATTGGTAGTGCTTAATACCGCAATTATTGGGACCAAAGTTACAAACTTTCCAGGTGTTGCATGGATATATGAATCATACCCGATATCATCGCACAGAAATTTCAAGAACGGATTTAGAAAGTTTTTTGTAGTTTATTTGCTAATACCTGTTTCGGCAGGACTTGGTTTAATTTTTCTTTTTAAAATTCCCATGCATCAGGCTTTGCTGCATACTGTGTTTATATTTGCTTCGGCTAATATGTATAATTCTATATACAATCTCCTTAGCCGTGGATTGCCCTTTACAAAAGAAAATACTTTAATTAATTCATTCCAAAGAATGACATCAATCATTTATCCTTTTCTTTTTGGAATAGTAATAGTAATGCTGCAATTGTTTGTTTATAATAATATGCTTACCACTCTGATTGCATTACTTGCAATTATATCAATTACATTCTGGATAAATTACTTTGGCTTTGTGAGAAAGAAATAATTCAGGTTAATAATTTCGTATCACAAATACATAAATTCCTAAAAATTGTCTTTACATAAATTCTGCTAAATTCTTGTAATTTATGGAATTCTTATTTCGTGGAACGAATAAAATCAATAAAATCCCCTAAAACCATCAAATTAATAATTTCTCATTAGTAAATTGACAATTCTATAAATATTTGTTATGTTAAAAAAAAAGATATGAAAATCTTTCTAGTTTTCCCTATTATCCTGACAGTTTTATTGATAGCAGCATCAATAACATTATCACAAGATCTCCCTCCTGCGCAAAGTATATATATGCAGGGGAATAATATCAATGCAGTATTCAGGACTGACGGTTATTTCAATTACGATAAGGTTATTAATTTCAATGGAGCAGGATTTATATGGCCAGTAACATCACCACAAAGATTAACAGCAATATTTGCTACAGGGATTTTTATCGGAGCAAAGGTTGGGCCAAAGCAAGAGCTTAGATTAGCAGCATCATTATATAACAGCCATTACAGTCCGGGCAATATTCCGGTTATCGGTCAAGTCCCGCCATCATCTGTGTGCAGTGATCCCACATGGCGCGGTTATTTAGTACAACTATCTGACCCGACACTATTTACCGGTGGTACACGAATAAAAACAGCAGGCGGAAGGCAGTATTCATTTAATTATGATTCATGGGCTAACTGGCCTGTAGATAAGGGCGCTCCTTATGCTGAGATCAACGGCATACCCGGCTACCAGCCTGCTTGGAATGGTGATAGACCCGGTATTGGTAACGGTATGACAGCAAGACCGGAAGAGATTTTATTTATGGTTTTTATGGATTATACAAATTGTAAAAATAATATTCATACAAGTGAATTAAGCCTGCCCGGAGGAACCTTACCTTTAGGAGTTGAAATTCATCAATTAGTTTTTAATTTCAACTGCTTTCCTTTAAGAGATATGTATTTTGTAAAGTACCGAATAATTAATAAAAGTTCTTTACAATGGGATAGTACATATATTGCAATTGCTAGTGATTCAGATCTCGGTGATTTTTCTGACGATGCAACAGGTTGTGACACAATCAGAAATATGGGTTTTATCTATAATTTTGATAATAATGACGTTATTTATGGTACAAATCCTCCGGCTGTTGGGATTCGGTTACTGCAATCTCCGTTAAGATATACAGGAAACAATAATGATACTGCAAAACTTCCTTATGATACTTTAACGGGATATAAACTAGTCGGTATGACATCTCACATTTCATTTAAAAATGGTCCATGTTATTCAGATCCGAGTAATGCAACTCAGGCATATTATTACTTAACTGGACTGAATGGATGCGGTAATCAAATGATAAACTTGATAACAGGACAGCCAACAAAGTTTCTATACAGCGGAAATGCATGTAACCAAACAGGCTGGTATGATAGCAGTCCGGCTGATGAAAAAAATTTTATTAGCTCAGGTCCAATAATAATGAATTCTGGTGATACACAAATAGTAGTTTCAAGTTTCATGATTTCTCGTGATGGTGGTAATAATAATCTGAATGTATGTGCGCTTCAATCACTATCTGACTCTGCTTTGAAACATTATTACATTGATTTCAGAACATGTATGCCAATTGGCATTCAGCCCATTAGTACAGAAATTCCAACAAAATTTGAGCTATTTCAGAATTACCCGAATCCGTTTAATCCGGTAACAAAGATAAGGTTTGATATTGCATTAGATTCCCGCTTTCGCGGGAATGACAATGTGTTTCTGAAAGTTTATGACATACTGGGCAAAGAAGTTGCAACTTTGGTGAATGAACAATTACAAGCAGGGACATATGAAATTGAATGGCCTGCCCCTTCGGGGAATGCCATAAATTACCCAAGTGGAGTGTATTTTTATTCTCTCATTACAAATAATTTTACCCAAACCAGAAAGATGGTGGTAATAAAATGAAAAAATTAACTTTATTATTAATAATTTTAGTCTCGTCAAATCTGTTTTCACAAAGCGGATGGCAGGTGGTTTATGGAGGAGATTCATATGGTCTATATTATAATAGCGTTCATTTTGCAAATGACCAAACCGGATATTTAATGGGCAACAGATTTTATAAAAAAACCACTGATGGTGGAAATTCGTGGGTTAGAACTGATAGTGTTGGTAACAGCATTTATCATTTTTTAAATAGTGAAACAGGCTGGGTTTATGATTATAGCGGTTTATATTATACATCAAGCGGAGGTAATAACTGGATAAATTTAAACTCAACACTGAATACAAATTCTTTATTCTTTTTAGATATCAATACTGGTTTTTCATGCGGAAATAATGGTTCTATAAACAAAACTACAAATCGAGGAATTAACTGGGTTACTATGAGTTCAGGAGTACCAGATAAACTGAATGCAATATACTTTACTTCAACAAATAACGGTTATTGCGCAGGTGACTGGGGTACCATTTTAACAACAACTAATGGGGGAGTGAACTGGATAAAGTTTACAGATGTAAATATAGGCTTTTTCTCTGAAATTATATTTGTAAATCAACAAACAGGTTTTGTATGTGGAACCGGAGGGACAATTTTCAGAACTACAAATGCAGGATTGAATTGGCAGGGTGTATTTACTAATTCATCTGCTAATTTCAGTTCTATAAATTTCGTCAATACAAACACTGGTTATGTTTTTGGTTCTTTTGGAGAGATATTAAAAACCACAAATTCAGGAATATTGTGGAATACATTTACTAATACTGCATATATAGGTAACATTTATTCTGCATCTATTACTCCAAATGGTTCTATGTGGTTAGCTGCCGATACAGGCAGCGTTTATAATTCAACAAATGGAGGCATTATATGGCAATTAAAACTAAAACAGTTTATTGTTTATAAAGATTTGAATAGTGTACAATTTACAAATAATCTTACAGGTTGGGTTTGCGGAAATACCGGAACATTATTAAAATCAACTAATGGCGGAGCTAATTGGCAATTTAAAAATTTTAATACTACTTATAATCTAAAATCATTGTTATTTTTAAACAATAATACGGGTTATGTATGTGGCGGTAACGGATATGCATTTGGAGTAATTTACAAAACAACTAACGAAGGTTTAAGCTGGCAAACAGTATATCAGGATTCTTTTAGTTTAAATTCTATTTATTTTCTAAATGATAATTCAGGTTGGGCAGTTGGTACATTAGGATCAATTTTAAAGACTACAAATGCAGGTACTAACTGGATTACTTACAGGCACCAGTTTTTTACATCATCTTTAAATGATGTTTGGTTTACAAATGAAAATACCGGTTATCTAAGCAGAACAAGTATTTTCAAGTCAATAAATGGAGGCGCAAACTGGATTTCAATTTTAAACAGTGTAAGCCCAAATTCAATTCAATTTATAAATACTAATACCGGATATTTTTCAAATACTAGCAGTAATTGTATAGTTTATAAGACAGAAAATGCTGGAATAAACTGGACTCAATACCCAACTGGAACAGGTAATGCAAACTCTTTATACTTTATTACTGATACTAAAGGCTGGATTGCAGGCTCTAATATAAAATATACTTCAAATGGTGGAATTAATTGGCAAATCCAGCCTGTACAAGGAAATTTGGCTAATCTGAACTCTATTTATTTTATCAATGAAAACAATGGTTGGGCGGTAGGTTTTTTAGGTACAATTTTAAAAACAGGTACCGGTGGCATAGGGATTACGACAATATCAGCTGAACTTCCTAAACAATTTAATCTATTTCAAAATTACCCGAATCCGTTTAATCCGGTAACAAAGATCAGATTTGATATTGTATTAGATTCCCGAATTCGCGGGAATGACAATGTGTTTCTGAAAATCTATGACATACTGGGCAGAGAAGTTGCAACAATTGTTAACGAGCAACTAAAACCTGGTACTTTTGAAGTTGATTGGGATGCCACAAATTACCCAAGCGGAGTGTATTTTTATTCTCTCATAACAAATAATTTTACCCAAACCAGAAAGATGGTGGTAATAAAATGAAAACTATAACTTTATTTTTACTCTTTTTAACTCTTACCGCTTATGCACAAGACCTGCCTCCTGCGCAAAGTATATATATGCAGGGAAACAATATCAATGCAGTATTCAGGACTGACGGTTATTTCAATTACGATAAGGTTATTAATCCCAATGGAGCAGGATTTATATGGCCTGTTACAGCATCCAGTAGAATGACCGCAGTATTTACTTCCGGTTTTTGGATAGGCGCTAAAGTTGGACAGCAGCGAGAACTCAGACTGGCTGCTTCTTACTTTAATACGCATTATTCACCCGGCAATATCCCTGTCATAGGTCAAGTTCCACCCTCATCTGTTTGCAGTGACCCTTCTTGGCGAGGTTATTTGGTTCAGCTTACAGATCAATCACTTGTGAATGGAGGTACAAGATTTAAGATAGCAGGCGGCAGGCAATATTCATTCAATTATGATTCCTGGGCTGCTTGGCCTGTGGCAAAAGGCGCTCCATATGTTGAAGTAAATGGCATACCCGGTTACCAGCCTGCATGGAATGGTGACAGACCCGGCATTGGAAATGGAATGACTGCAAGACCTGAAGAATTGTTGTTTATGGTTTTTATGGATTATACAAATTGTACTGATAGCCTTCATTCAAGTGAGTTAAGCCTACCAGGAGGAACAAGACCATTAGGAGTGGAATTTCAACAGATAGTTTTTAACTTCAATTGTGTACCATTACGAGATATGTATTTCACAAAATTTAGAATTATAAATAAAAGCTCATTGACTTGGGATAGTGTTTTTTTTACTTCAGCAAATGATCCGGATATTGGAGATTATACAAATGAACCTACCGGATGCGATTCTGTAAGGAATCTGGGATTTATGTATAAAGGATTTAATACTGATCCTATTTATGGACCAAACCCGCCGGCATTTGGCACTAGATTTGTTCAAAGTCCGCTAAAATATACCGGTAATAATTCTGATACTGCCAAACTTCCGTATGATACTTTAATTGGTTACAAACAATTGGGAATGTCCTCTTTTAATAAGTTTCGAAATGGTGGAAATGAATGCGACGGTGATCCTGATGAAGCTTTCAGAGCATATTATTTCATGAAAGGATTGAATGGCTGCGGAGAACAATTGATAAACTGGGTAACCGGGCAACCTACAAAATTCCGTTATAGTGGAAATGCATGTCAAAGAACAGGTTGGTATGACAGCAGTTTTGGGCAAAATCGATATATCCAGAATTCAGGTCCATTCACAATGAACTCAGGAGACACACAAATTGTAGTTTTAAGCTACATGATAACCCGTGACGGTGGCAATAATTTCCAGAATGTATGCGCGCTGCAATCAATATCTGACTCCGCACTGAAATATTATTTTAATGATTTCAGAACATGTGTGCCAATCGGTATTCAGCCCATTAGTACAGAAATTCCAACAAAATTTGAGCTTTTTCAAAATTACCCGAATCCGTTTAATCCGGTAACAAAGATCCGCTTCGCTATTCCGTCAAATGTGAAATCCCGCCAGGGCGGGACAAGCAGTCAAACGTCAAACGTGAAGATTATAATATTTGATATCCTCGGTCGTGAAGTTGCAACTTTGGTGAATGAACAATTACAAGCAGGTACTTATGAAATTGAATGGCCTGCCCCTTCGGGGAATGCCATAAATTACCCAAGCGGAGTGTATTTTTATTCTCTCATTACAAATAATTTTACCCAAAATAGAAAGATGATATTATTGAAGTAAAATATTTACACAAATTTTTACATTTAATTTTATTTATATGCCATATATCTTGCTTAGATAATGGAATATAAACAATGAATTTACCCGAAGTTTCGGTAAAGGTTTCACGTAATAAATATATAGGGATATTCCTTGTTGCTCTTTCTACATTAATGTATCAAATTCTGCTTACAAGGATATTCAGCGTTACAATGGGCTACCACTTTGCATTTATGGCTATATCACTTGCAATGTTTGGTATGACTGTTGGAGCTATAATAGTTTACATCTTTCCTAAGAAATTCCCTCAGCAAAATATAAATTCAATACTAACCCGACAGGCGTTTTATTTCAGTATTTTCACTATATTTAGCTTTTTAATTCACATCTTGATCCCTTTTACACATGGAATGTCATTCATAGGCATAGCATTAACAGCATTTACATATACTGAAATTTCTGTTCCATTTGTTTTCAGCGGAATATGCATCACATTGCTGTTAACAAGATTTCCTTCATCAGTAAATAAGCTTTATGCTTCAGATCTTATAGGAGCATCACTGGGTTGTATATTGGTTGTATTGGTACTCAATACATCAGGCGGTCCGACAGGTGTTTTTATAACGGCACTCTTTTCTGCACTGGCAGCATATTTCTTTAATAGAGATACAGTAAATAAAACTTCATTTGGGAAAGTGATAATTATTTATTCAATTTTCATTTCAGCATTTTCAGTATTTCATACTGTATTAGTTCAACAGCATGATCCTTTACTGCGTTTATTTTGGGTACGGGGCGAATGGGCGGATAAACCATTATATGAGAAATGGAACTCATTTTCACGAGTAAGCATTGATGGCGATTCGACTAAATATGAAACACCTTTTGGCTGGGGTTTAAGTAATAAATATGACCGCTCACGCAAGATAAGGCAGCTTATGCTTAATATTGATGCCCACTCAACAACAGTGCTTTCACATTTTAACGGAGATACATCAGAATTATTTCACCTGAAATATGATGTTTCAAACCTTGCTCAGTATTTAAGACCAAATGGAGATGTTCTTATCATTGGAAGCGGTGCGGGAAGAGATGTGCTTTCCTCTCTTGCATTCGGGCAAAGATCTACATTGGGTATTGAGATTAACAAAGATATGATAAATGCCATAAACGGAGAGTTTGGAAAATTTACAGGTCATTTGGATAAATATCCTAATGTAGAGTTTGTTGGCGATGAAGCCAGAAGCTACATTCAGCGTATGGATACTGCAAGGAAGTTTGATATAATCCAGGTCTCTGTTATTGATAACTGGTCGGCGGCGGCATCAGGCGCTTTTGTTCTCACTGAAAATGCATTATATACAGTTGAAACATGGAAATTGTTATTCAGCAGGCTTAAACCTGATGGCATTTTAACTGTAACAAGGTTTTACCGCGCAAAACCAATTGAGCATTACAGGCTTATGAATATTACAGCCGATGCTTTGAAGGAATCGGGTGTAAAAGATATTCGTGAACATGTAATGCTTATTAAATGCCAGCAGCAGGAGCGTATTGAGGATAGAAGCGGTACCGGCACACTGCTTATCAATAAATCCCCTTTCACTAAAAAGGATATTCAAATGGTTGATAGTTTGAACAAAACCTTTGAGTTTGAAAACATTATATCACCCGGTTCAGCAAATGATTCAGTTTTTGTACAATTAACAAATGAGGTGTCAAGGAATGAATTTAATAATAATTTCCCTATAAATATTACTTCTCCAACTGATGATAAACCCTTCTTTTTTCATTATATGAAATTTATGGATCTATTAAATCCAACACTATGGAAACAGTGGGATATGGGTTTTAATGCAAAAGCTATATTTATTCTAATAACACTTGCTTTAACAATGACATTGTTATCTGTAATATGCATAGTTATACCGCTTAAGATAACTTCAAGAAAAATTTCATTAAAAGGTACGTCAGGATACTTCCTGTTTTTTATGGCAATAGGGCTTGGCTTTATGCTGATAGAAATTTCACAGATACAAAGGCTAAATATATTTCTTGGACACCCAACTTATTCACTGGCAGCGGCATTATTTACAATGCTTCTATCAAGCGGAATAGGCAGCCTGATAAGCGGTGTAAACAATAAAGATATTGTACGAAAAAGCAGGATAAGGTTTATTGTTCTTATTATAATTCTTATAATTTTTGGGATTGTAACACCGCATATCATTAATTCATTCAGAGAATATTCTACAGCTATCAGATTACTTGTATCCGTATTGATCCTTTTCCCAATGGGTTTATTTTTGGGAATGGCTTTCCCGGTTGGGATGAAATTGGCAAATATAAAGAATCCGGGTATTACTCCGTGGTTATGGGGTATTAATGGGGTTATGTCGGTGCTGGCAACAGTTTTATCAATAATTATTGCTATGAATTACGGTATTTCAGCTTCGTATTGGGCTGGTGCAATGTGTTATTTAGGAGCGTTTGCGGCTTTACTTTCATTTAAAGCAAAGACTGCTGAATAATATGATCCTCGTACCCGCAGAGCCACCTTTTTAGCATTTATTAAACACTCAAGCTAAAGGCTTAGGGAAAACTTACGATAAAAAAAAACAAACCCCCATCTGCGATAATCTTTAACCTCTTGCTAAAACATTAATTGTCAAAAATTTTAAACCCGAAAAAAATAATCCCCCCTTTAAAAAAAGGGGGGGCTGGCTCTTAAATATTAGTTAATCCACAATTATACTTAAATTAAAATCTTACGTTTAACTTCAATGGGGTTTTGCTTCCCCGTACCTGCAGAGCCACCTTACCTAAAGGTCTCACACTATCAATAAATTAAACATTCAAACTAAAAACTTTATCCTGCAAACGGGTTAAAGACTGCCGAGTAATATGATTCTTTACACAAAAAAAAGACCAGTTTAATTAAACAGGTCTTTTTTTATTTAAATCAATATTTTTATTTTGTTGGTTTAGGCGGAATGAAATCTGAAGGTTTTTTCATTAATTGCCCTGCAACAGCGCCAAACAACCTGAATAACTGATTAATACCGCTTACCTGCGTTATATATGCAGGTGCAGCATTAGGATCTTGACTTACTTCTTTATACAGATTGATAACAGTTGGCTGCACGGTAGTTGAAATAATCAAAGTATATGTTGGTACAGGGAATGTTGTCATTACAGTATCCTTAAAATCATCAGTGTTAAAATTAGATAGTATATTCAAAAAACCTTCCATTACAGAACTTGAAACAGAATCACCATTTAGCATCCATTTATTTGCTGAATCTTTAAAAACCGTAAAATCAACTTTATTGGAATCAGTTGATTTGAATGAAATCTTATTTACAATAAAAGGCTGAATAGAAGTAATAAATTTATTACGGTAATCCTTTGATGGCTTTGTGAAAAGCCCCGCTGTTAAGTTTGAAGCAAGAAGTATCCGGTTCTCATCGGGCTTTTTAATATATGAATTATCATTTGCCTGAGTTTTACCAAGTATGAAAGTGCCTAAAAGTTTACCTTCCTGGTAAGTTGATATCATTGAATTATTTACCGAATCAAGATAACTGTTGAATTTTGCCGGATTTTCTGATGCAACACTCTCAAGAGTAAAATTTTTAAGATCTCTAAGCATCAGATTAATATTTGTTGTATCGGCAGAGTAATCTATCGGTTTTGTAAGTTTCCATTGGTTGTTTACTTTTTCAAGTACAACGGTTTCACTATTTTTTACAATCTCTATTTTATCAATTTTAGATGAATCGGCTACAAACAGTTTTGCATCTATTTTTTCTGTCGATACTTTTTCACCGCTTCTGAAAAAGAGAAAATAAACTGCGATAAGAATTGCAAATACTGCCAGTAATATTTTTATTGATTTATTCATAAACTATCTTAATTATATCTTTTCTATTTTGTTACTAAATAAAATTTTTTCTACTATAGCGTTTATATTTTTATCTTTTTGTTGCTTTTTTCTTTTTCCATCTCATCATACCATAAAGAAGCACTAATAACGGAGGACCAACAAGCATACCATATTTCACAATTGACTTTGTGCTGTCTTCGATAGAATTCAGCGGTTTTGGGTTTGCATCTTTCGATCTTATTTTTGATAGCCCTGCATCATCACTCATATAATCAATCATATTTGCAAAGAAAAGCAGGTTTTCATCAGGTCCGCGGAATTCATCCTGAGGGAAATCACCATTTGTAAGCACAATTATTTTTGAATCAGGACTCTCAGGCTTTACAGATGTTAGAGTAGGTGAAGAGCCTTGAGTTGTATCTGAAGGTATTGGCTTTCCGTTATAAAAACTTTTAAATTTACCTTCAAAAATAGCGCCAACGCTAAGATCTTTGGCTTTGAACATTGAGTCAGGAAGCATTGTGCCTGAAGCCTGTACAATTGCAAATTCATTTGATAAACCGGTTTTGGGTGATGTGGTTAATAATGGTATTACTTTTATGCCTTTAGTACCGGCGACACTAAGATCTATATCACTGCTAAATCCAAGAAATACCTGACCGATAGTTGCAAATGAAGGTATATCATGGTTTATATTTGTAATTTTAGGATAGTATGGAAACGGTATCTGTGTGAACATCTGCATACCACCTTGTTGAACCGGGACCTGTACAAATGCGCATTCTTTATCGGTTAAAATAGTACTATTCAACTTAACGCCATAGCTTTCCAGCATATCTTCAAGTCCTGTTTGTGTAACCTGTGCTATCTGAAACTGCTGTTGAGAAGAAACGCTTATCTTGCTCATAAGAAAAATTACTTTTCCGCCATTCATTATATACTGGTCAATTGCAAATTTCAGGTTTTCAGGAACTACTGGTGGCGGTGCTTGCTGCTGCTGTCCCATCTGCTGCTGCTGCTGTTGGGGAGCTTTTGGTGAAAATACTACCAGTGTTTTTACATCAGCAGGTATTGGATTATTTTTTGAAGCATCGATATTGGTTACATTGTAGAATTTAGTGAGGTATTGGTTAACTTTACTAATCTTATCTACACCGGGCATTCCATTACCCGAGAGCACGCCTACCTTTTTTAGCTCGGGTTGTATTAACCTGTTAATAACACCGGTAATATCATATTCAAGGTTTTCTATACTTCCGATAACAGGCATTGCTTCCTGTTTGCCGCCATACAAAATAACCAATCCCATATATGCTTTTAATGCTTCTGCCCTGTCATCTTTAACGGTCTGCACCTGTACAGGCTGTATTCCGTACTTCTGAGCTTCTTTTTCAAGATCATCCTGGTTGCTTGGACTAATAATTTCATATGTAATATTACTATTTGAAGCATTGCGGTAATCATCCAAAAGCTCCTGCAGGTATCTCCTGTTATTATTATAGGGAGCCGGAAGGTTTTCAGTGAAATATGCTTTTACAACAAGTTTATCATCAAGTTTTGATACAATCGATTTGCTTGCATCAGAGAGTGTGTATATTTTGTTTGGAGTAAGATCCCACCTGAAAAATACTTGCAAAGCAATAATATTCAATACAACAAGAATACCGGCAACAAGCAAAACGCTTATTATAGCTTGTCGTCTTCTTGATTCGGTTTTCTTTTTCCTGCTTTGAAGTCTTTCATCCTGGGTAATTTCCTCAGATGATTCTTCTATTGAATCTTCTTCCTGTAATTCGTCTTTATTTTCTAATTCTTCTGCCATATATGTATATAATAATACTTTAATAATTACTTTTTATTTAAAACATTTAACACTTTTTCAGATTTACCACTTTCTGCTTTCAAGTGATACTTTTGTTAAAAAGAGCGTGAAAAATATCATTGAAAAATAATATATCAACACCCTAGAATCAATTACTCCTCTTGAAATATTGCTTAAATGATAGTCAGTGGTTAAATACTCAAAAACTGAAACCATTGATGTAGGGAAAACCACAAGCAGTTTGCCCAAGAGGAAAAAGAACAGGCAAATAAGTACAGCTACTATAAATGCTATTATCTGGTTCTCCGTCAGTGATGAAACAAATATTCCTATTCCAATAAAAAAAGCGCTCATTAATATGTATCCAAGCAGACTGGTCAAGAATGGCCAGAATGGTATGGGTCCTATCATTTTAATTATAATGAAATAAAATATTGTAGGAGCAAGTGTGATTACTATTAATGTGAGTGCAGAAAGATATTTCCCTAAAATAAGTTCAATATCTGTAATAGGTTTTGTAAGTAAAAGCTCTAAAGTTCCCTGTTTCTTTTCTTCTGAAAAGCTGCGCATTGTAATGGCTGGAATGAAAACCACAAACAACACAAGCTGGATGAAAAAGCTTCCGAAAAACTCACGCATAGAAGCAACGTTGATCTGAAAGAAGCTCATTGTGAAAAGAAATCCGGAAATTACCATAAAAACAATCATAACAATATACGCTACCGGCGAATTAAAGTAGGATTTAAGCTCTTTTGAATAAATAGTTTTTATATTTGTTGTATTCATATTATTACTTTGTTAACTCCCTGAAGATATCTTCTAATGATGATTGTTTTGTCTGCATAGAAAGCAATGTTGCTTGCTGCTGCATAACCTTGTTTGAAATTACTTCCCTTAAATCTGCCCCTTTTTCTCCATATATATTGAAGAGGAATGAATCTCCGTTATCTTTAACAAATTCAACTTTGTTAACACTGCGTATTTCCTTAATAGCTCCTGATAGCGCATTTTTATCACAGTTATTTTTAACTTCAAGCATAACTAAACTTTGACCTTTAGATTTAGCCTGAAGTTCTTCAGGTGTACCATCTGCAACAATTTTACCTTTGTTAATAATAATTACCCTGTTACAGGTTGCGGTAACTTCTGAAAGGATGTGGGTAGAAAGTACAACTGTTTTTTCTTTCCCAAGTTTTTTGATAAGATTTCTTATTTCTATTATCTGGTTAGGATCTAAGCCAGAAGTTGGCTCATCAAGAATCAATACATCGGGATTATTTATCATTGCCTGTGCAAGACCAACACGCTGTTTAAATCCTTTTGAAAGTGTACCGATATCTTGTTGGCGAACGCTATCAAGTCCGCAGACCTTTATCATCTCTTCGCGTTTCTTCTTTATTTCTGACTTTGGGATACCGTCAAGCGCTGCGATAAAATCAAGATATTCCACTGGATTCATATCGTAATACAATGGATTTAATTCAGGTAGGTATCCAAGCCTTTTCCTAACTTCAAGCGACTTATCCTCAACATCGTTACCGTAAACTTCAACAGTTCCTGATGTGGGCGGAAGATAGGTTGTAATTATCTTCATTGTTGTAGATTTTCCTGCACCGTTGGGTCCAAGAAATCCAAGGATCTCTCCTTTTTTTGCTTCGAACGAAATGTTATCAACGGCAAGATAATCACCGTAGTATTTCGTTAAATTAGTTACTTTTATTGACATAATTATAGATTTTTGAACTTTAATTCACTTAAAAATTTAGAAATTCTTATATATTTTTTAGCTGGCTCTTTTAGATAAAAGGCTAAAAAGCCAATATTGGTGGCATGATTAATCACAATAATAAAGATTTTCTAAGTTTTAAAAAAGGGATAAGTTTGGTATAAAAAGAGAAATAAGGCACATCCGTCCAAAACATATAAAAATATAACACGAATTTCACTAATTAGCACGAATTAAAAAACAATAATAATTAATTCTTTAAAAAAATGATAATAATTTTATTTGGACAGCATAATCTACCATAATTTTACATTTAGAGGGATTGATTTCAAAAATTGAAAAAACAACAAAAATCTGTTCAAAATGAACTGAATTCTTAATAAAATAAAGTTATGCCAAACGTTTTGGACGGCTATGGAAATAAGTAAAACTTAATTCGTAAAAAAACCACCAAATTTCAATTTTCAACTAATCCGCAGTGGCGGACAAGAAAAGAGAAAGTCAGGCAATTTTTCACTGATTCATCCATTCATTTTAAAATAACCATTTTTCTGGTTAGGGAATAATCATTTGATATTAATTGATAAAAATAGACACCACTTGAAAGATTTGTGCCGTCAAAATCAACACTGTAAGTACCTGGCATCAGATTATCATATAAAAAACTATGTACTTCTCTACCGGTTATATCATATATATAGATATTAACTGGAATTAATCCTGAATTAGCTGGAATTGAAAACTTAATTTTCGTAACCGGATTAAATGGGTTTGGATAATTTTGAAATAATTTGAATTCATTTGGAATATTATTGTTAATTGGTTCAATTCCAATTGGCGAACCTCCACCGTTAGTGGTTTTTATGATTGTTCCGTAGGAACCTGCTATATACCCTGTTTCAGAATCAGTAAAAAAAATTGAATTTAATCTGTTACTTGAGCCTGAGTACAACGAAAACCAATTTAGTCCACTATTAGTAGATTTGTAAATCAAACCATGAGCTTCATAATCTATACCTACAAAATAACCAGTAAAAGAGTCTACGAAAAATATATCATTTAAATTATAAAGGTCTACATTATCAAAAACTGAATTCCAGGTGTCTCCACCATTTGTGGACTTTACAACAAAACCATAATCACCGCAAGCGAAACCTAAATTATTTATGAATTTTATAGAGCTAAAACTATTATAGCCTGATGCAACTTCAATCCAATTATTGCCTGAATTAGTTGATTTTAGTATTTGTCCATGTCCTGTTACAACAAAAATGTTAGTCGAATCCTTTATTGCTATATCTTTCAAACTATACAGGGTACCAGATGAGGCAAACCAATTACTGCCATTATTTGTTGAGGTTAAAAATAAACCGTTATCTCCTATAACGTAACCGGTATAATAATTTAAAAACTTAATTTTATTAAAATGATCGGGAAAATAATTTGAAGAAATCCAGTTTAACCCAAAATTTGTAGATTTATATATTATACCATTTTGACCTACAGTAAAAATCTCATTTTCATTTTTTATAACTAAATCATTTAAATTATCATTTGAAACTACATTTCTCTCTATCCAATTTACACCAGCATTTGTTGTAACCAACAAAGACCCATGTCTGGTACTTGCAGCTCCAATATTTGAATCATAAAATTTTATTGAATTAATTGAATATCGATTTCCAAATGTACTATTAACCCAATTTATTCCCTTGTTAGTAGTTTTTATCATAGTACCCCCCATACCAAAAACATATGCAGTATTTTCGTTTAAAGCACTTGTTGATTGGAATATAATGTTACTGCTTGTATTTGATAATGTCCAGTTTAACCCGCTATTACTAGAGATATAGACATTTCCACCTCCTGCTGCAATTAAATTTGTTGAATCAAATTTACTCAATGAATAGATTGTTCCTAAAAAAACATTCATATTCTCCCAATTACTTCCACAATTTGTTGTTTTAAGAACTACATTGCTTCCCATCGCGAAACCAGTGTTATTATTAATAAAACAAATTGTCCATAGATAACTTGAAGTAACGTTTGAATAAATCCAAGTTAATCCAGTATCTGTAGTTTTTAAAATTGTACCATTTGAACCAACTGCAAATCCTGTAAATGAATTTATGAATAATACTTTGGTAAGATATGTTAATACTCCTGAATTACTTATTTGCCAATTCAATCCTGTATTAGTAGTTCTTGCCAATATTCCGTTTGAGCCACAAATAAAACCGGTATTTTCATCTATAAAACATATACTTCTTAAATCTTGATTGTTTAATATATATGAATGAAACCAATTATTTCCAGAATTTGAAGTCCTGAGAAATGCCCCTCTTAATCCTACTGCCATACCTGTATTTTGGTTAATGAAGAAAGTAGAAAATAAAAAATCAGTACTGTTTGTATACTTTCCAATTAATGAAGTACCAGCATTGGTTGTGTACAATATTGTCCCATAACCCCCGCAAATATAACCAGTGTTTTGGTCAAAAAAATATGAACCACTTAGTGAATTCCCCTGCGGCAATGGATTTTGCCAAAACCATCCCTGCTGTGAATAAATATTCAGTGTTATTATTATTAAAAGTAAAAAGGATAATATGTATTTTTTCATATCAAAATGAAATAAATTATTAAAACTTAATAAAATTATTCTCATCAATCAATGCTAATTTAAGAAATTATTAATTATGGTTTTAACGCTTTTTTTCTGTTATTTTGCCGTATGGAAAACATAGAAAAGTCGGTTGGGCATATTTGCCAGAATTGCGGTGCTGACCTGCATGATAATTATTGCTCTAATTGCGGACAAAAGAGCGATGCTGTTTTCAATAAATCGGTATTTTCTATTATAAGTCATTTTTTTGAAGAATTATTTACATGGGATTCCCGGTTCTTTCAATCAATTAAATATCTTTTTACTAAACCAGGTTACTTAACGCATGAATATATTTCAGGCAGGATACAAAGATATATTTCACCTATAAAAATGTTCCTTTTTACAAGTTTAGTTTTGTTTTTTATTATGATAAAAAGTGATCCTGACCAGTATAAATCAGTTGTTACAGAAGCTCAAGATGATGATTTTATCAGAGAGTTTGTTTTGGAAGAGCAGTCTAAAAGCAATCAAACCGAAGAGATGTATATTCAAAATTTTAATAATCAATTCAACGATAATATTACCCTTTACATATTTATTATAATGTTCATATTCTCAGTTCTGCTGAAAATTGTGTATTTACCTAAGCATTATTTTTATTCAGAGCATATTGTATTCACGCTTCATTTTTTTACTTTTGTTTTATGGAGTTTTTTACTTGGAGTTATAACACAGGGATTTGGTGAGATCTTTGTTTTATTTTTTGTTTATTTTGTCCCTGGTATATATCTGCTCATAGCAATCAGGAAAGTCTATCATAAAACTCTTTGGAAAGCAATAATTGTCAGTATGTTTATGACATTTTCGTACTGGTTACTTATTACGGGCTGGATTTTTGGAACATCATTTATAAGCGCTATTAGAGCTGCATAAAAAAAGCGGCTAATATATTTAGCCGCTTTTAAGACCTTTTTTCAATTTTTTTATTTTATCAGGATCATTTTTTTTGTGTCAGTAAACTCTCCTGCATTTATTCTATAGTAATAAATACCTGTGCTAAAATTTTCTGCGTTAAAGTTAATTTCATAACTTCCTGCCTGTTTAAATTCATTAACCGGGGCTGATACTTCCCTGCCCAATACATCAAATATTGAAATTTTTACAAATGTACTTTGAGGGATAGAGTAATTTATATTTGTTACGGGATTAAACGGATTTGGGTAATTTTGTGAAAGTGAAAATTTTGAGGGAATACTGTTATTACCATTTACACCTGTTAATACACCAAGAGTATCAGTAAGTTTTATTACATTACCGTTTGATGATACTGCATAACCGTAAACTATATTTGCATACTGGAAAAAGTCGAAATGAGTCAGGTTGGTAACTCCTGCCGGCGTCGGGGTTGTAACCCATGTTACACCGTTATCAGTACTTCTTTTTATCCCACCATTAGAGCCAAGTATGTAAACTACAGGTGTCCCGGGAACCCAGTTTAGATAACATGTCCCTGTAACTCCGCTGCCTATATTAACACTATTCCAAGTTATCCCGCCATTACTTGTTCTTGATATCATTGGCATTGATGTAGATGTTGCAGCCAATCCAAATAATTTATTCGAGTGGAATGCAATAGCTGAGGTATAATTTCCGCTTACACTTATCTGTTGAGTATTCCATGTTGTTGAATTATTTGTTGTAAGCCTTATCCTTGCTGCTCCATTATTGAGACCAAAACCGTAAAATTCATTATCAACTATCATAAGCGAGTTTTGAGCATTAGATACCCCGGTTACTCCTGCATTTAATTCAATCCAGTTTAAACCAAAGTTAGATGATCTGTAAACCTTTTCTGCTATTGCCAGACCGAAAATGTTACCGTTTATTTTAGTGAATGCAAGTCCTGAAAAATGTCCGCCATTGCTGCTTGTTGTTAAAACAGCATTCCAGTTTAATCCTGCATTGGTAGTTTTGTAAACATTTGCATTACCATTAACATAACCTTCACCTGCAAATGCAATATTATCGTTTAAAGCATATATACAATATAATTCATTGCCAATGCCATTAACGGGAATACTCGTCCATGTAATCCCTCCATTAGTAGTTCTGAATATCTTTGGAGTATTTAAACTTCCATTGGCTATCCAAGCAGTATTTATTCCTGATGCACTGATGCTCGGTCTAACTCCAGGAACTGTAACATTTCCAGCAGTTACCCAAATTTGAGAATATATATTTAAGGAAAATGTTAAAAAATAAGCAATAAATAATAATTTTTTCATATTTGAACCCCCTTTTCTTAACGAATTTAGTTAATGATATATATGATTAACATCACCTATAGTCGGTATTTTTGTATAGTGTATTATACTTAACACTTTTATCAAAAATATTTAAAAAGAGGAATTATTATTTTACAAGAATTCCCGATAAAACTCAAAAACAAGTCAGGTCGGGATTTCTGGTTAAGTAACTTCGTTACTTAACCAGCAACATTTTTTTTACATCAGAAAAATTTCCAACTGAAATCTTATAAAAATATACTCCGCTTGGAAAGTTTGCTGCATCCCCCGAAGGGGCAGGCCAATTAACTTCATATGTACCGGGCTGTAAATCCTGATTAACAAGTTCGGCAACCTGCTCACCAAGAGAGTTATAGATTATCAATAACACACCCTGTCCTCCGGACACACCGTTCAAGAGGGGAATATTAAAACGAATTTTTGTTACAGGATTAAATGGGTTTGGGTAATTTTGTTCAAGTTTAAATCCCTCTACTATTTCTGAAATTTGTACTATTCCAATTGGAAGCAAAATTATTGTAGTATCATCTTTCAATGAATCAGGGTAAGCAAAAAATTTAAAATTGATGCTATCCTGATATGATGTAATAAGCATTGCACCGTAATTTGCGGTAAATCTGAACCTGCTTTGAGGAATAATTGTTCCAAAAGTACGCCAGCTATGACCACCCAAACCATTTACAAAATATGTTATTCCATCATCACCAACAAGTCTTTCATAATTATGCTCATGCCCCGATAGTACAACAGTTGCACCCCACTCCTTGAATGGCCATTGCATAACAACAGTATTTCCATGCTGTCCTGATGTATAGGGTGCGTGATGAAAATATACAATTTTAAATCTGGATATTGACTGAGCAAGTTTATTTTTAAGCCATGTTGCTTGCAGAGATGTACTTGTAATTCCATCAGGTTCATTAATATCACTATCAATCGCAAAAAAATGACAGTTTCCTTTAATATAGTCGTAATACCTTTCATTTCCGGGTAATGTAAAAAAGTTTAGATATGCACGTGCCGAGTCAGATATCCAATCGTGATTTCCTAAACTTGGGAAAAATTTATTAAATCTAGCTCCTTTACCGAATACACCACTATAGGGACTTATATAGTCATGATAAAACTGTCCAATATTTGAGTCAATTGTGGAATCAGCACCGTATTCATAATTATTATCTCCTAATGTAATAATAAAATCTGGGTTCCAGCTATGCACCATTTGAGAAACCATGGCTTCACCTGGTGAGTACCATTTTCCATAATCACCAATTGCAGCAAATTTAACAATAGGCTGGCTTATAGTTTGGATAGTGAGAATAAATAATAATATACTACAGAATTTGGAAAAATTTACCATATTTAAAAATATTGTAATCTAAATATACTCAAATAATATTTGAAGTGATATAATTATAAATGAAATAAAAAAGCCTCTCCCAATGCTCGGGAAAGGCTTAAAAGAATAATATTAATCAACTGTTATTTTAAAAGTATCTCTGAAAAATCGGGATTTCTGATCAAGTAACCGCGTTACTTAACCAAAATCATTTTTTTTACATCAGAAAAATTACCGGCAGATATTTTATAAAAATAAACACCGCTTGGCAAATTAGAAGCATCAAAGGTTGTTTCATATTCTCCGGCTTTTAGCTCACCATTTACAAGTATATTTACTAATGAACCTTTTGAATCAAAAATGCTGATATTAGTATTTCCTTCGGAAAGAATACTAAATTTTATTCTTGTAGTTGGATTAAACGGATTAGGATAATTCTGCTGCAGAGAATATTTTTCAGGGATAATATTATTGATAGGTTCTATTCCTGTTGTTAATTTCCATGCAGCAATATTATTTGCAGCTTGAGAGCCTGCTATTGTGAAAGTACCTCCAACAATTATATCACCCAAATAACTATTAATTGCTTTTACCTTTGGTGTGCCTCCACCACTAATTCCTGAACCAAGCGATGCCCAGGAAGTGCCGTTATAAACAGCAATTTTTGAAGCAGGAAGAAAATCAGCGAAATCAAATTCTCCACCGGCATATAATAAGGTACCAAGTGAATGCAGTGAATAAACGCCTGAGCTAAAACCAGAACTAACATTTGACCAGCTTGTACCGTTCCATCTTGCTATTCTATTTGTCGTAGAACCTCCAATAGTAGTAAAAGTTCCGCCAACAAATAAGGAACTGCTAAAAACCC
Source organism: uncultured Ignavibacteria bacterium (assembly GCA_947084945.1). Classification (GTDB taxonomy): domain Bacteria; phylum Bacteroidota; class Ignavibacteria; order Tepidaquicellales; family OLB5; genus OLB5. Next base: position 40,460 of record CAMTUP010000001.1, on the reverse strand, counting down.
GCATACAATAAACTGCGCCATCATCTAAACCAACACCGGCATTAGTCCACCTTGTACCATCCCAATAAGAAATTCTATTTGCAGGAAGTCCATCGGCAACAGTAAAATTCCCTCCGGCATAAATTGCAGAATTAAATAATGCCAGAGAATTAACATTACCATTAAAACCGTTTCCAATAGTATCCCAAGCATTTTGCCACCTTGCAATCCTTAAAGAATTTCTACCGTTAACCACAGTAAAATTTCCACCTGCAAACAGAGTTGTTCCCTGTACCGCCAATGCAAAAACATTCCCGTTTATTGTTCCTCCTGTTGTATTCCATGAAGAACCATTCCAGAATGCAACTTTATTACAGCTAACACCCCCGGCGGTTGTAAATCTACCTGCTGCCACAAGAAAAGAACCATAAACCGTTAAAGCATAAACAGTATCATTAGTACCAAGTCCTAATGCCTGCCATGAGGTGCCGTTCCATTGTGCTATATTATTTACAAGCACTCCACCTGCTACCGCAAAAGAACCTGCAACTATTATTTGTCCTCCAAAAATTGTCATAGCATTTACTGTACCACTAGTACCTGTGCCCATAGCCTGCCAGCTTTGAGATTGAAGATTTGAATTAAAAAATAATAAGATAAGGATTGACATTAGAAAAATGCGAATTACATGACCTGTAGAATATTTCATATTACTATCCCCCATTTAAGTGATTTTTCAAAAATAACTAATAATTTCTCATTTTGTTATACCATAAAAAATATATTTCTTTCATTGAAACTTTTTAAGATCAAATTCTTTTATAGGTTGTAATATATACCTATAAAAATCATTCAAATAAGGATGAAATATGACAAAAAAGTTCGTTTTTAGATTTTTTTTAGCAATTTTTGCGTTTACAATATCTTCACATATTTATTCTTCAATAGTTAATTCAAAAGGTCCCGGTGATAAAATTGAGGATTTTACGATAGCTAATTTTGACAATAAAAATTACAATCTAGCAGAAGCTCTGAAGTCTTCTACTTCAGGTGTAATAGTTATTTTCTGGTCATCAGAGTGCCCTGTAGTACAGCCATATAATGACAGAATTAATGAATATGCAAAAGAATATATTAACAAAGGATTTACAGTGTGGGCAATTAATTCAAATAACACAGAAAGTACAGTTGACGTGGCTGAGCATGCAAAGAAAAACAATTACATCTTTTCTGTATTAAAAGATAATAAAAATATTGTAGCTGATCTTTTTGGCGCTACCAGAACACCCGAAGTATTTGTTATAGGAAAAGATAACACTATACTATACCATGGAAGAATATCTGATAACAAAGTAGTAACTGAACAGTCTTCACACGATCTTAAAATTGCAATAGATGAAATAGCCGATGGTAAAGAGGTTTCAGTAAAAGAAACCAAAGCTTTTGGCTGCGGTATAAAAAGAGTTAGTAAATAGTTTTAAATGTTAATAAATTAATTAATAACGTAAATAAATAAGTTTTTGAAAAAAATAATGAATAGTGTATTTGGGCTATTTCTAATATTACTGTTTACAATATCGGTAAGTTCACAGGAATTAATAGAATTTAAAACTATTGATGAGTTCAAATCAATTATGGATAGTTCAAAAGGGAAAGTAACATTAGTGAATTTCTGGGCAACTTGGTGTCCGCCTTGTGTTAAAGAGTTTCCTGAGCTTGTAAAGTTATATAATAATTACAAAGATGAGAATTTCAACCTGATTTTTGTTTCATTGGACGATAATAGTGAGGTTAAATCAAAATTAATTCCATTTTTAAAAAAGCAGGGTGTAGATTTTGTAAGCTACCATGCAGATCTTAAAAAACCTGAAGAATTAATTGATTATGTTGATAAATCATGGCAGGGTGAAATTCCATTAACTAAGATTTATGATAAAGAAGGAAAACTTGCCGCAACTTTTATAGGCAGCAAAACCTATCAACAATTTGAAGCAGAAATAAAGAAGATTTTAAATTAATCTTAAGATTGTAATTAGTCAACTCTTAAAAAAGCAATTTTTAATTATTTTGACTGAAAAACCAGTTTTAAAGGATTTGTTTCGGTAAACAATCCGCCACGGCGAAAATTGAAAAGAAAAATATGAGACAAAGTAATTAAGCCTAAAGTGGTGAAGAAGAAATCTTCGGGAACCCCTGCAAACCCTAAAAGAAGGATTATAAAAAAGAGATAAATGCTTTTTATGTTAATGTATCTATCTAAGCAGTTTCTGTTGAAACAGACAGGAATGCAATCCAAATTGATATTTTAAAAAATTTATTTTCAAAATGTTTAAAAGAGATAAGCAGAGTATATCTTTTAATCTTGTTAAATAATAACATTTAGAACATATTCGTATGGAATGATGGAAATTCTATGAAATTGTCAATTATATAAATGGACTTTATATTATCTGAGCATGTGAAAGATATGTTAAAAGAACGAAATATTCCTGAAGATTGGGTCTGGAGAGTAATCAATAATTCAGATTTGCAAGAAATGGGCAGCGATGAAAATCTGCATTATTACAAAAGTATTGACGAATTTGATAATCGTATTCTTCACGTAGTTGTGAATGCAAATGTTATACCTAAAAAAATTGTTACAGTTTTTTTTGATAGAAGGAAAGGATATAAAAATTGAGACTTAAAATCAATAAGGAAGATGATTCTTTATATTTCAGGTTGGATGATTCTGATATTATAGAGTCGGAAGAAGTACATCCAGGGGTAGTCCTAGACTTCAATAAAGAAGGTAAAGTAGTTGGTGTAGAAATGCTCAAAATCAGCGAAAGAATGAAGCCCGAACAAATGAAAATATTACAGTATGAAAGCAGTTAACGGTAAAAAATGATTCTGGTGAAGTAACTATTGACACGAACAGTAATTCCTTTTTGTTGGTGAACTTAAAAACAAGTCAAGCAACACCAACAAAGTGGGGATATTAAAAACTTACTTAAATTAAGGTGAATAATGGAAAATCAAGTTAATTCAGATCTACTTGGAAGGATTACTTATGACCATCAAATAATGGGCGGAAAAGCTATTATTCGAGGGCTTAGAATTTCTGTAGAACAAGTCCTGAAAGCACTTGCATCAGGTGTTACTACAGAGGACATACTGACTGATTACCCCGAACTGGAAAAAGAAGATTTGCTTGCAGTATTTTTGTATGCTTCTAATCTTATAGAAGAGGAAAGAGTATATGAAATATAACATGAGACTTCATACTATATGAAATTTCTTGTAGATGTAGGGGTAAGCAACAAAGTTTAAAAAAATTTGAAAGATGCTGGTTTTGATACTAAATGTATAAGAGAAATTAATCCTAGGTTAAAAGACATTGAGATTATAGATATAGCCGCTAAAGATAATAGGGTAATAATAACTATGGATAAAGACTTTGGTGAATTAGTTTTTAAATCCTTTCGGGCTCATGCTGGCGTTTTGCTTCTAAGGCTCGAAAATGAAAACTCCAATAGTAAAGTAGAAATAGTGAATTCCATATTGGAAAATTACTCAAAAGAATTGAATAATAATTTCTGTGTTTTCCATAAAGGGAAATTGAGAATTAGAAAAATTCAATGATTCACCACACCCTCATCAGGTACTCCCCAAAGGGCACTATGTTCAGACCTGAAAAGGTAAAATTTTGCTCCACATCAGGACTATGACTTGATCGGGAACTGATTTGAAATATTTTTTTATTCGTCAAATCTGTCCGAAAGACTCCTATGGAAAGGTTTTGACCTAAGCAGTAATTCCTTTTTGTTGGTGAACGTAAAGTCCTTCGGCAACATCAACATAAAAGGGAAGTAGTTAGGTTAAATATTTTACTTAACTTTAGTTGAGCTAAATATCTGTTATTATATATATATATATATATATATATATATATATATATATATAATATGAATATTTATATATAATTTAGAAAATAAATTTTATATATTTGCACTATTTCAGTAAATTCAGTTAATAAGAATTCTATTTAATTATTGAAAAAGATACGACTAATATTAATCGAAGATAACAGGCTTCTGCGTGATGGCATTTGCGCAATGCTTAAAAAAGAGCCTGATATTAACGTTGTGGCATCTTTTGATGACAGTGATTTTGCACCTGAAAAACTAACTGAGCTAAAGCCCAATATTGTATTAATAGATCTTGGTTTAACTAATCAGGATAGTTTAGAACTAGTTAATTTAATAAAGGATGAACATAAGGAAGTAAAAGTAATTGTTATGGATCTTCTTCCACTTCAGGATGATATTTTCAGGTTTGTAGAAGCAGGTGTTTCAGGATTTATTTTAAAAGATGCAACTGTTCCGGAATTTTCGGGGACGATCAGATCTGTTGCTGAAGGAGGGAAAGTGCTGCCTCCAACAATGGCTGGTTCTTTGTTTTCACAGATTATGGATTATGGAGTTAAAGAAATGGGCTCGAAAAAAGTGATCCAGTCTGTAAGGATGACAAAACGTGAAAGTGAGATAGTAAAATTAATTGCTGAGGGTTTAGCTAACAAGGAAATAGCCCATAAGCTTAATCTTTCTATTTATACAGTTAAGAGTCATGTTCATAATATCCTCGAAAAAATGGCGCTTAATACAAGGGTACAGATAGCAATTCATGCAAATTCAACTGAATAAATTATTCCTGATAACACAAAACTCTTAGAAACAACTTAAAATTTTTTCTCTCCGCAAGGAGTCTTTTAGACAATCCAAAGAAATTTCTGATTAACTATTCCTTTTGAAGTTTAATCCTGCAAGTACACTCTCTCTATTAGAAAGATCACCAATAATGTTTTTCTTTGGTAGCGGTAAATTACGTATTAATGTCGGAATGGCAAGGATTTGGTTTTCCCGTGCAAGTTTAGGATTTTTCAAAATGTCTATTACTTCTATTTTGTATTTTCCCTTCAACAATTCATCACAGATAAATTTAAGATTCTTAAGAGCTGTTATACTTTTTAAGGTCTTGCCTGCAACAAACAAACTCAGTACATATTTTCTGCTTTGTACTTTCTTAATACTCATAGTGGGTTTTCATTTTATTTTTTCTTTTTAATTTTTGTTGCTATTAGTGGTATATCACCTCTTCTGCTTATTCCCATTTCTACTTTGTCTTCTCTGAATCTTTCATTTCTTGCTTTTTCAATCCCGATGATTTTAAGAGACTCGGATTCTTCAGCTTCAAATTCAGATCTCAGGACGACGACCTGTGCTTCCATTGCTTCGCGTTTACGCTCCAGGCTGAATTGTTTGCTTCCAATTTCCTGCTGGCGTAACAATTTTTCGGCATTATCTTCCATTTCACGGGATAATCGCGCAGAACCTGTCAACACACCATCTACGCCTACATATACATCTACTAGCTCTATGCCATTGTTGGTCAGCTTGAACTCACGGATCTGGTTAGAGTGTGCCATACCTCGTGATTTTAGAACATAAAGCCCACGGTTTCGCTCGCCGCCAATTTCAATATCACGCAAAAGCAGCCAGGTATCAATTAACGAAGATACATATACATCGCTGTTTTCCAGGTTTTCATTGGCTGTTGTAAGGCTTGTGAAAAATGCGGTGATGCGCTTCATCTTTAAAAAATCAACCAAACGAAGCAGCATATTTTTTACTTCTGTTTGATTTTCGCCTACCATAAATCCATTGATCGGGTCAAGTATAACTATCTGTGGTTTGAACTTATTAATCAGTTTAATGCTGGTTGTTAAATGAGTTTCCAGTCCATAAAGTGATGGTCTGGTAGCATGAAACAGCAGTAATTCTTTTTTTCCCCAAGGCTCTAAATTTATTCCGATTGATTTCATGTTACGAATTAGCTGGCTCGGAGATTCTTCGAATGTAAAATAAAGTACACGTTCACCTCTTTTGCAAGCCGCATCAACAAATTGGGCGGCAATGCTTGTTTTACCTGTACCTGCAGTTCCTGAAACAAGTACTGTGCTGCCGCGAAAGTAACCTTTACCCGAAAGCATTGTGTCAAGCCGGGGAATACCTGTGGATATTCTCTCAAGGGAAGAATCGTAGTTTAATCCCAGCGAAGTAATAGGCAGAACAGAAAAACCATCTTCATCAATAAGGAAAGGATACTCGTTGGTACCGTGTGTAGAACCACGGTATTTTACAATACGCAGCCTTCTAATGGATGATTGATCGTTCACACGGTGATCAAGCAAAATGACGCAATCAGAGACGTACTCTTCCAGTCCATGTCGAGTTAAGGCACCATCGCCCCGCTCTGCAGTAATTATTGTTGTTACGCCTTTTCTTTTAAGCCATCGTAATAATCTTTGCAATTCGGTACGCAGTAAACGGGGATTGGGGAGCCATGAAAAGAGTGTTTCCATAGTATCCAGCACAACACGCTTAGCATTGATGCTTTCAATTGCGTGATGGATTCTTATAAACAAACCATCTAAATCATATTCACCGCTTTGTTCTATTTCGTCTTTTTCAACATTAATGTGCTCGATCCAAATCTTTTTCTGTTTTACAAGGCTATCCAAATCGAAGCCTATTGAAGCCACGTTTGCTGTGAGTTCTTTTTCAGTTTCCTCAAAGGAAATAAAGACGCCCGGTTCATTGTACTGTGTTGCACCACGGACAAGAAACTCCATTCCAAAGAGAGTCTTACCGCAGCCTGCGCCGCCGCATATAAGTGTCGGTCTGCCTTTTGGTAAACCTCCGCCTGTTATCTCATCCAACCCCTGAATACTGGTAGGTGATTTTGGGAGAGTAATTCGGTTAAATTTTATATTGTTTTTTTTCATATGATATTATTTGGGGCAAATCTACGCAAATTTAGATAAAAATACTATTAATCAAAGGATTGATAAAGGAACTAATCCTTAAGGATTAGTTCCTTTATCACCATTAAAACTTTTTCGGTAAGAAAGATATTCAAATCCTTTTTTTAACCTTTTTCATTTGGCTCATCATTGATGAATAAAGCCTGTCACCTTCTTCTTTTGTTGGACGTGATAAATTGGTTTCACTGACAGATTTTTCTGAAATCAACTGGCGGATGAAAGCAATTCGTTTATTCATCCAGTCAGAAGCTATTCTTTTCAATTCAATAATCCCTGCATCTTTATTCTGAGCAATATATTTTAAATTACTAAACTCTTTATCAACAGATTCAAGGCTTTTACCGTAATCACTTTTTGTGGTGAGTGGGGCTGTTCTTGCCGATTGATAAATACCTTCAAATCGTGAAATGGAGTTTTCTGCATCTGAAACAAATTTTCTTGATAATTCCAAATCTGCATTTATTCCCGGATCAGGTGGATCTATATCTTTACGTGGTGTACCGGTAGCTACTTCCTTTTTGATAATAACGGTATCTTTTTTGTTCCTCAATGCATCTATCTGCGATTGCAGGTCATTTCCTATGCTCGCCTCATTTAACTTATCAAGCATAAGCCGTGCACCTTGGTAATACTCATCATCAGTTTTGACCTTTGATAAAAAAACAATTGCTTCAGAAGTCCTTTCCTCGTTAAAAGCCTGCAGCCCATTTATATAATTTATTTTAGATTGTGCACTGCTGAAATCTTTATCATCAGGGCTTACTTTCTGAAATTCATATAAAGCTTCTGTGTACTTTTTATTCTTTAGGTAGTTTGTACCTTTTTCATAATCAGATTTCCATGAGTAAATGTACCAAATCACAACACCTGAAACAACGAACAGCAAAAGAAAAGAAACAACCACTACATATATATTATTTTTGCCTGCTGTTGTATTATTGTTACTTATTTTATCTTCATCCATAATTGGTTTGTTGATATTAAAGAATTATTAACTGTGTTTTCTATTTTGTTGCATTCGGATTTGTATGCTTTATCTTAGCCCAAGACTCATCATAATCAAAGCTTTTGAATGTAGGACTATCCGAGTTGTGGCAGGTCTTGCAAAATTCTGCGTTATTATCATGAATTATCATACCATTGGCAATTGCCTGCTGTTTATCTTTCATAATTGTAATTCTTTTATATTCCGAGCCAGGTCCGTGGCAGGTTTCACACTGAACACCCTGTGTTTTATCGAATGTATCTGTAAGTTCTTCGGGATCGATATCTTTACCCAATACATGACATTTAATGCATAATGGGGTTTCAGCAGCTGGAGTAGTAAAACCTTTATCTTTTGCAATTTGGTCAGCTTCGGGAGTTTGTAAAGTTAAAAAAGCTTTTGAGTGTTTTGAGTCCTCCCAAATTTCAAGCTGTTTGCCTTTAGTTTCACTTTTATGGCAGGTAGCTGCGCAATTCTTTACCCCAACATATTTAAAATAAGGTGCTGCCTCGTTATCTTTAATACCTGTTGAGCCCATAAAAACCATACCACTGAATAGAATTGCTATCAATGCTGGAATGTAAATTTTCTTTTTCATATTTAATATAGTATTTGTTTAGTACAAAATTGTGTAAATATTTAGTAAAGTGAAATAGTCCAATAGATTGAAATAGGGATTAGTCCTTTTTTCAATCCTTTGCGTAATTGTTTTAATACTATTTCAAGCGTAGTTTTGTATAAATTAAATAAATAATACCATGAAAAAATTAACAATTGTTTTAACGGTTTTTCTTTTTTTGTTTGCTTCGGGGATAAAATTATTATCTTCTGAAAACCCGGTTATATCAAATAAAGTATTTACTAAAGATGATATAAAAAAACTTGCAGGTGTATATATTGAAAATAATCTTGGACTTAAGAACCCGGCTATAGTTGATGTTGATAAAGACGGAGATTTTGATATTCTGATATTTAACGATGGGAATGTTGAATATTATAAAAACACAGGAACTATTGAAAAACCTTTCTTTGTTGCCGAAAATATGAAATATGATAAGTACAGTTCCGCATTAATCATAGATATAGCTCTTCCATATCCCGTGTTTTTTGCTGATAAAAATGGCGATAGCTCTCCGGATATGTTTGTGATCAAAGATAAAATGTTTAATACACAGCAGCAGAAAACTGAATATAAAGTACTTTATGCCGAAAACGGATTGAATCTGGATACAGGAGTTTTGATTACAATAGTATTAGTGCTTCTTATTATAGTGCTGGTTTTAGCGATACTTTAAATAACAAAATAACCTAAAGGTCTCACATTAAATATATAGTGAAAAAATGTCTATCTTATCAATAATTATCACATTAGTTGTAGTTGGATTTGTTTTGTGGCTGATCAATTTAATACCTATGCAGCCAACAATTAAAAAAATTGTGAATGCCATTGTTGTAATATTTGCTATCGTATGGTTATTCAAGATATTCGGTTTATGGGCTTATCTATCAAATATTACAATTTAAAAATATATTAAATTTTTAAATTTAATCAAGTCACTCAATAGATGTAGTTCTTTTTTCATCCTTATGTCCGATTGTCCATTTGTTAATCTATTTGTAGTTTAGTAGTATTCCAAGAAATTAAATGAAAGAAAATTTTGAAAAAAAATAAATCAATAATATTTTTATTTGTAGTGTTTTTTTTGATGGTCGGCAATATTGCTGCCCAGCAAAAAGGCACAGGAGTATCTGATCAGTATGATAACGCATCATACCTATCACAATCAACCCCGGGTGTAATGCTTCCGGGTCAGAGTTACGGTGTATCGGTTTCAATGAAAAATACAGGACGCAGCACATGGAAACAGGGAAATTACAGTTTAAAGTTAATTAACGTTAACGATGTTACTGTAAAAACATGGTCTGTAAGCAGTGTAGATGTAAATTCAACTGTAAGCCCCGGAAACGAGATTGTTTTTAATTTTACAATTATTGCGCCTGTTGACGGCAGTTATAACATTCAGTGGCAGATGGCAAACGGAAATGCTTTTTTTGGCGAACCTAGTATGAACGTTCCTGTTAGAGTTTCGGGTCCTGATGTTAAAGTGGATGAATCAAGTGTAATCGAAAACAATGCGATGTTCATTTCACAAAAAATGCAGTCTGAAATGGAAACCGGTTTAACATATGATGTTACCGTTACAATGAAAAATACAGGCAGTACAGTATGGCTGCCGGGAGAATTTAAATTAAAAGTCTCAACTACAGGCGCTGATAATACCCTGAATGCATGGGCAGTTGCTAATGTTGAGTTATCAAGTGATGTACTTCCAAGAACAGAAGTTACATTCAGCTTTAAAGTAACAGCTCCTAATAAATCAGGTGTGTATAATCTTCAATGCCAGCTTGTAAAAGATGGATTATTTTTTGGACAACCTTCAACCAACGTAGTTGTTAATGTAAATTAACAAATAACCTCCGCCCTTTTATATTGTGATTGAACTTAAAAAGTTATCTCCGAAATGGGGAGATAACTTTTTTTAATACCACCTGTTAAAAATAATTATTAACTCACCTTACGCATTCCCGAGTTGTGCATGCGACAGGCAGGCCGGAATCACTGGTCTTGTCATTCCTGCGCCAGGCAGGAAGGAAGGAATCTTTAGAAATTAATCCACAATTATTAATATAAAACAGTTTTCATGTATAGCTTTTGCGTTTATATTCTCGCTAGTAAAAAGATGGAAACGAGATTGGAATATCTGGCTTATAGAAGAAAAGAATCTTGAATAGAAAGACCTGTATTATGATATTGGCGGGGAAGAATTTGATACAGAAATGAAAAATCAACATCTTAAAATCAAAAACAAGATTCCTGCCTTCGCAGGAATGACAAAAAACCTCCCGCAGGCACGGAGTGGGAATGCGTAAGATGAATTATTAAAATTTCTCATCCAATGGGTGTAGTTCCATTTTCATCCCTTAGTATAATTGTAATAACTTTAAACTCTGTGTAGATTGGTACTAATAAAAATTATTAATTAAATTGAAACTAGTAAATAATGAATGCAAGATATACAATCCAAACAAATTTTATAGCTAAAAGTGTACGCATAATATGCGCATTTCTTATAGTTGCTTTGGTTATCCCATTAACAACTTTTTCACAGTGGCAGGGTAATGTTGTTAGTACAGCGATAAATCATCAGGTTAATCCTACAATGACCACTGACGGCAGTGGAGGAACTATTATTACATGGCAGAGCAAGCAAAACGGCAAATACGAAATCTTTGCACAAAGGATGAATGCTGATGGAAATGCGCTTTGGACAACTAATGGTATCGCAATCTGTACTCAGGATAGCAATTATACTCCTATGATAGTAAGTGATGGAAGCGGCGGAGCTATTATAGCATGGCAGTCTTATCGAGGCAGTGCCACAGCTGATATTTATGCGCAGCGTGTGAATTCAAGCGGTACTGTGCTGTGGACTTATAACGGTGTACCTGTTTGCGTAGTTGTATTTGAGCAAGATACAATTTCTATGATCAGCGACGGTATTGGAGGAGCAATTCTCACCTGGCAGGACTATCGTAGTAACAATGGTTTTGCTGATATTTATGCGCAGCGTGTGAATACCAGTGGAACAAGGCTATGGACGGCAAACGGTGTTAACATCTGCAACCAGGCAGCCGCACAACGCGGACCTAAGACGGCCTCGGGGGAGCATTTATTACATGGTTTGATAATCGTGCCGGCAATTATGATATCTATACGCAGCGTGTTGGTTCGGCCGGTGCAGTGCAGTGGACAACTAACGGTGTAGCCACATGCACAATGGCAACTGACCAGTTAAAACCTGACATTTGCAGGGATGGAGCAGGTGGTGTAATAATTACATGGTATGACTACAGAAGCACAACTGATTTTAACATTTACGCTCAGAGGCAGGGACCAGGCGGAGCAATAGTATGGGCAGTTGACGGTGTAGTAATGAATAACAATGTTGCTTACGCACAAATTGACCCTAAGATCGTAAGCGATGGTTTAGGTGGCGCAATTTTATCATGGACTGATTACCGGACAGGTACTACTGCTGATATTTATGCGCAGCGTGTAAATTCTACCGGAGCAGTGCAATGGACTGCAACGGGTGTTATTATATGCACATCATCAGGTAACCAAGTTAAATCTCAGATTGTAAGCGATGGAAACAGTGGGGCTTATATCACATGGCAAGACCATCGTAATGCAGGAAATTCCGATATCTATGCACAGCGAATAGCTTCCAATGCAGCAATAAACTGGGCAGCAACCGGTTATGCAATCTGTACTGCAGGCTTTGACCAGTTGGTTCCAATGATAGTCAGCAATGGCAATCTTGGTGCAATTGTGGTTTGGCAGGATTACAGAAGCGGAAACAATTTTGATATTTATCAAACCGGCTTCAATACTTCAGGTTTTGTAGCAATTGAAAATGGCGGTTCAATAATTCCTGATGAATATTCACTTTCACAGAATTATCCTAATCCGTTTAATCCTTCAACGGTTATTAATTACCAGCTTCCTGTTACAAGTAATGTTAAGTTAAGTATTTTTGATGTTCTTGGTCAAAATATTAGCATTTTGGTAAACGAATCTCAAAATGCAGGAGATCATAATATTGAGTGGAATGCAGCGAATTATCCAAGTGGTGTTTACATATACAAAATTGAAGCTGGAAGTTTTATAGATAGTAAGAAAATGATCCTGATAAAATAATTCAACAAGGATCAGTTTAATTCAGGATTATTAACAGGTTATTCCTATAAATTTAGGAATGACCTGTTATAAATACTGAGAAGTAAAAAATAATATTAATTTCTCATCCAATGGGTGTAGTTCCATTTTCATCCCTTAGTATAATTGTAATAACTTTAAACTCTGTGTAGATTAGTACTAATAAAAATTATTAATTTATTAATTAAATTGAAAGTAGTAAATAATGGATACAAGATATACAAATCAAACAAATTTTATAACTAAAAGTGTTCGCATAATATGCGCATTTCTTATAGTTGCTTTGGTTATCCCATTAACAACTTTTTCACAGTGGCAGGGTAATGTTGTTAGTACTGCACCAAATCACCAAATTAATCCTATGATGACCACAGATGGCAGCGGAGGGACTATTATTACATGGCAGAGTAAACAGAATGGAAAATATGAAATATATGCCCAGAGAATGAATTCTGACGGTAATGCGCTTTGGACTACAAATGGAATACCAATTTGTACACTGGATAGTAATTACAATCCTATAATAGTAAGCGATGGAAGCGGCGGAGCTATAATAGCATGGCAGTCTTATCGCGGCAGTGCTACTGCTGATATTCATGCACAACGTGTAAACTCAAGCGGTGTTGTTCAATGGACAACCAACGGTGTTCCTGTCTGCGTAGTAGTATTTGAACAGGATACTATATCAATGATAAGTGACGGACTTGGAGGAGCAATCCTGACATGGCAGGACTATCGCAGTAATAATGGATTCGCGGATATTTATGCTCAGCGTATGAATTCGAGCGGAGCAATGATATGGACAGCAAACGGAGTTAGTATTTGCAACCAGGCAGCAGCGCAGCGCGGACCAAGGCTTGTTAGCGATGGTATCGGGGGAGCATTTATTACTTGGTTTGATAAAAGAGCAGGTGATTATGATATTTATACGCAGCGTGTAGGTTTAGCAGGCGCTGTTCAATGGACAATTAATGGTGTAGCTACATGCACGATGGCTACTGACCAATTGAGACCTGATATATGCAGTGATGGTGCAAGTGGTGTAATAATTACATGGTATGACTATAGAAGCACAACTGATTATAATATATATGCACAGAGACAAGGACCTTCAGGAGCAATAGTATGGGCAGTGGATGGTGTAGTAATGAACAACAATGTTGCATACGCACAAACTGATCCAAAGATAGTAAGTGATGGTATGGGTGGCGCAATTTTATCATGGACAGATTACAGAACCGGGACAACTGCTGATATTTATGCTCAGCGTGTAAATTCTACCGGAGCAGTGCAATGGACTGCAACGGGTGTTATTATATGCACATCAGCAGGTGACCAAATTAAATCTCAGCTTGTAAGCGATGGGACCAATGGAGCTTATATTACATGGCAAGACCATCGTAATGCAGGAAATTCCGATATCTATGCGCAGCGAATAGCTTCCAATGCAGCAATAAACTGGGCAGCAACCGGTTATGCAATCTGTACTGCAGGCTTTGACCAGTTGGTTCCAATGATAGTCAGCAATGGCAATCTTGGTGCAATTGTGGTTTGGCAGGATTATCGCAGCGGTAATAATTTTGATGTTTATGAAACTGGGTTTAATACTTCAGGTTTTGTAGCAATTGAAAATGGCGGTTCAATAATTCCTGATGAATTCACACTTTCACAGAATTATCCTAATCCGTTCAATCCTTCAACGGTTATTAGTTACCAGCTTCCGGTTGCTAGTTATGTAAAATTAAGTGTTTTTGATGTACTTGGTAAAACTGTAAGTGTATTAATAAACCAATCACAAAATGCAGGAGATCATTCAATAACATGGAATGCGGTCAGTTTCCCAAGTGGAGTGTATTTCTACAAATTAGAGGCAGGTTCATTTATTTCAAATAAGAAAATGATCCTGATAAAATAATTTAACAATTATCAATTAATTTTAGGGTACTTAAAAGTTATCCTGATTTTTCAGGATAACTTTTTTTTACTCTTTTAAAAGAGGTTTTAATATCCCTAATCCAAAAGATGTAGTTCCTTTTTCATCCTTTTGTATAATTGTAATATCATTAAACTTGCTGTATTTTGGTATTAATAAAAATAGTAAAATTTAATTAAAGAAAGTGGTATAGATAATGAATACAAAATCTACAAATCAAATCAAATTAATAAGTCTATGGTTGCGAATGTTCGGTATAATAGTTATGCTTTCGGTATTTGTACCGGTTATTACTTTTTCGCAATCACCGGGTAACCCGGTAAGTATTGCAGGTAATCATCAAACTAATCCTGCAATGACAACAGATGGAAGTGGCGGAACAATTATTACCTGGCAGGATAATCGCAATGGTAAATATGAAATTTACGCTCAAAGAATGAATGGTGATGGCAATGCTATGTGGAGTGTAAACGGATTAGCCATTTGTACACAGGATAGTAATTTTAAACCAATGATAGTAAGTGATGGCTCAGGGGGCGCAATAATTGCTTGGCAGTCATACCGTGGCAGCGCTACTGCTGATATTTATGCTCAGCGTGTAAACTCAAGCGGTAATATACAGTGGAGCCTAAACGGTTTACCTGTATGTGTAGTTGTATTTGAGCAGGATACTATTGCAATGGTTAGTGATGGCTTAGGAGGAGCAATCCTGACATGGCAGGATTACCGCAGTAATAGTGGTTTTGCTGATATATATGCTCAGCGTATTAATCCCAGCGGCACTATGATATGGACAGCAAACGGAGTTAGTATTTGCAACCAGGCAGCAGAGCAGCGTGGACCAAAGATTGTAGGTGATGGCTCAGGCGGAGCATTTATAACATGGTTTGATAAACGCGCAGGTAATTATGATATTTATTCACAAAGGATTGCAGCAGCAGGCGCAGTTGTATGGACTACAAACGGTGTAGCAACTTGCACTATGGCTGCTGACCAGTTAACACCGGATGTATGTGTTGATGGCGCTAATGGTGTAATTATTACATGGACAGATTTCAGAAGCACTACAGATTATAATATCTATGCTCAAAGAGTTGGTCCTTCTGGGGCAATAGTATGGGTAGTAGATGGTGTAGTATTGAACAATAATGTTGCTTTCGCACAGATTGATCCAAAGATAGTAAGTGATGGTTTAGGCGGTGCTATAGTTTCGTGGACAGATTACAGAACAGGAACAACTGCTGATATTTATGCTCAGCGTGTAAATTCAACAGGTACCGTTCAGTGGACTGCTACTGGAGTTATAATTTGTACAGCAACTGGTGACCAGATATTTTCACAGTTAACAAGCGATGGCAACAACGGAGCTTATATTTCCTGGGAAGATCATCGTAATGCTGGGAATTCTGACATCTATGCGCAGCGAATAGCTTCTAATGCTGCAATAAACTGGTCTGCAAACGGCTATGCAATTTGCACTGTCGGTAATGATCAGTTAAGACCTGCAATTCTAAGCAATGGCAATCTTGGCGCAATTGTTGTTTGGCAGGATTACCGCAGTGGAAATAATTTTGATATATATGAAGTAGGTTTTAATACTACAGGTATAATTGCAATTGAAAATGGCGGTTCAATAATTCCTGATGAATATTCACTTTCACAGAATTATCCTAATCCGTTCAATCCTTCAACGGTTATTAATTATCAGCTACCGGTTGCAAGTTATGTTAAGTTAAGCATTTTTGATGTACTTGGTCAAAATGTAAGCATTATAGTAAACAAATCGCAGAATGCAGGTAATCATAACATTGAGTGGAATGCAGCAAATTATCCAAGTGGTGTTTATTTCTATCAGATTGAAGCAGGTTCATTTAGCTCTATCAGAAAAATGATTTTAATTAAATAATTTATTGTATAGTAGTTTCAATGAAAATAACCCGCCTTAGGCGGGTAAGTTTCATCCCGAGTACTCGGGATTACATTAGCAAGCTGATTTCAAGGGAATTTGTACTAATATTCAAACTAAATATGTTTTATCAAGTGGCGGCGGAAACATTGCAAATAATTCATTCTCATCAGACTAAGCAGAATATAAATTTTCTCCTACTTATGTATCTGTTGTTAAATGTCCGGTTGGGATCGCATAATCTGCCACACTTGATTATTCTAAATGCATAAAATAAAATAAAATAAAATTTAATTTAAAGAAAGAAGAAAAATAATGTCAATGAAAAGAATAAACGGGTTTTTTTTAAGTTTCCTTGTTGGAAGTGCAGTTGGCAGTGCTATTGCATTGTTGTATGCACCTAAATCAGGTAAACATTTAAGAAATGATATAAGCAGGAAAACAAATGAAATGTTAGAAGACGGTAAGAAATTAACCTCTGATACATGGAATGGGGCTAAAAAAGCTGCGGAGAGCACATTTGAGAGTGCAAATGATCTTTTAAATACCGGTGTTGAAAAGATTATTCATAAAACAGAAAAAGTAAAAGATGCATTTATGTCAGGTGTAGATGCATACAAGGATGAAAGAAGTTCCAGAAGTAACAAAAATAGTTTATATGGGGAAGATGTGGAAAAAACACATAGTCAAATAACCTGAATATAAATGGAAAAAAATAAGTTTTCCTTCAATAATGTTGTAGTAACATCAACATTAGACGTCATCAATAGGTACTGCAGAGAAATGATTTTATCCCGTATAAAGCTCCGGTTGTATATAAAATTAATTTTTCTCTGCAGTTCTATTTTAAAATAACAAATTTTTTAAAAATTAACTTTAAAAGGAGTAACATCATGTTGTGGACAATTTTTGTAATAATATTAATTCTTTGGCTACTCGGTTTCAGCTTTTCATTTGGTGGTGGATTAATTCATGTTCTTCTGGTAGTGGCAGTAATTGTATTGATTTTCAGGCTTATAACTGGCAGGAAAATTACAGAATGAGTGCAAGTGTAAATTGAATTAATTTGGAGTGTATTTACTACCTGACTTTATGCTGCTAAAGCGTGCATCAAAAAGAAGCAATAGATTTGAAGATTTGAGAATAAAATTCTACAAAAAAAGATTTATATATAATAACTAATAAAAAATAAAATGAAAACAAAATTAAAATTTTTTACATTTTCAGCAACAACTGCTATAGCATTATTATTTGCATTTATTACAGGCTGCTCTGATCCAACAGATCCTAACCCGATTTACATTAATAATCCCAATGTAAGTTTTAAAGATAGTATTGAAGTTTATGAAGATTCAGCAGCATTTGTTACTCGTACCGGACTCAATTTACTAGACTTAGTAAACACTATTGATTCCGATAGATTGCGTGATTGCAGCTTAAATGATCTTAATAATTCAGGAATTAATTATTACCTGCAGAACGGGGAGTTGCTTGACCGTTTGCTGCCACCTGGGTATGAAACAAAATTTTTCCGAGTTTATTCGGATACAAATGCAATTGCTTTTGATACCTTATCAAAAGTTCAGGGCTATACTTCATTTGTTCCAAACGATTTCACCCAAAACGGAACAGAATTCTGGGGCTATTTTAATGCTCCTTTAAGTTCCAAACCAATTTATTGTTTCTGGCTTAAAGGCAAAAAAGATGCTAATGTAACCACAAAAAATGTTTATGGTATTATTCAGCCCAGAGAAGCAACTGATAGAGACCCTTTTAATGTATATGGTTATAGAATGTCATTCCGTGTCAGAATTAATACCAATGGCGAAAATGACTTCAGAAAACAAATTTTACAAAGTAATTAATTTAGATTTTTAAAATGAAACTGTTATTTCATAAAATTATGGAGAGTCAATAATGTATAAGTTAATTGTTAAAACTATAGATGATAGTATTTTGCTCTTATCAGTAGTTGGCAGTAATGAAAAGGCTCTCCTTGAATATGGATTTAATTTTTCAGATGGAAAAGGATACAGAAGAAATGAAGTTGAAATATCGGTTACTAAATTTCCGGTAAAATTTCAAAAAACATTCAAAGAACGCAGTATTTACGTTTATTAATTGACTAAAATGTTTAAAAACACTCAGATATCACATTAATTTATCAATCAAAGGATGTAGTTCTTAATTCATCCTGTTGGTTGATTGTATTAGCGTCATAATGTAGGTAGTTTTGTTACATAAAAGATTTAAAAACAATAAAACGATTCAAAATTCATAAACTATTTAAAGGAGAATTACAAAATGAAAAAAATTAACACGTTAGCAATAGTTTTAGTGTTATTATTCGCAGCAGTTGGTTTAAAGGCTCAAACATATGCAGTACCTAAATTTTCGCTTAATATTAATGGAGGTTATACAATGACACTTCCTGATTTAAAAGGCACATTTCCAGCCGATTTAATTGCAGGAAAAAACCCCACTCCATATTTTGTGAACAACGGGTTTAACTTTGGTGCAGCTGGTAAGTATTATATTGATAAGAAAAGCACATTTGGAGTTGTTTTAAGCTTAACATATTCAATGTTAAGCAGCGGTAACATTGGAGTAACCAATCTTGATACTAATTCTCAATTGGGAATTGGAGAAGGTACGTGGAGAGCTGATATGAATATGTTTACAATTGGTATTGGCACAGAATACGCTTTCGCACCTAAAAGACCGGCTAATCCTTTTGTAAATGTTCAATTTACTACTAATATCATTGGCGGAAAAACTAAATTTGATCAAAGCGGCGGTTCTTTGGCAAGTTATTCTAAAGATATGACATCAGCAGTAAGATTTGGAGCAATGTTTGGAGCAGGTGTAGATGTTAAGTTAAGCAAAAGTGTTGGTGTTGTAATAGGCGGAAGATATGCTTTTGCAAATTTATTTGGCAAAGATTCCACTAGCGATACACCCACAACTTTTGGTTTAAACGATAAAGAAACCACAACTATGAAGGCAAAGAAAATGGCATATTTACAGTTCTATGCAGGTATGAGTTTCTACTTTGGACAGGTAAGCAGACCAGTAAAGAAAAAATAAACAATCTTTAATAATCATTTTAGCTCAATTATATCCGGATCCGGTTGCCCCATGCACTTGATCCGGAATTGAGTTTAAGGTTTCAAAAGAACAAAACTAAAAAAAAGAAAATGAAAACAACAATTTTTACAATGTTATTTATAATGTGTCTTGCATCATCATCATTTGGACAGTTAAAAGAACGCGATAATCTGTTGGGTGCAACTCTTGGTTTCTGGCCCAAAGGAAGCGTTCCTACATTTGGTGCAAACTTTGAACACCAGCTCACGCAGGCAGGTATTGGAACAATTTCTCTTGGCGGTATATTCAGGTATTATTCTTACACATTTAATTACCCGAATAGTGATTCAAGAAGGTATGCTTTCTCCTCTTTTGGTGTGCAATCAAATTATAACTTTAACCAGATTGGCGACGGTAAATTTGTTCCGTTCCTCGGCTTGGTTGCTGGTTATAATAGCGTAAACCAGACATATACTGATTTTACTAAACGAGGGGTTTATGTAACCGATATCACATATACAAGCGGTGCATGGATATGGGGTCAGGCAGGTATGAGATATTTCTTTAGCAACAATATTGCCGGTGTTGCAAGGCTGGGTCTTGGTAACCAAGATTTCTATTCACTCGAGCTTGGCTTGGATTTTAAATTTTAAAAATTTGATTTTAATTTAAAAAGAATTGAGTATCAATATGAAAACAAATGTGAGACCTTTAGGAATGATATTAAGAAGTATGGGAGTGTTAGTCATTTTGACTGCAATGTTTCTTCTATCTTCCTGTACAAAAACAGCAGATGAAAATTTGAGTAAAGGACAGCAGGATGATAAAGATAGAAACTTGGAAGCAACCGCAGTTGAAGATAAGGACCTTACGGAATCTGATGAAGATCTTACAACTGTAGATTACAAAGAATTTTACGAACTACTCTCACCACACGGTGAATGGGTTCAGGTAAAACCTGAAGAAATTGGTATGCAGACTAAAACTGCTGTATCGGGTAGTTCAGGTAATAATAGTTTTTCACTTTCAAATCTGCTTGGCATTAAAGATGCTTATGCAAAATCCGATGTTAGTGTAGGAATGGTTTATGTCTGGAAGCCCTCACCTGAACTGGCTGTAAGCAGTGCTGTAGGTGTAGCTCCGGTATATGTACCTTATACTAATGGGCAATGGATTAATACTGATGCAGGATGGTATTTTAAAGCTAATACCCCTGTTGAAGAAACTACATCACACTATGGCAGGTGGGTAAATTCTCCAACTGCAGGCTGGTTATGGGTTCCTGGTAGAGTTTGGGCGCCTGCTTGGGTTGACTGGAGACAAAATGATACTTATGTATCATGGGCTCCGTTACCGCCGGCTGTATATGTTGTTAATAATAGTATGAGCGTGCCTGTTATTGATGATAATAATTATGTAATTGTTGAACGAAAATATTTTCTTGAACCAAATGTTTATAAGTATAATAATGTGTATTATGATAATGGCGATAGGATTCTTGTTAGTAGTATGTCCGTTATTCCGGGTATTGTTGTAGTTAATAGTACAATTATAAACAGAGGTCCGGATGTTAATATATTTCAAGCCTTGTTTGGCAGGACTATAGAATTGGTTAATGTTCAATATGTAAAAAATTATAAAGAAGTAAGGTATTCTGAAAAAGTATATTATGTTTATCATCCTAGATTTAACAGATATAAAAATAAGAATAAAAATAAACAGTGGTTTACTGTAAATGAGCCAAAATCTTTTAAAAAGTATGGTGATTGGAAAGAAAATAAATCTTATGAAAAGGAATATAAAAAAGAAGTAAAAGAATATAATAAAGAATTAAAGAAAGAGGAAAAAGAATATAAAAAACAGGAAAAGGAAATAAGGAAAGAAATTAAAAAAGTTGATGATGGAAATATGTATGATGGCAAGAAAAAAGATCGTAATCGTGATGGCGATGTAAAAGGAAAGAAACAAGATGGTAATGATAAAGGTAAGAAGAATGATGGTAATGATAAAGGCAAGAAGAATGATGGCAATGACGGAAACAAAAAAAATGGGAACGATGATAAAAAAGGCAAGAAATAAATAAATATATAATAAGTAAAATATAATAATAAATAAAATAAAAAAACATAAATGAATAAAATAAAGTTAAAACACAAAATCAGCGCTTTGGTAATAGCGTTTATATTTTCAGCAGGGGCATTCTATAGCTGCGGTGACACAGCAGTTGCTCCAACTCCGGATAACCTTAGTTTTAGCTCTACAGGTTCACAGGATTCAATTGGCGATAATCCGAACATATTGATACTGGATACAGTAAAAATATTAATAAAAGATATAAAAGTAAAAGTAGCTAACAACAACGAAGATTCAACTAATTTCAAAGTTGGACCATTTGTTTTATTCCTTAATTTATCTTCAAATGTAAATGTTATCAGTACTGCAATAGTTCCTGCCGGCAATTACAGGAAGGTTAAGTTTGAAATACATAAATTAAATACTAACGACCCAATTCCTGATCCTGAATTTGCAGTTGGTGATGAAAGATATTCTGTAATAGTAAAAGGTACATATTTTGGTGTCCGTTTTGTGTATAAGTCATCAAAATCAGCTCACCAGATACTGCAGTTCCCGAATGATATTCCTATTGCAGCTATTGCTGGTACCAATATCACTTTAATTGTAAGACCATATATATGGTTTATTAAAGATAATGCTTATATGAATCCGTTTAATCCGGCTAATTCAAATGATATTGATAATAATATAAAGGATAATATTAAAAACAATTTCAAAGCATTCAAAGATAACGATAAGAATGGTATTCCTGATTAATAAGTAATGATTTATTTTAAGGGCAATATTTATTGTTGCCCTTTTTTATTTATTAATTATTTATCAGACTGTTATTTAGTAAGCATAGCAATATCTCTTTGTTAAGAATGAAAAATTAAAATTGATCTCTGAGAGAAAAATATGAATAGAGTAGAGAATAAAGTTGCAATAGTTACTGGCGGAAGCCTCGGGATTGGAAGATCAGCATGTATTCTTCTTGCAACAGAAGGTGCAAAAGTTGCAGTAACTGATATACTTGATAATGAGGGCAAAGCTCTTGTCAAAGAAATTAATGAAAAAGGATACTTAGCAGAATTCTGGCATCTCGATACTTCTGATGAAGAAAATGTAAAAACAGTCATGACAGAAGTAAACAGAAAATTTGGAAAGATTGATGTACTTATTAATAATGCAGGAATTGCAGGAATTAATAAACCAACACATGAAATTACTGCTGAAGAATGGAATTCAGTGATGAATGTAAACGTTAATGGTGTATTTTTTTGTACAAAACATGCGATTCCTTACATGAAAAAAGCCGGTGGAGGGAGTATAATTAATATGTCGTCTATTTATGGACTGATTAGTGCGGCAGATATACCACCATACCATGCTTCAAAAGGAGCGGTTAGGCTAATGACCAAAACTGATGCTTTATTTTATGCAAAAGATAAGATTAGGGTCAATTCTATCCATCCGGGTTTTATTAATACTCCATTGGTACAAAACTTTCTTAAACCCTTAAGTGATCCTGATGAAGGAATGAAGGTACTTGAAAGTTTACATCCTGTTGGACATTTGGGTGAGCCTGATGATATTGGCTACGGAGTTGTATACCTTGCATCGGAGGAAGCAAAGTTCATAACGGGCAGCGAATTAGTAATTGATGGCGGTTATACTGCAAGGTAAATTGATTGAGCGAAATTTCTATTTGATCTTCTGATAAAAATCTTTCAATCCTTTACGCCAGACCGTATTTTTCGATAAAGCTTGTATCAAAATCGCCATCTATGAACTTCTCATGCCGCATAACTCCTCCAACAATGGCGCAAGCTGGGCTGAGGTTAGTACCGGATTAACCAATAGTTATATTATTTCCCTTGCAGTTTCGGGCAATGATCTTATATCGGGGACTTGGGGCAGCGGAGTCTGGAAACGACCTCTATCGGAAATTGTTTCTGTGAAGATTATCTCAAGCGAGTTGCCAATAGAGTTTGGTTTGAAACAGAACTATCCTAATCCATTCAATCCAAGCACTATTATTGGTTTCAGTGTGCCTACAGGTAGTTTTATTTCGCTTAAAGTTTATGATTTATTAGGTAAAGAGGTTTCCACTTTGGTAAGTAAGTTCCTAACGCCAGGAATGTATGAAGTCAACTTTGACGCAGGTAATTTGGCAAGTGGAGTATATTTCTACCAACTAAATGCAGGTGAGTTTGTTCAGACAAAAAAACTTCTGCTGCAAAAGTGATGAGAACTCATAACATGACCAACGTGGAGGAAAACTGGTTTTCACAAACATCAAGCGCAAAAGAGGAGTATCGGGAAAGAGAATAAAATCTGGAAAGCGGTTTTTCAAAATAATCTTTCTGAATTTATCTCCTTCTGAAACTTTGATTTGGGTCTTATCTCAGGAGAAATGTTATTTATTTTGCTATATTAACTAATCCAAAAATATTTTTAAACTTAAAAATTATTAACTCATGAAAACACTACAAAAGATTGTATTGATGTTAGCTTTAGTCTCACTGTTCTCATCCTGTCAAAGTACAACAGATTCACAAAAGATCCTCTCTAACAAAGAAACAAGAAAACAAGTTATTGATACTATTGCAAATAATACTGAAATGATGAAAGAAATGACTGACGCTATGATGAACAGCAAAAACGGTAAAATGATGATGCAGGGAAATGAAAAGATGACACTGATGATGATGGAAAACCATGATATGATGATGAAAATGATGAAAAATAATCCAGAAATGATGAATAAAATGATGTCAGATATGATGGAAACAGCAAAAAATGACACAAGTATGATATCCGGGATGTGTAAAACTATGATGGGGAACCAGCAAATGATGGATATGATGCAAAAAATGATGATGGGAAATAAAGATATGAATAAGATGGGGAATATGAATGAAATGGATAATAAAACAGAAAAGAAAGATGACAATAAACCACATCATTAATAATAATTCTAAAAAACTTAAACATTTATATTTATGATGCACGATAATGGATATTACTTTTTCTGGGGAATGCACATGTTCTGGTGGATCTTTATCTTAGTATTCTTTGCAGTAATATTGGCATGGCTGAGCCGTTTCAGAAAAAGAAAATAAAAAAATCAGCGTAATTAAGTATATTTATCTTTTTATCAGATCGTCACCAACATCAAAAATAATTTATTCATAAAAAAAGACGGGAATTAACCCGTCTTTTAATTTTACAAATCTTCAATCTGATAAATCTGACTAATCTGATAAATCTGATAAATCTTTCAATTTTTTACACCAGACCGTATTTTTCGATAAAGCTTGTATCGTAATCGCCTTCTATGAACTTCTCATGCCGCATAACTTTTTTATGGAAGGGTATTGTTGTAAATACGCCTTCTATTATAAATTCATCAAGCGCCCGGTACATTCTTTTTATCGCTTCATCTCTGTTATCAGCGGTAACAATAAGTTTTGCTATCATACTGTCATAATAAGGCGGAATATAATAATTAGCATAAGCGTGTGTATCCACTCTGATGCCAATTCCGCCCGGCATATGGAAAGATGTAATCATGCCCGGTGATGGAGCAAAGTTCTTATCTGGATTTTCAGCGTTTATCCTGCATTCAATTGAGTGTCCTTCTCGCTTAACTTTCTTTACCTTAAGCTTCAAGCCTGATGCAACTGCAATCTGCTCGCGGATAAGATCAACGCCTGTAACCTGTTCTGTTACGGGATGCTCAACCTGTATGCGTGTATTCATCTCCATAAAGTAGAAATTCTTATTTACATCAACAATAAACTCCACTGTACCTGCGCCTTCATAGTTAACAGATTTAGCTCCTTTAACAGCAGCAGCGCCCATTGCTTCGCGTATTTCTTCAGTGATAAATGATGATGGTGTTTCTTCAATAAGTTTCTGGTGTCTTCTTTGAACTGTACAATCACGCTCGCCTAAATGAATTACATTCCCAAACTGATCGCCAAGTACTTGAATTTCAATGTGCCTGGGTTTATCAACAAATTTTTCTACATAAACATCACCATTGCCAAATGCACTCAATGCTTCATTGGTAGCCATGTTAAAAGCAGTTTCCAATTCACTTTCTTCGTTAACTATCCTCATTCCTTTACCTCCGCCGCCTGCGGATGCCTTAATAAGCACGGGGTATCCAAATTCAGCAGCAACAACTTTAGCATCTTCAACACTTGTAATAACACCGTCGCTTCCCGGAACAACAGGCACACCTGATTTTCTCATGGTATCTTTTGCAAATGCTTTATCTCCCATGGATTTAATCATATCTGCCGAGGGTCCTATAAACTTTATTTCTGATTCAGTGCAAATTTCCGAAAACTCTGCGTTTTCAGCAAGAAAGCCATAACCCGGGTGAATTGCATCAGCGTTAGTAATTTCTGCTGCAGCAATTATCCTTGGTATGCTTAAATAGCTCTCTCTTGAAGGCGGTGGACCTATACAAACCGCCTCGTCAGCAAATCTTACATGCAGTGATTCTTTATCTGCTTCGGAATACACGGCAACTGTTTTGATGCCCATATCACGGCAGGTACGAATTATTCTAAGGGCAATTTCGCCCCTGTTTGCTATTAATATTTTCTTGAACAATTTCTATAGTAGTCTAAATAATATTTTTCAGAACCGGAAAAATTTCGATTCCACTACAATACATCAGAGATTTTCTAATTTGGCTCTACATGGAAAAGTACCTGGTTGTATTCAACCGGCTGCATATTTTCAACTAGTATCTTTGTTATCTTGCCTTCGTATTCACATTCAATTTCGTTCATAAGTTTCATAGCTTCAATTATGCATAATATATTTCCTTTAGAAACCTGCTGGCCAACCGCTACATATGGGTCTGCATTAGGAGATGGCGCGCGGTAAAATGTCCCAACTATTGGCGAGCGTACTTCTATCATTTCTTTTCCTGAAGCAGATACCGAAGCATCTTTTTTATCTTCAGCCTTAGTTGAAACAACAGGCGCACTTTCTTGCGGCATTATCTGCTGAGGTGGGGGAGCATAAACAATTTGTTGAGCAGGTGCAGCCATATCCTGAGGTTTTGCTTTAACAACCCTGACCCTTATACCTTCTTCTTCAATTTCAATTTCATTGATCTCGTTGGTTTCAAGGATCTTTAAAAGTTTTTTGATGTAATTTAAATCAGTTTTCATTTGCTTTATTTTTTCCTCACATTGTTAATAGATTGTGGGTATTATAGACATTATTGTCTATTTTTTTACTTTTTTTTATTTCTGCTTTTTTACTTTCAAGAATATCCGTAGGATATTCGCAGTCCCGCTCTACTGCTTAGCGGGATTATTTTTTACTTTCTGCGCTTTTCGCAGTCCCGCGTTTCTGCTTAGCGGGATGCCTATTTAACTGCACCAGCAGTCAGGCTTTTATTTTTTGCCTTTTTATTTCTTACTTCTTTACTCTTTCCAAATATGCAGAATTTCTTGTATCAACCTTTATAACATCACCTTCATTTATAAACATAGGGGCATTAACTGTTGCGCCGGTTTCAACTTTAACGGGTTTTGAACCTCCTGTGGCAGTATCACCCTTATTGCCGGGAGGGGCTTCAATTACTTTTAATTCAACGTGAGGCGGAATTTCGACTGTAACAGGTTTTTCTCCGTCAAACATTATTTGAACGTTTTCGCTTTCCTTCATAAATTGCGCCTGGTCACCAACAATATCATCTTGAATGGATACCTGATCAAAATTATTCTTGTCCATAAATACATATCCTGAACCGTCATGATAAAGATATTGGAATTCCTTTGTCTCCATCCTAACGATTTCTATAGCTTCACCTGAACGAAAACGGTTTTCGATGGTTTTTCCGTTCTTCAGGTTCTTCATTTTTACCTGATAAAAAGCGCGAAGATTACCCGGTGTTCTGTGCTCCCATTTGATAATTACATGAAGCTCGCCATTGTATTTTATAACTAATCCGTTGCGTAGATCTGATGTTGAACCCATAAATTGCAGTAATTCTCCTTAGTTTTCTTCTATCGGTTTTGAGTGATATTTGGTTGATTTTAGATGAAATCAGGTACTTTTTGGATGAAAACTAGGTAAAATCCTCTAATTTCTGTTAAATGTAATATGCAAATATAGTTATCTGTAAAACTAATAACAATGTTTTATATCATTGTTTCGATTTTTACAGTTTTATAGGTTTTTAATGCAAAATCCATGTGATTTTTGGATATTTTGATATATTTAATCATAGTTCTATGAGAGTTTATAATTGTAATTTATTGTAAATCATTTTGGAGTTTCAATAATTATTCATTATCTTTGCTATAACTTTTTTAAAATAAAACATAAATTAAATGAAAAAAATTCTCATTGCAGCATCTTTATTCGCAGTTATGTTTCTTTTTGCCGAGAGCAGCACACAATCGCAGGCGCTTTACTTCTTTGTTACTAATAACACCGGTGTAACATTAAATAATATTTATGTTACTCCCGCTGAAACCGGTAACTGGGGTAACGATATTCTTCCAAATGACCTGTTTGAAAACAGTACATCAGTTAGAGTTGATATTCCAGCTGAATACGGCGCAACTTGTAAGTTTGATATGAAAATTACTGATCTTGCCGGTAATGCAATTACATTTACAGGAATGGATGCCTGTTTATTACATACATTAATTCTTAATGCTGACGGCACTTATTCAGCTATGGAGTAATATTTCATTAATTTTTATTTACAATTTAGCCTTTCTCCTATTCTGGAGAAAGGCTTTTTTATTATACATTGAATAAATCTGCATTTTTCGGTATTTTTACTTCTTTAATAGTGAAAATTTAAACAGTAGAATAGGAGTTTATCTTACAATGGCTGCAAAAGTTGCTATCAATGGATTTGGAAGAATAGGACGCCAGGTTTTAAGTGCCATGGCTGAAAGAGGAGTACTTGGTAAAGATATAGATGTAGTCGCGGTTGTTGATGTAAGTACAGATGCAAAATATTTTGCTTACCAGATGAAATATGATTCGGTTCAAGGTAAATTTAAAGGCACTGTTACCACCGATGGTGATGATATATTAGTTGTTAATGGAGAAAAAATTAAATGTATCGCTGCTACAAAATCACCTGCCGAGCTTCCTTGGAAAGAACTTGGTGCTGAGGTAATTCTTGAATGCACAGGTTTATTTACTGATTACGAAAAAGCCAAAGGTCACCTCGAGGCAAGCGCTAAGAAAGTAATATTATCTGCACCGGGTAAAGGCGGAGTTAAAACACTTGTAATTGGTGTTAATGATAATGAGTATAATCCTAAAGAGCATCATATAGTATCAAATGCTTCTTGTACAACCAACTGCCTTGCTCCTGTTGTGTTTGTATTATTAAAAGAGGGAATTGGTATAGAAGCAGGATTAATGACAACTATCCACGCATACACTGCTACACAGAAAACAGTTGACGGACCTAGCAAAAAAGACTGGCGCGGTGGCAGGGCTGCTGCTATAAATATTATTCCTTCTTCAACAGGTGCAGCTAAAGCTGTGGGCGAAGTGCTACCTGTAACAAAAGGAAAATTAACCGGAATGTCTTTCAGAGTACCTGTTGCAAATGTATCTGTGGTTGATTTAACTTTCCGCACCGAAAAGGAAACTTCAATTGAAGAAATAGATGCATTGATGAAAAAAGCATCTGAGACATATTTAAAAGGTATACTTGGTTATTGCAATGAAGAGCTTGTATCAACCGATTTTATCCACGATGACAGAGCTTCTATATATGATTCGCTTGCAACAGTAGGCAATAACTTAAAAGGCGAAAAACGTTTCTTTAAAGTTGTTGCATGGTATGATAACGAGTGGGGTTATTCCTGCAGGATAGTTGACTTACTTGATAAAGTTATAAAAGCAGGTTATTAAGTTAACTGTGTGTTTTTGTCATCCCTGCGTAGGCAGGGATCTTTAACAATCTAAAAATGGATTCCCGCATTCGCCTTCCAAATGAAGGGAGCCGGGAATGACAACTGTATATGAACAAATTAACAATAGATGACCTATCGGCAAGCGGTGAAATAAAATCCAAACGGGTTTTGGTAAGGGTTGATTTCAATGTACCGATGTCAAAAGAAACCGAAGGCGAAATTACTGATGATAAAAGAATTGTTGAATCACTGCCAACAATAAAAAAAGTAATTTCTGAAGGCGGTAAACTTATACTAATGAGCCACATGGGCAGACCAAAGGGCGAAAAGAATTTGAAATATTCCCTCAGACCCATTGCCATTCACCTTTCAGAGCTACTTGATAAGCCAGTTCTTTTTGCTGATGATTGTATGGGTGATAGTACTTCTGCAATTGTAAATGATCTGCAGGATGGCGATATTCTTTTACTCGAAAACCTGCGGTTCTATAACGAAGAGGAAAAAAATAATCCTGAATTTGCTAAAAAACTTGCTTCATATGGTGATATCTATATTAATGATGCTTTTGGTACAGCTCACCGCGCACATGCATCCACTGAAGGTGTTACAAAATTCATTACAAAGTGTGCAGCAGGATATTTAATGCAAAAAGAGATTGATTATCTTTCCAAAGCGGTATCACACCCTGAGCATCCATATGTTGCAATACTTGGTGGTAGTAAAATTTCAGGTAAAATAGATGTTATCAAAAACCTGCTTAATAAAGCCGATAAAATTTTAATCGGAGGTGGAATGGTTTTTACGTTCTACAAAGCAATGGGATATAGTATAGGCAAATCACTGCTTGAAGAAGATAAAATTGATCTGGCTAAGGAATTAATGAATGAATCCAACGGCAAAATCATGCTTCCTATTGATATTATTGTTGCTGATAAGTTTGAAAATGACTCGCCTCATACAGTAGTTTATGGAAATGAAATGCCTGATGATAAAATTGGAATGGATATTGGTCCTGAAACGATTAAGCAATTCAGTGATGAGATTTTAAAAGCAAGAACAATTGTATGGAACGGTCCGATGGGTGTTTTTGAAATGGATAACTTTGCAAATGGTACTTTTGATATAGCTAAAGCCCTTTCCGAAGCAACCAAAAAGGGAGCAATTACGGTTATAGGTGGTGGTGATTCTGCAGCTGCAATTGCAAAAGCGGGTCTCGAAAATGAAGTAAGTCATGTTTCAACAGGTGGCGGAGCAAGTCTTGAATTTCTTGAAGGAAAAACTCTGCCCGGAGTAGAAGCATTAACAAATAAATAAATTATGGCAAAAGACAAAAGTAAGAAAAAAAAATCGGCTGTTAAAAAGCAAAAAGTTAAAAAACAGTTAAAAGTTAAAGGAAATAAATTTCCAAAAGAACCGTTATTTTTAGATAGAAATGAATCACAGACGGGTCCGGTACCTGAAGTATATAAATTCCTTAAAAAAGTTGATATGCAGTTGTTATCATGGTATTCCCGTGACTTCATGAAAGGCATCAAGTCAGCTTTATCAAAAAGAATAGCAGATGATTATGGCTTTGATGAAAAGCATGTTCTTTTAAGCTATGGCAGCGAAGACCTGTTGAAACAGATAATTCACTGTTATGTTAACCCAGGTGATAAGATACTTATCCCCCGTGAAGCATGGTGGTATTACAAAAAAGTTGCATCCGAGCGTGGAGGTACTAATGTGGAATATCCAATGAAAAAAGGCGTTGAAGACGGAATTCCTTATTACCAGTATGATGTAGAAACAATGATACAGATATACAATGATACTAAACCTAAAATTGTTGTTATAGCATCACCCAATAATCCAACAGGTAACAGGATTGATTCAAAAGACCTGAGGAAATTCCTTGATGCTACAAAAGATACTATTACTATGATAGATGAGGCGTATTGGGGCTTTGGTTCCACTGAAAATGAATATATAAAACCTTATATTGATGAATATCCAAACCTCGTAATATGCAGAACATTTTCAAAGTTCTTTGCACTTGCAGGTTTCCGTATTGGCTTTGCATTTGCAGGCAGAAATCTGGATGTTCTTATAAACTTCACAACTCGTTATCTTGGTTATAACAGGGTATCAGAAAAACTTGGTGAAATTGCTCTTGATAATATCAAATGGTATTTAAAAATTGGGAAGCAGTATGAAAAAGATAAGGAAATGATGTACAGGGAATTTCTTAAACTCAAAGGTTTTGTGCCGTTTAAATCATATGCGAACTTTATTCTTGTTGATATACCTGTTGATATTCGTATGGGACTTAAGAAATATCTTGATGACCGTAACTTAAGGGTAAAATTCCTGGATGAAGATGCATTCAGAACTGAAGCAAGAATTTCACTCGGCACTAAACAGCATAATAAACTTTTAATGGATACTATTATTAAATACTGCAAAGAGATAAACTGGAAATAAAAAAAGAAAATACCGCTATGTACGAACTGATAAATAAATATTGAGTTTATACAGCCAATACAAATCATCTCTAAAATCAGTTGAGGTCGAAGAGGTCTTTGACCTAATTCTTTACCGTCCGCTTGCCTTCCTTTTTGTTAAGGCAACTTATTCAACAAACTTAACACCTGATATGGTCTCTGCTGCTGCTCTTATTATTGGCTCAGCATCAGGGGTATTATTTGGTTTTGGTGCTTATACATTCCTAGTTATAGGCGCAATATTTTACTTTACCAGTAATGTTTTAGATTGTGCTGACGGACAAATAGCACGTATGAAAAAGAATGGCACTAAAGTTGGAAGAATAGTTGATGGGTTTGTGGATTATATTGTAAGCATTTTTGTTTTTGTTGGTATTGCCATTGGACTTACAAAACAGTATAGCATTCACGAAACAAGTTTATGGGGCAATTCTTTTTTCGAGTGGAATCCGGTTACTTATATATGGATAGCAGGAATTCTTGGTGCTCTATCCTCGGCTATTCAGGCATTTTATTTTGATTTTTACCGGAATAAATTTCTAGAGGTAGTTTATGGAAAAGCTTCTAATATAATAGAAGAGATCAAAGAATATGAGCAGGAAAGTAAAAGACTAAGATATGAAGGTAATAGTTCCCATATCTTTCAAAGGTTTTTAATCAGTATTTACCTAAAATATTCTGCCTTACAGCTTAAAATTCAGAAGGATCATGAAGAAAACCAAACTGAGCAAAAGACCAATCCAAAGGTTTATTATGCAAAAAACCGTGTTTTATTAAGGCTTTGGAGCTATATCGGCTCTACCACTCATATTACCCTATGCATTATTTGTGCACTTTTTAATAATATGGAAGCTTTTCTGCTTATCTGCATTTTGCCTTTAAATTTGCTTATGATAGTTTTATTTTTAGTACAGAAGAAAGTAAATCAGGTAACAAATTAATAATAGTTGAAATTAATTTATAAAACCATGAGTACAAGAAAATATTTTAATATTATACTGCTTCCTGTTTTGCTTGTAGCTTTATTGCTTTCAGCAGGATGTTTTGATGTTAAAAGAGAAATTAAAATGAACCCGGATGGCAGCGGATTGGAAAATATGTACGTTACACTTGATAAGGAGTTTTTTGAGAGAATGAATATCCTTGCAACAAGCGATGTTACAGGTAAATGGAAAAAAAGGCTGGATAGCGCTAATGATAACAGTATGATTGAGAACAGGATAAGAATGGAAATGCAAAAAATAGGCGGAACATCCGTTAAGGAGGTAAAAATCACAACAAATCCTGACGGCACTAAGGATATTTATTTGCAGTACAGTTTTGATGAACCTGCAATACTTATAAAAACATTAAAAGAGCTTACTTTTAGCTGGTCAAACCAGATGCCTGTACAATTCAGTACTTTGAAGTTCCAGTACGATGAAGGATACCTGTTGTTTAGGCACACAACCCGAAAAGCAGAAAGAAGCTTTAATGATGAACTTATGAACAGTGTATTCAGTGCAATGTATCCATATAAAAAAGTTTCATACAGTATAGAGTTTCCATTTGAAGTAAAGGAATCAAATGCAATTATAAGCTCAGGTAGAACCTTAACATGGGAAATGACCATGGAAAACATAATGTTTAATCAGCAGACTGATACTGCATCACTCGAAAAAGACCCGACCTTAGAGCTTACTTATGCTGAAAAAATTGACCGTTCTATTGGTAAGGTAAGCCAGAAGGATAACCCACTAATAAGGGTACAGGTTTATAACCGTAACAAGGAACCGGTTAAAATAGGAACAGGCGTTGTATTGAAACATGGTTTATTGGTAACAAATTTTACCTTGATGAACCTGATAGAAGGCGCAGGATATTTTAGTGTTATATTGCCATCTGATTCACTTGCAGGGATTGATGAAATGACAGAAAAAGATCTAGATGAGAAACAGGACCTTGTGTATTTAAGGTTTGGAAGTGCTGATAAATTTAAACCAATTAAATATGCCCCGGTTGCAAATGTAAAGTACGGAGATAAAGTTAAATTGTTCTACTACCCAAATACATTATCATCGGTAGTCTATTCAATGGATGGTAATGTATCAGGAATAAAAAAATGGACAGGTAAAACCAGTGTTATCGAAATCCGCCCTAATAAACCAATATCAATTGAAGGCGGTGCTGTGTTTACCGATAGCGGTGATTTTCTTGGGATGATAACCAAGGAATTTGATGGAGAAGTTGGTAAGATATATCTCGTTCCTGCTGAATATATAAAAAGCCAGATACCTGTAAAATAAAATTTACTATTCGCCGCGGTGGATTAAGCAAAAAAGCATTCTAATATTTTAGAATGCTTTTTTTATTTCTATAAGTATTCAGAATTTATTCAACCGGTTTAAACTGCTCGAATGCATTGAGGCAGTCATTGCAGTAATGTAATGAGCGGCATAATGTAGGACCGAAAGGGGATTTAAGAATAGTATTTCTGCTGTTACAATGGGGACACTTAACCTTTTCAAGAAAATCTATCTGCACTAGTCCGTTATGCTTTTCAGGCGGAGCTAAGCCGTGTTTCTTCAAAGCTGCTAATCCTGTTTCAGTTATCATGTTTGTATTCCATGGAACTTCAAAAGTAGTTGTAACTTCTACACCTGTTACATCAAGCTTTTCAATCCGTTCTTTAACAAGTGTTTCCATATACTTTAAAGCCGGACAACCGGAAAATGTTGGCGTTAATGTAACAGATACAAAATTATCATCACTAACCTTAACATCAGTTACAATACCCAGATCAACCACAGAAATTGTCGGAATCTCCGGATCCTTAACTTCTTCAAGTGCCATTAGAATTTCTTCTCTTGATATTTTAATCAGTGTACTCAATTTTTTTCATTTTTGCCTTTTTACTTTTGCTTTTTTACTTATTTACCATTCCGCCTTCGGATCCAACCTGAAAACCTCACCCATCTCATCAAGCATCGGCTGTAAATATTCAGTGTGAAAGCCATATCTTCCGCCATATGCCTGCTGCCATTTTGATTTATCCGGAATATTAAGTGTTGCCATATCAATAATTGGTTTTATTTCATCAAGCCATTTATCCTGTAAAACCTTTTCGCCGGCAAAAATACCAAGCTCTTTTAATATTTTGGCAAAATTGCTCTCTTCAAATATTCCAAGCGCTAAATTGAATGTTTCATTTAATGCTATTTGCATCCTTTGATGACTTTCTTCATTTGCCTGCCCGAGTTGCTTTACCCATATATCGGAATGCATTACATGATACTTAATTTCTCCGCGGTATTTCTTTGCAAGCAATTTTAGGGGTTCAAGTGTTGATTCCGTCAACATATCAAACCTTATACGCTCTGCATGGTTAAATAAAAAATTTCTCATGAGGCTGAAATCATACTCGCCTATAGGGAATTCTGTAATATGTGAGCTTTTAAAATCAGCCGCATTTCTTGTAAACGCAATTGTATCAGGCTCAGCTTCTCCGAGTGTATGCAGTATTTCATATATATGCTGTGATTGTCCTATCTTATCCTGCGCAATTGATGAAAATGCAATGTCTTCTTCTACCATAGGACCCAGTCCAGTCCATTCGCTGTTCCTGTGACCGATTATTAGCTGGTCGTCTGCAATTTTATATAAAAATTCCTTTATTGCTTTAATTTCATTATCTTTATATTGCATCACTTTGCCTCCTCCTTTTTCTTTCTTCTGTCATCTTTTCTGTCTTTAATGCCGTGCTCCTTCTGGTATTTTCGTATTCTATCCATGCAGTAATAATCACTTGCCTCGCGGTAAGTTTTCTCGGGGGTAGTTTCAAAAATATCTATATCGTCATATGATGTTGGGGTAACATCTCTTGTTTTAACTACCCATAAATTAGAAGTCTGTCTTCTGCGTGAATATTGTTCTTTAGCAAGCAGTAAAGCCATTTCGGGACTAGCAGAATGAACAATGCCAACATGAATATGCTGGTCTCCGCGCTTTTTCTGATGAAAAACCTCGTAGGTTTCCCACTGCTCAAGCTCTTTCATTATCTCTTTCCCGTCATCGTTTGCGGGCAGGTCAAATCTGTTAATTCTTGGGTCAATTGATTTCATATGTATGTTTCAAGTTACAGGTTGCATGTTCCCTGATTTATGAAAATATTTATTTTTTAGGTAGATTATTTTTCAAATAATTAATAAAAGCATAAAGCTGTTTTGAAAGAACAACAAGTTCATTGGATATCTTCAGGTAAAACTCTTCATTAACTAAACCAACTCTTTTAAGAAAAGTAATCATATTTCTTACTTCATCTGTAGAACCTTTTGAGTATCTTAAAAATTTAATAAAGTCTTTTGGATTATCATATTCAAAACCCTCAGAAATATTGTTTGAAATAGAAATTGAAGCCCTAATAATTTGATCTTTAATGCTATATTCTCGTGCAAACTTTTCATCCCGAGTTAACAAGTATATTTCTTCGGCAATTTTCATTGCTTTTTGCCAAACTTCTAAATCTTCAAATCGACTTACTTTTGCCATAACAAATTATTAAAATTTACTTTACATATATCTATAACAATTGATTTGAAAAATTCTGCCATGAACAATTTGCTGTTCTTCTTTTACCTGCAACCTGCAACCTGTAACCTGCAACCTCTACGCTAACGGAACAGTATATTTGGTTTCTGCCTTAAGTAATGCACGCCTTACCCATGCGCCTTTTTCCTCAGCCCACCTTCTTACCTGAAGGCGTTCTTTATTGCAGGGACCATCACCATTTATTACACGCTTGAATTCTTCCCAATCAGGTTCTGTATATTCCCAGTTACCGGTTACTTCGTTTTTCTTAAGTAATGGGTCAGGGATAGTAAGACCTAAATCCCATATCTTAGGTACATATTCTTCAAGGAAGCGATGGCGCATATCATCGTTTGTTGCCATTTTAACTTTCCACTTCATCAATACTTCTGTGTGTTGCGAAACTTTATCGGGCGGACCGTGGAAATGCATAATAGGTTTCCACCACCTGTTAAGCGCATCCTGAACCATTTCACGCTGCTGTGGTGTACCTGTTGCAAGATAGACAACATTATCATGTCCATACTTTAAATGAAATGATTCTTCACTGCAAATTCTTTCAAGTGCGCGGCAATATGGACCATATGAGCCTTTGGAATTGGTTACCTGATTGATTATAGCGCCTGCATCTATAAGCCATGCAATAATAGCAGTATCAGCCCAAGTTACAGCGGGGTAGTTGAATACATTTGAATATTTAGATTTACCGTTAATCAGGTCGTTAATCATTTCCTCACGGGTTTTGCCAAGTGTCTCAGCAGCACTGTAAAGCAATTGGGCGTGTCCGACTTCATCCTGAACTTTTGCCATGAGTGCAAGCTTTCTTCTGAAACCCGGAGCGCGTGTTATCCATGTCCCTTCGGGTAACGCTCCTATAATTTCTGAATGAGCGTGCTGCTCTATCATGCGAATAAGCTGCTTGCGGTAAGCTGCGGGCATCCAGTCTTTAGGTTCAATTTTATCACCCTTTATGATGCGAGCTTCAAATTCAGCAAGTTTTACCTGGTCTTCACCCTCGGTTAAACTTGCTGATTTATCTTTTATATCTATTTGTGCGTTTCCGTACATATGTTTATTTTTAAAATTAAAAGATTAAAAAGTGTTAAATTAATTATAATGATATTTACAGGAAATTACTACAATTTCATTTTTTGTTATTTTATAAATCAATCTATGTTCTTTGTTTATCCTTCTTGACCAAAAACCTCTTAGCTCATGTTTCAATGGTTCAGGTTTACCTAATACGGTAAATGGGGAGAGTTTTATATTCTTTAATATATCGATAATCTTATTATAAATAGAAGGATTAATAGTCGCCCAATCATTAAAGTCTTTCAAAGCATTTTTCTCGAATAAAATTTCGCTCACTTAATTTTTTTTAAATGTTTTAAATTTATTTCCGTAAGATTCTTCTTTGATCGAGAACTGCTTATAGCTTTTATTAACTTTTTCTTATTATATTCATTTTTCAATAAGTATTCAGTTTCGTCCAGCTCTCTAACAGTTATCTCAACCTGTTTATTTCTATAGGATCTCCTAATTCCATTTAATAAATTTTCATCTATGTCTTCAGCTTTAATAATAAATGTTGTGTGCATATTTTTAATTGTTTGAATTTTGTTTATAAAATATTTTTTCTTTTATCTTTTTAATTTTAAATTCCTTTAAAAGTAATTCTGCTTTTTCTGAGGGCATTAAAAGATAATTACTTACTATATATGGGTCACCTTTTAAAAAATCAACCTGTTCCAGTTCATTATCATTTATGAAATAATAATTGTAATTCCTGCTATTTAAAACTCTGTGTATTCCTGGTTCAGTACCAGTATGAGAAAGTATCTCACATATCATTACAGGTCGGAATTTATCAATTGAATTTACAGCCCCTTCCAGGACTTTATCCTCAGTCCCTTCTGTATCTATTTTCATCAGGTCTATCCGGTTGAAATTATTCTGTACTGCATAAGTATCCAGCTTCATTGTTACTACTTTTACCTTTTGAAATATCCCGTGCTCTCCAACATCACTTCTTAAGGATGAGCCTAATGGAATATCTGATCCCTCCATCTGGATATTAAATATACTTTCACCATCAAAATCACTTAAAGCAATTTTGTTGATCCTTATATTGCTGAATTTATTCAATGAAACATTATCTTTGAACAGGTTATATGCCGCATCCATAGGTTCAAAGCCATGCACTTCTTTCATCTCCTCGGATGATGCAGCAAGTAGTGAAAATAGTCCGGTGTTAGCTCCAATATCAATAAATATACTGCTTTGTTTCAGTAAAGATGTAATAATGCTTAATGTTCTGGTTTCATATGAATGTAAACCTTCCCAGTAAAGTTCTTTTGCAATTGAATCACTGCCGTTACTGATCATATAAAATGTATTAAAACCTTCTTCGGATACTTTAACATTTTGATAAACAGGAAGCCTGTGAAAAAATGATAAATATTTTACTGGTATAATTATCTTACAGACCTTATAAAAAGTAAAAAATATTGCATTAATAACTTTAATTTTAACTATTGCTTTTACTGTCTTCTTAACCAATATTCTCTGAGTTTGTTTAAAACTTTTCTGATATTACTTACTTTTAATTTTAAGTCCTGTTAATATAAAATTATACAGGTGCTCGGCAATTTCATCAGGGGTCATATTGCCTTTTGGGTTATACCACTCAGTTATCCAGTTTACTGCCGAGAGTATTGTAAGCACTGCGAATTTTTTATCAGGTGCTTCAAATACATTCTCATTTTCACCGTTTATAAGTATTTGTTTAAAACCGTCTTCATATTTATCCCGAAGTTTTATGAATTCACTAAGTTTTTTTTCGGGCAGTCTGCGCCACTCACGAATAAAAACAGAAGCCGCATCGAGATCACCTGTAACAATATTAACGTGATTCTTAATTGCAGTATTCAGCTTTTCTTCTGCATTAAAATAAACATCATTAACTTCGTCTATTGAGCTGAGTAGTTCATCAGCCATTCTGAAACATATTGTTTCAAGCAGCTCATCCTTTGATTTAATATGGCTATATAGACTTGCTGCTTCAATACCCAGTTCTTTAGCAATATCTCTCATAGATGCCGCCTCAAAACCTTTTTCCCTGAAAAGTTTAGCTGATTTTATTAAAATCTGTTCTTTACGTGA
Source organism: uncultured Ignavibacteria bacterium (assembly GCA_947084945.1). Taxonomy (GTDB): domain Bacteria; phylum Bacteroidota; class Ignavibacteria; order Tepidaquicellales; family OLB5; genus OLB5. Next base: position 734 of record CAMTUP010000001.1, on the reverse strand, counting down.
TGTATTTTCCATAAAATCTTTATTCCCGACTCCCATTTTTTTGAAGGCGTAAGTGGGAATCCATTAATTATACTTCTTATATAAGTATAAATGACAAAAAATTCATTTACCTAACGTATGTTAGGCAAAAATAAACAATTAATATTTTAATTCCAATTGAAATAATTATATGGATTTCGTTGTATAATATATTTTATTATTGATGTTTCTTATACTATAATATTGGAAATTTAAGTACGGTATTATTCGTTATTCTCTTTTTCTTAAAAGATGTTTGAGATATGAAAACAAAAACTACCAAAACGTAATCAAAAAAGAAAGCATTTATGTAAATTACTAGATTCTTTTAATGAAAAAGAACTATATGCAATTGAAAGTTTTGTCAAGTATCTTGATAAAGTTAAAAACGAAATTGATGTAAATCTTCTTCGTTTTCTCTAAACTGTATCTTCTGATAATGAAGAAATAAATAGTAAGAAGATGTTAAACATTAAAAAAGTAAAAGGGTTTAAAAGACATTATAGAATACGAGTTGGTGATTATAAAGTCATCTTTGAATAAGAGCAAGATTATATTTTGATTTTAGAAATAGGATCACTACTGTCCAATCAGAAGTTAAATAAAGACAATTGTTTATTTTGTTCTTTGAAATAATTTTCGTTATTAGATTCTTTAAACAACTGATTTACAGGTACTTTTTCAAATAAAGTTAGACTTAAAATCTGTAAAATTGT